>CANCJJ010000033.1 GCA_947378305.1 Phenylobacterium aquaticum | reverse complement strand
CCATGACCCAGACCCCGACCCTTAGCAAAGCCCTGTCCCGCGGTTTTGTCGGGCGCTGTCCGAAGTGTGGCGAGGGGCGGGTTTTCTGGAAATACCTGAAGGTTTCCCCGGTCTGTGAAGCGTGTGGGCTGGACATGGCCCAGTATCCTGCGGACGACGGCCCGGCCTATTTCACCATTCTGCTGGTCGGGCATTTTGTGGTGGCCCCCCTGCTGTTCTTCCCGATCATCTGGCAGGCCCCGGCGGCCTATGTCGTGCCCGCCACCCTGATACCGCTGACCGTTGTGAGTATGGTCCTTCTCCCTCGGATCAAGGGGGCGTTTATCGGTCTTCTGTATAAGCTGAAGGTCAAGGCGTCTGATTCGGCCATGCATACGGCGGACTACGCAGACTGAAGTTCGGCCCCCCTGGGGCTGTGACCGGGGGAAAGATGACAGCGACCGAATCTGGCGGTGAACCTTCCGCTGAGGCCATGACTCCCGGATTGACCCCCTTTGCCCGGGCCAGAGCCATATTGGGCGGGTCGGCGGGCAATCTGGTCGAATGGTATGACTGGTTCACCTATTCGTCCTTCGCGCTTTATTTCGCCAAGCACTTCTTCCCCAAGGGCGACCAGACGGCCCAGTTGCTCCAGGCGGCGGCGGTCTTTTGGGTGGGATTTCTGGCCCGTCCCCTGGGGGCCTGGCTGACGGGGCTCTATGCCGACCGGGCCGGACGCCGGGCGGCGCTCACCCTGTCTGTGGCCATGATGTGCACGGGCTCCTTTGCCATCGCCATCCTGCCTGACTATAGCGTCTGGGGCAGTTTTGCGCCGATCTGCCTGGTCCTGGCCCGTCTGGTTCAGGGGCTGTCCCTGGGCGGTGAATATGGGGCCAGCGCGACCTATATGTCGGAAATGGCCGGTCGCAAGCGGCGCGGATTCTGGTCGAGCTTTCAGTTCATGACCCTGATCATGGGCCAGCTGACCGCCCTGGCGGTTCTGATCGTCCTGCAACACGCCTTGCCGACCTCTGCCCTGGAAAGCTGGGGCTGGCGCATACCCTTTGTCATCGGGGCCTTGCTGGCCATCGTGGTCTTCTTCATTCGCATGGGACTGGAGGAAAGCCCCTCCTTCCTGGCCGCCAAGGCCGCAGGGGCGGAGCGGTCGCGGGCCATGCTCTTGTTCACCCGCTTTCCGCGCGAGACCGCGACCATTTTTGTCCTGACCTCTGCAGGTTCGCTGGCCTTCTATGCCTACACGACCTACATGCAGAAATTCCTGGTCAATACCTCGGGCTTTTCCAAGGATACGGCCACGGCCATCAGCGCCGCGTCCTTGTTGATCTACATGTTGATCCAGCCGGTTTTCGGGGCGGTGTCGGACCGGATCGGCCGCAAGACCACCCTGATCTTTGCCTTTGCCGCAGGAACCCTGGCGACCTTCCCGATCATGTCGGCCATTGCCCAGACCCATAGCGCCGGTCTGGCCCTGCTCATGGTGGTAATCCTCCTGCTCTTCCTGTCGGGCTATACCGCGGTCAATGCCGTGCTGAAGGCCGAGTTGTTTCCCGCCCATGTGCGGGCTCTGGGGGTGGCTCTGCCCTATGCCCTGGCCAATTCGATCTTTGGCGGCTCGGCGGAATATGTCGCTCTGTGGTTCAAGCAGGCCCACATGGAAAGCGGCTTCTACATCTATGTGGCGGGCCTCATGGCGGTGGCCTTCCTGGTGGCGCTGAGCCTGCGCAATACCAACCAGCACAGCCTGATCGCGGAAGACTAGAGACCGGGCTTCAGGCCCAGGTCCCGGCGTTGCCTGGCCGTCATTCGGGCGCTGACCAGGGCGTGGGCCGTGACCAGCCAGTCGCTAACCTCGCCATCCTCAAGCCCCGCCAGATCGTCAAAGGCCACCCATTTGGCCCGGGCCAGATAGGGGGCCGGACGCGCGGCCCCGGTCTCGGTCAGGACCGCATAGGCAATGTCCGTGACCTTCAGCGACATCGCTCCGCCCAGCCCGGCAATGGCAAAGATCCGGTCGCCCACCTTGTAAACACTTGCCCCGCCCCACTGGACCACCCGCGAGGTCGCGGGCAGGGCGAGGGCGGCGGCCTCGAAGGCCTCCGGCGTCAAGCCTCGAGGCCCAGCCCGATGGGACAGGTCACCCCCGTGCCGCCTATGCCGCAATAGCCATTGGGGTTCTTGGCCAGATACTGCTGGTGATAGTCCTCAGCGAAATAGAAGACCGGGGCGGGCGAAATCTCGCTGGTGATCGCCCCATAACCCTTGGCCGACAGGGCCGGTTGATAGGCCGCGCGGCTGGCCTCTGCGGCGGCGGCCTGGGTGGCATCATAGGTATAGATGCCCGAGCGGTACTGGGTGCCCATGTCATTGCCCTGGCGCATGCCCTGGGTCGGGTCATGCCCCTCCCAGAAGACCTTGAGCAGGCCGTCATAGCTGATGACCCCGGGATCAAACACCACCAGGACCGCCTCGGTATGGCCGGTACGACCCGAGCAGACCTCCTCATAGGTGGGGTTGGGGGTCAGGCCTGCGGCATAGCCCACGGCGGTGACATAGACGCCCGGCACCTGCCAGAACTTGCGCTCGACGCCCCAGAAACAGCCCATGGCAAACATGGCCACTACCAGGCCCTCAGGATAGGGACCCTTCAGCGGCCGGCCATTGACGAAATGGGTCTCGGCAGTGGGCAGGGAAACAGGGCGGCCGGGCAGGGCCTCGGCGGCGGTCGGCAGGTCCAGGACCTTGCGGGCAGAGAACATGTTGGAGCCTCCAAAAGGGCGGGAGCGGAGCGCCAGTCTAGCCTGACTTGCACCTGATTGCACCCATATGTCCCAAGGCGCTTGCTCCGGCGGTCGTCCTGAGTATATTGCGCCGCTTCGGTGATGGGCAGCGCCCCCCGCCGGACCACGGAGAGGTGGCGGAGTGGTCGATCGCGCACGCTTGGAAAGCGTGTTTACGGGAAACCGTAACGAGGGTTCGAATCCCTCTCTCTCCGCCATTAGGCGCTGAATTACCTAGAATTTTTTTGAACTCTAGGCGTGTGCCCCCTGAAGGTTCCTCGTTGGGGGTGGCGCTGCCAACCCGCCCTCAGGCCTTTGTCACAGGATCCGGCGAACGGGTGTTATCCCGCCAATCCCGAGA
>CANCJJ010000032.1 GCA_947378305.1 Phenylobacterium aquaticum | reverse complement strand
TTGTAATACCAATTCCCGCCGACCTCATCCGAGGATTCGAAACAGTCATAGGGAATCCCGAGGTCCTTCAGACGCTTGGCCGTCGTAAACCCGGAGCATCCAGCCCCAATGATACAAGCCTTCGGCAGAGCTCTCACGTGACGTCCTCGCGGGTTGTGGGTGGTGCCAGTCTAGGAAGTCGTTGGCGCAAGGCCAAGTGGGTATGGCTATACATTCGCTGGATTAACGGGGTTCATATTTGGGGCTAGGGTCGAATTGGCGGGATGGTCATGGTTCCGCCGTCTTCGTCGGCTTTTTATAAATACCCGGGCAAATAATTCTCAGGAGAGATTACGTGATCAAGCGGTTCCATATCTTCGCCGTCCTGATCCTGCTGTCATTTGGCGCGCCCGGCCTTGCCCGGGCCGCTAGCGTTGTAGACTCCCCGGAGTCCATCCGCATCTCGCACCAGATTATCCTGCGTTTGTCCCGCATCATGCAAACGCTTCAGACGGCGAATGTCGCGTCCTGTCCCCGTAAAATGTTCAACTACGGGTTTGAGATTGCACGCATTAATGATGACGTCCGGCCTGCGACGCGGGCAGCCCTGGCCGAGACCCTCGGTCTTGGAGACCTGCCGACCGCCCTGACCGTTGTTCGGGACGGTGCCGCCGCAAAAGCTGGATTGCATGAAGGTGACCGCATAATCGCGGTGAATGGTGCCCATTGGTCGGTCGAGGCCACACCGGCAGCGACTTCACGCCAGGCGTTTTGGGATGCCTTTCAGGCGGCACAAGGCATGGACATCATGCAAGTTGACATACAGACCAGCGGAACGCTTCGATCTGTCCAGTTGAGGGCGCAAACAGCATGCGCAGCGCATGTCGTCTTGATTGCTCGCAAACAGGCGAGGGCCTCGACCTTCGGTTCCCAGATCGAAGTTTACGCCGGGCTGGACTCCCTGTTGCAGGACGATGACGAACTCGCCTTTGTATTAGGCCATGAACTGGCCCACGTTATTCTCGAACATTCAGGACCCGGCAAGGAGGCGCAAATGGAAGATGACGCCTTTCGGGGGCCAGCCGAGGTGGAGGCTGACAAACTCGGGCTTCTGTTGATGGCGCAGGCTGGCTATGACCCGACCGCCGCCACCCGGGCTATTCGCCGCATGTATCAAACCAATGGCCCCATCACGCGTCTGCTGGGACTTCACGGGCCCTATATGACCACAGATCAACGCTGCGAGTTTTTGTCACAGGAGGCTGAAGTCGTAAGGGACCGGTTGGCATCGGCTAAACTTGCGAACTGAGGATTGGATGGACGCCCGGAGCATTTCATACAGCTACCGGACTTCATATTTCCGATAATATTACTTAGGCGAATTATCTCAAATACCTCAAAAACGGTTCGGACGGCCTATCCCCGCGCCTCCGGAGCCCAATCCATCCACGCGGCCTCCAGCGCGACCCGAAAGGCTGCGTAAGACCATTGCTCTGCAGTGTCCCGCCCGGCGGCGCGCATTGTCTCCAGGTCCTCTCCGCACGACATCACCAGATCGGCGGCCCTGGCCAGGGCATCGGCGGCGGCCTCACAGTCGTCTTCCGCGACCCAGAAACCGTTGTCGGGCGTCGCAAAGTCTCGCCCGCCTATGCCGGTAAAGCCTGCACACACGGCACCGCAGGCCATGGCCTCAAGCGGTGTCATGCCAATGGATTCCAGTCGGCTCAGGCTGAGATGGAGGGTCGATTGGCCAAAGGCCTGGGCGACTTCGGCTTCCCTGGCCCCGGCAAGTTCGATCCAAGGAATATGGGCATGTCTGGGGTGATAACTCTGGAACAGGGCCTTGATCGCCCGGGCCTCCAGGGGGCGCTTCCTTGGGGAGTAGACGATGGCGTCTTGCCGCAGGGCACCTGGCCGAAACACCCGCTCATCCGCAAAGCACGGCACGATTTTCAGCCCCGCCTCGGGGTAGAGCCGCCGGATGGTCGCGGCCGCCGTGGAGCCAACCGTCATAAAATCAGGCACGCGGTCCTTCGGAAAGGATTTCAGTCCCTGGAGCCCGATCCCTGCGAGGGAAAACTGGTTCTGGCAGAAGATGATCGACCTCTGCGGCAATCCGGCGGCGGTGCGTATGGCATTTGGGGCATCGTCCGGCAGAATCAATATGTCGCCAGACCTGAAGGCGTTTCCCTGCTCAATTGGCGCACTATGTGAAAACCAGGTTGGCAGGGTATTTGTGGGAGCGATCCAGCAGGTCGCGTCAAACCCCAAGGCGCACAGGGTCTCGACATGACGCAGGATCATCTTCTGTCCGCCGGAAATCTCTCCAGTCGGAAAGGCAAGATAGACGAGGCGCGTCACAGACCCCTGCCCTCTGATGACAATAAGTCACCAAACCATAAATCGACGCGATCCAGCAAGGGCATTACCAGGGCCAGCGCCGAACACAGGGTGCGTTCGCTCTGGACCTACGCCGGATATGTGGCTACCTCTTAAAAATAATAGCTAGAGAGGTGGGGTATGGCGGAGACATATGCACTTCGGATTGAAGGGCTCTGCAAGTCATTCAGCGATCCGGTTATCAAGGACCTCTCGCTCTCCATTCCAAAGGGACAGCTCTATGCTCTCTTAGGCCCAAATGGATCGGGAAAGACCACAACCCTGCGTATCGTTGTGGGATTGCTGGCAGCAGACCAGGGACGCATTGAAATCTTTGGCCATGATACACGTCGTGACCCGACGGCGGCGAAGGCGATCACCGCCTGGCTGCCAGACGAGCCGATGATTTATGACAAGCTAACCCCCAGCGAATATCTCGCCTTTGTCGCGGGACTATGGCGGGTGGAGCCAGCCAGGGCGGCGGCAGATGCTGAAAGGCTTATGCGCTGGCTGGAATTGTGGGACCATCGCAACACGCGATGTGAAGGCTTTTCCCGAGGCATGAAACAGAAGGTCGCGCTAGCGGGCGCGCTCATCCATCACCCCCAACTCTTGGTCTTGGACGAACCCCTGACCGGCCTGGATGCAAACATGGCCCGTGCAGTTAAGGATGCGCTTCGTGCCCAGGTGGAAGCTGGTGCGACAGTGATCATCACCACCCACATCCTAGAGGTCGCCGAGAGGCTGGCAGATCGTATCGGCATTATCTCCGGCGGCAAGCTATTAGCAGAGGGAACCCAGGCCGAGCTGCGCGCGCTCGCAGGTCCCGAGGATATGACCCTGGAGGATACTTTCATTCGCCTGACGGGAAAGCCCGACCGGCGGGCTGCGGCGCAATGAGGGCAACTCTTTCACCCGCAACCTTTTTCGGCCTGCTTGCCCACGAACTTCGTCTAAGTTGGCGAACCCGCGACACGTTAAAAAAATGGCAATGGTCACTTGGCCTGGCCATATTCGCTGGTTTTTGGGCATTGGGTGCAGTTGTCGCCCACAACTTCAGAAATGTACCAATTCACCCGTCGCCAGGGTCAGCAGCCATTGTTTTAATGGGTTCCTTGGCTTTGTTGAGCTTCGGGCTCTCCCAAGCAATGGTAGAAAGCTATCAGGCCCTTGATCGCAGCGGCGACCTTGATCTTTTGCTTAGCGCACCTGTGGCTCAGCGCTTCGTACTTGGTGCCAAGCTGTCCCGCATTGTCGTCACCGTCGCCCTTTCGCAGGCTGGGATTTTTTTACCAATACTAATCCCGATCCTAATTCTCGGGCACCCCCAGCTTTGGGGGGCTGTTGCACTCATGTCGGTTATTGCGGTGATTTCATCGTGTCTAGGCCTTGGCGCAAGTATTGCGATAGCTCGCACTTTCAATCCAGGCGTAACGCGTACGGTCATCCAGGTCGTAGCAGCAGTGTCTGGCGGTGCAGTTGTGATCGGCACGCAGGTGGCACAGTTCTTTTCCGATGAAGGAAAGTCTTCTGGATATTTGGTGTTTAATGCGTGGTTTCGAGATCATCAGGTCGGCGAGCGAGGGCTCAGCGGGTTGATCGTCCAGGCCGCGTTTGGAAACGTCTTCGGAGCCATTATGCTTGTCGCAGCAGCCTTGTCCGTCTTTGGCTTGACCAGTTGGGGATTGCAAAAATCTTTCCTGATCGGCTTTCAGAGGGCTGGAATGAGGGTTGCAGGGGCACGGGAGCCCCGAGGCGGCATCCGCAGCCTGTTCTCTAGCTCCCTCAATCAATCGGTCTTGGTCAAAGAGGTTAAGCTCCTGCAGCGCGATCCTGCTTTGGTTTTCAATCTCGCCTTGCGTATGATTTACATGGTCCCGCTCATGTTGATGTTGTTTAGAAAAGCGGGAAGCGCTTACATTTTGCCGATGACTGGGGGATTTGGGGTGTTCCTATTGACCCAGCTCGCCAGCAACATAGCCACCTTGACGATTTCCGGCGAAGACACCCCTGATCTATTGCGCGTTGCCCCCACTGGAACGGCTTCTATCGGAAAGGCCAAGGTGATTGCCTCCCTGGCAATGATATCGCCTTTGATGGTGGTCTTTCTGATCGGCATTTCGCTTCGATCATGGCTGGCTGCGCTCGGGGTTCTCATAGTCGCGATCACGGGGTCCGCTGGGGCTGCCTATGTCCAGCTTCGGCTAGAAAAACCGATGCAAAGGAAGCGTTTCGGGAGGGCAAATGCTAGAGGATCCTTAATTGGTGCCCTAATCAATCTGGCACTGTCCGTGGTTTTCTGCATCCTGGCCGGGTGGGCAGTCTGGGAGCTTGCAAAAATCGGGTGAGCAGCGCCTCAAGTCATCCGCCCTAAAGCTGTTCACTTCCCCCCTATGGCACCGAAATACCAAACCAGAGATCAAAGCGATCCAGCAGGGGCAGGAACCGCGCCAGGGCGGCCTGTCCTTCGCCGAGGTCGCCCAGGTCCTCCAAACGCTTTTCCCCGACCACCAGGTCAATCAGGGTTTCACGGGTCAGGCCCACGACAGGCCCCTGCCCCGTTGATTTGCGATGATGCAGGACCGCGTTTTCGACGGAGATGGCAAAGGTCTCGTCGGTATCGGTGAAGTGAATATCAAAGGCGATGACCACAGCGCCGGCCTT
>CANCJJ010000031.1 GCA_947378305.1 Phenylobacterium aquaticum | reverse complement strand
GGCCGCAGCCCGATTTACCGAAACCGTCGACGTGCCGACCCCGCCCTTGCCGCTGGCCCCGGCACTGACCCGGCGAACATGGGCCGGACGCTCCGCCTCGGGGGAGGGTTTGGCCTCGGCCTTGGGATCGGTGGCCAGGTGCGCGCCCTTGCGGACCCGGGTTACTCCCGGGGCCAGGGGCGGCTCGGGCGGCCCGGCGGCTTCGGCGGTCAGCACCACCTGGGCCCGGGTCACACCCGGAAGGGCGGCGATCAGCCGTTCCGCCGCCTCGCGCACGGACTCGTAGAGGGGGACATCCTCGGCGGGCACTTCCAGCATGAAGCCTGCCCGTCCGGGAGCCAGGATGAGGCCGCGCACCAGACCCGCCGCATTGAGCCCGCGCCCGGTCTTCGGATCGATAATACGGTCAAGGGCGGCGAGCAGGGCGGGCCGGTCGAGGGCGGGGTCCATGGGGGGCGTGGCCTGTAGCTGTTCGTGGATCAGTCGGGGAGCATACCCGGGACGAGCCCCTGCGTCCTGCCCAACAGGTCGCAGACCTCATGCAGGTCGCGGACAATGCGATGGCAGAGACCTTCCATTTCGGCCGTGGGTTCGAGAAGGTCCGGGACCATGACGGCCATCATGCCCGCAGAGGCCGCTGAGCGGATGCCGTTGTGGCTGTCTTCCAGGGCCAGGCAGGCCTCAGGCGCCACGCCCAGCCGTTTGGCCGCGACCAGAAAGGGGTCTGGATGCGGCTTGCCGCGCGGATAGTCGCCTTGCGCGACGATTGTATGGAAACGATCGGACAGGCCGTGGTGGGCGAGGTGGTGGGTCACGCTGGCATGGGACGAGGAGGTCGCAATGGCCCGGGGCAGGCCCGCGGCATCCAGCAGGTCGAGCAATTCCACAACCCCCGCCTTCAGAAAGGTCTGGGTTTCGATCATGGCGTGGAAATGCGCGTCAGAGGCGTCCCAGAGGTCCTCCACGGAAAAGTCGGTGCCGAAATGATCGACCAAGAGCGGGCGGCTGGCCTCGCCGGGCAGACCGATCAGGCTGAGGAACAGGGATAGCGGCATGTCGTGGCCCCGGTCCCGGGCCGCCAGGATCATGGCCTCGCGATAGAGAGACTCCGTATCAAAGAGCAGGCCATCCATGTCGAAGATCACAGCCTGGGGGCGACGGGGGAACGGGGTCATGCAGCGTCAGTCACGGACAAATTCCGCCTCGCTATAGCCCTGGAAATAGAGGGCCGTGGTCAGGTCCCCGTGGTCTATGCGGGCATCGGCCTGGGCGGCCACCACCGGCTTGGCCCGATAGGCCAGACCCAGACCCGCCGCCCCGATCATGGCCAGGTCATTGGCCCCGTCGCCAATGGCCAGGGTCTGGGTGAGATCAAGTCCGAGCCGGGCGGCTTCGGAGGTCAGGGCCGCAAGCTTGGCCTCCCGCCCGAGAATGGGCTCGTCGACAAACCCGGTCAGGCGATCGTCCGCAACCTTGAGGCGATTGGCCCGGTCTTCGTGAAACCCTGCGGCGGCGGCGACCCTGCGGGTGAAGAAATCAAACCCGCCCGAGACCAGAAGGCAGCGTGCGCCGCTGGCAGCCACAGTGCGGATAAAGGTGCGCGCGCCGGGATTGAGCCGGACCCGTTCGCTGTAGGCTCGCTCAAGATCGCTCACCGGCAGACCGGCCAGCATGGCCACACGCTCGCGCAAGGCCCCCTCGAATTCCAGTTCGCCGCGCATGGACCGCTCGGTAATGGCGGCGACCTCGTCCTTGCGACCGGCGAAATCAGCGAGTTCATCCAGACATTCGCAGTTGATGATGGTGGAATCCATGTCGGCCAGCAGGAGGGCCTTGCGACGGCCGCTCCTGGCCTGGACGCACAGGTCGACGGGCAGGTCGGCCAGGAGGTGGTGGGCCATTTCCCGGACCCCGATCAGGTCCTCAGCCTCGACCTGAAGATCCATGGCCCCGGGGCCAAGGTGCAGGTGAGCCTTGACGTGGGCACCCTGGGCTGCGAGCGCTGGGTCTATCCGGCCGACGGCGGCCTGGAGGAGATCGGCGTCGGGGCCGACGAGGGTAAGGGCAAGTTGCATGACCCGCATCTGGCTCATTGCCGGGCCGACGGCAAGTGGCAAGTCCGCCCTGGCCCTGGCTCTGGCCCAGGCGACAGGGGCCGAGATTGTCGGGGCCGACGCCCTGCAGATCTATCGTGACCTGCCGATTCTGAGTGCCGCCCCCCGTGCAGACGAGCGCGCAGGCGTGCCCCATCACCTGATCGGCGTGGCCGATGCCGCCGAGGGCTGGTCGGTCGGACGCTGGCTGACGCACGCCAGGACAGCCCTGGCCGAGATCGCCGGACGGAACCGCCCTGTGGTCGTGGTCGGCGGCACCGGGCTCTATTTCAAGGCCCTGACCGAAGGCCTGGCCGAGATTCCCCCCGTGCCCCCCGCCATGCGCGCCGGGGCCATGGCCGAATTTGCCGACATGGGCGAGGCGGCCTTCCGCGCCCGGCTGTCGGAGCCCGATCCCGCCGCCGCAGCCCGCATTTTTCCGGGCGATCAGCAGAGACTGGTCCGGGCCTGGTCGGTGTTTGCCGCCACGGGGCGGGCCCTGTCAGACTGGCAGGCCGGCACGTCAGGCGGGCTTGCGCCCGGAAGCTGGCGCGCCGTGCGCCTCGATCCGCCGCGACAGGCGATCTATGACCGCTGTGATCAGCGCCTGACCACCATGCTGGACCAGGGCGTTCTGGCGGAGGTGGCCCGCCTCGCCGCCCGCAATCTGGATCAAGGCCTGCCCGCCCTGAAGGCCGTAGGCTATCGCGAGCTTGCGGCCCACCTTCGGGGTGAACTGGGCCTGGAGGCCGCCCTGATGGCGGCCCAGCAGGAGACCCGGCGTTATGCCAAGCGGCAAGGCACCTGGATGCGCGGGCAGATGGCGGACTGGCCGGTCATTTCCGACGTCGACCCAGACGGCCAGTGGCGGGCGCTTGAGGCCTTGATGGCGGGGTAAGGGAGAGCCGGGGCGCGACGACGGCTCGCCCTGAGGTTTGGTGGGGTCCAGCACCTCGTGCCCCTGAGCCCTGAGAGGTTGTTTCTTGCGCAAGACCCCGGCTTGACGACCCGTCGAGGGCATGGCATGTCGTATTTCATTAGTTTTTGGAGCCGACCCATGCGTCGCACCCTCGTAGTTATCTGGCGGCCTGCTGCGGACTGACCTTGGTCAGCCGTAATAGGTCGCTACTGTCCGGGCCCCCAGCGGGCCTTTTTTATTGCCCCAACTAGGCTCGCAGACATGTCCACCCAACAGACCCTTCAGACCGCCGCCCCCCACGCCGCCCAGCCCGAGTCCATGACCGGAGCCGAAATGGTTGTGCGGGCCTTTATCGACCAGGGTGTCGAGGTGCTCTTTGGCTATCCCGGCGGGGCGGTCCTGCCGATCTATGACGCCCTCTTCAATGAGCCCCGCCTGCGGCACATTCTGGTGCGCCATGAACAGGGGGCCACCCATGCGGCAGAAGGCTATGCCCGCTCGACCGGCAAGCCCGGCGTGGTGCTGGTGACCTCTGGCCCCGGGGCCACCAATGCCATTACCGGGATTGTCGATGCCTTGATGGATTCCATCCCCCTGGTGGTGATTACGGGCCAGGTGGCCACCCATCTGATCGGGACGGATGCCTTCCAGGAATGTGACACCATCGGCATTACCCGCTCGATCACCAAGCACAACTATCTGGTCAAGGACATTGCCGACCTGCCGCGCATTCTGCACGAGGCCTTCCACATTGCCACCTCGGGTCGCCCCGGGCCGGTGGTGATCGACATTCCCAAGGATGTGCAATTTACCCGGGGTGACTATTTCGGCCCCCGGGACGTGGTGCATGCGCACAATTACAATCCCCGGACCAAGGGCGATCCGGCGCGGATTGCCGAGGCGGCGGCCCTGATCGCCGGGGCACGGCGTCCGATCCTCTATTCCGGGGGCGGCGTGATCAATGCCGGGCCGCGCGCCTCTGCCCTGCTCACCGAGCTGGCGCACCTGACCGGGTCGCCCGTGACCTCGACCCTGATGGGTCTGGGAGCCTTTGCCGCGTCCGATCCCCAATGGCTGGGCATGTTGGGCATGCACGGGAGTTTCGAGGCCAATAACGCCATGCACGATTGCGATGTCATGGTCTGTATCGGCGCGCGGTTTGATGACCGGGTGACCGGGCGGCTCGATGCCTTTGCGCCGGGCTCCAAGAAGATTCACATCGACATTGATGCGTCCTCAATCTCGAAGAATGTCCGGGCCGACATCGGAATCATTGGCGATGCGGCCAGTGTTCTGGAAGACCTGCTGGGGGCCCTGAAGGCCCGTGGCCCCCTGCCCGGCAAGGCCGGACTGAGCGACTGGTGGGGCCAGATCGCCGCCTGGCGGGCGCGGAATTCCTTCGGCTATTCCCCCGACGACAAGGTGATCAAGCCGCAATACGCCATCCAGCGCCTCTATGACCTGACCCGCGAACATGATGTCTACATCACGACCGAGGTGGGCCAGCACCAGATGTGGGCGGCCCAGTTCTTCCACTTTGACGAACCCAATCGCTGGATGACCTCTGGGGGTCTCGGCACCATGGGCTATGGCCTGCCCGCCGCCCTGGGGGTTCAGCTGGCCCATCCGGACGCCCTGGTCATCGACATTGCCGGGGATGCCAGCGTGCAGATGACCATGCAGGAAATGTCGACCGCCATTCAGCATGACCTGCCCATCAAGATCTTCATCCTGAACAATGAGTGGATGGGCATGGTGCGCCAGTGGCAGCAATTGCTGCACGGGGAGCGGTATTCGCATTCCTATTCGTCAAGCCTGCCGGACTTTGTGAAGATGGCCGAGGCCTTTGGCTGCCTGGGCCTGCGGGCCGAGACCCCGGCGGAGCTGGACGACAAGATCCGCGAAATGATCGCCTATCCCGGCCCCGTCCTGTTCGACTGCCGGGTGACCAAGGAAGAAAACTGCTTCCCCATGATCCCGTCCGGCAAGGCGCACAACGAGATGATCCTGGCCGAGGACAATCGCGACCTGGGGACGGTGATTGATGAGGCGGGGAAGCGGCTGGTTTAGGGGGGG
>CANCJJ010000030.1 GCA_947378305.1 Phenylobacterium aquaticum | reverse complement strand
TGGCGGACGGGGTGGGATTCGAACCCACGGTGGGCTTCCACCCACGGCGGTTTTCAAGACCGCTGCCTTAAACCACTCGGCCACCCGTCCGGGAGGGCGGCTATAGCAGGGGTTTTCGTCGGGCTCTACTGGGGATGGTGAAATGTTTGTGGGTGGTCTGGTCGCATGGCTGGACAATCCCGGCGAAACGGCCATCTTGCCCTCGTGTCACGCGGTCTGTTCATCAGTTTTGAAGGCGGGGAAGGGGTGGGGAAGTCCACCCAGGTCCGACGGCTGGGCGCGCGCCTGTCCGGCCTGGGCCGCGAGGTCGTGGCCACACGGGAGCCGGGGGGCTCGCCGGGGGCGGAGGCCATTCGCGATCTGGTGCTGAACGGCCCGGCGGACAAGTGGAGCCCGGTAACCGAAACCCTGCTCATGTATGCCTCTCGCCGGGACCATATCGAGCGGGTGATCCGCCCGGCCCTGGCCCGGGGGGCGGTTGTGGTCTGTGACCGGTTTGCAGATTCGACCCGGGCCTATCAGGGGGCCGCGGGGGGAACCTCGCCCGAGCTGATTGCGGCCCTGGAGCAATACATTCTGGAAGACGTGCGTCCGGACCTGACCCTGGTCTTCGACATGGACCCGACCCTGGGTCTGGCGCGGGCAGCGGGCCGGGTGGGGGCGGAGGAACGGTTTGAGTCCAAGGGGCTCGAATTCCACGCCCGTCTGCGCCAGGGCTTTCTCGACATCGCCGCGCGCGAGCCTGGGCGCTGTGTCGTGATTGCCGCCGATGCAAGCCAGGACGCGGTCGAGGCGGCAATCTGGACCGCTGTGTCCGGAAGGCTGGCGGGGCATGGCTGAGCCCATTCCCCATCCCCGGGATGTCTTTGATCTGTTCGGACATGAGGCGGCAGAGGCGGCCTTCGAGGCGGCCCGGGCGCGAGGGCGGCTGCACCATGCCTGGATGCTGACCGGCCCGGAAGGCGTGGGCAAGGCCAGCTTCGCCTATCGGGCGGCCCGGCGTTTGCTGGGGGCTCCGGCGGCCCCCATGTTCGGGGTGCTGGGGGTGGACCCGGCCCACCCCGTCTCCCGTCAGGTCAGCGTCCGGTCCCATCCAGACCTGCTGGTGCTGGAGCGGGAAGGGCCGGACGGCAAGATCCGCAAGGGCATACCGGTGGACGATGCCCGCCAGCTGTCAGAGTTCTTTTCCAAGTCGCCGGCCACGGCCCCCTATCGGGTGGCCATTATCGATGCCGCAGACGACCTGAATGCCAATGCCGCCAATGCGGTCCTCAAGACCCTTGAGGAGCCGCCCGCGCGGGGGGTGATCTTCCTGGTCTCGCATTCGCCGGGGCGGCTGCTGCCGACCGTGCGGTCCCGGTGTCGGCGGCTGGCACTCGCGCCGCTGGCCCTGGACGAGGTCGCAGGCTTTGTCGAAAACCGTGCAGACGTCATGGGGGAGGATGCGGCGCGGCTGGCGGCCATGTCTGGCGGTGCCCCGGGGCGGGCCTGGAGCCTGGCAAGTTCGGGCGCCCTCGCCCTCGATGATGCCGCCGCCGACATTTTGGCCCACCTGCCCCAGGTGGATGAAGCCCAGGCCCTGGCCCTGGCCGACCGGTTTCGCGGTGCCGAGGGGGCGATCACCTTTGGCCTGCTGTTCTCACGCCTCGCCGACCGGTTGCATCAGGGCCTGGTGGCGCAAGCCCAGGCGGGGCAGGGCGGGCTTGATCGCTGGGCCCGGGCATGGGAGACCCTGCAACGCCTCCCGCGGGAGGTTGAGGCCGTAAATCTGGACCGGACGGACGCCTTGTTCACGGTCCTGACCGAGCTGCGCGACGCAGCGCGGGGCTGATCCAGCGGAGGGGGGCGGAAATGCTGATCGACAGTCACGTCAACCTGCACGCGCCACAGTTCGACGACGACCGCGCCCTGGTGATCGACCGCGCGCGGGCCGCCGGAATCCGGCTGATGGTCAATATCTGCGACAAGGTCTCCGGCTTCGCCGCGGTGCGCGCCCTGGCGGATCAGCCTGACATCTGGTGCACGGTTGGCACCCATCCTCACGAAGCCAAGGAAAACCCCGGCCTGACCGCCGCTGACCTCATGGCCATGACGGCCGACCCAAGAGTGGTGGGTCTGGGCGAGACCGGCCTCGATTTTCACTATGACTTGAGCCCCCGCGACGTGCAGGCCCGCGTTTTCCAGGCCCATATCGAGGCGGCGCAGGCGACGGGCCTGCCCCTGGTCGTCCACACCCGGGAGGCCGATGACCTGACCGGCGACATGCTGGAGGCGGCCTACCGGATCAAGCCGTTCCGGATGCTCCTGCATTGCTACACCTCCGGCCCTGAACTGGCGGCGCGGGCGGCGCGGCTGGGGGCTTGGTTCTCGGTCTCCGGCATTGCCAGTTTCAAGGCGGCAAATGACGTCCGCGCCGTGATTGCCGACATGCCGGCGGACCGGATCATTGTCGAGACGGACTGTCCCTACCTGGCACCCGTGCCCCATCGCGGGCGGCGCAATGAGCCCGCCTACCTGCCCGCCGTCCTGGCCAGCCTGGCCGAGATCCGTGGCTGGACCCTGGCGGATGCAGAACAGCGCACGGAAGACGCCTTTTTCGCCCTGTTTGACCGGATCCCCCGGCCATGACCGCCGTCCTGGAATTCACCCTGCTGGGCAGCGGGTCGTCTGGCGGCGTGCCGCGTGCGGATGGCGACTGGGGGGCCTGCGACCCGGACAACCCGAAAAACCTGCGGTCACGCTGCTCAATGCTGGTCCGGCGACGGGGCGAGAGCCCCGAAACCTCGACAACCGTGCTGGTGGATACATCCCCCGACCTGAGGCTTCAGACGGCCCAGGCCGGAGCTAAGCGTCTGGACGCGGTCCTGCTCACCCACGATCATGCCGACCAGACCCACGGCATTGACGACATCCGGGCCTTCTTCATCCGTCAGCGAGCCCGGATCGACTGCCATATGGACGCTGCCACCTGGGCATCCATGCACCGCCGGTTCGGCTATATCTTCGAGGGGGAGGGCGGCTATCCCGGGATTGCCAATCCGCGCCGGATTCCGCCCCACGGCCAGACCTGGCAGGTTGACGGTCCGTCGGGAGCCGTGCCGGTTGTTACCTTTGACCAGGACCATGGCGGCCTGCGCTCGGTCGGCTACCGCTTCGCCAATGTCGCCTATTCCAGCGATGTCGTCGGTCTGGATGAGGCGGCATTCGCAGCCCTTGAGGGCCTGGATGTCTGGATTGTCGATGCCCTGCGCTGGAAGCCGCATCCCACCCATGCCCATGTCGATCTGGCGCTGGAATGGGTGGCAAGGGTTCGTCCCCGCCGGACCATTCTGACCAACATGCACATCGACCTGGACTATGCCGACCTCGCCGCCCGCCTGCCGACCGGGGTCGAGCCTGGCTATGATGGCTTAAGGTTCCAGGTTCCGGCATGAGCCGTCCCATGAAAATCGCCTTCCTGGCCTCCCGCAATGGCTCCGGTTTTCGCGCGGTCGTGGCTGCGATTGAGGCCGGCGAAATCCCGGCCCGGCCCTGCCTGCTGGTCAGCAACAGTCCGCGCGCCCTCGCCCTCGACTTTGCCCGCACCCACGGCATAGCTGACCGGGTCATCCCGACCCAGGACGATCCCGTGGCCGCCGATCATGCCCTGGCCGAGGCCCTGAGCGCCAGCGGGGCCGACCTCGTGGTCCTGTCCGGCTATCTGCGTCGCCTGGGGCCGGTGACCCTGGCCCGCTTTCCCAGCCGGATCGTCAACATCCACCCCGGACTCCTGCCCCAATTCGGCGGGGAGGGCATGTATGGCCGCAGGGTGCATGAGGCTGTGATCCAGTCCGGCGCGGCCGAGAGCGGTATTACCATCCACCTCGTCGATGGCGACTACGACCACGGCCCCGTGATCGGCCTCTGGCGGGTGCCCCTTACCCCCGGCGAGACCGCAGAAAGCCTGGAACAGAAGATCACGTCCCTTGAGCCCGCAAGACTGGCCGAAACCGTCCGGCAAATCGCAACTGGCGAACTCAAACTCCCGGATTAGGCGGGCTCAGGCTCGGCACGGGCGGGGACGGGCAGAGGATTGCCCCGGGCTTGGGCCCGCTTCGCCCCACGCGCGACTTCCTTTTTTAGATCAGCGACATAGACGCCGAAGTCAACCTGAATGGTATGGCGTTTGGACGAGTAGTACTGGCCCGTATGTTGCGCCTCGTCGGCTGCGGTTATGCGCCGCATGTCGTCCGGGGACGGGGGGAGCCAGGCACCGATCAGATAGGCTCCGGCCAGGCGGGCCTGTTGCTCGGCGAAGTTCACCAGGGTCGGCAGGGGCTGGGCCAGACCCATATAGAACAGGTTCGGCACCTCCGGGTTCATCATCCGCTTGAACAGCGGCAGGCGATGGTCCTGGTCCGGCACCAGGGCGGGGTCCTCAAAGAAGGGAAACCGCATGTCATAGCCGGTGGCATAGATGATGATGTCAAAGGCCTCGACGCTGCCATCCGTAAAGCGAACCTGCTGTCCTTCAAGCGCGGCAATCCCGGGTTTGAAGGCAATGTCGCCACATCCTGCCCGGGTCAGAAATTCTCCGCTTACGGACGGATGGGCCTCCAGCGGCTCGTGATCGGGCTTGGGCAGGCCATAATTCTCCATATAGCCGATGGACTTCTTGATCGCCGATCGCGCCAGGGCCAGGCCCAGCTTGCGCGGCATCCAGGCGGGCATGGCCGACTTGTCGGAGGGTCGCCCATTCGAATATTTCGGCAGAACCCAGACCCCGCGCCGGGCGGAGACGGTCAGCTTGGCCGCCATGGGGCGCTGGGAAAGCTCGGACGCAATGTCCATGGCCGAATTGCCCATGCCGACCACCAGCACCGACTTTCCGCGGACATCGACGGGATCAAACGGGTCGTTATAGGCGTGGCTATGGAAGGCAGGGCCGTCAAAATGCCCCGGATATTCCGGCAAACGCGGGCTCCAATGATGTCCATTGCAGACGAACAAAACGTCATAGAGTCTTGTTTTTCCACCTGAACAGGTCACCTCCCACAGACCATCGGCGCGGCGCTTCGCCGAGGTCACCGAGGTGTTGAAGGTAATGGTCTCGCGCAGGCCGAAATGATCGACATAGCCCTTGAAATACTGGAACAACTCGCTGTGGTGGGGAAAGTCCGGCCAGTCTGCCGGAACGGGATAGTCCTCAAAGGCCAGCCGCCATTTCGAGGTGTCGATGTGCAGGCTGGCATAGCAGGCCGACATGCCATTGGGGTTCTTGTAATACCAATTCCCGCCGACCTCATCCGAGGATTCGAAACAGTCATAGGGAATCCCGAGGTCCTTCAGACGCTTGGCCGTCGTAAACCCGGAGCATCCAGCCCCAATGATACAAGCCTTCGGCAGAGCTCTCACGTGACGTCCTCG
>CANCJJ010000029.1 GCA_947378305.1 Phenylobacterium aquaticum | reverse complement strand
ATGCTGCCGCTCTCGTGCAGCAGGTCGCGGGCCAGGATCAGTCGGTCGCGAAGATAGCTGAGATAGGAGTGGATGCCGTCGCGCCAGGTATCGCGAAAGGCGCGGACCTGTTCCGGCTCCCGGGTGATCTGGTCCTTCGCCCCGTCCTTCACGTCGCGCGAGGTGGTGGACCACTGGAAGTTCGAGTTGAACTTGATGCCGTAGGGCGGATCGAAATAGATGCACTGAACCTGTCCGCGCAGACCCTCGCGCTCGGCCAGGCTGGCCATGACCTGGAGACTGTCTCCCGAGATCATGCGGTTCGACCAGTGCTGGTCGTGCTGGTAAAACTCGGTGGCGGCTTCCTTGTCCTTCAAGCCGTTGAAGTCTGCAAACAGGTCGAGCGCCGGGGGGGCCACCTGGTCAGCGCGGGCCCGGGCCTCGCGTTTCAGGTCGTCGATAATGACCTTGGGGTGGACCTTGTCCTGAATATAGAGGGGCGGGGCCTGGACTTGCAGGCCCGCAGCATCCTGCTCATCCTTGCCGCGCCAGACCAGCTGGGGATCGAGGTCGCGATTGCGGCGATCATAGGCGAGCTGGACCGGTGTCTTGTCCTCCTCCCGCATGACGCTCTCGAATTCCGCCGTCGGGATATTGCGGCGCGTGGCGGCGTCGTGGCGCAGAACGTCGATGGTGATTGGCTGTTTAGTCATTGGGTCTGTCGTCGCTGCCGGGGTTTGGGGGGGCGTCTGTGACGGCCGGTTTGTCGCTGGGGCGCGCAAAGCCGCTGCGGACCGCATCGATGTGTTCAAACAGGGAGGTGTCTACATTCTGCCAAAGCGGGTCGAGCACGACGCGCACGCCTTCTCGACGTGCGAGTTTGGCGGCCGGGACGAAATCACTGTCACCGGTAACGAGGACAATGGTATCGGCCTGGCCCTTGAGGCTGATCGAGGTGATATCGACACCAAGTCGCATATCTACGGCTTTTTGCTTGAGCCCCGGAGCGAAGTCCTGATCGGTAAGCTCCTCGGGCTTTCGCGTTCCGTTCAGGAGGGCCTTCTGGGCATTTTCAGACAAGATCCAGTCGCGTTCCTTCCGGACTTGCCCTAGTCGTACGGAGAAGTTTGGCCGCCTACGCAGGCGCTCAAACAGGGCAAGACGAAACTTCGCCTGATCCGAAGTTGCATAATTTATGCTGCGCCTGGTGACGGGTAGATGCGCCTTCTCCATGTAGGGCAGGGCGTCATAGAAAAAGCATCTGTAGAGCAGACTATAGTGATTTTCGGCGCGTTCAGTTTCGTTAAGCTGGGACAGGTGCTCGTAGATAAGCTGACCAATGGCCTTATTGACCTGCTCCGCATCGAGCCTGTCGATTCCAGGCTTCACCGAGCCGAGGCGTTTGAGAAAGTATCCACCGTCAATCAGAATGGCGACCTTCATGAGCCGCATTCCGAGCACAAAAAAGCCCCAAGGGATCGGCCGAGCTCAGGATAGGGAGCGGGCTTACTGCCAAGGGGCGGATGTGATTTCTTGCTAACAAAGTTTATGGGGAGGCGCAAGAAAAACTTGGCGACTTTTTCGCGCACCAAGGCCAGTTGGGTCAAAAGTGAGATCACGACGATGCTCCAGTGATGTTGTTGACAAGCTTGGAAAATTCCATCTCGATTTCGTAGACGGCGGTGAATTCGGCAAAGGCCCAGCGGCCGAAGCGCCCCAGATTGTTGACGCCCGGCACCCAGTAGGCGGCCATGGTGTTGGCCTTTTCCTTGGCATCCTCGCCCCGGTAGCCCTTGATCTCGACAATCAGGTTCAGCGGGTCGGGTTGGCCATCATCGACCTGGACGATGAAGTCGGGGAGGTAGCGATGGGCGGTTGTGCCCATGAGATAGGGGACTTCGAGACCCAGACCCTGGTTCTTGACATAGGCCCGGACCCTGGGATGGGCCTCGGCGACGCGGCAGAACTCCGCCTCCCAGTCGCCATCGCAGATGACCCAGTTGAGGTGGGACTTGGCGGGCGGGCCGGAGGTATCCCAGCGCAGCTCCTTGGAGGTGGTGAAGTTGACATGGGCCGTCGTGCCGGTGGGGTTGTAGGCATCTAGGATGACCTTGACCGGCTTGTCGCCCAACTGGCCCAGGGTGATGCCGGACTTGATGCGCTCGGCGGCCATTTCGGCGATTTCGGCATAGAGCAACTGGGCCGGATAGGTGCCGCCGGTGCAGCGAAGATAGCCGCCCTCCAGCCATTGGCGGGTCACGCGCTTCAACTGGCCGAACAGGTGGAGCTTGGGCTCCTCGCCCGGGTCGCGATACTTGTTGTAGAGCAGGTGGCGGGTGAGGTGGAACAGGACGGTGGCCGGGCGGGTTTCGGCCAGCCGGTCGATGGTGAGGTCTATGCCCTCGCCGATAATGCCCTGGTTGGTGGTGACCGAGGGGCCGACAAGTTCAGGGGTGAGTTCAAGCACATGGTCGGGGCCAAACCGGGCCTCCAGGCGTTCGTTCGGCAATTCGACGCGATAGCCCTCGACCCGGGGAAAGCGGATTTCCAGGGCGTCACGATCCGGTTTGACGGCATGGACCCGCACGGCCTCGCGCGGTTTGGCCGGGGGGGCCAGGACCGGCTTTGAGGCGAAGTCGAAGGGGATGCCGAGAATATCGGCATATTCCACGCCAAACAGGCCGTCTTCCTTGGTGTCGTAGGACCAGCGGCGCAGGGCGCGGCCCACGACCTGTTCGCACAGGAGTTGGGTGCCAAAGGCGCGAACGCCCAGGACATGGGTGACATTATTGGCATCCCACCCCTCGGTCAGCATGGAGACGGAGACGACGCAGCGGATCTGGCCGCCGAGCTTGCCGGTCTTGCCCACCGTGTTCATGACCTCGCGCAGGAGGGTGGCCTCGTCGATCTTTTCGGCCGCCTGGCGGTTGCCGCTTCTGGCGATCATTTCCCGGCGGAACTGCTCGATCTCGGTGGCGGCGGCCTGGCTGAAGTCCTTGTCGAGGGCCTCGCCCGATTCCAGCTGGGCGCTGTCGATGAGGATGGTGTTGGGGCGCGACAGGGCCCGACCGTCGGAGTCATAATTCCGGAACAGGGCCAAACGTCCGTTTTCGAGGACCGGCGTGGCATCGGACCCCGGACGGAAGAAGCCCGAGACATATTTATAGACCAGGTCCGAGGTGGCGGTGTTGTTGCAGACCACGATAAAGACCGGCGGCACCCCGATATTTGCGGCCTCCCACAGGGCATAGGTCTTGGCATAATGGCCGTAGAGGGCCTCCAGAGCCGACAGCAGGACAGGGGGCAGGGCCAGGGGGTCATTGGCGTTTGTGCCGTTGGCACGGCTCTTTTTCGGCAGACCCTGGGGACTCTTGCTGATTTCTTCCCACAGGTTGCGGAATTTGGGCGTGTCGCCGCCGGGCACATTGTCGGCCACGGGAATGCGGGGGAGTTTGACAATGCCGCATTCGATGGCGTCCATCAGGGAGAAGTCGCTGACCGTCCAGGGAAAGAGGGTGCCTTCCCGATAGCCGGAGCCCCGCAGGAAAAAGGGGGTGGCCGACAGGTCGTAGACCATGGACAGGCCCAGGAGGCGCTTGACCGCTTCCAGGCCGGAAATCCACATGCGGGCGGTTTCGTTGGCGAGTTTGGCCGCCTCGCGGTCCTCGCCCTTGAGGTCGGTCTCCGTCGCGCCTTCGGCATTCGAGACCCGGGCGCGATAGCAGTGGTGGGCCTCGTCATTGAGGACAATGATGTTCTTGTTGCCCATGAGCCCCGGCATGACGCGCTGGAGCATCTGGCCCTCGGTTTCGAGGGTCTGGATCTTGTCCTGCCGCCAGCCTTCCAGGGCGTTGCGGGTGCCGCGGGAGATGTCGGTACGCTCGCGAAGTTTGAAGGCGTGATAATTGGTAATCACGATCCTGGCCCGCTCCATGTCTGCCAGCATGTCGGCGGGGACGATGTTGCGGCTGCGGTAATAGCTTTCCGGGTCGTTGGGCAGGAGGACGCGCAGGCGGTCGCGGATGGTGATGCCCGGGGCGACGATCAGGAAGGCGCTGGAAAACTGGCGGCTCTTTGGATGCCGGACGGCATTGATCGTATGCCAGGCAATGAGCATGGCCATGACGGTGGTCTTGCCCGCGCCCGTGGCCAGTTTCATGGCCATACGCACCAGGTCCGGATTGGCCGAGGCATTTGCGGCGTGGATATGCGTCCAGAACCGCGTGCCGCGAAGCCCCAGTTTGGGGGCGACTTCGGTCAGCCAGATGATGGTCTCCACAGCCTCGACCTGACAGAAGAAGGGGCGAAGTCCCTCCGTCGGCGGGGTGCGCCAGTGTTTCAGGAGCCGTTGGGTTTCCGGCGTGACCAGCCACTGATCGGGATTTGTGAGATTGCGCCAGGCGTCAACATGGATGCGGATTTCATTGATGATCGGGGTGGGATCATAGTCCTGTTCCTCCGTCGATATACCGTCGCCCGCGCGGAAGGCCAGTTCGGGCTGTGCCACATCCTGCTTGCGTTTCTTTGGCCTGGGGACCGGCGTTATCAGGTTCGACGGCCTACGGTGGCCGATCAGGACCCCCGTGGGCTGGCCGTCCGCGTCCAGTTCCCAGTGCTGGGCCGGGGGCGCATAGGGGGCATTGAGGATCGGGCGCTCGAAGAACTGGTCCGCCATGGGATGCGCCGATAAACCTCTATTGATAATGTAGACTCACTATCAATAGACAATGGAATCAAAATTCCAAAGTGTCCAAGCGCTATTCCGTGCACTGGTCAGGGCCAGGGTCAGGGTCAGGGTCAGGGTCAGGGGCGCGCAGCCCCGCCGCCTCACGCCTCAAGCGGCCGGAAGGTGACCCGGGGGGTTTGGGGCGGTTCGTCCATCTCGAAGAAGGCCCTTTCCCGGAGGTTCATGGCCCGGGCAATGATCGAGGCGGGGAGGGTGGCGATCTGGCTGTTCAGGTCGAGGACGGCGCGGTTGTAGAATTGCCGCCCGTAGGCGATCTTTTCCTCCAGGTCGGCGAGGTCGCCCTGGAGCTTGAGAAAGCCGGTCGAGGCCTTGAGGTCGGGGTATTGCTCGGCCACGGCCAGGAGGCGGCCCAGCACCTGGCTGAGGGCCGCATTGGCCGCCTGGGCGGCTTGCGGTCCGGTCTCGGGGGCGTCCAGACCGCGCCGCGCCCGGGCGACGGTCTCCAGGGTCTCGCGCTCATGGGCCGCATAGCCGGCCACGGTCTCCACCAGATTGGGGACGAGGCTGGCCCGGCGCTTGAGCTGGACCGCCACGGTGGACCAGGCCTCGTCGACCCTGAGCCCGCCACGCACCAGGGCGTTATAGGCCATGACCCCCCAGACGAGGATGGCCAGACCCAGGAGGAGGGTGAGGAGAAGGATGGGCGAGGCCAGGAGGCTCATGAGGCGTCCGGGGCCGTATTCCGGGACGCCGTTTCCGGCGACTTTTTCGGCTTCATCATGGCCAGGGTGCCAACGCCTATGCAGAAGACCAGGACTATGGCGATATTGGCCTCGCCCGTGGCCAGGATGGTGCGATAGACCTCCATGGCAATGACGTCGGCGGTGATCGGGGTGTCTGGCGACAGATAGTGTTGCAGCACCCACAGCCGGGTGCCCGCCGAGGCCCCGACCACACAGACGGTCAGAAACAGGCTGCGGGTCCACAGGCTGGTGGCTTCGGCGGTGAGGTGCAGGCCCAGTATGTGGCGGATGGGCACCAGGAAGAGGGCCACGGTCAGGCCGCTGACCAGAAGCGAGGCGATGAAGGTGGCCACGAGCAGAGAGGTGAACATGGCCCCATCCTGGCCAGGCCGCGCGCCTGGGCCATGCGCGGAATCAAGAAAGCCCGGTTTTTGTGGGGCCGGGCTGACAGGGGCCGGGAAC
>CANCJJ010000028.1 GCA_947378305.1 Phenylobacterium aquaticum | reverse complement strand
GTCCGCACCACGTCGCCGGGCTGCATGGGCATGAGGTTAAGCTTGGCCGGTCGGCCCAGAGCCTCCGCCAGAACCTCGATATAGCGCATGAGTTCCACACGGGTCCCGGCGCCGATATTCAGGATCCGCCAGGGGGCGACCCCGCTCGTCGCCGGGTCCGGGGCCATGGGGTCCCAGGCGGGATTGATCTCGGCCGGCCGGTCCAGGGCGGCCATCAGCCCCTGGACGATATCGTCCACATAGGTGAAGTCCCGCTGCATCTGGCCCTGGCCATAGACATCAATCGGCGTGCCCGCGACAATCGCATTGGCAAAGCGATAGAGGGCCATGTCGGGGCGGGTCCAGGGGCCATAGACCGTAAAGAACCTCAAGCCCGTGCAGGGCAGGCCAAACAGGTGGCTATAGGCGTGGGCCATGCCCTCATTGGCGATCTTGGTGGCCGAATAGAGGGTCAGGGGATGGTTGGCCGAGTCGTGGGGCGAAAACGGCAGCTTGCCATTCGCGCCATACGCCGAGCTGGTCGAGGCAAAAACCAGGTGGCGCGGCTTCACCGCCCGGCAGCCCTCCAGCACACTCAGAAAGCCGACAATATTCGAGTCCACATAGGCTTCCGGGTGTTCCAGGCTGTATCGCACCCCGGGCTGGGCGGCCAGGTGGACCACCCCGTCCGGCGTCACGGCCTCAAACAGGGCCGCCATGGGCGCGCGATCGGCCAGGTCCAGCTTGTGGTGGGTATAGTTCGGATGGGGCAGGAGTCGGGCCAGACGCGCCTGCTTCAGGGCCGGATCATAATAGGGCGTGATATTGTCCAGCCCGACCACCTCGTCCCCCCGGGCCAGCAGGGCATGGGCGAGGTGCGACCCGATAAAGCCTGCAGATCCTGTAACGAGAATACGCGCCATCAGGTCTGCGGGTCCGCCTTGTCTGGACTACTGATTGACAACAACGCGCAGGGCAGGGGCCGGGCCAGCCTTCTCGCCACGAATTTGCGACACCAGGGCAAACAGGGTGCGCCGCACGTCGCTCACGGCCCCGCGCTCGGCCAGTTCCCCCAGGTCGGTCAGCTGAAGGCCGCTCAGGCCAATGGCACTGGTGGACACGACCTCAAGCACCTTGGGCGCACAGGGAATCGAGGACTCGCTGTCATCCAGCAGGGCTTCGCTCAGCTTTTCGCCGGGGCGCAGGCCGGTAATCTCGATCTCGATATCCTTGCCGGGCACCCGGCCGGACAGGGCAATCATCTGCCGCGCCAGATCCATGATCCGCACAGGCGCGCCCATTTCCAGCAGGAACAGCCGGGCCGAGGCTTCGGCATCGTCGTCAGCGCAGGAGGCGGTGGCGTGCAGCACCAGCTGGGCCGCCTCGGGAATCGTCATGAAGAAGCGGGCCATGTCCTCATGGGTCACGGTCACCGGGCCGCCCCGGTCAATCTGTGACCTAAAGATCGGCACAACGGACCCTGCCGAGCCCAGCACATTGCCGAATCGCACGGCGCAGAACCGGGTGCCGGAGCCATTCTGTTGCGACTGGATGACGGATTCGGCCAGACGCTTGGTCGCGCCCATGACATTCGACGGGTCCACGGCCTTGTCGGTCGAGATCAGCACCATCTGGGCCGCGCCGCACTTGCGCGCCGCCTCGGCCACATTCCAGGTACCGATCACATTGGTCAGCACGCCTTCGCAGGGGTGATGCTCAACCATGGAGACATGCTTCAGGGCGGCGGCATGGAAGACCAGATCGGGCTTTTCGCGGCGGAAACAGTCGGCCACACGGGTGGCATTGCGCACATCCACCAGGGCCGCCTTGCGCGACATGTCCGGGAAGGTCTCGCCCATTTCCCGGTCAATCTCGAACAGGGAGGTCTCGGAGAAATCCAGCAGGGTGATGTGGGCGGCCTGGAAGGCGGCAACCTGGCGGCAGAGTTCCGCCCCAATCGAGCCCCCGGCCCCGGTAATCAGCACGCGCCGACCCCGGATCAGGCTCTGAACCGCCCGGCGGTCCAGTTCGATGGGCTCGCGGGCCAGCAATTCCTCAACGCTGATTTCGCGCATGGGCAGCAGGGCCGTGGCGTCATGCTGGGACAGTTCCACAATCGAGGGCAGGCGCAGCAGGCGAATGCCGTCATTCTTCAACCGCCCCACCTGGTCCGCGGTCAGGCCCTTGATCCGGGCGGGTTCGTCGAGAAACAGGATGGCGCGCGGATAGCGGTTCCAGCGGCGCAGGTCGGCCAGGGCCAGTTCCAGGTTTTCCATGCACTCGATAATGCAGACCCCACGGACCTGCTGGCCCACTTCCCGGGGTTCGGGGCCAATGATGCCCACGGGGGTCCAGGCATTGTCATTCCGGCGGCTGACTTCGCGCAGATAGGTGTCGGCCACCGAGGTCGGGCCGATCAGCAGCAGGGACGGGGCCTGGGGCACCCGGTCCAGGGCGGTCTTGAAGGGGGCAAAGCTTTCCAGGGTGTTTTCGTGCAGGGCCCGGCGCATCATGCGCGCACTGACACTGCCGCCCAGTTGCAGAACCGGGGCCAGGAAAAGGACGCTCCTCGACAGGCCGTGCGCCCGGTCCACCACGAAGAGAATCAGCAGGAAGGTGGCGACGCTCAGCACGCAGATCCGCGCCAGAACCAGAACGTCCGGCAAGGACACATAGCGCCAGGGCGACATTTCCTTGCGGAAAACCGAAGCATAGGCCGCGGTCAGCAGGCCATAAATGGTTGCCAGGGAGGTAATGCGCAGCAGGTCGGTGCTGAGGGCTATGGCAATCTGGGGCGTGGAGAGAAGGTAGGCACTGACGAAAGCCAGAACGGCAATCATTGCATCAACGAAAACCGTCTGCGCCCGGTTGGCCATTCGCTCCATGACTCACGCTCCAACGGGATCGCCCCTGAGCCACAATAGCCATTTGAGCGTCCGGGACCAACTAAACATCAGACGCGGACAGGCGATTATGACTTGGGATAACAATTTGAAACACCGGCCCGAGCAGACTTGGACCTTGTCTGTCGTTAAACCCTTATTCTCCCAAAAAGAAAAGCCGCCGACGGCGATGTCGACGGCTTTAATTTCGATATGTTGAAAATAAGACCTAGAAGGTCGCCTTCAGCGACACAACGGCGCGGCTCTTGTAGAGCGAGCCCAGGCCGTGGGCGTCGGTGTCGATATAGCGCAGGTCCACGCCAAGCTTGGACGTCAGGGCATAACCCACGCCCAGGTTCCAGGTCGAATAGGTGTCCATGGTGTCCACCTTCTGCTGACCAATCGCGCCGGAGACCGAGAGCTTTTCGGTCAGGGGACGGGCGGCATTGATTTCAAGATAGGTGGCCTTGCCGGTCTTGCCGAAGAATTCCGGCGAGTAATAGACGGCGGCACCCACTGTGCTCTTGCCCACGGACATGGAGCCGGCAACCTTGCCTTCCCAATAGTCTTCGTTCGAATTGGCAGGCTGGTTGCCGTAGCCGTAATAGACAACGCCGAGATCCAGGGCCACCGGGCCAAGGGTCGGCTTCACGCCCGCATAGAAGTCATATTCCATGCTGGTGTTGTTGCCAAAATCGACATTGGACAACCAGGTCCCGGCATAAACCGTACCCATGGTCAGGTCAGCGCCGCCAAAAAGCTGCGGGCTGCTATCCGTCTGGCTGATGCCGCGGAAAACATAGTCAGAGGCCACACCGGCATTGAAGGCGACGCTTGGGCCATCCGCGGCATGGGCAGCGACGCCAACGGAGAGGGCGGCGACCGTCGTCAGGGCAGCGAGCTTAAACGTGTTCATTTTTTAGTCCTTTTTTTGTATCGGGCAAAATTCCCCAATGGCCCCGACGAACCCATGGTCTGTCCCTGCCCAGGAATTAAACAGCCCAAGCAGCGACGGCGGCCCGTCAGGCAGCTTATTTGGCGAGAAACCGTGCAGTATTCAGACTCAGTGCCTGAAAAGCGTGCAACAATCTCCGCGCCAAAATCGCCGGTCTACCAGCATGGTCCCCAGGCCTTAAGCGAGGCTTAACAGCACCTTATCCTCAGCGCATGCCCATGGGCGACAGGTTCAGATGCAGACCGGCATCCACCAGCAGGGTCTCGCCCGTCACATGGCGCGACGCGGTCGAGGCCAGAAAAACAGCAGCCCCCGCCACATCTTCCGCCGTTGAGGCCACCTTCAGCGGGGTCGAGGCCGCAGAGCCCGCCCGCATCCGCGCCACGCTCTCTTCCGACATGCCCTTGCCGAACCAGGGGGTGTCGATGAATCCCGGGCAGATGGCATTGACCCGGATCTTCGGGGCCAGGGCGCGGGCCAGGCTCAGCGTCATGGTGGTCAGCGCCCCCTTCGAGGCGGCATAGGGCACGGACGACCCGATCCCGGCCACCCCGGCAATGGACGAGGTATTCACCACCGCCCCCGGGCGCGGTCCGGCTTCCAGCAGGTCCCGGGCGGCGCGCACCATCTGATAGGCTCCGATCACATTGACCGCATAGAGATCGTGGAAATCCTGGGCGGAGACGGCGTCCATGTCCCCGTGGCTGGCAAACTTGGTCATGCCGGCATTGTTGAACAGGGCATCGATCCGGCCATAGGGTGCGGCGGCCGCAGCAATCTTGCGGCAGTCCTCGTCGCGGGAGACATCGCCCTGCACTACCACCGCCTCTGCCCCGGCGCGCTTGACCAGACGGGCGGTTTCCTGGGCCTCGTCCTGGCTGCGGGCATAGTTGATGATCACCGCATGGGCCCCGCGCTCGGCGGTCTCGATGGCGATGGCGCGACCAAGCCCGGTGGAGCCTCCGGTCACAACGACGATAAAGTCCTGGAAATCCTTGCCGCTCATGGTCGCCTCTCCTCCATTGTTGTTTTCCCAGGATTAAGCCTTTCCGGGCCCCGGCGAAAGCCCCGCGCACCCGGCCCCTCACAGGATTTCTCAAGGGCGGACCAGAAGATTTGGCCCATCTCCCCAAAGGCAGGACAGGCGTTTTTGCGAGTCTTGGTCTATATCCCTCTCACAGCGGGGCGCTCCGGCACCCTTCAGGAGGCATTGCGCTCATGACCACAACGGCCAGTCTCACCCACCTCCAGCGTCTGGAGGCGGAGTCGATCCACATCATGCGCGAGGTGGTGGCCGAGGCCGAGCGTCCGGTCATGCTCTATTCCGTCGGCAAGGATTCCGCCGTCATGCTGCACCTGGCGGCCAAGGCCTTCTATCCTTCGCCCCCGCCCTTTCCCCTCCTGCATGTCGATACCACCTGGAAGTTCCGCGACATGTACACCCTGCGCGAACGCATGGCCGCCGAGCTGGGCTTTGACCTCCTGGTCCACCAGAATCCCGAGGCCCTGGCCCGGGGCATCAACCCCTTCGACCACGGCTCTGGCCTGCACACGGACATGTGGAAGACCGAAGGGCTGAAACAGGCCCTCGACCTCCACGGCTTCGATGTCGCCTTTGGCGGTGCCCGGCGCGATGAGGAAAAGTCCCGGGCCAAGGAGCGCATCTTCTCCTTCCGCTCGGCCAATCACCGCTGGGACCCCAAGACCCAGAGGCCCGAGCTCTGGCGCCTCTACAACACCCGCAAGGCCCCGGGCGAATCCATCCGCGTCTTCCCCATCTCCAACTGGACCGAGCTGGACGTCTGGCAATACATCCACATGGAACAGATCCCCATCGTCCCCCTCTACCTCGCCGCCCCGCGTCCGGTGGTGGAGCGCGACGGGGCCCTGATCATGGTCGATGATGAGCGCCTGCCCCTGCGCCCGGGCGAGGTGCCGCAAATCCGCTCGGTCCGCTTCCGCACACTGGGCTGCTATCCCCTCACCGGCGCGGTCGAATCCACCGCCGCCACCGTGCCGGACATCATCCAGGAAATGCTGCTCACCACCACCTCCGAGCGCCAGGGCCGCATGATCGACCACGACCAGTCCGCCTCGATGGAAAAGAAGAAACAGGAGGGGTATTTCTGATGTCATCCGAGCCCGACCTCCTCGCCACCGATATCGAGGCCTATCTCGCCGCCCATGAGCGCAAGAGCCTCCTGCGCTTCCTCACCTGCGGCTCGGTGGATGATGGCAAGTCGACCCTGATCGGCCGCCTGCTCTACGATTCCAAAATGATCTTCGAAGACCAGCTGGCCGCCCTGGAGGCCGACTCCCGCCGCATGGGCACCCAGGGCGGGGCGCTAGACCTGGCCCTCCTGGTCGATGGCCTGGCCGCCGAGCGGGAACAGGGCATTACCATCGATGTCGCCTACCGCTTCTTCGCCACCGACAAGCGCAAGTTCATCGTCGCCGACACGCCGGGCCACGAACAATATACCCGCAACATGGTCACCGGCGCCTCTACCGCCGATGCCGCCGTCATCCTGATCGATGCCCGCAAGGGCGTCCTCACCCAGACCCGCCGCCATGCCTATCTCGTCCACCTCCTGGGCATTCGCCATGTGGTCCTGGCGGTCAACAAGATGGACCTGGTCGCCTGGTCGCAAACCGAATTCGACCGCATCGTCGCCGACTTCCGCGCCTTCGCCGACCAGATCGGCCTGGGCGAGGTCACGGCCATTCCCCTGTCGGCCCTCACCGGCGAAAACGTCACCCAGCCGGGCACCGCCGCCCCCTGGTATGCGGGCCTGCCCCTCCTGCCCCTGCTCGAACGCCTCCCCGTGGGCGACGACCTGCGCGACCAGCCCTTCCGCCTGCCGGTGCAGTGGGTCAATCGCCCCAACCTGGATTTCCGGGGCTATAGCGGCCTCATTGTCTCGGGCCAGGTCCGCCCGGGCGACCGCCTGCGCGTCCTGCCCTCGGGGCGGGACTCCACCGTGGCCCGCATTGTCACCCGCGATGGCGATCTGGCGCTTGCCGTGGCGGGCCAGTCCGTCACCCTCACCCTCGCCGACGAGATCGACATCAGCCGGGGCGATGTCCTGGCCCAGGCCGCCGCCCCCCCCGAGGTCGCCGACCAGTTCGAGGCCACCCTCGTCTGGATGGACGAAGAGGCCATGATGCCCGGACGCCCCTATCTGCTGAAACTGGCCACCCGCACGGTGGGCGCCTCCATCACGGAGCCCAAATACCGCATCAACGTCAACACCCTGGAAAGGCTCGCCGCCCGCCGGCTCGACCTCAACGAAATCGGCGTCTGCAACCTGGCCCTGGATGCCCCGATTGCCTTCGACCCCTATGCCGAAAACCACGACCTGGGCGGCTTCATCCTGATCGACCGCATGACCAGCCGCACCGTGGGCGCGGGCATGTTGCACTTCGCCCTGCGCCGCAGCCAGAATGTCCACTGGCAAGCCCTGGATGTCGACAAATCCGCCCGGGGCGCGCTCAAGGGCCAGAGGGGCCGGGTGGTCTGGCTCACCGGCCTGTCCGGCTCGGGCAAGTCCACCATTGCCAACCTGGTGGAAAAAAAGCTCCACGCCAACGGCCGCCACACCTATCTGCTGGATGGCGACAATATCCGCCACGGCCTCAACCGCGATCTGGGCTTTACCGACGAAGACCGGGTGGAAAACATCCGCCGGGTGGCCGAGGTCGCCCGCCTCATGGCCGATGCGGGCCTCATCGTCCTGGTGGCCTTCATCTCCCCCTTCCGGGCCGAGCGGCAACTGGCCCGCGATCTCATGGCCCCGGGCGATTTTGTCGAGGTCTTCATCGACACCCCCCTGGCCGTGGCCGAGGCCCGCGACGTCAAGGGCCTCTACAAAAAGGCCCGCGCCGGCACCCTGAAAAACTTCACCGGCATAGACAGCCCCTACGAAGCCCCCCTGACCCCCGAAATCCGCATAGACACCCCCCAAACCCCCCCGGCCCAAGCCGCCGAACACATCACCGCCTGGCTGGAAGGGGCGCTGGATTACTCGATTTAGGGG
>CANCJJ010000027.1 GCA_947378305.1 Phenylobacterium aquaticum | reverse complement strand
TGGACTGCCATCACGAAGGTCTAGGACTGTGAAGGTGTCGCCCGACCGGGTGATCAGATAGTCACTCAGCTTGCCGCTGAACCCGACAAGATCCCAGCCGTTTCCCCCCTGAATCGAGTCATTTCCACCCTGACCCTGCATCTGATTGTCGTATTGCCCGCCGACCAGGGTGTCATTGCCAGCATCCCCGTCCATGTAGTCAGTTTCGCCGCCCCTACGGCTTCCGCCGACGAGGCTGTCATTGCCATACCCGCCAGTAAGGCTGTTTGAGCCGCCCTGGCCAACAATTGTGTCATTGCCGTCGTCGCCCCAGATGATGACGCCACCCGGTCCGCCCAGGGCGAAGTCATCCCCCGACCCCAAGTATATGTCGAAGGTAGTATTGCTCAGGACCGTATCGTTACCCTCGCCCCCGTAGATAGAATCCATCCCTGCGCCACTGAGGATCGAGTCATCCCCAGAGCCACCTCTGAGCAAGTCGTTACCGTCGCCGCCAGACAGGGTATCGTTCCCGGTATCGCCCGAGAGCAGGTTACCGGACCCCGTGGCGCTCAGACTATCGTCGCCGGTTCCGCCTGAGAGGGTCGCAGAGCCGCCGGTCGAACTGAGGGTGTCATTGCCGGTATCCCCCGCCAGGGATTCCGCGCCCGAATTGCTGAAAAGCGAGTCGTTTCCATCACCCCCGGATAGGGTGTCATTGCCCGTCTCACCCGATAGCAGGTCGTCGCCTGCGCCGCCGGCGAGGGAGTCATTGCCAGACCCGCCGGACAGGGTGTCGTTGCCGGTGTAGCCGGCAAGGGTGTCATCGCCCGAACCGCCCGTCAGTGAGTCATCTAAACTAGAACCCGCGAGGCTTGCCACAGTAGTCCTCTATCAAATGACAATTGCAAAAAACTCCACTGATTGGCGCTTGTTATCCGTCATTTCATCTAAAGCAAGTTATTAGTCCGGCATGCTGGGCGCAAGCCGAACGGGAGAATGGATTGTGTTAATTTTGAAATAGCCTGCGGCCCGGGCTCAGGGACAGTAACAGCCCTTAGGCGAGTCAGATAAACCAGGCGCTGGTTATGCTGGCGGCGGAGGTGTCGGCGAGGGTCAGGCTGGCCACGTTGAACCCGACAGTGTGTCTTTTATCTAGGGCGGTGGATGCAATCGTCATGCGAGACGCTCAAGGGGCGCGACGCCGGGCGGCTCGAAACTGCGGCATGAATGACTGAAGACAAGACATTGCGCCCTTGCCAATTTAAAAATCTTGCCCGTTGCTCTCGACCTGTATTGCGAAATATTTCCGAATTCTAAATTTTTGTTACTTATAAAGACTGTAATAATTAAAATCAATTGGCAGTATAATGCCGCAAGGCGCAGGCATTTCGCGAACCAAGCCTGTCAAGGACGAGAGCGGACAAAAACAGGCATTTCTGCAAAATGGACCAAAATGTCCGATTGCGTCCACCTAGGGATTAGCCTTAAATTGCTTGAACTTTTTTCGCGGCCAATCGCTCGGAAAACAGCACAAATCGGAAATCAACTTGAGTATCAAGGGATTAATTCCTGCCGAGTGGGTCGCCTTCCAGATGCGCGGTGTCGCACCGACTCCGGAGGCGTTTCGCGCCTTTGTTCGCGAGGCAGAGATCGACCCGGAGACCGACTGGTTTACGCCTACAGAAAACAAGCGGCTAATTTTAAAGGCCGTCCTGCAGACCCAGGATGAGCATTATGGGCACTCAAAATCAGGCCAGCCTTTTGGGGCGACAGAACTAAGCTTCAGGGTCTTGAATTCTGGCACGACCGTGAGGGAAGCTCTGAATTTACTCCAAAATTTCACGGCAACCTTGATGCCAAACCATCTGATAAGATGGCAAAAAGACGACCAGTTGATCTCTGTTTCTGTAGAGGTTGACGGATTAAGTGCTGAGGATTCCGGTGCCGTCGAGCTTACCTATAATATACTTTTAGCATTCGCTTTAAGTGCATTTTCGGGAAATTTGATCAAGATTGAAAAGCTGATTTCCAGAGCAACTAACTATACAAATTATATGCATTATAACAAAGATTTAGACTGCCCAGTTGTCTATGGTGATTTTTCAGGTTTTCAATTTCATGCCCAACACCTTGACCTGCCACGTCGGGTGACGTCTGGGGCCACGCCCCTGAATGACGCCATTCGCTGGGGACTACTGGCGGACAAGATGCGCCCCATCATGGACAAGACCCACCTTCCGCTCATTGCCGCCGAAAGCCTCAAAAGCCAGCTGGAGGCCTCCCTGAAGGAACGCAATGTCGACCTTCGCCAGAAACGGCGGGTGACGCGCGACGAAACGGGATACACCCTGAGAGACCTGCAAAAGAGCATCAAGGCTGCCCAGGCCATGACCTTGATCGCAACGACCAACAAGTCAGCCGCGGAAATTGCGTCCGATCTGGAATTCTCTGACGAGCGGAGCTTCCGCCGGTTCTTTGTCGACGTCACCGGCTGCACCCCTGCAGAGTACCGGACAGTCTACCAGGAAGTCGCCGCCGGCGAGGGGAGAAATATCTTCCGGACCATCATTGAAGAGGCCAACGAGGCGCTCCGGTTAAGCCGGGAATAGGGAAATTCAAGAGCCCGTGGCCGCTCGCCAGATCAAGGATAGGGTGGCAGCCGAATGGGAGGGGGGGGCAACATCTCCCGGGCAAATAATCAAAAAATTTCCCGGCATTTGAGAAAAATTTTCAATAAATTCAATATTTTGACTTCTCACATGATTTGTGGGTGACCGAAATGTCCGTTTCGGTCCCGTCCCCTTCCCCTCGACTTGTGAGAGTTGAGTGCAGGTGGGGGGCCACAGTGGGTCCCTAAGATCGCTTTCAGGGATGCTGCACATGCCCGATCAATACACGTTTCGCCTCGCCTTGCCTGGGCACAGCCCGGCAAGGTCATTCGCTCCGGCGAGAGGGTGAGGCCATGATGAGCATCCATCGCATAGCTCTCCAGCTGTCCGTGGCGGCCTTGATGGCCGTCGGGATTTCCGCCTGTTCTGAAAAGGGTGCGGCCAAGCCGAGCGGAGCGGTTCGTCCGGTCATGACCCTGATGGCAACGGCATCCACGAGCCTGCCATCCGCTGAATATGCCGGAACCGTGCGGAGCCGATTCGAAACCCGACTGGCCTTCAGAACCTCCGGCCAGATCACGGCCCGCATCGTCGAAGTCGGCGACAGTCTCGCCCAGGGGCAGGTCCTGATGCGGATGGATCCGGGCGATGCTGCCCTGGCCGCAAGTTCGGCAAGTGCCCAGGCCGATTCTGCTGCCGTCACTGCAGACGGGCAGTCGCGGGATCTCACCCGCGCCCAGGGCCTTCTGAAGGAGGGCTTCATCTCCGAGTCTGAATTCGAGCACCAGAAGTCCTCGACCGCCCAGGCCGTCGCCCAGATGAAGAGCGCCCGGGCCCAGCGGGATTCAGCCAGCCGTCAGGTTGGCTATACAACACTCATCGCGCCCCGGTCCGGGGTTCTCAGCGACCTGACCGCCGAGGTTGGCACCAACATATCGGCAGGCCAGCCCGTCGCCACCCTGGCAGATCCGCAACATCTGGAAATCGCGATCAGCGTGCCCGAAGACCAGGTTGACCAACTCAAGGCAGCCCAACAGATTTGGGTCACGCTTTGGGCAGATCAAACCCTTCGATATGCTGGCCACCTGAGGACACTCTCCCAGGTCGCCAATGCGCAGACCCGCACCTTCGACGCCCGGATTACCCTTGATGCCCCCGCGGGCCGGGTTCGCCTGGGTCAGACCGCTTCAGTTCAGGTCGCTCGCGCCACAGGCCCTAGCGTCATTCGGGTTCCCCTGACCGCCATCGACCAGCGCAGCGGCAAGGCACAATTGTGGATTTTCGATCCCGCGCGCTCTCAGGCGATCGCACGAACCGTGACCCTGGCCGGTGTGGACAAGAATGACGCCCTGATTTCGGCCGGTCTAAATCCGGGTGAGCGGGTCATTATGTCCGGCGTTCATATTCTGCGGCAGGGCCAGCCTGTGCGACTGATGCAAGGCGAGCGCGGCGCACAGTCATGAGTTTCAATTTTTCCGATTGGGCCCTGCGCCACAAGTCCTTCATCCTCTTCTCGATCATCCTGACCGCGGTTGCGGGGATATTTTGCTACAGTGCCCTGGGTCAGAAGGAAGACCCTGACTTTACCATCAAGACCATGGTGGTCGGCGCGGCCTGGCCAGGGGCCAGCACCACCGAAATGACCGACCAGGTCACGGACAAGATCGAGCTGGCCCTCCAGTCTGTCCCCGAGATTGATTACACCAAGAGCTCGACCCGGGCTGGCTCAACTACCATTATCGTCCAGCTGAGAAGCGACACGGCGGCGGCGGCTGTGCCCAATGTCTGGTATCGGGTGCGCAAGGTCGTCCTGGACGCCCAAGCCCAGGGCAAGCTCCCGACGGGAATTACCGGCCCCTTCTTCAACGACGACTTCGGTGACACCTTTGGCAACATCTATGCCCTAACCGGGGACGGTTTCACCTATCCCCAACTGAAGGCCTATGCGGACACCCTGCGGGACCGGATCCGTGCCCTGCCAGAGGTCGCAAAGGTTGAATACCAGGGCGATCAGGCCGAACGCATCTTCATTGAATATGACTCGACCAAGCTGGCCTCCCTGGGAATTAGCCCCCAGACCATCGCCCAGGCCCTGGCGACCACCAATTCCGTTACACCGTCTGGCCAGATTGATACGAATTCAGAGCGAATTCGACTGACCGTTTCGGGGGCCTTCGACAGCCTGGACTCCATCCGAAACATCGGCATTGCCGCCAGTAATGGCCGCCAAATCAGGCTGGGCGACGTCGCGCCGGTCCGGCGCGGCTTGATCGATCCCCCTGAGCTGAAAATGCACGTCGATGGCAAGGAGGCCATTGGTTTGGCCATCAGCGCACGCGGCGGCGGAAGCATCATCAAGCTGGGCAAGTCCCTCAGCGACCTGATCGCAACCTACCAGGCGGAACTGCCCGTCGGCGTCGAGATCCACACTGTGGCCAACCAACCCGTCGTCGTTCATCACGCCGTGGGCGAGTTTACCAAGTCGCTCACCGAAGCCGTGGTGATCGTTATGGCGGTCAGCTTCCTGTCCCTGGGCTTCCGGCCCGGGATTGTGGTTGCCTTGTGCATCCCCCTCGTTCTGGGGGCGACCTTTGCCGTGATGAAGGGCTTGTCCATCGACCTTCAGCGGATCTCCCTTGGGGCCCTGATCATTGCCCTTGGCCTGCTGGTCGATGACGCCATGATCGTGGTCGAATCCATCGAATCCCACCTCGAAATGGGCTGGGACAAGGCAAAAGCCGCGATTTCGGCCTATGCAGCGACCGCCACGCCCATGCTGATTGGAACCCTGATCACCATTGTCGGCTTTGTGCCCATCGGCTTTTCAGGGGGTACGGCCAGCGAATATGTCCGGTCGATCTTCCAGGTCGTTGCCATTGCCCTGATCCTGTCCTGGATCGTCGCCGTGCTGGTCACGCCCTATATTGCCTTCCAGGTGCTGCATGAGCCGAAGGAAGACCCCAACAAGGAGGTCGGCGGTCACGGCGACCAGCATAACGGCAAAGGCTACCAGATTTTCCGGAGCATGGTGAACTGGTGCCTGGACCGCCAGGTCCTGGTGATCAGCGGCACCGCCGTGGCCTTCGTTCTGGCCCTGGTGGTGTTTGGGCTGGCTGTGCCGAAGCAGTTCTTCCCGGCGTCGGACCGACCCGAGTTGATGGTGGATCTCAGACTTCCCCACAATGCGAGCTTTGCCGCGACAGAGCGGGCGGCAAAGCGGATGGAAGCCCTCCTGGCCGGCGACAAGGATATTGTCTCCACCTCAACCTATATCGGCGGCGGCGCGCCCCGCTTCTATCTGCCTCTGGATGTCCAGACACCTGACACCGCGCTGGCCCAGTTGGTTGTCTTGACTCGGGATGAAAAGGCGCGGGATCGGGTTTCCGAGAAGATCGATGAAGCCCTGGCGACAGGCTTTTCTGAGCTTCGTGGCCGGGTTTCCGGACTGGAAAACGGCCCCCCCGTTGGCCAGCCCCTGCAACTGCGCATTACGGGCGCCAGCCACGAGGCCATCCGCACCAGTGCCGAGGCCGTGGAATCCCTCCTGAGGCGCACGCCTCACCTGCGCGGGATCAATTCCGACTATGGTGAGCGCCAGAAGACCGTGAAGCTGGTGGTCGACCAGGACAAGGCTCGAGCTTTGGGGATCAATTATGACACCCTGAAGCAAGCTCTGGAGGGGTCCTTGGGCGGGGCCACACTGACCACTGTTCGGGAAGGCGACAAGTCTATCCTCGTGCTCGGGCGACTGGCCAACGGGGAGCGCACCAACCTCGCCTCCCTGCCCTATGCCAAGATTCCGACTTCGACGGGAACCTATGTGCCCTTGTCACAACTCGCCCGTCTTGTTCCCTCCACGGAGCCCTCCCTCTTGTGGCGCAGGGACCGCAAGGCGACCATCACCGTCTTCGCTGACGTTGATGGTGCCCAGCCAGCCCAGGTCCTGGAACGTCTGAAACCCGACCTGAAGGTGATCGAAGATGGCCTGCCAAAGGGGGCCAGCCTGACCATAGGCGGGGCCGAAGAGGAGAGCGCCAAGAGCCAGGCCCAGGTCATGGCTGTGGTTCCTGCCTCCCTGATCCTGATCTGCATCCTTCTCATGATCCAGCTGCAGAACATCAAAAAGATGCTGCTGGTTCTCGCAACGGGCCCCTTGGCCCTGATTGGAGTCGCCATGACACTCGCAATATTCCGGATTCCCTTTGGCTTCGTCGCCATGCTGGGCTCGCTGTCCCTCTTCGGAATGGTGATACGAAACTCGGTCATTCTGGTGGCCCGGGTGGATGAGCTCACCGACATGGGTATGGACCTGAGGTCCGCCATTCTGGACGCAACCATCCACCGGGTTCGGCCAATCCTGCTGACGGCAACGGCGGCGATATTGGCCATGATCCCGCTGACCAGTTCGGTCTTCTGGGGCCCCATGGCCTTTGCGACCATGGGGGGTCTGCTCATGGCTACGATCCTGACCCTGTTCTTCCTTCCCGCGCTCTACCAGTTCGCCTTCAATAAAGAGCTGGGACAACGCCCCACGGCCCCTGCGGTGTGGATCAAATGAAGATTATGAGTCCCCTGGCCTGCCTCATTCTGGCAGCCACACCCGCGAGTGCAGACTCCCTCCTGGGAGCCTGGGCCGCGGCCAAGAGCCACGATCCCGGTTTCCTCGGCGCCATCGATACCCTGGCCGCCGATTCCGAAGCCAAGACTCAAGCGAGATCCCTGTTCCTGCCACAGGTTCGTGTGCAGGGCGGGGTGGAGTCCTCCCGGTCTCAGACGAATTTCGATCTACCCGCCGCCTATCAGAGCCTGGTCCCCGGGACCACCAAGGGCCAGAAATCGTCTGTCGAGGTTGCCGTCTCCCAGGCCATCTATGACATGTCGGCTGTGGCCCAGGCCAAACAGCTGAATGAAAAGGCGCGGGCGGCCAAGACCCACTTCTCAGCGGAGGAACAGAACCTCATGCTGCGGGTGACAGAGGCCTGGTGCAACCTGTTGGCGGCCGACGATGATCTGCGGGTAATCCGCGCGCAGAAGGCGGTCACCTTGACGGAACTGAAGAATGCCAATGCGCGATTCACCCTGGGAAAGGCGCGGGTTACCGATATCCGGGAATCTCAGTCCCAGTTTGACCAGACATCCGCGGCAGAAATCACGGCCATAGCCCGACGTCAGATTGCAGCTGCCCAGTTTCGCGAACTCACCGGTCTGGACAATATTGGCACCTATAGCTTTTCAGAAACCTTTGCCCCTGCGCCCCCGCTTGAGGCCCTCGCCGACTGGCAGGCCCGAGCCGAAAAGCAAGATCCCAAGGTCATCGATGCTGAACACAGGCTGAATTCAGCCAGGGCCAGCATCAATCAATACAGCTGGGCAGGTCGGCCGACGGTCTATGCCGTCGCAGGTTATTCCGGATCCTGGTTCGATGGCACCCAGGGCCAATTACTGTCGCCACGTGCTGCCGAGGCCTATTCCATCGGCGCACGCCTTTCAGTCCCGCTGGAGACCGGGGGTTATTACCCCTCGAAACTTCGCGAGGCCTCGGCCGAGGTTCGCAAGGCGGAACACGATCTCGACGGCTCCCGACGGGATGCCCGACTCGAAGTGCAACAGGCCTGGCTGGGGGTTGCCAGTGGCGTTGAGCAGATCAACGCCCTGAGAACCGCCCTGGCCTCGGCGAGGCTGCAGGAAAAGGCCGCCATCACGGGCAGGGAACTCGGAAGCCGCACCCAGACGGACGTCCTCGCGGCCCAGACCCAGGTGTTTTCGACCCTGAGACAACTCAACAGCTTCAGCTACGACTACGAAAAAAACCGCGCCCGGCTGGCGGCAAAGTCCGGTGATTTAAACGAGGCCGTCCTGACGGGCATAGATGCTGATTTCCAGAAATTCTGACCAAGGACGTACGGGTTTTCTATAATTTTTGCAGTCTATTTACTAAGTATAGTGTTATTTTTCTATTTAAATTAAAGTACCTTATGAAATCCAACCTGCCAAGAGGAGACTGAACTTGAAACCCCTACACTTCGTTGTCGGCCTTTCCCTGGCCGCTCTGTTGACGGCCTGCGAGACCACCGAACAGGCCCTGGACAAGCAGCAAACTCCAGCCATTGCGACGGTTACAAAGCGTGCACAGTTCGAGATGAATTGTCCTGACGTGACCGGTGCCGTACTTACCCGGAATATGGTCGAGGCCCCGCCCATGTCCAATGGCCCCATGATGCAATCCTCTGGCCCTAATGTCGCCCAGTACTCCGTCGGGATGACCGGCTGCGGACAAAAGCGCGTTTACGAAGTGCTGTGCCAGGCTGGTAGATCCAACTGCACAGCCCTTAACGGCGCGCCCGGGGCTATGCCGCCGCGTTAGCGCCGAGGCGAGGCCAGGGATCTCCTCCCTGGCCTTTTCCGCTCTGACGAACCTGAAAAAAACAAAGCCGCCGGGTTAGACGCCCGGCGGCTTTCTTGTTGGCAGACCCAGAAAATCCCCGGCACCCAGTTTCTTGGGGAAGATGCGAGTGCCGGGGTCCCTGAGTCTTAAGGGAGGAGGGGAGGTTAGAACTGGTAGGAGAGGATGAAACGGATGACGCTGAAGTGACCGTTGCTCTTGTCCGAAATCTTCAAAGTCCCCGTTGACGAGCTGGGAAGATCATAGGTCACATTCTTGCCGTTCACGTTGACGTAAAGGTACTCAAGACGGCCCATAACAGTGTTTGAAATTGCATAATCACTGCCGACACCGAAGACATAACCGCTCGTAGACTTGGAGCCACTGGGCTTGTAAGTCGTCGAGGTGGTGGAGCTTGTCGCTGTGTAAACGACGCTGCCATCCGAAGATGTTGCCGTGCCACCATAAGCCAGACCGGCCGTCGCATAGAGGTTGAGGTTCGGAGTGACGAGATAGCCCGCGGTTCCGCGCAGGGTTGCCAGGTAATTGGCGGTCGATCCGGACGAGAAGGTGTAGGTACCGCCCTTCAGAACATCCGTACCGCTGGTGGTGTAGGTCTGGGTCGTGCTGTGATGGATCGCGCCCAGGCCGCTCAAATCGCCTTCAACTCCGACCACAACCGGCATTCCGTCGACCTTGTAGCGATAGCCGCCCAGGAGGCCATAGGTCGAGACGCTGCTGGAATTGTTCTTCAGATAGGTCTTGGCATT
>CANCJJ010000026.1 GCA_947378305.1 Phenylobacterium aquaticum | reverse complement strand
TCAATCAGGGTTTCACGGGTCAGGCCCACGACAGGCCCCTGCCCCGTTGATTTGCGATGATGCAGGACCGCGTTTTCGACGGAGATGGCAAAGGTCTCGTCGGTATCGGTGAAGTGAATATCAAAGGCGATGACCACAGCGCCGGCCTTCTCGCCGTTCAGGCGCACGGACAGGGAATCCAGCAAATTGTCGGCAGGCAGGGTCCGCAGCTGGCTCGTGGCCCCCTGACGCGGGGTTTCGGACTCTGGCATGGGATTGCGCAGGTCCTGGGCTCCGGTGAGGTAGAAGTCGCGCCAGGGACCGGATTCGGCCTGATAGCCCATCTGTTCCAGACTATCGGCCTGGAGGCTGCGGGCCTCCATATTCGCGGGATCGGCGAAGACCAGATGGCTGAGCACCTCTGCGGCCCAACGATAGTCTCCCGCTGCAAAGGCCTCGCGGGCTATGGCCAGCACGCGCCCAGGCCCGCCCAGGGCTGTGACATAGCGCTGCCCGGCCTCGACGGGCGGGTGCTTGTTCAGATTGGCCGGATTGCCGTCAAACCAGCCGAGATAGCGCTGATAGACCGCCTTGGCATTATGGCTGAGGGTTCCGTAATAGTCCCGTGTGTACCACTGGGCCGCCAGGGTCGGGGGGAGTTTCAGCCGCTCGGCAATCTCAATCCCGGTCAGGCCGTGATTGGCCATGCGCAGGGTCTGGTCATGGATGAACTTGTAGAGGTCGCGCTGGTGACGCAGGAATTCGTGGATCTCTCCCCTGCCCCATCTGGGCCAGTGATGGCTGGCGAACATGACCTCTGAGCGAGCCCCGAAAAGCTCAATGGCCTCGTCGATATAGAAACTCCAGGCCTTGGAATCCCGCACCTGAGCGCCCCTCGGGGTGTAGATATTGTGCAGGTGGCAGGTGCAGTTCTCCGCCATGCACAGGGCCCCGAATTTCGGGAAAAAGAAGTTCATCTCCGACGGCGCTTCGGTGTCCGGGGTGACCTGAAACTCGATCTCGATCCCGTCAACATCCAGGCGGGTCCCGGTCAGGGAAATGGACTCGTTCGGTGCCACCAGACTGACCCGACCCATGGAAACGCCCTTGCCCAGGCCAGAATCCACATGCCCCTTGGCATCCTTCTGCAAGAGCGCGCCATACATGTAGGTGGCACGTCGGCTCATGGCATTGCCTGCTAGGACATTTTCGCTGACAGCGGCTTGAAGGAAACCTTCCGGCGCAATAATCCGCACCCCGGCGGCGAGGTCCTCAGGCGTCACCACGCCCATTATGCCGCCATAGTGGTCCACGTGACTGTGGGTATAGATCACCCCTGTCACCGGCCTGTTCCCCAAATGCTCCCGCACCAGTTTCAGGGCTGCCGCTGCGGGGGCAGCCGAGGTCAGGGGGTCGATGACGAGGAACCCGGTCTTGCCCTCAATTACGGTGATGTTCGAAATGTCAAAGCCGCGAACCTGATAGACCCCCGGTGTCACCTCAAACAGGCCATGGATGGAATTCAGCTGGGCCTGACGCCAAAGGCTGGGATTGACCGTATCGGGCCACTCGCCCTGCAGGAAACCATAGGGGGCCAGGCTCCAGGCACCCGGAATCTCGGCATCCGGCACGGTGCTGATAAAGCCCCGATGGGCCAGGTCGAAGTCGGATCGATCATCCCGTGGCAGTCCCGTCAGCACCGCAGCTTGTGCCGCGCGGGTGGCGGCGGTGGCATCTTTCCGGGTCAGGTCCATGGGCATCCTCGACGGGTGACTTCGCATTCCGGTCTAGAGGATTTTGCGTCAAACGTCAGGCCGGAATGACCTGACGTCGTATCGCCATGGAGGCAAAGGCCGCCAGAATCGCCAAGAGGCCAGCAAAGACAAAGGCCTCGAGATATTGACCGTTGATCGTACGCAGGATTCCGGCGGCAATGGCGGCCGTTGCCGCCCCGATCTGATGGCCAGCCGCGATCCAGCCAAAGACGATCGGACCGTCCTGGTCGCCGAAGGCTTCCGTCGCCAACCGCACCGTCGGCGGGACAGTCGCCACCCAGTCCAGGCCATAAAACACCGCGAAGACGCCCAGGGTCGTCAGGCTGAAGTCGGTATAGGGCAGAACCACCAGGGAAATCCCCCGCAGGAGGTAATAGATGAACAGGAGTTTGCGGGAGTCGAACCGGTCAGTCAGCCAACCCGAGGCCACCGTTCCGATCAGGTCAAAAAGTCCCATTACAGCCAGAAGTCCGGCAGCCCCCGTCGGAGCCATGCCGTGGTCACTGCACATGGCGATCAGGTGGGTTCCGACCAGGCCATTCGTTGTCAGGCCGCAGATAAAGAAACCGCTGAAGAGCAGCCAGAAGGTCCGGTTTGCCGCAGCCCTGCGCAGGACTGCGAAGGTGTTGGCCATGGGGCTCTGGGCGGGAGGCGCGGGCCTGACATAATCCTCCGGGGCCCCATAGGGCTTTTGGCCAATATCATCAGGCCATTCGGGCAGGAAAAACCAAACGGCGGGAGCCAGGGTCCCGGTCACACAAGCCACAGCAATGGCGACGGCGCGCCAGCCACTATTCTCTGCCAGGGCCGCCATGGCCGGCAGGAAGACCAGGGTCCCCGACGCCGCCGAGGCCGTAAGCAGTCCCATGATCAATCCACGCCGGGCGACGAACCATCTGTTAACGACCGTCGCCCCCAGGACCATCGCCACCGTGCCGGACCCAAGTCCGGCAATCACGCCCCATGTGACGACATATTGCCAGGACTCCCGCATGAAGACCGAGAGGCCCGTCCCAGCCGACATCAGGCCCAGGGCGACCATGACAACCCTGCGGATGCCGTAGGTCTGCATGAGGGCGGCCGCAAAGGGGCCGGTCAGGCCGTAAAGCAGTATCCCCACGCCTGCGGCCAGGGAGACCGATGCCCTCGACCAGCCAAAGGCCGTTTCAAGCGGAACCATCAGGACCCCCGGCGCAGACCGAAGGCCGGCTGCCGCCATGAGGCAGATGAAGGTCAGACCTACGACGATGAATGCCGCCATATTGCCACCGAGGCGTGGGTTTGATGTCCTGGCCATGGGGGTCCTTCATCACTTCCTAGACTGGTGAGTTTGTCTGCCTAACCCCTGAAAGACCAGACCTTTCTTTTGGTTGGAGACGGTTGCCCTCGGCTAGGCTATTTACCGGTCATATTTGGCTGCCGGAGACTTCGATGACCCACCTTCGTCCAATGGCCCTGGCCTCCGCTTTCCTTGTGGTGCTTGGTGCAGGGAGCGTCCAGTCCCACGAATATGCCCTGGGTAAGCTCAAGATCGCCCATCCCTGGACGCGCCCCGCCCCGGCTGGATCGGCCACGGCCGTGGGTTATTTCAAGGTGACCAACGAAGGCGCGACTCCCGACCGCCTGGTTGCTGTTTCAAGCACCGCGGCAGAGCGCGTGGAAATTCACCAGACGACCATGACGGGTGGCGTCATGCGCATGGCCAAGGTCACGGAAGGGGTTGCCATCGCCCCTGGCCAAACCCTGTCCTTTGAACCAGGCAGCTATCACCTCATGCTCGTGAAACCTCGCAATGCCTTTGTGAAGGGTGACCATATTCCTTTGTCCCTGACCTTCCAGAAGGCCGGACGAGCCGACGTCCAGCTCATGGTTCAGACAGACGCCCCCGGGGCGGCAAACACACCCTCACCCTCGCACGACGCCATGAAGATGAATTAGGAACGATGCGTTCAGAAATCCAGGAACCGATCGGCGAGGATAACGACAGCGAACGCCCGCTGGATCGATTGATTGCGATCATGGCCCAGTTGCGCCACCCAGACCGTGGCTGTCCCTGGGACCTGGACCAGTCCTTTGCCACCATCGCCCCCTATACGGTCGAAGAGGCCTACGAGGTGGCAGATGCCATTGAGCGCGGAGACTTTGATGATCTGCGCGATGAACTCGGAGACCTGCTCTTCCAGGTGGTTTTTCATGCCCGGATGGCCGAGGAGGCCGGCAAGTTTTCCTTTGATGATGTTGCAGAGGCGATCTGCAACAAGATGATCCGGCGTCATCCCCACGTCTTTGGCGAAGCTGCACCCCGCAGCGCTGAGGGTCAAACCATTGCTTGGGAGGACATCAAGGCCGTCGAACGCGCCCAGAAGGGCAAGGGCGAGAGCCTGCTGGATGATATTCCTGAGGGCCTGCCCGGCCTGACCCGGGCGGTAAAACTGTCCAAGCGCGCCGCCAGGGTTGGCTTTGTCTGGCCATCCATTGCCGAGGTATTCGACAAGCTCGACGAAGAAATCCAGGAGCTGAAGGTCGAGGTGAGCGCCGATGACAAGACGAAAATCCGGGACGAACTCGGCGACGTCCTGTTTGTCATCGCCAATATCGCAAGAACCCTGGACATAGATCCCGAGGACGCCCTGCGATCCTCCAACGCAAAGTTTGTACGCCGCTTCCGCTATATCGAAACCGAGCTTAAAGGTCGTGGCACCTCGCCTGAGCACTCAAGCCTGGCGGAGATGGATGCGCTCTGGAACGAGGCCAAGCAGATCGAGCGGATCTAACGCAGGTCTCGCCTAGTGGGCCACGTTTATGCGCGGGAATAGCTGTTCAAACTGGCCGTGGGCCTGGCTATCCATCTTGACGGTCAGGGCAATGTTTCCGTCCTCGTCATCGTGGCGTTCCGTGACTCGCCCATGCCTGTACAGCCAGGCCATGGCCGCGCCTTCTCCTGGCGGAATGTGAATTTCAACAGGGCTGGCTTCATCGACCATATCCGCAATGGCTTGCAGGAGGGCGTCGCATCCCTCCCCTGTGACGGCGGACACCGCAAAGGCGGGCGGATGGGCCCGGCGGGCATCACCGTGAATCTCGTCCTGCCTCTCGGGATCAACCAGGTCGACCTTGTTCCAGACCTCGATCAAACGTCGTTCAGCGACCTCCACGCCCATTCGAGAGAGGACAGTGCGAACATCCTGGGCCTGGGCCTGACTCTCCGGGCCGGCGATGTCGCGTACGTGCAGGATGACATCGGCTTCCTTGACCTCCTCCAGGGTCGCCCGGAAGGCTTCCACAAGTTCGTGGGGCAGGTCTGAGATAAAGCCCACCGTGTCGGAGAGAACCGCCGGGCGACCGTCCGGTAGCTTGAGCAACCGAAGCGTCGGATCAAGGGTAGCGAACAGCATGTCCTGGGCAACAACCTCGGACAGGGTCAATCGGTTGAAAAGCGTGGATTTACCGGCATTGGTATAACCCACCAGAGCCACCGAAGGCACGGGCGCACGCTGGCGCGCTGCGCGTTGAAGCGTTCGGGTGCGGCGGACCTCCACCAGATCACGCTTCAACTTTGCAATCTTCTCGGCGATCAAACGTCGGTCGGTCTCGATCTGGGTCTCACCCGGACCGCCCATGACCCCAAAACCCCCGCGCTGGCGCTCAAGGTGGGTCCAGGTTCTGACCAGACGCGACTTCTCATAGGACAGACGCGCCAGCTCGACCTGCAAGCGGCCTTCCTTGGTCCGGGCACGACGCGCGAAGATTTCCAGGATCAGACCTGTCCGGTCAAGAACCTTCACCTGCCAGGCCTTCTCCAGGTTCCGCTGCTGGACGGGCGAGAGGCTGTCATCGACGATGGCCACGTCGACCTCAAGGGCCGCGCAAACGTCCCCGATCTCCTTGACCTTGCCCGATCCGAACAGGGTCGCAGGCGAAACCTTCCTGAGAGGTGCGATCAAGGCATCGCGGACGTCCAGATCCAGGGCGAGGGCAAGGCCCGCAGCCTCTTCAAGACGTCCCGCTGAGGACCTCGAAGACCCGCGCATATCGCGCTCAGGATGAATGACGATGGCACCTTGAACCGGAGCCTCGTGGTCGACTGATTTAGAGCTCAATCCGCCTCATCTTCCGCCGGTTCATAAAGTTGCACAGGCTGGGCCGGCATAATTGTGGAAATTGCGTGCTTGTAGACCAACTGAGACTGGCCATCGCGGCGCAGGAGGACGCAGAAATTATCAAACCAGCTTACAATACCCTGCAGTTTCACGCCGTTGACCAGGAAGATCGTCAGGGGCGTTTTGGTCTTGCGGACACTGTTAAGGAATGTGTCCTGTAAATTCTGTTTCTTGTCATTTGACATGACTTTTCGCCTTTTTGTTCTTCGGGTCCCAAGACGGGCCCACACACGCAGTTAGTTCGATAGACTCGTTATCGTCATTGGCGCAATCGCCCCACCTGATCCTAGATGGATGACGCCTTGGCCTGCTTAATATAGTGGCGCCTCAGCAGACTTGCCATGGGCCCCGGCTCTCCTGTTCCGACGGGTGTACCATCAATCGTGACCACGGGTAGCACCAGAGAGCCTGCCCCGGTTATAAAGGCCTCTTTCGCGGCCTTCGCCTCCTCCACGGAAAAGGGCTGTTCCGATAGGGTAATACCCTCCAGGCCCAGGATTTCGATCAAGGTCGTCCGGGTCACACCCCGTAAAATATTGGACTGGGCGTCTCGGGTTCTAAGGGTCCCGTTTGCATCGATTATCCAGGCGTTCGAAGATGCCCCCTCAGTCACAAGTCCCATCTCATCGACAAACCAGGCTTCGACCGCGCCACGTTCCCGGGCTGCCTGTTTGGCAAGCACATTGGGCAAAAGCCCAACCGTCTTTATGTCACACCGGCCCCAGCGGTTTTCAGGCTGGGTGATAACGCCCACTCCGCGCAGGGCCCGGGCTTCAGTGGCGGCGCGATCGACCCGCGAAACCGTTACGACAACCGATGGTGCTATGTCCGGACTGGGAAAGGCATGGTCCCGGGGGGCAACGCCCCGGCTCACCTGTAGATAGACCAGCCCCTCGCGAATACGATTGCGGCGAACGGTTTCCTTAAGCACGACGGTCAGAGCCTCGCGGCTCATGGGGGGATCGATCTTGAGTTCCGATAGGCTTCGGTTCAGGCGCGTGAAATGTCCGTCCGGATCGGCCAAACGTCCATCAAAGAGCGCCCAGACTTCATAGACCGCGTCTGCAAACTGGTAACCCCGGTCTTCGATGTGAACGCTGGCGGCTCCATGCGCCAGGTACTGGCCATTTACATAGGCGATGCGACCCATCAGGACTCCCCATCCTCCGAGCCGCGTCCACCGGAAAGTCCGAGTGACTTGAGCTTGCGGTGAAGAGCTGAGCGCTCCATGCCGATGAAGGCTGCCGTGCGGGAGATATTGCCGGAAAACCGCAGCATCTGGGCATGAAGATATTCGCGTTCAAACACCTCACGGGCCTCGCGCAATGGAAGCGCGATGATCCGCTCTGTTCCCATGCTTGCCGCATGATCCGAGGGGACCGTATCTCCGGGCATCATCTCCGCCGTAATGGGGTCTGCGGGGTCACCGGCGGCCAGGATCAGCATGCGTTCGACATTGTTCCGCAATTGGCTGAGGTTTCCGGGCCAGGCCCGGACCTGCAGGGCGGCCAGGGCGTCCTGTGCCAGGATCCTCTTTGGAAGACCGGCCGCCTCACTGATCTTGCTGATGAAGTAATCCACCAGTGCCGGGATGTCCTCGCGACGTTCGCTCAACCCGGGCACGGCGAGAGGCACCACATTCAGGCGATGAAACAGGTCCTCGCGCAGGTTTCCGAGCTCAATCTCCTCGCGCAGGTCGCGGCAGGTCGATGAGACGACCCGGACATCGACCTGAACATCCGTCGTTCCACCGACGCGCCTGAACCTCTGGTCGACCAGAACCCGCAAGATACGGCTTTGGGTTTCACGCGGCATGTCGGCGATCTCATCCAGATAAAGCGTGCCGCCATGGGCGCGTTCGAAAACGCCAATCTTGGCAGGACGCCCGCCTTCGCCCTCCTCACCGAAGAGCTCGATATCCACCCGCTCGGGGGTCATGCCCGCGGAACTTAGCGCCATGAACTCAGCCTTTGCCCGGGGGCTGGCCGCGTGGATCATTCTTGCGACGGTCTCCTTCCCCGAGCCTGGGGGCCCAGAGATCAGAATTCGGCTATTCGCCCCGGCGACCTTCATAATCAGGCTACGAAGCTGCTGGGTGGCTGCAGACTTGCCGATTAGGCTGTCTGGCGTCAGGGTCTGGGCGCGCAGCCTCCGATTTTCACGCCGGAGATTGGCGGACTCTATCGCGCGCTCGACCACGAGCAGCAAGTGATCTGACTTGAAGGGCTTCTCCAGGAACTCATAGGCCCCGCGCTTAATGGCGCTGACGGCCGTTTCGATGTTGCCGTGGCCAGAAATCATGATCACGGGAAGGTCTGCATCCAGCGTCTTGACGAGGTCCAGCAGGGCCAGGCCGTCCATTCCCCCACCCTGCATCCAGATATCCAGGATCAGGATTGCCGGTTTACGGGCTCTAAGCTCTGCCAGGGCGGATTCAGAGTCATTGGCCGTCCGAACCGCATAGCCCTCATCCGAGAGAATGCCTGCGACCAACTCACGGATATCTGCCTCATCATCAACCACAAGTACGTCGGCGACCATCAGTGTGTCTCCATGCCGGATTGCGCCCCGGAGCGAGCTGTCGGTATGTTGGCCTTGGCCGAGAATTTCAGCACAACCTGTGCGCCCATCCCGGCCGGGTTGTCGGCGAGCAACAGCTCGCCCTGGTGGTCTTCGAGAATTTTCTTAACAATCGCCAGGCCCAGCCCCGTGCCCTTTTCGCGGGTGGTAACATAGGGCTCGGTCAAGCGGTCTCGATCCTTCTCGGGCAGGCCCAGACCATTATCCTCAACGGTGATGATGACCTCATTGTGATCCATAGCAAGCCTCGCAGTTACCTGGCCTTGCGGTTCAGACTGGGCATGAACCCGTGAGAGAACCGATTCTGCGGCATTTTTGAGGATATTGGTTAAGGCCTGCGCCAACATGCGTTCGTCAGCGTGGACCATGACCTTTGAGGCGGGGGCCATAATGTCAAACAGAAGGCCTGGATTAGCCACGCGCTGGGCAAATACGGCCGCCTTGAGAATCTCGCCTGTGTCGTGATCCGCGTATTTCGGGGTCGGCATGCGGGCGAAGGATGAGAATTCATCAACCATCCGGCCAATGTCTTCAACCTGCCGAACGATCGTGTCGGTACACCGGTCAAAGGTCTCAAGGTCGGCAGGCGATACATCCTTGCGAAACTTCCGCCGAATTCGCTCAGCAGACAGCTGGATTGGGGTCAGGGGGTTTTTAATTTCGTGGGCAATGCGCCGGGCAACATCTCGCCATGCCGCATTCCTCTGGGCCGCGACCAGCCGGGTAATGTCATCGAAGGTCAGGACCAGTCCGTCTCCCGTCCGGCTTGCCCGAACTCTCAACCTGCGTGTTTCACGATCCCGGACAAGGTCGATATCCCCATCTGCATGGCCCGCCAGCCGGGCAAGATCAGCAATCTCGGCCACCTCAGGGGCCATAACTGTTAGACTCTGTCCGGGCCCAAAGGCATCTGGAAACCCCAGAAGAATTTTTGCCTGGCGGTTACTGGCAGAAATCAGTCCGGCGTTATTTGTTGCAATAACGCCTGCCGACACCTCCGCCAGCACGGTCTCAATGAACTGGCGCCTCTGTTCAGCATCATCGCTGGCCTTGGTTAGGGCCGCCTGTTGCTGTTGCAGGTCACGGGTCATGTTGTTGAAGGCGTGGGACAGGACCGCGATTTCCTCTGGGTCGCTATCGGCATCGACCCGGGCAGAAAGGTCGCCTCCAGCCACACGCCCAGCAGCTTGCACCAATCTTCCGACGGGTGCTGAGATGGAATTGGCGGCTCCCATGCCCAGCCAAACGGCACCCACAAGCACCAATAGGGCCGTCTCGGCATAGGAGAGGCTGAATATTGTTTGGCGCTGATTACGACTTTGCGCGGCCTCACGGTAGGACACCAGCGCGGCCTCAGCCTCCATCAGGTTGTCGACAATCCGCTTGTCCACCGGACGCGTGAGATAGAGATAGGCATCAGGATATGACTTCAATCTGAAGAGCGTTCGGACCAGGTTCGAAGAAACGAATATGTCCCCATCATCGGCCGCCTTGAAGGCCGACTGCGGTGGAAGGACAAAGCCTGGTGCCGGGGCAATCGTCGCCTGGGCAAGGACCCTGCCCTCTCGATCAATAAGATAGACTGCTGGAAATCCATGATCGGCGGCGATCTGTCCCAGAAAATGGCTGAAGGTCACAGGACTGGCCGGAAGCGCAGGTGCCGCCCGGTTCAGGTCCGCCGACATGAGGGTCACATGGTCTTGCACATAGCGCTTCTGCTCATCCATGAAGGAGCGATAGGAGGCAGCAGAGTTTTCGACCACGGTTTGCACCCGTGAGGAAAACCAGTCCTCAACACCCCGGTTCACGAGCACCCCATAGACGATGGCGACAACCAGGGCTGGCACAAGGGCTGCCAGTGAAAACAGGGTAACGAACTTCAGGTGCAGCCGGGCCCCGGCATCATAGGACTGAGCCCGCAGCAGGGCGAAAACATTCATGCCGACGGTACCGAGCAGAAAGACAATCAGAACCAGATTGAGCCCGAGCAACCAGAAAATATTGCGACTAGCCGGGCCGATCAAACCCACGCCCATCGGGGATGCGGCCAGGAAGATGGCAGCTGCTGTCAAAAACAGCGCCAGAACATAGCCCGAGCCAAGCACAACCCGCGACTGCATGGTCCGCCACAAGCGTGTGGCATGTGATGGATTCGCAACTTTGTCCTGGGCCAAGAGTGTCGTCACGCCTGCATTATAGGTCGCGTAACCGCGTTAGGAAGGGCTGAACGCATAAATTCTCGCCGCGTTTCAGGCGAATTAGACAGGCTGGCAGATCGAGAGCTGATCCGGCATCATGGCTTGATGGTGTGCCCGAAATTCAACGCCTCTGTTGCTGAAATGATAGTGGCCCGGACTCAGGGCCTATTTGCGACCCCGGCTCATCTCAACGCCCAGGTCCTGAATTTTCTTTCGGAGCGTGTTTCTGTTGAGCCCCAGGATCTCGGCGGCCCGAACCTGATTGCCCCGGGTGGCGGCCATGATGAGCTGGATGAGCGGCCGCTCAACCTCCTCAAGAATGCGATCATACAGTCCAACAGGCGGCAGGCCCTCTGGATATTCTGCAAAATGCGCCGAGAGGTATCGCTCCACCAGTCCGGACAGGGTCACCGGACCCTCTTGGCTCTTGAGGGGTGACTGCTGGTCAGCGAGTTCAAGCTCTATGATCCGGGCCGTAATCAGGTCTTCGCCATAAAGGGCGCAAATCCTGCGGACCAGATTTTCCAGTTCACGCACGTTTCCAGGCCAGGCGTGAGCCTTGAGGCGGTCCAACGCCCCCGAATCTATGGTCTTGGAGGGCAAGCCTTCCCGATTGGCCCTCAGCAGGAAACTCCGGGCCAGGTCCGGAATATCCTCGGCACGGTCGCGCAGGGGCGGCAGCCGAAGTGGGGCTACATTCAGGCGGAAGAACAGGTCTTCGCGAAACAGGCCTTGCTGGATCAGGGCCCGGAGGTCACGGTTGGTCGCTGCAATAATCCGGATGTTCGGCCTGCGGCCTGTTCTGGGGCTGATGGTCGTTTCCGAGCCATCAATGACCCGCAACAGGCGGGTTTGGGCATCCAGGGGCATGTCCCCAATCTCGTCGAGGAACAGCGTCCCGCCATCGGCTTCGATCAGCTTGCCATGATCGCCATCATCTCGACCAAAGAGTTCCGTCTCCACCCGCTCGCGTGGCACCGCGGCCAGGTTGATCACAACGAACTTCCCGTCCTTGCGCCGGCCCATATCGTGGAGGGCCCGCGCCACAAGCTCCTTGCCCGTCCCGCTTTCCCCCAGGATCAGAACGGTCAGGTCTGCCCCCACCAGACGGGCAATGGTGCGGTAGACATCCTGCATCGGTCCTGAGCGGCCAATCAGCGGCAAGCGTTCGTCACGAACCGCCCGGGCCTGGGCGCGGGACGCCTCGGCATCGGCAGGTCGTGCCAGGGCGCGTCTGGCCACTGCGGTCATATCATCCAGGTCGAACGGCTTGGAGACATAGTCAAAGGCCCCGACTTCCGCCGCATTCACGGCCGTCAGCAGGGTATTCTGGGCGCTCATGACGATGACGGGGAGCTTTGGACGCTCCTTTCGGATCCGGGGCAGCACGTCAAAGACGTTCTCGTCAGGCATCATCACATCGGTGATGACCAGATCACCCTCCCCGTCCGACACCCACTTGAGCATGGTCGTGGCATTGCCGGTGGCCCGCACCTGATAACCGAGGCGGGTAAAGGCCTGGCTCAGGACCAGCCGGATTGAGGCATCATCGTCGGCGATCAGAATTTTCTTATTGGAATTTGCGGCGACGCTCATAGGTGATCCTCCGAAACTATGGGGAGAAGGACGCGGAAGGTTGTGCGCCCTGGCTCGGATTCAAAATCAATCAGGCCGCCATGACCGGAGACCAGCTTGGAGACCAGGGCGAGGCCAAGGCCCGCACCACTTGGTTTGTTGGTTACAAACGGCTGAAACAGGCTGTCGCGGAGGTGTTCCGGAACGCCGGGCCCATTGTCCTGGACCCGAATTTCCAGGGGTGCGCCGCGCAGGATCTGCCCCTGCACGGCCCGGATGCGCACGCCGTGTCTGTAGGCCGTGTGAATGATCAATTCCCCACGACCGTCGCCGCGGGCATGGGCGGCTTCGGCGGCGTTCTTAACCAGATTGAGGAAGATCTGGATCAGCTGGTCTTCATCCCCCAGCGTCAGAGGCAGGGACGGATCATAGTTTTCATGGACGGTCAGGCCCTCGGCCACGCCATTGACAGCCAGGGTGCGAACCCGATCCAGAACCTGGTGGATATTGATTGGCCGGGCGTCGGGAAGGTGATCATCCGAAAAGGCCTCCAGCCGATCGACAAGCCGCCGCACACGGTCGGTCTCGTCGACGATCAACTGGGCCAGGGGCGTGTCCTCTGTCCGGGCGCTCGCCTTCAGGAGCTGGGCCGCGCCGCGAATTCCGGCCAGCGGGTTCTTGATTTCATGGGCCAGCATTCGCCCCAGTCCCACAATGGTCTTGAGGCCATTGCTTTCCACGCCCCCGCGCTCGGTCGCCAGGCTCCCGCCCCGCACATGCAGGGTCAGGAGGACGGATCCATCGCCAAGGGGAACGGCGGCCCCATCCGCCTGGAAGGGCGGTTGACCAAACAGGCTGATCTCAAACCCTCGCTCCCGGACAGATGTCCCTTCCGATATTGCG
>CANCJJ010000025.1 GCA_947378305.1 Phenylobacterium aquaticum | reverse complement strand
CCGGTCATCCAGGCGCTACGCCATCTAGACGGTCAAGATAAGGTCAGGCCCCGGCCTTCACAAAGTTCGCTGCGAAGTGGTCATTGTAGGCGCTCAACAGGTCGCCCGGCATGGCGAACAGAATGATCGCATCTCCCTCCAATTGGTCTGGAAAGGTCAATTCCACCATGACCACCCCGTCCTCTCCCTCGGTGAGGGTCTTCTCCAGGTACGACAACGGCTTGCCGTACCAGGTCACCTCATGGCCGCGGATGAGCACCTCCATATCAGGATCCTCCTGGGCGATCCAATGGCCTTGCATTTCAGGCGGGAATGGCGATCCCGGTTCCATCAACCGAGGTTGTCTAAAGCTCATCTAAAGATCTCCTGTCAGAAACGATATCGAGACTAATTGGGCAGCGCCTGAAGCACCTTGAGCGAGGGATGGGGTGACGTGACCCCTTTGAAGAACGGAACGGCGTTCGGCTCGGCGACATACCATTCAACAGGTTTTCCATGCGCGGCGTTCGCCTGCCTCCCGGCTTGACCCTCCAAACCTTTCAGGATTGAGCCAAGGAACCAAGACCGGCCTGCACTCTTAATCAAACCTTCATAGCCCGGCCCCTTCGCCTCCAGTAGTTGATGTCTGGGGTCCCATACGGCGCAGCCATCGAACCTCACGGGCTTCGTACCGGGATTCCGAACGACATAGTCCAGACCCGGTGCCCGGCCGATCTGGGTCTCATAACGCTGGGTCCAAAGCGCATAGCTTTCAAATCCCGCGTCGCGCTCCCATCCCCCATTCGGATGGCAGGTCGCGTCATTCTCGCGCTGTCCTTTTTTAATCTGGGAGGCTTGAGGAATGACGCCGTCCTTGAACCGATCCGCCGCACTCACCCGCGCCGGGGGCTCGGGTTCATCATCGCCACGTAGGCGCCGCTGCTGCTCAGCATAGATGCGTTCGACTTCGTCCACGCCCCTGACCAGCCTGCCGTCACCCAGCTCGAACCAGTCACCAACTTTTGGAGTGACCGCATTCATGGGGCTGGGAAGGTCTGAGATGTAGATCGGACCAAGCGCAGGGTTTGGGATAGGTCGGTGGGTGTCAAAGAATCCGCCAGGAGGCGCAAAATCGGGAGCCCCCGCTGCGGGAATTGGAACTGCAATCCGTACACCTCCGGGCACCGCGACAGGCAGCGGTGACAGGACCGACGCCCGCGCCTCGGTCCAACCCTGCGACGATCCTGGAACATCTGGTCTGGGAGCATCCACCTCGTTCGATGGCATTGCTATAAAATCATCCTGGTTGGTGAAGAACGTCTTGTACCGATCGGCTCGGCGGATTGCCCGTTCAGCCTCAATCTGGTCAACTGGTCGACGATACCAGCTAACTAGATCGTCGCCGCCCAGCAGGCTGGGATCTGTCTGACTCTGGCGCATTACGTCCTCCATACTGGGGCCCAATCTTGCAACCTAAGGGTGACTATGTCAAGAACAAAACAAGAACATTGAATTTGTGGGCCGTGCACACCACGTGGCGAAGAGCCACCTTCGGATGTCGCGCAACGTAGGTTTGGACGCGCTCACCACCCTCGCGAGCGAGGGATCTGGACCGCGCCCCAAGCGATGAGCGCAACCATGAAGATCGGTATCGCGGATTCGGCTTTCCGGCTTGAAGAGCGCGGTGAGCTAGAGCGAAGTCACTTCGATCATTCCTTACGTATCATCGAACGCGTCAGCCGGGGGATTGGTCAATCGCGTCCAACAGACCTGGAAGACGTCCTCTAGGTGCTGGACCCAAACCCGCCGCCGAACAGCCAGACCAGGACCAGCACCTTCACCAACTTCCTGTGGCCGAATGATGCCAGCCTGACCTATCCAGTGGTTTGAGCGGGGCAGGCGAATTCTCCGTCGACACCCATGGGGGTCTTTTCCCGTGGTGCCGGGGAGGTCTTGCCCTGAGCCCGTGCATCACCGCGATCAATGCCGGCGACCCTACAAGTTTGGACTGCCCCCACCGCCATCTGGATTTCCTGAAGGACCGGCTCTAGACCCGGGGCTCGAACCAGATCGGCGAGGACCAGGCGCGTTCCATAATGGTGGGCTGGAGCTTTGGGTTGGGGGGTGTGCCGTTGCGGATTGCTTCCCAGGTCGACCAGCGGCAGGACGGGTTTTCCAAGACGCGGACATAGTAGAAGGCCCGCTGTTTCGGATTAAAGGCGGGGTCCTGCCAGACAGAACTCAGCTGCACGTCGCCTTTGAACCGGTCTGGCTCGCAGGTCTTGAGGTCGACCCCGGCCCCATTGGCAGGGCAGCGGTTGGTTGCCGGGTCGACCTTGCCGCCGTCGGCGCAGGCGACATCAAAGACCTTTTCCCTGGCGACGCCGTTTTCGATCCAGCCTTTTACGATCTGGGCGCGCTGAAGGTAGCCTGACGCGGGATCGCGCACCGCCCAGACCAGGAACTTCGGGGCCTTTTCCCTGGCAGGAAGCAGGTCACCCCCCATCGGAACCCCACGAGAATAGGCCTGGCGTACCGCGTCCTGCCGGCTGAGTATGTCGGCGGGGAAATCGTAACCGGCAAAGAAGCGGACCTTGATCCTTGGCCCGGACGTGGCGAAGGTCTCCCGGCGGCGCATGGCCGCGAAGATGGCATCCCGGCTATTCTCCTCCGCCCAGACACCCGCGAGCCCGGAGGCGCTCCAGGTCTGCTGGACCGGCGGGGGCGGAGCCCCGGGCTTCAGGGCGTCATCCCAGGTCCGCGCCCCGTGCGGCGGAATCGAACCCCGGAGTTCGGGAAGCCCGGCCCTGCGGCCGGATGCGCTGAAATAGTTCGACTCCTCGACACTGCCCGGTGCCGCGTTGTGGGTGTCGGAGGACCCGATAAACCCGAGCTTGAACGGATTGGTTCCCAGGGTGTTCCGCAAGAGTAGACCGTCCTGCAAGGCCCGGCGGACATAGCCTCCAGCAAACCGGGTCACGTCGCGGTCGGAGCCGATATACTTCTCCATGATCTCGAAGTTGGCCCACTCGTCGTTGGGCGAAAGCGTGGGGTGGGTATCTGACGTTCCCTTGGTCTGGGTGATTTCGGCCAGGGGCTCATTGCGGCTTCTCAGGTCGGCATAGGCCTTGTCGACCGGCTGGCCGTTCAGCCGCACGCTGTCGAACATTAGGCCGTCGCTTCCATTGGAATTGTGGGGAATAGCCAGGGCTTCCACGCCGCGGGCCCGCCAGCGGTCCATTGTGCGCCAGAGGTTTTCCGGATCCTCGGAGGTCTTTGACGAGAAGGGGGTACTGGGCACCTTTGCGCTGCGAAATATGACATTGCGGTGGAGGTTTCGCCCCTCCGAGACGGCGGTGAACTCGTAGCCGACAAAGGTTGTGAAGCGACCGGGGCTGTTGTGGCGGGCAGCGGCAGTCTGAAGCTCGGTCCATCCCCGTGAAATCAGTGCCGGATCTTTAAATTCCTTCGGCATTGACCCGCTGCGTGAGGCCTTGTTGAAGGCATCGAAGGCCTTCTGGATCAGGGCCGGCTCTGGGCTGAACAGGCCCTGGATGAAGGGGAGTTTCGACAAGGGGTTCCCGGGATCTCCAGCCTCACGAAGTGCCGACAGGAATTCGGCGTGATCTGTCACAGCGACGAAATCCAGCGGTCTGCCCGCCAGACGGACGTTGAAACCCCAGGCGTGTCCGATCGCTTCGCCCTTTGCAAACCGATAGGCGTCATCGGGGGTCTTGCGGACGTTAAAGATGTAGGCGTCGTTGGAGAGGGATGTGTGGACATGCATGTCGCCGAAATAGGCGTTGCGGTCGGCATTGTAGCCGGGGAGGTGGGGCGTCGCTGGAATGCCCCGGGTCTTTGCGGGAGGAGCAGGTGCACCGCTGGCCCCGACGGCCGTGGACCCACCCAGGACCATGGCCATGACCAAGGCTGACGCCGTAAAGCGAATGGTGTTCATCCTCTTGCCTTCCCCGCACGTCCATTCGTCTCAAGGCGAATGTGACCAGGCGAGAGCATTGATCCGGCCGCGCCGAGTGTCAACCGAACGGGGCCCCTTGATCCTGTGAGGGCGGAGCTGGTCCGGCTCGTTCGGGCGTGCCCTTCTGATCTAGACCTGTGGCTCAAACCAGATGGGTGAGGACCAGGCGCGTTCCATGAGGGTTTGCGGGAGCCTTGGATTTGGCGGGGTGCCATTGCGCAGGGCGTCCCAGGTGGACCAGCGGCAGGAGGGATTTTCCAGGACGCGGACATAGTAGAAGGCCCGCTGTTTCGGATTAAAGGCAGGGTCCTTCCAGACCGAGCGCAGTTGCACGTCGCCCTTGAACCGGTCCGGCTTGCAGGTCTTGAGGTCGACCCCGGCCCCATTGGCAGGGCAGCGGTTGGTTGCCGGGTCGACCTTGCCGCCGTCGGCACAGGCGACATCAAAGACCCTTTCCTTGGCCACGCCGTTTTCAACCCAGCCCTTTACAATCTGGGCGCGCTGAAGATAGCCGGCATTGGGATCGCGGACGGCCCAGACCACGAAGCTGGGCACGCGGCCCTTGGAGGACAGGAGATCGCCGCCCATGGGCACGCCGTGGGCATAGGCCTGGCGCACGGTGTCTGGCCGGGTCAGGAGGTTGGCGGGGAAGTCATACCCGGCGAAGAACCGCACCCGGATTCTCGGCCCGGAGGTGGCGAAGGTTTCCTTGCGCCGGAGGGCACCATAGATGGCCTCGCGGCTGTTTTCCTCGGCCCAGACCCCGGTGAGGCCGGAGGCTCCCCAGGCCTGCTGGGCGGGGTTGGTCGGCTCCCCCGGCGGGGTCGCGGGCACACCGTCCCAGGTCTTGGCCCCCTTGGGCGGAATTGACCCGCGAAGTTCGGGCAGGCCATCGGTGAGGCCGGTCTTGGAAAAATAGTTGGACTCTTCGACGCTGCCGGGTGCGGCATTATGGGTATCGGATGACCCGATGAGGCCCAGCTTGAAGGGGTTTGACCCCAGCCGCTCGCGCATGAGGATGCCGTCCATCAGGGCCTGGCGCACATAGCCGCCCTGGAACTTCGTCACCTTCTTGTCGACGCCGATATAGTTTTCCATGATCTCGAAATTCGCCCATTCGTCGTTGGGCGACAGGGTCGGGTGGGTGTCCGACGTGCCCTTGATCTGGGTGATTTCGGCCAGGGGTTCATTGCGGGCGCGCAGGTCGGCATAGGTTCGGTCCACGGCCTTGCCGTTCATGCGGACGGAATCGAACATCAGCCCGTCAGAGCCGTTGGAATTGTGGGGAATGGCCAGGGCCTCGATCCCCTTGGCCCGCCAGCCATCCATGGTCCGCCAGAGGTCCTCCGGGTCCCAGGTCTCGGAGGCGGAATAGGGGGCCGCCGGGACCTTGGCGCTGCGGAAGATGACATTGCGGTGCAGGTTTCGCCCGCCGGGGTTGGAGGTGAATTCATAGCCGACCAGGGTGGTGAAGCGGCCGGGCTCATTATGGCGGGCAGCGGCCTCCTGAATCTCGCGCCAGGCCCGGGAAATGATCTGCGGGTCGTTGAATTCCTTGGGCAGGGTGCGCGCACGCTTGGCATTGCCAAAATTGGTGAATGCCCTGGTGATCTGGTCGACGTCCGTGCTGAACAGGCCCTGGATAAAGGGCAGGGCATGGAGGGGGCTCTCCGGCTTGCCCGCCTCGCGGATGGCCGACATGTATTCGGCGTGGTCGGTGACGGCCACAAAGTCGAGGGGACCGCCCGCCAGCCTTATGTTGAAGCCCGAGGCATGACCTATGGCCTCGCCCTTGGCGAAGCGATAGGCGTCATCCGGAGTGCGCCGGACATTGAAGATGTAGGCATCATTCGAAATGTAGGTGTGGACATGCAGGTCGCCGAAATAGGCGTTTCGGTCGGCGTTATAGCCCGGCAGGTGGGCGGCCAGTCCTGTCTTGGAAGGTTGGGCGGAGGGGCGGGGAAGGGTGCCGCCAGCGCCGACGGACGTCCCCGCGCCCATGACCCCCGCACCCAAGACCGTGGCCAGAACCAGGGCAGACGCCCGCTCGCGAAGTGATTTCATCCTGCCAGCTCCCCGAAAGTCCATTCGTCTCAAGGCGAATGTGATCAGTCTGGAGGATTGTGCCGGGGGAGGTGACTGTCAAGTCGGCCCTAGTCGTCGAAGCCCCGGAAGATCGCTGCCTCATTGACGGGACGGCGCTCGGAGATGACGGCATTGGCGGGGAAGGTTTCGTCCGGCCAGCCCAGGGCAATGCTCTTCATGATGATCTGGTCATCGGCAATTCCGGCATGTTCGCGCACGACGGGGGACTGCATGATGCCCTGGCTGTTGATGACCGCGCCCAGACCGCGCGACCAGGCGGCATTGACCAGGGCGGTGGTGACGGCTCCGCAATCAAAGGGCGTGTCATCGCTGCCGTCCAGGACCCGGTCATAGGTGACGATGATGCAGACCGGAGCGTCGAACTGGCGGAAGCCCCGCAGCACCCAGTCCTGGCGCATTTCCTTGTCGTCCCGTTCAATGCCCATGGCGGCGAACAACTGCTTGGCCACGCCCACCTGGCGGTCGCGATGCGGGCCTGCGAAGGCCTGGCCGGTGCGGAACTCCCGCGACTGGGGCACGCCAGCCACGGTGCGCTCGGTATTGCCGGCGCGGATGCGGTCCAGGGGCTCGCCGGTCAGGACGTAGAAATTCCACGGCTGGGTATTCATCGACGAAGGGGCACGCACGGCCAGGGCGATAATTTCCTCGATCAGCTTCCTGGGAACGGGATCGGGCTTGTAGCCGCGAATGCTGCGGCGGCCGAGGATCACATCATCAAATTGCATTTTCGGCCCCCAGGGGTTCAAAACCGGCTTTTGGAAAGCCTATAGCCAAGTCGAGGGAAAAGGTCGACTGGCGAGACGCCTCCAGGGTGTTTGGGGGTTAGTAAGGCTCAAAGGTGAGGGGGATGTCGGGCTCGTACTCGGGGAAATCACTGGGCTGAATTTCGCCGGTCGCAATGCCGGCCAGGAAGGTCGTGACGTCACAGTCTAAAACTTCAAATTTACAATTGCCTCGTCCCCAGACAACAACGCGCCAAGACTCTGGCGGACCCTCCCGAAGCCAGAAGAGTTCGTCGCTGTCGCCATGCCTAAGCCTCCATCTCGCCCGGGGCGAAATCCTTCAGCGGCGAGGCGCGGGGTGACGCGGGATTGTCGATGGGGGGCGAGTCTGGGATTGTAGGGGGATCAAACAAGACCCTGCGAACGACTTGCAGACCAAAAACGAGGGATGGGGATGAACCGCCGTAAAATGCTGAGCCTGGTTGGGGCCAGCGGAGCTGCCCTCGCTGCAAGTCATTCCACCCCGGTCAAGGCTGAAGGCCCCACGGCACGTCCGCCAAATATCATCCTGATCCTGGTCGATGATCTGAGGTGGGATGAGTTCGGTGCGGCAGGTCACCCCTATTTAAAGACGCCGAATATTGACCGTCTCGCCCGGGAGGGGGCCAGGTTTTCGAGCCTGTTCCACGCGACACCCCTGTGCTCGCCCAACCGGGCCTGCATTCTGACCGGGCAATATACGGCGCGGCATGGCGTCTACAACAATGCCAGCCGCGACGATCTCAGTCACTTGCTCAAGACCTTTCCTCAGGCACTCCAGCGGGCGGGGTACAAGACCGCCCAGGTCGGCAAGTGGCACATGGGGAATGATGCCACCCCACGACCGGGGTTTGATTACTGGGTAAGTTTCCCGGGGCAGGGGCGGATCATCGATCCGAATATCTACGAGAATGGCCGACTGGGTGTGGTCAAGGGATATGTCACCGAGATTCTGACAGACCGGGCCCTGAATTTCATTCGCGACCAGACCGAGGGTTCCCACCCCTATTTCCTGCACCTGGCCCACAAGGCCGTGCACCCGGATGCTATTCAGAGAAATGACGGCTCGGTGGATACGGAGTATGGCAACCGGTACATTCCTGCCGAGAAATATAAGGGAGTCTATAAGGACAAGATCTTCCCGCGTTCGCAGATCGCGAAGTCCGCTGTGGAGGGCAAGCTGGGCAGTGTGATGGTGGATCGCTTCCTGGAAAGGAAAAACTCGCCCGAAAATATCAAGGAATTCGGGCCTATTCTGGACAGCGGCACGAGCGAGCAGAGCATTCGCGATCGCGCCGAAATGATTTTGTCCGTCGACGAGAGCCTGGGGAATATTCTCTCTGCTCTGGAGGCATCCAAGACGCTTGAAAATACGATTATTATTTTCACCAGCGATAATGGGTATTTCTTTGGTGAGCATGGATTGAGCGTCGAGAGGCGATTGCCCTACGAGGAATCCATCAAGGCCCCCTTGCTCATTCGATATCCGGCTGAAGTTAAGCCCGGAACCGCTGTCGATTCCCTGGTGTCTACGGTCGATATCGCCCCCACGATTTTACAGTTCGGAAACGCGAAGATTGGCAGCCACGTTCAAGGGCGATCTTTTGCGCCACTGGTTTCAAAACGTTACGGAAGCCCTGCAAAGCGCTCGTCTGTACTCATCGAGAATTTCAGCGATGATTTGCCATTCCCATGGGTTCTAGATGCAGATTACAAGGCAATTAGAACTGAAAAATATAAATACATACATTGGAATATGTATCCAGAGTATGATGAACTCTATGACCTAAAGACTGATCCGCACGAGAAAGAAAATATAGCGAATACAGCTTTGGGTCGTGACCTGTCTGAGAAGTTAAGGACGGACCTGGCTCAACTTGTGCGGGATTCGATTTCTTTGTGATCTGGTCGTGGGGAACTCTAGCCACCGGGTAAGGACGGCAAATTTTTTTGACGCCATCCTATCCATATGTATTTTTCTAGGATAATCGAGCCCCGCTCCTTTAGGGGGTGTGCTGACAAAGACTATTTAAAAATCTAGACGGGGAAATAGAAACGAAATGCTTACTTTTATTAAGCAGAAGACCTTGCTCCAGGTTGGGGCCAGTGTCGCGGTCCTGGCCTTGACCACACAAATGCTGGCTGCCGACGCGGCCCATGCGGCCCCGGCTCAAGCCACGGGCGAAACCTCCGTTGAAGAAGTTGTCATCACCGGGACCCGTCTCCAGCCCACAGGCTTTCAAGCCCCGACGCCCGTGACGGCGACGAGTGCGGATGACCTGAAGCGCGCTGCGCCCCGTAACCTCGCCGACGCCCTGACCCAGCTGCCCACCTTCAACGCCAATACCAAGTCAGAAAATCCGACAACGGCGGCGACGGGCGGAACCAACGGGCAGAACCTTTTGAACCTGCGGGGCCTCGGACCCAACCGCAACCTGATCCTGCTGGATGGGCGTCGCCTGGTGGCGACCAATTCTTCCGGATCGGTGGATATCAATGTTCTGCCCCAGGGCCTGGTGCAGCGGGTCGATGTTGTGACCGGTGGTGCCTCCGCTGCCTACGGCTCGGACGCCGTGGCCGGGGTTGTCAACTTCGTGCTCGACACCCGGTTTGAAGGGTTGAAGGGCGAAGTCCAGGGCGGGGCCTCGACCCATAATGACCTGCCGAGCGGCCAGGCGAGCCTCGCCTACGGCCGTAGTTTCATGGATGGCCGACTGCATTTCGTCGCCAGCGCCGAATTTGCCGCCCAAAGCGGTTTGGGACCCAATGACGATACGAAGCGCGACTGGTTTGAAAAGGCGGCGGGACAGTTGCCCAATCCCGCAGGCGGTTCACCGTCCGTGCTGGTGGTGTCTGACATCCGCAATGGCGTTGCCACCTATGGCGGCCTGATCACCAACACCGTGCTGAAGGGAACCCAGTTCCTGCCCGGCGGCGCGACCTCGACCTTCACGCCGGGCAGTATTGTCGGCACCACCTTCCAGAGTGGCGGCGACGGCGCGCGGATCAATATTGGCTTCAGCCCCGACCAGGTGCGCTACAATGGCTTCAGCCACCTTGAATTTGAACTAACGCCTGATATTTCGCTGTTTGCGGAAGGCGTCTACGCCAAGTCCCACGTGACCTCGGACAATTTCGTCAACCTGCATACGGGATCGGCCAGCCAGTTCACGATCTTCCGGGACAATGCCTTCTTGCCCGCCGCCATGCTTACGAAGATGGTCTCCAGCAATCTCCAGTCCTTCACCATGGGCCGCTATGAGCGGGATTTCCCGGTTGTGCAGATCGAGACCATCTCGGACATGCAGCGCCTGGCCTTCGGCTCGAAGGGCCGGATCAGCGGAGACTGGAAGTATGACAGCTATGTCACCTACGGTCAGACCAAGCAGGAGCTTCGCGAGAACAACCTGACCATCAATCGCCGTCTCTATGCAGCTGTCGACGCAGTTGTCAGCCCGACCACGGGCAAGATTGTCTGCCGTTCGACCCTGTCGGGTCTCGATGCCGGGTGTGTGCCTCTGAACCTGTTCGGTGAAGGCGCGCCCAGCGCTGAGGCCATCAAGTATGTGACGGGCGATTCCGTGAAGTACCTGACCCTCCAGCAGACCGTGGCTGCCGTGAATTTCAGCGGCAATCTTGGCGAGACCCTCAATTTTGGGGCCGGACCGATCGCGGTGGCCTTTGGCGGTGAATATCGCAAGGAAAAGGCTGACCAGACCGTCGATGCCCTGTCGCCTCTGGTGACCGATGTCACGGGCATCAAGGGGGCCCCGGCGTCCCAGCAGGGCCGTCCTGGCTCGTTCAACTTCTTCAACCCTCTGCCGCTCTCGGGCGACTTTGACGTCAAGGAAGCCTATGGCGAACTCGGCGTTCCCCTGTTGAAGGACAAGCCTTTCGTTAAGGCGCTGAACATGAGCCTGGCCTCACGTTATGCGGATTACAGCCAGTCTGGCGGTGTCACGACCTGGAAATATGGTCTGAACTATGAGGTCAATGACGAGCTGCGGCTGCGCCTGACCAAGTCGCGCGACATTCGTGGTCCGAATATTCTGGAGCTGTTCAATTCGGCCACCCAGAACAGCAACAACCAGATCTATAAGGGCAAGACGACCCAGGCCCTGACGATTTCCTCTGGCAATCCGGACCTCAAGCCCGAGCGGGCGACGACCCTGACCTATGGCGTCGTCTACCGTCCGAACTATGTGCCCGGCCTGCAAGCGTCCCTGGATTATTACAAGATTTCCATCGATGACGCGATTGGCAGCCTCACGGCGCAACAGACCCTGGACCAGTGTGCGGCGGGCAATCAACTGCTCTGCAGCCAGTTTACGGTGACGGCCCAAAATACCCTGCTCATCTATACCCGGCAGCTGAACCTCAGCGTTCAGGAGACCGCAGGTTACGATTTTGAATCCGCCTACAAGACGGAATTCATGGGCGGTGCGGCCTCGATCCGTCTGCTGGTCAATCGCTCGACCCTTGGCTACAGCCAGGCCCCTGGCTCGCCCAAGAATACGTCCCTGGGCACGCCGAATTTCCCGAAATGGCGGGGATCTTTGCAAGCCCGCTATGCGAAGGACGATTGGTCTGTCTTCCTGCAGGAGCGCTATATTTCCGAGGCCCTGTTCGATCCGGACAAGGTTGAAGGCAAGGACACCAATGACAACCGCGCTCCGGCCATTGGCTATACCGATATCACGGCCACCTATCGGCTGAAGCTGCTCGGCGCTGACCAGGAAGCCTTCTTCTCGGTGAGCAACCTGTTCGACCAGCAGCCGCCGGTTGTGACGAGCAATCCCACCAGCTTCTCGTCGCCGACCAGCACGGCCTATGACCGGATCGGGCGTTATGTCTCGACCGGCCTGCGCTTCAAGTTCTAATCTGACTGCCCATAGACGGCACCCTGATGACCTCAGGGTGCCGAATTGGTTTCAACGACTTTGAAAGCGGGCCCTGCCATGTCCTCATCCTTCAAACCTGCCAGCCTGGTTGCGGCCCTCGGACTGGTGTTTCAAGTGGGGATGGTCGGGTCAGGACAGGCCCAGCCCCTGACATGCGACCTGGCGGGCTTTTCGCCAGCAGACGGTCTGACTGTCGCCCAGGGGACAGATGGCGTGACGATTGGCTGGGTTGGAGAGCCCGGGCAGGAGGGCCGACTGCGGCTGACGGTCGAGAATGGCCAGCCTCTGATTTCCGATCTTTCCATGCGACGTGGTTCGGCGGACTGGGTGTCTCTGGGCTCCAGGCTCAAGCCTGAGTTCAGTATTGCCAGTGGCTTGCGGCGCATGAGCAACCAGCAACTCCAGCCACTTGTGGAGATGAAGGTTCCCATCACCCAGGCGGTGGTGGACACGTATCGCTGGGACCCCTTCTGGGATGCGCCGCTGGACCTGGCGCCCCCGGGCGCTGGTGGCAGCATGAGCGCCAATCCGCCGCCCTCGGCGGGGCTTCCCGGTACGGACCAGCCCGGCTTGCCGCGCAACAAGGCTGAAATTCAGCACGCCTCCATCGCCTATAATGTCGCTAGCTGCTCGGTCCGTCGGGACGGAGCCAGGATCATTGCGTCCTTTCCCGGTGTGAAGCTCGGGGTGTTTTCCGGGCGGCTGGAGTTCACGGTGTTTCGCGGCACCAATCTGGTGCGCCAGGAAGTGATCGCCCAGACCAAGGAACCCTGGGTGGCCTACAAGTACGAGGCTGGACTGTCTGGCTTCCGGGCCGGGCAGGGGGCAAGTGTCAACTGGCGCGACACGGGCGGGCAGGCCCAGACCTATCGCCTGGGCGGGGGCTTGAACGCCCAGGCCGTGCCGCTGATTGCCGCTAACCGCATCGTCGTTGCGACACAGGCGGGAGGGGCTCTTGCGGCCTTCCCGGCTCCGCACAAGTTTTTCTGGGCGAGAGAAGTCGCCATCAATATGGGCTATAACTGGTATCGCAAGGATAGCGACGACAGCTTCGCCATCGGCATTCGCCAGAACGATCATGAGGCTGCCAGCGAGGGCCAAGCCAATTGGGCCCTCTATAGTGCCCGGCCGGGTACTGACCAGCTGATGACCATGTTCCTCTATCCCACCTTGGGCGAGGCCAATGCCGCGGCAGATGCGGCGCTGAGTTTCACCCATGGCGATCGCTACAAGCCCTTGCCGGGCTATCAGGTGATGAACCATCACTATCACATGGACCTGGGTCAGCGCCTGATGAAGGCCGGTAATGTGGATGAAAAGGTCCCGGACCTGGTGGCCCTGAAGTCGCTGGGCTTGAACATTGTCAGCCAGATTGACTCGGTGTTTGTGACGGCCCCCGGGGCCGCTGGCGCGTCGCGGACGTCACGGCCAGATCCCCTGCTTGTGGCGGAAGCTTCCCGGAAGGGGGCCTTGACCCATTCCGACAGCGACTTCCTCGTCATGGCAAACCAGGAAGTCTATGGCAGCCCCCTGGGCGGTCACACGGACCTCTTGTTCAGCCACCCGGTCTATTGGGACCAGCGCAAGGAGGGGCAGCCCTTCAAGGAATCCCACCCCAAGTATGGAAGCATTTATCATGTCGGGAATGCGGCGGACTTTCTGCAAATGGCGCAGCAGGAGAACATACTGATCTCCATGCCCCACCCGCGCACGAAGGGCTCCACGGGCTATCCGGATGCCATCAAGGACGAGGGCTTCTTCAACGACCCGCACTATCTCGGCTTTGGCATGCGCTGGGGCATGGGGCTGGACGGCTCAGAGCGGCGGCTTTGCGAATACCGCTGCTGGCCCCTGCTGGACGACATTAGCAACTGGACGGTCAACAAGCCGATCCCGCTGAAATACATCAATTCGATTTCCGAAGTCCGCTATATGGCCCCGGGCGACGATGTCTATGCCAGCCAGCCGGTGAGCTATCTGCGCCTCGACAAGCTGCCGCCGGCGAGCGATCCAAGCCCGGTCCTTGACGCCATGGCCCGGGGAGACAGCTTCTGGACCACGGGAGAGGTGCTGATCCGGAACCTGGCCCTGGGCGGTACCGGGACCAAGCGCACCCTGACCGCCGAGATTGAGTGGACCTATCCCCTGGAGTTTGTCGAAATGGTCTGGGGAGACGGCAAGACCACGGGGCGGACGCTCATTCCAACCCCGGATCTGTCCGCCTTTGGAAGCCATGTCTTTGAAATCCCCGTGCCCGCCAAGGGCGCGAAATGGGTGCGGTTCGCTGCCTGGGACATTGCCTCGAATGGGGCGGTCAGCCAGCCCATGCGAACGGGACCCATGCCGCGAAAGTAAAGGTTTCTGCCGCAGGGCCATGCACTCGCCCTGAAAGTCGCCCTCCCGGGTCAGCTTGTCGTTGAAATCCGGCTGCCGCCCCCGTATTCGGAGAGTCTTCGGCGAAGGCGCGCGGAGCGGGGACTTTGGGCGGGGGTGTTTGCGTGACCTTTTTTGGGCGAATTGGCGCTTTGCTGGCCTTTGCCGGACTGTTTGCCGCTGGACAGGCCGGGGCCGGACAGTTTGACAGCCTGTTTTCTGCCCGGACCCCTCGTGCAGCCTCCGAGACGAACGCGCCCCTGACCAGCCCCCTGGTCTATCGCAGCGAGAACGGTCGGCTCGATCTCACGCTTGAGGCGAAGGAAACCGCTGTCAGGCTGGGCGATGTCGACGTCAGGGGGGCGACCTATAACGGGGTCTATGGCGGTCCGGTCCTGCGCCTGCGTCCCGGGGACAGGCTGCATTTGCGGCTGGTCAATCACCTGCCCCAGGCCACGAATATCCACTTTCACGGGCTGGAGGTTTCGCCCCAGGGGCATGGGGACAATTCCATGCACATGGTGGGCCCAGGACAGGCCTGGGACTATGAGATTGCCATAGCCAAGGATCACCCCCCCGGCGTCTACTGGTTCCACACCCACGGCCACGGCTTTGCCGAGCGCCAGCTTATGGGGGGCCTGAGCGGGACCCTGATCGTCGAGGGGTTCCAGGACCAGGTGCCAGCCACCCTGCCGCTGAAGGAGAGGCTGTTTGCCCTCAAGGAATTCTCTCCCGACGGGACCGGTGACCTGAACCGTGTGCCCAAGCCGTTTCATTCCACGATCAAGTCGATCAATGGGCAGGTCATGCCCCGGGTGGATATCCAGCCCGGCGAGACCCAGTTGTGGCGGCTGAGCGACCAGACAGCGAATACCTATTTCCGGCTGGCCCTGGAGGGACACAGTTTCACGGTGATTGGCCGGGATGGCCATCCGGTGGTGCGGCCCGAGACGGTGCGGGAAGTCATTCTGGGACCGGGGGAGCGCACGGACCTGCTGGTCACAGCGGGGGCCAAGGGCTCTTACAGGCTGGTCGCCAACAAGACCTCGACGGGGCCTGCGGGGGACATGTTCCAGGCCCAGGACATGGCCATGATGGTCTCAACGACCGACCCCGCCCAGCCGACGCCGCCCGTCCTTGGAGCCCTGACCCGACTGGCCCCCGCCGCCCAGCCAATTTCTGGGGCCAAGATCGATGCGGAACGTCTGGTTGCCTTTTCCGAAGATGCGGTGACAGGGCTGTTTTTCATCAATCACGCGGTGTTTGACCATGAGCGGGTGGATGTGAAGGTGCCCCTGGGGAATGTCGAGGACTGGACCATCCGCAATGCCTCGGACGAGCTGCACATTTTCCACATCCATCAGGTGGCCTTCCAGGTTCTGAGTGTGAACGGACAGGCCGTGCCGTTTGACGGTCTGGTGGACACGGTGAATGTGCCCATCCACGGCGAGGTCAAGGTTCGCCTTGCCTTTACCGATCCCACCATCGTGGGGCGGTTCATGTTTCACTGTCATATCCTCGAACACGAGGACAAGGGCATGATGGCCCAGATCGAGGTCTATGACCCCAAGGTCGGTCCCATGCCGGACGGGGACATGGACATGACGGGCATGGATCATTCCAAGATGAAGATGGGCGAAGGCGGGGCAGCAGCGCATGTCACGCACTGAGATGGGCCGACGCCGTCTGGCCGGACTAGTGCTGGCTGCGAGCCTGGGGGCGTCTCAGGCCTTGGCGGCGGCGGACCCAGAGCCCCAGATGGTCCCGGAGATCAATATCGGCGTCTGGCCCAAGGTCAGCTTCGATACCCTGGCCAGTCTTGAATATGCCGGGCTGAAGGCCAAGGACGGACCGGGACGCGGGCCGGGCCCAGTGTTTTGGAGCGACACCACCCTGCTGGTGGATTTCAATGATGCCCTGTCACTGGATGCCCTGTTTCAGGTCAAGCCGCGTGAGCCGCTGGCCGCCAGCAATCCCAACCGGGACCTGTTCATCAACCGGGGGGCGGATCGCCGGGAGGGCGGGAAGATCAAGGAGCTCTACCTGCGCTATGGCGACTGGCGGGTGGGCAAGTTTGTGCAGGCGTTTGGCCGGGCCTATGCCCTGCTGCCCGGACCTTATGCCTCTGACTTCATTGAGGAGCCGGAGGAGGGCTATGAGCCCAGTGATATGATCGGGGTAGAGAAGATCAAGGTCTTGGACGACGAGTCCGGCGGCTGGCGGCAGATTTCACTCTCGGCCTTCATGGTGGACCGGACCTTCCTGCACCAGAGCTTCCCCTATAATGAGGGCATGATCCACTACAAGGACGGCGGCGTCGGCAATACCAAATGGCCGAACAACTTCATGGCCACCTATGACGTGCTGAACCGCCCCGTGGGCGACTGGGCGCACATGAGCTACCAGGCCAGCGTGATCTCCTGGGGCAAGACCTATGGGGCGGAGCGGGGCGAGGTGTGGGCCGAACTGGGGGCCGATATTTCCGTGCCCCTGCAAGGGACCGTGGCCGATACCCTGAGCGGGCGCTATTC
>CANCJJ010000024.1 GCA_947378305.1 Phenylobacterium aquaticum | reverse complement strand
ACCGTGACGGACTGGGCCCGGATCGCCCAGGGCCTGGGGTCCCGGCGGGGGCGGTATTGATATGGTGTCGTTGAGGCTGACCCTGGCCGGGGTGATGGTGGCGGCTCTGCTGGTCGCAGGGATTTGGCTCTATCGGGCGGGACACGGGGCGGGGGTGCGCGTCGGTGAAGCCCGGGCCCAGGCGGCTGAAGCCCGGGCGGCCCAAGCCGGGGCCGAGGTCCTGGCCCTGAAACAGAGTGTGCGTCGCACAGCCGAGGCGGTGAAGCGCGGGCGGGCCGCAGAGGACGTGGTGACCCGCCTTACCCCTGACCTGAATGACCTGGAGACCGCAGATGCGACCTTGGACCCTGACCGTTCTCGCCTGCTCCGGCGTTCTGACCGTGAGCTGTGCGCACTTGCCCCGCAGCTGGCGGGGTGCGGTGCCGCAGGTCGACATGCCCCTTGAGGCCGCAACGCCTTGCACACTTTATATCCTGCCCGATCACCCGACCCAGGCCGACCTGGACCTGGGCTATGTGCGACGCGGGGCGCAACTGGTGGCCTGCGATGCGGCGCGCGATCTCGCCGTACGGACCTTCAGGGCGCAGCAGGACCTGCTGGCGCATCCGAAGGAGGGGCCAGGGCGCGGGCCGTGAAGCTTGTGACATAGGCCTGGATGTCAGACGGCCAGGTCTGGACGAGGGGAGCCATGGCATCCGCGTCCAGGGCATAGAGGGCGCGCAGGACCTCCTCATAGTGGTGCAGGTCACCTGCGAGGGTGGACAGGACCCTGTGGGCGGCTTCCTGAGCCTGGCGTCGCTGGTCGAGGGCGGCATTGTCCTGACGGGCCTGATCCACAAGCCGCCGCAAGGCCGCCGAGGCCCCGCCGGGCTGGGCAGAGAGCCAGGTCCAATGGCGCGGAAGCAGGGTGACTTCCCGGGGCACAACGCCAAGTTTCGGCCGACCGCGCCCGACTGCGTCTTCAGATGCCGCGGTGGGGGAGGCTTCAGGCGGGGGGGCCGGGTTGAGATCCAGGCCGTGGATCTGACCGGTGGCGTCGGCAAAGATCAGGGGTTCCTCGGACGACGCCTCCCAGTGGCTGCGTGCCGTCTGCATGACGTCGAAATAGGCCCCCGTGATCAATCGCCGGGTGCCGGAAAATGCTGTGTAGGTTTCTTGGATCATGATCGTCTTGCCTCAAATGTCTGGGCACGATCTCGCACAGGCTAGGGGGTGGTGTCAATTATATCCGGGTAAAAATATGGCGTGAGCCTGGACATGCGGACATGGAGCGGCTCGGCCCCGGGTGGGGAAGTCTGTATTTTCAATAGGAAAGAAGGATGGTGCCGCCGGGCAGGATTGAACTGCCGACCTCAGCCTTACCAAGGATGCGCTCTACCACTGAGCTACGGCGGCATGTGGAGGGCGGGCTATAGCCAAAGCCGGGGCCGACGGAAAGGGTAAAAACGTCATGGGATGTCTTGACGTGTGCCGTCAGGGCTTTCAGGTCTGTCCGGACATGGAAAAACCGCCCAAATCATCGACGACCAGCCGGGAGGCCAAGCTGGCCACCGCCCTCAGGGCAAACCTGCTTCGCCGGAAGGCTGCCGGTCGCGCGCCGGTGAAGGCGGGGCCGGGGGACAAGGCACGGCCCCAGGCGGAAGATTGAGGCAGGCCGGGTCTTTGATCCGGGGGGGTGATAGGCTAAATCTGGAGTGGCCATGATTGGCCCCGACCCGACTTTAGGACCTGCCCCATGTCTGCCCTCAGATTGCTCGCCCAGGATGCCGAGGACCTCAAGGTGGTTTCGTCGGCCTTGCAAGATGCCGTCGGGACGATTGGCGACCTTGTTTATGAGGCGGGGGCACGTCGCCTGACGGTGACGGTCAACCGGTATCGCTGGGAGGGTGAGGCGCGGGAGCGGGTGCGCTCGGCCCTGCAAATCGGGTCTGTCCTGAGCGTCCAGGCGCGGCGGCTGCGGCGCGGGGCCAAGAGCGCGGTGATTGAACTTCTGGCCGTGGATTTTGAACCCGGCGAGGCCCCGGGGGGCGACATTCTCCTGAAGTTTGCCGGGGGCGGGGACCTGAAGGTGGCTGTGGAATGCGTCGATGCCATTCTGGCCGACCTGTCCGAGGCCTGGCCGACCCGGCATGAGCCAGCTCACGAAGCCGTGGCAAAACCGTCTCAGCGCAGCTAGAAGCTGACCATGCGCCGATTTCGCTTTTCAGACCCGGATTTCGAGCCCGCCTTTGCGGCCTTTATCGACGAGCGGCGCGAGACGCCGGAGGATGTTGATCTGGCCGTCCGCGACGTGCTGGCCGCTGTGCGGACCCGGGGGCTTGAGGCGGTTCTCGATTATGGCCGGAAATTCGACGGGGCGGAGCTGACGGCTGAGAGCCTGCGGGTCAGTCCTGAGGAGATTGAGGCCGGTCTTGCCGCCTGTCCGGCGGATGTGCGGGAGGCCATTGATTTTGCGGCAGCGCGGATCGGCGCCTATCACCGTCGCCAGCGTCCGGCTGACCAGTGGTTTACCGACGAGGCCGGTGTTGAACTGGGCTGGCGCTGGACGCCGCTGGAGGCGGTGGGAATCTATGTGCCCGGCGGGCGCGCGGCCTATCCCTCAACCGTCCTGATGAATGCGGTGCCAGCAAGGGTGGCCGGTGTGGACCGGATCGCCATGGTGACGCCGCCTGGACGGCTGGAGCCGGCGGTGCTGGCCGCAGCCCGGGCCGCAGGCGTGACGGAGATCTGGCGAGTCGGTGGTGCCCAGGCCGTGGCCGCCCTGGCCTATGGCGCGGGGCCCATTGCCCCCGTCGACAAGATTGTCGGTCCCGGCAATGCCTATGTGACGGCGGCCAAGCGCAGGGTTTATGGGACGGTGGGGATTGATGCCCTGGCCGGTCCTTCGGAAATCGTGGTCGTGGCGGACGCGACGAACGACCCCCAGTGGATTGCCGCAGACCTTCTGTCCCAGGCCGAGCATGACCCGGCCGCCCAGTCGATCCTGATTACAGATGATGCCGGTTTTGCTGACCAGGTCGAGGCGGCGGTGGTTGAGCAATTGGCGACCCTGGACACGGGTGAGGTGGCCCGGGTGTCCTGGCACAATCACGGGGCGATCATTCTGGCCCCCCTGGATCAGGCTCCGGGTCTGGTGGACCGGATCGCGCCGGAGCATGTGGAATTTGCCATGGATGACCCGGAGCGGCTGGCCGATCAGGTCCGTCACGCCGGGGCGATTTTCCTGGGACGGTACACGCCCGAGGCGATCGGCGACTATGTGGCGGGATCGAACCATGTCCTGCCGACCAGCCGGGCGGCCCGGTTTTCCTCTGGCCTGTCGCTTTATGACTTCCTGAAGCGGACCTCCCTGGTGAAATGTAGTCCGGAGTCCTTTGCCCGACTGGGTCCGCCGACAGTGGCCCTGGCCACGGCTGAGGGGCTGCCGGCCCATGCAAGGTCAGCCGCGATTCGGCTTGGCAGGTCTTAGGCTGCGGAGTTTTTTGTCAGTGGCGGATTACGCGACACGCCATGATGTCCTAAGGTTGGCAGAGGCTTCCTGCTAGATTGTCATGGCTGACGACGACCGCAACACCAACCGATTGCAGAGTGTGGAACTCGACGAGGAGTCCCTCGCAGCGGTTTCGCGCGACCAGGAGCAGGAACGCCAGATCGCGGTCTTTGACCTGCTGGAGCAGAATGTCTTTCAGCCCGAAGGGGCAAATGGCGGACCGTTTGACCTGAAGATGGGTCTGGTCGAAAACCGCCTCGTCTTCGATGTGACCGGCCCCGACTATGCGCGACGACACATTCTCTCGCTCTCGCCCTTCCGGACGCTGATCAAGGATTATTTCATGATCTGCGAGAGCTATTACCAGGCCATCCGCCATGCAACGCCGCAGCAGATCGAGACCCTCGACATGGGGCGACGCGGTTTGCACAATGAAGCCTCAGAGCTTTTGCAGAGGCGGCTGGCTGGAAAAATCGAGACCGACCTGGATACGGCGCGAAGGCTGTTTACCCTGATTTGCGCCCTGCACTGGCGCGGCTAGGCGAGGCGACCGGCACCTGATTGCATGTGCTTGTCGACCCGGAGGGGGCATATAGGCTATAGAGGCGCTCAGGGACCCCTTCGGCCACGATTCCGGCAGGACGGTTCCAACCTCTAATCGCTTAACTTGGAGCCTCTATGGCTAAAGAAGAACTTCTGGAATTTCCGGGCACGGTCAGTGAAGTCCTGCCCAATGCGACATTCCGCGTCACGCTTGAAAACGAGCATGAGATTATCGCCCACACGGCTGGCAAGATGCGGAAGAACCGCATTCGGGTGTCGGCGGGCGACAAGGTTCTGGTCGAAATGACCCCCTACGACCTGACCAAGGGTCGTATCACCTTCCGCGTCCGCTAGGCCTTCTTGCCCGGATCCAAAGCGCAACGCCTGGTTCTGGCCTCGGAAAGCCCCAGGCGCCTCGACCTTCTGGCACAGATCGGTCTGGTCCCGGACGAGGTCCTGGCCGCGAATATCGACGAAACGCCCCTTCGCGACGAGACACCCCGCAGGCTGGCCACAAGACTTGCCCTGGCCAAGGCCGCTCAGGTTGCCGGGGCCTGCCCGGATGCCTATGTGCTGGCGGCCGATACCGTTGTGTCGGTGGGGCTGAGGGTTCTTCCAAAGGCCGAGACCGAAGCGGAGGTCCGGTCCTGCCTGGCCCTGCTCTCGGGGCGGGCGCACAAGGTCATGACGGCCATTGCCCTGGTCGGACCGGACGGGCGGACCGCCAACCGGCTGGTCGAAACCCGCCTGCATTTCAAGCGCCTTACACCCCAGGAACATGACGCCTATGCCGCGAGCGGCGAAGGGCTTGGCAAGGCGGGTGGATATGGCATTCAGGGGCTGGCAGGAGGTTATGTCATGGCGCTTCAGGGCTCCTATTCCGCCGTGGTGGGTTTGCCGCTCTATGAGACCCGTAGCCTGCTGACCGGTCTCGGGTATCTGGTATTATGAGTGTGCGTCAGGCCTTTCTGGACGAGGGAATTGGCGAGTCCCGGGGCGTTGTCCTGCTGGACGGCGAGGCCGAGCACCTGCTGATTCAGCGTGACGACGATGATTCCCGCGGCCAGGTCGGCGCGCGTCTGGCCGGTCGTGTGCGCAAGGTCGAGCCAGCCTTTGCGTCGGCCTTTCTCGATCTCGGCGGCGGGCTGGAGGCCATGATGGCCTTCAAGCCGGACTCGCGCCCCGTCGAAGGCCAACTTCTTGAAGTCGAGATTCGAACCGAGGCCCGCGCAGGCAAACTGGCAACTGTCCGCGTGATTGGTCCCGCCACAGGCGCGCCTGGTTTGCTTGCCAAGGCGGATGACCTGCGCGCCCAGCTTGCCCATCTGGTCAAGGATGACGCGCTGATCCTTGGTGCCAAGGCCCGGGTCGTGGCAGACCTTGCCGAAACGGAAGCCCTTGAGACCGTTCATCCCCTGCCCGGGGGCGGTTCGATCGCCATTGAACCCACCCGGGCCCTTGTGGCCATTGACGTGGATCTGGGCGAGCGAAAGGGTCAGGACGCGAAGCGACTGACCCGGCAGTCCAATCTTGTCGCCTTGGCCCAGGCGGCCCGGCTCCTGCGTCTGAAGGGGCTTGGGGGGATTGTGGTGATTGACCTCGTGGGGCGCGGCCATGATGGCAATGCCATGATGACGGCGGCAAGGACGGCATTTTCCCCGGACAATCCCGGCGTGGCCATCGGACCCATTGGCCGATTCGGAACCATGGAGCTGTCCATTCCCCGGCGAGGGCGATCCATTCGCGAGGTCCTGCTGGACAGTCAGGGGCAGCCCAGCACCATGACCCTGGCCTATCGGCTGATCCGCCAGGCCGAAACGACCGCCAATCTTTATCCGGGACGGCAGGTTCTCGCATCGGCTGCGCCGGAGATCGTCGCGCTTGCCGGGCCCCTGGCGCAGCAGGTTTGTGCGCGGATCGGCAATAGACTCACGCTGAGTGCAGATTCGTCCCTGTCACGGGACCGGCTAGAGGTGCGCGCCCCATGAAATCTGCCGGGTGCCCGATTTGCCGAAAACCCCCTGAAGCGGACTTCCGTCCCTTCTGTTCACGTCGATGCGCCAATGTGGATTTGCAGAGGTGGTTGACGGGGGGCTATGCCTTGCCTGCGGCCGATGACGACGATCATCCCGCCGAGGATGATGAATCCTGATCCGGCTCTGCTGGACAGGTAGACGGGGCTCAACTATAGACACGCCTCCCGTCTCGATGGGTCCTGGCCTGGGTAGCTCAGTTGGTAGAGCAGCGGATTGAAAATCCGCGTGTCGGTGGTTCGAATCCGCCCCCAGGCACCATTTTCCCCTCTTTCAGACATGTGAGCCGCTTTTGGCCGAGAGGATGCAGTTGCCTCTTGGACCTGGCGTGCGCGGCCTGCCTTGCGCTGAACTCCGGACAGATCGACTGACGTTAAACCTGATTTGTCCGAGCCCTGGCGCGGGTTCCGCCCATGTCGAGGCAATGGGTGGTGAAATTGCGGGCAGGCAGACACATCCCGGCATGATCTGAGGGCATGATAGATAAATGAGAAAACTGCAAAAATGCTGCACTGCAGAACGATGAGCTGCCTTGTGATCCAGAATGGCCCTGATTAGCGGGGCAAAAATTTGACGCACCGCAAAATTTTCGTCGAAAAAGGGGTCCGAAGCGGTTTTTGAACTTTTTGATATGCACTTGACCGCTCGATTGGGGGTTGCGAAAGGACCCATGCTGCATGTCTAACATTGCGGTAAGGTTTCAGTCGTCCTTCGGGAGGGTTGGGCCTGACCCGATTCGCGATCCGGCTTTTGGCATTGTGCTGAAGGCGGGCTTCGAGGGGCGGGACGGCGACAGCGGCTCTGGCGTCTGGCCTTTAAAAAGGTCCCGGCGGTCGGGCTATTCAAATTGGGGTAGAGACGCTCTCGCGCGACGACCCTCGGTCCAAACGTGCTAGACCAATCAGGAACTGGCGACAGATGCTCGAAATGAAAAACAAGACTTCACTCATCGCTCTCTTCGGTGCCATGGCACTGTTAGCAAGTGCTCCCGCATTCGCTCAGGCCCCTGCGGCCCCAGAGGCCGCCACCGCTACGGCTGCTGCCCCTGCAACGGATGCAATGGCTGCGGCTCCCGCAGCTGACGCGCCTGCCGCTGAAGCCGAGCCCCCGCAAATCAAGAACGCTGGCAAGCTCAGCGTTATTCAGATGGCGGTCGGCGCGACCATGGTCGTGCGGATCGTGATGTTCGGCCTGATTGCGGCCTCGATCCTCTCCTGGGCCATTCTGGTCACGAAGATCCTGGAGTTCGGTGGCCTTAACCGGGTCGCTGATGGCTTCCTCGAAAGCTACCGCGGCGCGAAGTCCATCCAGGACATCGCAAAGGTCGCAAATTCGGAAGAATTTGCCGGTAACCCGCTGGCGGACATGGCCTCGGCCGCTGTCCAGGAAATCGAACTGTCCCGTCAAGCGGGCCTGAAGATTTCCGGCGAGCACCGTGAAACGACCCTGCACCGTGCAGAAGCGGCCGTTGGTGCGGTTCAATCCTCACTCGGCAAGCGCCTCTCCTCGGGGATGCAGTTCCTGGCCTCCGTCGGCTCGTCCGGTCCGTTTATCGGCCTGTTCGGTACCGTTTACGGGATCATGAACTCCTTCATCGGGATCGCGAACACCAACACGACCAACCTGGCCGTCGTCGCTCCCGGCATCGCCGAAGCGCTCCTGGCTACCGGTATCGGCCTGTTCACCGCTATTCCTGCGGTTATCTTCTACAACTACTTCCAGACTCAGATCTCCGGTTACGGCGGTCGGACGGAAGGGTTTGTCGCTGAATTGATGAACAGCCTGTCCCGGCAGCTCGACAAGGGAGCCTAAACCAGATGGGTGCCAAACTCTCAGGATCTGGGGGTGGCAAGTACGCGGTTGAGGCGAACAGCGAGATCAACGTAACGCCCTTTGTGGACGTCATGCTGGTCCTTCTGATCATCTTCATGGTGGCGGCCCCTATGGCGGCCGTCAACGTGAAGGTGGCCCTGCCGAACGCGGTTGCAAAACCGTCGACGAACCCACCTAAGCCGATTTATATTTCCATTCAGCCGTCTGGCCGTTTGTTCATTGCTGACTTTCCGACCGATCTAAGTGAGCTTGGCGATACACTGCGCAAGCAACTGGGCGGGAAGCGTAACCCAGGGAAAGAACGGATTTTCATCCGTGCTGACAAGGACGTCGTTTACGGCGACTTCATGGGTGTGATGAATACACTGCAGGACAACGGGTTCTACAGCGTGGCACTCGTCGGCGAAGACAAGAAGGACTGAGGGGTGGATCATGGCTGAAGACATCACCTACATCCCGCACAATCCTTTTGATGTGCCGAAGCCCAAGCCCAACAAGTGGCTGATCGTGGCTGTGACCCTCGCGGTTCTGCTGCATTTGATCATCTTCTATGTGCTTTATAAGCAGAAGTTTGAGGTTAACTACAAAGAGTACTCGGACGACGTGACCGACGTGTCGATCATTAAGCCCGCGCCTCCGCCGCCTCCGCCTCCTCCGCCGCCACCGAATACGCCGCCGCCGCCGCCTCCAAAGCTGCAGCCGCGTCCTCCGGTCGCTGTGCCTTCGGATATGCCGACGATTCCGCCCCTGCCGGTTCCCCCGGTTGAGAAGCGGATTGAAGAGCCCCGCCCCCCGGCCCCTGCGCCCGAGGTCAAGCGTCCTTCGGTCATCTCCAACCCTGACTGGGCCCGCAAGCCCTCAGGTGAGGATATTGCCCGGTACTATCCGGACCGTGCCATGCGGATGAATGTTGAAGGTCGTGTGGTCCTGAGCTGTTCTGTGACAGCGAAAGGAACACTGGAAGGATGCTCCGTGGTTTCGGAAGATCCATCTGATCAGGACTTTGGGAATGCCGCCATGCGCATGACCAAGCTGTTCAAGATGAAGCCGAAGCAAGCCGATGGTGCGCCTGTTGAAGGCGGAACCGTCCGGATCCCGCTGCGGTTCGCTCTTCCTAAGGACTGACGCTCTGGCGTCAGGCTCTCCTTGATAAAGACCAGGCCTCGGGGGTTCGCCTCCGGGGCCTTTTCTTTTGCCTGGGTCACAGTCATTTCGGCTCTCTGATTAAGGTACCTTGATCGTACCGCCGCACCCGACTAGAACCTGTCCCTCGCGATGCGCCGCCTTAGCTCAGTTGGTTAGAGCGCTAGATTGTGGCTCTAGAGGTCCTCGGTTCGAATCCGAGAGGTGGTACCATCGCGGGCGGGTTTGATTTGTCTCATTCTCCTTTTGGGAGGCATGGGGGGAAATCTGACCGGTCAGGATATCTCGGCGACAGGATGGTTCGGTCGTCGGTCTGCCACTCTTCGAACCTCCCTCCCGCAAGATACGGTCATGACAGACGGCGAGCCGCCCCGGCGAAGGATACTCACCCTCAAGCCTGGGGCTGTTCCGACACGCCCCCTTGGGCCACAGCCGCTCACGCCGCTTCGTCCGGCGCGTCCCCCGCGTCCGAGCAAGCCAGCACCGGTGCAGGTCGTCGTCGAGCCGGCCTATGGCTGGAAGTGCAAGCCCTGCGGGCAAGGCTTCGACCTTCCGCCTGATGCAACGGATGTGGATTCGATCCGCTGTCCCAGTTGCAATGCACGCCTGGGGCTCTTGGGAGATTTTCGGCAGGCCCCCTTACCGAACCGCGTCCGGGCGCGGCCGATCCGACGCTAGAGCGAATAGTCCTCTAAAGGCTAGGTCCGGCGCGGGGGCAGGGGAATGAAGCCAGAGGTACGAGCAATATAGGACTCATAATCCGGCTTGCGCTTGCGCAGGGTGCCTTCGGTGGTTGGAACGCCGCTCCACTTCGTCAGGAGTATGGTCAGAAGGATTGGGGCCGGGATTGAGGCTGCACCGATCCAGCCCGTTTCCGCGGCAATCAGATAAAGACCCCACCAGGTCGCCGCATCACCGAAATAGTTTGGATGACGCGTATAGCGCCAGAGACCGGTATCCAGGACCTTGCCCTGATTGGCCGGATTGGCCTTGAACCGGACGAGCTGGGCGTCGCCCACGGTTTCGAAAAATATCCCGATCGCGGCCAGAACGACACCCGACCAGCCCAGCAGGCCAAGAGGTCCTATAGTGGTGACCTGCCCCAGCTGAACCGGCAGGCATACGACAAATTGCAGGGGCATTTGCAGGGCAAACACGAGAAGCAGTGACGCCTTGGCGAAGCTCCAGCCTCGGACGGTCTGGGCATGGTGCATCATGTTGGTATAGCGGCGGTCCGCTCCATGCTGGCGCCAACGCCAGAGTAGATATAGGCCGAGCCTGACGCCCCAGATCGTGCACAGCAGAGTTAGGGCAATCCGGTGCGGGTCTGCAGGGCCGGACAAGAAAAAGGTGGTTATGGCCATGACCACCATGCCCAGGGGCCACCAGCCATCGATAAAGCTGGGGTCACGAATCATGACGCTTATCCGCCACAAGCCCAGGAATAGCAGCGTTGAGATGGCTGCATTGGTCGCCAGTAATTTTATGATTTCCACCCTGAAGTCCCCCGTTTTCCGTCCTTATGGGGAGTATAGTCTAACTATTTTCATGTCAGCAATTCCGGGAAAAAATTTGAGCCATTAACCGTAAATTCCGGAATTTCAGCCATGGTCCTCACAGGGCTCGCGGACCCTGTCCGGGCTCGGGCGATTGGGGGCGGTGCAAATGTCAGGCTTGAACTCATGAACCAAACTGCTTCCGCAACCGTTCTTCTGGAGTCGCCTCAGCTAACGGGCGTCTCCGTCTTTGCCGAGATGATCATGCGCGGCGAGGATCTTGCGGAAATTTTTGCAGATCGGGTCGCTCGGGGCACGGGGGAGCCTGCAGATGCAGGTGCCATGATGGACCTGTCCACGATATTGCTTCTGACAGGCCAGATGGACCTCGGGCTGGAAATTCAGGCCCAGGCCCTGGCTCAGGGTCGAACCTTCAAACGGATACATGGTGACGGTCGCGGCTTGACTGTGCTTGCCCTGGTGACAACCGGCGGCATGATGGCCAACACGCCCCTCGACTTCATGTTGGCGGGTTCGAACACCACCGTCCATTATGTTTATAGCACCCTTGGCCGGCCCTTTCCGGAGGTTGTGCCCGGGCATGACGTGGCCTTCCTGGGGATTGGCCAGTCCCATGAGGCTGATCCGCTTCTGGACCTGATTTCAGATGGCATGGGGCAATGGCCGAGACCCCTTGTAAACGGGTTCCCGCAGCGGATTTCGGCGCTTACACGTGACGGGGTTGCCGCCCTGTGTAGCGACCTGCCCGATGTCTATGCGCCGGCCGTCATGAAGGTCTCGGGTCAGGCACTGAAGGACATGCTAGACGGGGGCGTTGAGGCCTTGGTGGCTCTGCCCGGTGGCGGATTTCCGATTATTATCCGCCCCCTTGGATCACACGCGGGGCAGGAGCTTGTTCGCATTGCCGACCCTGAAGCCTTGGGCAGCTACCTGGCCGGGCATGAGGATGCAGAGTTCTATGTCAGCCAGTTTGTAGATTACAGCAATGCTGACGGCCTGTTCCGCAAGATGCGGATTGCGGTGATCGACGGCGTGCCCTTCCTAAGCCACCTGGCGATTTCCGAAAACTGGATGGTTCACTACCTGAATGCCGACATGCACCTCCACGAGTCCCGCCGGCAGGAAGAAGCCCGGGCCATGGCCGAGTTTGAGACCGATCTGGGACCCCGGCTGGCCCCTGCGATTTCCCAACTGACCGCAGCCTTTGGTCTCGATTATTATGCGATCGACTGTGCGATCCTGCCTGACGGGCGGCTGTTGGTTTTTGAAGCGGATGTGGCCATGATCGTTCATGCCATGGATGATACGGTGCTCTTTCCTTACAAGCCTGCCGCCATGCAGAAGATTTTCAAGGCCTTCCAGGGCATGCTCAAGGCCCGGGCTGGGCATTCCTAGGGCGCGGTTACAGCGTCCACGGCCTCCAGCCAATGTCGAACGGGAACCGGAGCATCGTCAGACAGGTGCATCCAGCAGCCGATATTGCCGGTAAAGATGATGTCGGGCGCAGAGGCATTCAGGGCCTTGAGCTTGGCCTTTTTCAGTCTCCCGGCCATCTTGGGCTGCAACAGGGAATAGCTGCCCGCAGAGCCACAGCAGAGATGGTTGTCCGCCACAGGCTGTGGATCATAGCCCAGGCGCGCGAGGAGCTGAGCAATGCGTCCCGTCAGTTTCAGACCATGTTGCAGGGTGCAGGGTTCATGAACGGCAATTCTGGCTTGCCGGGGCGCGCGTATGGGGACGAGGGCCAGGGTTTCCAGAACCTCCAGGGGGTCGCGCACGAGCCCGGCCAGACGCTGGGCCCGAGGCAGATAGTGCGGATCATCGCCCAGAAGGTCGGGATAGTCCCGCAGGAAGGTCGCGCATCCGCTTGAATTGACGATCAACGCCTCGACGTCCTGGTCCAGGAAAGTCCCCCAGGCGTCCAGATTTTTGCGGGCCTGGGTTCGGGCCGCGTCCCGCGCGTCCAGGTGCGCACTGACCGCGCCACAGCATCCGGCCTCGCGAACCTCGATCAGGCTGATACCCACGCGATCGAAGATCCGGGCGGTCGTGGCGTTGAAGTGCCCGGCAATGGCGGACTGAACGCAGCCGGTCAGCATGAGCATGGTGCGCGCATGGCGCTGGGCCGGGCGCAGCCCGACCGGCACAGCAGCGGGTATCTTGCCCCTCAACGCACCTGGGAGGAGAGGACGGAAGGTTCGGGCAAGGCTTGCCAGGTGCGAGAACAGGGCGGGAGAGATGGTAACGCGCCGAATGGCTTCCCGTAACAGTCGCTCGAAAAGAGGCCTTGGAACGGCGGCGACGACGGCTTCCTGTCCGATGTCGAACAGGCGGTGGTAGGACACTCCCGACGGGCAGGTGGTCTCGCAGGCCCGACAGGACAGGCAGCTATCCAGGTGTTCCTGAGTCAGGCGTGAGGGTGCCGCGCCCTCCAGAACCTGTTTCATCAGATAGATGCGTCCGCGCGGCCCTTCCATCTCGTCGCCGGTCAGTTGGTAGGTCGGGCAAGTGGCATTGCACATTCCGCAGTGAACACAGGCTCTCAATGCCTCCTCTGCAATTGCACCGCGCCGGGTGTCTTTCAGATTGGGGTCCAGAATGGTGCGCATTTACAGACCCTCGTACATTCGACCGGGATTCAGGATGGCCGCTGGATCGAGCGCTGCCTTCAGGCGCTGATGCAGGGAAAAGATGGCTGGCTCCAGCGGCTGGAAGATGTTGTCTCCCCCGCCCCTGAACAGGGTCGCATGGCCCCCATGAGCCTTTGCAATCTCCCAAATCGCCGGGTCCACATGGTCCGCCTGGAGCCAGGTGACGCCGCCACCCTGGTCCCAGGGCGCGTGCAGGACGTCCGGGCGGGCTGAGGTCTGGGGCAAGACGATCCGCCACAGGACAGGCTTCCCGACCAGGGCGGGATGGGTGAGATCGCGGACACGGGTCCAGACCGCCAGGTCCTCGGTCTCGCCGCCCAAGGCCCGCGCCGTTGCGGTGACGCCCGCCTCGCCGCCGGACAGTCGCAGGTGCAGACGGGTCCCGTCATGGAAGGCTCCGGAGAGGGGCACGGGCTTGCGCATCAGGTCGGTAACCCAGGCCCTGGCCGCCGCGCCGGGCATGTCAAAGGCCAGTGCCTGTTCCAGCCGGGGTTTGGGGACGACGCGCAGGGATATGTCGAGCAGGACGCCAAGGCCTCCATAGGCCCCGGCCATGAGCCGAAAGGCATCGAACCCGGCCACATTCTTGAAGACCGTGCCGCCGAACCTGAGGGCCTCGCCATGGCCGTTCAGAACCCGTGCGCCGAGGACGAAATCCCGCACAGCCCCGGTAAAGGGCCGTCTTGGTCCCGACAGTCCGGTCGCGACCATGCCGCCCAGGGTCCCGGCCATCCCGAAGCGCGGGGGCTCAAAAGCGAGCATCTGACGTTCCGCGTCGAGGGCGGTCTCGATCTCGGACAGGGGTGTGCCTGCCCGCGCCGTGATCACGAGTTCAGCCGGGTCATAATCGACAATGCCCCGATGGCCGCTGACGGACAGGACCTGGCCAACGACACGGCGACCCAGAAAGTCCCGTGTGCCGCCTCCGGCGATTTTCAGGGGCGTGGCGGCAACCTTCGCGGCCCGGACGGCCTCGGCAAGGTCTGCGGTCTTATCGGCGTCAGTAGCGTTCAAGGTGCGCAAACGGCATCTCCCCGCGATGAATGTGCAAGCCACCATATTCCGCGCAACGGGCCAGGGTGGGGATGGCCTTGCCCGGGTTGAGCAGGCCCTGGGGATCAAAGGCCCGCTTGATGGCGTGAAAGGCCGTGACCTCCGAGGCCGAAAACTGGGCGCACATCTGGTTGATCTTTTCCCGCCCGACCCCGTGTTCCCCGGTAATGGTTCCACCCACCTCGACACAGAGCTCCAGAATGGCTCCGCCAGCGGCTTCGGCCCGCTCCAGATCGCCGTCGATATTGGCGTCATAGAGGATCAGGGGATGAAGATTGCCATCTCCGGCATGAAAGACATTGGCCACGCCGACACCGTGGGCGTCGGCAAGACGGCCGATCTCGGTCAGGACCCTGGGCAGGGCGCGGCGGGGGATGGTGCCATCAATGCAGTAATAGTCCGGCGCAATGCGGCCCATGGCGGCAAAGGCGCCCTTGCGGCCCGCCCAGAACCTGCGTCTTTCCTCCTCATCCTTGGCGGTGCGCACATCGGTGGCTCCGGCGGCGGTCAGGAGGGCGGAGACCCGGTCTATTTCCTCAGCGACATCGACGGCCTGCCCATCCAGTTCGCAAAGCAATATGGCGGCGGCTGACTTGGGATAGCCCGCATGGGCAAAGTCCTCGGCGGCCCGAAGCGCTGGCCCGTCCATCATTTCCAGCCCGGCCGGGATAATGCCCGCCGCGATGATTTCAGCGACCGCCCCGGCCGCGCGTTCCACATCGTCAAAGGCGGCGAGTATGACCCGGGCAATGTCAGGCAAGGGGGTCAGCCGAACCAGAACCTCAGTGACCACCCCCAATAGCCCCTCCGAGCCGGTGATCAGGGCCATGAGGTCGAACCCGGCGGCTTCGGTTGCGGCACTGCCCAGGGTCAGCAGGGTGCCGTCCATGGTGACCAACTCGACCGACAGGAGGTTGTGCACCGTCAGGCCATATTTCAGGCAATGCACACCCCCGGCATTCTCCGCTACATTTCCGCCGATGGAACAGGCCAGCTGAGAGGAGGGGTCGGGGGCGTAGAACAGTCCCAGTCCCGCAACAGCTTCGGAGATGGCCAGGTTACGGACACCGGGCTGGACACGGGCGGTCCGGGCCTGAGGGTCGATCTCCAGAATCTTGTTGAACCGGGACAGGCTGAGCAGGACGCCACCCGGGAAGGGCAGGGCTCCGCCAGACAGCCCCGTACCGGCTCCCCGCGCCACCACAGGCACGTCCATGGCCGAACAGGCGCGCAGCACGGCCTGGACCTGGGCCACCGTCTCCGGCAGGGCGACGACAGCGGGCAAGGACCGATAGGCGGGCAGGCCGTCGCTTTCATAGGGGCGCAGACCCTCCACCGAACTGATGAGACCATTTGCGGGCAGGAGGGGGCCAAGAACCTCTACCAGCCTGGCCACGGGCACCGAAGCAAAGACGGGGTCCAGTTGGGGATCGAATTGATCAAGCATGCACACCTCCCGGCCCATGGCGGACCGACACGCTTTTCTTTAGCCTCAACCACGCGTCACGCTACAAGAGATCACACGCAATCATTCGGAGCGACCAAAATGGATCTGGGACTTAAGGGAAAGACGGCCATTGTGACCGGGGGCACACGCGGCATTGGCCGGGCGATTGCCGAGCTGTTTGCCGATGAGGGGGCCAATGTGGCCATCTGCGCCCGCAATGCCGATGAGATCGAGGCTGCGGTGTCAGCCCTCAAGGCCAAGGGCGTTCAGGCCATGGGGCAGGTGGTCGACATTGCTGATGGTGATGCGCTGAAGGGCTTCATCAAGGCGGCAGGGGACGCCTTGGGCGGGATTGATGTTCTGGTGTCCAATGCCAGCGCCCTGGTGCAGGGCAATAGCGCCGATAGCTGGCGGGCCATGTTCGAGATTGATATCCTGGGTGCGGTCAACACCCTGGAGGCTGCCAAGCCCTATCTCGAAGCGGCGGCCGCCGCCCGGGGCGATGCGGCCATGATCATTATCTCCTCGGTGTCGGCAGCGGAAACGGATGATCCGTCGGCCTATGGAGCCATCAAGGCGGCCCAGATTCATTTTGCCAAGGGCGTGGCCCGGGCCAATGCCGCCAAGGGACTGCGGTGTAATGTGGTCTCGCCCGGAACCGTCTATTTTGAGGGCGGGGTCTGGGACAAGGTGAAGAAAGGAATGCCCGATTTCTTTGCCCAGACGATCAAGCGCAATCCCACAGGGCGCATGGCGACGCCTCAGGAAGTCGCTGCGGCGACGGTCTTCCTGGCCAGTCCACGATCGGCCTTCACCACTGGGGTCAATCTGCTGGTCGACGGGGCGATTTCCCGTCGCGTGAACTATTAGGGCTGACGATTAATGGACGGACCCTGGCAGGCCCAGGGTCCGTCGCATGATCTGGAAAATGGCAGGCTGGTCGATCAGGCCGTGGAAGTTTTCCGCGCCAGGGCCATGGGCATAGGCGGCTACATCTTCGCCCCCGTGGGCTGCACTGGGCAGGATGATCGCAGCGGCTGTCTTGTAGTGGGGATCGGCAAGGTTGGCCTTGGACGGGTCCTGGCGAAGGGCATTCAAGGCCGGGCCGCCGGGGCCGGTCGCGTATTGCAAGATGGTGAAGGGCTTGCCATCACCGCCCATGCGGGGTTGTCCATTTGCCTCGGGGGCCAGGCCCAGGATTGAGCTGTTGCGGGCACCGCCATTGATGGTCAGGCCGTGGCTGTGGTCGGCGGTGACGATGATCAAGGTGTCTTTCGGATCGGTGAGGGCCAGGGCCTCGGCAATCGCCGCGTCGAATTCGACAACCTCGTTCAGGGCTTCATGCGCTTCGCCAACATGATGGGCCTTGTCGATCAGGGCCCCCTCAACCATCAGGAAATAGCCCTTCTTGTTCCTGGACAGGACCTTGATGGCGGCCCGGGTCATGTCGACCAGGCGCGGGGCGGTGGGCGTAGCGGTCGGGCGGTCTGTCTCATCTGCCATATTGTTTCCGGCAAACAGGCCCAGCACATGGCGCGTGCTGTTCGGAAGGCTGGCCAGGGCCTGGGCCGTATCGACAAAGGCCGAGTCTGGCCGACGGGCAAATTCCTGCATCATGTTGCGCCCGTCACGCCGGGGCGTCTGACCGAAGAACCCGGCCCCGCCGCCTAGCGCCAGGTCGAGGCGCTGGGTTTCCGGCGCATCAATCAGCTGGCGTGCAATATCGACGCAACCCTCGTCGAGGGCGGCCTGGGGCATGGCCATGTCCCCCTGATAGCTGCGAGCGCCGACATGGGCATAGAGGGCGGCGGGGGTCGCATCCGTAATTGCCGCCGTGCTGACAGCCCCGGTCGACAGGCCATGGGACTTGGCAATCTCGGCCAGGGTATCGACCCTTGCAGCTTGGGCCGATCGGCAGTCGCTGCGATCAACCTTGTCCGTGACGCCCAGGGCCCCATTGATTGTCCGGTGGCCTGTCAGCATGGACGAGGCCCCATTGGCGGAGTCCGTCACCAGACTGTCGGCGGAATAGGTCTGGACGAGGGCCAGATTGGGAAATGTCTCGAAGGTCAGCCGGTTGGAGGCTCCGTCCTTACCTTTCATCTGGCCCTGATAGATACGCGCCGCCGTGAGGGTCGAGACCCCCATGCCGTCCCCGATGAACAGGATCACATTGCGCGCATGGGGTGCTTTTCCAGCCGCCTGCCCGATGCCGGGGGCGGCCATCAGGGTCAAGATCATACCCGTCATGGCCAGGGCACCTTGCCGCCGTCCTCGTGATGCCAACATGCCGTCTTGTCCTGTCCTTGTTCGGAACCCCAAGATCACAATTGGGGCGGGAAATCACGTCCCAATCGTTTGGCGAGGTTTGATGACCGGGGTGTGACGGCGTCTTGGTCAGGTTCGGGGCATGGGCGAGCTTTTTTGGGCTCGAACCTGCGCTTGCACCGGTTCCGGCCATGGGTATTGTGAAGAAACTATCGGTGGGGCGGGCAATGGTCGACATTCAGGAAGACGAACTTCGCAGGGAAGCGATCCGGCGGGTCCGGGCCAAGCAGGGCTTTCGCCAGCACCTGCTTATCTATCTGCTGGTCAATGCCGGACTGCTCGTTCTGAATCTGGTCGGGTCTCCGAAATATATGTGGTCAGGATGGCCGGCCTTTGGCTGGGGCATCGGACTTCTGGCCCATGGGATCTCGGTCTATGGGCGAGACCCAGCCAATCAGCAGAGACTGGTCAATGAAGAGCTGGAACGCTTGCGGGCGTCCCATCAGGCAGGAAATCCGCCGGTCTGACCTGACGGGCTATTGAATATCTCACTGGCTTCAGGGGCCCCAAATGATTGAACGTCAGATCGACATCCCGACGGCGGATGGAGCCACCTCCACCTTCATCGTTCATCCCGAACGCGACGGTCCCCATCCCCTGATCTTGTTCTATATGGATGCTCCGGCCATCCGCGAGGAATTGCGCGACATGGCCCGGCGGTTCGCCAGCAGCGGCTATTATGTCATGCTGCCCAATCTCTATTATCGGGAGGGGGTCATGGAGCTTGGCCCGTTGTCGCCCGACCCTGAACATCCCAGCCGAAAACAGATGTTCGCTCTGATGAATGGCCTGACCATTCCCATGGTCATGTCGGACAACGATGCCCTCCTGGCTTTTGCCGATGCGGACGCGGCCGCCAATACCGCCCGGGTGGGCACGGTCGGCTATTGTATGAGTGGTCAGTTCTCGATCAATGCCGCAGCCCACCGGTCCGACCGCGTGGTGGCCTCGGCCTCGATCTACGGGACCTATCTCGTGACCGACCGCGACAATAGTCCGCACCTCAAGGCGCGGGAGACCGGAGCCGAACTCTATTTTGCCTGTGCGGAAACTGACGTCTGGGCGCCAATGGATATGGTTCGGGATCTGGAGACTTCATTGAAGGCCGACGGCCTGCCCGCTGAGGTAGAGATCTATCCCGGCACCCATCATGGCTTCGCCTTCCCCCAACGACCCGCCTACGACAAGCTGTCGGCTGAGCGACATTGGGAACGGCTGGTCGCCTTGTTCGGCCGGAACCTGGGCTAGGATAAAAAAAGGCCCGCCTCCTTCTGGGGGCGGGCCTTTTGATGTCTTAGGTCTAGAGCCTAGAGGCGGCTCGGAATGACGACCATCATCTTCTCATAGCCCTTCACGAAGGTTGAGAAGACGCGCTTGGGCTCGGACACCACCTTGATGTCCGGGAAACGCTTCAGGATTTCTTCCCAGATGATCCGCAGCTGGAGCTCGGCCAGCCGGTTTCCGACGCAGCGGTGAATGCCGAAGCCGAAAGATACATGCTGACGCGGGCGGGCCCGGTCGATGATGTAGGCATTCGGGTTTTCGATAACCTCTTCGTCGCGGTTGCCCGAGACATACCACATGACGACCTTGTCGCCCTTCTTGATCAGCTTGCCGCCCAGCTCATAGTCCCGCAGGGCGCGGCGACGCATGTGGGCCAGGGGGGTCTGCCAGCGGATGGTTTCCGATACCATGGAGGGAATCAGGGACGGATCTGCCCGCAGCTTTGCGTACTGGTCCGGGTTCTGGTTCAGGGCCAGGACCGAGCCGGTGATGGTATTGCGGGTCGTGTCATTGCCGCCAACGGTCAGCAGGACCACGTTTCCGAAATACTCGCGGGGCTCCATGTTCCGGGTGGCCTCGGCATGGGCCAGCATGGAAATCAGGTCGCCTGTCGGCTCGGCATTGACCCGCTCGTTCCACATGGCGGTGAAATAGGCGTGATACTCGACGAAGATCTGCATCTTCTGTTCGATGGTGTCGATCAGGCCCTGGCCGGGGGCCGCGGTGACCACGTCAGACCAGTAGGTCAGCTTGCGGCGGTCTTCCTGGGGCATGCCGAACAGGGTGGCCAGGGTCATGGCGGTCAGTTCCATGGAGACCTTGTCGACCCAGTCGAATTCCTTGCCGATGGGCAGGCTGTCGAGAATCTTGCCGGCGCGCTCGCGGATCAGAGGCTCCAGCAGGGCCAGATTGATGGGCGAGACCGCAGGCGACACCGTCTTGCGCTGAATGTCGTGCTTGGGGGGGTCCATGGCGATGAACATGGGCAGGGGGCCTTCCCCGGCTGTCTGTTCAGCGATGGTGATGCCGCCTTCCGAGGAGAAAACATCATGGTTGGTGTCGACTTCCATGATGTCATTGTACTTCGTGATCGACCAGTAGGGACCGAACTCATGGTCCTCGACATAATGGACCGGGTCCTCCTTCCGGAGGCGCTCGAAATAGGGCCACATGGCGTCGTTCTGGAAAAGAATGGCCTGGGCAGGATCAAGCTTCTCGATCGGCACAGAATAGGCTGCCTCGCGCAGGTCATTTGTAAGGTCGATGTTGCCGTCGCTCATCCTTAAGTCTCCCATGGCTCCGACGCATGGGTCGGAAAATCGTGACGCTGGCGTCAACTTAGTGCAAAGGTCCCGGGATTCCAAGTGCCGAGATTCCAATTCCTCCACTGGTCCCACGGGTCATCTGGCCCTATGGTTGGGGGAGACTTGCCACCCTGCGCCCCCTCAGACCGAGGGCACCTTCGGAGACACGATATGGCCCTGGACCTCGAGACCCGCGACCAGCTCATCGACACGGTCCGCCGGTTTGTCAGTGAACGCCTGCGCCCCCTGGAGGCCCAGGTGTCCGAGACCGATGCCATGCCAGAGGACGTCATCTCTGAAATGAAGAGCTTGGGTCTGTTCGGCCTGTCCATTCCGGCAGAATACGGGGGTCTGGACCTGAACATGGAAGAGGAGGCCCTGGTGGCTGTCGAGCTGGGGCGCACAAGCCCGGCCTTCCGCTCGACCTTCGGGACCAATGTCGGCATTGGCAGCCAGGGGCTGGTCATGTTTGGCACGGCAGATCAGAAGGCGAAATACCTGCCCGGGATCGCCTCGGGCGACATTATCACCTCGTTCGCCCTGACTGAGCCGGAGGCCGGATCCGATTCCGCCGCCGTTCAGACCCGGGCCGTGCGTGACGGGGATCACTACGTCCTCAATGGCTCCAAGCGCTATATTACCAATGCCAACAAGGCGGACCTGTTCACGGTCATGACCCGGACGGACCCGTCCAAGCCGGGTGGCGGTGGGGTCTCGGCCTTCCTTGTCGAGCGGAATCTCCCGGGGCTTTCCGTGGGCAAGCCTGAAAAGAAGATGGGGCAGCAGGGCGCGCATATCTGCGATGTGATCTTCGACAATGTCCGGGTGCCGGCGGAAAACCTGCTCGGCCGCGAAGGCGAGGGCTTCAAGGTGGCCATGCAGGTCCTGGACCGGGGGCGCCTGCATATTTCCGCGGTTTGCGTAGGTGTGGCTGAACGGCTGATCGCAGATTCCGTGGCCTATGCGTCGGAGCGCAAGCAGTTTGGTCAGGCCATTTCCCAGTTCCAGCTGGTCCAGGGCATGATCGCCGACTCCAAGACCGAGGCCCTGGCTGCCCGCGCCCTGACCTTCGAGACGGCGCGCAATCGGGACCTGGGCAAGAACGTGACCCTGGAAGCCGCTGCCGCCAAATATTTCGCCTCGGAAATGGTGGGCCGGGTGGCCGACCGAGCCGTCCAGATCTTCGGCGGGGCCGGATATATTGCCGACTATGGCGTGGAACGGTTCTACCGCGACGTCCGAATTTTCCGGATCTATGAAGGCACCAGCCAGATCCAGCAGGTTATTATCGCCCGGGAAACCCTGAAGCGGGGCGGATGATCATGACCGTCGATATGGAATCCGTCATTCTTGAGGTCCTGAGCAAACTTGCGCCTGGCAAGTCAGCTTCCTCCGAGGAAGTTGCCCGTGCGGCGGACCCGGAGGGCTGGCGCAGGCTGACCGGACATGTGCGCAACACAGCCCGAGGCCTGGCCCGTCAGGGAAAGATCGTCATTACGCGCCATGGCAAGCCAGCAGACCCGGAAAACTTCAAGGGTGTCTACCGCCTGCGTATGACCTGAAGCGGTGCCCTAGACCCGCGCCAGGCGAGCCTTGCGGGGTTCCTTCACGAAGCCTAACAACACGACCAGGCTGGTGATCAGGAAGGCGATCGAAATACTGAACACCGTCAGATAGCCCAGGCTGTCGGCGACCACGCCGCCAATCAGCGGGCCGATTGAGGCCGTAATGCCCTCGGCAGTGGCAGAAATGGCGATCCGCATGGGCATTTCCTCCCGCGATCCGAATTCCAGGATCATGGTCTGAGCCGCCATCATATATCCCGACTGAGCGGCCCCGAGGCCGAAGAAGGCGGCAAAAATCCCCATGGGCGTATGCAGGGTGAGCAGAAGGAAGGTCGCTCCAATCCAGGCCAGGATAGAGACCAGCAGGACCAGTCTGAAACCGGTCTTGTCGCCCAGATAGCCCCAGACCAGGTTCGAAAGCGTGTCTGCCCCCAGATAGGCCAGGGACAAGGCCCCCAGGGTCTTGCCGGTCAGCTCCATCGAATGGGCCACATAGATGGCGTAGAAGGGTACGGCCATCCGGCTTGCCGTTGCCAGCATCTGCACAGCAAGAAAGGGTGCATAGCCCGGGTCCGAACGGATCAGGGCTGGAAAGGTCTTTAGGCGATTTATGAAACTTGTCCGGGCCGGAAGGTTCGGCGGTTCGGGTTCGCGCAGCAGGAACTGGAGTGCCCACAGGCCCGCGCTGGTCAGGAGGGCGGCAAGCGCAAAGGTGGTGGAATAGCCATGCCCGAAGAGGTTGGGCTGGATGATGTACTTTCCGGCCGCCAGGGCAAGGACCGCGGCAATCAGCCCTCCGGTGGCATTTCGCCAAGCCTGGAGGCGACCGCGACGGCTCAAGGGGATGACCTTTGCCATGAGCAGGCCAAAGACCACCCGCTGGGTGCCCATGAAGAGGCCGAACAGGAAGAGCAGGGCCAGCATGGCGAAGATCAGGGGCTGACCCTTCAGGAACCAGCCCGCCAGGGCCATGCCGACAATCTGTACCCGGGCCAGGCCACCCATCCAGACGGCGGCGGGCATAACCTTGGTGCGGTGCTCGATCTGGGTTGCGCCGAATATGGGCGAGATCACGCTGCCCACCTGTTGCAGGGCCTGGCCTATGCCGACAATCGTGTTCGATCCGGAAATCAGGTGCAGATAGACCGGCATGAAGGTCGGCGCATTGATCAGCCGAAATCCGGTCATGCCCAGCATGCCATGCAGGTAATTGCCGATGTAGTTGCGTTTCAGATTGTCCCAGACGAAGCGCTCATAGGTGGCTTCTTTTTCCGCCATGGTCGGTTCTGCGACCTCGGGGCCGGAGCCCTGGACTTGTGTGTCTTTTTCCAAATCATGCGCGCCTGCACCGGAAATACCTCGTGCAGACTCTCCCAAAAAACGTCGTGGTTTGTTCTAATTGGTTGTGGTCTAGCAGAGTCCTTCCGCCTGGGAACCCCTTTCAGGGGCCGTGCCCAAGAATTGTCAGGCCAGGAAGCCCGCTTCGGCAAAATCGAGCATGCGGGTGAGCAGGCGCTCCACATCGCCTTCGCGAGTGATTCCGCCGGACAAGGCATGCAGGCGGTCAAATTCAGCAAAGCGGTTATTGTGAATCATGCCGAGACAGAAGTGCAGTCGCCAGAAGACCGTTTCCCGGGCCAGGTTGGGGCAAGCCGCGCACAGGGCCTCGGCAAAGCGGGAAAGATAGCCCACATCCTGGGTCAGGGCCTCACGCATGGCCGGTGTGCCTTCCGCGCGCGCCCGGATAATGAACTGCACCGAAATCCGCCGGTCATTCCCGGGATTTGCCCATCTCATGGGCGGGGCAAAAAGGGCTTCCAGAATGGCGCGAACCGGCGGCTTGCCTAAATGTCGCTCGGTAGCTTCATGCAGCATGCGGGCGCGCTCACGATTCAGCTCTCCGGTGCGGACCTTGAAGATTTCAAAGAGAAGGGCGTCCTTGGACCCGAAATGATAATTGACCGAGGCCAGATTGACCCGGGCCTCCCCGGTGATGTCGCGAACCGAGACATTCTTGAAGCCTTGCACGGCAAACAGACGCTCGGCCACGGCAAAGACGCAATCTCGAGTGGCCGCTTCGCTGTGGGCTGCGGCAGGAACTTCAGGAAGGGCGTCCGTCACGGCAAGATGGCTATCGCGCCAGTTCCTTCATGGCCTTTTCCAGACCCTCCAGGGTGAGGGGGAACATGCGGTCCCCCACCAGTTGGCGCATGACCTCAATGGAGGGCGTGTGGTCCCAATGCCGCTCGGCGGTGGGGTTTAGCCAGACCACGTCTTCGAAAGTCAGGCCGACGCGGTCCATCCAGATGGCCCCCGCCTCCTCATTCCAGTGCTCGACCGAGCCACCTGGATAGGTGATTTCATAGGGGCTCATTGTCGCATCACCGACAAAAATGACTTTGTAATCCTTGGAGTATTTATGAAATACGTCCCAGGTCGGGATCTTTTCGGCATGACGACGGCGGTTGTCCTTCCACACGCTCTCATAGAGGCAGTTGTGGAAATAATAGAACTCCATGTTCTTGAATTCGGTTCGGGCCGCCGAAAACAGCTCCTCGCAGACCTTGATATGGCTGTCCATTGAGCCGCCAATATCGAAGAAAATCAGGACGCTGATCTTGTTGCGGCGTTCGGGCCGTAACTTGATGTCCAGATAGCCCTTTTCGGCCGTGCCCTGGATGGTGCCGTCCATGTCCAACTCTTCGGCGGCCCCGTCTCGGGTCCACTTGCGCAGCCTGCGCAGGGCGACCTTGATATTACGGGTGCCCAGTTCGACGGAGTCATCCAGGTTCTTGTATTCGCGCTTGTCCCAGACCTTGATGGCCTTGCCATGCCGGCCCTTGTCCTGGCCGATCCGAATGCCCTCAGGATGATAGCCATTCGCGCCGATAGGGGAGTCGCCGTTGGGGCCTTGGCCACCCTTGCCCTTCCCCTTGCCGTCACCCTCGCCCTCTTCGCCCTGCTGCTTCATGCGCTCGGCCAGGGCTTCCATGAGTTTGTCAAAGCCGCCCATGGCCTCGATCTGAGCCTTCTCCTCGTCGGTGAGGAACTTGTCGGAAAGCTTCTTCAGCCACTCCGCCGGAATGTCGGAAATACCGAGACCTTCAACCTTTTCCATACCCTTGAAGACATGGCTGAAGACCTGGTCAAAGCGGTCGAGGTTCTTCTCGTCCTTCACCAGGGTGGCGCGCGAGAGGTAGTAAAAATCGTCGACGCTCTTGTCGATCACCGACTTGTCGAGGGCCTCCATCAGGATGAGGTACTCTTTCAGGGTCACCGGGACCTTGGCCTGGCGAAGCTCGGTAAAGAAACGCATGAACATGAGCGGGCTCCCCTCGAGGGACGAACAACTGTTTGAAGCGTGAAGATG
>CANCJJ010000023.1 GCA_947378305.1 Phenylobacterium aquaticum | reverse complement strand
GGCTGTCGTCTTGCCCCATGATCGAGGCGGGTTATCCCCTCTAGCTCCAAAATCACCTCTCCTTAGGAAACTCCCTATATCCTGGCCAATCATCCGGCGATGGCCTTCGCCATGAACACTGGAGGGGTATCCCCCATGATCACGATCGGCACACGACAGATAGGTCCGGACCAGAGGCCCTACCTCATTGCGGAAATGTCGGGGAACCATAACCGGTCCCTGGATCGCGCCCTGGCCCTGGTGGAGGCCGCAGCCGCCAGCGGGGCGGACGCTATCAAGCTGCAAACCTATACCGCCGACACCATGACCCTGAATGTGCGGGCACCTGGCTTTGTGATCGAGGACCCGGAAAGCCTCTGGAATGGTCGCCAGCTCTGGGAACTCTATGACGAGGCCCATACCCCCTGGGCCTGGCACGAGCCCATCATGGCGCGCGCTGCAAGCCTGGGTCTGCAATGCTTCAGTTCGCCATTTGACGAGACGGCGGTGGACTTTCTGGAGCGTCTTGGCGTCCCCGCCTACAAGATTGCCTCCTTCGAGCTCACCGACCTGCCCCTGATCCGCCATGTGGCCAGGACGGGCAAGCCGATCATCATGTCCACCGGCATGGCAACCGTGGCGGAAATTCATGAGGCCGTAGAGACGGCCAGGACCGCAGGAAATGACCAGATCATTCTGCTGAAATGCACCAGCACCTACCCAGCCACCCCGGAGACCACCCATCTGAGCACACTTGCGGCCATGCGGGACACCTTTGGCCTGACCCTTGGCCTGTCCGACCACACCATGGGATGCGGGGTTGCCGTAGCGTCCGTGGCCCTCGGGGCCTGCGTTATCGAGAAACATTTTACCCTCCGGCGCGCTGACGGCGGGGTCGATTCCGCCTTCTCCATGGAGCCGGAAGAATTTGCCCGTCTGCGAACAGAGGCCGACCGGGCCTGGCAAGCCATAGGACAGGTCACCTTTGGCGGCACGCCTGCAGAGGACAGGAACCGGGAATTTCGCCGCTCCCTCTATGTGAGTCGGGACATGGCGGCGGGGGAGGCCTTCACCAAGGATAACCTGCGGATCATCCGCCCTGGCTTTGGCCTGGCCCCCAAGTTCTACGCCGAGGTTCTGGGCCGGATCGTCAAGGCGGACCTGACGGCGGGCACGCCCGTCAGCTGGGACCTGCTGGACTAACCCGGCTCCGCCCCATTGCGGCCATCATGCCGCGTACATACTCTTTGGACAGACACCTCTGAAGGATCCGGGTTCACAGCATGGCCAAAATCACCCTGGTGGATGATGACGAGAACATCGTGACCTCCGTCAGTCTCGCCCTTGAAAGCCACGGTCATGCGGTCAAGGCCTATTACGACGGGGCCGCGGGCTTGGCGGCCCTGGAAAACGATCCGCCGGATCTCGCCATTCTCGATGTCAAAATGCCGCGGATGGACGGGATGGAAGTCCTGCGTCGCCTGAGGCGGACCTCGGACCTGCCGGTCATCATCCTGACCTCGAAGGACGACGAAATCGACGAGCTACTGGGATTCAACCTCGGGGCCGACGACTACATCCACAAACCCTTCAGCCAGCGCCTGCTCATCGAGCGGGTAAAGGCCCTCCTGCGGCGCGCGGGCGCCGATGGCGAGGAGGCTCCCGGGCCCATTGAAGAGTCCGCCCGGGCCGTTGTGCGCGGCAAGCTGACCCTGGACCCCGCCCGCCATGACAGCCTGTGGGAAGGCAAGCCGGTCAAGCTGACCGTGACCGAATTCCTCCTGCTGCAATCCCTGGCCCAGCGCCCGGGATTCGTGAAGAGCCGGGACAATCTGATGGATGCGGCCTACGATGATCAGGTCTATGTGGATGATCGGACCATAGACAGCCACATCAAGCGCATGCGCAGGAAATTCAGAGAGGTGGACCCTGACTTCGACGCGATCGAAACCCTCTATGGCGTCGGGTATAGATACCGGGAAGGCTGAGCGGGGCGCGGACCGTTCGGATCGCTTCTGGCTGCCCGGATCACGACTTGGGCGGCTGATTATTGGCCTGAATGTTCTGGGTCTGGCGATTGTAATTGGCGGGGCCCTGGTTCTGAATGAACTGCGCCGTGGCCTGGTTGAGGCGCGCATTGACAGCCTGAGCACCCAGGGCGAATTGATTGCGACCATTATCGATCAGGCCGCCACAGTGGGCGAGCCCGAGCCCTCCATGGACCCGACCCTGGCCAGTCAGGTCCTGCGCCTTTTGTCCAACCCCAAGACCCAGAGGGCCAGACTGTTTGATCGCCAGGGACGGCTGATCGCCGACAGCTATTGGGTTGCCGACCGGGTGGACTCCCGCCCCCTCGCCCCTGCGCGGCCTGCGGTTCAGCCGTCGCCGCCGCCAAGGCCCCAGAGAACCGACGCCCAGGTTCAGGCTGGTCGCAAGGCGCTGGAGGCAGAGGTGCGCAAGGCCCTGCAAGGACATCACATTACCGGAATGCGCCAGGCTGACGACCGACAGCGTGTGGTTTCGGTCTCGATTCCCATTCAGCATGTTCAGGCCATACTGGGCGTGCTGACCCTGGAGGCCAGCGATGTCGACCAGATCATCGCCCGCCAGCGCGCCGCCCTCCTGCCCTTCATCCTGTTGTCGGTGGCCGTCACCCTGCTGTCTTCCCTCCTGTTGAACACCCTGATTGCCCAGCCGGTCCGCCGTCTGGCCCGGGCGGCTGACCGGGTGCGCCTGTCGGATAGCCGCTCCATGTCCCTGCCCGACCTCGCCCGCCGGGATGATGAACTGGGTGACCTGACCCGGGCCCTGCAGGCCATGACCCATGCCCAGTCCGAGCGTATGGGCGCAATTGAGCGGTTTGCGGCGGATGTCGCCCACGAGATCAAGAACCCCCTGACCTCCCTGCGCTCCGCCGTCGAAACCCTGGACCTGGTCACAGACCCGACCGCCCGGGACCGGCTAATGGCGATTCTAAAACAGGATGTTTCCCGGCTGGATCGCCTGGTTACCGATATCTCCAACGCCTCGCGCCTGGATGCGGAACTGGCCCGGGAGGCCCCCAGACCGTTTGATCTGGCCCGGCTGGTCAGCGATATCGTCCAGACCTATCGGCCCGAAGACGACGGGCCCCGGATTTCCTTCGAATGGCCGGAGGGCTTTGAGCCCATTATGGTCCTGGGCCGCGAGGGGCCTTTGGCTCAGGTCCTGCGCAACCTGATCGACAATGCCCGATCCTTTAGTCCGGTCGACTCCCCGGTCCGCCTGAAACTGGTCAGGTCTCCGCGCAACGAGGCCATTCTGAGCGTCGATGATGACGGGCCGGGCATACCGGTCGAGAATCTCGAGACCGTTTTCGAGCGGTTCTACACTTCGCGGCCAAGGGGCTCGGCCTTTGGCGGAAATTCTGGACTGGGCCTGTCGATTGCCCGCCAGATTGTCGAGGCACAGGGCGGCACCATCCAGGCTGAAAATCGGCCCGCGACGGACACCGCCCCCTCTGGTGCGCGCTTCCTTGTTCGGTTGCCCCTGGCGGGGAGCGCCACATGACCGTCACAGAACATGCCAGTCTGGTGGCCCTGCATCAGCCGGATGGCTGGCACGGGGTCCTGATCCAGGGGCCCTCCGGATCGGGCAAGAGCGACCTCGTGCTCCGCGCCCTGGACATCGGCTTTCGGCTGGTAGCCGACGATCGCACCCTCGTCTGGGCCAGTGGTGGCCATCTCTATGGCCGGGCCCCTGAAGCCCTGGCCGGACGGCTTGAGGCCCGGGGTCTGGGGATTTTGACCCTGCCCGCCCTGCGCTATTGTCGAATTCGCCTCTGGGTAAGCAATGGCCAGCCCGAAAGACTGGGACCACCCGCCTGGATCACCTGTCAGGGGGTCCGGGTTCCGACCCTTCTCGCACCCTTTTTGGAAGCCTCATGCGCGACAAAACTGCAACATGCACTGTGGAGTCTTGGAGCCGGCGCGGAAGGAGCGTATCAAGGCGACCTCGCGGCACAGATCCCGCCGCGCTCGGGTGGGGATTCCCGTTGAGACCTAGCAAATGATCGGCCTTGTGATCGTCACCCATGGTCGGCTCGCCGATGAGTTTCGTCTGGCCATGGAACATGTGGTCGGCCCACAAACCGGGCTTGCGACCATCTGTATCGGTCCGGACGATGATATGGAAAAGCGCCGCCAGGATATTCTGGATGCCTGTAGCCAGGTGGATGCCGGCCATGGCGTCATCCTGCTGACGGACATGTTTGGCGGAACCCCGTCGAATCTCGCAATCTCGGTCATGGAACAAACCCGGGCCGAGGTGATTGCCGGGCTCAACCTGCCCATGCTGATCAAGCTGGCGAGCGTGCGAAGCCGCCTTCCCCTGCACGACTGTGTGGCCCAGGCTCAGGCGGCGGGACGAAAATACATCTCGGTCGCCTCCTATGTCCTGGCGGGGGACAAGTGAGCACACGCACCCGGGTGGAAATCATCAACAAGCGGGGCCTGCATGCCCGGGCCTCGGCCAAGTTCGTCAAACTGGCGTCGGACTTCGACGCCCAGGTGATGGTGTCACGGGATGAACACCAGGTGGATGCCCGCTCGATCATGGGCCTGATGATGCTGGCCGCCGGCCCCGGCTCCTGGATCGAGATTGTGGCCGAGGGGCCTGAAGCAGAGCCGGCCCTCGAGGCTCTGAGCCAGCTGGTCGCCGCCCGCTTTGACGAGGACGAATAGTCCCATTCTCAGCCCGTTGATGTGCCTCAAGGCTCAGAAGCCAGGGGCGGCGCAAGCGGTAAGGCTGGACCGGGCAAGGTGAGGACAACAGGTTTGGCGACCCGAGAGATCGAGCTGAAATTCCTCTGCCAGCCTGCGGACCTTGAGACCGTTCTGGCAGCCTCGTCGGGGACGGTGATCAGGACCAAGCCCCTGAGGGCCACCTATTTTGATACCCCGGAACTGGCCTTGACCAAGGCCCAGGCCTCCCTGCGTCTTCGCGAGGGCGAGGGGTGCAGGCTCCAGACCCTGAAGCGCGGCACAGGCCTTGTCAGGGAGGAGGTCGAAACCCCCGCCCCGGCGGACGGTCTTGACCTGGAACTACCTGCCCTTAGACGCATGCTGGGACCTAAAGACCGGGCACGCCTCCAGCCCATCTTCTCTGTCACCGTGACCCGCAGGGTGACAGACATTCTCTACCAGGGCGCCAGTATCGAACTGGCCCTGGATGAAGGCGAGGTCACGTCAGGCGATCATCGGCAGGCCATTTGCGAGGTCGAGCTTGAGCTCAAGTCCGGACCTGTCAGTGCCCTGTTTGGCCTGGCCAGGGACTTGTCTGGGGCCGCCCCCCTCTACCTCTCCCTGGAGGGAAAGGCCGTGCGCGGGGCCGCCCTTCATGCCGGGACCGAGACCAAGCCCAGACGCGGCCTCGCCCCGCATCTGCCCCGCCATCCCTCTGGCCAGGTCGCATTTCAGGCCGTAACCCAGGATCTGCTGGGCCAGATCGCCGCCAATAGCCTGCTTTTGCGCCAGGGGCACGGCGGTGAGGCCATCCATGCCCTGCGCCGGTCAATTCGGCGATTGCGGTGCGTTCTGTCCGCCTTCCGGCCCATGGTTGAGGATGAGGCCTTCGAGGCCCTGCAGTTGGGGTTCAAGGCTGTCATGGCCGCCAGTGACGCGGCGCGAGACCTGGATGTCTTTGCCCAGGACAATGCTGATCTGGGCCTTGCTGCCCCCAACTTTGGCGCCCAGGTGGAAGCTGCCCGGGCCCTGGCCACGGCCCAGGCGACGGCGGCCGTGAGCGACCAGGTGTTTCGCGACCTGCTCCTGAAGGCTGCCGCCTGGATCGAAACCGGCTCCTGGCTGGCCCTGGAGGGAAAGGCCAGACTGCGCCGGGCGGGACCAGCCCGCGACCTTGCCGTGCGCGCCCTCATGCGGCGGTGGCACCGCACGCTGAAGCCCGGGCCAAAGGTATCCGACCTCAGCCCCCCGGATCGTCACAGCCTGCGGCTGGAAGGCAAGAAGCTGCGCTATGCCCTGGAAGCCGTCGCGCCCCTGTTCGACGGCCGTCGCTGCGGAGCCTTTCTGCGACGCCTGAAGGTGCTGCAGGATGAGCTTGGACACCTGAACGACCAGGCCGTTGCCCACCGCATTGTCGAACGGCTGAATCCAAAAGGGGTCGCCCGGGTGGAGGCCCGCCGCCTCTTGAAGGCCCGGGAGGCCAATTCGCGGAAAATCCTCAAGCGCGCCGAAAACGCCATGCAGATGCTGGTCAGCCGCGCCGTTCCCTGGGAGACATAAAGACTTCTTTATGCCCCGTTGCGATGCGACGAAGGCAGGTCTATAGAGCGGGGTGCGCCCCGGGCGCGCAAAGCCCTTGCTGTTTGATCCGCCTTAGCGACAGGACCCCCCGATGAGCGACTATGTTGTGAGAGACATCTCCCTGGCTGATTTTGGCCGCAAGGAGATCGCCATCGCCGAAACCGAAATGCCCGGGCTCATGGCCGTGCGGGCGGAGTTCGGCCCTCCCCAGACCCTTAAAGGCGCGCGGATCGCGGGCTCCCTGCACATGACCATTCAGACCGCCGTGCTGATCCAGACCCTGGAGGCCCTCGGCGCGGAGGTTCGCTGGGCCTCGTGCAATATTTTTTCGACCCAGGACCATGCTGCGGCGGCGATTGCCGCTTCGGGCACCCCGGTCTTCGCCACCAAGGGCGAAACCCTGATGGAGTACTGGGACTATGCCCACCGTATTTTCGAATGGCATGACGGCGGCTATCCCAACCTGATCCTCGACGACGGCGGCGATGCCACCCTGCTCTGCGTGCTTGGCCCCAAGGCCGAGAAGGACCCGACCCTGCTGGATCATCCGGAGAATGAGGAAGAAGAAGCCCTCTATGCCGTGATGAAGCGCTATCTGAAGGAAAAGCCTGGCTTCTATTCCGCCATTCGCGACGCCATTCAGGGCGTGTCGGAAGAAACCACCACGGGGGTTCACCGCCTCTATCAGATGGCGGAACGGGGCGACCTCCCCTTCCCGGCCATCAACGTCAATGACAGCGTCACCAAGTCAAAGTTCGACAACCTCTATGGTTGCCGCGAAAGCCTGGTCGATGCCATTCGGCGGGGCACGGACGTCATGCTTTCCGGCAAGGTTGCCGTGGTCCTGGGTTACGGCGACGTGGGCAAGGGCTCGGCCGCCTCCCTGCGCAATGGCGGTGCCCGGGTCATCGTCACGGAAATCGACCCCATCTGCGCCCTCCAGGCCGCCATGGAGGGCTATGAAGTTCAGACCATGGACGACATTGCCGACAAGGCCGACATCTTCGTCACCGCCACCGGCAACAAGGACGTTCTGACCGTCGATCACATGCGGCGCATGAAGAACAATGCCATTGTCGCCAATATCGGCCACTTCGATTCCGAAATTCAGATCGCAGGCCTGCGGAACTACAAGTGGGACAAGATCAAGGATCAGGTCCATCACGTCGAATTCCCGGATGGCAAGAAGATCATCGTCCTGTCCGAAGGCCGCCTGGTCAATCTGGGAAATGCCACGGGCCACCCCAGCTTCGTGATGAGCGCCTCCTTCACCAACCAGACCCTGGCCCAGATCGAGCTCTGGACCAACGGGGCCAGCTACGGGACCAAGGTCTATACCCTGCCCAAGCATCTGGATGAAAAAGTGGCCATGCTGCACCTGGAGAAGTTGGGCGCGAAACTGACCCAGCTGTCCAAGGTCCAGGCCGATTATATCGGCGTGCCGGAGGCCGGGCCCTTCAAGCCCGATCACTACCGCTACTGATCCGGGGACACGCAAGGCCGCCGGGATGACGACACCTTCTCTCAGCGGTTTTTGTCGGCCGGGCTATTCGGCGGTCCAGGCGGCCTTCGAGGACAACTTCCGTCAGGGCGAGGAGGGCGGCGCACGCTTTTCCCTGGTCAGGGGCGGAGAGGTCGTCGTCGACCTCTGGGCGGGATGGGCCGACAAGGCCCAGACCCGGCCCTTCGAGGCGCAAACCCTTGCACCGATTTTTTCGACCACCAAGCTGATCCCCGCCCTCATGATTGCCCGGCTGGTCCAGGCCGGTCGCCTGGACTATGCCCAGCCCGTGGCCGACCTCTGGCCGGACTTCGCCCGGAACGGCAAGGCCGCGATTACCCTCGAACAGGTCATGAGCCACCAGGCCGGGCTGAGTGGTTTTCTGGAGCCCATGAGCGCGGACCTCTGGTTCGATACGCCCGCCATATGCGAGCGACTGGCCGCCATGGCCCCGCTCTGGCCCCCGGGCCAGGCCAGCGGCTATCACCCGACGACCTACGGCTTTCTGACGGGTGAAATCTTCCGCAGGGTGGACGGTCGCAGCCTGGGCCAAGCCTTCCATGAGGACCTGGCCCGGCCCCTGGACCTCGATATCTGGATCGGCCTCCCGGCCTCGGAACATGCCCGGGTGGCGGAGCTGACCCGACCCCGCGGCCTGGCCCGGTTCGGAGCCCAGACCCCTGCCCTGAAGGCCGCCTTCCAGACCGCCTGGGCCGCCCCGCCCGGCCGGGAGGAGGCCCGCTGGCGTGAGGCCGAGATCCCGTCAGCCAATGGCCATGCCTCCGCCCTGTCCCTGGCCCGCCTCATGGGGTGTCTCGCTGGGGATGGCTGGCTCGACGGCGAACAGGTTCTTAGCCCTGCGGGCATTCAGGACATGGCCCGCGCGCGCTGTCAGGGCCAGGATCTGGTCCTGCCCTATGAGATCAGCTGGGGGGCCGGGGTCATGCGAAATGAGGGCTTGAACATTTGGGGACCGGGCCAGGAAACCTTCGGCCATGCCGGTTGGGGCGGATCATGTGCCTTTGCCGATCCTGAACGCCAGCTCGCCGGGGCCTATGTCATGACCCGCCAGTCCGCAGACCTGATCGGCGATCCCCGGGCGCGCCGCCTGATCGAAGCGGCCTATGCCTGAAGGGCGGGCTTGCGACGCAGGGCAAGCCAGACCCCGGTCACATAGACCCCGGCCCCACCCCAGATAAACACAAAGGACAGGGCGCGAAGCGGCGTGAACAGCTCGCCCTGGGCCAAACCGATCACAAAGCCGATGGTCGGCCCGATAAACTGCAGGAACCCCATGGCCGACAGGGGCATTCGGCGCGCGGCCCAGGCAAACAGCATGAGGGGCAGGGCGGTGACAGGTCCCGCCGACATGAGCCAGAAGGTGGCCGCAGGCGTTGCCAGGAAGTGGCTCTGGCCGTGGGTGCTGGCCCAGAAAATCCAGGCCAGGCCGGGGACGGTCAGAAACAGGCACTCGACGAAAAGGCCGGTCTGCGCCTCGGCGGCGATCTGCTTGCGCACCACGCCATAGCCGCCAAAGGTCAGGGCCAGGATGATCGCAATCCAGGGCATGTGACCCAGGGCGAGGCCCTGGATGACGACGCCAATCCCTGCCAGCACTATGGCCGCCAGTCCGAACCGGTCAAAGCGCTCGCGGAAGATCACCACCCCGGCGGCCATGTTCAGCAGGGGAGTCAGATAATAGCCCAGGCTGCTTTCGATCACCCGGCCGGAATTGACGCCCCAGACATAGAGACTCCAGTTCACGCCGATCAGGGCCGAACAGAGCACCAGGGCCCCCAGCAGGCGCGGGTTTCGAAACACGGCCATCACCTGGCCCGTCTGTCGGCTGGCCAGGACAAAGATCAGGGCCGTCAGCGCGCCCCAGACCGATCTGTGGGCAAGGATCTCCCAGGACCCGGCTCCGGTCTTGCCCATGGCCTGAAAGGCCAGGGCATTAAACCCCCAGAACAGGTAGCACAGCGTCCCCGCCAGCAAGGCGGTTCGCTGGGCCGACGCGCCCGTGGTTTCCATCAGGACATCATCCGGCGAGGACCGCCTGATTCAGCAGGCCACGCTCGTGCAGGAGCTGGGCAATCTGCACGGCATTGAGGGCCGCGCCCTTGCGCAGATTGTCGGCCACCACCCACATGTTGAGACCAAATTCCACCGTGGGGTCATTGCGAATCCGGCTGACATAGACCGGGAATTCGCCCTGGGCTTCCTTGGGCGTCATATAGCCCTTGTCGTGCCGCTGATCGATCACCACCAGGCCGGGGCTGTTGCGCAGGATGTCCCGGGCCTCGTCTTCGTCCAGAGGCTCATGGAATTCGATATTCACGGCTTCCGAATGGCCGACCATGACCGGCACCCGGACGCAGGTCACCGTCAGGGCAATGTCCGGGTCGATCATCTTGTGGGTCTCTTGCCACATCTTGGCTTCTTCGTCGGTATAGCCGTCATCATTGAAGGCCCCGATGAAGGGAATGACATTGAAGGCAATCTGCTTGGGAAACTTCTTGGGCGGGGGTGCGCCGAGCACGAAAATGCCCTTGGTCTGATCCCAAAGCTCGTCCATGCCCTCCTTGCCTGCGCCGGACACCGACTGGTAGGTCGAGACCACCACACGCTTGATCCGCGCCCGGTCATGCAGGGGCTTCAGGGCCACGACCAGCTGGGCGGTCGAACAGTTGGGATTGGCAATAATGTTCTTGCGATCCGCCCACTCGACATCATCGGGATTTACTTCCGGCACCACCAGGGGCACGTCAGGGTCCATGCGCCAGGCGGAGGAATTGTCGATGACAATCGGGCCGGCCGCGCCGATCTTGGGCGACCATTCCTTGGAAAACGTGCCGGAAACACTCATCAGGACCAGATCAACCGTCGAGAAATCGAACTGGGCGACATCTTCGCACTTGATGATCTTGTCGCCGAAGGAGACTTCAACGCCGATGGATTTGCGGCTGGCGATGGCGTGAATCTTGTCGATCGGGAATTCGACTTCCTCGAGAATATTCAACATTTCGCGGCCCACATTGCCTGTGGCTCCAACGACGGCGACGCGATAGCCCATCGTGGTCTCTCCAATCCAAAAAGCGGAGGCTTCCGTTACGCCTCACCAGCCCGGTGTGCAAGGCGCACCCGGTCAAAAGCCGACAGAAGCTGCCCCCTAGAGGGCCGCCAGGACGGCATCCCCCATCTGCACGGTTGTGAGTTGACCACCCAGGTCACGGGTCCGAGCCCCGCCGTCCAGGGCCTTGATCACGCTGGCCAGGAGGTGGTCCGCGGCCGCCGCATTGTCCAGGGACCAGCGCAGGGCCATTTCAAATGACAGGATGGCCGCCAGGGGATTGGCCAGGTTCTGCCCGGCAATATCCGGGGCCGATCCATGAATGGGCTCATAAAGGCCGGGCTTTCCCGCAAGGCCAAGGGCTGCAGACGGCAACATGCCCAGAGACCCGGTCAGCTGGGCCGCCGCATCCGACAATATGTCGCCAAACAGGTTGTCCGTGACCATGACATCGAACTGTTTGGGGTTCTTGACGATCTGCATGGCGGCATTGTCGGCCAGAATGTGCTCCAGCTCGACATCGGCATAATCGCGGCGATGGAGGTCGGTCACGACCTCGCGCCAGAGAAGACCGGTCTCCATCACATTGGATTTTTCCGCGGAGTGGACCTTGTTGCGGCGCCCGCGGGCCAGCTCGAAAGCCACCCGGGCCACCCGCTCAATCTCTGCGGTGGTATAGACCTGGGTATCCACGGCGCGCCGTCCGCCGCCCGGCAGGTCCTCGATAAACCGGGGCTGGCCGAAATAGACGCCCCCCGTCAGCTCGCGCACAATCATCAGGTCGAGGCCTTCCACCAGCTCACGCTTGAGGCTGGAGGCATCGGCCAGGGGCTGGAAGCACAGGGCGGGACGCAGGTTTGCAAACACCTCCATGCCGGACCGCAGGTTGAGAAGTCCGGCTTCAGGGCGCTTGTCCCGGGGGGCGGAGGCCCATTGCGGCCCGCCAACGGCCCCCATGAGCACGGCGCGGGAGGCCTTGGCAGCGGCCAGGGTGTCCTCGGTCAGGGGCAGGCCGTGGGTGTCGAAACTGATCCCGCCGAACAGCCTTTCCTCAATCTGCAGGTCCGGCGTCAAGGCTTCGGCCACCCGGCGCACCTGGGCCGTGACTTCGGGGCCAATGCCATCACCCGGCAGGAGAAGAAGGTCGGTCATGTTCAGAGACTTTCAGATCAGAATGAATGTTTCCCGGGCGGACACGCCCCGGCGGGAAATCCTAGACCGGACCACCGCCGGTCCCCCGGACGTCAGTGAGGGGCCTTGTCCAGCCAGGGTTGGTCCAGGCTGCGTTTGTGCTCATAGACGTCGATATCGCTGGCCGCCATCAGGGTTTCGCCAATGGCATCCAGACCCTGGAGCATCTTGGTCTTGCGCTGGGCGTCAATCTGGAACCCGAACCTGCGCCCCGAGGGAGAAATTACGCTCTGGGCCTCCAGATCGACACTGACCTTGTGATTGCCACCCCTGGCCTCCTCCATGAGGGCCTGAACCTCGTCCGCCTCCAGGACCAGGGGCAGGAGGCCGTTCTGGAAGCAGTTATTATAGAAAATATCCGCGAAACTCGGGGCAATCACGCAGGTGATCCCATAGTCCATCAAGGCCCAGGGCGCATGTTCCCGGCTGGACCCGCAGCCGAAATTCTCACCGGTCACCAGAACGCCTGTGCCCTTGTATTCCGGCTTGTTCAGAACAAAGTCAGGGCGCTCGCGACCTTCGGTATCAAACCGGAAATCATAGAACAGCCCCTTGGACAGCCCCTCGCGCTCAACCGTCTTGAGGAACTGTTTCGGAATGATCTGGTCGGTATCGACATTGGCCAGGGGCAGGGGTGCTGCCAGGGCATCGAGGCGGGTAAAGGCTTTCATCACGCGGCTCCTGTCGGATCGGCATTCTGTTGCAGGACGACGGTGGGCGCAGAGACCACACCGGCCCGCAGGGTAAAGATCCGGGTCCCGGGCTTGCGGCCATTGCGCACTTCGGAAACATTCAGACCCAGGCCCGCAAGCCGGGCCTGAACCGGATCGGCGACCCGCGCCTGCCAGGCAAGGCCGCTCAAGGCGTCAGGTCCTGGAGCCGCTTCGCCCTCCAGCCGGGTGACGATTTCCACCACCAGGCCGCCACAACGAAAGAAGATCTGCCGAGCCCCCCAGGCGGGCTGGGACCGATCAAGCCGCAGGTCCAGGCCAAGTCTTGCGCCATAGATTGCCAAGGCGCGGTCGGGATTGGGCGTCGTAATGACCACATGATCGAGGTCGGAAATGGCAGATTCGCCCGCGACCAGGGGCCCGGACAGGGGTGGCGCATCGCCTGCCACCAGCCGAATGGCAATCCCGCCGGTCTGGCTCGGGTCCAGGGCCAGGGCCGGGCGATCCGGACACGCGATCAGGGGCGCGACCGTCTCCAGACCCCGCCGGGCCATGAGCTGGCCTGCACCATCCAGATCATCCACCCGAAAGCCCATGGCCATGAGCCCTTCGCCCGACGCATCCAGATGGGCCTGGACGGCAGCCCCCTGGTCCCCCGGGCCGACCGGAGACACCAGGTCAAGCGCCATGTGGGGGAACTGGAACCAGACATGGTCCGCCCCGTCCACCTGGCCGGTCCAGCTGGGCGCGCGCCCAAACATGGCCTGATAATCCCGGCTGGCAGTCGCCAGGTCGCGGACCGCCATGGCCATGTGATCCAGGCCGGTAATCACCGCAGATAGGCCCGGACATCGACAATATGGCCTGCGATCGCGGCGGCCGCGGCCATGGCAGGGCTCATCAGGTGGGTGCGACCGCCCCGACCCTGACGGCCTTCAAAGTTTCGGTTGGAGGTGGACGCGCACCGCTCACCCGGTGCCAGACGGTCCGGATTCATGCCCAGACACATGGAACAGCCGGGCTCGCGCCAGTCGAAACCGGCGGCCCGGAAAATGTCATCCAGCCCCTCGGCCTCGGCCTGGGCCTTGACCAGACCCGAGCCCGGGACCACCAGGGCGCGAACATGCTCGGCTACCCTACGCCCCTCAACAATCGAGGCCGCGGAGCGCAGGTCCTCGATCCGGCTATTGGTGCACGAGCCGATAAAGACCACGTCGACCCTGGCCTCCGTAATGGGCTGTCCGGCGCTCAGGCCCATATAGTCGAGGGCCCGCTGGACCGAGACCTGCTTGTCCGGGCTTGTCGTGCTGTCCGGGCCGGGCACGGTGTCCGTTACCGCCAGGACGTCTTCCGGACTGGTACCCCAGGTGACGAGGGGGGCAATGTCGGCGGCATTGAGATGGACTTCCCGGTCAAAGTGCGCGTCGGCATCGCTGACAAGGGTCTTCCAATATCTGAGCGCCATGTCCCAGGCCCCGGCCTTGGGGGCCGCCGGGCGGCCCAGCAGATAGGCGAAGGTGGTTTCGTCAGGGGCCACCAGACCTGCCCGCGCGCCGCCTTCAATGGTCAGGTTGCACAGGGTCATACGGCCTTCCATGGACAGGTCCCGGATGGCCTCGCCTGCATATTCGATCACATAGCCCGTGCCGCCTGCCGTTCCGATGGCCCCGATCACCGCCAGGGCAAAGTCCTTGGCCCCGACGCCGGGGGCGGGTTTTCCGCTGATATTGACCCGCATGTTCTTCGCCTTTTTCTGGCGAAGGGTCTGGGTGGCCAGGACGTGCTCGACTTCAGAGGTGCCGATCCCGTGGGCCAGGGCCCCGAAAGCGCCGTGGGTCGAGGTGTGGGAATCCCCGCAGACTATGGTCATGCCGGGCTGGGTGCGTCCCTGTTCCGGACCGACGACGTGAACAATACCGTTGCGCACATCGCCCATGGCAAAGAATTCAATTCCGGCATCCCGGACGTTTTGTTCCAGGGTCTGAAGCTGCAGGCGGGCCTCTTCATCCGCCACGGCGCCCACACCCAGTCCCTGACCCTCGGTCGGGATATTATGGTCGGCCACCGCGAGCGTCCGATCCGGGCGTCGCACAGGGCGATGATGCGCCCTCAGGCCCGCAAAGGCCTGGGGGGTGGTGACCTCATGGATGAGATGCAGGTCAATGTAGAGAATGGCCTCGCCGTCCTGTTCGGCGACGAGGTGCGCATCCCAGATCTTGTCATAAAGGGTCTTGCCGGACATGGTTTGCATCTAGAGCATGTTCCGATAAGTGGGAACCGGTTATCGGACCCAAACATGCGCTAACTTTCCTATTTGGATCCCTTTTTGTCCCATCCGTTAGGACCGGCGGAAGGGTAGGGGCTCCAAGGTCCCCAGAGGGCGTCTGTCCAGCGTTCAGGCGGCAAAACCCGATCAGGCCTTCACGACCCGGGCATCCGGCAGGCCGCGGCGGGCCATGATATTGCGGGTATCCACGATGATCGGGGCCGACTGGCTGAGCAGGGCATAGTCCACCGCATCATGGTCCGTGGCGATCAGGACCAGATCATAGCCTGCGACCGCCGCCGCCGAGAGATGGACCGAGGTCCGCCCGGTCAGGGCCGGATGCTCCCGGGTGGGCGGAATTGTCTGGATATGGGGGTCATGGAAATCACAGACCGCCCCGCGCGCCTCGATCGCCTCGATCAGAACCAGGGACGGGCTTTCGCGGATATCATCGACATTCTTTTTGTAGGCCGCCCCCATGAGCAAGATCCGCGCGCCGCGCATGGCCTTGCCCGCACGGTCATTCAGCGCTTCGGCCACCCGATCGACGACAAATCCCGGCATGGCGGTATTGATCTGGCCGGCCAGCTCAATGAACCGGGTTTCCATGCCGAACTCCCGGGCCCGCCAGGTCAGATAGAAGGGATCGACCGGAATACAGTGACCGCCCAGGCCTGGCCCTGGATAGAAGGGCATATAGCCAAAGGGCTTGGTCGAGGCAGCCTCAATGACCTCCCAGACATCAATCCCCATGGCCCCGTAGACCTGCTTCAGCTCGTTCACCAGGGCGATATTCACCGACCGGAAGATGTTTTCCGTGAGCTTGGCCGCCTCTGCGACGGCCGCACTGCTGACCGGTACCACTTCGGAAATCATGGCCGCATAGAGTTCGACGGCCAGGGCCCGGGACTGTGGATCATCGGCCCCGACGACCTTGGGAATGGTCTTGGTCTGATACCGGCCATTGCCCGGGTCCTCCCGCTCGGGGGAAAAGGCCAGGAAGATATCGGTTCCGACCTTCAGGCCGGTGCGTTCCAGGACCGGCTGGACGACTTCCCGGGTCGTCCCGGGCCAGGTAGTCGATTCCAGCACCACCAGCTGACCGGGGCGCAGAGCCGCCGCTATGGACTCCGCCGTTTCGCGCACATAGCTCAGGTCTGGATCGCGATTGCGCGTGATCGGGGTGGGGACACAGATCACCACCACATCGGCCTCCGCAAGCCGAGCAAAGTCGCAGGTCGAGTCCATGCGTCCTGTGGCCTGAGCCGCCTGCATGACCTCGGCACCGATATAGTTGATCACCTGTCGGGCGGCATTAATGGCGGCGACCCGGGCGGAATTGATGTCAAATCCCAGGACACTAAAGCCGGCATCCACCCCGGCCAGGGCCAGGGGCAGGCCAACATAGCCCAGACCGACAATCCCGATCCTGGCCTTGCGGGATTGCAGACGGCCCATCAGGCTCTGGAATTGCACGGAGGTGTCCGTCAAGGTTTCGTCTTTCGGCTAGGGCCAGATCAGGCCAGGTCTTCGAGTTCAGCGTCCGTCAGATCACCGGGCACAACCGTGACCGGAACCTTTCGGCCACCCCATTTTACGCCTTCGCGGGCGATGGAGGTTACCAGCGGACCGGGTCCGCGACCATCCACGGCCGCAGCCAGGACCAGTATCTTGATATCGGCATCCTCGCCAATCACCTGACGCAGGGCCGCGCGGGTCGAGTCTGCCCGGGCAATGATGAATTCCGCGGGCTGGCCGCTTTCGCTCAGAACCCGCTCGGCCATTTGTTGCAGATACCCCTCGGCCTCTTCCCGGGCCTGGCGCTCAATTTCGTCACGCACCCCCGACCAGTGCTCGAAGACCGCCGGTTCAATGACCTTGAGCAAGGCCACATGCCCCCCCGTCGAGCGCGCACGGCGACAGGCAAACCTCAGGGCCGAAATGAACTCCGGAGACTCGTCGGCAATAACCAGGAATTTACGGGCGCTCATGGGATAAGGGTGGCCTCTGACCGGGCTGTAGGCAAGCCCTGTTAGCTCGCCCAGTAACCCACAATGCCCTTGACCTCCGCCAGGGTGGGCGCGGCAACGGCCCGGGCCCTCTCGGCCCCGGCTGCGAGTATCCGGTCAATTTCAGCCGGGTCCGCCATGAATTTTCGCATGGCGTCTCCCACAGGCCCCAGCCGGGCCACGGCCAGATCGACCAGTTTCGGCTTGAAGGCCCCAAAGCCCTGGCCGGAAAATTCGCTCAGGACCTCTGCCGACGTCCGCCCCTCAAGCGCGGCATAAATACCAATCAGATTCAGGGCCTCAGGCCGGTCCTTCAGCTCTGCCAGGGTCTCGGGCAGGGGCTCGGCATCCGTGCGGGCCTTGCGAATCTTCTGGGCAATGGCGTCGGCGTCATCGGTCAGATTGATCCGGGAATAGTCTGAAGGATCAGACTTGGACATCTTGGCCGACCCGTCCCGCAGGGACATGATCCGCGCGCCCGGCCCCTCAACCACCGCTTCAGGCAGGGGAAAATAGCCGGGAACCTCAAAATCGTGATTGAACTTGGCGGCAATGTCGCGGGTCAGCTCCAGGTGCTGGCGCTGGTCCTCACCCACCGGCACATGGGTGGCCTTGTAGATCAGGATGTCGGCGGCCTGGAGCACCGGATAGGTATAGAGCCCGACGCTCTCCCGCTCCTTGTGCTTGCCCGCCTTGTCCTTGAACTGGGTCATCCGGTCGAGCCAGCCCAGACGCGCGACACAGTTGAAAATCCAGGCAAGCTCCGCGTGGGCCGGTACCGCTGACTGGGGGAAGATGGTCGCAATGGCCGGGTCAAGGCCGGAGGCGAGATAGGCCGCCGTAATCTCCCGGACCTGGCTCTTCAGAAGCTTCGGGTCCTGCCACTGGGTAATGGCGTGCAGGTCCGCAACGAAGATGAAGGTCTCCATCTCGTGCTGGAGCCGGGTGAACTTGACCAGGGCTCCGAGATAATTGCCCAAATGCAGGGCCCCCGTCGGCTGGACGCCGGACAGGACACGGGTGGGGCCGGTAAAGGCAACAGTGGGACTTGCGGTCATGGGGTGCGTTCAGGTCTGAGGAAAGGGTCGCAGGCGGAGTCGGGTGCGCTCAAGCGCAACGCCATCGCAGGGCCCGGATTCCATCTGAGATCATGGGCCGTCGAATAGTCGCCCCCGACCCGTCTGGCAAGCCTCAGCCCGGATCAAGCGGGCTGATTGGCGGTTCAGCAGGACCCGATGGCTTGCGACGCAGGGCATTGCGCACCTCGCTTAAGGTGAGCCCGCCCGAGCCAAGCAGGAGGGCAGGATAGAGGCCCGCCCCCAGCAGGGTCACGGACAGCGCCGTAAACTCCTTAGGTCCCAAGGGTCCCAGCCTGGCCCAGGCCATGAGGGTTTCGAGACCCGAGCGGTAATGGGACGCGGCCCCCAGCAGCAGGCCGAGCGCGGCGCTGGCCCCCAGAATCCGCAGGAGGCGGGCCATGGCCTTTGGACCCGGCGTATAGAGCCCGCGGCGCGACAGGGTCACGGACATCATTCCGACATTGACCCAGGCGGCCAGGCTTGTCGCCGCAGCAATGCCGGAGACCCCGACCAGCATAAACAGGCCTATCCCGGCCACCACATTGACCACCACCGACACCAGGGCATAGCGCATGGGGGTGGAGGTATCCTGACTGGCGAAGAAGACGCGGGAGGAGAGCTGGGCCAGGACAAAGGCCGGAACGCCCCAGGCATATTGGCGCAGGGCATCGGCGGTGGCGTGGGCGTCAAATGAGGTAAAGGCCCCGCGCGTGTAAAGGGCATCAATCAGGAAGAAGGGCATGGCCAGCAGGGCGGCGGCGGCAGGCAGGGTCAGGGCCATGGAAAAGACAATAGCTTCATCAATGGCCGACCGGCTGGCCAGGCGGTCCCCGGCATGAACCGCCCGGGACAATTGCGGCAGGAGGGCCACACCAATGGCCACGCCCACCAGGCTCTGGGGCAGCATGTAGAGCCGGTCACAGACCGCGAGCCAGGTCCTGGCCCCGTTGACCTGGCTAACCAGCATGCTGGAGACAAATATGTTCACCTGGGTCGCGCTGGCGGCAATGGCCCCCGGCACGGCCAGCATGATGAGCTTGCGAATGTCCGGGGTCAGTCTGGGCCAACGCGCATCCACCCGCGCGCCGGACTTGCGAACCCCCCACCAGAGCAGGCCCGCCTGGGAAACCCCGGCAATCACCACGCCCCAGGACGCAAAATAAGCCGCATCCAGAGAGGAGCGGGCGGGCCAGACCGCCAGCAGGGTCCAGACGTTCAGGAGGATGGGGGCCGCCGCCGAAAGCATGAACCGGTTGCGGCCATTCAGAACCCCAGACAGGTGCGCATAGATGGCCATACACGGCAGGTAGGGCATCATGATCTGGGTCAGGCGAACGGCAAGATCGTGCTTCTCCCCGTGAAAGCCGGGGGCAATGGCATAGATCAGCCAGGGCATGGCCAGTTCGGCAATCAGGGTAATGGCCACGGCGGCGGCCGCCAGGACGGCCATGGCGTCTGCCGCCAGAATATCCGCCTTTTCTTCGCCATCCGTCGCCAGGGCCTTGGAATAGGCAGGCACAAAGGCTGAGGCAAAGGCCCCTTCCCCCAATATGCGCCGGAAGAGATTCGGAAAGGAAAATCCCAGATTATAGGCGTCCGCGGCAAAGGTGGCGCTCGCTCCGAGATAGTAGGCAAGGGCCAGGTCGCGGGCGAAGCCAAACACCCGGCTGATCAGGGTGAAGCCGGCAAATATCATCGAAGACCGGATCAGTCCGGTCGGTCGGCGGGCTGGTGAGGCGGGGGGCGCTTGCTGGGTCACCTGGGTGTGTGTGCTTGGGGTCGCCGGGTCGGTCAAGAGGCGGGTTGATCCGGGGCTCCGATTTAGCGCGCCCGGCTGGCGCGGGCCTTTTGCAGTTTCGCCCGGGCCCTTGACGGCGCGGGGACCTCATCAGAGGCAATCGCCTCCAGAAGGCGGGATTTCAGGCGGGACATCTTGCGCGCATCCGTCAATTTTTGACCGTCCGCCTCGACCACGTAAAACGCATCCACGGCGCGCTCGCCATAGCCGTCAATATGGGCGGACAGGATGATCAACCCCGCCTCGGCAATGGGCTTGGCCAAGGCCGCCAGAAGTCCGGGCCGATCCCGACACGAGGCCTCGACCACGGTGGAACTTTCCGACGCGTCATTATCCAGCATGACGGTTGGCGTAATATCGAAGGCGGCGGCCCGGCCAAGGTCTCCGGACAGGCGAGCCTCCACCAGAATGGGCTCCCCCCGTCCCGCCGCTTCGAGGACAGAAATCAGCCGCTCCAGCGCCCGGGGATTTTCCGCCCCATAGGCTTCCCCGGCACTGTTCTGCACAAAGAAGACATCCAGGGCCTCGCCCCGTCTTGAGGTGAAGACCCGGGCCCCCAGCACATTGGCCCCGGCGGCATTCAGGGCCTGGGCCAGGTCGGCAAACAGGCGGGGGCGGTCCGTGGCGGCCACGGACAATTCGGCGGCATTCAGGTCCGCCCGATTGCGCCCGAGCGCTGCTGCGCCCGTCTCTTGCGCCTGGCGGGCAAGCCCGGCGTGGGCGAGGACCTCCTCGTCACTGAAGGCGGTAAAATAGGCATCTTCCATGGCCTGGCCCCATGCCGTGGCCGCCGGGTCAGACTGGGTCAGGCGAATACGCGCATCATAGGCCGCGCTCTCATGATACCGGCGGATGGCGGCCCCCTGGTCAGACCCGCGTCCGCCCCGGAACAGGGCCTCCGTCGCCCCATAGAGTTCGCGCAGGAGCTGGCCCTTCCAGCCATTCCAGACCCCCGGTCCCACGGCGCGAATATCGGCCACCGTCAGCACAAGAAGCAGCCTTAACCGCTCAGGCGTTTCGACAATCCGGGCGAAATCAATGACCGTGCGGGGGTCGGAGATATCGCGCTTCTGGGCATAATCGCTCATGACCAGGTGATGCTCGACCAGCCAGGCCACCAGTTCGATCCGTTTGCGGCTCAAGCCCAGGCGCTCGCAGGCCTGACGCGCAGACCGGGCCCCTGCCTTTTCCTGCCCACCCGCCCCGCCCTTGCCGGTATCATGCAGCAGCATGGCGAGGAACAGGGCTTCCCGGTCGTCGATCAGGGGCATGATGGCCGTGGCCAGGGGGTGGTCGCTCTCCATCTTGCCGGCGACGATTTCGGCGATCACGCCCACCGCCCGCAAGGTGTGCTCGTCCACCGTGTAGGAGTGATACATGTTGAACTGCATCTGGGCGACGATGCGGCCCCATTCGGGCATGTAGCGACCCAGAAGGTCGGCTTCATTCATCAGGGACAGGACCCGCTGGGGGTCGCGACCGTGGGCCAGAATGTCGAGAAATACCTTGGCGGCTTCGGGATCGCGCCGGATTTTTGGCCCGATCAGGGCGACCCCGCGGGATACGGCGGTGAAGGCATCCGGATGCAGGTCAAGATTGCGCTGGTCCGCGAGCCGGAACAGGCGAAGCAGGTTGATCGGATCGCTTTCAAACACCTCGGGGCCGTCGATATTCAGGCGCCCGGCCTCTTCGTGAAAGCCTGTCGCCAGGGCGGTCCGTCGCGCCCGGCTATGGCCTGGCAGGAGACGGGAGAGGCCGGATGGCTGAAGCTTGATCCGCTCGGATTCCAGCTTGGCCGTAAAGACCCGGGTGAGGGTTCCCACCTCCTTGGCGATCATGAAATAGCGCCGCATGAACCGCTCAACGGCCGGGGCATCCCCCCGGTCGCCATAGCCCATGCGCCGGGCGATTTCCGGCTGGAGATCGAAGGTCAGGCGTTCCTCTGCCCGCCCGGTGACAAAGTGCATGTGACAGCGAACCGCCCACAGAAAATCGAAGGCCCGGATAAAGGCAGCAACCTCGCGCCGCTCGAACATTTCCAGCTGGATCAGACCGTTCAGGCGATCCACCTGGGCCACCGGATTCAGGTATTGGGCAATCCAGAACAGGGTATTCAGGTCGCGCAGCCCGCCCTTGCCTTCCTTGACATTGGGCTCGACCAGATAGCGGCTGGCACCCGCCCGCTCCAGACGCTGGTCGCGTTCCTTCAGCTTGGCGGCGACAAACTGGGCCCCGGTTCCCTTGACCACCTCGGCCCGGAACCTGCGGATGAGGTCATCGGCCAGGGCCTCGTCACCCGTCAGGCGGCGCGCCTCGAGAATCGAGGTCCGGATGGTGAAGTCTTCCCGGGACAGGCGCACACATTCCTCGACTGTGCGCGAGGCATGGCCAACCTTGAACCCCAGGTCCCACAGGGCATAGAGCATGTATTCAATCACGCTCTCCGCATGGGGTGTCGTCTTGTAGGGCCGCAGAAACAACAGATCGAGATCGGAAAACGGCCCGAGCGTCCCGCGGCCATAGCCTCCCACCGCCATGACCGCCAGGCGCTCGCCCTCGGTCGGATTGCGGGCCCGGAAGACATGGACCGTGGTGAAATCATAGAGGGCCCGGACCACCTCGTCGGTAACCCCGGACAGGAGGCGAACGGTTTCAATGCCACCGGCCCCGTTTTCCAGCCGCTCCTTGGCGATCATGCGGCCCCGGAACAGGGCCTGTTTCAGTATGTCCAGAGCCAGGCGTCTCTGCTCGGCCTCATCGCCGCTGGCAAGATGGGCCGCCGCCGTGAGCTGGGCCCGCAGGCGGACGCCATCAACGACATATTCCAGGCGGGTCGGGCGAAGGCGCGGGATCATGAGGGAGACTTATAGCCCTCAAGCCGGGTTTCGTCAGGACTTCAAACTTGCGATCCGACGATTTCCCGCAATTGACACCCGGCCCGGGAAATTGACATCTTGTCTGCCAGAAACACGCAAGCCGCATGTCGGGGGAAATCAGATGACCGCAGTTTACAAGATCTACGGATCGGAAATGTCGCCCTACTCGGTGAAGGTCAGGGCCTATGCGCGCTACAAGGCGATTCCTCATCAATGGATTCCGCGCAATGCGGAGAATGACGAGGACTATAAGCGCTATGCCCGTCTGCCCATCGTGCCCACCGTGGCCACGCCCCAGGACGAGGGCCTGCAGGATTCCACCCCGATCATGGAGACCCTTGAGGCCCTGTTTCCCAAGCCCTCCATCCACCCTTCGGAAGCCCGGCTGGGGTTCCTGTCCGCCCTGATCGAGGAGTTCGGTGACGAGTGGGGCAATAAACTCATGTTCCACCACAGGTGGTTTGCCGACCTGGACCAGTTGGCCTCTGCCCGCACACTGGCCTGCATCAGCCTGCCGAAAGGCTCCGAGACAGACATCACGGCCCGGGCCGACATGATCAGGTCCCGAATGTCCGGGCGGGGGCATTTCGTCGGATCCAGCCCGGAAAATGCCCCGCTGATCACCCGCTATTATCTCGAGTTGCTGGATATTCTGGAGGCCCATCTGGCGACCCGGAAATACCTGTTCGGCCAGCGCCCGGCCTTTGGCGACTTCGGTCTGTCTGGCCAGCTCTATGAAGCCTCCGTCGATCCGACCTGCGGGGCCTATATGCGGGCCAGGGCCCCGGCGGTACTCGACTGGTGCCACCGCATGATGGAGCCCAGGCTGGAGGGCGATTTCGAAGCCTGGGAGTCCCTGGCCCCGACCCTTCAGCCCCTGATCAGCTATATCGGCGACTATTTCCTGCCCTGGACCACGGCCAATGCCCGGGCTCTGGAGGCGGGCGATCCGAGCTTTACCGTGGCCCTGCCCGGCGGAGACTATGTCCAGCCCCCGCAGAAATATCACGCCAGGTCCCTCGCGACCCTTCGCGCCCGATATGCAAGGGTCAGCCAAGACCCTGCCCTGGCGAGCGTGCTCGAGGCGGGGAACTGCCTGACCTTCCTGCAATAGCCCGGGTTCCCCGGGTCCCTCCCGAAGCCTGTTCTGAATCAAGGCCAGTCCTTGAGCCTGCCCTAGCCTGACCAGACTGAGCGCAATGGGCGGCTCGGTCGACAGGGCTGGAGTTTGGAATGGGGTCGGCGCGGGGTTTGGACGACCCGATCTTTACCTGTCCCATGCATCCGCAGATTCGACGGATTGCCTCCGGGGCCTGTCCCCTCTGTGGTATGAGCCTGGAGCTGGTTCAGCCCGCCCCTGGCACCGTCAAGTCGCCCGAGCTTGAGGACTTCACGCGCCGCTTCCTGCTGGCCCTCGCCCTGGCCCTGCCTGTCATGCTCATCGAGATGATGACCCACATGCTGGGAACGCAATTCGCCGTCGGCGGGGTGTCGTCCTCGGGGTTTCAGTTTGTCCTGACGACCCCCCTCGTTTTCCTGGCAGGCGCGCCGATCTTTCAGCGCGGATGGATGGGGCTGCGCCGGGGGCAGCTCAACATGTTCAGCCTGGTGGCCCTGGGGGTCGGGATTGCCTGGAGCTATAGTTCCCTGACTCTCTTTCTGCCCGGGTTCCAGCCCTTGGGCATTCATCGCCACGGTGAGCCGCCGCCGGTCTATTTCGAGGCTGCGGCCATGATCACGGTCCTGGTCCTTCTGGGCCAGGTCCTGGAATTGCGCGCCCGGGCCAAGACGTCCGGGGCCGTCAGCGCCCTGCTTGATCTCGCCCCCCGGATCGCCCGGCGGGTGCGCGCCGATGGACAGGATGAGGATGTCGATGTCCGGGTCATCATGCCCGGCGACCGGCTCAGACTCAGGCCGGGTGAAGCCATTCCTGTCGACGGCACCATTCTTGAGGGCCAGGCCTGGATCGATAACGCCCTCCTGACCGGGGAATCCATGCCGCAGAACCAGGGGCCCGGGGAGCCGGTGTCTGCCGGAGCCACGAACCGGACAGGAACCTTCCAGATGCGGGCCGACAAGGTCGGGGCCGAGACCCGGCTGGCCAGGATTGTCGACATGGTCACCAAGGCCCAAAGAAGCCGGGCCCCCATTCAGCAGCTCGCCGACAGGGTCTCTGCGGTCTTTGTCCAGGCGGTCCTGGCCATTGTCGTGCTGACAGCCCTCCTCTGGTTCTGGCTCGGCCCAGAGCCGCGCCTGGCCAATAGCCTGGTGGCCGCTGTCTCCGTCCTGATTATTGCCTGCCCCTGCGCCCTGGGCCTGGCCACGCCCATGTCCATCATGGTGGGTGTGGGGCGAGGCGCGCGCTCTGGCGTCCTGTTCCGCGACGCTGAAGCCCTGGAGCGCCTGGAAAAGGTCGACACCCTCGTCATCGACAAGACCGGCACCCTGACCGAGGGCAAGCCCACCCTGACGGAGATTTTTACCCTGAATGCAGGCGAGGAGACCACCCTGCTGCGGCTCGCCGCCAGCCTCGAACGCGCCAGCGAGCATACCCTGGCCAGCGCCATTCTGCAGGCCGCCCGCGACCAGGGTCTGACGCTCAGCGAAGCCCGGGACTTCAAGGTCCAGATCGGGGCTGGCGTCTCCGGACAGGTTGAGGACCAGACCCTGAGAATTGGCAACCGGCGATGTCTGGCGGAAGCCGGAATTGATACCGCGCCCCTTGAGGTCGCAGCCCAGCGCGTGTCCGCAGAGGGTGCCACCGCCCTCTTTGTGGCCCGGGAGGGTCAGGCCGCAGGCCTGCTGGCCATCTCCGACCCCCTAAAGCCGAAGTCGGCGGAAATCATCACCGCCCTCAAGGCCAGGGGGCTGCACCTGATCCTTCTGACCGGTGACCATCTGGCGACAGCCCAGGCCGTCGCGGGTCGACTCGGCATAAGCGACATCAGGGCGGAGGTAGCACCTGAGGAAAAGGCCAGGGTCATCGAAGACCTGAAGGCCTCAGGCAAGGTCGTCGCCATGGTCGGAGACGGGATCAATGACGCTCTGGCCCTGACCGCTGCCGATGTCGGATTGGCCATGGGGTCGGGGACGGATGTGGCCATCCAGAGTGCAGGCATTACCCTGCTGGGCGGCGATCTGTCCGGGGTGGTCACGGCCATGGCCCTGTCACGGGCGGTCATGCGCAATATCCGCCAAAACCTCGGGTTTGCCTTCGGATACAATGCGGCGGGGATTCCCATTGCCGCCGGCGCCCTCTACCCCCTGCTGGGCTGGACCCTGTCGCCCGCCCTGGCGGCCGCTGCCATGGCCCTGTCGTCGGTCAGCGTCATCACCAATGCCTTGCGACTTCGGACAACGGCCTTGTGATGCAGGACTGGCCAGCCCTGCCCGTAAATCGGGCGAGGATCCCGGCCGCAGGGGCCCGTGGGACCAGCCCC
>CANCJJ010000022.1 GCA_947378305.1 Phenylobacterium aquaticum | reverse complement strand
GGAATGACACGCTTAGCGCCAGCGGCGGCTATGCGACCTTGTCCGGTGGGGATGGCAATGACAGCCTGATTGCGACAGGGGCCGGCAACTTGCTGTCCGGCGACAGCGGCAATGACACCCTGGCGGGAGACACGACCAGCGACTTCCTTAGCGGTGGAGATGGCAACGACTCCCTCGTCGGCGGCTCGGGCAATGACTCGCTCATCGGTGACCTTGGCAGTGACACGCTGAGCGCCAGCGGCGGCTATGCGACCCTTTCGGGCGGTTCCGGCGACGACAGCCTGATCGCGACAGGGGCTGGTAATCAGCTGTCCGGCGATAGCGGCAATGACACCCTGGCGGGCGACACGGTAAGCGACAACCTCCTTGGTGGAGACGGAAATGACTCCCTGGCCGGTGCGGCCGGGGACGATCAACTCTCCGGCGATACGGGCAATGACACCCTGTCCGGCGGGGACGGAAATGACAGCCTCCTGGGCGGCGATGGCAATGACTCCCTTAACGGCGGTGCTGGTGATGACCAGCTGACGGGAGACACGGGCAACGACTCCCTGATCGGCGGTGACGGATTTGATCAGCTTTCCGGGGAGGCAGGAGACGACACCCTAAATGCAGAAACGGGCAGTGCCGTGCTCCACGGCGGTGACGGCAATGACTCCATCTTGGGGGGTTATGGATCCTTTGACTATGTTTGGGGCGACGCAGGCAATGACACCCTGGTGGGACAGGGGGGGTATGATCTGCTTTCAGGCGGGGCGGATGATGACTCCCTCGTGGGCGCGGGTGGCAATGATAACCTGCAAGGTGGGGACGGAAATGACACGCTGGAGGGCGGCAGTGGTCAGGACCAGCTGAATGGCGATGAAGGGAATGACTCCCTGTCAGGCGGCGCGGATGATGACCGGCTGTACGGCAACACGGGCAATGACACCCTGGCTGGGGAGACCGGGAATGACGTCGTCGATGGCGGTGACGGAAATGACTCCCTGGGCGGCGGAGACGGCAATGACCAGATTTTGGGCGGGGAGGGTCGTGATTCCCTGACCGGTGAGACGGGCAATGACGCCCTCATCGGCGGCTCCGGCGATGATTCCCTCAACGGGGGCGCTGGCGATGACCAGCTTTACGGTGACACCGGCAATGACACCCTGTCCGGTGGCGACGGCAATGACTTTCTGTTCGGCGGCTCTGGCAATGATGTCCTGCAGGGCGATGCGGGCAACAACACCCTTTATGGTGGCGATGACGATGACTCCCTGATTGGCGGCTCGGGCAATGACTTCCTCAGCGGTGACCTTGGGAATGACACCCTCAGCGCCAGCGGCGGTTATGCGACCCTGTCGGGTGGCTCGGGCGACGACAGCCTGATCGCGACAGGGGCTGGCAATCAGCTGTCCGGCGATAGCGGCAATGACACCCTGGCGGGCGACACGGTAACCGATAACCTCCTTGGTGGAGACGGAAATGACTCCCTGGCCGGTGCGGCCGGGGACGATCAACTCTCCGGCGATAGCGGAAATGACACCCTGTCTGGCGACAGCGGCAACGACACCCTGTCCGGTGGCGACGGTAATGACTCCTTGGCCGGGGGCTCGGGCGATGACCAGCTGTCTGGCGATACCGGCAATGACACCCTGTCCGGCGGCGACGGTAATGACTCCCTCGTCGGCGGCTCGGGCAATGACTCGCTTAGTGGATATCTCGGCAATGACACGCTCAGCGCCAGCGGCGGCTATGCGACCCTTTCGGGCGGGTCCGGAGATGACAGCCTGATCGCCACGGGGACTGGCAATCAGGTCTCCGGCGATAGCGGAAATGACACCCTGGCCGGCGATACGGCCGATGACAGCCTAAGGGGCGGCGACGGTAATGACTCCCTGGCCGGGGGCTCTGGCGATGACCAACTGTCTGGCGAGACGGGCAATGACACCCTGTCCGGCGGCGACGACAATGACTCCCTCGTCGGCGGCTCGGGCAATGACTCGCTCAGTGGCGATCTCGGCAATGACACGCTCAGCGCCAGCGGCGGTTATGCAACCTTGTCCGGTGGCGATGGCAATGACAGCCTCATCGCCACGGGGACTGGCAATCAGGTCTCCGGCGATAGCGGCAATGACACCCTTGCCGGCGATACGGCCAATGACAGCCTAAGGGGCGGCGACGGTAATGACTCCCTGGCCGGGGGCTCGGGCGATGACCAGCTGTCTGGCGACAGCGGCAACGACACCCTGTCCGGCGGCGACGACAATGACTCCCTCGTCGGCGGCTCGGGCAATGACTCGCTCAGTGGCGATCTCGGCAATGACACGCTCAGCGCCAGCGGCGGTTATGCGACCCTGTCAGGTGGCTCGGGCGACGACAGCCTGATGGCGACAGGGGCTGGCAATCAGCTGTCTGGTGAGACGGGCAATGACACCCTGGCGGGAGACAACGCACCAGACACCCTGTCCGGCGGTGATGGCAACGACTCCCTGGCGGGTGCGGCCGGGGATGATCAGCTCTCCGGCGACACGGGCAATGACACCCTGTCTGGCGGCGATGGCAATGACGTCCTGTTCGGCGGGTCAGGCAATGATGTCCTGCAGGGCGACGCGGGCAACAACACCCTTTATGGCGGCGATGCCGACGACTCCCTGATTGGCGGCTCGGGCAATGACTTCCTCAGCGGTGACCTTGGGAATGACACCCTCAGCGCCAGCGGCGGGTATGCCAGCCTCTCCGGTGGTTCCGGCGACGACAGCCTGATCGCGACGGGAACAGGCAACCAGCTTTCAGGCGACGCGGGCAACGATTCCCTGGCCGGGGAAACAGCCAGCGACATCCTCAGGGGGGGCGACGGCAATGACTCCCTCGCAGGTGCCGCAGGCGATGACCAGCTTTCCGGCGATACCGGCAATGACAGCCTCTCCGGCGGTGAGGGTAACGACACCTTGTCCGGCGGCGAGGGCAATGACTTGCTTCTTGGCGGGGGCGGTCGCGATGTTCTGACCGGGGACGCAGGCAACGACACCCTAAGCGCCAGTGGCGGCGATGCGACCCTGTCGGGGGGCTCGGGTGATGACAGTCTGACCGCGACCGGAACAGAAAATCAGGTCTCGGGCGACGCGGGCAATGACACCCTCGCGGGGGATGTGGCGGCGGATAGTCTGACCGGCGGAAATGACAGCGACTCCCTCAGCGGTGCGGCAGGCGACGACCAGCTGTCGGGCGATGCAGGTTATGACACCCTGTCTGGCGGTTCGGGCAATGACACCCTGGATGGCGGGAGCGGCACGGATACGGCTGTCTTCAGCGGGGCAAAGGCGGATTATCTAATCCTCCGCTTTTTTGATCCTGTGACCCAGACCGAAGTCGTTTCGGTCAGTGATACCCGCGCTGGCAGCCCGGACGGTCAGGACCGCCTGTTGAAGATCGAAACCCTGAGCTTCAGCGATCAGTCGATTATGACCGCTAGCCTTCAGTGGGATGGGGAGACTGTCTTTGGCACAAACGGGGCGGATACACTGTCGACCCGTGATGGCTATGACTCGCTTTTGGGCTTGGGCGGAAATGACAGCCTGTCCGGGCAGAATGGCAACGATACCCTGTCAGGCGGAGACGGGAATGATACCCTTGCAGGGGGCGCGGGAAATGACATCCTCGACGGGGGCTTTGGGGTGGATACGGCGACCTATGCCGGGACACGGGCGAATTATGACATCATCAATTCCGACGGGACTGTATCTGTCCGCGATCTAAGGAGTGGTAGTCCGGATGGCCGGGACCTGCTCACCAATGTTGAATGGCTGAAGTTCGCTGACCAATCCCTTGCCGTGTCTGACTCTTCGACGGCACCCGTCCCTCAGTTCGTCAATCTAAGCTTTGCGGGCGGAGATGTGACTTATACGGCCGGTGCGGCCGACGACACTGTGGTCGGTGGCCGTGGGAATGACACCCTGTTCGGCGGCGAAGGCGGTGACAGCCTGTTTGGCGGCTCTGGTCAGGACTATCTGCGGGGAGATGCCGGAGATGACACCATTTCAGGTGGAGCCGACCACGACGACATCAATGGCAATATGGGCAATGACACGCTGTCCGGTGATGAGGGCGATGACTGGGTTGTCGGGGGCCAGGGCAATGATCTTGTCCAGGGCAATACCGGGGACGACATTGTCTATGGCAACAAGGGCAATGATACGGTTCTGGGCGGCGATGGCGCGGACTCTGTCCGCGGCGGTCAGGGCGATGACATTGTCTATGGCAATGCGGGCAATGACTGGCTCACGGGCGATCTCGGCAATGACACCCTGACGGGCGGGTCCGGAGCCGATGCCTTCTTTATCTGGGGCGTCGCGGGCTCTGACCGGGTGACCGACTTCAACTATGCCGAGGGCGACCGGATCGATCTTGACCCGGGCACAACCTACAGCGTCAGCCAGTCTGGCCATGATGCGGTCATCACCCTGGACGGCGGGGCCAGCCTGACCCTCGCCGACACCTCCGCCGCCAGCATAACCAGCGCCTGGTTTATCTGAGCCTAGTCTGGCGGATTAAGCTTGTCCTGGGTCCTCAGCTCGAAATCGCTGGCGTCATGGCGCTCCAGAAGTTGGCTGGACGGGTGACCATAGGGACGGTTGACCATGCGTCCGCGCTTCACGGCCGGGCGCGCGGCAATGGCGTCGGTCCAGCGGATCAGGTTCTTGTACTCCTGAACCTGGAGGAATTCCCCGCCCGCATAAAGCTCACCCTTCGCCATAGCCCCGTACCAGGGCCAGATCGCCATGTCGGCAATCGTATAGTCCTCGCCAGCCATATAGGTGTGGTCCGCAAGGTGGCGGTCGAGCACGTCCAGCTGGCGCTTGGTTTCCATGGCGAAGCGATCAATCGCATATTCAATCTTGATCGGTGCATAGGCGTAGAAGTGCCCGAAACCGCCGCCAAGATAGGGCGCGCTACCAACCTGCCAGAAGAGCCAGGACAGGCATTCGGCCCTTGCCCGGGGTTCAGTTGGCAAGAATTCCCCAAACTTTTCGGCCAGATGAATCAGGATGGCCCCGGACTCAAACACCCGGATCGGCGTGGGGGAACTGTGGTCCATCAGGGCCGGGATCTTGGAGTTGGGATTGGCGCTGACAAAGCCGCTGCTGAACTGCTGGCCCTCATTGATGCGGATGAGCCAGGCATCGTATTCCGCCCCAGCATATCCCAGGGCCAGCAACTCCTCCAGCATGATCGTCACCTTCACGCCATTGGGGGTGCCAAGGGAGTAGAGCTGCATGGGATGACGACCCACCGGCAGGTCTTTTTCGTGGGTGGGACCGGCAATGGGGCGATTGATATTCGCAAACCGGCCACCGCTTTCCTTGTTCCAGGTCCAGACGGCGGGGGGGACGTATTCAGGGGTGTCGGTCATGAGGCTTGCTCCCGGTTCGGTCATTGACTTGGTTTCTAAGTCGACTGTGCCAAATCCCGGGCCCCTCGTCCACGGCTTCGCAAGCTTGGTTTGGGGTCAATGAAAGAGCTGACGGTCCAGGGCCTCTGCCACCGCCGTCATCCCGGCAAGATTGGGGTGGAAGGCGGCCCCGCCCGCGGGGGCTGGATACCCGTTCATCCAGGGGTGCCTCGCACAGACGCTATGGGTTCGCGAAAGGGATGCGGCGGAGAAGACCTCCGCGCCCTGGGCCTTTGCCACCTTTGCCGTCAGGGCCAGAAGTTTCCGCGCAAGGGTGCGACTGTTTTTCGCAGCCTCTGGTGCGAGGGGGGCCAGGGCGCAGCTTCCGGCCTGGGGCAGGACGGTCATATAGTTCACAAAGACCAGCCGGGCGGAGGGGGCGCGCGCCTTCACCTCAACGGCTATTCGGGTCATGGCAGCCTCCAGCCGCACATAGTCTGCATCGTCGGGATGGGGAATAGGGCCGCACCGATCCAGGGCGACCGGGTCTGCCCGGTTGCTGGCCAGGGTCTGACAGGCAGCCGCCAGAAGCCCGGTCATATAGCCAAGGTCATTTCCCCCGATGGTCACGGTGACCAGGGTGGTTTCAGGTAGGACGGCCTCAATCTGTGCAGGTTGATGACCCCAGGGTTCGAGAATGGCATCGGTGGTCGCCCCGCTACAGCTGACATCTGTCAAGGCAAGGTTGCGTCGCGCGGCCAATTGATGGGCATAGTTGTCGGCAGATCGGCGGCACCGGGCGGGCGGCGGTTCGGCTGACTTGGTAATCCCGGGTCCCGCCGCGAAGGAACTGCCCATGGCAACATAATGGCCGCCAGTTGGCTCGGCCTGGCTAGACGGCGCGCAGGCGAGGACCAGCAGGGCCAGGCCCAGTGTGCTCAAATTCAGCCGGTTCATGACGCCCATTTTCCAGCAACTCCCGCAGTCTTGCGCCTACCGCACAGACAACCCTAAGCAAGCCCCGGATGGGGCGGCAAGGCGTTTCCGCAACGGAACCCAAAAATCCCGGATGCGACCAGGTGAGGTGTGCCGGTTCAAAGCCAGGAGCAATGGGCCTAAGCTCAAGATCCTCAGGAGGAGTCGCCCGTGAATCCCGTCCCCATCGTCTATTTTTCCGATGTTCTGTGCATTTGGGCCCATATCGCTGAACTTAGGGTCGAGGCCGTGAAGGCAGAATTTGGTGAGCGTATTCGCTTCGATTACCGGTTTTGCTCCGTCTTCGGGGATACGGTCCGCAAGATGGCCACGACCTGGCGGGACAAGGGGGGCTATGAGGGCTTCAATGCCCACCTCATGCACACGGCCGAGGGGTTTCCGGAAATTACGGTCAATCCGGAGATCTGGCTCAAGGTCCGGCCAGCCTCCTCCACGGGCCTTCACCTGCTGCTCAAGGCCATCGCCTTGCAGGAGGCCTCGAACGCCTGCCCGCCGGGGGCCATGCTCGTCATCTTGAAGGCTCTCCGCAAGGCCTTCTTCGAAGACGGCAGGGACATTGCTCAGTGGAAAACGCAGGCCGAGGTTTGTCGCTCAGCGGGCCTCGACATCGCAGGCATTGAGGCCCGGATTCAGGATGGTCAGGCCTACGCGGCCCTGGCCTCTGACTACCAGGATGCCCATGCCATGGGCATTCAGGGAAGCCCCAGTTTTGTCCTGAATGAGGGGCGGCAAAAACTCTACGGCAATGTCGGATTCCGCATTATGGAGGCCAATATCCAGGAGCTCCTGCGCGAGCCGCGCTCGGACCAGGCCAGCTGGTGTTGATCTAGAGCTTGCGGACAAATTCCGCCCGCAGGACGAGGCCCTTGATAGCTTCGGGGGTGCAGTGAGGATTGCATCCTGTTGGATCTGGCCAGGCGCGACCTTTTGGTTGGTCTCAACTTCAGGAAGGTTCTATGACTTTCCTAAACCTGACGGGGGACCTGATGAAACGACTTTTCATTCTGCTGGCGGCAATCAGCCTTTCAGCCTGCGCCAGCGCGCCCAAGACCGCCGTCATAGAGCCCCCGACAAGCCTGGCCACGGCCCGGACCCTGCCCCAGGGCGACTTGCTGGGCTATGTTGATGCCGAAACCGGGGCCCATGTCTGGCGCGCCATTCCCTTTGCAAAGCCGCCGGTGGGCGATCTGCGCTGGCGGGCTCCACGGCCTAATGACGCCTGGACCGGCCAGAGGATTTCAACCAAGCCCGCGCCCTGGTGCCCTCAGGTTCTCAGCCCCCTCGACGGCGTGCCCAAGGCGCGCTTTGGCGAAATCGTTGGCCAGGAAGATTGCCTCTACCTGGATGTCTATGCGCCCCCCATGAAGGCATCTGAGGCCGCCCAGGCGAAGCTGCCGGTGATGATGTGGATCCACGGCGGGTCCAATACCTGGGGCCGTGCAGAACAATACGACGGGTCCGCCCTGGCCGCGCGGTTCAAGGTTGTCGTGGTTGTGGTCCAATATCGCATTGGAGCCTTGGGCTGGTTCGCCCATCCGGCCTTGCGCGAAGGCGGCAGCCTGCCCGATGACGCGTCTCCCAACTTCGGGACCCTGGACCAGATCCGGGCCCTTGAATGGATACAACAGGACATCAGCAGCTTTGGCGGGGACACGAACCGGGTAACGATTTTCGGTGAAAGTGCCGGCGGGCAGAATGTCGCCACCCTGCTCACCAGCCCCCGCGCCAAAGGGCTGTTTCAAAGGGCAATCATCGAGTCCGGATCCTTCCGGTCTGAGCCCATTGCCGTGGCTGAGGGCCAGACAGGCAATCGCCCACAATCTGGCATGGCCGTCGCTGGGCGTCTCTTGGGGACCGATAAACCTGCGACGGGCCAGGCCCTGCGCGCCACATCGGTCAAGGCACTGTTCTCGGCCTATAAAACCCCGGCCGGGGAGTTGGACCCTTTCCGGATCATTGCTGATGGTCTCGTAGTTCCGGCAGCGGGGCTGGAGTCCGTTCTTGATCGACCGGCTGACTTTAATGCGGTCCCCGTCATAACCGGGACAAATCGCGATGAAATGAAGCTCTTCAACGCGCTCAATCCCAAACTGGTCAAATATGCCCTTGGGGCCTTGCCCCAGGCCAGGGACCCGGCCTTCTATGAAGCGTCATCGAAATACCCCAGCCGCGCCTGGCGGGCAGGATCGGTCGATGCACCAGCCGCGCGCATGGTCGCGGCCGGTCATGCCCCGGTCTGGACCTACCGCTTTGACTGGGACGACGAGGGCAGGCTGCTGGTTACAGACCTGGGCCAATTGCTCGGTGCCGGGCATAGCCTGGAAATTCCCTTCGTGTTTGGACACTTCAAGCTTTTGGGAGCGTTTGATCAATACGCCTTCACCCATGGAAACGCGGCGGGACGGGTCGCCCTGTCGGACTCGATGATGAGTTACTGGGTCAATTTCGCCGCCACCGGGGCTCCCGGGCGAGGCGTGGATGGCCGCCAGCCGGAGTGGAAGCCCTGGAGCAGCGCGCCGGATCAGGACCGCATGATGATCTTTGACAGCGTCCAGGGCGGTGGGGTTCGCATGACGACGGATCATGAGTCAGAACAAAGGATTGTCAGCGACCTTATGGGGGATACCTCCCTGAAGACGCCCGCTCAGCGCTGCCAGATTCTTGCGGCCATTACGCGAGACAACCCGGCTCTCAAGGCGGCAGCCGCGGGACGTTGCTCCTGATCCTTAACAATTCTTGTCGCGGCCTGAAAGTTATGGCAGATGTAGTGCCAATAAATTAGCGTGCCTGCTTTTCCGGGCTGACCGGAGCCGTCGGGCCTATGGTTAAATCGGGGCAGGATTGTATGAATACCTTCTGGATCTGGGCTGTGGCCCTCGCGCTCTATGGCCTCTTCCTGGCCTGGTATGTGAATTGGCGCGGGCCTCTGACCAAGGCGGAAGTCGATGCCGTCATGTCCCGGCTTGAGCAGGCGGGCACGGGCGACGATGGTCGTAACGACCGGTCAGTCCTCCGGGCCTTTCTTGAAGGCGACGACGGTCGCGAGTTCTTCATGCTCAACGTCATCCGGTTTTCCGATGCCCCGGTGGCAGATCCCGAGACCGGGGCCTTGAAGCCCGCTCGCGAGGTCATGGAGGGCTATACCAAGATGTTCATGCCGGCTCTGTTCCGGCGCGGCGGGCACCCGGCACTCGCCGCCCGGAAGGTCGGCGGACTTGTCGATACCTGGGGGCTGGAGGATCGCCCGGACTGGTCGATTATGGGGTATGTACGTTATCGCAGTCGCCGTGACATGGCCCAGCTGGTCCTGAACCCCAAGTTCTCCGGAGCGCACGCGTTTAAATATGCGGCCATGCCCCAGACCTTCAACTTCCCGACCCAGCCCATGATCATGACCCTGGCTGGCCCACGGATCTGGGTGGCCCTGACGCTTGCTCTCCTGGCGGCCGGAACCCAGATCGTCTTGTTGCTGTCCGCCCTTCACCACTGAACCCTTCCAAAATCTCCATAGAGGAGCCCCTGGACATGGATCTACTTCCTCCGAGCACAAATGCAGATTATCGCGGCTCTGGTGCCTCGGTTGTCTTCCTGATGATGTCCTCGGTCCTGACCATCCTCCCGGGGATGATCCATTATTTCCTCCCGGACGGCGGCGCGGGCGTGATCGCCCATCTTGACCTGACCACCCGGGCCAGCACGATTATCGCGATCTTTGCCTGGTATGGGGCCATGCAAATTCCCTTCGGAATTCTGATTGGCATCGTCGCCTGGCGCTATCGCAGCCTTGTGCCCCTCGTGCTGCTCCTGCTGATCCTTCAGCAGGCTCTGAGCGCCTTTGCCGCCTGGATCTTCAAGGGCGCGATCACGGGCCATCATCCCCCTGAGCATTTTGCCAGCGTGATCTTTACGGTCCTGGGTGTGGTGTTCCTGGCCCTGTCCCTGCGACGGACTCACGTGGACGGAGCCCAAGCATGATGCTGACCCAGGTTCAGGTGGGGCGGAAGGATTTCACCCAGGCCCAGATTGTCCAACTTCCCATGCCGGTGCTTGCGGACGGCGACGTTTTGGTGGCCATCGATAAATTTGCCCTGACAGCCAACAATGTCTCCTACGCCCTGTCGGGGGAGACGATCGGCTACTGGACCTTCTTCCCCTGCGCCGAGCCCTGGGGGCTCGTGCCCGTTTGGGGCTTTGCGGACATTATCGAGTCCCGTCATCCTGACCTCAAGGTGGGGGAGAGGGTCTGGGGCTTTTTGCCAATGGCCTCCCATCTCGTCCTGACCCCAGGGTCGGTTGGGGCAAGGTCCTTTGTGGATGCTGCAGCCCATCGTGCAGGCCTGCCCGGTGTCTATAATGCCTATCAGCGCACCCAGTCTGACAGTCCGGACCTGACCAGGCTTGAGGATGCCCGCTGCCTCCTGTTTCCCCTGTTTTCAACGTCTTATGTCATTTACGACTATCTGATCGATAACGCTTTCTTTGGGGCCGAACAGGTCGTGATTGGCAGCGTGTCCTCTAAGACCGGGCTTGGTCTGGCCAATCTTCTCGCAGCCCATAATGGCGGCCCCAAGGTGGTCGGCCTCACATCGCCGGGGAATATCGGTTTTGTTCAGCAACTCGGAACCTGCGACGAAATCCAGACCTATGCGCATCTGGACCGGCTCGACGCCTCAGTGCCCACGGCCTTCATCGACATGGCGGGAAACGGGGATGTGGTCAGCGCCATCCACACCCATTTCGGCGCGAACCTGAAACTGAGCTGCGCCGTCGGGGCCACGCATTGGGGTGCCGGTCGCTTCCAGGCCAGCGGAGACGGTCCCGGCCACAGTTTCTTTTTTGCCCCGGCCCAGTTCGCAAAACGGGATTTGGAATGGGGCCCGGGCGAGATCATGCGCCGCGCCCAGGCCGCCTCTGCCCGGATTGCCTTGGAGATGCAGGCTCACCTGTCCATCCAGCATGAAACCGGACCTGAAGCGGTCGTGGCCGCCTTTCAGGGCCTCGTCGCCGGGACGACCCGCCCTGAGGTCGGGATCATGGCGTCTGTGACTAGGCCATGACGGTTTCGATCAGGACCTGTCCTGCGAGGCCTGCATCCCGATGGACGTGAATGGCGGCATAGTCTGGGGATGAGGTAATGGCCGCCATGGCCTTGAAGGAGGGGTACATCATGATCCCGACGGAATCCCAGTTGTCCTCGACTTCCCCGATCAGCAGGCCGCGCACCTTGGCCGTAAACACCAGGGTCCCGCCCGCCTCTGCGACCAGTTTGCTCATGGCCCGACCATAGAGGGCATAGGCCTGGACCCCCGTCAGGTCGGTCTCGCGACCGTCGGCATAGACGGCCTTTTCTCGAAACTTCAGCAGGTTCAGCATATAGATGGGCTGACCATCATCCCGGGTCAGGGCGGCGATTTGCTGATCCTGGCTCGGGCCTTGGGCGTTTGCGATATGCATGAACGGGTGTCCTTTCGTGTTCTCAAACCTTCGGGGTTAACCGACCTCGGGGCCCCAGACTTCCAGGTTGTTGTGTCTGACGACCTGTCTCTGGGTGCGAAGCGTCAGCAGCTTTGAAAGGCCCGTTTCGTCCAGCAAGGCCTGCATGGCCGTCCGGGCCTCCGGGGCTGCGAGATCGAAGACGGCCTGCACTTTTTGCAGCAAATAGATCCGGTAAGGCATGACATTGACGCTGACATTGTGGCCGCGCCATAGGAAGTCCATCCGGCCTATACCCCTGTCTTGGGGGCGCGGCATCCCGTTCGTCCCGGTCTCAAGGCTTGGGTGATTGGCCAGCCAGGTCCGGGTGTAGCCCACATAGGCTTCGACCTCCGGCAGATAATCCTCGGCGATGAAGGCCAGCAAGGCCTTTAGGGTCTGAGGAATTCCGTCATCCGCAAACAAAGTCTCAGGCGGGGCACCATATTCTCCGGCATCCTGGCCAGAGGCATTCATGCGTTCCACCCAGCGCCAGACCCTGTAGGCGGTCTGTTGCATGATACGGGCCGGGTAGGGGTCTCTCCCCAGGTGCGCATAGAGCGGCGCGATCAGTCCATAATCGCCAAGGGTCGGTGCGCCGCCCAGCAGATAGGGGCTCGCCTCAAGGTGGGTCTCAAAGAGGTCCAGAAAGGTCTGATAGGAAGCTTCGACATCCGGGATGGTGTCAGGCGAAACCCCAAAGCCTGCCATGGCCTTGCGCATGCGCCCGCTGGACAGGGCGAAAATTTCAGCTTGGGCCTCCGGGGAAGCCCCCGTGGGAGCTAGGGCTGCGGGGAAGTCCCGGCTCAGGAAGGCCCTGTTCGTCTCGTCAAAATTCCAGCGATAATGCATGGCGGGGCGAAGTAGGCCCTCACCGCCGAACAGCTCAAAAATCTGGCTGACCAGCCTGTGGATCGGCGTGGCGGGATAGGCAGAGATGAGCGCCTGTCCATTGGACTCGAAATGTTCAATTATTTCTGAGCCATCCTGAATGATCTCCCCGTCGGGGCACTCCAGGACGGGAATGATCCAGCGACCGATCCTGGGCACAATCTCGGCCCGGAAACGAGGCTCGCCCGCGGCCCGGGAGTCAAACCTGATGCCTTGCTTGATCAGATAGGACCGCGCCTTGCCCGTATAGAGGGAGCCCGGAGTTCCATAGAGCAGATAGGTCAATGTCTTTCCCCCGTTTATCCAGCCGACGACTGGGGCGGATCTAGCCCATGGGATAGAGGATATCCCGGGTCACAAGATCGACCTTTTGCATCACATCATCGCTCAGGATCAGGTCGGCAGCGGCCAGGATTTCAGGCACCTGGTCCGGACGGCTGGCCCCGACGATGGTGGAGGCGACGAAGTCATGCTGCATACTCCAGGCGGTCGCCAGCGTTACCAGCGAGATGCCTGCCTCAGCGGCGATGGCCGCAAACCGTTCGGTAGAGGCCAGGCTGCGATCGTTCAGGAAACGCTTGGCCATGGCAGCCTGACGCCCGCCCAGCTTGATGTAGTTTGAGAAGCGGGCCCCTTCCGGTGTGGCCCCTCCGTTATACTTGCCCGACAGGACGCCGCCGGCGAGGGGCGAATAGGGGATCAGGCTGACCCCTTCCTGGCGACAGACCTGGGCCAGCTCGTCTTCAAACCGGCGATTGTTCATGCTGAAATTATTCTGGATGGTTTCGTACCGCGCCAGGCCATTATTTTCCGACACGGACAGGCTCTTCATGAGTCCCCAGCTGGTCTCATTACTGCACCCGATCACCCGAACCTTGCCCTCCCGGGCCAGATCGTCCAGGGCCTCCAGGGCGGCTTCATAGCCCGTGCCATGGTCCGGCCAATGGGTCTGGTAGAGGTCGACATAATCTGTACCCAGGCGGGTCAGGCTAGCCTCAATGGCGCGCACGATATTGTGCCGGTCCAGGGCGGTCATGCCCGCGCGCTGGGAGCCCTTGATCCAGCCATGGCTGGGGCCGCAGACCTTGGTCGCAATGATCAATTCATCCCGGCGCTTTGTTTTCATCCAGCGGCCAACGATTTCTTCGGTCAGGCCAGCCCATTCTTCCTTGGGGGGAACCGGATAGTTTTCCGCGGTATCAAAGAAATTGATCCCGGCATCGAGGGACATGTCCAGAATCCGGTGGGCATCCGCCTCATTGGTTTGCGACCCAAACGTCATGGTCCCCATGCAAATCTTTGAGACGACGATCGGGCTCCGGCCCAGACGATGTGATTGCATTAGAGGTGTCCGATTATGATGCCGCCGAGCCTGCCTCGACCCCTTGGCATTACGCAGACTGTGGCCTCAAGGCAAGGCTGGGGACGGAGCCTTCCCGGATCAATGGCTTGCACGACCACAGCTCGATTGTCTCCCAAGCATTGCCCCATCGCCAAGCCGCCGCTAGGGTTAGGACAACCGCTCCGCAGAGGGTCGGGGGTCCAAACGAGGGAGCACACCATGAACCGCGCCGTATTTCTTGCCCTGACCACTGCACTCTGTGCGGTGAGCGTCGGGTTCCCAGCCCCACATGGTGCCTTGGCCCAGACCGCCAAACCAGCCTTCAAGCCCGAACGCAATGCCTTTGGCCAACCTGACCTGAGCGGGTTCTGGACCAATGCGACGCTCACGCCGGAGACCCGGCCTGCGGCCTTCGGGACCCGCGCAGTTCACACGGAAGAAGAAGTCAAAAAGCTCGAAAGCCAGGTCGAAACAGAGGTCGAGGAGGGAAATGCCAGCATTGACCCCAACCTGCCGGCACCGAAGGTTGGCGGTGAGACCAAGGCCGGGATTCGGCCCGAATTTGCCGCCGCTGGCGGAGCTGTGGGCGGATATGATCGTGGCTGGCTTGAGCCCGGCTCCCAGGTCATGCGGGTTGGCGGACAGCCGCGGACATCAATGATCACCACGCCTAATGGCCAGGCCCCGGCCCGCAAGGCGGGTGCGCCCGCGCCGCAAAGATTCACCCTGGCCGACATGGCGCGTTATTCGGAAAGCTATGAAATGCGCTCCCTCGGCGAGCGCTGCATTCTGTCCTTCGGTCGAAATGCCGGTCCGCCCATGTTCCCGAACGGATTTTACAACAACAACTACCAGTTCCTGCAAACCAAAGATTCCTTCGTCATCGAAGTGGAAATGGTCCACGACACCCGGATCATTCGTCTGAATGGCACCCACAGGACCGACGGCGTGCGCCCATGGATGGGCGACTCTATTGGCCATTGGGAAGGCAATACCCTGGTCGTGGAGACAACCAATATTCCCCAGCGCCAGGCCTATCGCGGGTCCTGGGAGCATCTGACCGTCACAGAGAAATTCACTCGGGTTGCCAAGGATCGCGTGCTGTACCAATTCACGATCAATGACCCGAGCCTTTGGGATCAGCCCTGGGGGGGTGAGTATGAATTCGCGCCCTTGAACGGGATTATTTATGAATACGCCTGTCATGAGGGCAATTATGCCCTTCCCGGCATTCTGGCGGGCGCGCGGGCGGAAGAAGCCGAGGCTGCAGCCAAGGCCGCCGAGGCCGCTAAGGTCCCAACGCCAGTCGCGGCACCGGTCAAGAAATAGATTTTCGGGCCCGGTCCCTTCGGGGCGGGGCTTGTGAAGGCGGCTGGGCCTATTATGGTGCCGGTCAAATACAGCAAGGCAAGGCGAGTGTGCCTGCGGGCTGGAGGATAGATTATGGCTGATTTCGGAACCGATCTGGACCTTGATACCTTTCGTGCCACGGCGCGGGCCTGGCTTGAGGAAAATTTCCCGGCCTCGTTGCGCACGGCGGCCGGTGCGGCCATTGCCCTGGCGGAGGGGCCCGCCCCGGAAGGCGACGCCTTGAACTGGCAGAGGGCCATGGGGGCCAAGGGGTGGGGCACCCCCACCTGGCCTGCGGAATATGGCGGCGGGGGGCTGAACGCCGCTCAGGCGCGCGTGCTCCAGCAGGAAATGTCCAAGATCGGGGCCTACAACCCCCTGATGTTCGGCATGGGCGTGACCATGATCGGCCCGACTATCATGGATTATGGAACCGAGGCCCAGAAGCGTCAGCACATTCCGCCCATCGTGCGAGGCGAGGTTCGCTGGTGTGTCGGGTATTCCGAACCCAATGCGGGCTCTGACCTGGCGTCCCTGCAGACCCGCTGTGAGGATGCAGGGGATCACTGGGTGATCAATGGCCAGAAGATCTGGACCTCCGGGGCCCAGTGGTCGGACTGGTGCGGCGCTCTTGTCCGTACAGATTTTGCGGCCAAGAAGCATGACGGCATCAGCTTCATGCTCATCGACATGCATCAGCCCGCCATTGAAACCCGGCCGATCAAGCTGATTTCCGGAGCCTCGCCCTTCTGCGAAACCTTCTTTACCGATGCCACAGCCCCCAAGGACGGCCTTCTGGGCGAACTCAACCATGGCTGGACGGTGGGCAAGCGGCTGTTGCAGCACGAACGCGCAAGCCAGACCGGGGTCTCCTCGGGCGGCGGGCGGTCGACGCCCTTCCAGGACCTGGCAAAGCAATATGTGGGCGTTGACGAGGCGGGACGGCTTGCCGATATCGACCTTCGTACCCGGGTGACACAGCACCTGATGGATGCGCGGGTCCATACCCTGACCCTGGCCCGGGCCGTCGCAGAATCCCGTGGGAATTCAAGCCCTAGCAATGCGGCCTCGGTGCTGAAGAATTCCGCCACCCATGTGGCCCAGAGCCGGGCAGAATTGACCCTCGAAGTCATGGGCAATCAGGGCCTGGGCTGGGACGGTGACGACTTCACTGCCCAGGAAACAGATACGGTACGTGGCTGGCTCTTCGGCAAGGCCATGTCGATCTATGGCGGCTCCTCCGAAATTCAGAACAACATCATTTCCAAGCGCATTCTGGGTCTGCCCGACACCACCAAGTCGACCTGACCCCCCATCTGGCAGGAGTCCCGTGATGGACAGGCAAGAGTTTCAGGACCTAACCGGCCAGGACGTCACGCCGTCCGAGATTCTCAGTCTGGCCACGTCCTTGCGGCAGGGCTTCGATCCAGCCAAGGCTCAGGCCTTGGTGGCCAGCCTGGCCCACGCCGCCTTTGCCGCACCCTGGCGCGTGGTGGACACCTATGATGCCGCCGCCACAGGCTGGCTTGGCGATTTTGCGGCTCCCGACCTAGACCTGTCTCCCGCTCGTGCTGAACCCAGCGTCGTGTCGGCGGACCTTTGGTGCGCCTTTTGGGCGCTGATTGAAGGCACGGGCAAGGGCCGGTCTGCCCTCGAGTTTACCGCGGAAACCGCCGCATTGAGCCAGCATTTGGCCCCGACATTCCTACCGGCTTCGGTGGCCGTTAGCCTCCACTATCCGGGGGTCAGGGAGGCTGCAGCCCTGGGCTATCCTCCGCATATCACCCTGCAGGAATTGGCTGCGTGTTCGACCGGATCGATAGGTCGGGTCTTTCACGACCTGCTGGTCGAAAATGGCTTTGATATCGAGGTTCTGGACCGGGATGCCCTTGGCCTGCGTGATCTGCCCTCGCCCCTGGACTATCTGAATGCCCGGATCTTGCAGTGCCACGACCTCTGGCACATTGCCGCAGGATACGAGACCACGGGGCTGCACGAGATTGGTATTTCTGCCTTCCAGCTGGCCCAGTTTGGCCATGCCTATTCGGCCATGGTCCTGGCTGTGACCCTGACGCTTGCAGCCCGCGAACCCATGCAGTTCGAGATCATGATGACCCTGATCCTTAGTGCCTGGCGTCATGGCCGCCAAGCCCCGGCCCTGATCGGTGTCGACTGGCCCAACCTCTGGAATGATCCGGTGGAGGGGGTTCGCTCTAGGCTTGGACTCAGCGGCTTTGAGTCGCCCTATCCACCCGCCCTCTTTGAAATGCTTCAGGCGGCGGCCTAGCCTTATTTCGGGCGGGGAATGACTTCACCTTGACGGCAATCTGGCCTAGGACGGCCTATTGAACGCGTACTATTTTCGGGGAGATTTGCGACATGTTGGGTCGGATGCAGGATTGGCCGCTGACGGTCGACAGAATTCTTGATCACGCCAAGTCCTGGCATGGCGACCGGGAGATCGTTTCCCGCTCCGTCGAAGGGCCCATTGTCCGCACCACCTATGCCGAGGCCCACATCCGGGCCAAGCGGGTGTCGAATGTCCTGAAGGGCCTGGGGATTGGTCACGGGGACCGGGTCGCAACCCTGGCCTGGAACACCGCCCGCCACCTGGAGACCTGGTACGGCATTATGGGGATCGGGGCGATTTGCCATACCCTGAACCCCCGCCTCTTCGCCGAGCAACTGGTCTATATTATCAACCATGCCGAAGATCAGATCATCTTCACCGACCTGACCTTCCTGCCCATTCTCGCGCAAATCCGCGACCAGATTCCGACCGTCAAGCACATCATCGTCTTCAGTGACGATGGCCATATGAGCCAGGACCTTCCGGGTGCGCTTTGCTACGAGACCCTGGTCAACGACGCGTCTGCGGACTGTGCCTGGGGCGGGTTTGAGGAAAACACGCCTGCGGGCCTTTGCTATACCTCCGGCACCACGGGCAATCCCAAGGGCGTCCTCTATTCCCACCGCTCGAACTTCCTGCACACCCTGGTCACCATGGGGACGGATGTCCTGGGCGTCAGTGCGACGGATACGGTTCTGCCCGTCGTGCCCATGTTCCACGCCAATGCCTGGGGCATTGCCTTCTCCGCGCCGGGCGTTGGCGCAAAGCTGGTCATGCCGGGGCCGAAGCTGGATGGAGCCTCCATTCATGAGCTTCTGGAATCCGAACAGGTCACCTTCTCGGCCGCCGTCCCGACCGTCTGGCAAATGCTGCTCGGGCATCTGCGCCAGACCAATGGCAAGCTGACAAGCCTGAAGCGGGTCGTCATCGGTGGCTCCGCCGTGCCTGAGGCGATTGTCCGCGGGTTCCGGGACGAGTTCGGTGTCGATGTCACGCATGCCTGGGGCATGACCGAAACCTCCCCCCTGGGAACTCTGGCGACCCCCAATCATCGCATTGCCGGTCTGGATGCGGAGTCTCAGTTGAAGTTCAAACTGAAGCAGGGGCGGCCGCCCATCGGCATTGACCTGAAGCTGGAAGACGATGAGGGCAAATTGCTGCCCCGCGACGGCCACACCTTTGGTCGCCTCCTGGTCAAGGGCCCCTTTGTTGTGGGCGAGTATTTCCGGGGCGATGGCGGTCAGATTCTCGATGCCGATGGATTCTTCGATACCGGGGATGTCGCCACCCTAGACTCCGATGGGGTCATGCAGATCACCGATCGCTCCAAGGATGTGATCAAGTCAGGTGGCGAGTGGATCAGTTCCATCGAGATTGAGAACATTGCCGCGGGCCATGAGAAGGCCGAGCTGGCGGCTGTGATCGGCGTCTTCCACCCGAAGTGGGACGAACGCCCCCTCCTGTTGGTCAAGCTCAAGCCCGGCGAACAGGGCACCAAGGCTGAATTCCTGGCGTTCCTGGAGGGCAAGATCGCCAAGTGGTGGACACCCGACGATGTCGTCTTCGTCGATGACATCCCGCTTGGGGCTACGGGCAAGATCGACAAGAAGCTGATCCGTCAGCGCATGGCCGACTACGTCCTGCCCTCCACCTAAATCGGTCTTGAGGTACCTCAAGGTGCCGAACATCAATGTGTCCTAGCGTGGGCAGGTCAAAGGAGACCTGTCCCATGCCGGATATTTCCACACCCCAGCAAATGTTCCTGACCGTCGTTATCGCGGCCTTTGGACTGTTTGGTGTCGCCCTGAGCACCATGTCCTACTGGACTAATCATCCGCCCCGAAAATAAGGGGGGTGGGTCAGGCGAGTTGGTAATCTGAGTCCAGCCCGGCTTCGCCCTCGGTGGTGAGAATCCCCCGGCGCACCAGATCGATGGTGTGACCGAGGAGAGACCGGGCTGCGGCTGGATGCAGGCGTGGATCGACTTGGGCATATAGGGTCGGGACCATGTCCTTGATGCGGGTCTGGCCATTCCGGATCGCCTCAATGACCTGAGCCTCCCGCCCGCGCCGGTGGGCGATATAGGCGGCGATGAAGGGGTCGACGTCGGTTACGGGCGGGCCGTGGGTTGGCCAGAGGGTCGCATAGCCCCGGGCCTTCACGCGCTCAAGACTGTCCATATAGGCGGTCATGTCGCCGTCCGGCGGTGACACAACCGTGGTTGACCAGCCCATAATATGATCGCCGCTGAAGAGGGCGTTTTCTTCCCTGAGCGCAAAGCAGATGTGGTTGGAGGTATGGCCGGGTGTGGCCACGGCTTCCAGGGTCCAGCCGGGGCCGGAGAGGATTTGGCCCCCGCCGCAGATGTCGATGTCCGGCGTGAAGTTCAGATCGTGACCGGCCTCAACCACAACCCCATCCTTGCCGGGCATCTGGCGCACAGGGCAGCCATAGATTGTGGCCCCAGTGCGGGCCTTGAGCGGGCCAGCCAGGGGTGAATGGTCGGCATGATGGTGGGTGATCAGAATGTGGGTGATGGTCTCGCCCTGGGTTGCGGCGAGAATGGCGTCGAGGTGGTCGGGCAGGTCCGGCCCCGGGTCGATGACGGCTACCTCGCCCCGTCCGATAATGTAGGTCCCTGTTCCCAGATAGGTGAAGGGGCCGGGATTATTCGCCACAACCCGGCGAATGAGCGGGGAGACCTGATCGCAGGCCCCATAGTCAAACTTGATCTCGCGAACAAAGGGAATCATGTGCGGGTCCTGAAGCTCGGTTACATGGCGCGGGGCAGGGCGGCGGAGAGGTCATAGCCCGCCCCTGCCGCCTGGTCGACCAAGGCGTCGCGGCCCTGGTTCCCGGCCCTGAGTTGTCCCAGGGACCAGGTGGTGATTGAGCGGGTGCCCGAGCGACAAAAGGCCAGGACCGGGGTTTCTGAACCCTCGATCAGGGCGGCCATGTCATCAGCCTGGGCGGCGGTCGGGCCACCCACGACCGGAATATGCGCAAACTTCAGACCGGCTGCCTTGGCGGCGGCCTCCATGACGGCGGCGGAGGGCTGGGCGGGCTCCTCTCCGTCTGGGCGATTGCTGATGACGAGCCCGAACCCCAGGCTGGCCGCGGTGGCCAGGTCGGACAGGGCGATTTGGGGGGCGACGGAAAACTGGTCAGTCACGCGGCGAAACGGGTTTGGCATCGAATTCTCCCTTGGGGTCAGACGACCCTGCGTTGACATCATCGGGGGGCAATGAAAGTTTCGCAACGCTCCGTCTGCAAAAAGCCGTTTCAGGAAGTTCCAGCACTCATGCTGCGTTTTATCAGCCGCCGACTGCTCGTGGCCATTCCCACGCTGTTTCTGGTGGTCACCCTGGCCTTCTTCATGATGCGGGCAGCCCCGGGGAGTCCGTTTGACTCAGACCGAAAGCTGTCCCCGGAAATTGAGAAGAACATCATGGCCCATTACGGCATGGATCGTCCCCTGATCGAACAGTACCAAACCTATGTCGGCAATGTCCTGCGCGGGGATTTTGGTCCGTCGCTCAAATACAAGGACAAGACGGTCCTCCAGATTCTGAAGGAAAACTTCCCGGTCAGCCTGCGGCTGGGTGGCTCGGCCATACTTCTGGCCATGGCGGTGGGGATTTCCCTGGGGGTCATGGCGGCCCTGCGGCGGAATGGCTTGCTGGACTATGGTGTCATGGGGGTGGCGATTGTCGGGGTTTGTATCCCGACCTTTGTGACTGCGCCCCTGCTCGTGCTGGTATTTGGATCGACCCTCCAATGGCTGCCCAATGGCGGATGGAACGGCGGCGCGCTTGCCAATATGATCCTGCCCGTCACGGTTCTGGCCCTGCCGCAGGTGGCCATTATCTCGCGGCTGACCCGGGCCGGAATGATCGAGGTCCTCGGATCCAACTATATCCGCACCGCGCGCGCACGGGGCCTGCCCCTGCATCGCATTCTGACGGGCCATGCCCTTCAGGCCGCCCTCATGCCCCTGGTCAGCTATCTGGGCCCGGCCGCAGCGGGCCTTCTGACCGGATCGCTGGTGGTGGAAAAAATCTTCAACCTGCCGGGATTGGGCAAGTTCTTCGTCATCAGTGCCCTTCAGCGGGACTATACGGTCGTCATGGGCATGCTGATCTTTTATGCGGGCCTGGTTCTGGCCCTGAACCTGCTGGGCGACATTCTCTACGCCCTGCTCGATCCCCGGGTGCGATTGTCATGACCGCCTCGCCCGGTCGCAGCCTCTGGGACGACGCTCGCCGTCGCCTGATGGGCAACAGGGCCGCCGTTCTGGGCATGATCCTGCTGGGAGGCCTGGTGCTGGTTTCGGCCCTGGGGCCGGCCCTCGTGCCCTATGCTTATGACGCGGTGAACAAGACCGACGTCTGGGTGCCCCCTCTCGTCCACGGCCATGTCCTGGGAACCGATGCCCTGGGCCGGGACCTGTTTGTGCGCCTGCTGATGGGATTAAGGGTGTCGCTGGCCATTGGACTTGTCGCCACCCTGGTTTCCCTGGTGATCGGGGTGGCCTGGGGGGCCACGGCAGGCTTTCTGGGGGGCGTGGTCGATGAGGTGATGATGCGTCTGGTCGACGTGCTCTATACCCTGCCGTTTATCTTCTTCGTCATCCTGCTGATGGTGACCTTCGGGTCGAACATCTTGCTGATCTTTGTCGCCATCGGGGCCGTCGAATGGCTGACCATGAGCCGGATTGTGCGCGGGCAGACCCTGTCGCTGAAACAGAAGGAATTCATCGAGGCCGCGCGGGCTGCGGGTCTGGGACCGGGGGCAATTGTGCTTGGCCATATCATCCCGAACCTATTGGGTCCTGTCGTTGTCTATGTGACCCTGACCATTCCCGCCGTCATTCTGGCAGAGAGTTTCCTGTCGTTTCTGGGGCTGGGGGTTCAGCCGCCCATGGCCTCCCTGGGCACGCTCATTGCCAGCGGAGCCCAGGACATGGAAATGGCCTGGTGGCTGCTGGTCTTTCCCTCGGCCACCATGGTCCTGACGCTGATGTGCTTCAACTTCATCGGGGATGGCTTGCGCGATGCCATTGATCCCAAGGATCGCTAGTTTGGGTTAGTTGTCCCGGTGGGCGCGGAAGCTGCCCTGGTTGTCGATATTCATCAGGAAACTGCCCATGGCGGCTGAGCGGATCACCACACTCATGCCCGGTCGGGGATCGCGGGTCAGGGGGTCAGCGTCAATCTGTCTCCAGACCGCGCCGTCTTCCAGCCGGACGATCCATTTGCCATCTGCGCCTTGTCTGGCCAGGGCCACCATCCCTGTGACCCGGTCTATCGGCTCGGGCCGTTCACCGCGATCGAACAGGCTGAGGGAGGGCAGGGTAAAGCCAAAGGCCTGTTTGCGAACCTCCTGGGCCTGGGCCCGGTCCACGACGACAATGTCGCCCTTGGTCTCGGCCTGATCCATGGCCGCTGCGGCCTTATCGTAACAGGCGAGGCGCGCCGCATTTTCGCCCTGACTGCGGCAATCCAGCAGACCCTGAAGCACGGCCGCGCGGCTGGGCGGTTTGGGTGCGGCCATGACAAGTCCCGGGACGGCCATCAGGCTCACCAGGCTCAGGGGGAGGAATGATCGGACCTTCATGTCGAAAACGCCTTTGTCTCTTGAGCCCAACACGCCTGGGCGAAATGGAGCCCCAGGCGGGCACCCTGCCTATCCCTTATCCCGTTCAGCGCCTCGGGGCGATGCGTGACCATTTTGCGACACTCGATTGATAATCCAAATTAGACAGAAATGTGACCTTGATCAAAACTGGAATGTGTCCGAGAGCACCTCCAACCGGGACTCTCTTTGTGCCGGGACCTAGCTGAAGTGTAAATCACGGCCTGATCCCCTGGGGGTGCGCCGTTGGAGGATACCGACCTTGAAAACCAATTCGATGCGCGAGCGCCTGCTGGCGACTTCCATGATCTGCGGCGTGGCCCTCCTGGCCAGCCATGCTGTTGCGGCTGAAAAGACTGCAGCAAATGAAGTGACCGAAGTTGTGGTCACAGGCTCGCGCATCCCGCAGCCCAACCTGACCAGCGTCAGCCCGGTCACGGTCATCAACGCCGGGGACATCAAGGCCCAGGGCGTGACCCGGATCGAAGACATGATCAACAGCCTGCCCCAAGCCTTTGCTGGCCAGGGCTCCATGATCTCCAACGGCTCGAATGGTACGGCGTCCGTCAACCTTCGCGGCATGGGCTCTTCCCGGACCCTGGTGCTGATCGACGGTCGTCGGGTCATGCCCGGCCAGCCCGGCGGCGCAGCCGTCGACCTGAACTTCATCCCGTCTTCCCTGGTCCAGCGCGTTGACGTGCTGACCGGTGGTGCGTCTTCGACCTACGGCGCTGACGCCGTGGCCGGCGTTGTCAACTTCATCATGCAGCGCAACTTCGAAGGCGTTCGCTTTGATGCCCAGTATGGCACCTACCAGCACCAGAACGACAATAGCGTCCAAAGCGTCGTCAAGGCCAAGCAGGCCACCGCGACCGACAAGAGCCAGTTCCAGCTTCCCAACAAGAACGTCACGGACGGTGCCGGTTCGTCCGTCTCTCTCGCCTTCGGCGTGAACAGCCCGGACGGCAAGGGCAATATCACCGCCTATGCCACCTGGCGCCAGAACAACCCCATCCTGCAAGGTCAGCGCGATTATTCGGTCTGTACCCTGGGTTCGGGCGACAACTTCTCCTGCGGCGGTTCCGGCACGGCCAACCCCGCTCGCTTCGGCAGCTACATCGTGGACTCTTCGGGTCCCGGTAACACCTTCCGTCTCCGGAACGGTGCCACCGACGTTTATAACTACGGCCCGACCAACTATTATCAGCGCCCCGACACGCGCTATAACCTGGGTGCCTTCGCCAATTACGAGCTGGCTCCCTGGGCGACCGTCTATATGGACGCCATGTTCATGGACGACCGCAGCATTGCCCAGATCGCGCCGGGCGGTATCTTCGCAGGGTCCTGGACCATCAACTGCGATAATGCCTTCATGACCTCGGTCCAGCAGGGCCAGCTCTGCGGCACCAGCGCCGGGACAACGACGCTCAAGACCCTGACGATTTCGCGTCGGAACGTCGAAGGCGGCACCCGGACCAGCGACTTCCAGCACACCGATTACCGGATCGTGACGGGGGTTCGTGGTGACATCAATGAGCAGTGGGCCTATGACGCCTATCTGCAATATGGTCACGTGGCCTATAACGAGCAGAAGGACGGTTACTTCGTTACCCCGAAGATCAACAATGCCCTGATCGCCCGCAAGGACTCCACCGGCAAAATCGTCTGTCAGTCCGTCATCGACGGCACGGACAAGACCTGCGTGCCTTACAACATCTTCCAGATCGGTGGCGTGACCAAGGCAGCCCTGACCTATCTCCAGGCGTCCAGCTTCTCCAAGGGTGAAACCACCGAGCAAGTCGGCAGCTTTGCCGTCACCGGCAAGCTCGGTGACTATGGCGTGAAGCTTCCCTGGACCTCGGAAGGCGTCGGCGTTGCCATCGGTGGCGAGTATCGTAGCGAGTATACCAACTCCGTCTCCGACTATATCTCCGCCTCTGGCCTGCTCAATGGTGCCGGCGGGGCCTCCCCCCCGGTCAAGGGCAGCTATGACGTCTATGAAGGCTTTGCCGAAGCCCGGGTGCCCCTGGTCGAAGACCTGCCCTTCGCCAAGCGCATTGGCCTGGATCTCGGCTATCGGTATTCCAGCTATTCTTCCACGGATACCTCCACCTACAAGATCATGGGTGACTGGGAAATCATGGACGGCCTGCGGGTTCGCGCCGGCTACAACAAGGCCATTCGTGCGCCTAACACCAGCGAACTCTTCTCGCCCCAGAACGTCGTTCTGGACGGGACGACCGATCCCTGCGCTGGCCTGAAGTCGACGGACGCCCTTGTCGCCACCTGCGCCAAGGCCTTCAACCTGACCACGGCCCAGGTCCTGGCCATCGAGAAGAACCCGGCTCCCCAGTATAACGGGATGACCGGCGGTAACCCGAACCTGAAGCCGGAAACCGGCAACACCTACTCCCTGGGCGTTGTCTATCAGCCGTCCTTCGTGCCCGGCCTGAACCTGTCGGTCGACTACTTCAACATCAAGGTTGAAGATGCCATCGGCGGTATCGGTGCAGACGTGGCCATCAGCCGCTGCCTCAAGACCCTGGACCCTTATTTCTGCGGTCTGGTTCACCGTAACGCGGCGGGCTCCCTGTGGCTCGGCACGGACGGCTATATCGTTGACACCACCCTGAACACCGGCTCGCTTGCGACCACCGGGGTGGACTTTGTGGCTGGCTATCGTACCGACCTGGACCGCTTCGGCATTACCGGCATGGGCAGCGTCAATGCTGACTTCGTCGGTACCTGGCTCGATACCCTGACCACCGAAACCCTGCCGGGCGATCCCAAGTTCGATTGCGTTGGCTTGTTCGGTACCAAGTGCGGAACGCCGAACCCGGAATGGCGTCACAAGCTGCACGTCAACTGGGCGACCCCCTTCTGGGGCAACCTCCAGGTTGGCGCGACATGGCGCTATTTCAGCAAGGTTACGCTGGACGCCTATGACAGCGATCCTAATCTGAACAACCCGTCGAGCCAGTACGTCACCGACAAGACCCTGAAGGCCCAAAGCTATCTGGACCTGTCGGCCAGCGTGAAGCTGCATGACAACTACAGCCTGCGCGTTGGTGTTAACAACGTGCTCGACCGTGATCCGCCGCTTGTCGGCAGCAGCAACTGCCCCACCGGTTCCTGCAACGGTAACACCTATCCCCAGGTCTATGACGCTGTGGGTCGGTTCATGTTCGTGGGTCTGAAGGCCGACTTCTAAGTCTGACCTCAGAACGACCAGATCAGGGGGCGGCGGAGCAATCCGCCGCCCCTTTTTCTATGCCGGATAGACGGCGCAGGATCTGGGCCTGATGGACCCTGGTGCCAGGGCTCGGGAGGGCGGGGCTTGTGGCCTTGCTGGGGGGCAGGCCCGGTCAGGGCGGGGTGGCTGCGCAAGTGCTGTCCGTGCACGCGCTGGACCGGCTCAGCGCCCCAAGGGGTTCCAAGTCAAACGACCCGGGCCTGTGTCGATCCGAGTCCCGGTCCTACCTATCGGACCCTGCTCCCAAGGCGCGTCGGGGATATTTGCGGATCAGGTGTCAGGCTAAGACCCGGCGTTCGCAGCCCTTCTGGCGGGCAGTCCAGGGCTCCAGCCCAGGTTGGCCGGAGACAGGCGGCCCGTGGCTCCAGCCGCACCGATTGGCTCTAGTGGATGGCCCTGGGCGCTTGAACCGTCGCCCCGGCCCCGGCCATACGGCTGCGCGCCATTTCATCGAGAATATCCTGGGCGCGGGGGTCGCCAAGCACCCAGGCCGCGGCGGCCAGGGTCTTGACCGAGGTCGCGGAGACGCCAAGCATGTGCTGAATGGCCTCGAAGGGGGAGACTTCGCTATTGATCCGCTTCAGGCGGACATCGCCCTTCAAATTGGCCAGGCTCTTGGCCTTCTCGACGGCCTGATAGAAGCCGCCCAGCTCGTCGACCAGTCCCAGGCGCTTGGCCTGTTCGCCCGTCCAGACGCGGCCCTTGGCAATCTCCCGGACCCGCGCCTCGGGCAGGTGACGACCCGTGGCGACCCGCTGGACAAAGTTGGCATAGATCTGGTCCATCCAGCCCGCAAAGGCCGCCCTCTGGGACGGGGTAAAGGCGCTGCCCATACCAAACGCGCCTGCATAATCGCTGCCGACGCCGATCTGGCGGACATCCACGCCAAACCGCGCCAGGGCCTCGCCCAGGGCAAACTTGCCGCCAAAGACGCCGATGGAGCCCGTGAGGGTGGTTGGTTCAGCCACGATGGCCGAGGCTTCGGAGGAGATCCAATACCCGCCTGAGGCCGCATAGGTGCCCATGGAGATGACCACGGGCTTTCCTGCCGCCTTGGCCGCCCGAACGGCGGCCAGGATCTGTTCCGAGGCGGTATCTGATCCGCCGGGCGAGTTCACCCGCAGGACGATGGCCTTGACCTCATGATCGTAAATTGCGTCGTAAATGGCCTGGGCGAGATCGTCCGAATAGATCCCGCCGCCGCCGCCGAAGGGCGTGACATCGCCGCCGTGGCCTGTGGTAATCGCCCCTTCTGCCTCAATGACGGCAATGGCGGGCCCTGTTTCTGGCGCGCGGAGGCGGGTGGCGCGGGCATAGTCTGAGAAGTCTATCAGGACGGAGTCCTTGCCCGCCCGGTCAAGGGCTACCTCCTCGAAGTCATAAACCTGTCCGACCTGGTCGACGAGTTTCAGCTCCCGGGCGCGCTCGGCCAGATAGGGCCCGGCCTCGAGGGTCTTGGTCATGGCTTGGGCATCCTGGCCCCGGTCCGCCGCCGCCGTTTGCAGGGTCGAGGTGTAGATGGAGGTCATCCAGCCCAGCTCGGACTCCCGGTGGGCGGCGGTATAGTCGCTGTAGAGGTAGGGATTGACGGCGTTCTTGTACTCGTAGCGCTGCTCGTAGCTGGGCTGAATGCCGTACTTGTCGAAGAAGCGTTTGAAGAACAGGTCCTCATTCGCCATGCCCGTGACCTGCAGCGAGGCCCCTGGCTGCATCCAGAATTCATTGGCGGAGGCCCCCAGCATATAGGTCGAGGCAATCATGCTGGAGGGGTAGAGCCCCTGGCTATGGGCCAGGACCGGTTTGCCGGACGCCCGGAAATGCTTGATGGCCAGACGGATCTCATCTGCCGCTGCCGGTTCCATGCCGCTTTCCGGTAGGCGGATCACCAGGGAGCGGACGCGGTCATCCTTCTCGGCATGACGCAGGGTGGAGATCACCCCCATGACCGACAGGCTCGACTGCCCAAAGCTGGCAAACGGGTTAGACGGCTCTTGATCCGTCATGCCCTGGCGCAGATCGAGATTGAGGACCGTATGGGCTGGCGGGGCCTCTGGCTTGGCGGCACCTGCAGCCATGACCACCAGCAAGAACGGGACGCCGACCAGAAACAGGACAAGGCCAGCGAACACGCCGGCTGCGGTGATCAGAAACTGTTTCATTGG
>CANCJJ010000021.1 GCA_947378305.1 Phenylobacterium aquaticum | reverse complement strand
GGCAGGCGGTCGCCGAAGCGCTCGTAGGCGGCGGGGATCAGGGCGGCTTCTTCGCGCCAGACATCGCGGTCCACGGTCAGGAGCAGGTCGAGCTGGGCGGGTGTCAGGCCGAGGCCTGAGACATCCAGGCTTTGGGCCGTGGGCAGGCGGCCGATGGGGGTGTCGACGGCTGCGGCCTGGCCCTCAAGACGGCCCACGATCCACTTCAGCACCCGGGCGTTTTCGCCATAGCCGGGCCAGACGAACTTGCCATCCGGGCCCTTGCGGAACCAGTTGACGAAATAGATGCGCGGCAGGGCTTCGGGCCGGGTCTTCTTGCCCATGGACAGCCAGTGCTTGAAATAATCGCCCATATTATAGCCGCAGAAGGGCAGCATGGCGAAGGGATCACGACGCAGCTCGCCGATCTTGCCCTCTGCCGCCGCCGTGCCTTCCGAGGCCACATTGGAGGCGAGGAAGACGCCATGGGCCCAGTCGAAGGCTTCCGTCACCAGGGGCACGGCGGTGGCCCGGCGTCCGCCGAACAGGATGGCCGAGATGGGAACGCCGCGCGGGTCTTCCCATTCCGGGGCAATGACCGGGCACTGGGCGGCAGGCACGGTGAAGCGGGCATTGGGATGGGCGGCAGGCTCGCCACTTTCCGGGGTCCAGGAGCGACCCTTCCAGTCGGTCAGATGGGCGGGCGGGGTCTTGGTCAGGCCCTCCCACCAGACATCGCCGTCATCGGTCAGGGCCACATTGGTGAAGACGCAATTGGCATGCAGGGCGGCAATGGCGTTCTTGTTGGTCTCATTGCCCGTGCCCGGCGCGACGCCGAAGAAGCCGGCTTCCGGATTGATGGCATAGAGGCGTCCGTCATCGCCGAACCGCATCCAGCAAATGTCGTCGCCAACGGTTTCCGCTGTCCAGCCCGGGAGGGTGGGTTGCAGCATGGCCATGTTGGTCTTGCCACAGGCGCTGGGGAAGGCGGCGGCGACGAAATGGGCGTGGCCCTCAGGCGAGGTGAGCTTGAGGATCAGCATGTGCTCGGCCAGCCAGCCCTCATCCCGGGCCATGACCGAGGCGATGCGCAGGGCGAAGCACTTCTTGCCCAGAAGGGCATTGCCGCCATAGCCGGAGCCATAGGACCAGATTTCCCGGGTTTCGGGATAGTGGACGATGTATTTTTCTTCGTTGCAGGGCCAGGTGACATCGGCCTGACCGGCGGCGAGCGGCATGCCCACGGAATGGACGGCCGGAACAAAAAAGCCGTCCTCGCCGATCTGGTCGAGGGCGGCCTGGCCCATGCGCGTCATGACCCGCATGGAAATGGCGACATAGGCGCTGTCGGTAATCTCTACGCCCAGCTGGCTGATCTTCGAGCCCAGGGGGCCCATGCTGAAGGGGCAGACATAGAGGGTGCGGCCCACCATGCAGCCATCGAACAGGCCGCGCATCCTGGCGCGCATTTCGGCCGGGGCCTGCCAGTTATTGGTGGGGCCGGCGTCGATCTCGTTTTCGGAGCAGATAAAGGTCCGGGCCTCGACCCGGGCGACATCGCGCGGATCAGACGCGGCATAGAAGGAATTCGGTCGCTTGGCCGGGTTGAGGGGCTTTAGCGTTCCCTGGGCCACCAGCTCCCCGGTCAGGCGGGTCCATTCCGCATCAGACCCATCGCACCAGTAGACCCGATCCGGGCGGGCCAGGGCTGCGATCTCCTCAACCCAGGCGATCAGCCGTTTGTGGCGGGTGGGTGCAGGATGCAGGCCAGAAATTACGGTCATGAGGTACTAGGCTCCCAGCCAAGTTTGGCGGAAATGTTCGTCGGACAGGGGTGTTCCCTAACCAACCCGTTAACAAATGGCGAGACCCTGAGAGACTTCGGAGCCAAAAAACTGTCGCAAAGGCGGCTAATTGTCTGGGGATAATTCGGCGAGCTGACGGCAGGCGCCCAGGATATGGTAAAGGGAGGTGGCGGGTGCGGGCTCGTCGACAAAGCTGCCATCGGCCCGCAATTTGTCGCGCCAAACCCCAAGGGCCGGGGTTTCCAGATAGGTTCGCAGGCAGTTGGCGGCTTCCAGGGCCTCAGCCGGATCGCCCAGAATGAGGGCGGCTTTCAGGTGTTCGGTCTGGGGCCAGAGCCGGGCCCCGGGGTCCCGCACGCTGAAGTCATCCCAGAGCGCATTCATGGCACAGCCGCGAATCGCATCGACCCCCCGGCGGCCGGTTTCATAGAGGGCGCGGGCGGCAATCTGGCCATCGGCACGCCCCCGGCGGCGGCCCCACCGGTCGAGCAGCCAGGCCCATTCGAACTGGTGGCCCGGCTCGACCAGCCGACCATCCTCGCCCGGGGCCCGGTTCCAGTCGGCATCAAAGAATTCGGACAGGACCCCCCGGTGGTCGATGAAGGCATTGAGCGCCAGGCTGGCAATTTCATCGGACAGGCTGGCCCAGGAGGTCTGGCCCGCGTCTTCCCAGGCCAGGGTGGCTTCGAGCAGGTGCATGTGGGCATTGGCCTGGAAGGGCTGGTCACCCGCCTCCCGGAACCCGCCTTGGGCGTGGCGCAGGGCTTCGAGCCCGTTCCGCAGGCCCTCGGCCAGGGTCAGGAGCCGACTGTCCTGGCGGTCAAGATCATAGAGGCTGGCCAGGCCCAGGAGGGCGAAGGCCTGATCATAGACATAGGGCGTGTCATCGAGGACGCCGCCATCCAGGCCGACCAGACTGCGGATCAGGCCGTCCGGGCGCAGGAAGCGGGACACCATGAAGTCGAGACCGTGGCGGGCGCCCTGTCGCCAGGGACCGGCCCAGCCCATGGCACCGGCCTGGGCATAGGCAAAGATCATCCGCCCCTGGACCCGACCGCGACGCGGGGCGGGACGGGGCTCGGCTTCGAGGCTCAAGGCCTCGACAAACCCGCCATGCAGGTGATCGGCCCCGAGACTCCACCAGAGCGGCAGGGCGGCGGTGCGCAACCAGCGATCAAACCAGACCCGCGCCTCATTCAGACTGGCGAATTTTCGGGGGCCCAGGGCTTGCAGGGCGGTGAGGCCGGTCTTGACCGACTGGCTGGAGGAAAGGTCGCAGACCAGGACCCTGGCCTCGTCGGCCACCACGGCCAGGTCGCGCAGGCCAATGCCGATGATCTGCGCCCCGCCGCTGGCGCGGACATAGGTGGTGGTGCTGTCCAGCAGGACCGAGGCGCCCTCGGTGTGATTGCCATCCCCGTCCAGGGCCGACAGGGCGCGGACCGAGTCCCAGGCCCCGACATCGGACCAGGCGAAGTCTACGGGCAGGACCATGGCACGGTTGGTCTTTTCCATGACGGCATAGTCAATGGAGATCCGGGGGGCGGCCAGGAATTCCGGGCCGATGAGATAGGCCCCTTCGAGGGGTTGGGCGTGATCCACCCCCGCCTGGACGGCTTCGAGCACCTCGGGCGCAAAGCGGGAGATTTCGTAGGCCAGGGTGGTCGCCGGGACGACGAAATTGCCGCTGTTCCACAAATAGCCCTGGGCCAGATAGTCGGCGGCGCGGCGCGCATCGGGCTTTTCGACAAAGGCATCGACGGCCACCACCCCTTCGCCCCGGGCGGGCCGAATATAGCCATAGGCCGTGGAGGGCTCGGTGGGCCGAACCCCCAGGGTGACGATCCGGCCAACCCGGGCCGGGCCAAGGGCCGCCTGGACGGCCTGAACAAAGGCTGCGCCATCGGGGACGTCATGGTCGGCAGACAGGACCACCATGACGGCATCCGGGTCCCGGGCCAGGAGCCAGGCCGCAGCGGCGGCCATGGCGGCCGCCGAATCCCGGGGTTCGGGTTCCAGCAGGATGTCGGCCGCGATCCCCAGGTCGGAGAGCTGGCTCTGGATAAGGCCCCGGTGATCAATGCCGCCAACCACCAGACAGGGGCCAAGCGTGCTCACCCGCGCGACCGCCGCCTGAAATCCGGACAGGGGGCCGGTCAGGGGAACAAACTGTTTCGGACGGTCGGATCGGGACACGGGCCACAGCCGGGTTCCGGAGCCTCCGCACATGATAACCGGATAAACCGCCACGCTCTCGCCGCTCGCTCAATGTCTGGACGGACTATGCCGCCATTCGTTCCCGGACAACAGGCCCGCCCTGATGCCTCGCCGGCTGCCCCTAGGTTACGGGCAGGACTTCCCGTGCCCCGGCAACGCCCGCCGCCTCAAGACTGACGATCAGCTCGGCCACGGTGGCTTCGAGCTCTTCGGCATTCCGTCCGCGCAGGACCAGGTTGGAGCCATACAGCCCCTCGGTGAAGAAGGGGTAACTGCCCAGGCTAAGCTCGGGATGGGCCTTGGCCACGGCCTCGAGCGGCGCAGCTATGGCCCCCTCGCCGGATCCCTCGACCCGGACGGTCCGCGAGATGACCACCGTACCGGTGCGCAGGCGGGGCCCGACATCTTCCAGCATGCCGCGCATGATCTGGGGCACGCCGGCCAGGACAAAGACATTGCCGATGGTAAAGCCCGGCGGACCCTGAACCGGGTTCTTGACCAGATCGCCACCAACGGGCACCCGGGCCATGCGACGGCGGGCGGCATTGAGCTCAACGCCCCAGCGGGCGCTCATCATGGCGATAATGTCCGGATGCTCGACCAGCTCGACCCCGAAGGCGGCGGCGACGGCATCGGCGGTAATGTCATCATGGGTGGGGCCTATACCGCCGGTGGTGATCACATAGTCGTAGCGGGCGCGCAGGGCATTGAGGGCTGCGATAATGTCTTCCATGACATCGGAGACGGTGCGCGCCTCAGCAAGGTCGACCCCGTGGACGCCCAGATAGCGGGCAATGTCGCGCAGGTTGGTATCCTGGGTGCGGCCCGACAAAATCTCATCGCCGATGATCAGCACGGCTGCTGTCACGACATTCTGACCGCCTGGACTACCCATTTGAAATCCTCTGTTCTCTCCTGTCCTCTATCGGCTGGGACACGGCTTGCCTATACCCCGCAGGTCATGGACTTTTCCCACCCCTTGCTGAGCGGCACACTGATCCGGCGCTATAAGCGTTTCCTGGCCGATGTGGTGCTGGCGGATGGCCGGGAGATTACGGCCCATTGTCCCAATCCAGGGGCCATGCTGGGCATGAACATGCCGGGGCTGAAGGTCTGGGTGTCGGTCTCTGACAATCCCAGGCGCAAGCTGGCCCATACCCTGGAACTGGTGGCGGTAGACGGGACCCTGGTGGGGGTGAATACGGCCATGCCCAACCGGCTGGTGGCCGAGGCCCTGGCGGCGGGCCTGATCCCGGAGCTGGCCGGATATGCGACCCATCAGGCGGAGGTGGGCTATGGGGACGCCAGCCGGGCGGACTTTCGCCTGAGCCATCCGCAGCGGGCGGCCTGCTGGGTTGAGGTCAAGGGCGTGACCCTGCACCGGGGCGAGGGCCTGGCCGAGTGGCCGGACTGTGTCTCCGCCCGGGCGGTCCGGCACCTGGAGGCCCTGGAGCAGCAGGTGGCCCTGGGCGCGCGGGCGGTGGTGTTGTTTGTGGTCCAGCGCCAGGATTGTTCGGCCTTTGACGTCTGTGACGACCTGGACCCGGTTTTTGCAAAAAGATTACGCGCAGCCGCTCGCCTGGGCGTTGAGGTTTTGTGCTATGCTTGCCAGATAAGCCCAGAGAGACTTCGCCTTGCCCGGCCCCTGCCCTGGCGCAGGGCGGATCAGGAGACTGTTTGAATGTCGATGACCGATATCCTGGAGTCCGAACACCGGACCGGAAAGATCAAGCTGCACGGGCCTGAGGATTTCGAGGGCATGCGCAAGGCGGGCCGGTTGGCGGCCGAATGCCTGGACATGCTGATCCCGCATGTTCAGCCCGGCGTGGTGACAGATGCGCTCGACCGGCTGGCGCGGGAATTCATTCTGGACCACGGGGCCCTGCCCGCTTGCCTGGGCTATCGCGGCTATACCAAGACGGTCTGTATCTCGGTCAATCATGTGGTCTGCCACGGCATTCCCTCGGAGCGCGCGCTTCGGGAAGGCGATATCGCCAATATCGACGTGACCGCCATTCTGGACGGCTGGCACGGGGACCATTCGCGCATGTATGGCGTGGGGCCTGTGGCACCCCGGGCCAAGCGGCTGGTGGATGTGACCTATGAGGCCATGCAGAGGGGCATGGACGCGATCAAGCCCGGGGCGACGACGGGCGACATTGGCTATGCGATCCAGACCTATGTCGAGGCCCAGCGGTGTTCGGTGGTGCGCGACTTCTGCGGGCACGGCCTGGGCCGGGTCTTCCACGACTCGCCCAACATCGTGCACTTCGGCCAGAGGGGCGGCGGTGAGCGCCTGCGCCCGGGCATGTTCTTTACCATCGAGCCCATGGTCAATCTGGGCAAGTGGCAGGTGAAGGTCCTGTCCGACGGCTGGACGGCGGTGACCCGCGACAAGTCCCTTTCGGCCCAGTGCGAGCATTCCATCGGGGTGACCGAAACCGGCTATGAAGTCTTTACCGCCAGCTCCGCAGGCCTGTTCCAACCCCCGATCCTGGTTGGGTGAGGCGGACGGAAGGCCCCTTGCCAAACTGGAACATTTAAGGAACATTTATCCCGCCAATTGAGGGGGCGGGTGTGGGCGGCAAATTCCGTGAGGCTGGGCCGGGATTGTTTCTCGGCGATGACAAGATCCTGGGCGACACCTCGCCCCATGCCGGCCACAGGGAGCGGTTGCGCGCACGGGCCCTGAACGGGGGGCTGGCCGCCCTGCCCGACTATGAATTCCTGGAGCTTTTCCTGTTTCGCAGCCTGCCCCGGGGGGATGTAAAGCCCCTGGCCAAGCGCCTGCTGGCCCGGTTTGGCTCGCTGGGGGCGGTGCTTGGGGCCAGTCCCGAACAGTTACGCAGTGTGGCCGGGATCGGCGAACAGGCGGCCATGGACCTGAAACTCCTCCAGGAGGCGGCCCTGCGGATCGGGCGCGAAACCGTCGCCAAGCGCACCCTGATCTCGTCCTGGACCCAGTTGATGACCTATGTGCGCACCGCCATGGCCCATGAGCCGCGCGAACAGTTCCGGGTGCTCTTTCTCGACAAGAAGAACCAGCTGATCGCCGACGAGGTGATGAACCACGGCACGGTGGACCATGCGCCGGTCTATCCCCGGGAGGTGGTGCGCCGGGCGCTGGAATTGTCGGCGAGTGCCATGATCCTGGCGCACAATCACCCCTCGGGCGATCCGACGCCCTCAGGCGCGGACATTTCCATGACCCAGGAAATCATCCGGGCTGCGGCCATCCTGAAGATCCAGGTCCACGACCACATCATCATCGGCCGGGACGGCACCACCAGCTTCAAGGCCCAGGGGCTGATTTAGGGTGGTAGGGACACCGGGGGTCGAACCCGGATGGATTACTCCGAGCGATTTTAAGTCGCTTGCGTCTACCAGTTTCGCCATGTCCCCATGGGGTCTGCCCATAACCTGCGCGGGGGCCTGCGTCGATAGGCCAGCCGCCTGGTCGGCGAACATGCGCATTTTACATTAACGCTCTGTAGGCGGGATGGGTCTATAAACGGTCGTATCCAGCAATACAGGACGGACCTATTCGTGGCGTGGAAGGTGTCAGCCAGGGCAGATGAGGTCCGGTCTCCGGAGGTCGCCGCGCGCTCGGAGGGGGCCCATGTCTGAGACAGGCGGGCTGGAAGATCCGATTGCGCGCCTGCTGGGACTGGCCTTTGCCGGGGCGGACCTCTTGTTTGAGGTGGATCGACACGGTCAGATCACCTTTGCCCTCGGGGCGGCGGATAATGTGACCGGGACCAGCGACAGGGACCTGATTGGCCAGGACTGGACAGCGATTTTTGCCCCCGAGGAAGCGGACCTGCTCTCCGAACTGCTGACCGGCATCCGGGGCGGGGAACGCAAGGGACCGCTGAAGGTCGCCCTGCGGCACCAGGGGCGAGGCGCGAGGGCGCAATTTGGCAGTCTGTCTGCCTTCCGACTGCCCCAGAGGAGCCAGTATCTGTCCTGCGCCCTGTCCCGGGGCGGACAGCCCGGGCTCGAAGGCCTGGAGTTGGACGAAAACGGTCTGGTGACGGCGGAGAGTTTCGAAGAGGCGACGGCAATCCTTCTGGCCCAGGCTGATGAGGCGGGCCTGAAACTCGACCTCGACCTTGTGGAACTCACCGGTCTGAATACCGGACTGGGTCATATGGGAGCCGACGCGGCGACGGCGGCCCGCCGGGTGCTGGCGGCAACCCTTCGCGCCGAGTCCTACGGGGGCCTTGGCGGCAGTGAACTGGCCAGGGACCGGTTTGCCCTGATCCGGCCCGCGGGGTCGCCTGCCAGCCATCTGGCCGACCGGATGGAGACGGCAACCGGCGAACGGTTGAGCGCCAAGACCCAGAAACTGCCACTGGAGTCCGGGTCGGTGGCCCAGAACATCCGGGCCATGCGCCATACCCTCAACCGCTATTCCGAGGACGGGGCGGAGGCGGCGGCGGTCGGGTTCCGGGAGGCGGTTGCCCAGACCCTGCGGCAGGCCAGCCGGTTCAAGACCATTGTGGCGACGGGGGATTTTACCCTGGCCTTCCAGCCGGTCGTGATCCTGCGCGACCAGACCCTGCACCATTTCGAGGCCCTGGCCCGGTTCGGCAAGGACGGAAATCCCGGCGAGACCATCCGGCTGGCCGAGGACATGCAGCTGATTACCGCCTTCGATCTGGCCGTGGTCAAGAGTGTCGCCGAGGTCCTGAAGGCCGAGCCCTTTACCACCCGGATTGCAGCCAATATCAGCGCCAAGTCGCTCATGATTCCGAGCTTTATCGAGGCCCTGCTGGAGGTGACGTCCCGGGAGCGAAACATGCGGCCGCGCCTGATGCTGGAGATTACGGAAACCAGCCAGATCGGGGATCTGGAACAGGCCAACCGGGTGCTGGCTGACCTGCGCAAGAAGGGCCATATTATCTGTCTGGATGATTTCGGGGCTGGGGCCGCCTCCCTGGACTATCTGCGCCAGATCGAGGTGGACTACGTCAAGATTGACGGCCGCTACATCCAGGACATGCGGGCCGATACCCGAGGCGAGGCGATTGTCCGGCATGTGGTTAGGCTGTGCGAGGACCTGGGCATGTCGACCATTGCCGAAATGATCGAAACCGAGGACTCGATCGCCCTGACCCGGCAACTGGGCGTGACCATGGGCCAGGGCTGGGCGTTTTCGCGCGCCCTGGAACACCCCCGCTGGGCGGGGCGGGATACGAGCCATAGTGCGTCGGCCCGTCGGGCCGGAGCCCAGGAGGAGTGGGGCTAACCCTCTAAAACCATGTCACCGGTCATTCTCTGGTTCCGGCGCGATCTGCGCCTTTCCGACAATCCCGCCCTGGAGGCGGCCCTGCGCGCCGGGGTGCCGGTGGTGCCGGTCTATATTCTCGACGAGACGCAAGCCGTGCGTGCGCCGGGCGCGGCCTCGCTCTGGTGGCTGGACAAGTCCCTGGCCAGTTTACAGGCGGCGCTGGAGGGGTGTGGGTCCAGGCTGGTCCTGCGGCGCGGACCGGCGGACGCGGTCCTGAAGGACCTGCTGGCGGAAACCGGAGCCCGGGCGGTCTATTACAATGCCCTGTTCGATCCCGGCCTGGCGGCACGGGACCAGGATCTTGCCCGGGGCCTGAAGGGCCAGGGGATCGAGGTTCACAGGTTCAACGGCGGCCACCTGCTGCCGCCGGACAGTGTTCGCACCAAGGTGGGGGGGGCGTTCAGCGTCTTTACCCCCTTCTGGCGGGCCGCCCGGGCCCAGCTGACCCTGCCCGCCGCCATCCCCGCGCCCACAGCCCTGCCCGCTCCGGAGGTCTGGCCGCGAAGCGAGACCCTGGCGGACTGGAAGCTGCACCCCACGCGGCCGGACTGGTCGGCGGGGTTTTCCGGATGGTCGCCGGGGGAGAGCCAGGCCCAGGCCTTGCTGGCCGACTTTGTGGATACGCGGCTGGCGCGCTATTCCCATGACCGGGACCGCCCGGGAGTGGAGGGGACGTCGCGCCTGTCCGCCCATCTGCATTTCGGCGAGATCAGCCCCAAGGCCTGCTGGCGGGCGGCGGAAGGGGCCGGATTTCGCGGGGCTGCGCCGGACACGGAAGTGGACAAGTTTCTGGCGGAACTGGGCTGGCGGGAATTCAATGCCCAGATTGCCAACCGGGCGGGCGACCTGGCACAGGACAATTTCGATCCCCGGTTTGACGGCTTCGGCTGGCATGAGGATGCGGCGGGCTTTGAGGCCTGGTGCCGGGGCCAGACCGGCTATCCGATTGTCGATGCGGGCATGCGCCAGCTCTGGACCACCGGGTGGATGCACAACCGGGTGCGCATGATCTGTGCCTCCTTTCTGACCAAACACCTGCTGGTGGACTGGCGACGGGGCGAACAATGGTTCTGGGACACGCTGGTGGATGCCGACCACGCCTCGAATGCCGGGAACTGGCAGTGGGTGGCCGGAACAGGGGCCGATGCCGCGCCCTATTTCCGCATATTCAGCCCCATGGCCCAGGGCACACGGTTTGACCCGGACGGGACCTATATCCGCCGCTGGGTTCCGGAACTGGCAAGGCTGCCCGGCAAGCTGATCCACGCGCCCTGGCTGGTGCCTTCGGACACCTTGCGCGCCGCGGGCCTGAGGCTGGGCACCGACTATCCCCGCCCGGTGGTTGACCATGACACCGCCCGTCACCGCGCCCTTGGTGCCTATGGCGATCTAAAATCCAAGACATGAGCCTCGCGACGGCTTAAGTCGCGCCCCTCCCCCGGACTTCAGGACTAAACCCATGGCCAGCGACCTCGATACCGACACCTCCCAGGCCCGGGCCATGTTCCGGTCCCTGGACGGGCTGGAGGGCGTGCCGGAGGTGAGCCCGGCACCCCGCCGTCTCAGCCTGATCGACACCGGTCGGGCGGTCTATCCCGGCGTTCTGGTGGCTCTGACCATTGCCCTGGCAGCGACCTGGCTGTCCCAGCACTATAATGCCCCGGTCATGCTGTTTGGCCTTCTGCTCGGCATGGCCTTCCACTTTCTGCACGAGGAAGGCCGGTGCGTGGCGGGGATCGAGTTTTCCTCCAAGGCCGTTCTGCGGCTGGGGGTGGCCCTGCTGGGGGCGCGGGTGACGGCCGAGCAGATCATGAGCCTGGGCCCGGCCCCGATTGTCATGGTGATCGCCGCCGTGTTGTCGACCCTGGCGCTGGGCCTGATACTGGCCCCGGTGTTTGGCCGCTCGCGGGCCTTTGGCGTCCTGGCCTCCGGGGCGGTGGCGATTTGCGGGGCCTCGGCGGCCCTGGCCATTGCCTCGGTCCTGCCCCGGACCAAGGAGAGCGAGCGCGATACCATCCTGACCGTGGTGACGGTGACGGCCCTGTCCACGGTGGCCATGATCCTCTATCCCGTCCTGGCCGCGCGCCTGGGGCTGACAGAGGTTCAGGCGGGCATGTTCCTGGGCGGCACGATTCACGATGTGGCCCAGGTGGTGGGGGCGGGGTATTCGATCTCGCCCGCAGCCGGGGACGTGGCGACCTATGTGAAATTGTTGCGGGTGGCCCTGCTGGCCCCGATTGTCTTCGGGATTTCCATTGTCGTGGCCAGGTCCACGCCGGGCGCAGGCAAGGGACGGATTCCGGCCCCGCCCCTGTTCCTGGTGGGGTTTGTGATCCTGGTGGTGATCAACAGCCTGGGCGTCCTGCCGAAGTTTGCCACGACGGCGGCCTCGGATGTGTCGCGCTGGTGCCTGGTCACGGCCATTGCCGCATTGGGCATGAAGACCTCCTTCAAGGATGTTGCCGCCGTGGGCTGGAAGCCAATTGCCATGATGGTGGGGGCCACGGCCTGGATCGGGGCCTTTGTGCTGGGGGCCATACTTCTCGCCCGCTGAGCCCCTCGCCGGAATCAGTGGGGCCGGATAGGCTTGGGTCTCAAACCATTTGAGGAGGGACGATCCATGCTGGGCTATATGACCATCGGCACCAATGACTTTGCCAAGGCGAAGGATTTCTATCGCGCGGTTCTGGCCCCCCTGGGCGGCAAGGCCGTCATGTCCAATGACCGCATGGAATTCTATGCCTCTGGCGCGGGCGGCATGTTGTCGGTCTGCGTGCCCTACGACCAGACTCCGGCCTCTGCGGGGAATGGTGCCATGTCCGCCTTGCAGGCCTCCAGCCGCGAGTTGGTGGATGAGGTCCACGCCCTGGCCCTGGCCAATGGGGCCACCTGCGACGGCCCGCCCGGCGAACGCATGCCAACCTTCTACGGAGCCTATTTCCGCGACCGGGACGGTAACAAGATGTGCGTTTACAAGATGGGCTAGGGGGGCCTGGCCGAGGCCTGGCAGGGGTTAGACCTCGCGCTTCGCCTCGGCTTCCCATTCGAGGAAGTGGGGGTCGGCGAGCAGGCGCTCGGCATATTGGGCTGCGCGGCCGTCATCGCCGTATTGGGCCAGGTCGATCTGCCAGGTCCGGATGCGGGTCGCCACCGGGGTGTAGAAGGCATCGACCAGGGACCAGGAGCCCAGGAGGTAGGGGCCGGACGAGCGGGTGAGCAGGTCGAGCCAGATGTCGACAATGCGCCGCACATTGGCCTCGACCGCCTCTGACAGCTCAGCCTTGCGGGGCTCAATTTCGAGGTACATGGCGCAGTCCCGGCGCAGATCCATGAAGCCGGCGTGCATTTCGGCCATGGCCGAGAGCCCCAGGGCGCGCAGGACCTTGTCGTCGGGCAGGAGCCTGGCTTGCGGGTAGGTGTGGGCCAGATAGAGGCAGATGGCGAGGGAATCGGTCACCACCATGCCGTCGACCTTGAGGGCGGGCACCTGGCCGGACGGGGAATGGACCAGTATCTCCTGGCGGGTCACTCCCTCGGCCTGACGCAGGGTGACCAGGGTCTCGGTGAAGTCCAGCCCCAGATGTTTCATGACGAGCCAGGGCCTGAGCGACCAGCTCGACCATTTGCGCGTGCCGATAATCAGTTCCATGGCAGGGAAGGTCTCCTTGGGGCGTCGTCGGTGTCGCATGAGACCTTGCCCAGCCCAGACTCCGCCGTCTAGGGTGGAGAAAATAAAAAACCTTCGAGGAAACGCAAATGACGGACACCACCCTGCCCGAGTCCACGGTCGCTGTGCCGGAGGCTCCCGCTGTGCCGCTGGTGTCGGATGCCTTCCGCAAATATGCCCTGGTCATATTGCTGCTGGTCTACACGATCAATTTCCTCGACCGGCAGATTGTCACCATCCTGGCCGAGCCCATCAAGAATGACCTGAATCTGGCCGACTGGCAGATCGGGGCGATGAGCGGCTTTGCCTTTGCCCTTTTCTACACCTTCCTGGGCCTGCCCATTGCCCGGCTGGCCGAGACCAAGAACCGGGTCTGGATTATTTCTGCCTGTCTGGTGGTCTGGAGCGGCTTCACTGTTCTCTGCGGACAGGCGGCGACCTTTGTCCAGCTCCTGCTCGCCCGGGTCGGCGTGGGCATTGGCGAGGCCGGGTGCACGCCCACCTCCCATTCCCTGATCACGGACTATGTGCCGAAGGAAAAGCGCGCCTCGGCCCTGGCGTTTTATTCGATTGGCACGCCCCTGGGCGGCTTGCTCGGCTCGGTGCTGGGCGGGCTGATGGCCGATGCCTTTGGCTGGCGGGCGGCCTTTTTGATGGCGGGACTGCCCGGACTGATCCTGACCGTCGTGGTCCTGTTCACCTTGCGCGAACCCCGCAATCAGGTGGCAAGGCCTGCCGCCGCCACAGCCCCGGTCTCGCAGGAAGGCTTTATGGATACCCTGCGCTATCTGTCCAAGAAGCGCACCTTCTGGCTGATCGCCTTCGCCGCGGCGACCCAGGCCTTTATCGGCTATGGCAACGGGGCCTTTGTGCCGTCCTTCTATTTCCGCAACCATACGGCCGAGATCGCCCACCTGGCGAGCCTGTTCGGTCTGAAGTCTGCGGGGTTTCTGGGCCTGAGCCTGGGGATTTTGGGGGGTGTTTCAGCGATTATCTCGACCTGGATCGGAGGCTGGCTGGCCGACCGGGCCGCCGCTCGCGACATCCGCGCCTATATGACCGTGCCCGCCATTGCCGCCCTGGTTTCGCCGGTCTTTTCGGTCTGGGTCTATCTGAACCCGACCGCGCTTGGGGCCATGGCCGTCATGATCATTCCGGGCCTGCTGGGCTCGCTCTGGTATGGCCCGGTCTATGCCTCGGCCCAGGGTCTGGTGCCGCCCCACATGCGCGCCACGGCGGCCTCGCTGTTGCTGTTTGTGATCAATCTGGTGGGACTGGGCATTGGCCCGGTGGCGGTGGGAGCCCTGTCGGGGTATCTGGCAGGTCCCGGGGGTCTGGGCAGCGGGGACGGCCTGCGCTGGGCCCTGATCGTCTCGGCCAGCTGCACCCTGATCGCCGCCCTGCTCTACTGGGAGGCCCGCAAGACCATCCAGGACGACATGGTGAGCTAGGGGCATGGTCCGGGCTTCAATGGTCCATTAAGAGATCGCCTGTAGACAATCCTCCGCACAAGCTTGCGCAGCGTTTGTAAAAGCGCAGGAGGATTTTATGTCGACACGTGCCTCCGGTTTCAGCCGCTCATCGCGGGACCATTTCGTGCCTGACGAGGATTCCGATCCCCAGGCCGCCCGCAAGCTTCGCGGACATTTGGAACACATTGACTTCACGGCCTATGCCTCTGACCGGGAAATGATCAAGGCGGCCCTTGGCCCGGCTGATCCGGACAAGTTTCAGCACCTGGCGGTCGCGTGCGCCCATGCCCGGGCCCAGTGGCTGAAAGAGGCCCTGGCCATGGCCGCCCATCCCACCGAAATCGGCAAGGTCGAGGTCCAGAGACTGGCCGACCTGCGCATGCGCTACGAGGAAATGGCGGAAGTCTACGACGCCATGCGGCTCATGGTTGAGCGCGGCCTACTGGTCTATCCGACCCCCGCCTGAAGCCGCTCCGAGACAGATAGATCAGCTGGCCAGGGCCGCTGACCTTTCATGCACCCTGGCCCCCGGGAAGATCCGCAGGAAGTTTTCAGCATAGAACTTCTCGCGGACAGCCTCGCTCCGCTCTCCGAGAGAGGCCTCGAACCGTGCGATCGGATTACGTCCCCCTTCAATGTGGGGATAGTCGCTGGAAAACAGGTAGAGGTCGGGATTGGACTGGTCGATAAAATTGCCCACTTCCTCAAAGACAAACGGGGTGAAGGCCAGCTGATCGGTGATCTGCTCGGAGGGAATTCGCTTCAGGCCCTGGAGATTGGCGTCATTGCGGCTCCAGTGCTTGACCACCCAGTCCAGACGGCGAAGCATTTCCGGCACCCATCCAGCCCCAAGCTCGACCGCCGCGCCGCGCAGGCCCGGATGGCGATTCAAGACCCCATCCAGAACCATCATGGTGAGAAACTGTTCCGGGCCTTCATGAAGCAGGGCGACATCCTTGGTCCGGAGGTTTTCGCCACCGCCCAGCCAGTCCTTGGTCGGAGGACGACCATTGTTCATCCAGGCCTTGGCCAATTGCAGAGGCGCACCGCCCACATGCAGAACGAAGGGCACCCCCGCCTCTGCCAGACGGGCCCAGAAGGGGTCGAGGTCAACGTGTCCGGGGGATCGTTCGCCGCAGGGCCTGTGCGGCACCCAGACGGCCTTCAGTCCCTTGGCCAGGATGAAGTCCAGTTCCGCAAGGGCCAGCTCGGGGTCATCCAGCGGAACGACGCCAACCCCCATCAGACGGTCATCATGGGCGCAGAAGTCGGCCATGTGACGATTATGGGCGCGGGTCGCCCCATAGCGGAGGCGGTTCTCCAGCCTGGTGCTGGGCGAAAAGGGCATGCGCAGGCTGTGGGTGGCGAAAACAAGCTGTTTCTTGAACCCCAGCAGATCCATGGCCCGGGTCCTGTCGCCGGGATCAAAGGCTCCGAGGGCCTGAATTTCCTTGGACTTCTCGATCAGGGTGTCGCCCATGGCGATCTGGGCGGCGACATGCTCAGGACTGTGACGACCGCCCTGGTCCATAATGACAGCGACTTCCTCGTCCGAGACGATCGAGGCGGAATAGCTGACCTCTGGGATTTCATCCCGCAGGCCTGGATCGGCGTATTTTTTAAGAAAATCCGGCAATTCCATAATGTGGCTGTCGGCATCGTAATAGGCGCGATGGCCTGGCGCATAGGTCATGATGTCCTCCCCCGTTCGTCTCGACGGTCTGAAGAAAGACTGCACCTGTATGCAGACCAGGCCAAGGGGAATTCGTCAGCCTGTCAGCCGGATCTCCCGGCGGATGTGGGTTGGGAGACCAGGCTCCCGTCCCGTTCAGCGACCCGAGCTTCCGGCGACTGGGGCCACATCGATCAGGGGCCGATAGCGGTGAACCGGGGCGGGCATTTCAGAGTCTGCCCCCTTGACGCTCTTCCAGATGATTTGATTGAGCGCCGCCATGGGGGCCCGATCTTCGTCCTCGAAGTTCATCTTGGCGCTGGCCGCAGATCCCCAGGCCGTGACGACATTTTTGGCGTTCACATCGATCTGAGGCGGCAAGGCCGTGTAGGGCGTCAGGTCCGGGGTTTCGCTGAAGGCCTTGTACATGGGCGTGGCGGCGGCGTCATACTGGCTCATGGGCGGCAGGCCCAGGAGGAGCTCAATCGAGCGCACCATCGAGCTGGTCGAATAGAGGGTCGAGTCCAGGGTGCCGCGATGAATATAGGGGCTCACGGCCAGGGCGACCGTGCGGCGGGCATCGACGTGATCGGCACCGTCCTGGGCATCATCCTCGACAACAAAGATGGCCGTCTTGGGCCAGTAGCGGGAATGGCTGACCCGGTCGATGAGCTGGCCAAGGGCCCAGTCGTTATTGGCAACCATGGCCGAGGGCGTGAAGGCCCCCGCAGCTGTCCCGCGCGTATGGTCTTCGCCCATGCTCATGACGATGAAATTCGGCAAACGCACAGACGCATCCGGGTTATCGAAACTGGCTTCGAACTGGTCGAATTCCTTCAAGAAGACAGCCAGATTTTCCGTGTCCCGCGCCTCAAAGCCGCGATAGGACTTCGAGACATGGCCCTGGAGGCCATCGGCCCCCTGGGAGGCTTCCATGCCCGTGCCGTCGCTGACCCGGCTCGCATATTCCCCATAGCTGCGATAGGTCAGGCCCTTGCGGCGGGCGAGGTCCCAGATGTGGCCTGCCGCCGGGACATAGGCCGGTGCGGCCAAGGTCTTGGAATGGCTGCCATAATTGGCCGGCCACCACTTTTCGTTAAAGTCGGTCGCATAGGCCGAGTTCGACCAGGAGTGACCATCGACGCTGACTTCGCCGTCGGCATAGAAGTTGTCGAAGGTGGCGAATTGCTCGGCCAGGGCGTGGCCATTGGGGGTAATTTTGCGGCCGAACAGGGTCAGGCGGGGATCGCCATTGCCCCGCGGCAGGTCGCCCAGAACCTGATCATAGGTCCGGTTTTCACGAATAATGTAGATGACGTGTTCGATGGGCGAGCCCTGACCCACGGCACTGGGAATGACGGACGGCTGGGCGGACGCCCGGGCCTTCTGGAGGAGATCATCCCGGTAGGGGGTGTTGCTTTCCACCTGCCGCGTCCAGGCAGGGAGGTTCTTTTCCAGACTTGTGAGATCAAGCCGTTCCAGGCTTGAGGTCTGGAGATACTTTACGGACTGAGGTGTCGCGGACGGGATGGGGCTGTGCGGACCCGAGGGGTCGGGATAGGCAGCCTCGCCCTTGGCGGCGCCGACATAGAGGGCATTGCCGCCTTCAGCCATGGCCAGGGCGGCGGGATACCAACCTGTGGGAACAAAGCCCCGGACCGTGCTGTGGCCCGGAGACCGGATATCCACGACGGCGAGATCGTTATTGTCGGCATTGGCCACATAGAGCAGGCCGCGACGGCCATCCAGGGCCAGGGCATCGGGGGTTGAGCCCTCCGGGGCCAGGGGGGTCAGGGTTGTGGAAATACGTTCCGTGACACTCAGGGTCCGGGTGTCGATCACATAGACGGTATTGTCGGCCGAACAGGCCACAAAGAGACGCCCGTCCCTGGCCAGGGCCATGTCGTTCGGATTGGCCCCAACCTGGATCGTGCTGATGACCTTGTTGGTCCGTGTGTCGATGACACTGACCGACCGGCTGGACCAGTTGGAGACAAACAGCCGCTGGCCATCCTTGGAAAACACCAGCTCATAGGGGCTGATCTCGACCGGAATGCGGGTGACGAGGCTGTGGTCCTGCGCATTGAAGACGACAATATTGCTGGGCTTTTCATCGGCTCCGCGATTGGCGGCATAGACGAGCGGGCGGCTTGGATGATGGGCCACACCCGACCAGGCGATCTTGTCCAGAGGGAGGGTTTCGTCGAACTGGCCGACGGGCTGGTCGCTGAGGCGGCCGTCCTTGTAGCCGAAGGCATAGATGGGGGCCCGGGTGGGCTGGGTAAGGGACCCGCCTGCATTGCCCCCGGAGACATAGAGGGTCTTTCCGTCCGGAGCCCAGGCCAGGCCCATCCAGGTGGATTTGAGGCGGATTTCCTGAACGATCTTGCCGCTGACCGGATCAATGACCGCAAGTCCGTGGGGCAGGAAGCCGGAATGATTACCAATAATGGCCTTGCTGTCCGGCGCCTCGACCAGCTTGAGGACCAGATCGCCCGTGCTGCCCATCGACCTGGTCGCAGGCGTGATGCGCCAGCCATTGGGAAGCTCAAATCCGCCGGTCACGGCATGGGGCTTGGCCAGGCTTGCAGGCCCCATCTCGCGCGGTGCATCGGCTGCCAGGGCCGGGGTGGCCGACAGGCCTGCCAGAAGGGCGATCAGGGTCAGGGGTACGCGCATGGTCGGGTCCTCGTTCGATGCCATAATCGATCAGAAGTGTGACGGTTTTTTTCGCTCGTTGCCACGCTCAGGGGGGGAGCGGATCGCGTCGCGATGGACGCGATCCGCCGTGTCCCTTGAGGTCTACATCCGTTCAATAATGGCCGCAGGCGCCATGCCGCCGGCCGCGCAGAGGGTGGCCAGACCGACATTGAGGTCGCGACGCTCCATCTCGTCCAGCAGGGTGCCCAGGATCATGGCCCCGGTGGCTCCGATGGGATGGCCGAGCGCAATGGCGCCGCCATTCACATTGACGATGGCCGGGTCGACCTCGAGGTCACGCATGAACTTGAGCGGCACGACAGCGAAGGCCTCGTTGATTTCGACCAGCTCGATGTCCTTCATGGTCATGCCAGCCTTGGCCAGGGCCTTGCGGGCGGCAGGCACTGGCGCATTGAGCATGAGCTCGGGCGAATCGCCCATGGTAGCCATGGACCGAATGCGGGCCCGGGGCTTGAGCCCGTGGGCCATGGCATATTCCGGCGAGGCAATGATCACGGCCCCGGCCCCGTCAACCACGCCCGAGGAGTTCCCGGCATGGTGGATGTGATTGATCTTCACGTCGGGATAGGTGGCCTCGACCAGACGACGGAAGGTCAGGCCTTCCTCGTCCAGGGGCATGTCATAGAGGGCGGCAAAGGCGGGCTTCAGCTGGCTGAGGCCTTCCAGGGTGGTCTGGGGTCGGGGGTATTCTTCCTGGTCCAGGGCCAGGGTGCCGTCATCGAGGTAGACGGGGATCAGGCTCTTGCTGAAATAGCCGTTGGCCATGGCATGGGCAGCGCGGCGCTGGCTTTCGACGCCGAGCTTGTCCACGTCTTCCCGGGTAATGCCTTCGAGGGTGGCGACCAGATCCCCGCAGACGCCCTGATGGGGCTGGGGATGGATGGCGCGCAGGTGGGCATTGAGGCTGTCCAGGGTGGCCCCCGACTGGCGCTTGAGGGTCGAGCCGTGGGACATGCTTTCCACACCACCGGCAATGACCAGGTCCTGGGCTCCGGACATGACGCCCATGGCAGCCAGGTTGACGGCGGTCAGACCCGAGCCGCAGAAGCGGTCAAGGGACATGCCCGGCGCATTGACGGAAAAGCCCGCGTCGAGGGCGGCCATGCGGGCAATGCAGCTGCCCTGCTTGCCGCTCTGGGTACCACAACCGGCGATGACGTCGTCGATGTCGGCGGTGTTCAGGCCGTTCCGCTCGGCCAGGGCCTTGAGCACGGTGGAGAGAATCCGCTGGGGGTGAACATTGGACAGGCCCCCCTTGTCGACCTTGCCCACACCGCGCGGCGTCCGCGCCACGTCAATAATCCAAGCCTCACCCATGGGTCGTCTCCTTGCTGGGCTGCGTCACCGAAAGGGCGCAGACGTTTGATCCCTCCCTTGAAACAGCATCCCGTGGGACAGGAAAGCAAGAAATGACAGGTTCCCAGGAAACCTCGTCCCCGCTATGACGCCTCCCATGACCGAAATTGCTTCAGACACCCCGCCCGACCGCCTCAGCGTCGACCCCAACAGCCCCTGGCATGATGCAGACGTTCTGCAACGGGGCGTCGGCATTCGCTTCAAGGGGGTCGAGAAGACCAATGTTGAGGAATACTGCGTCAGCGAGGGCTGGGTGCGGCTGGCCGTGGGCAAGACGGTGGACCGCAATGGCCGCCAGATGACGGTGAAACTTCAGGGCCCGGTGGAGCCCTATTTCGAGAGCTGAGGCCCCCGAAAAGCGAAACGGCCCACAAATGGCCTTATTGCAAGCATGGTCGCGCCACAGATGGGCGTCAGAAGGTGAGGGTCGGCTGATCCGCACCTGGTCCGGTCCCCTGAACAGCCCCCCCAGCCCAACCGCATCGGTCAGGGTCAGCCGACAGCCCCTGCCCCATCCCCTTAGACGATTATGCCACCGTCCCGGCTGGCATTTGACTCTGGCTTGAGGCAAACCCTGACCCAACTTCAGGGAGCAAGCCATGACCGATTTACCCACCGAAGCCGCAGGCTGGACCCGGACCGCGGTCACTGAGGGCGAATGGGCGGGCTGGAACCTCTATGTCAATGATCCCTTCGAGACCTATGCCGGGCCCTTCTATGAGCGAGTGGACGAGGATGGCGGCGTCGTCTGCGCCTTTCGCGCCCAGCCTCACCATTTGAACGGTGGCGGATTCATGCATGGCGGGGCGATCATGACCTTTGCCGACTTCTGTATCTTCGTCTTTGCCCGCGAGGCCATGAAGGACAGTCACGGGGTGACAGCCACCTTCAATGGCGAGTTTGTCGGGGCCGTGCCGCCAGGGGCCCTGGTCGAGGCGCGGGGCGAGGTGGTCAAGGCCGGGCGCAGCATGGTCTTTACGCGGGGCCTGATTACGACCATTGGTGAGCCCGTCATGAGCTTTTCCGCGGTCATCAAGAAGACGTCGCCCCGAAAATGAGCCCGGTCCTTTCCGTCCTCGACCTTTCGCCCGTCAGTGGAACCGAGAGCCAGGCCCAGGCTATTCGCGACACCCTTGAGGTGGCCAAGGCGGCAGAGCGGCTGGGCTATCACCGCTTCTGGGTGGCAGAACATCACAATATGGGCACATTGGGATCGGCGGCCCCTGAGATCCTGATGGCAGCGCTCAGCCAGGTGACCCGGACCATCCGGCTGGGCTCGGGCGGGGTCATGCTGGTCAATTACTCGCCCCTGAAGGTCGCTGAAGTCTTCATGGAGCTGGAGGCCCTGGCCCCTGGCCGGATTGATCTGGGGGTCGGTCGTGCCCTGGGAACGGATTCCCGCACGGGCGGGGCCCTGCGATCCGCAGGCTCCGAGGCCTTTCCCCACTATTTCGCCCTGCTGAGTGCCTGGCTGCTGGATGCGGCGGGCGTTGAGCCGATCACCGATGCCCATCCGGCCCGGGACATCCATGCGAGCCCGTCAGGCCCTTCGCATCCGGACATGTTCCTGCTCTGCTCCTCACCGGACAGTGCCGCCTTTGCCGGTCAGGCGGGGGTGGGCATGGTCTATGCGGAATTCATTGCCCGCAGTGAGGGCGCCCCCTCGACGGCAGCCTATCGACAGGCCTTTGCTCCGTCGGTTTTTCGCCAAACCCCCTGGGCCAGTGTCGCCACCATTGCCCTGGCCGCCGAGACCCGCGAGGAGGCCGAACGTCTGGCTGCCCCCATGCGGGCGGGGGCCCTGGCCAATCTGGACAATGAACGGCGCAGGTTCCCGACGATTGACGAGGCCCAGAGCTTTCTGGACGCCCGCAGGGATGATCCCCGACTACCCGGGGTTCTGGCCCGCGCCATTGTCGGGAGTGCCGCTGAGGTCCGCGCAGGGCTGGAGGACAAGGCCCGCAAGGCCGGGGCCGACGAGCTGTTCGTCATGGCCGTGGGGCCAAGCCTGGAGACGCGAATTCGGTCCCTTGAGCTGATCAAGGGACTTTAAGACTACATGGCCACCTTGGCGGCGGGACGTTCGCGCATGGCGGCGGCCCAGCGGTGGAGGTGGGTGAGTTCCTCCGGAATGACCAGTTTAAGCATCCGTGTGAAGTCTATGCCGATGAAACCCACGATATCGGCAATGGTCAGGCGGTCCGCCGCCAGCCAGGTCGACTCCGCCAGTCGTCGGTCCAGAACCTTCAGCGCCCGCAGGGCCTGATCGCGACTATAGGCCCCGATCTCGGGATTTTGCTGTTCCAGAGCCGCCATGGCCGGGTGCAGGTGCCGGACCGCATGCATGAAGGGTGTGGCCACCAGGAGCTCGGCCCGACGGGTCCACATTTCGATCTGGGCGGTCTCTTCCGGGGTGCGGCCGAACAGGTTGGGCTCGGGATAGCGGCTTTCGAGATAGCGACAGATGGCCAGGCTCTCGGCAATGGTGGTGCCATCGTCAAGCTCAAGGGCGGGAACTACGGGCAGACCGGTCCGGGCGATGTAGTCCGGCGTCTTGTGGGTGCCCTCCATGAGATTCATCCGGACGATTTCAATGTCTTCAATGCCCTTTTCCGCCATGAACCAGCGGACGCGGCGGGGATTGGGGGCAAGGGGGGTATCGTAGAGTTTCATGGAGCTTACCTAGTGTCCAAAGAGCGCGCCGGGCATGGCCCCGACGACGGCGGCGGTGACGCAGGTGGCGAGGAAGCCGGCGAACATGGCCTTCCAGACCATGCCAATGACTTCTGAACGGCGCTGGGGGACCAGCACCGTATAGCCCGCCACATTCATGCCCACCGAAGCGATATTGGCAAAGCCGCAGAGGGCGTAGGTCATGATGATCCGGGTGCGTTCGTCCATGCTGCCCACCGGAATGGCCCCAAGCCGGATGAAGGCGGTGAACTCGGTCAGGACCAGCTTGACCCCCAGCAGGGAGCCCGCAAGGGAGGCATCCTTCCAGGGCACGCCAATGGACCAGGCCAGGGGGGCGAAGATCACGCCGAAGATCCGTTCGACCGACACAGGCTGGCCGCCCAGATGCGGCAGCATGGCCAGCATGCCGTTGACCATGGCCACGAGGGCCACAAAGACAATCAGGGTGGCGGCTATGCTGAGGACGATCTGAAGGCCGTCGGTCGTGCCCTTGATCATGGCATCGATGGAGCTTTCGTAGACCTTGTCCGACCCGGGATCGAGGGTCATGGGCTGCTCGGTGGCGGGGTCCCGGGGGACGAGAATTCGGGCGAGTAGGATTCCCGCCGGTGCGGAAATGATGGAGGCGGTCAGAACGTGGGCGGCCGCCCCGGGCAGGACGCCCTTCAGGATGGCGGCATAGGCAACCATGGTCGAGCCCGACACACAGCTCATGCCCACCGCGATCAACATGAAGAGTTCTGAGCGGGAGAGACTGGTCAGATAGCTGCGGATGAAGATCGGTCCTTCGACCTGGCCCATGAAGACCGTCGCGGCCGTGGCAAGGGCCGGGGCCCCGCGCAGGCCCATGGTCTTTTCAAAGACCAGACCGAACAGGCGGGTGACCCACTTCAATATGCGCCAGTGCCAGAGCAGGGCCGCAAGGGCGCAGACCACGAGAATGACCGGCAGGACCCGGAAGGCAAAGACAAACAGACCGCCCGGATTGGTGACCGCATAGGGCTGGTCTGGCAGGCCGGAGAGAAATCCGAAGACAAAGGCCACGCCAGCCTGGGTGCTGGCAGCCAGACCGTCCACGGCCAAGCCGACCCCGGCCAGGCCAGCGCGCAGGGGCGGCACGCCAAACAGGGCCAGGACCAGGGCCGCCTGGATCAGCAAGGCCCCGCCTGCCAGCTTCCACGGAAAGGCCCGCCGATTTTCCGACAGGCTCCAGCAGATCAGGAGAATGGCACTCAGCCCCACCAGGCTCTGAAGATTTTCCGGTCCGAACATGTGATGAGCCCCCCAGCCCGCTTGGCTATGCCTGGTCTTCTGCCACAAAGCCCTTCCAGGTGCTCATATATCCGATGAAGGTCTCACTCAGGCCTTCCGCCGCCAGATGCGCCCGGCTGACAGGCAGGGCGACGGGCGTGAAGTCAGGATTGGCCTGGATCTTGAGCGGGTAGTCATGGTGCAGGATGGCGGCGCGACCGATGACGGCGAAATCTGCACCTGCGGCGAGTACGGCGCGAGCATCCTGCGCCGTCGTGATCTTGCCCGCCACGCCCAGACGAACCTCGCCCCGCTCCAGCTCGGTAAACCAGGACATGAGGCTCCGGCCCTGGAAGGCTTCTTCCATGGGTTCCTTGAAGACATCCCAGAGGGACATGTCGAGATAGTCGACCTTGCCTTCCCGCATCAGTTGCTGGGCAAGCGCAATAATGTCCGCCAGCTGGAGGCCGAAACGCTCGGGCGAGAGGCGCACCCCCAGATTGAAGTCGGGGTGGCAGCGCGCGCGGACGCCGTCAATGATCTCAAGCAGGAGCCGGGCGCGGTTTTCCGCTGAGCCCCCATAGGCATCGGTGCGGTGGTTGATCTCCGGGCTGAGGAACTGGCTGATGATATAGCCGTGGGCACCATGCAGCTCGACGCCCTGGAAACCCGCCTTCTCGGCACGCTCGGCAGCGGAGACAAAATCTTCAATCAGGGCTGCCACCTCCGCCCCGGTCAGGGCGCGGGCTCCGGTTTCGGCATCGTCGGACGGGCAGACCGGAGCCTCACCGATCAGGTCCCGGGGCGTGCGCATGCCCGCATGGTGCAACTGAACGATAGAGAGACTGCCTTGGGCATTGATGGCAGACGCCAGTCGGGTCAGGCCCGGCAGGTGGTCGTCGGAAAACACCCCAAGCTGGCCGGGAAAGCCCTGGCCAATCCTCTGGACATGGGCCGCACAGGTCATGGTCGCGCCAAACCCGCCCTCGGCCCGGAAGGTCAGCCAGCGAAATTCGTCATCGGAGAGTTTGCCATCCGGAAAACTTTGCAGGTTCGTCAGGGGGGCCAGCATGAAGCGGTTTTTCATCGCCGGGCCACGGCGGAAGCTCAAGGGCGCGAAGAGGTCGGTCATGGGTCAGGTCCTGATTCAACTGGCGAGGTTGTTCCAACACAAATCCGGCTGGCTGCAAACCGGTTTAGACAGCCCGTGGTGTCCGGCATGGCCCCGGAAGGCTTGACGACCGGAGCGCTGCGCCGCACAACCCGGCGCAAATCTGAACCCCTACAGGAGCATTTTCCATGGCTGACATCCGCTTTGACGGCAAGGTTGCAATCGTTACCGGCGCAGGCGGTGGCCTGGGTCGCCAGCACGCCCTGGAACTGGCCCGGCGCGGGGCCAAGGTTGTTGTCAATGACCTGGGCGGTTCGGTGGATGGCTCCGGCGGCTCGTCGGCCGCGGCCGACGCTGTTGTGGCCGAAATCAAGGCTCTGGGCGGGGAAGCCATTGCCAATGGCAGCTCGGTGACCGACGACGCCGGGGTTGCCCTGATGGTCCAGCAGGCCATGGACACCTGGGGCCGGATCGACATTCTGATCGCCAATGCCGGTATCTTGCGCGACAAGTCCTTCTCGAAAATGGACATGTCCGACTTTGAGCTGGTGATGAATGTCCACGTTCTGGGCACGGTCAAGCCCGTCAAGGCGATCTGGGAAATCATGAAGGCCCAGAATTACGGGCGCATCGTGGTGACGACCTCGTCCACCGGCCTCTATGGCAATTTCGGGCAGGCGAATTACGGGGCTGCCAAGCTGGCCCTGGTCGGCTTCATGAATACCCTGAAGATCGAAGGCCAGAAGAACAACATCCATATCAATGCCATCAGCCCCGTCGCGGCCACGCGCATGACCGAAGGCCTGATGCCCCCGGAAATCCTGGCCAAGCTGAACCCGGAATATGTGACCCCGGGCGTGGTCTTCCTGGCCTCTGAGGATGCGCCCACGGGTGTGACCCTGACGGCTGGAGCCGGGGCCTTTGCCATGGCGCGGATTTACGAGACCGAAGGCGTCTATCTGGGTGACGGCGGCCTCTCGGTGGAAGAAGTGCGCGACAACTGGGACAAGATCAGCGATCCCGCCGGCCAGAAAGCCTATGTCAACGGCGGCGAGCAGAGCGGCAAGTTCTTCCGCAAGATGCAGGGCGGCTAGGTCGGACCCGGGCAATCGGGGACAAAATTGTTCCCGGTTGCATTTCGGGGCTTGCGTCGCGAGGGCAATTCCAGCCTATCCTAGGGTCAAGAACGGGGGCTCAACATGCCTCCGGATCGGGAGGATAAGGCTTTGACGACGACAACTGCCGGACGGCGCGGTGCGCCCCTGTCTCTGGGCCGAGCGATTATCTTCTCGGCAACAAATCTACCAGTTGCAGCCCTTGCCCTGGCCATTTCCGTCCAGCTCCCCCGTTATTTTGCCAGCCACCTTGGGATTAGCCTGCTCGTTGTCGGCGGGGCCTTTGCCATTGTGCGGATGATCGATATCCCGCTGGATGCCATGCTGGGCCTGGGCATGGACCATACCCGCACCCGCCTTGGCCGCTATCGCGTCTGGATGGCCGCAGGGGCCCCCATACTGGCCTTTGCCCTCTACAAGCTGTTCCAGGCCCCCACCGGGGCTGACCAGGGCTATCTCGTGCTCTGGCTGCTGGTCATGTATCTGGGCCTGTCGATCCTGACGCTTTCGCACTCTGCATGGGCGGCGAGCTTGGCCAAGTCCTATCAGGATCGGTCGCGAATCTTCGGCCTCATGACCGCCGTGGGCGTCATGGGGGCCATTGTGGTCCAGCTGATCCCGATTTTCATGAGCAAGGCCGGCCATACCGACGCCGAAGGGGTTCAGGCTATTGGCTGGTTCGTCATTGGCCTGGTGCCGGTCTCGGTGGGTCTGGTGGTCTTCTCAACCCCAGAGACAATTTCACGGGATGACGGGACAAGGTTCAAGCTTGCCGACTATGCCCGGCTCTTTCTGCGCGGCAATGTCCTTCGCATTCTGGCCGCAGACCTTTGCGTGACCCTTGGTCCCGGCTGGATGGCCGTTCTCTACATATTTTTCTTCAAGGATTCTCGCGGCTTCACAACCAGTGGCGCAAACTTCTTGCTGATGATCTACATACTGGCCGGGCTTGTCGGCGCCCCCGCGACCGGCTGGTTGGCCAACAAGATTGGCAAGCACAGGGCCCTGATAGCCTCAACGACCCTTTATTCGACAGGCCTGGCCCTGCTCTTGCTGCTGCCAAGGGGCGACATGGCCCTGACCTTGCCTGCCATGGCGCTCCTGGGGGCTTTTGCCTCAGGTTTCTCGGTCATGGTGCGCGCCATTACGGCGGATATTGGTGATGAAGTCCGGCTGGAAGGGGGCAAGGATCAAATTGGCCTGCTCTATGCCCTGACCAATGCCACCACCAAGGTTGCCGGGGCCTTCTCCGTCTTTCTGACCTTCAGCGTCCTGGCAACGGTGGGCTATAATCCCAAGGAGGGGGCGGTCAATTCCGCGGCCCAGATCCATGGCCTGGAACTGGTCTATACGATTGGCCCGATCGTCTTTGTCATGTTGGGCGGGGCCTGTTTCCTTGGCTATAAACTGACCGCCGAAAGGCACGCAGAGATCCGGCGCCAGCTGGAAGAGCGCGATGCCGCCTATGATGAGGCCGCTGTGCTGGAGGGCCTGACCGGCGCGCCGGGGGCTGTGGCCCCCTAGGTAACAGTCAATTTCGTCCACACTGGCGAAAAGGACTTGCACTGACCGAGCGTCCAAGGTCACCTAGACGACGTACCGCTCCGATCAAGTGAGCGGACTTGAATTCAGGTGAGGAGACGCTGTCGTGACAGATGCGACGAAGACGAGCCGTGCGAGCAAGCTCTCGATCGGCAGGATTTGGGCCTTCTCCTCGACCGGCATTCCCTCCGCCGCCCTCGCCCTGGCCACGGGGACCTATCTCGCCCCCTTTTATACCGGCCATGTCGGCATAAGCCTGACCGTCTTTGCCCTGACCACCACCCTGGTGCGGCTGTTTGACCTCACCCTGGACCCGATCCTGGGCTGGATGATGGACAAGACCTTTACCCGCTGGGGCCGTTTCCGGCCCTGGTATGTGATCGGCACGCCCATTGGCATGCTGGGGGGCTATATGCTCCTCAATCCGCCGGCCGGGGCAGACTGGGTCTATCTCGCCATCTGGTATCTGGTGTTGTGGATCGGCCTGTCCATCACGACCCTGGCCCATGCCTCCTGGGGCGCGGCCCTGGCGATCAACTATCACGAGAGATCCCGGATCTATGGCTGGATGACCGCCCTGGCCCCGATCGGGTCCCTGGGCCTGCTGGTCCTGCCCCTGTTTACCCACCGGACCCTGGTCCTGGGAGACCCGGGGAGTTTTCATACCATCAGCCTGATGATTATGGCGGCGATCCCCGTAGGCGCGATCCTGATGCTGGCCTTTACGCCGGAACGGCCCCGGGCGGTCAGCGTTCAGCGCAATTTCGGACTGGGCGACTACTGGGCCATGATTACGCGGCCAACCATGGCCAAGCTGATCCTGGCGGACCTGGCCTATACCCTGGGCCCGGGCGTGACCTCGCCGCTCTACGCCTTCTATTTCGGCCAGATAAAGGGCTTTTCCCGTCCGGAAGTGGGCTTCCTGCTGATCTTCTATATTGGGGCTGCTCTGATTGGCGGCATGTTCTGGCCGATACTCGCGCGCCGGATCAGCAAGCACCGGGCGATCCAGATTGCCTCGGTCTTCTATGCGATTACCCAGGTCTCGCTCATGCTGATACCGCGGGAGCTCTTCAGTTTGACGGCCCTTGGCATGGTTACGGTCGGGTTCTGTGTCAGCGCCTTTATCCTGCTGATCCGCTCCATGGTGGCCGACTATGCTGACGAAGTGCGGCTGGAAACCGGCGAGGAACGCGCCGGGGTCCTCTATGCCATGGTCACCACCACCCAGAAGATCGGGGCCTCGATGAATGTGCTGCTGGTCTTCCCGCTCCTGCAGTTCATCTTCCACTTTGACCCCAAGAAGCTGGTCAATGACCCCTTTGCCCTGCAGGGTTTGCAGCTCTGCTATCTGTTTGCACCGGTGATATTCGTCTTTGTCGGGGCCGCTCTCTTCTTTGGCTACACCCTGGATGAAAGCCGGTATGTCGCCATCCGCGAGGCCCTGGACGACCGGGACGCTGAGGAAGAAAAGGCCATGGCGGCGGAACCCACAACCGGGGCGTCTGTCCCCGGCGGTGCACCCGCCACCGCCTGAGGGCCTCAGGCCAGCTGGGCGGCCATGGTCAGAAAGGCCCTGGCCGACAAACTGTCCGGTGTCGTGGCGACAACCGGGCGGCCATCGTCACAGGCCTGACGCAGGGCCATGTCCAGGGGGATTTCCGCCAGCAGGGGCACCCCCATGCGTTCCGCCTCTGCGCGGGCACCGCCCGTGCCAAAGATCGGGATGGGCTGGCCTGTGGTCGGATCGGCAAACCAGGCCATGTTTTCCACCACGCCCAGAATCGGGGTCGCGGTCTTTAGGAACATGGAGGCGGCACGGCGGGCGTCGATCAGGGCAATCTCCTGGGGGGTGGAGACAATCACCACCCCGTCGACCTTGAGCTTCTGGATCAGGGTCAACTGGATGTCCCCGGTTCCGGGCGGCAGGTCGACGATCAGAATATCCAGGGGCTCGGCCTCACTGCCCCAGGCCACGTCCTGCATCATCTGGCGCACGGCAGAGGAGGCCATGGGGCCACGCCAGATCATGGCCGCGCCCTCATCGACCAGAAAGCCCATGGACATGACTTTCAGGCCCCAGGCTTCCAGGGGCACCAGCTTCTTCTCGGCGCTGAAGCCTGGCTGACCATCGACCCCCAGCATACGCGGCGCAGACGGTCCGTAGACGTCGGCATCGAGCAGGCCGACGCGCAAGCCTTGGGCCACGAAGGCCGCAGCCAGATTTACCGAAACCGT
>CANCJJ010000020.1 GCA_947378305.1 Phenylobacterium aquaticum | reverse complement strand
CGACGGCAAAGTTTGGCACCTCGATGTCGGCTCATCACATCCTGGGGCTGGAGCAGGTCCCAAGGGTTCGGCTGTTCGCCGATTAAAGTGGTACGTGAGCTGGGTTCAGAACGTCGTGAGACAGTTTGGTCCCTATCTGCCGTGGGTGTACGAAGCTTGAGAGGATCTGTCCCTAGTACGAGAGGACCGGGATGGACACACCTCTGGTGGACCTGTCGTGGCGCCAGCCGCGCAGCAGGGTAGCTAAGTGTGGACTAGATAACCGCTGAAAGCATCTAAGCGGGAAACTAACCTCAAAACAAGGCTTCGCCGAGAGCCGTGGTAGACCACCACGTTGATAGGCCAGGTGTGGAAGCGCGGTGACGCGTGTAGCTTACTGGTACTAATCGCTCGATCGGCTTGATCGTTCTTAGTTGAACTCATGAAAGCGCTTTGAATGCCTTTCTGGTAATGATGTCTTCTCACATCCGTTTCGTTGATCTGGTGGTTTTGCCGAGAGGTCCCCACCCGATCCCATTCCGAACTCGGTCGTTAAGCCTCTCTGGGCCGATGGTACTTCGTCTTAAGGCGCGGGAGAGTAGGTCGCCGCCAGGTCTACCAAACGGATGTGTCCAATACCCTTCATTTACGATTCCTATCCCTGCTCAGGTAGCGGACTTGCCGCGGGGTGGAGCAGCCCGGTAGCTCGTCAGGCTCATAACCTGAAGGTCACAGGTTCAAATCCTGTCCCCGCACCCAAGCCCTCCTGAGCACGTTTTGAAAGCCTCCCCTCGGGGAGGTTTTTTCATGTCCGCCAGGGCTTTGGGCGTGAACCGGGGGGCGATTGCCTTGACCTGGTTTTTTGCCTGGGAGATAGTTCAAACGTCCATTTCGGAGTTATTTTATGCGTCAGTTTGTCGGACTTGCAGCCCTGGTGCTGGCCCTGGGCGGACCCGCCTATGCAGATGAGGCCAAGCCGGCTGTAAAGGATGACGTCGCAAAAGCAGTCGATGCGGCGACGGCACACGCCCCGGTGCTTGAGAAGGCCCAGTCGTCCAGCATGAGCGTCAGCCTTCCCGGAAGGGTCCTGAAGTACAAGGCTACGGCTGGCACGCTGACGATCCGCAATGACGATGGAAAGCCGACGGGCAGCCTGTTCTATGTTGCCTATGTCATGGATGCCCCTAAGGGGACCGAGCGGCCAGTGACCTTTCTTTATAATGGCGGGCCCGGCTCATCGAGCCTGTGGCTGCACATGGGGTCTTTTGCGCCCATGCGTCTTGAGGCAACCGGCCCAACGACCATGGCACCGGCGCCTTTTAAGCTAGGCCCTAATCCCGAAACCCTTCTTGGCGACACGGACCTTGTCTTTATCGACGCCATGGGGGCCGGTTTTTCTCGTCCGATCGGGGATACCCCTGCCAAGGCTTTTTACGGGGTCGATCAGGATGTGGATGCCTTTGCCCGGGCCATTGAACGCTATGTGACGCTAAACGGGCGCTGGAATTCCCCGAAATACCTCTTTGGCGAGTCCTATGGCACGCTGAGATCCGGGGCTCTGGCCAACAAGCTTCAAGATCGCGGGATGTATCTGAACGGGGTGGTCTTGCTATCGTCCATCCTGAACTATGGTATGCGACAGCCTGGCTTTGACCATGTTTTCCAGACCTACCTTCCGACCTACGCGGCCACGGCCTGGTATCACAGCAAGGTCGCAAACCGGCCTGCGGATGTGGCAAGCTTTGTTCAGGAAGCCCGGGACTATGCCCATGGCCCTTATGCCGCCGCCCTGGCCAAGGGGGATCAGATTCCGGCGGATGAAAAGGCGAGGGTGGCGGCTGCACTCTCGCGCTTCACAGGGCTATCTGTGGACTTCATTCTTCAGAACAACCTGCGGGTTGAGCTGGGCCGATTCCGCAAGGAACTCCTGCGCGATCAGCGATTGACCGTTGGGCGACTGGACAGTCGCTATACGGGCGTTGACGCCGATGCCGGCGGTGACAGTCCAGAGTTCGACGCTTCCAGCACGGCTGTAACGGGGGCCTATGTGGGCGCTGTTCGGGATTATATCACCCATACCCTGGGTTATCAGACGGACCTGGACTATCGCCAGAGTGCCCGGGACGGTGGCGGGTTCTCCTGGGACTGGAAGCACCAGGATCCCGAAGGAAGAACCCAAACGACACCCGACACAGCGGTCGACCTTTCGTCGGCCTTGAGGGTTAATCCGAAACTGCGGGTATTGTCCTTGAATGGCTATTACGACATGGCGACCCCGTTTTTTGGGACGGAGTTCGACATTGCCCACATGATGCTAGAACCTCAACAGAGGGCAAATGTCAGCATCAAGTATTATCCCTCGGGTCACATGGTTTACATGAACCTCGATGCGCTCAAGACCATGAGTGCAGATGTGTCCCGATTTGTGTCCGGGGGCGACAAATAGCGTCGCACGATCGGCAAAGTCTGAGCTCACCGGGCTATTTGCGGCGGGGTTTATCGCCTAGATCCTGGATCATGCGGGCAGCGAGATAGAGCCGGGGTGCAATTCGGTCGAGATCGACATATTCTTCCTGGGAAGAGTGATAGCCAAATCCTGGGAGCCCGAAGGTTTCCGCAACGGGCTTGCCCGAGGCTTGGGCATAGCCCGCATCGGAGCTCGCACTCATGGCCGGCACAACAACGAGCTTGCTCTCAGCTTCGCCATAAATGGCCACGGCCCGATCAATCAGGACTTGTGACGGCCCGTCGGCAGAATATCCCGGGCGACCCGGGCGATAGTCAATGACCGCGCTCGTCTCGGGTACCAGCGGGGACTTCAGCCGCTCCCTAAGCGTGGCCAGTTTTTCGTCCAAGACAGATTTCGAAAAATAGCGGGTATCTGCTGAAATCACTGCGTTATCGGGAATTTGATTTCGGATAGTGCCCCCATTGATTTGTGTCCAGTTGAACCGGAAACCGCGGCCAGGTTCATCCAGATCTTTGGTTTTCAGGACGATATCCGCAGCCTCGACCAAGGCATTTCGGCCCCGCTCCGGTTCGGCCCCTGCATGGGCTGCGCGTCCGGTCACAATCACCCGGGTTTCGCCATTCCCCGACGCTGCCTTCGGGATGATTTCCAGACCGATGGTCGAGGGTTCAAAGGAGAGCACGGCGTCAGCCTTTGCTGCTAGGCCCGTAACGATCGGACCTGAAAAAACCGAGGTCTGTTCCTCGTCGGTATTGAACATGACCGTCAGGTCCGCAAATCGCTTCAGGTCTTGGCCCTTCAGGAGGTGCAGGGCATGGAGAAGGACGGCAATTCCCCCCTTATCGTCGGCAATACCCGGGCCGTAGGCCTGGTTCCCCTGAATGCGGAAAGGACGCTTTGTCAGGGTATTCGAGGGGTAAACCGTGTCCATATGGGCAATCAGCAGCAATTTTGCCTTCCCGGGTCCGGTGAAGTGTCCCACCACAATTGAGCCATGGGCCGGGGCAACAGCCGGGATCAGTTCCACCTTGGCCCCAAGCGCGGTGAGCCGGGCCGCAAGGAGATCACTCATCTGGCTCATCCCGCCGACCTCCCGGGAGGGGGTTTCGATATTGACCAAGGTGCGCAGGGTCTCAATCACCTCAGGCTTTTCTGCCTGCGCATCGCGCCAGAGGGCCTCATCCTTGCGGGCGGCCTGGGTGGCCGTGGCTGTCGTTAGGGCAAGCAAGCAGGTCAGGATCGGAAGGGATTTCATGAGGGACTCCAGTCGAGCAGATCGTGATCCTATTGGGTTGAGACCGAAATGCCCACCGAAGAAGGTGGTCTCGGAATGCGACTTTTCATGTATGTGACAGGCCTGTTCCGTTTGAGGGTTTTCCATGCCGATCCCATTGCCCCCGGAGGTTGAGGTTGTTGTCATTCAAGCGCCTGCCTTGCCACCCCTTGGTGGAGAGGCCGTGTTTGATGTGCAGACCCTGGGGGGCACCGCCTTGCAGGCGGCTCCAAGACTTGATGCCGCTCTGAGGCAATCGCCAGCGGTGTCGCTCTTCCGACGCTCGGGCAGCGACGCGGCCAATCCAACAATTCAGGGGGTCTCTCTTCGCGCAATTGCACCGTCAGGGGCAGGGCGAGCCTTGGTGACCTTGGATGGGGCCCCTCAAAACGATCCCTTCGGAGGCTGGGTCATCTGGTCGGCCCTTCCCCCGGAATCGGTAGAGTCTGTCTCTATTGTCCAGGGAGCGGGTGCCGGTGCCTTTGGGGCAGGAGCCTTGACCGGAGTCATTGCTCTTCGGGACCGCAGCGGCCGCGACGGTCTCTCCGCCCTGGACATTTCGGCCGGCAATCTTGGGCAGAAGCGTTTGGCGGTAACGACCGGCACGCCTGAACTTCTGGTGTCCGGGGCCGTGACCAGCAGTCAGGGCTTCACGCCGGTGCGCAGTGCCGCCAGAGGTCTCGCCGATACAAATACAAACCTGAATGCCTATTCGGGATCTGCCCGGTGGCAGGCCAGCGTGGGATCAATTAATACCTCTATCCGGCTCGCCGGATATGACGAGCAACGCGGTGCCGGCCTTCTCGGGGCTCAGTCAGAGGCACAGGGAGGCTCTGCGACCCTGACCTTGGCTCAATTGACCAAGGGAAGGGGCTGGCGCGTGCAGACGTGGTTGCGGTCCAGCGATCTGTCCAACCGGTCGGTCGCCGTGGCTGCAAACCGCAGGTCGACCACGCCCGCCAGCGACCAATACTCCACCCCGACCGTGGGCTATGGATTCAACGCGGCCTACCAGAGCCGGGGGCCTATCTGGTCCTGGGAGGTGGGCTCCGATGCCCGTCTCGCACAGGGCACCGCCCACGAGAGGTTTCGCTATCTGAATGGCACCTTCACCCGTGGACGGGACAGTGGCGGTCAGACCGCGGTTGGCGGGCTTTATTTCGAGTTTGCAAAGGACCTTGACCGGCTCTTGCTCGCTGGCGGGGCACGGATAGACGCCTGGCAGCAGTCGGGAGCCATCCGGCGTGAGCGAGATCTGGCTACGGGGCTTTCTACGCTGAATTCGCCGTCTGCCGACAGTTCCGGGGTGACGCCAACCGCCAGGTTTGGGGCGCGCTGGAAACTGACCCCTGACATGTCCCTGCGCGGAGCCAGCTATGCCGGCTTTCGTCCGCCGACTCTGAATGAACTTCACCGCCCTTTTCGGGTTGGCAATGATCTGACCGAGGCAAATCCTGAACTCACGCCGGAAAAGCTCTTTGGTGCGGAGCTTGGCCTAAGCGGCGAGGGGGCCCTGCGCTGGAATGCAACTGTCTTCTTCAACAGACTCCAGGACCCGATTACCAATGTGACGATCGGACAGGGTCCAGCGACCTTCCCTATTGCCGGATTTGTCCCCGCAGGTGGAGCGCTCAGGCAGCGGCAAAATGCAGGTCAAATCGATGCCTGGGGGCTGGAGGCCAACCTCTCGGGTCAACTTGGCCCGGTGGATCTTGATGCAGGATTGCTGGCGACGACCCCCAAGGTCGACGGCGGACGTCAGGCACCCCAGCTGACCGGCAAGAGACCGGCACAGACAGCCAGACTGACCTTGACGGCCGGTGCCCGCTGGCAGGCCAGTCCGTCCTTGTCTCTCTCTGCGGCAAGCCGGTATGAGAGCCAAAGGTTCGAAGATGACCTGAACACCCGGGTTATTAAGGCGGGCACCAGCCTGGATCTCCGGGCCGCCTGGACACTCGATCAAGGCCGGGAAGTCTATGTCCAAGCCGAGAATGCCTTGGATAGTCGACTGCAGGTCGGTCAGACCGGGGATGGCGTGGTTAGTCTTGCTTCCCCCCGTGTCGTAAGGATCGGGTTTTCCCTGCGGCGTTAGTTTGGCGAGACCTGCCGTTCCAGCGTGTCGCTGAATGCCCGGTGGCAATTCGGAACCAGGCTGGTATTTGACGGGTTGAAACGAGGAGCACTTCGCAGGTGAACTATCTTCATGCCTTCCATGCGGGCAATTTTGCCGACTTGGTAAAGCATGCGACCCTCTTGCAGCTTCTTGAACGCCTGGCGAAAACGCGCAGCGCACTGTCTGTACTGGATACGCACGCAGGCAGGGGGCTCTACAATTTGTCGGGCAATGAGGCCGTTCGTTCCGGGGAGGCCGCTGCGGGCATTGCCCGCCTGATGCAGGCGAAGGATTTACCGGCTGTATTTGCTGGACTTCGCAAGGCCGTGACCGATCTGAACACGTCTGGCCCCTTGAGGTTTTATCCAGGATCTCCTTGCCTTGTCGCTGGCCAGTTAAGGTCGGGCGATTCCTATCTTGGTTGTGAGCTGCGGCCCGATGAGCAAGCTGCCCTCGTGTCCGCCCTGAAGCCCTACAAGAACGCCCACGCGATCTGTAGCGATGGCTATGGCGAAGCCACCCGAAAACCAATCAACAAGCCCTTTGACCTGATCCTGATCGACCCCCCCTTTGAACGGGCAGATGATTACGCCCGAATTGTTCAGACCCTGGCGGCCGTGGCGAAGGTGTCTCCTCACGCGACAAGCTTGATCTGGTTACCGATGAAGGATCTTGAAACGTTTGATAGTCTGCTTCGCGAGCTGGAAGAGGCCGGTATTGACGACATGCTAATCGCTGAGACCCGGATGCGCCCGCTGAGCGATCCCATGAAAATGAATGGGTGTGCGCTCCTCCTGACCAATCCACCCCCGGAGTTTGCTACCGTCCTCAGCGACATTTGCAGCTGGGTTGCGGAAACCCTGGGCGATCACGGCCAGGCTCGGGTCTGGCACATGGGGCCGCCATGAAGCGCGGCCTCGACATTCTGGTGTCCTTGCTGGGCCTCCTGGTCCTCTGGCCATTTATGCTCTTGATTGGAGCCTTGATCAGACTGGAGACGCCGGGGCCAGCCCTGCACTGGTCGCGGCGGATCGGTCAGGACAATATCCCATTTTTTATGCCCAAATTTCGAACCATGCGGACAGAAACGCCAGACATGGCGACGCATTTGCTGGAGATGCCCGAGCAGTGGATATCGCCGATGGGCCGCATTCTTCGTCGGACCAGTCTAGACGAACTGCCACAACTCTGGAGCGTGCTGCGAGGCCAGATGACCCTCGTTGGTCCTCGGCCAGCCTTGCATACCCAGCAGGACCTGATTGAGTTACGGACCCAGGCGGGCATCCAGCGCCTGAAACCTGGCGTCACGGGTTGGGCCCAGATCAATGGTCGCGATGAATTGCCAATTCCCTTCAAGGTTCAACTCGATGGTGAATATCTAAGGCGGCGGTCCCTGATTTTTGACCTCGAAATTCTGGTTCGAACCATTGGCTTCACAATCGCAGGACGAGGCGTTTCACACTGAGGTAAGACTTGCTCCTTAATTGTTGCTAAGAGTAATCTTAGCCCTATGCGGGGTTTCTCCGGTCCGCCCAGGAATGGGCCTCATTTAATTCGGGAGTTGAAGCGACATGCCATCCGCACATATGTTTAATGCGCTGAAAGTTATGACTTTTGTCCTGGCTCTGGGGGCTGTTGGTGGATCTGCCATGGCCGCGATCGATGCCCAGGATGCGGTGAAGGCCAGGGTGGATCATTTCAAGACCATGGGCCGGGCTTTCAAGACCATCCGGGATGGCATGGGCAATCCCGCCCTGGACAACAAGATGATTGCAGCTCAGGCGACAATCATTCGCGACACGTCTGCAGGCGTTGTCAGCTGGTTCCCGGCAGGGTCGGGGCCCTCCGCCTCGGTAAAGTCGGATGCCAAACCCGAGGTCTGGAGCGATGCGGCTGGCTTCGCAAAGGCCGCCCAAAAGCTTCAGACTGAATCCGCTAAGCTTGTTACGGTCGCAAACGCGGGGGACGCAGATGCGATCCGGGCCCAGGTCCGGGCGACAGGCGGGACCTGCAAGGGATGCCACGACACCTATCGCGTTCCAGACAAGGACTAGGTTTTGAAGGCGGAGCTGAAGCCGACGGCTGTCTGGGACCTGCCGGTCAGACTTTTCCATTGGTTGCTGGTCGCCTTGATCCTCGTGGCCTGGTTGTCGGCAGGGAAGTCCATGACGGTTCATTCCCTGGCGGGCTATTCTGTGATTGCCTTGGTGGTCTTTCGCCTTTGGTGGGGCCTGGTCGGGAGCTCCACGGCTCGTTTTTCCAGCTTTGTTCGCGGTCCACGCGCAATCCTCTCCTATCTTCGTCACATGGGCGAGCGCACCCCCGGGCAAAGTCCTGGACATAATCCCGTCGGGGCCATCAGCGTTCTTGCGCTCCTGGCACTGGTCCTGATCCAGACCAGTACGGGCCTTTTTTCCGTTGATGTTGACGGCTTGGAGTCGGGGCCCCTGTCCGCCTGGGTCAGCTTCGACATGGGGCGCCAATTCGCTCATATCCACGAATTCGCTTTCAGGATCCTTCAGGTCCTGGTCGGCGTGCATATCGCCGCCATTCTCTATTACGCCATTTGGAAGCGCGAAAATCTGGTTGGCCCCATGATCACGGGGCGGCGGCGCTTTTCGAGCCCGGTCACGTCGCTAGGGTCAGTCCCTGTTTGGCGACTGATTGTGGGTATCGCCATCTCTCTTGGCCTGGCCTTGGCCATAGCCCGCGGATTTCGAGTCTAGCGGTTTTCCCCCGCCGGATTTCGCCAAGAAAAAACTAGTTAATTCAGAATATTAGAGTCTATCCAGACAGCTGGTCTTCACCTGTCTGGATAGGGTTTGGCCATTCTCAGCCCGCGAGCGCAGCGCCACGAAGGCAGGTCAGCCAGGCATCTTCCCGGGCTTTTTCCGCTTCCCTAAGGCTGGTTTCAGCCTCCCGGACCACTGCGTCATACTTGCGCCATTCCAAGACAGCTCCCTCCCGAGCGGCTCTGGCCGCTTCAAGGGTCTCGAAGCGCGCAAGGATCGCCCGAACGCTGTAATTGACCGGCGGTCCCACGGTTTCGCGGTCGGGATAAACGCCCGTAATCGAGTCTGAAGTTTCTTTTTCGATCAGAAATACATCAGCCCACCCTGCGTGATGCCGCATAAGGGCCCAGGGCCGTTCGATCTGGTCACTCATCTTGTTATTCCCGAATCCATGGATTGCGTTGGCGACAGTCTAGCGTGGCTTTGGTCCGTCTCCAATCGAGCAAGGGTGCGGAATTCATCTTTCCTGCACACTAGGTTTCATGGAACACCCGCCACATAATCCAAGTCACGAAGAGCTTGGTTCATTTTTGGGGGGCGTCCATGGCATCGGTCACGATTGAGCAGAAATTTTGTGGGCCGCCTACGTCGGGAAATGGTGGCTATTGCGCAGGACTCCTCGCCCGGCATTTCAAGGGCCCCGCGACAGCGGTCCTTCGGGCTCGAATTCCGCTGGACGTTGCCCTGGGGCTGGATGTGGCTCCAGAGGAAGCCTCTCTCCGTGATCTTGAGGGCGGGTTGATCGCCCAGGCCCGTGCGGCTGAGCCAATGCCCCCCCTGGAAATTCCAAAGGCCCCCAGTCTGCAAGCGGCCCGGGAGGCTGAGGCCAGACATATTGGCATAGGGCAGAGATTTCATCCCATCTGCTTTTGCTGCGGACCAGAGCGCGAGGCGGGAGACGGTCTGCGGGTCTTTGCCGGCCAGATCGCGGGGGCACCCGAGGGCCACCTGGCCTGCACTTGGGTTCCCCATGCCAATTTTGCAGATGCGGACGGACTGACGCCGATCGAGATCATTTGGGGCGCGCTGGACTGCCCGGGCTATTTTGCCTGGGTGGTCAAGGAAGGCCGGCACGGCGCGCTTTTAGGTACCATGACCGGTGATGTTCTACGCCAGCCGAAGGCAGGGGAGACCTGCATCATTACCGCCTGGCCGCTGATCCGGGACGGGCGAAAGGAAACCTCGGGCGTGGCGCTGCATTCTGCTGACGGCGAGTTGCTTGCCTTTGCCCATCAAGTCTGGATTGTCATGTCATTTCCCACGCCTCCCTCCGCTCCCTAAATTGGATCGCCTCCATGAAGCCCGCATCTGTTTCGGACTATCGCGAACTTGCACGCAAGCGCCTGCCGCCGATGTTCTTCGAATACATCGATGGGGGGTCATATGCCGAGGTAACCCTAGGGCGGAATGTGCGCGATCTTGAAGCCATCGCCCTGCGACAGAGGGTAATGCGTGACATGTCGCAGGTTCAAATGACCATGGAATCCCTCGGCCAGACTTTTTCTATGCCCCTTGGTCTGTCACCCGTGGGGCTGGCCGGCATGTATGCCCGACGCGGGGAGTGTCAGGCCGCGAATGCTGCCGCCAGCGCAGGTATCCCCTTCTGCCTTTCGACCGTTGGTGTTTGCTCGATTGATGAGGTTGCTGCGACCGGAACGGCCCCATGGTTCCAGCTCTACATGCTCAAGGATCGTGGCTTCATGCGCGCCTTGATGGCCCAGGCCAAGGCGGCGGGCTGCCCGGTTCTCGTCTTTACCGTTGATCTGCCCGTTCCCGGGTCTCGTTATCGGGATGTGAGGTCGGGGTTCACGGGCGCGACGGGCCTGTCAGGGGCGGTCAATACAGCCTGGCAAGGGGCTACGCATCTGGAGTGGTTCTGGGACGTCTATGTCAGGGGTGGTCCCCATAGCCTTGGCAATGTTCAGCAAGCGATTCCGGGCGGAGGGCGCGTCAACGACTTCCTCGCCTGGATTGCGCGCAACTTTGATCGGACCGTGACCTGGGCCGATCTCGATTTCGTGCGTGAGGTCTGGGATGGACCGATTGTCATCAAGGGCATTCTCGACCCGGAAGACGGTCGTAGCGCGGTCAAGGCGGGCGCTCAGGGGCTAATTGTCTCCAACCATGGCGGTCGACAGCTGGATGGCGCTGTATCCTCGGTCTCCGCCCTGCCGAGACTTGTGCAGGCCGTGGGAGATGATCTGGAGGTCTATCTTGACGGCGGCATAAGGTCGGGCCTGGATGTTCTGAAGGCTCTGGCCCTTGGGGCCAAGGCCTGTTTTGTTGGCCGTCCCTGGGCCTATGCCCTGGGGGCTGGCGGTGAGGACATGGTCTCACGGATGCTGGGCGTTATGCGCTCCGAACTGGCTACGGCCATGGTTCTTACGGGCTGTTCCGACGTCCGCGCGGCCGATAAGTCCCTGTTGGACTTCACAGACTAGAAAATCTTTTTCCTCCTGTAGCTTCGCTAGCATCGACAAGGGTCTGACTTGCCGCTAATTGCCGATCAAAGGCGTATTGGCACGGCCCTTGCGGTCGCGTCGGCGCATGTCTGTAGAATGTGGAGTGGGGAACGCGAATGAGCGCTCCGGACAAGCAAGGTCTGTACGACCCCCGTAACGAGCATGACGCCTGCGGGGTCGGTTTTGTGGCCAATATCAAGGGCCGCAAATCGCATAGCGTTGTGGCCAATGGTCTGGAGATTCTCATTAATCTCGACCATCGCGGTGCCGTGGGCGCAGATCCTCTGGTTGGTGACGGCGCGGGGATTCTGATTCAGATCCCGGATGCCCTGATGCGTGGCTGGGCCACCGGCGCAGGCGTCGACTTGCCCCCGGCGGGTCAATATGCCGTGGCCATGTGCTTCCTGCCTCAGGATCAGGAGACGCGCGACGTCGCCATCCAGCAATTCGAGCACTTCATGAAGGTCGAGGGGCAGAGGTTTATCGCTTGGCGCGATGTCCCCACCGACACCACGGGGCTCGGCGAGGCTGTCCTCGCCCAGATGCCGGTCATTCGTCAGGCCATTGTTGGCATGGGCACGAATGTGAAGGATCAGGACGCTTTCGAGCGCAAGCTCCTCACCATTCGCAAGCAACTGCAGAACCCCCTCGCGGAGTTGGCGGTCAAGAAGAACCTCCCCAACCTGACCCAGCTCTATCTGCCGTCATTCTCGACGCGCACGGTGGTCTACAAGGGCCTGCTACTCGCCCATCAGGTGGGAAGCTTTTACACAGACCTGCTCGACCCAAGAACGGTCTCGGCCCTGGCCTTGGTCCACCAGAGGTTTTCGACCAACACCTTCCCGTCCTGGAAGCTGGCCCACCCCTATCGCTACATTGCCCATAATGGCGAAATTAATACCGTTCGCGGCAATGTGAACTGGATGAACGCCCGTCGCCGGTCCCTGGAAAGCGATCTGCTCGGACCCGATCTGAACAAGATGTGGCCCTTGATCCCGCATGGTCAGTCGGACACGGCCTGTCTGGATAACGCCCTGGAATTGCTTGTCGCAGGCGGAATTCCCCTGGCTCAGGCGGTCATGATGCTGATCCCGGAAGCCTGGGCGGGTAACCCGCTTATGGATGCCAAGCGCAAGGCGTTTTACGAATATCACGCTGCCCTGATGGAGCCCTGGGACGGCCCTGCCGCCGTCGCCTTCACGGATGGCCGGCAGATCGGCGCGACCCTTGACCGAAATGGCCTGAGGCCCGCACGCTTCATTATCACCGATGAAGACAATGTGATCATGGCGTCTGAGGTCGGCGTCCTGCCCATTCCAGACGAGCGTATTGTTCGCAAGTGGCGTCTCCAGCCGGGCAAGATGCTGCTGATCGACATGGACGAAGGTCGCATCATCGAGGACGAAGAAATCAAGCGGACCCTGGCCGAAGCCCAGCCCTATGCCGAGTGGCTGGCCCAGACCCAGTTCAAGCTTGAAGACCTGGCTGAAGTCAGTCCCCTGGAAGCCCTGCCTGAGGCTGATCCGGCCCATTTGCTCGATCGTCAGCAGGCCTTTGGCTATACCCAGGAGGATCTGTCCTTCTTCCTGGAGCCCATGGCCCAGACAGGGGATGATCCCCTTGGCTCCATGGGAGCGGATATTCCCATTGCGGTCCTCTCCAAGCGGCCAAAGCTGATCTACGAGTATTTCAAGCAGAACTTCGCCCAGGTTACCAACCCTCCCATCGACCCGATCCGCGAGGAACTGGTCATGAGCCTGGTGTCGATGATTGGACCGCGTCCAAACCTGCTGGGCCGCCAAGCCGGTGCGCACAAGCGGCTGGAAGTGGCTCAGCCTGTGCTGACCAATGAGGACCTGGCCAAGATCCGGTCAATCCACGAGTTGCTGGACGGAGCCTTCCGCACGGCGACCCTCGATGCAACCTGGCCTGCCGAAGACGGACCTTCCGGACTGGAGGCCGCCATTGATCGTCTCTGCCGCGACGCGACCGATCAGGTTCTGGCGGATATGAACATCCTGATCATTTCGGACCGTGGGACCTCTCCGGACCGGATCCCGATCCCGGCCGCTTTGGCGACGGCCGCTGTGCATCATCACCTGATCCGTCAGGGCCTGCGGATGCAGACCGGACTGGTGATCGAAACAGGAGAGGCGCGGGAAGTTCATCACTTCTGCGTTCTGGCTGGTTATGGAGCCGAGGCGGTAAATCCCTATCTGGCTTTTGAGACCCTCGAAGCCATTCGCCAAGAGCGCGGCATGTCCCTGACGGCCTATGAGGTTCGCAAGAACTACATCAAGGCTATCGGGAAGGGTGTGCTCAAGGTTATGTCCAAGATGGGCATTTCGACCTACCAGTCCTATTGCGGCGCGCAGATTTTCGATGCCGTTGGTCTGTCCAGTGAGCTGATCGAAAAATACTTCACCGGAACCGCAACGACGATCGAAGGTGTTGGTCTTCACCAGGTTGCTGAAGAGGCGGTCCGGCGTCACCGGGATGCCTTTGGCGATTCCCCAATCTATCAGTCCATGCTTGATGTGGGCGGGACCTATGCCTTCCGGCTGCGCGGGGAAATCCACGCCTGGACGCCTGAGACGGTCTCCCACCTGCAACACGCCGTGCGGGGCAATCTGCCGGATGAATACAAGGCATTTGCTTCCGGAATAAACGAGCAGTCCGAGCGCCTGCTCACCATTCGGGGCTTGATGCGCTTCAAGCCCGCGGCCACACCTATCAGCCTCGATGATGTGGAGCCCGCCGCCGATATTGTGAAGCGGTTTGCGACCGGGGCCATGAGTTTTGGCTCCATAAGCCGCGAGGCCCATACCAATCTGGCCATTGCCATGAACCGGATCGGTGGCAAGTCGAACACGGGTGAGGGCGGTGAAGAGTCAGACCGGTTCAAGCCCATGGCGAACGGCGATTCCATGCGCTCTGCGATCAAGCAGGTGGCGTCGGGTCGCTTTGGGGTGACGAGCGAATACCTGGTCAATGCCGACGATATCCAGATCAAGATGGCCCAGGGTGCCAAGCCGGGTGAAGGTGGCCAATTGCCGGGTCACAAGGTGGATGCGAACATTGCCCGTGTCCGTCACTCGACGGCCGGCGTGGGCTTGATCAGTCCACCACCCCACCACGACATCTATTCCATCGAAGACCTAGCCCAGCTGATCCATGATCTAAAGAATGTGAACCCCAAGGCGCGCATTTCGGTGAAGCTTGTGTCCGAAGTGGGTGTCGGGACTGTGGCTGCTGGCGTTGCCAAGGCACGGGCCGACCATGTCACCATTTCCGGCTTTGAAGGTGGTACGGGGGCCTCGCCCCTGACCTCCCTCACCCATGCGGGCAGTCCCTGGGAAATCGGACTGGCAGAGACCCAGCAAACCCTGCTTCTCAACGGCCTGCGGTCTCGGATTGCCGTTCAGGCTGACGGAGGATTACGGACCGGACGGGATGTCGCGGTTGCGGCCCTCCTGGGGGCCGATGAATTCGGATTTGCCACGGCCCCTCTTATCGCCTCGGGCTGTATCATGATGCGCAAGTGCCATCTGAATACCTGCCCGGTCGGGGTCGCGACCCAGGATCCTGTCTTGCGCGCGCGCTTCACCGGTCAGCCGGAACACGTGATCAACTACTTCTTCTTCGTGGCCGAAGAGCTGCGGGAAATCATGGCGGATATGGGCTTCCGGACTGTGAACGAGATGATTGGTCAGGTCGGTCGGCTGGACATGCAGCCCGCCATCGATCACTGGAAGGCCTCGGGCGTCGACCTTTCAAAGATCCTGCACGCTGTGCCGCTTCAGGGTGACGCTGTGTTGTGGAACCGGGATCGACAGACGCATGGCCTCGAAAAGGCCCTGGACAATCAGCTCATCGACGATTGCCAGACTGCCCTGGACGGAAAGGGGCCGGTGCGTGCCAGTTATGTGATCGGTAATGCCAACCGAACGGCCGGGGCCATGTTGTCGGGCGAGGTGGCCCGGCGTTTTGGCCATACAGGCTTGCCAGATTCTACCATCTCCCTGACCTTTACCGGGCAGGCGGGCCAGAGCTTCGGGGCGTTTGCGGCTCGCGGCGTAACCCTGGACCTGGTCGGGGATGGCAATGACTATGTCGGCAAGGGACTGTCTGGGGGGCGCATAATTGTGCGTCAGCCGCCGCAGTCGGACCGCGACCCAACCCAGAACATCATTGTCGGCAATACGGTGCTGTACGGGGCGATTGCCGGGGAGGCCTATATCGAGGGCGTCGCAGGTGAACGCTTCGCCGTTCGCAATTCCGGTGCCGTGACGGTCGTTGAGGGGCTCGGAGACCACGGCTGCGAATACATGACCGGGGGTGCCGTCGTCGTTCTGGGTGATACGGGCCGCAACTTTGCAGCCGGGATGTCGGGTGGTGTGGCCTATGTCTATGATCCGACGGACCGCTTTCCTGCCCTGTGCAATGGATCGATGGTCGACCTTGAGCGGATATCGAAGGGACCGTCGGAAGACCCGACGGGACGCCCCTCTCAGATTTCGCCCTCTGTTGAGGACTCCGGCATGGGCAATATGTTGAGCCACGATGCCGAGCGCCTGAAAATCCTGATTGAGCGGCACCTGTTGCATACCGGTTCCAAACGCGCCCAGGCGATACTTGGAAACTGGGACGCGGCTCTGGGCCAGTTCTGGAAGGTCATGCCGAAGGACTACCGTCGGGCGCTTACGGATATGGCTGACGCCCGCAAGGCGGCGGCGTCGGTCGCGGCAGAATAACTCGGGCATCGGAGTCACATCATGGCCAATCCCACAGGGTTTCTGGAAGTTGAACGCCAGGATCGCGGCTATAAGCCGCCGCAGGACCGTCTCCGGACGTGGAAAGAGTTCGTCAATCCCCTGCCCGTCTCAGACCTGACGCGGCAGGCGTCTCGCTGCATGGATTGCGGGATTCCGTTCTGTCACCAGGGCTGCCCGGTCAACAACCAGATTCCGGATTTCAATAACCTGGTCTACCGCGAGCAATGGCAGCAGGCGCTGGACAACCTCCAGTCGACCAACAACTTCCCGGAGTTCACAGGCCGGGTCTGTCCCGCCCCGTGTGAGGCGGCTTGCACCCTGAACATTGTCGACAGCCCGGTCACCATCAAGACGATTGAGTGCCAGATTGTCGATCGTGGATGGGAGGAAGGCTGGATTGCTCCCCAGATGTCCCCACGGGGCACAGGAAAGCGCGTCGCCGTGGTGGGCTCCGGACCTGCGGGGCTGGCCTGTGCCCAGCAGCTTGCGCGGGCAGGCCATGCGCCGACCGTCTTCGAGAAGTCGGATCGCATTGGCGGTCTGCTCCGCTACGGCATTCCCGATTTCAAGATGGAGAAGCATCTGATCGACCGTCGGGTGGCGCAGATGGAGGCGGAAGGCGTCCTCTTCCGGACCAATTTTGAAGTTGGTGTCACGGTCTCTGTTGAGCGCTTGCTGGATGACTATGACGTCATGGTCATGGCGGGCGGGGCTGAACATCCCCGAGATCTCGAAATTGAGGGCCGTGAGCTTTCCGGCATTCACTTTGCCATGGACTTCCTGGCCCAGCAGAACAAGCGCGTGGCGGGCGACGATGAGTTGCGCGCGGCACCGCATGGCGGAATCTCGGCAACGGGCAAGCATGTCGTCGTCATTGGCGGCGGGGATACGGGAAGCGACTGTATCGGTACCTCGAACCGCCACGGCGCGGCCTCGGTAACCCAGCTGGAAATCATGCCTGAGCCTCCGGCCCGGGAAAACAAGTCCATGACCTGGCCCAACTGGCCGCTGAAACTCCGAACCTCATCGAGCCACGAGGAAGGGTGCGAGCGTGATTTCGCCGTTGCCACCAAGCGTGCCATCGGGTCGGAGGGCCGTATCGAAGCCCTGGAGTGCGTCCGCATGGACTGGGCGAAGGGCGCAGATGGTCGAATGACGCTGCAGGAAGTTCCCGGGAGCGAGTTCCGCTTGCAGGCTGACCTGGTGTTTCTCGCCATGGGCTTTTTGGGACCTCGCCACAATGCCCTGACTGAACAGGCGGGTGTTGAATTTGATCCCCGGGGTGCCGTGAAGGCGTCGGTCAATGACTACAAGACGACGAGTCCGAACATCTTCACATGTGGAGACATGCGCCGGGGGCAGTCTCTGGTTGTTTGGGCCATTCGCGAGGGCCGCCAATGCGCCCAGGCCGTGGATGCCTTCCTGATGGGGACCAGCAAGCTCCCGCGATAGGCGATTAATCTCACGTCGGGGGCGGGCGTTCCTGTCTCAGCTCTCGGCCGCAAAATAGGGCGAGAGATAACGGATCGCGAGGGACTTTGCTTCCGGCAGCCAGCGACCGTCGTCAAGGCCTGGGTTGAGGATCGGGATATCAATGAGGCCGCACCCGGCTTCAATTGTGGTGGCGGCCAAGGTAAAGGCGAGATCAGGCGAGAGGCCAAACCTCTGTGTCAGGGCCTCGACGAGGGGGCTGAGCCTGTAATTTAGCTGATCCTGGTACACTGTCCTCAACTGAGGGTCCGCCCTCATGGCGGCACTGATTGCGCAAGAAATGTGCGATTCCTTGAGCATCCTTTCATACCGGTCGAAAAATGCCTCGAGCAGCTTTTCCCAGGGCTGTCCCAGAGCTAGGCTTTCCCCCAGATCAAGGCATAAATTGTAGAATATTTGATTACGTCGCTCGCTAATTGTTAGGATAATTGCATTTTTATTTGGAAAATACTTGTATAGGCTGGCGATATTTACATTTGCTAGATTAGCAACATGATTTGTTGTAATTGTTGCATATCCCTTCTCACAAATTAGCCTACTCGCGGCAGATAAAATCGCATCGAATGTTTTAATTCCTTTGGGGGTCTTAGGTATCTTAATCGATGTAAGTTCAATATTCATCATTTAATTCTTGAAATATACTCAACCATAATTTGATTGGCTAACCTATTCGCTTTATTTTCGAATTGTCAATAATATTATTTGTATTGATATAAATAAACTTAGGAAATCAATTAATTACTTTAAAATTATGAGCCTAAAGCTGGCGATTGCGCTGAAGAGCCAAATTCTGAAATGCGACATCTTCATTGTCGCCAAGCGTGAATTAATTGAATTTCGATAAGATCATCAAAATTTATATAGGTGAGTAGGAAAATTTGGCCTCCGAGAAGGCAAAGTTGCAATTTGGAAAATAGATATACTGAAATTTTTTAGATTTTTGCTAACTGACAATCAATTAGAAAAATAAATCTAACCCTTTTTAATTAAATTATCTTAATGGCGGAGGTTTTAATCAGAAAGGTACAAATAATACAAAATTAGGTACGAAATCAATAAGGTTATTGATTGAAATCATATCCAGGCCGCGGACGGGACCGCAGGGTTTTCAGGATTTGCAAATCCTCATTTCCCGGACTTCAGTTTAATGGGCTACCCAACAGAATACACGATGAATGACATCGCCACCATGCAGGCGATGTACGGTGCCGACTTCGAGACTCAGTCTGGGGACACGGTCTATTCTTGGTCGCCGACCACCGGGGCTCTGACTGTGAACGGTGTCCTGCAAGCCGCCCCGATAGGTAACCGGGTTTCGATAACCATTTGGGACGGTGGCGGTAACGATACCTATGATTTCTCGCGCTATTTCACGAATCTCACGGTGAACCTCAACCCGGGCAGCAGTTCCCTGCTGTCCACAGCCCAGACCGCGAACCCGGGTTATGGCCAGATCGATCAGGGGAAGGTCTTCAACGCCTATCAATACGCCAATGATCCACGCTCGTTGATAGAGAATGCAATCGCGGGCTCTGGCAATGACTCCGTGCTCGGGAATGCAGCCGCTAATTTGCTTGAGGGTGGAGCGGGCGCTGACACCCTCTCCGGCGGCGCGGGAGCCGATACCCTGGTCGGTGGCACGGGGGACGACGTCTACATCGTCGACACCCTGTCCGATTCCGTGGTTGAGGCCTCGGGCGGCGGTACCGACCTTGTCCAGGTCGCCATTTCGACTGCAGGCGGGAGCTATACCCTCGGCGCGGAGATCGAAAACGGTCGTCTTACGAACACGGTCGCCTTTACGCTGAACGGGAATAGTCTTGCCAATCGCCTGACCGGGAATGCCGCTAACAACCTTCTGAATGGCAATGACGGCAATGACACCCTGGATGGTGCCGGGGGGGCTGATACCCTGGTTGGTGGCGCAGGAAACGACGTCTACATCGTCGATGCGCGCTCGGACCTGGTCGTTGAGGCCTTAGGCGGCGGGACCGATCTGGTGAGGGTGACCATTGCGACCGCGGGTGGACCCTATGTCCTCACAGACAATGTCGAGAATGCCATCCTGGATAATGCGGTCGCCTTCGATCTCACCGGTAACGGCCTAGCAAACCTCCTGACGGGCAACGCCCTAGCCAACCGCCTGGATGGCGGTGCCGGTGCCGATACCCTGGTCGGCGGGGCAGGGGACGACGTCTATATCGTCGACAATGGGTCTGACTGCGTTGTGGAAGCTTTGGGCGGGGGGGCCGACCTGGTGCGGGTGGCTATCGCTGTCGCGGGTGGAACCTACGTCCTCACCGCCAATGTCGAAAACGCTGCCCTGGACAATACTGTCGCCTTCGATCTGACTGGCAACGCCCTGGCAAACGTCTTGACCGGTAATTCCATGGCCAACCTTATCGATGGCGGTGCGGGGGCAGACATCATGGTCGGTGGCGCGGGGGACGACGTCTATATCGTTGATTCCCTGTCCGATTCCGTAATCGAGGCGGCTGGCGGCGGGACTGACCTGGTGCGGGTGACCATGGCCGCGGGTGGAACCTATATCCTCGCGGCCAATGTTGAGAATGCCATCCTCGACAATGCCGTAGCCTTCGATCTCACCGGAAATACCCTGGCAAACGTCCTGACGGGTAATGCCATGGCCAACCGTATAGATGGCGGCGCTGGAGCGGACACCCTGGTCGGCGGGGCGGGCAACGATACCTATACTATTGACTCGCTCTCGGACCTGGTCGCGGAGGCGTCTGGTGGTGGGACGGATTTGGTACGGGTCGCTATCGCGACTGCGGGGGGAAGCTATTCCCTCGGTGCGGAGGTTGAGAACGGGATTCTCGAGAACACCGTTGCCTTCAGCCTAAACGGGAACAGTCTTGCCAACCTCCTGACCGGGAATGCGGCCAATAACGTGCTGACGGGTAACGACGGCAATGACACCCTTTCTGGTGCAGGGGGAGCCGACACCCTGATTGGCGGCGCGGGGGACGACGTCTATGTTGTCGACACCTTGTCCGACTCTGTGGTTGAGACATCTGGTGCCGGGTCCGATCTGGTGCGGGTGACCATTGCGACCGCGGGTGGAACCTATGTCGTGGCGGACAATGTCGAAAACGCCATCCTGGACAATTCGGTCGCCTTTAATCTCACTGGCAACGCCCTGGCAAACCTGCTGACGGGTAACGCCCTGGCCAACCGCTTGGATGGCGGTGCCGGGCCCGATACCCTGGTCGGCGGGGCAGGTGACGACGTCTATACCGTCGACAATCCGTCTGACTCCGTTGTGGAGGCGTTGGGCGGTGGTGCTGACCTTGTGCGGGTGGCTATCCTTGTCGCGGGTGGAAACTACGTCCTCGCGGCTAATGTCGAGAATGCAATCCTGGACACTGCCGTAGCCTTCGATCTCACCGGTAACGGCATGGCAAACGTGCTGACGGGTAACGCCCTGGCCAATCGTCTCGATGGCGGCGCTGGGGCTGATACTCTGGTCGGTGGCGCAGGCAACGACGTCTATGTGGTCGACTCCGCGTTCGATTCCGTTGTGGAGACGGCGGGCGGCGGGGTCGATCTGGTGCGGGTGTCCATTGCCACCGCAGGCGGAGCCTATGTGCTCACGGACAATGTCGAGAATGCCATTCTAGACAATGCCGTGGCCTTCGATCTCACCGGAAATGCTCTGGCCAATGTCTTGACGGGTAACGCCCTAGCCAATCGCCTTGATGGCGGCGCTGGCGCTGACACCCTAGCTGGCGGTGCGGGGGATGACGTCTATGTCGTTGATTCTGCATCTGACTCTGTTGTGGAGGCAACGGGTGCCGGGATCGATCTCGTGCGGGTGGCCATTGCCACCGCAGGTGGAGCCTATGTTCTCACCGACAATGTCGAGAACGCCATTCTGGACAATACCGTCGCCTTTGATCTCAGGGGCAACGCCCTGACAAACATGCTGACCGGGAATGCCATGGCCAACCGTCTTGATGGGGGCGATGGAGCCGATACACTGACAGGCGGTGCAGGTAATGACACCCTGTGCGGGGGTGCCGGTGCGGACAGGCTAAATGGCGGGGTAGGGTCCGATGTGTTCTACTTCGATCGCCAGCCCGATGCGGGGCCAGACCTGATCACGGACTTCGTCGCGATGGTCGACAAGATCGATCTCAGCCAGGCGGCCTTCACAGGCCTTGCGAGTACAGCCTTCGGTTCGTTGAGCCCGGCTCTCTTTTGGGCGGGTGCGGGCGTGACGGCGGCTCATGACGCCGATGACCGTCTCGTTTACGACACAACCAGCGGGACCCTCTATTACGATCCAGATGGAATGGGCGGAGCTTCCCTCATCGCTCTGGCGACCTTCGGGTCCGCCAAGCCGATCCTGACGGCGGGCGATTTCATCATCGTCGGCTAACAGATCAGCCTCCGGCACCTCGACCGGGCCATGCATGATTTTATTGAGGTCGTGTGCCCAGATCCCGGCGTCGTTCCGGAAACTCCTGTCCGTTCAATGGGTTTGGGTCTGGTGAGGTGACCCGGAACTCGGGCCGTGCTTGAGCGGGCATGATCAATATGCTACCGGAATTCCCGAGTAGAGCGATTACTTGTTGCGTGCGGGGTTGGGCGTGGCGCTGGAAACGACCCAGGGGGCGACGGGGAATGCCCAGATTGACGGGATTCTCTCAGGCTATAAGTGGACTGGGATCATCAGTTATAGCTTCCCTGACTCTGCGTCGGACTATCCCGCTTATTCCAAACCCACGACCCTGCAGTATTTCAGCTCCGTCAGTGATCTGCAGCGCCAGGCGGCCATCAACGACTTCAAGCTTGTCGCTGAATACACGAACGCCAAGTTTGTAAATAACGGCACCGACACTGCTGATATGCGGATCGGGCAGACCTCTGATCCATCGGTGGGGACAGCCTTTGCCTATTATCCGATTGCAAGCTCTGACGGGGTCGGCGGAGATGTCTGGTTTGGTGTGCGATACGACTACCGAAATGCCTTACCGGGCAATTATGCCTATCTCACAATGCTGCACGAGATTGGCCACGCTCTCGGTCTAAAGCATTCCCAGGAAACAGGCGGGCCTGCAGGCGTAGCCGTGCCTGCAGACCATGACTCTCTAGAGTTCACGGTGATGAGCTACCGGAGTTTCACGGGCGGCCCCCTGACCGGTTATACGAACGGAGCTGTCGACTATCCAACGACCTATATGATGAACGACATTGCCGCCCTTCAGGTGATGTACGGTGCCAATTTCGATACCCAGTCCGGGAATACGGTCTATTCTTGGGCACCGACCACTGGGGCTCTGACTGTAAACGGTGTCCTGCAGGGAACGCCCGCAGGTAACCGGGTTTTCATGACGGTCTGGGACGGCGGTGGCAATGATACCTATGACTTTTCGGGATATGCCACGAACCTCACGGTGAACCTCAACCCCGGCAGCAGTTCCCTGCTGTCTTCAACCCAGACGGCGATCCTGGGCTATGGTCATGTCGCCCAGGGCAACGTTTACAATGCCTATCAGTACGCCAATGATCCGCGCTCGTTGATTGAAAATGCGATCGGCGGGTCGGGCAATGACTCTTTGCTCGGGAATGCGACCAATAATGTGCTCGAGGGGCGCGCGGGCTCAGATACGCTCTCCGGCGGCGCGGGAGCCGACACCCTGATCGGCGGCACAGGGGACGACGTTTATATCATCGACGGGGCAACGGACCTGGTCGTGGAGGCGTCGGGCGGCGGGACTGACCTTGTCCAGGTCGCCATTGCGACCGCGGGGGGGAGCTATACTCTTGGCGCAGAGGTCGAAAACGGAATTCTCACCAACACGGTTGCCTTCAATCTCAGTGGAAACAGTCTTGCCAACCTTCTGACCGGGAACGCGGCCAACAATCTTTTGAATGGTAATGACGGCAATGACACCCTGGATGGTGCTGGGGGAGCTGACACCCTGGCGGGTGGCGCGGGGGACGACGTCTACGTCGTTGACACGCTCTCTGACCTGGTCGTTGAGGCGACAGGCGGTGGGACCGACCTGGTGCGGGTATCCATTGCGACCACGGGTGGGACCTATGTCGTCGCGGCCAATGTCGAGAACGCCATCCTGATCAACGCCGTAGCCTTCGATCTCACCGGCAACGGCCTGGCTAACTTGCTGACGGGTAATGCCATGGCCAACCGTCTTGATGGCGGGGCCGGGGCTGATACCCTGGTCGGCGGGGCGGGAAATGACATCTACACCGTCGACACCGCCGCGGACCTGGTCGTGGAAGCCTCGGGCGGCGGGACCGACCTTGTCCAGGTCGCAATAGCGACCGCAGGCGGCGGCTATACCCTCAGCGCGGAGGTCGAGAACGGTATTCTGACCAACACGGTTGCCTTCAATCTCATTGGAAACAGTCTTGCCAACCTCCTGACGGGGAATGCGGCCAACAATCTTCTGATGGGTAATGACGGAAACGACACCCTGAATGGTGCCGGTGGAGCCGATACCCTGATTGGCGGCGCGGGGGATGACGTTTACTTCGTCGACGCCTGGACAGACTCCGTTGTCGAGACGGCTGGTGGCGGGACCGATCTGTTGCGGGTGGCCATTACCGCGGCCGGAAACTATCTCCTCATGGACAATGTCGAGAACGCCGTCCTGGACAATACGATAGCCTTCGATCTCACCGGTAACGCCCTGGCAAATATCTTGACCGGCAATGCCCAGGCCAACCGGTTAAATGGGGGTGCTGGGGCTGACACCATGATCGGCGGCGCGGGCAACGACATCTATACGGTCGATACGCTTTCGGATCTGGTTGTCGAGACGTCGGGCGGCGGGACCGACCTTGTCCAGGTCGCCATTGCGACTGCAGGCGGGAGCTATTCTCTCGGCGCGGAGGTCGAGAATGGAATTCTCACCAACACAGTTGCCTTCACCCTCAATGGGAACAGCCTTGCCAACCTCCTGACCGGGAATGCAGCCAACAATGTTCTGAATGGTAACGAGGGCAATGACACCCTGGATGGCGGCGCGGGTGCTGATACCCTCGCGGGCGGCGTGGGGGACGATGTCTACATGGTCGATACCCTGTCCGACACCGTTGTGGAGGCGTCGGCAGCCGGAACCGATCTGGTGCGGGTGGCCATTGCAACGGCGGGTGGAACCTATGTCCTCGGGGACAATGTTGAAAACGCCATCCTGGACAATACCGTCGCCTTCGACCTTACCGGCAACGCCCTGGCAAACCTGCTGACCGGAAATGCCCAGGCAAACCGCCTTGATGGCGGCGCAGGGGCTGACACGCTGTCAGGTGGCGCAGGCAACGACGTCTACATTGTCGACTCCCTCTCCGATACCGTTGTGGAGGCCTCTGGCGGCGGGACCGACCTGGTGCGAGTGGTTATCGCGACTGCAGGTGGAAACCATGTCCTCGCGGCCAATGTCGAGAACGCCATCCTGGACAATGCCGTCGCCTTTGATCTCACCGGTAACACCTTGGCAAACGTGCTGACGGGGAACGCCCTGGCCAATCGTCTCGATGGCGGTGCCGGGGCTGATACCCTGTTGGGCGGGGCGGGCGACGATGTCTATATCGTCGACTCCCTGTCTGATTCCGTTGTGGAGACGGCTGGTTCCGGGACCGACCTGGTGCGGGTGGTCATTGCCACCTCGGGAGGGAAATACGTCCTCACAGACAATGTTGAGAACGCCATCCTGGACAATGCCGTCGCCTTTGATCTCACCGGCAATGCCCTGGCAAATGTCCTCACCGGTAATGCCCTGGCCAACCTCCTTGATGGTGGTACTGGGGCGGATACCATGGTCGGTGGGGCCGGAAACGACACCTATACCGCCGACACGCTCTCTGACCTGGTCGTGGAGGCGTCGGGCGGCGGGACCGACCTTGTCCAGGTCGCCATTGCAACCACGGGGGGGAGCTATACTCTTGGCGCGGAGGTCGAGAATGGAATTCTCACCAACACGGTTGTCTTCACCCTCAATGGAAACAGCCTTGCCAACCTCCTGACCGGGAATGCAGCCAACAATGTTCTGAATGGTAACGAGGGCAATGACACCCTTGTCGGTGCAGGCGGAGCGGATACCCTGGCGGGTGGCGCGGGAGATGACGTCTATATCATCGATACCTTGTCAGATTCTGTGGTTGAGGCATCCGGTGCCGGGACCGATCTGGTGCGGGTGGCCATTTCCACCGCGGGTGGAGCCTATGTCCTCGTCGACAATGTCGAGAACGCCATCCTGGACAATGTGGTCGCCTTCGACCTCACCGGCAATGCCCTGGCGAACGTCTTGACCGGTAACGCCGTGGCCAACCGCCTGGATGGCGGCGCTGGGGCCGACACGCTGTCAGGTGGCGCGGGGAACGATACCCTGTCCGGGGGTGCCGGTGCCGACATGCTCTTGGGCGGGGCGGGTGCTGATGTCTTCTACTTCGATCGCCTGCCTGACGCGGGGGCGGATCTGATTACGGACTTCATCGCCATGTCCGACAAGATCCAGCTCAGCCGGGCGGCCTTCACAGCCATTGCAGCAACCGCGACCGGTTCATTGAGCGCCGCCCTCTTCTGGTCCGGCGCGGGCGTGACCTCGGCCCATGATGCTGATGACCGACTGGTTTACGACACAACCAGCGGAACTCTTTATTATGATGCAGATGGAATGGGCGGAGCCTCAGCCATCGCTCTTGCGACCTTCGGGGCGGCCAAACCGATCCTGACAGCGGGCGATTTCATTATCGGTGGCTGATGGATCGGCTTCCGGACCTTCGCGACCCTGCCAGACAATCGAGAGCGGAGATGCGGGAAATATGGTGGATGCGACAGGGATTGAACCTGTGACCCCCTCGGTGTGAACGTGAGGGTCAAGTGTTTCCAGCTGCTTCGCTCCACTCCTAGGTGAGTTTCAAATCAATGATTCGAAACAGGAATTACGAATCACGTGATTCCAGCCGATGCGTTTTATGTCGTCCAGTTTCTCATTCTGTGGTATCGATTTGGTATCGGAGATTCACTCCGGTGGTAGATCACAGGTGGGACATCCCCATGCAGTACCGTAAGGCCCGCATCTCCAAGCGCACCATTGACGCGACTTCCACACCCAGCACTGAACTAGGGGAAGTCCGCCTCTGGGATACCGACCTTAAAGGCTTCTTTCTGAGGGTCTATCCGTCAGGGCGCAGGGTCTATGCCCTGAAATACCGCCTAGGCCCGTCTCAGCGGATCTTCACCCTGGGCGTTCACGGCTCGCCCCTGACCGCCGAGACTGCGAGAGCCGCAGCGGAAGCCGCATTGAGGAAGGTGGCTGTGGGGGAAGACCCAGCCATTGAGAAGAAGGAAGCCCGTGCAGCTCTGACCGTGGCGTCCCTCATTGATCGCTATGTCGAAGACGGCCCCGCCACCAAGCCGTCAAAGCGGGCCAGCACTTGGGCCAACGACGCCTCAAATCTGAACCGGCATATCCGCCCCCTGCTCGGGCGCAAGGTCGCGAATATGGTTACCAAAGCCGACGCCGCCCAGGCCATTCACAGCATCACCCTTGGAAAGACCTCGGCGGACGAAAAGTCGGAGAAGAAGCGAGGCCGAGCCATCGTGACGGGTGGAGCCGGTGTCGCCAGGCGAACCCGCACCACTACCGCTGCGATGTTCGCTTGGGGCATTGAGCATGGGCTGGTGAAGTCCAATCCTTTTGCGAGCCTCAAGCTTGAACGCGCCCCAGTCAGGGAGCGGTTCCTGAGTCGCGAGGAGGCCTCCAGATTGATCGATGCCCTAAGCGCCTTGGAAGCCTCAGGAGGCCTCCATCCGTCCTTCTGCGATGCCATACGCCTCTTGCTCCTGACAGGGGCCAGGAAGACCGAAATTCTGGGCCTACGGTGGACGGAAATCGACTTCGAGCGGAAGCTTCTCGTATTGCCTCCAGAACGCACCAAGGCAGGCGGCATGAACGGAGAGCGGCGGATTGTCCTGTCGCCCCCTGCACTGGAAATCCTTGAACGCAGGCGTAAGGCCATGCCGAATGGGTCTGAATTCGTCTCTGGTGCGCTCAGGGGGCAAGGCCACCTCGTTGGGGTCAGAAGGGCCTTTGTGAAGGCCTGCGAGCAGGCTGGCCTAGAGGGCCTTAGGGTGCATGACCTTCGGCATAGCTTTGCAAGCTTTGCGATTGCGGACGGTGCAAGCCTCTTCCTGGTGAGCAAGCTTCTGGGCCATGCGAGCGCCAGGACAGCTGAACGATACGCGCACCTCAGCGGCGACCCGTTGCAGGATGCCGCTGCAGCGATTGGAAACCGCCTCATGCCCTTGCCCGGCGGTGGTGCGGAAGTCATCCAGCTGCGAGGCGAGGGAACGTGCTAAGATGCCCTATCCAAAGGAAACGGTTTGGTCTGAGGATTTCGCCCCCGATGAACGGGATCAAATCCTGACCCAGGTCAGGCTCGGGGAAATCACTCCTGAGGAAGCCGAGGAACTGGCACGGAGCAAGCGCCTCAGGCCGTTCGCGACACGGCCCGACTACGCTAACCATGACCCCTTCAAAAAGCCCTACTGGACCCTGACAATGGCCCTGGCGTGGGTTGCCACGAGAGACCCTCAGAGGGTCGCTCATTGGGACAACGATTTCAGGAATAGATGCCTGGAATGGTTCCCCATCCGGGCCGATGCCATTTCACCCGCTGGGTATGAACTCCGCTCGTTGGCCCCAGCGGACTTGAGGCGGTTTGAGGAAGTTGAGGCAACTACAATCGACCAACATGTTACCAACATCAGCAGGGAGACCGTCCGGGGGGCGAGAGAAGCCCTTTGGTCCGCGCTTCTAGAGGACAAGATCACCGCCCAGGCCATCCCAGCTGGCGAACGCCGCAGGGTGCCAATCCCAGCAAATGAATGGCAGGATATGACCACTGCCCGGGCCAATGAATCGGGACTGGAACGTCTCATCTTCAAGCTAACGCCCGGCCAGGATGCCCACCTAGACCCCCGGCTTCCGAGGGATGCGATCCTAGAGATTTGGCCTGGGGTTCCACTTGGCACAGAGGACGCAGCCCCCAGGGCCAAAGGGCCCAAAAAGAGGGCGTCACAAGAAACCGTCGAAAAGTTCGCTATCTGCTTCAAACGGAAACAAGGCGTGCCACCAAGCCAAAAAGTGGACGGGCCTGCCTACGCCAAACGTGAAGGCTATCAGGTCAAGGGGTTCATCAAATTGATGAAAGACCTTCCAGCTGAACTAAGGCTAGAAAAATACCAGAGGCAGGGTTTTCCAGCATCCACATCCGCCAAAAAATCGCCCGCCGATGTGCGCTGATGTGGAGCGTATGTGGACGGCTGATCTGACGGGGCATCATTAAGACCCCCATGCACGCATCTGGAATTCCCCAGATGCATGCGGGGACCGAACGAAATGCCTCCTCTACTCTCAACTCATGACCTAGCCGCCCGCCTGGGCTTGGCCGAGATCACGCTTCGCAAATGGCGCATCTACGGGATTGGCCCACGCTTTGTGAAAGTGGGTGCCAATGTTCGATACCGCGTCGAGGATATCGAACACTGGATCGCCTTGCGGTCTGCCGTTAGCACCAGCGAAACCCTTCCGTCAGTCCTCCCCTCAGGACGCCGCAGTTCGGGGAGGGCCTAAGCCATGCAGTCGATCTCGAACTCCCGTTTCCTCGCCTATACCTATGGCCTGGCCGAAGGTGAGTATGGCTGGACAGCCTCCTTCAGGAGCGATCCTGGCGCGGCTCCCGCAGAAGCCTGGCAGGGCAAGCCCTGGAAGGGCTCAGAGGCCCAGGCGGCTCTAATCGACCAGAGACCAGAGGATAACAACTACTACTGCGTAGCCGTCATGAGCGGACATGAGCAACGTCGGGCCAAGGCAAACTTTGAACGCTTGGCGGTCCTTTTGGCAGATGACGTCAATCCAAGCGATTTGATCGACAATACAGCCTATATTCTGGAGACGAGTCCCGGGAAGTTTCAGGCGGGCGTTTTGCTGGATAGCGACGACCTTGACACTAGAAATCCAAGCCTGATTGACGCCCTACTGCGAGCCATGGCTGCCAATGGCCTCGTAAAAGCTGACAGTAGTGGAAATAGCCTAGTTCGATATGCCCGCTTGCCTTTGGGGAGCAATACCAAGTCAAGGGCGGGTGGGGCGTTTCAGACTGTCATGCATTACCCCTTGGACGGTGCAGTTTACTCCCTGGCCGATGCTGCCGCCACGTTCGGCCTGGACCTGGAGACCATCCGCGCCCAGCCCCGGTCGGCACCAGTCGGCCAATCGCTCGCGCCCAAGGCCGACACAGCGGACCTCTACCGCCAGCTGCTGCATCCCGATCCTGCCCAGCGCAGCTACCACGAGCCACTTCTCAGGATTTCCAGCAGTCTTATTGCGTCGGGGGCATCGGATGTGGCGGTCGTTAATCATCTACGCGGCCTAGGTATAGCCAGCATCCCAGCCAACGATAATTTTGCTGAGCTATCGCGGCACAAGGAGCGATATGGTCCTGAGCTTGCGCGGATGGTGGCTGGGGCAAATAAGTACGCACCGGAAAGCGTGGCCCTCCCCCCTGAGCCAATTATTAGACAACTGCGAGACTTGGCGGATGATGCCGCCAAAACGAGATGGATCGTCAAAGGCATGGTCCCGGCAGACGCCATCGGCATGATTTTCGGCGCGTCTGGCACATTTAAGTCATTCATCGCCTTCGACCTGGTCTTTCACGTCGCGAACGACATGGCTTGGGCTGGGCTTCGCACGAAGGGCGGAGCTGTCCTCTATGTGGCCGCAGAGGGGGGCGGGGGAACCTATCGTCGTAGCCAGGCTTGGTGTCAGGCAAGGAGACGTGAAATGCCGAGAAACGTCTATGTTTGCACGACGCCGCTGATCCTTTCCGCAGACGACGACATCAAGCGTCTCCGGGGTGCCATAAAGGCCTTACCAGCCCCGCCCAGCCTGATTGTCATCGACACCCTCGCCCAGACCTTTGACGGGGATGAGAACGCCTCCAGCGACGTCTCTGCATACCTTCGCCAAATCAATTCGGAACTTCGGGAACCGTTCGGCGCAACCGTCATCGTCGTTCATCACACGGGCCATAATGACGGAAAAAGACCCCGAGGCTCGTCTGCGATCACGGCCAATCTGGACTTCGTACTCAAAGCAGTCAGGCCAAGTGAGGACGTCATGCAGAGCAAACTCACCGTCACCAAGATGAAAGATGGCGAGCGGCTGAACGATCTGCATTTCTCGTTGACGAAAGAGCATCTTGGCTTTGACGAGGACGGCGACGCCATAACCAGCCTGGTGGCTACCCATGATCCTGCCCCGCGTGCCGGCCGGATAGTCAAGTTGTCAGACGCGGATTGGCGGAAGGTACAGGACGTTGTTAGTCGAGGGGTTTGGCGTGCAAGCTCACAGGCCGCCGATTACGTCGGACATGCATTCGAAAAGGCGCTTGGGATAGCCGCTACGCAAAAAGCGCAGATTTCCGCGCTAGTTGATCAGGGGGTAGCTGACGGCCTTCTGAAAGTGGAGCGGAGGCCTGTTGCGCCTGGGGGTAGGCAGGTCCCATTCGTCATAGTCGGCGACTGGATTGAGCTATGACCAGCACCTCGAAATTCGGTGTATGTCAGGCCTGATTTTTGCCCAATTCCTTCTACCACCCCCCCTAGTTTACTAGGGGGATGGGTGGTGGTGGGTGTCGGAATTACCAATTGGAATTGGTGAGCTATCCAGCGTCAGCCCAGCTAACCACAACCTCAACCGGTCCCTGGTTCGTCCCAGTAAGCTCCTGCCTTGCCAGCTTGGGTACGTGGTACTCTAGAACGGTCGCAAAGCACTGGAACGCGGCCTTAGGACCGTCTCGCTCGGCAATCTGATCCAGCCATTGTTGAAGCCTTTCAGTGTTACCATCCACGAACCTGGCTATGGCTTCACGTGCGGCAAGGCTGGCCTTAGGCGGGCCATGCTTGCCCTGTCCTGGCCTTACAACGCCTTTTACAAAGCGGCCTGAATTCGTCGTCATTTTGTCTGCCTAAGGCTGGCTGTTATTTGTGGTAACATAATACCGTATAAATGGTTTGGCTAGGCCCTCTTGGGGGTCAGATGAGACGATAATAATATTTTTTATTTGATTATTGATGGGCGCGAATAAAAGTATAAGCTCAGGTCGGTCGATTAAAGAATCTTCAGGAATGAGCAGGACGTTATGACGGCGAGCCTCGACGAAGCATTTTCCAATTTCACCTTTGATGCACCGGCGAGTCTCGCAACGAATTTCTATCTTTTGCTCGGCGATAATGCGATCAGCGCAGGCCAGTTTTCTGGTGACATTGATGCCTATCAGTTTCACGTTGATCGCGGCTCAACCTACACAATTGTAGCACTCGACAACACAAACGGTTTCCAGACGGATGTAGTGATTTACGACCGTAACGGTTCCCCGATATATTCTTCTATTTACCGAGGAAACTATACTGGAATCACATTCAATGCAACAGATACAATTTACTATGTAGGGGCCATATCGCAAGGTCCTGGTATCTATACTTTGAGGGCTGAAAATAATTCGATTACGGAATCCAATGGCATCGGTGAATTTATAGCAGCTGGAAATACTTATAGAGCTGCGCTTGATTATACAAGTGATTCTGACCATTTTCTCTTTTATGCCGAGGCAGGTCACAATTATGAAGCGGATTTCACCACAAATATTACAGACCTATTTCTCAAAATTTCGCTGCTAGGCACTTCAGTATACACACCAATTTCTGTTACGGGTTCTGCGGGGGTCTACACTTTCAGTTCAAGCGTGACCGGAACTTTCGATCTCGCGGTCTCGGCCAATTCTTTTACCAGCACCGGAGCCTACGCCTTCAAGGCCTTTGAGATCACGCCAGTGGGGAACACGATCAATGGCACCTCAGGTGATGAGAGTATCTTGGGTACTACAGGCAACGACAGCATCAGTGGTAACGGCGGTAATGACACCATCGCGGGTGGATCTGGAGCCGACACAATTACTGCGACTTCTGGGAAAACCTATTTGAGAGGCGATGTCGATTTCGCAACCGATGGTGGAAGCGACAGTATTTCTGGCGGATCGGGTGCTGACGACATCAATGGCAATATGGGCAATGACACGGCCCATGGAAACGATGGAGACGACTGGGTCGTCGGCGGCAAGGACAATGACCTGCTCTACGGAGACGCAGGCTTTGATATTGTCTACGGGAATATGGGCAATGACACCGTCTTTGGCGGTGATGGAAACGACTGGGTCCGTGGCGGTCAGGGCGACGACAGCGTTTCCGGTGGCGCAGGAGACGACTGGCTCTGGGGCGACAAGGGCAATGACACCATTTCAGGCGGTTCTGGGGCCGACAAATTCCATAGCCTTGTAGGCGCAGGCATTGACCGCGTGATCGACTTCAACCGTGCCGAGGGCGACCAGGTCATTCTGGACGGATCGCCGAAATACACCCTCAGCCAGGTTGGAGCCGATACGGTCATCGACATGGGCAATGGCGACCAGATGATCCTGGTGGGCGTGACCTACTCAACCCTCAGTGCGGGATGGATTGTGGGGGGCTAGGGACCCGCCCACCCAACGGGGCGCTGACGTGTATTCGATTATCAATTACTAAATTGAAATAAGTAATTAAAATAGTTATAGAAACCCCCACTACGCAGGGATAACTTCAGTCTATACTCGGGGGCCGCACGACATCCACC
>CANCJJ010000019.1 GCA_947378305.1 Phenylobacterium aquaticum | reverse complement strand
ATCTGTCAATTTTTCTGACTTCCAAGCCTAGATTTTGTGAAAACGCACAAATTCTGATCTTCCTGCAAAATTTTCTGGCAATCGCGCGGCCGAGTCGGAGGCTTATATTTCACAAATGTGAATGGGTTTGACTCGCTCCTGGAGATGTGGGGCTTTGGAGTGTGACCAAAACTCAGAGTTCATCCGTTCAACGAGGTGAACCTTTAAGAACCGGCATCGTTATTGAGGAAACATCCAGGGTCGGCCTCTGCAAGTTTGAGGATCAAGACGTCTAATGGAGTCTCTTTTGGCGATGATGACCGGAACGTTCGTAATTCCCGGTCTTGAGCTTGCTCTGCTCGCTGGTGGGTTTGGCCGCGTGGCCAACCGTCAGCACTTGAAATTCATATTTTCGCGAGTGTCCCGGCCAGTCCGGAACATCTCAGGGAAGGGTCTGTCTGCCTGACCAATCGGGATCAGACAAAATCTGGCGTCTAGCCAATTCAAAAACGGGGACTAAGACATGCGGAATACAACGAAGATGATGCTGGTTGCCGGGGTGTCCCTCGCGGGATTCCTGGCCCTTGCCGGGACGGCCGTTCAGGCAGCAGACGCTGCGCCGAATACGACTGTTGAGGAAGTCATTGTGACCGGAACCCGTCAGACCGGCCTGAAGGTCGTCGACAGCCCGGCACCGATCCAGGTGGTGGACTCCGAAGCCCTGGTGCGCTCCGGTCAGACGGACCTGCGCCTCGGCCTCAGCAATCTTATCCCGTCTTTCACCGCCCAGGCCTTTGGGGGGGATACCGCCAACCTGACCCTGTCGGCCCGCCTGCGCGGCCTGAGCCCCAACCAAGCCCTGGTCCTGGTGAATGGTAAGCGACGTCACACCACGGCAAACCTGGCGGTTCTGGGGGGTGCCTATCAGGGCGCGGCGGCAGCTGACCTGAGCTTCATTCCCTCAGCCTCCATTGGTCGCGTGGAAGTTCTGACCGACGGTGCCGCCGCTCAGTACGGCACGGACGCCATCGCCGGCGTCATCAACATCATCCAGAAGAAGAACAGCAGCGGCGGGACGATCTCGGCCACCGGCGGTAAATACATTGACGAAGGCGGCGAGACGGCGGCCATGTCCTTCAACCTCGGTACGGCCCCCATCGAAGGGTCGTACATGAACATGACGGCTGAAACCAAGTACCACGACTTCAGCAATCGCGGCCGCGCCGATCAGCGGACCGTGAACCCCAGCAATCCGAGCTATACCTCTGCCCGGAACGCCGTTGAGAGCAAGATTCCCGGCTATCCCAATCTGAACCTGATTTCCGGCGATGCGGAATACCGCCTGTCGACCTTCGCCTTCAATGCCGGTGTGAGCCTGCCGAACGATGGCGAGATCTATACCTTTGGCAGCTATGGCCACAAGGACGCCTCGGCCTACGAAAACTATCGCCGTTATTACCGCGTCGCTGGCAAGTCCTCGACCGACCTGCCCTTCCCCAACGGCTTCAATCCCCGTGAGCGGATTATCGAAGACGACTATGCCTTTACCCTGGGCACCAGCGGCGTTGCCGGTGGGTGGAATTATGACCTGGCCTCAACCTGGGGCATGGACGACATTGAAGTGCGGGTGGAAGATTCCGCCAATGCCAGCCTGTACTATGATACCTCCACCACCACCACCAAGGGCTATACCCCGACCTCCTTCCATGCGGGCACATGGACCACGACCCAGCTGACCAATACCTTGGACATCAGCAGGGACATCGAGGTCGGCATGGCAACCCCGCTGAACCTGGCCTTCGGTGCGGAACAGCGTTCGGAAAGCTATGAAATCGGTCAAGGCGATGCAGCCTCAACCTATAAGGAAGGGTCGCAATCCTATCCGGGCTTCTCCAAGACCGATGCAGGCCGTCATACGCGCAACAGCTATGCCGCCTATACCGATCTTGCCGTTTCGCCCACGACGCCCTGGAAGATCGACGCTGCCCTCCGCTTCGAACACTTCAGCGACTTCGGTGACACCACCATTGCCAAGCTGACCAGCCGCTATGACTTCAGCGATGCGGTGGCTGTTCGCGGAACCATCAGTTCCGGCTTCCGGGCCCCGACCCTGGCAGAATCCTACTATTCGGCCACCAATGTCTCCCCGACCAGCGCCTTTGTTCAGTTGGCTCCCAACTCCTCGGCGGCGCGTCTGCTGAAGATCGACAAGTTGAAGCCGGAAAAGTCCATCAACTTCAGCCTGGGTATGGTCGCCCATCCCCTGGCCGGCGTGACCGCGACTGTCGACATCTATCAGATCACCCTGACCGACCGGATCTTTGGCTCCAGCTCGATCTATGGTCTGCGTAACGGGGTTTCGGTTTCCAGCGAAGTGACCGCCGCCATCAAGGCGAACGGCAATGTGCTGGACTCGACCGTCACCAATACCGGGATCAACATCTTCTCCAATGGTCTGGATACCCGGTCTCGCGGACTGGACATGGTCGTGAGTTACACCTCGTCCCTCGGAGATCTGGGCAAGATCGCCTGGACCTTCAGCGGCAATCTGAGCGACACCAAGGTCACCAAGGTGAAGGAGTCGCCCTCGACCATCAAGGCGACCAGCACGGCCTATCCCAATGGCCAGACCATGTTCTCCCTCGACGCCCGTTCCTATCTGGAAACGGCAGCGCCCAAGTATAAGGTTGGCATAACCAGCTATTATACCCTGGGGTCCCTCAGCCTGAACCTGGTCAACACCTTCTACGGTGAATCTTCGGCCTATGTTGATCCCGGCAACGGCCTCACCAAGGTGGTCATTGATCCGGCCCTGATCACGGACATTGAACTTGCCTACAAGCTGCCAGGGGATGTGACCGTCGCTGTGGGGGCGAACAACGCCTTCAATCACTATCCGACCAAGTTCACGGACAAGTTTCAGTCTGATTGTAACGCGGCGGGCAATACCTGCGTGACCCAGTACCCGGGCTTCTCGCCCTACGGCATCAACGGGGGCTATTACTACGGCCGCCTGAGCTGGTCCTTCTAGGCTTAAACTCTCCTCCCCGAGAAACGGGCCGGCGACCTCACGAGGGTCGCCGGCCTTTTTTCTATCTCAGATCATTTCCGGGGCATGGCGGCTTATCGCCAGTGCAAGCTCGTCGCGCATGACCTGTGTCAGCCGCGCGGGGGCAAGGATTTCCACCTTGTCGCCCCAGGTAAACAGGTGCCAGGCCAGTTCCCGCATGCCTGCGGCTCGGAACCTCGCCAGAACCGAGCCATCTGGCTGAGGCTCCAGGGTCTGGCTGACGTGAAACCGCCACCCCATGGCCTCCTCCGCGCCGTGGGGGTGGATGCGCAGGACAACATCTTCGACCGCATCTTGGTAGATTCCGAAACTCCGCTCGACAAATGCTTGCAGGGTAAAGCCCGGTGGCCGACCGCCGAAGACCCCCGTGACCGTAATGTCGCGAATGCGATCCAGCCGCCAGGTTCTGGGTTCGGTAGAGGCCCCTTCGGCCGCCACAAGATAGTTCGCACGGCCAAACAGCAGACCGAAGGGCGTCACCTCCCGCTCTCGCCCGGGGGTTGACCCCCCGTCATAGCGGAATCGCAAACGGTGCAGGGAAACTATGGCCTCGCGCACGGCCGCCAGCATGGCCTCATCCTCAAAGGGGCGGGGGCCGGCATGAATGGCCATGGTTTCCGCCTCGAGCAGGGCTTCGAGATCCGGAGCCAACCGGCGTCGGACCCCCGCCCGCATGGCAGAAAGCACCTTGGTCTCAAGGCTGGCCAGGGCACTGGCCCGGGCGACGGCGCCCAGGCTGCGGAAGTTTTCTGCTCCGGCACGAAGGGCGGCAAACTCCTCGGCGGTCGGGGCCTGAAAAATCCCGTCCAGTCCCGCGGGGATGCGATAGCGAACCGTCGGTGGATCGGCTACCTCCTCCATCTGCTGGAAGGCTTCGCGGACGGCATCGCGCATACGCTCGGCCGTGCGCCGACTGACGGCCATGGCATCTGCCATTTCATCGAGGGTCATGCCCTCCGCCGATGAAGCGAGCCTCCGGGCCAGTTCCAGCAGGCGGGTTGCCTTTTCATGTCGCATGGGTTGATCTCCAAAAAGAGAACATTCGGGAAACTTACGACCGTTTTTGACGTATCGACGATCTAGGGTCAATTCACGTCATCGAAAGGACCTGCCCATGACCAATATTCATGTGATCCGCACCGCCCGGCCCGAGCCACTCTTTCTGTTCGACACCCGTCGTCCCATGCAGCCGGCAACACCCGCCATGATCGACCGGCTTGTTCTCCATGCAGACCAGGCTGACCGCCTGGCCAGCGGTCATGTACAGTTGCGGCTAAGCCGGGCCCGGATCAGCCAATTGATCAAGGCCGGTCATCTTGGCGAGGAGGACCAACGACTGGGTGACCTGACGGTGGTCTGGAATGACGTCGATGGCCAGATCATCCAGGTCCGGGACGATGCCCGCCTGCGCGATGCCAGTCATCGATGGGCAGAATGGGACTGCCTGTGGGACGCTGAAAGCTATGTCGATGACGCGGGAGGCCAACAGGTTGCAGCCTGAAGACCCGCGCCTGGCCCTGACTTAGGGCACAATATACCGGCTCTTGACCTTCTTGAGGCCCTCGAGGATTTCCTCAGTCATGGCCATGTCCCGATCACCCTCGGTGCGAATGAGGATTTTGAGAGTCGTCACATGGACCTCTACCGCCTTAACATCCCAGGTCTTGCCCGAATGGAAGGACTCCATCAGGTCCGACATGCTGAGGAGCACGGTATCAATCGCATGGTCCTGACCCGCGGTGGGGAGGCCAATCGCATTGACAATGACCTCATGAAATTCATCGACGACGATCGGGTTGAAATTGACGCCAGCCTTGCGCATCAGGCTCTCACAACGGCCAAGCACCAGCTTTAGTTCATCCATGCATTCCGACTGGAGCGACAGAAAGCCCAGGCGTGCGGCAGCCGAAATTTCTTCCGTCGTCCGCCCACCTGGCGCACCCAGCAATCGGCCGATGACATTTTTGACTACGAAGACATTTGCCATCTTACTTCCGTCCAATCCTTGACCAGTCAATCGTCATGACGTCGCCCGACAATCCCCATGGGCAGACCACCTGTCCTGAAACGACGGTCCGGCCCGACATAGCTTTCGGACTCCACGAACAGCTGCCCCTCCCGGGAGATCCAGGCAATGCGCTCAACCAGGGCGGTGGGTCCGACAGGCTTTGCCATGACGAGATTTGCACCGCAGTCCCGGGCCTTGTTGATCGCGCTGCTGCTGGTTCGCGCGGCAATCAGGAGGACAGGAATATAGCAATTCGGTTTAATGCCTGAATTCCTGAACCATTTTACAAAATCATAGCCAGCGCCCGAAGTCCCAAGCGAATCAACAATCATCAGATCCAGCGAAGTGGTGGCGACGACTTTTTCGGCCTCAGCGACACTCATGCATTGGTGGATATTCAAGGCCCCGCAGGATTTGAGGAGCTGCACCAATATGGCCATGCCCAGTGAAGACTCTTCCAGCAGGAGCACGGATATGCGTTCGAAATTATATCTCACAATGGCCAGCCTAACCGCTCATTCAGGGAGAGCGCATCGCACTCAGACGGTCGCCGTCACGAACCTGATTAAGGATTATATTAAATTATAACCTTCGGCATCAACCCTTAATTGGGCTGGCGAGCTAGATCGAGCTGGCCTTGGACAGATTGAAAATAAATCGGATTTCCAATCGCCAAGAGTTTGCCGTCCGGCCCGCGAACATCAACGCGTAGCCAGGTTCGCACACCCGTTGCTTTTAGGGTGACCATCTTCAGCCCGTCCGGAGACTCAAGTTCTGCTGCCCAGGGCTCAAGGCTGGCTGACGCCGGTCCGGCTAGGCTGATCTTCGCGCCGGACGGGGCGCCGAGCACACGGATTTGAATGTCCACACGGCGACCGGAGGCCACGGTCAGTGTATCGCCCATTTCGGCGCGTGCATCGCCAGCCTGAGCGGTGACCTCCAGGCCAATCTGGCCGTGTCCCCAGACATCAATAAAGACATGTCCCTGCGCGATTGCCGCAAGCAGGGCCGCCGGGGTCAGGTCTTGGGCATGGATCACCGTGGTTGGCACCCCAATCGAGGTGGGCACGCCGGCGCCGGGGGCGGCATTGTGATTGTCCGATCCCCCAATGGCCGTAATATGAAAACCTTCATTCAGGCGGGATTCCCAGACCTTGATCCCGGAGAATGCCCCCTCCGGCCCGAAGGTTGACAGGCTCCCGCCATTTACGACCTCCATGGCCGGGATTCTCGACCAGTCGGTGGCGGCGGTCCAGCCACAGCCCATGCAGGCTTCCCCGCTTGGCAGGCCGGGATGGTTGATAGACACCAGTCCGCCAGCGGCCTCTGCGGCATCCAGGAGGCTCGAAAGGTCTGGAACCTCGCGGGAGCCCAATCGAAAGTCCAAGGGTCCCGTCGGCCCGAAGAGGTTGGCATGGCCCTGAAAGGTGGTGATCTCGCGGGCAGGCAGGATCAATAGATTGTCGAAATAGGGTGCGAGTTCCTGGAGTGAGTTATTTTGTGACGCCGTGTTGTGATCGCTGAGGGCAATGAAATCGAGGCCTTTATCGCGGGCCGCCTGAAGGGTCAAAAATACTGGACAGGCGACCATGATCCCCTTGTCCGAGGGGCATTTGCCGTCAGAATGACCCGAATGGGTGTGGAGGTCGCCACGGTACCAACCCGGGCCAGCCTTGACCGGGCCTTGGTCAGGTTCCTGGATTTTGGACTTCGCCGGATCAAACCAGATTCGGGCAACATAGGGGGCCTGGGCTCCCTTGCGCATATTCGGCACGCCAAGGATCAGGGCCCAGCGGCCAGCCGGTAGCGGCCCTGGAAGATATCCCGGGGTTGCCCTTGAGTCCTCCACCAGGATCCGGGACTTGGAGCCCCCGCTCCACCCCCTGAATCGAACCGGATCGCGCAGGCCCAGATCGATGATGGAATGGGCGTCCTGCCCGCCATAGGTGAAGTCGACGGTCAGACGCGCCGTCCCGGCCGGCACCTGGAAGGTCAGGTCACGATAGGTCTCATGGTCACGGCCGGTCATCTGGCCTGTGAGCACGAGGTCGGCCGTCCGCGCCTGGGCCAGGACAGGGCTCGTGAGGCAAACAGCCAGCAGGACCAGAAGTTGGCGGAGATAACGGTTCATGAAGACCTCTCTAGGCCAGGATTATGACGTTTCGCCAAGTCCCCCGACGACCGGACAGGCCCTGAAAATTGCTGCACTCATGTTGCGCAGCATAAGCGCAGCAAAATTCAGATAACTTGCAGATCCAGCGTTATTTTTCGTTCGTGAAGATGACGGTTCCCGAGGCCGCAAACATCCCGCCGACGCCATGGGAGACGCTGATCTTTGCACCTTCGACCTGAGCCGCAGCCGTGCCTCGCATTTGTCGCACACTCTCCTGCAGGGCGTACATGCCGTACATGCCGGAATGCATATAGGACAGCCCGCCGCCATTGGTGTTCATCGGCAACTTCCCGCCAATGGCCGTATTGCGCTCACGAATGAAGTCCTTGGCCTCGCCAGGCTTCACAAACCCGAGGTCCTCAAGCCCATAAAGGGGCAGGTGGGCAAAGGCATCGTAGATCATCAGATGATCAACATCCGCATGCTGGATACCGGCTTCGTCAAAGGCCTTCTTGCCCGACACCCGGAAGGCCTTGGAGGAGTTGAAGTCCTCCATCTGGCTGACCATGGGCGTTTCCACACTTTCTCCGGTTCCCAGGATATAGACCGGCTTTTGCGGGAAGTCCTTTGCGCGTTCGGCACTAGTCAGGATCAGGGCACCGCCCCCATCCGTGACGAGACAGCACATAAGCATCCGGAAGGGCCAGGCGATCATCGGCGAATTCAGAACGTCATCGACCGTGATCGGATCCTTGAAACTGGCCCGGGGATTGCGGGCTGCCCATTCGCGCTGGATGACGGCAACCGTGGCGAGATCCTCCTCCGTCACGCCATGGGTCTTCATGTAGCGCAGGACAGGGATAGTAAACATGGTGGGGGGGCTGGTGACCCCATAGGGCATTTCAAACTGACCCATGAGACTCGAGGGCGCGCGCCCAAAGCCGCCTGCACCCACCCGGGACCGACCGGATTCTCCATGCGTGATGAGAACGGTCTTGCACAGGCCTGCATTTATGGCGGCGGCGGCATGGCGAACATGCAGCATGAAGGAGCAGCCCCCCACGCTGGTCCCGTCGGCATAGGTGGGTGTAATCCCGAGATAATGTGCCAATTCGACCGGACTGATCCCGGCCGTGGCGACGCCATCGATATCCGACGGCTTGAGCCCGGCATCCTTCATGGCGTTCAGGGCGGCATCGGCGTGCAGGCCGATTACGGACACGTCCGGAATCTTGCCAAGACGGGTGGTTTCTGCGGCCCCGACGACCGCGACTGACTTAGGTTGCATGATCCTGGTTTCCCCTCAACCCTTGGCCGGCTCAAAGAGCGGCAGGGAAATGTCATCGGTTTGCTTGTCGAACCGAACCTGGACCGGCATGTCCAGAATCAGGGCCTCGGGTGTCTGGGGGCATCCGACAATGTTGGTCATCATCCGGGGGCCTTCAGCCAACTCTACAACAGCAATGGAGTGGGGCTCTGTGCCCATGTCGGGACGGGGGCGGTGATTAATCACATAGGAGTAAAGGGTTGCCTTGCCACTTGCGGCATAGATTTCGACATCCCGGGAGCCGCACTTCGGACAGAAGGCCCGGGGCGGAAAATAGCTGTGGGTGCAGTCCGTGCAGCGCTGGAGGCGGAGTTCGCCATCCCGGCAACCCTCCCAGAAATGCCGCGTCTCGGGCGTGGGTTCAGGCAGTAATCGAGCCATTATATCTATCGTCCCCTAATTTTTGTGTCTCAGCGCCTCGGATCCCGACGTGCAGATTTTGCACGCGGCCCCAGCCACCCCTTATGTGCTCAGAAAAGCCCCTGAGCGCCGCCTTGTCGAGCCCCAAAGGTAAAGGGGTCGATCAAACCGGCGAAGAAGCCGTCAACCGCCTCTGGGTTGATTGCGTCAGTTCGGCCCAGATTTGCGCGTTCAAAGCCCTTGCGTCTGCACCCCCTGTGATTTCGAGCCGGGCCTGCAGGTCGATCAGGGCCTGTCTCAGTCGGGCATTTTCCAGCTCCAGACCGGAAATTCGCAAGTCCGTCTCGTTAGCAGGATGGCCAGGACCCGCTGTGCCCAGCAGGCTTGAGCCTTCGGACAGCAGGGCCCAGACGGCGCGATTTTCCTGGACCAGGTGTTGGACCCGTCCGTCCCAGGACTCTGCAGCCAGACCCAGGAGGGCGGCGGTCAGACCAAGGGCACTCGCGCGATCTGACGGCGATACATCCGGATGGGCATTACGCAGAATGAGCGCGGCAAGCTCCCCGAGGACGTCGGGAACAACGGGTTTCATAGGTGCCCCATAACTTTTAGAATCGCCCGGTCCTGGGCGTTTTGCAGGGCCCAGGGTGGATAGACCATGATGGGCTCGCGGTTGCCCCCATCCATCCAGACCCGGGCGGACGAAATCCAGATGGCCTGGCCCTTGATGCAGTTGAACAGGGTCCACCAGTGTAGGGCCGCAGGGTCGACGGGCTGGCCACTGGATCGCGACCAGATGGCCACGGCGTCCTGCTCCGGGACAAGCCCTCCAGCCAGGCCCCGGCCGGAAGACCAGACGGGATTCAGGCTCCAGCCCAGATCCTCCAGGGAGTCACCCAGATGGGCCATTTCCCAGTCCAGGATTCCGTGAATCTGCCCGTCCGGCGCAAACAGGAAATTCCCTGTGCGATAATCCCCATGCACCACACTGATCCGAGGTGGCGGTGGGGGCGGATTGGCCTTGAGCCAGCGAATGGCCGCCCGGGCTATGGGCAGGGGCTCAGTAGCGTCCTTGTCGAGAATGGCCTCCCAGTGGCCGAGTTCCCGGCTCCAGCATTCGGCGGGCGCAGGCTGGTACATAACCTTGTCGAGGCCAAGCGCCACCGGATCAGCCCGGGCAATCTGGCCCAATATGGTCCACTTGCGCTCGGCCAGGGCCGCATGCACGGGCAAATAGGCCTCAGACCAAAGAACGGCCGGAGCGGCTTCATAGCCACTGATTTCCTCTGCGATGAAGAAGGGATGATCCAGGGGGCCGGTCCCCTCCTCAAGCCAGAGCATTTCGGGCACAGGCACTGCCGATCCGTGGAAGGCCCGATAGGCCTCGAACTCGATCCGCCGCTCGGTATCGATCAGGCTGGCCGGGGGATCGCGGCGCAGGATCAGGCGACGGGTGCGCCGCTCTTCCGCCTCGGTCCAGGTCAGGCAAAAGCGGTAGGTCTCCCTTGAGGCACCACCGGAAATCCTCTGCAGACGATCCACGACCAGATGGCTGGCCTGGGGCATGCGACGGGCCAGATAGGCGGCGAGGCGGGGTTCAAGGTCCTGGCTCACGGCGGGCCTCAATCCATCTCGAAGCGAACGGGCAGGGTCTTGGGGCCATTGACGAAGGTGGCCTGGCTCATGGCCGGAACGCCGGCCAGCTCAAGGGACTTAAGTCGCGGAAGCAGCTCTTCCCAGAGGATTCGCATTTCCATCTTGGCCAGGTGCTGCCCCAGACAGAGGTGGGCTCCATAACCGAAGGCCAGGTGCTTGTTCGGACTGCGATCGACCCGAAATTCATTCGGGGCCTCAAAGACCGCCTCATCACGGTTTCCGGAGGCATAGCAGAGCATGAGCCAGTCCCCCTTGCACATCTTCCGCCCGGCAAATTCGACATCCTCGGCGGCCGTGCGCATGAAGGTCTTGACCGGCGTGGTCCAGCGGATGGACTCATCAACAAGGCCGGGGATCAGGGCGGGATTGGCCTTGACCTTGGCCAGCTGGTCCGGGCGCTCGGCCAGGGCCCAGAAGGCTCCGGCGGTGGAGGACGAGGTGGTGTCATGTCCTGCCGTGGCCACGATGATGTAATAGCTCATGGCCTCAAGTTCGGAGATGGGGTTTCCATCAATAGTCGAATTGGCAATCACACTCGCCAAATCATCCCGCGGATTTGCCCGGCGGGAGGCGGACAGGGCGCTGAAATAGGCGAAGAAGTCCGTAATGACGGACATGTCGAACTTGCGGTCTTCCGGGCTTTCGGACGCCGGACGTCCCAGCTCCGGATCGGCAGCCCCAAAAAGCTCCTGGGTCAGGGTGAGCATACGAGGTTCATCCGCCTCCGGCACGCCCATGATCTCCATGACCACATGCAAGGGATAGTGGAGGGCGACTTCCTTGACGAAGTCGCAGCGCCCACCGGTTGCCGCCATCTTGTCCACGGCGGCCCTGGCGATTTTGCGTATGCGGGCTTCGTGCACCTTTAGATTGGTCGGCATGAACCAGGCCTGGGTCAGGGCACGGTATTTCGGATGATCTGGGGCATCCATCTGGACCAGTGTACGCAAAAGGTGCGGGCTACCCCCCATCATGTCCCGTATCCGCGCATCTGCCTCCTGGCTCACCAGGGTGGGCGACCTGTCCCCATTCAAGAACAGACTGTTCTGGCGACTGATCTCCAGAATGTCTTCGTGGCGGGTGGCCACCCAGAAGGGATCGATCCCTTCGATCTCGGCCCGGCCCAGCGGGTTATTGGCGCGCAACCAGGCATAGGTCTCGAAGATCCGGCCATCGGCATAGGCCAGGGGCTCGACCAGGGTCTGGGCCTGAGGTGCCGGAATCCGGATGTCAGCTATGGTCATGACCCGTCTGTCCTAATCTTCCGGCGAGCATCTGACCGGCCCTTGACGGGGCTTTGGGCCAAAAGCCGGACCGGAAATGCGGACCCTCCCTTGTGTTGTCGTCCTGATATCCTTGATACTGCCCAAAATGCGCTGCCCGCAAGACGCGCCATGGATGATCGCCAGGATCATCTGCACCGGAGGACGAGACCATGCTGACCAAGGCGGACGATTTCCCGATCCACCAGACTCCGGAGCCAATTGCCTATTCAGGCACAGACCGGAATTTTTATGACCGGTACTTCTTCAACGGCTATCAGCCGGATGGCACAGAGTTTTTTGCCATTGCCTTTGGGGTCTATCCGCATCTGAATGTGGCCGATGCTCACGTCTCGGTCATTCGGGACGGCGTAGAGCACTGTCTGCACGCCTCGCGGCTGCTCAACATGGAACGGATGGACCTCACCGTTGGCCCCATCCGGATTGAGGTTCTCGAGCCGCTGCAATCCCTTCGGGTCACGCTGGCCCCCAGCCATGGCATGGCCGCCGAGATTACCTTTGAAGGCCGCACCTTCCCCATCGAAGAACCGCGCTTCACCCGTCGCAACGGGCCAAGGGCCTTCATGGACTATACCCGCCTGACCCAGAATGTCCGCTGCACCGGCTGGATCGAAGTCGATGGTGTTCGCAAGACCTTGTCCGCGGGCACGGTCGGCACAAGAGACCGGTCCTGGGGCATCAGGCCCGTGGGAGCCCCCGACCCGCAACCTGCCGTTCCCGCCCAGATCAACAGCTTCTTCTGGCAATGGACCCCCCTCAACTTTGCCGACAAGAGCGTCTTCTTCCACGTCAATGCCGACAGTGAGGGCCAGCCCTGGAATACCCGCGCCGTCATTCTGCCGGACGGGGCCGGACCCGACGGTGGGCGGCATACCAGCGAGGCGCGGATTGAGGACGTCGTCATGATCCCGGGCAGTCGCCACATTGCCGAAGGGACCCTGAACATCCCCCTGGCCCAGGGCGCGGGACGGGTGAGCTTCAAACCCTTCCTGACCTTTGTCATGCGCGGCATAGGTTATGGCCACCCCGAATGGCGTCATGGCGGCTACAAGGGGGACCTGGTGGTTGAGCGCGAGGACATTGACCTGGCCACCCTCAATCTGGCCAGTCCTGAAAACTGGCACATCCAGGCCCTGTCCCACGTGACCCTGACCCTGCCCGGTGAGTCGCCTGAAACCGGTCTTGGGGTCTTCGAACAACTGATCGCCGGTCCCTATCGTCCCTATGGCCTGAGCTAGGCCGCACGGTTACCCTTGCTTTTGGCCACGCCGCTTGGGCACAGTGCGCCCAAGTTTGTTTTCATGGCACCTCGTGTGCCGATTTCGAGAGTCTGAATTTTGACGCCTTCGTCCTCCGCCGAGTCCCTGGCCTCCGTTCCCGCCCTGATCGCTGGCCTTGAGCAATTCGGGTATATCGCCTCCCGCCGGATCGCTACGGCGCTCTACATGGCCGTTAAACTCCAGAAGCCGATCCTGGTCGAAGGCTCGGCGGGCGTCGGCAAGACGGAACTGGCCCTGTCCACCGCGGCCCTGCTGGGTCTGCCGCTGATTCGGATGCAGTGCTATGAGGGCCTGGACGAGAGCAAGGCGCTCTATGAGTGGAAATACGGCAAACAGCTTCTCTATACCCAGATCCTGAAGGACCGCATGGGCGCAAGCCTTGCAGATGCCGAGGACATGGATGCGGCCATGGTCCGGCTGCATGGCATGGGTGACCTGTTTTTCTCCGAGCCCTTTCTGGAACCCCGGCCCCTGATGAAGGCCCTGCAGGAAGATGATGGCTGCGTCCTGCTGATCGACGAAATCGACAAGTCGGATGAGGCCTTCGAAGCCTTCCTGCTTGAGGTCCTCTCCGCCTATCAGGTTTCGATTCCTGAGCTGGGCGTCCTGAAGGCCAAGACGCCACCGATCGTCTTCCTGACCTCAAATAATGTGCGAGACCTGGGCGATGCGCTGAAGCGTCGGTGTCTCCACCTGCATATCCCCCTTCCTGACGCCGCCCTGGAAAAGCGGATCGTGGCCAGTCGGGTCCCTGGAATCGAGGCCAATCTGACCAGCCAGCTGGTCAGTTTCGTCCAGTCCCTGCGCACCCTTGACCTGCGAAAGTCTCCGTCGATTTCTGAGACTGTGGACTGGGCAAGGGCGCTCATCCTGCTCAATGCGGACGAGCTTGAACCGGAGGTGGTCCGTGACAGTCTGAATGTCCTGTTGAAATTCGAGCAGGATATTGTGGCCATCGAACCGCAAATCGCCGAACTGATCCGCAGACCCCTGGCCTGAGCCTGTCATGCAAACGGCGCTTGAGGACTTTTTCCGGGCATTGAGAGCCGCCGACATTCGTGTGTCCCCGGCGGAGGCGATTGATGCCCACCGCACGGTGGCCACGGTGGGCTTTGCGGAACGGGAACTGCTCAAGGATGCCCTCTGCGCCACCCTGGCCAAGACTGCCGGGGAGGTAAGCCTCTTCGACGATATTTTCGAAACCTTCTTTGATCGACAGGCCTTTGTCGTGCCGCCGCAGGACGACCCTGAGGCAGATCCCATGGCGAGCCTGCCCCCCGAGGCGGCTGAGTCCGAACTGGCCAGACTGCTCATGGCCGGAGACGCCTCCGGACTTGCCCAGGCTATGGAGGCGGCAGCTGAGCGGGCCCAGGTCTCCCAGATCCGGCTATCCACCCAGCGCAGCCGACTGACGCGAAAACTGCTTGAGGAAATGGGTCTGGCCGAAATTGAGCAGATCATTGCCAATGCCCGACGACTCGAGGGCGAGGGGGCTAGTACCGCAGCGGCCCGGCTTGAGACCGCCCGAAAGGCCCTGACGGATGAGGCCGGGGCCTATGTCAATCGTCAGCATGAGCTGTATGCCGCGGGCAGCGGCCGTGCCTTGCGGGAAGATCTTCTGGCCAGAAAGGCTCTCAATGCCGACGGGGGCATTGATCCAGTCGACCTGGCCATGATGCAGGCCCTGGTCAAGCGTATGGCCAAGCGCCTCGCCGATCGTTATTCCCGCCGCCGCAATGTGGCCTGGACCGGGCACCTGGATGTCCGCCGGACCCTGCGCAAGTCCATGGGCTATGGCGGCATGCCCTTTGACATCGTCTTCAAGACCAAACGGGTCGACAAGCCCTCGATTGTGGCCATTTGCGATGTCTCCAAGTCTGTGGCCGCTGCGGCCCAATTCCTGCTGACCTTCCTCTATTCCCTGAACGAGGTGGTGGACCGCATGGAGGCTTTTGCCTTCTCAGGTCGCATGATCAGCGTGAATGCCCTGCTGGACGATCATCCGGTGGAAACCGCGATTCTCGAAGTGCTGAAACAGATCGGTTTCCAGCAAACCGACTATGGCCGGTCCCTGGAAGACTTTTGCGAGCAGCACCTGGACCAACTGGACCGGCACACGACGGTGATCTTTCTGGGCGATGCGCGATCAAACTATGCCGATCCGAGGCTGGACCTGCTGGCCACAATCCAGAAGCGGTCCCGGGCCCTGATCTGGCTGAACCCGGAACCCGAGAGCTACTGGAGCCAGGGCGACAGCGTCATGAACCGTTATGAGCGGTTCTGCCATGTGGCCAAGACCTGCAACACCTTAGGCCAGCTTGAGCGCATTATCGAAGACGTCCTGCGGACCTATATCCCGCACTAAAGACGTGATTTGGCGTCCCCGGACTCAGACCGCCTTCAGGTCAATCGGCAGTTGGCGCACCCTTTGGCCGGTGGCAGCAAAAATCGCATTGCAGAGGGCGGGCAAGACCGGCGGCAGGGCAGGTTCGCCCAGGCCTGTGGGCAGGTTGTCCGTCATGACCCATGTGACCTCGACCGGCGGGGCCGAGGCCATGCGCAGAAGCGGATAGGTATGGAAGTTCCCCTGGACGGCCTGGCCATGCTCAATGGTGATCTGCTGACCCAGGGCTGCGGAAATCCCGTCGATCACGGCACCCTGGACCTGGTTGATCGCCCCGGCCGGATTGACGATCTGGCGACCGACGTCCCCGGCAACCCAGACCTTGTCGACCTTGACCTGACCCTTGGGCGAGACCGTCACCTGCACCACCTCGGCAAAATAGCCCATGTGACTGAAGTGGAAGGCCACGCCCATGCCTTGGCGGGGACCGAGCTTGGTCTTGCCCCAGCCTGAGGTTTCGGCCACCGCCTTGAGCACACCGCGCATCCGCCCGGCGTCGTAGGTCTCCTGACCGGTAGACCCAACCTTGCCCTGATCGCCCAGAAGCTTCAGGCGGAAGGCCAGGGGATCGGCCTCTGCGGCATGGGCCAGTTCATCTATGAAGGACTGGATGACAAAGGACAGGGCATTGGAGCCCGGGGCCCGCAGGGGGCCGGTCGGAATCCCGGAATTGATCAGCGACAGGTCATATTGATAATTGGGCACGAACCGGGCCGGGAATTCCGTCGCCGACATGCCCGCCGAAGAGGCCGGCTTTCCGGACCCGTCTGTCAGGGTGACGAAATGGTCGCGCCAGGCGACCACCTGGCCGGTGGCATCGACCCCACCGGACAGATAATGCCAGCCTGCCGGGCGATAGAAGTCGTGCCGCAGGTCATCTTCCCGGCTCCAGAGGAGTTTAACCGGAGCTCCGGCCTCCCGGGCGATCCAGGCCGCTTCCACCATATAGTCATTGGCCAGTCGGCGACCGAAACCGCCACCGCAGCGCGTCATGTGGATGGTAATGTCGTCCGGCTTCAGACCCAGGGTCTTGGCGACCAATTGACGCCCGGCCTCCGGGTTCTGGGTTGGTGCCCAGATTTCCAGCTTCCCTGCCGAGAAGTGCGCTGTGCAGTTTTGGGGTTCCAGGGGCGCGTGGGCCAGGAAGGGATAGGCATAGGCCGCCTCTACGGTGCGTGCGGCACCCTTGATCGCCGAAGCGAAGTCCCCGTCCTTGCGTTCCGTCCTTAAGGGGGTGGCGGTAGACAGGGCCTGGGCCTGGGCATTGAAGCCCGCCGTGGACTGGCTGGCAGTCTGGTGGGCCTTCCAGCGGATGTTCAGCTTCTCGCGCCCCTTGCGGGCCTGCCACCAGCTGTCTGCGACCACGGCGACGCCGGGCAGCAATCCGGAGAGGTTGGTTTCTCCCTCAACCACAAAGGCCTTGCGCACACCCTTGACGGCCTGGGCGGCGGACAGGTCTGCACTGGCAACGCCAGCACCAAAGACCGGGGCCTTTTCAAAGGTGGCATAGAGCATGCCGGGCACCTGAACATCTATGCCGAACAGGGGCTTGCCGGTGACAAGGGCGGGCGCATCAACCTGGACCTGTGGCTTGCCGATGATCCGGTAATCCTTGGGGTCCTTCAGCCGAATGGACTTGGGCTCAGGCGGCGTCAGGGTCGCAGCCCTCGCAGCCAGACTGGCATAGGTCGCTGTGCGGCCCGAGGCCTTGTGAACAACTTTTCCAGGTGTGGTCGAGCAGTCTGCCGCTGAAACGCCCCAGGCCTTGGCGGCGGCGGCGATCAGCAGGGCGCGGGCGGTGGCCCCCACCATGCGAAGCTGGTCCCAGTGCATGGGGGTTGCCATGCTTCCGCCAGCAAACTGGCGACCATAGACGGTGGGATTATTGTCAGCCTGATGGGTGCGGACCTTGGCCCAGTCCACATCTATTTCCTCGGCAATCATCATGGGCAGGGAGGTCTTGATCCCTTGGCCGATCTCGGGATTCTTGGCGACAATCGTGACCAAGCCGTCTGTGCCAAGGCTGACATAGGCATTGATCGGGGTCGCAGCGGACGCCGCTTCCCCCTTGCCCGCCAGGCTGAAGCCCAGCATGAGCCCGCCGGACGCGGCTGTCATCTGGATGAACTGGCGCCTTGAGGCCCCGGAAACTGAACCGTCCGCCATGATCAGACCTCCGTCTTCTGGCCAGAGGCCAGCTTAATGGCCGCGCGAATGCGGGTGTAGGTGGCGCAACGGCAGATGTTTCCATTCATGGCCGCGTCAATATCGGCGTCCGTAGGTTTCGGTGTGTGGGTTAGCAGGGCCGTGGCCGACATGATCTGACCCGGCTGGCAATACCCGCACTGGGCGACGTCAAGCTCCTGCCAGGCCTTCTGGACCCTGGCCCCGAGATCTGACCCGCCAACGCCTTCAATCGTCACCACCTTGGCTGTGCCGACCGCGTCCACTGGGGTGACACAGGCCCGGACGGGCTTGCCATCGATATGCACGGTGCAGGCCCCGCATTGGGCGATACCGCAGCCAAACTTCGGACCGAGAATACCCAGGCTATCGCGCAAGGCCCAGAGCAGGGGCGTCCCTGGCTCGACATCGGCCTGGCGAACCTTGCCATTCACATTGAGTCTGAAAGCCATGGGACGGCACTCCATCTGATTTTGGCAGAGCTTAGCGCCCCGGCGAGGCCGGCACCAGACCGGAATATCGGCACGGTTAGATCATGATAATGGAGTCATCCAGCTCATTGGGGTTGTCGTCCTCCAGAGCCGGGAAGTGCTCGGCCAGAATCTTGCCGCACAGGGCTACGGCATTTTCAAATCCGGACGCCGGATCCTTGTGGCGAATGCCGGTCAGGAGTTGGGTCATGGCCTCGTCCCAGACCTTTGGATCGACCAGGGCCGCAACGCCGTCATCGGCGATCAGTTCGGCCATGCGTTCACGAACCGAGACAAAGATCAGTATGCCGGTGCGCTCCCGGGTGGCCTGGAGGCTGCGCGCCAGGAACTGTTCCCGGGCCCGGGCACGGACCCGGCTGCGTTTCAGGCTGCGGGGGGTCAGCAAGGTCCGGATCGAGCGGATCCAGACGATCGAGGCCACAAGAAAAAACAGGACGATCTGCAAGGTTATGGCTCCGGCCACCGCCTCGCGGGCCGCCAGCTCCGTGACCTGGCCGACGGCAGATGCGGTCCAGCTAGACTGAAAGAGGTCAGGAATGGTCACATGAATGCCACCCAGCAAGAGCAGGCCCGGCGCGGCCAGGGCGGCCAGGGCGGCCCAGGCAACGGGGACCTCACGGTATTCCGAACTCTCCTGGGCAATCACACAAATGATCTCGCCCCGGGTCGACACCTCTGCCTTGCGGACAGCGGCTGCAACGCGGTCACGGTCCTGATCCGTCAGCATTCTACCAGCTCCCTGATGAGCCACCGCCCCCGAAGGAGCCGCCGCCACCGCTAAACCCACCGCCGCCGCCAAAATCACCGCCACCTCGACCACCGCCAAAACCGCCACTGCCGAGCAGCAGATAGGGCAATATCCCCAATAATCCGCCCCTGCGACCGCCCCCAAGGATCCCGGTAATGATCCAGAAGCCCAGTAGCAGAAGCAGAAAGACCGGGAGTTGGGCGGCATCAGAACCCTTGTGTTTCGCCACCTGTTGGCTGGCTGCGGCGACGCGGGCCTTGGCTTCATCATCTGGAAGGGCCAGTTGCTGGATCAGGGCTTCCGTGCCAGCCACCACGCCGGCTTCCATGCGTCCGGCCCGGAAGTTGGGCAGAATCTTTGTCTGGATGACGAGGGAACTGAGCGCATCGGTGAGCACCGGCTCCAGGCCATAGCCAACCTCGACGCGCACCTTGCGGTCATTTGGGGCGACGATCAGGAGAACCCCGTCATTGCTGCCCTTCTGGCCTATGCCCCAGGCCCGGCCGAGCTGATAGCCGTAGTCCTCAATGGGCAGGTCTTCGAGATCGGGCACGGTGGCGACAACGAATTGTCGGCCCGTCTGTTGTTCGAGGTCCGCCAGCTCCGTGGTCAGCTGCTGCTGGACCTCTGGCGAGAGCATGTGGGCGCTATCGACCACACGTCCGGACAAGGGCGGGAATTTGGGGGCGGCCAGGGCCACCCCCGCAAACATGAAAAAGCTCAGGACCGCGACAGCCAGAACGCCGCGCGGTCCGCCAAAACGGCTCATTACTGGGCCGGCTTGGGCATGGGCGCTGGCGGGCCAGTGAAGCTGACGCTCGGCGCGGCCTGGGCCTGGGTCGAGGCGGCAAACATCTGCATGGGCTTCGATCCCGAATGGATGACCGTCCAGAAGGAATTCGGGATGGTCTTGAACTCCAGGTTATAGGACCGTACGGCCTCGTTATAATCCCGTCGCGCAATGGTGATCCGGTTTTCTGTCCCTTCAAGCTGGGACTGAAGCGCCATGAAGTTCTCGTTCGACTTCAGCTCGGGATAGCTTTCCTTGATCATCATCAGGCGTCCGAGAACGCCGGAGAGCCGATCCTGGGCCTGGCTGTATTGCTGGAACTTGGCCGGATCGGTCAGGGTGGAGGCATCGACCTTCACCTGGGTCGCCGAGGCTCGGGCCTGGGTCACTTCGACCAGAACACCCTTCTCCTGGGCGGCATAGCCCTTGACGGTTTCCACCAGGTTCGGGATCAGGTCGCTTCGGCGCTGATACTGGTTCTGCACCTCGGCCCACTGGGCCTTTGCAGCCTCTTCCTTGGTCGGAATGTTATTGATCCCGCATCCGGCCAGCAGGACCGGGATGGACAGGATCAGGGCGGCGCGGGCAATCATCTTGCCAAAAGTCTTCACGTGGGTGGCTCCCCCAAGCGGCTGCCGCAAAATCACGGCGGTTAGATATCTGGTGCGTCGGAACACCGGTTTCAATAGTGAGACCATCTAATCTCTAGTGAGAGCGGCGATCAGCGCTGGCATCCCTCAGGGCCTTGAATTCGGACCCCGGCGACCATTGGGGCCAGGTCCGCGTTCCGGCGACCTGGCGGGCCATGACCTGCAGGAGGTCCACGTCTGCAGCCGCCCCCCTCAAGTCCCAGTCCGGGCTCCAGGCGTCGCAGGCCTTGTGATAGCAGTTGGCGGTATAGTCGCTGACCCATTTGTCGCCGGCAGCCCGGCCACCGGTCACGAGGTCAGGTCCGCCGCCCAGTCCCATCATCAAGAGGACGGGCACACCCCGGCGGGCGAGGCTGAAATGGTCGGCCCGGAAAAACAGGCCGCGCTCAGGGTGGGCATCCGGCGTGACCGTCCGCCCCTGGTCCGAGGCCGCAGACTTCAGCAGGTCATCCAGCTGGCTCTGGCCATAGCCGACCAGCACCACATCCCGGGAAGGCCCGGCGGTCTGCAGGACATCCATGGTCAGGTTGGCGGCCATGAGGTCGAGGTCCGTCGTCGGGTGAACCCCGTAAAACTCTGAGCCCAGGAGGCCCCGCTCTTCACCCGTCCAGGCCGCGAAATAGACGGAGCGATCCGGTCGGGGGGCCTTGATGAAGGCCCTGGCCAACTCAAGCACGCCAGCCACGCCAATGGCATCGTCCGCCGCCCCGGCACGTATGGTCCGCCCGCGCTCATCGGCAGGTCCGACCCCATAGGCATCCCAATGGGCGGACAGCATGACACTTTCATCGGGGTGCTTGGCCCCGACCAGCTTGCCGATGACATTGTGACTAATGACTTGGGTGTGGCTGAGGGCATAGTCTGCCGAAAAATGGGCCCCTTGCAGGACCACAGGCCGGAAATCTTCCCGCCGGGCCTGCTGCTTCAGGGCTTCGAAATCCAGGCCCGCCTGATGAAACAGGGCCTGGGCCGCCTCCCGGCTTATCCAGGCCTGCAAGGCCAGACGCGCCTGATCCGGGGTGTTGCGGACAATATCAAACCCCTCACCGGCAGGGGCCACCACGGTGGACCAGCCATAGCCAGCCCCCGGCGTTTCATGCACGATCAGGGCGGCGACCGCGCCCCGGCGGATGGCCTCGTCATACTTGTAGGTCCAGCGGCCATAATAGGCTTCGGCCTGACCGCCGAACCGGCCGGCCACGGGTTCGCCGGGACCGGCCTCGAAGTCCGGATCATTGATGAGGATGATCGCGACCTTGCCCTTGAGGTCCTGGTCCTTGAAATCGTCCCAGTTTCGTTCCGGGGCGGTGACGCCATAACCCACAAAGACCAGGGGGGCGGCGGCAATGGTCACATGGTCCACCGGGCGCAGGGTTATGCCCATAATGTCGCGGCCAAACACCAGGGGCGTGGTCTGGCCTGCCACGGTCACCGAAAACTGGCCAGGTGCCACAATCTGGGTTTTGAGCAGGGGGACATTCTGCACGAAGCTGTTCCCGTCTCCGGCGGGCTTCAGGCCCAGATCCCCGAAGGCCTTGCTCAGATAGGCGATGGTCTTTGTCTCCCCGGCCGACCCTGGCCCCCGACCCTCAAATTCATCCGACGACAGGGTGCGGACAATGGCCGACAGGCGCGCCGGATCGGTCTTCATTGCGGTCTCAGCCTGGGCACTTGCGGAGAGGGTGCTGGCAAGGAGGGTGCCGAGGATCAGGGCGGGGGAACGGATCATGGGAGGCGGGTGTCCTGGAGGTCAGGCCGGAAGTCGGGCCAGCTCGGCCTCTACCTGATCCAGCCGCTCCTTGCCAAAGAACATCTCGTCGCCGACGAAAAAGGTCGGAATGCCAAACACGCCCCGGGCTGCGGCCGCCTCGGTATTGGCGGCCAGCTCGGCCTTGACCTCGGGGTCCTGGGTCGCTTCCAGTATGGCCCGGGCATCCAGGCCTGCGCCGGTCAGGACAGCGGCGGCGACAGCCGGATCATCCATCTTCTGGCCGTCTTCCCACATGGCCTTCAGCACAGCCTCCAGATAGGCCTCGCCCACACCCAGGCGTCGGGCGGCGATCAGGCCGCGCATGATCAACAGGGTATTGACCGGAAAGTGCGGATTGAAGGCATATTTTGACAAGGCGTGCCGGGCGACAAACCTCTGGGTTTCCAGCTGCTCATAGGCGAGTTTCCCCTTGATATGACCGAAGGCCAGATTGGGGGCCTGATTGCCGGTGATCTTGAAAATCCCGCCCAGAAGGCAGGGGATCAGATTGATCTTCGCCCCCGTCCGGTCCGCAACCCCCTTCAGGGCCTTCCAGGACAGATAGGCATTGGGGCTTCCGAAATCGAAAATGAAATCAACGGTTTTGTTCATGCTTTGCGCCTACCAGGTTTCAGACCAGGGCCTCAGATCCATCTCGTGGGTCCAGGCCGAGCGAGGCTGTTTGTGCAGCCAGACATAGTTTGCGGCGATCTCCTCGGGCTTCAGGATCAGGTCCCGGGCCAGCAGGCCTTCGACATCCGTGCGGTTGGCGCGGGTGAAGTTGCCGTCTATGGCCCCGTCGACCACCACATGGGCGACATGCAGGCCGCTTGGTCCCACTTCGCGGGCCAGGCTCTGAGCCAGGGCCCTCAGGCCGGACTTGGCCGCAGCAAAGGCGGAAAAGCCTTCCCGTCCGCGCAGGGAGGCTGTGGCTCCGGTAAACAGGATCGTGCCCCGTCCGCGCGGCAACATGACCCGTGCCGCCTCGCGGCCTGCCAGAAATCCTGCGAAACAGGCCATTTCCCAGACCTTGGTAAAGACTCGCGCCGTCGTATCAACGACAGAAAATCGCACATTGGCCCCGATGTTGAAGACCACGACCTCCAGGGGTCCGATCTCGGCCTCTATGCGGTCGAACAGGGCGACAGTCTCATCCTCGTCCCGCGCGTCACAGCCAAAGCAATGGGCCACCCCACCCTTGGCCCGGATCTCGTCAGCCAGGGCTTCAAGTTGATCCAGGTTCCGCGCCCGGCGGGTCAGGCAGACCACATGGCCTTCTGCTGCAAAGGCCTTGGCAATCGCCCCGCCTACGCCCTCACCGACGCCAATGACCAGACAGACTCCAGCCTGTTTTGCTGCTGTTTCTGACATGTCTGCGCGCCCCCCGCTTAAGCTCGGACGGTCCGCCGGATAGGGCGGAATGTCAATCTGGCTGTCTGGCTGTCTGGCTGTCTGTCTGGCTGTCTGGCTGGCTGCACGGGGAGATGGTCTTAGGGGCAGACCCCAACCCCATTGACTCCCCGCAGGTTCGTTCTAGAACAAAAAGAGAACAAAGGATCTGGGATAATGGTGGCGTATCGGGCCGGGAAACTGGCGGATTTGCGGGCAAGGGTGGCCGGGCTGGAAGGCTCCGGGCGGCAGGGCGGACGGGGCCTGCCCTTTGGCGACGCCCGGATTGACGGGGCCTTTCCCCAGGGCGGCCTGCCCCTGGGCCAGTGGCATGAATTCACCGGCGAGGGCATGGAGGGGGAAACCTGCGCAGCCCCCGCCGCCCTGGCCTCCCTGATGGCGGCCCCTCTCATGGCCTCGGCTGAGGGCGGCGGAGAGGCGGTCTGGATTCTGCGCCGGGGGGACCTGTTCGGGCCGGGTCTGGCCGGGCTGGGCTTTCCCGTGGACCGGTTGATCCAGGTCTGTGCCCGTAACGGGGCCGAGGTTCTGGCCGTCGCGGAAGATGCCCTGACCACAGCCGGGGTCGCCGTGGTGCTGGCCGAGGTGGAGGGCCTGGACCTGGTGGCCGGGCGACGCCTGCAACTGGCTTGCGAAAAGCACGGGGCGACGGGCTTCATGATCCACAGACGCCCCCATGGCCGCAGCGCGGGCGCGGGCCAGAAGACGGGCGGGTCTGCGGCGGCGACCCGCTGGCGCATTGCCCAGGCGGCCAGTGAGGCCGGGCCGGGCGGTCTGGGTCTGGGGCCGCCGCGCTGGCGGGCCCATCTGGAGCGCTGTCGGGGCGGACGCACCGGGGCTTGGCTGCTGGAAGCCCGCAATGCTTATACCTGTGAGGACACCCATGGTGCGCATGCTCTGCGTCTGGTTGCCGAACTGGGCGATCAACGCCTGGTCCCGGCGGCACACCTGCGCCTCGCCGGTTGAGCCCTTTGCCCTGATCGGCGCGAGCCGGGGTTTGCGGGTGGTGAGCGCCGTCAACGAATCCGCTGCGGCCCTGGGTCTGTATCCAGGACAGAAGGCCACGGATGCGGCGGCCCTGTGTCCGGGCCTGGTCACGGCTGAGGCGAGCCCCGAGGCGGATACCGCAGCCCTGGAGGCCCTGGCCGACTGGTGTGTGCGGTTTTCCCCCTCTGTGGCCCCGGACCCGCCGGATGGCCTGTTTCTGGACATGACCGGAGCTGCACACCTGTGGGGTGGAGAGGTTGCCATGACCGCTGACCTGCGTCGTCGGCTGGCGCTCAATGGCCTCGACGCCCGCACCGCCCTGGCGGATACGGCCGGGGCCGCCTGGGCCCTGGCCCGCCATGGGGCGACCCCGGACCTGATCGTGCCCCCGAACGAACACGAGGCCCGGCTGGCCCCCTTGCCCTGCGCGGCCCTGCGTCTGCCCGCCCGGGCGGCAGGCCAGATCGAACGGCTGGGTCTGAGGCGGATCGGCCAGTTGACGGACCTGCCCCGGGCTCCCCTGGCCCGCCGGTTCGGGGCCGAGACCCTGGTGCGGCTGGATCAGGCCCTGGGTCGAAGTCCCGAGGCCCTGACCTTTCGTCGGCCACCGACGCCCTGGTTTGCGAGACGGGCCCTGGCCGAGCCGGTGAGTGCCCCTGACGACCTGGCCCGGATCACCGGCGATATTGCCCGCGACCTCTGTCAGCGTCTGGAGGCCGAAGGTCAGGGGGGGCAAAGATTTCAGCTGGGCTTTCACCGGGTCGATGGCCAGTCGCGGCAGGTGGAGGTGGGTTTGTCTCGGGCCGCGCGCGATCCTGACCGGCTGACCCGATTGTTCCTCCCCCGGCTGGACCAGGTGGACCCCGGCTTTGGGGTCGAGATCGTAACCCTCGGGGCCTGGGGGGTGGAGCCCCTGGCCGGGAAGCAGGTGGGGCTGGACAGCCTGTTGCAGCCTGGCAGGGAGTCCCGACTTGATCCCCTGGTCGACCGGCTGATCAACCGCCTGGGGGCCGGGCGTGTCTGGAAGGCCCGGGCGGTGGAAAGTCATGTGCCTGAGCGGGCCTCCGCCCCCGGACCTGCCCTTCAGGCCTGCGAGGCCGGCACCCCGGCCTGGGACCCGGAACTGCCACGACCCTTAAGACTGTTTCACCGGCCGGAGCCTCTGGAGAGCGTACTGGCCCTGACCCCTGACGATCCGCCCCGACAATTCCAGTGGCGCAACCGTCTGCATCGGGTCCGGCTGGCAGAAGGGCCAGAGCGGATTGGGGCGGAGTGGTGGCGCAGTCCCATCGAAGCGGTGCGCAATGACCAGATCCGCGACTATTACCGGGTCGAAGACGAGGCGGGCCTGCGGCTGTGGGTGTTTCGGAGCGGACTTTATGACCCGGAAACCCCGGCCCGCTGGTGGGTTCATGGGGTGTTTGCATGACCGGGTATGGCGAATTGCAGGCCAGCAGTAATTTCTCGTTTCTGGAGGGAGCTTCCCATCCGGAGGAACTGGTCACGACCGCGGCCGCTCTGGGTCTGGGGGCGATTGGTGTGGTCGATCGCAATACCGTGGCCGGCGTGGTGCGGGCCTGGAAACACGCCCGGAAGCTGCAAACCTCCATGCGGGTTCTGGCAGGCTGTCGGCTGGACTTTGCCGACGCGACCCCCAGTCTGATCTGCTATCCCCGGGATCGGGAGGCCTGGGGACGACTGACCCGGTTATTGACCCTGGGAAAGCGCCGGGCCGCCAAGGGGCAGTGTGAGCTCTACCGGGCGGATTTTCTGGACCATGCCCGGGACCAGTTGGTTCTGGCCCTGGCACCGCCCCGGCTGAATTCGCCATTCTGTGATCAATTAAGCGGCCTGGTCCGGGACCTGAACGGGCCGGTCTGGCTGGCGGCCAGCCGGGGATATGGCGCGCGGGACCTGCCCCGCCTGGCTAGGCTCGCGACCCTGGCCGAGGTCAGTGGAGCCCCCCTGGTGGCCACGGGCGACGTGCTCTACCACCATCCGGGCCGACGCCCCCTGCAGGATGTCCTGACCTGTATCCGTGAGCACTGCACGATCCAGACCGCCGGTCTGAAACTCGAAGCCAATGCAGAACGGCACCTGAAGTCGCCATCGGAAATGGCCCGTCTGTTTGCCCGGTTTCCAGAGGCTGTCGGGCGCAGTCTGGAAATTGCGGACCAGATCGATTTTGACCTCTCCCAGCTCAGCTATGAGTACCCGGACGAGCCCGTTCCGTCCGGCAAGAGCCCCATGCAACACCTGCGTGACCTGACCTGGGCCGGGGCTGAATGGCGGTTTGAGGCGGGGCTGGGGGACAAGGAGCGCAAGACCCTGGATCACGAACTGGCCCTGATCGAAAAACTGGGCTTCGCCAACTATTTCCTGACCGTCCATGACATTGTCGCCTGGGCAAGGGACCAGGGAATTCTCTGCCAGGGACGGGGCTCGGCGGCCAATTCTGTCGTCTGTTTCTGCCTGGGCATTACCGCTGTCGATCCGACCAAGAAGGATCAGGATTTGCTGTTCTCGCGGTTCATTTCAGAATCCCGGGGCGAACCGCCGGATATTGACGTGGATTTCGAGCACGAGCGGCGGGAAGAGGTCATGCAATATGTCTATCGCCGCTATGGCCGGGATCGGGCCGCCATTGTCTCTGCCGTCATCCACTATCGCCCGCGCATGGCCATCCGGCAGGTGGGACAGGCGCTTGGCCTCAGCGAGGACGTGACCTCTGCCCTGGCCGGGACGGTCTGGGGCCCTTGGAGCGGGATGAGTCCGGACGGCTATATCCGTCAGGCCGGTCTCGATCCGGACAGTCCCGAGATTCGCCGGGCCACCACCCTGGCGGGGGAACTTCTGGGCTTTCCCCGTCACCTGTCCCAGCATGTGGGAGGCTATGTCCTGACCCGACGGCGACTGGACGAGATCGTGCCCATCGGCAATGCCGCCATGGCCGACCGAACCTTCATTGAATGGGACAAGGACGACATTGATGCCCTGGGGCTGATGAAGGTCGATATTCTGGCCCTGGGCATGTTGAGCGCCCTGCGCAAGAGCTTTGCCCTGATCCCGCCAAGAGCCGATGGCACGCGCCTGATCGACATTGCCCAGGTCCCCCAGGAGGTGCCCGAGGTCTATGACATGCTCTGCCGGGCCGATTCCGTCGGGGTCTTCCAGGTCGAAAGCCGGGCCCAGATGTCCATGCTGCCCCGCCTGAAGCCCCGACGGTTTTATGATCTGGTCATTGAAGTGGCCATTGTCCGGCCAGGTCCCATCCAGGGCGACATGGTCCACCCCTATCTGCGTCGGCGTGACGGTCTGGACCCGGTGATTTTTCCGGCTCCGGCTCCGGAACACGGCCCGGCGGATGAATTGCAGATGGTTCTGGGCAAGACGCTTGGCGTGCCCCTGTTTCAGGAACAGGCCATGCGTCTGGCCATCGAAGCCGCCCAATTTTCAGAGAATGATGCCGATGGCCTGCGCCGGGCCATGGCAACCTTTCGTCATCTGGGCACGGTGGGGGATTATGGTCGCCGCTTTCTCGATGGAATGGTGCGGCGAGGCTATGACCCGGACTTCGCCCAGCGATGCTTCCAGCAGATCGAGGGGTTCGGGTCCTATGGGTTTCCCGAAAGCCATGCCATCAGCTTTGCCCTGCTGGTCTATGCCTCGGCCTGGGTCAAATGGCGCTGGCCAGATGCCTTCTGCGCCGCCCTGATCAACAGCCAGCCCATGGGATTCTATCAGCCGGCCCAACTGGTGCGGGATGCCCGCGAACACGGCGTCGAGGTTTGTGCCCCCGATGTGCTGACCAGCGACTGGGACTGTACGCTGGAGCCCCGCCCGGGACAGAGGCTGCGCGCCGTGCGGCTGGGCTTGCGCCAGATAAAGGGTCTGCACCAGACCGATGCCGAACACCTCATGGTCCTGCGGGCTCAGGGCGCGCGCACCCTGGATGCCCTGGCCCGAGGCCTGCCCCACAGGGCCATGGAACTGCTCGCGGAAGCCGATGCCTTTGCCGGACTGGGGCTCAACCGGCGTCAGGCCCTGTGGGCGGTCAAGGGTCTGATGGGCGAGGATCGTCTGGCAGACCAGGCCCCGTTGATGGTCCGCCAGACCGCAAAGGAGGTCCAGGTCGAGCTGCCGCTGATGACCCCGGGGCGGGAGGTGGTGGAGGACTACCGCACCACGCGCCTGTCCCTGAAGGCCCATCCCTGTCGCTTTTGCCGCCCGGATCTTCAGGCCCGGGGGGCGGTTCAGGCCAGCCGGTTGCGAAACCTGCGCAATGGACAGTCAGCAGCCGTGGCCGGACTGGTCCTGGTACGCCAGAGGCCCGGAACCTCGAAGGGTGTCGTCTTCATGACCCTGGAGGACGAAACCGGTTCGGCCAATATCGTCATCTGGAAGGATGTCTTCGAAGCCCACAGGTCCGTGGTCATGCGGGGCGGTCTCTTGCTGGTGCAGGGACAGGTGCAGATTGCCGGCGAGATTGTCCACCTGGTCGCCCGGACGATCACCAACCTCTCACCCCTGATCAACGCCTTGAAATCCGAGTCCCCGGAGGATCGGGCGGGGACGGAGGCTCTGGTCCGCAGCCGGGATTTCCACTGAGCCTGCCCCCACCGACTTGTGATCATGCGGACAGCCACCAACCATGCCATAAGCCCCCCGCGTCGATCGGTGGAATCGTCGCAAGACCTGTCAAAGGATGACCTGGATGATCCGCGCCCGCCGCGCCCGCATTGTCGCTACCCTGGGCCCCGCCAGTCACGGGCTGGACCAGATCATCGCCCTCGCCCGTGCCGGAGCGGACGTCTTTCGGGTCAATTTCAGCCATGGCGACCACCCCGGCCATGCCCGCACCATCGCCAATGTTCGCGCCGCCGAGGCCGAAGTGGGCCGCCCCCTCGCTGTTCTGGCCGACCTTCAGGGCCCGAAACTGAGGCTCGGCGAGTTCAAGGGCGGGCGGGCCGAACTGGAAAAGGGCCAGGCCTTCCGCCTTGACCGGGACCCCAGCCCGGGTGACCAGACCCGGATCTGCGTTCCCCATGCCGAGATTTTCGCCGCCCTGCAGATGGGGGCCGATATCCTGCTGGATGACGGGCGGGTCCGGCTTAAGGTCACGAATTTCGGCCCGGATTTTGCCGAGACCGTGGTGACAAGCGGGGCGGCCCTTTCGGATCACAAGGGTCTGAACCTGCCGGGTCTTGCCATTCCCATTCCCGCCCTCACGCCCAAGGATCGCCAGGATCTCGATTTCGCCCTGACCCAGGGCGTGGACTGGGTCGCCCTGTCCTTTGTCCAGCGCGCCGCAGACATGGCCGAACTGCGCCAGATTGTTCAGGGCCGGGCGAGCGTTCTCGCCAAGATCGAAAAACCCGCCGCCCTTGATGCCCTCGATGCCATTCTGGACCTCTGCGATGCCGTCATGGTCGCGCGCGGCGACCTCGGCGTTGAACTGGCCCCTGAAGACGTGCCGGTGGTGCAGAAAATGCTGGTCCGGGCTGCCAGAACCCGGGGGATTCCGGTGATTGTCGCGACCCAGATGCTGGAGTCCATGATCCACGCCCCGACCCCCACTCGCGCTGAAGCCTCTGATGTCGCCGGGGCGGTCTATGAAGGGGCTGATGCTGTCATGTTGTCGGCGGAAACAGCTGCCGGGGACTATCCGCTCGAAGCCGTGACCATGATGGACCGGATCCTGACCCGGGTTGAACACGACCCCCGCTGGCCGGAACTGATGCAGGCGGAATATCCGGTAGAGGATGCCGATGCCGACGCCCTGGTCGCCGCCGCCCGCCGTGCTGCCGAGGCCGCCTCCACCGCCTGTCTCGTCGCCTTCACAACCCGGGGACAGACGGCCCTGCGCCTGGCCCGCGAGCGGCCCCTGCAACCCACCCTGGCCCTGACCACCCGGCTGTCCACCGCCCGGCGGCTCGCCCTGGCCTGGGGAATTGAGCCCCGGGTCATTGAGGAGATCACTGATCCCGAGGACCTGGCCCGGATCGCGCTGGAGCAGGCCATGATCCTGGGCCTGTGCCCGCCCGGCCAGCGAATCCTGATCCTGGCCGGACTGCCCATGGGCTCACCCGGTGCCGCCAATATCCTGCGCATTGCCCACGCCCCCAGCCTGCGTTGATCCACCAATTCTGCAGCGGATGAATTTCCGTGGGTGCAACTTGCCCGGGACGGGTGTATGGCCCCGCACGGTTCAGCGGGCAAACGCCGTCTGCGGGGGCCAATTGGCCAGGTTGCAATCAGTCGAGGCAGTCGCGTGAAGACGTTGTACAAGGGTCTGGTCGGAGACATTGGCGGGACGAATGCCCGCCTGGCCATGGTTGACGAAGATGGCCACCTGCGCCACCCCAAGACCTATGCGACCAAGGACTACGGCTCCCTGACGGAAATCGTTGCGACCTATCTTGAGACCGCCATGGGTCGCAAGCGCCCGGAGCGCGTCGTCCTGGCCGTGGCAGGTCCCCTGGTCGATGGCGAGATCGAGCTCACAAATATCGACTGGCGGATTTCCGAGGGGGAACTGGTCGGTGCCTTTGAATTCGAGAAGGTCCGGCTGCTCAATGACTTCGGCGCCCAGGCCCTGGCGGCTCCGCATCTGCCAGCCGACAGCCTGCGCCGGATCGGCCCGGATCTGCGTCCCTCGCCAACCTGCCCGATTGTTGTGGTTGGTGCCGGAACGGGCTTTGGTGTCGCCGGTCTCGTGCATTCAGACCGGGGCGACCTGGTCCTGCAGGCCGAGGGCGGTCATGCCAGCTTTGCGCCTTCGGACGATGTCGAGATCGAAATCTTCCGGATCCTAAAGGCCCGGTTTGGCCGGGTCTCCATTGAGCGTATCCTGTCCGGGGCCGGCATGGTCGACCTCTATGCTGCCCTTTGCGAATTGGCGGGCGAAACACCGCACCTGACCACGGCCCAAGCCATCACCACCAGCAAGGACGCCCAGGCCCTGGCCACGGTCGCGCGGTTCTGCGCCATTCTGGGGTCCGTTGCCGGAGATATTGCCCTGACCTACGGAGCCCGGGGCGGCGTCTATATTGCCGGTGGAATTGCGCCCCAGATTCAGGACCCCCTCATGCAGGGAGATTTCCGCGCCCGGTTTGAGGCCAAGGGGCGCATGAGCAGCTATATGGCCGACATTCCGACCACCTTGATCACCCACCCCTATGCCGCCCTCGTCGGGGCCGCCCGGGCGCTAGACCAGACAAGCTCCGACCTTCTCTAGGGCTCTTAGGCTCTAGCGGCCCTGGAAGTTCCCGGGCCGGCGCTCATTTACCGACCGAACCCCCTCCGCGAAGTCTTCGGTGGCGCGAAGTATGGCCTGCTGGACATGCTCATGGTCGGTCTGGGCCTTCACGGCGGCGGCGAGGTCGGTGCGCAGGGTTTTGCGCGTGGCGACAACGGCCAGAGGCGCATTGGACGCGATCTCACCTGCAAGGGCCTGAGCCGCTGTCATGAGGTCAGCCAGGGGCACAACCTCGTCCACCAGGCCCCAGTCCAGGGCTTCATCGGCCTTGACCCGGCGTCCGGTCAGGAACATCAGGGCCGCTCTCTGCTCGCCCACCACCCGGGGCAGGGTGTGGGTCAGGCCAAAGCCCGGATGGAAGCCCAGCTTGACGAAATTGGCAGCGAAACGGGCCTCAGGCGCGGCCACCCGGAAATCAGCCACCAGGGCCAGACCCAGGCCCGCCCCCACAGCGGCACCCTGAACGGCGGCGACAATCGGCGTGGCAATGGAAAACAGGCGCACGGCCTGGGTGTAGAGGTCATTGATTCCGCTCATGCCACTGCCGCCAATGCCGTCTGGCGCGGCCAGGTCGGCTCCGGCACAGAAGGCCTTGCCTGCCGAGGCCAGAACGATCGCCCGGACCCCTGGATCCGCGTCCAGGGCCTCCATCTGGTCGGCCAGGGCGCGCATGAGAGGCACGGAGACGTGGTTGTTCGGCGGACGGTCAATGACCACTGTGGCCACATGGCCCGCGCGCGAAACGGTGATTTCTGGATTGGTTGTGCTCATCGCCGGGTTCCCATCAGGTTGCGGGCCACCACCATCCGGTGGACTTCAGAAGGCCCATCATAAATCCGCATATTCCGAACGCTGGACGCCATGAGGTGCAGCGGCAGTTCCTTGGTCATGCCCATGGCCCCGAAGCACTGCATGGCGTGGTCGATCACCTCCCAGGCCATTTCGGTGGCGAAGACCTTCACCATGGAGATTTCCTGCCGGACATCCCGGCCATTGTCGAGTTTCCAGGCGCAATCATAGGTCATGAGCCGGGCGGCATGGATCTTCATGGCGGCGTCTGCGGCCCACCACTGGACCGCCTGGCGGTCTGCAAGCGGTTGGCCAAAGGTAACCCTTTGGGGGGCATAGTCGCACATCATGTCGAGGGCGCGCTGGGCCAGTCCGATGCACCAGGCGGCCATTTCCAGGCGACGGGTGCCTAGCCGCACCTGCATGGGGGCAAATCCCTGGCCCTCTTTTCCCAGCAATTTCCAACCAGGAACGCGTATGTCATCGAGGGCAACCTCGTAGGTAAACGCGCCGCCAATCATGGGGATTTTGCGCAGGACATTGAAGCCCGGAGACTCGCCATCCACGAGGAAGGCGCTCATGCCGCCCCGTGCGCCCTTTTCCTTGTCCGTCACCGCCATGACGATGGTGAAGTCGGCCTCTGCCGCCCGGCTGGTCCAGATCTTTCGACCGGTGATGATCCAGTCATCGCCGTCCCGGACGGCGCGGGTGAGCATGCCTGCCGGGTCAGCCCCGGCCCCGGGCTCTGAGATCCCGATGGCGCTGATGGTCTTGCCGGCCGCATAGGGAACCAGATAGGCCTCGCGCTGGCGCTCGTTGACCGTGGCCATGAGCATGCGCAGGTTGGGCGAGTCCGGGGGCAGGGTATAGGGGGTGATTGTCGAGCCCATGGCCTCGTTCACGCCGACCAGGGCCACCTGGGGCAGGTCGAACCCGCCCGCATCCTCCGGGGCATCCAGCCCCCAGAGCCCGAGCTTTTGCGAGACCTCGTCGACCCGGACCCGCTCGGCCTTGGAGAGATAGATCCCCTCGCCCGAGGCATCCCTGGCCAGGACCGCGCCCTCCAGCGGCATGAGCTCGTCCTTGACGAAACGCTCGGCCAGTTCCTTGAGCATGCGATGCTCGTCGGACAGTGCGAATTCCATGGACCTGCCTCCCTCGTCTTGCACGTTTATCTGAAGCGATCATAACGAGAGAAATCGTTGTGGGGAGACTGAACGTGGCGGAAACCAAGAAACTTGCCCAGGAAGCCACCGGGCCCTTGCGGGGTATTCGCATTCTCGACCTGACCAGCGTGGTCTTTGGAGCCTATGCCACCCAGATGCTGGGCGATCAGGGGGCCGAGGTCATCAAGCTGGAAGATCCCGGATCGGGACGCGGGAATGGCGGCGACATCATGCGCTGGGCCGGTCATGTGCCGGAGGGCCGCCCCACCGATCTGGGCCCGATCTTTCTGACCATCAACCGCAACAAGCGCTCGGTCCTGGTGGACATGACCGACCCCGCCGCCCGGCCCCTGCTGGAGGCCCTGATCCGCACCTGCGACGTCTTTGCCGCCTCGATCCGCTATGAGGGCCTGGTCCGGCTGGGCCTCAGCTATGAGGCCGTCAAGGCCATCCGGCCCGATGTGGTCTATGTCCATGCGGCGGGCTATGGCTCGGACGGTCCCTATGCCGGGGAACCGGCCTATGATGACCTGATCCAGTCGGCGTCCGGCCTGGCCGACCTCCTGCCCCGGACGGATGGCAATCCCGTCCCGCGCATCCTGCCGACCCTGGTGGCGGACAAGGTCTCGGGGCTCTTCATGTGTCAGGCCATAACGGCGGGCCTCCTGCACCGGGAGCGGACGGGGGAGGGCCAGTTCATCGAGGTGCCCATGCTGGAGTGCGTGACCAGTTTCAACCTGGTGGAACACCTCTACGACCACACCTTTGAGCCGCCGACCGGCCAGTGGGCCTATCAGCGGGTCGCCAATCCAAACCGCAAGCCCTACCCGACAAAGGACGGCTATATCGGTCTCCTGCCCTATACCGACAAGCAATGGGACCAGTTCTTCGCCGCCGCCGGCATGGCCGAGACCTTTGGCAAGGACCCGCGATTTGCCGACTATGCCCAGAGGGCCAAGCACATCAATGAGCTCTATGGCCTGGTCGGCGAGGTGACCCAGACCCGGACCACCCAGGACTGGCTGGACCTCTTAAAGCCCCTGTCCATCCCCGTGGTCCGCACGGCCCGGCTGGACGACCTGCCGGACGATCCGCATCTGAAGGCCGTGGGCTTTTTCGAGCGCTATGAGCACCCGCATGCGGGCCCCTACAATGCCATGAGGCCGCCGGTGAAGTTCACCGGTTCGCCCAGCAATATCCGACGCCACCCGCCACGTCTGGGGGAAAATACCGACGAGGTCTGGGCGGAGCTCGGGCTGAAAAAGCCGTAAGGGTCTGGTCTGATCCAGACCCTCAGTCGTCCTACTTCTTGACTTCTTCGGCCTTCTTGGAGACCGCATTGCCAGCGGCGGACACGTCCTTGCCCAGGCCTGAAATGGTGTTGCAGGCCGTCAGGAACAGGGCCGTTGTCGAAACAGCCAGAATCAGAATCTTGCGCATGGTGACCACCCGAATCAAAGTTTCAGCGAATCTTGCCCGCAAATGTGGCGAAATTCGACCCTGAAAATTCGGATTTCCGCCCGTCCCGCCCTAGACGGGGGCGAAGACCGGCACGGGCGGGCCGCCTTCCGTCGCCTGGAACTGAACCTTGACCTTCTGGCCAATGCTCAGGGTCGACAGGTCGCACCCGACAAAATTGGTCAGGACGGCGGGCCCCTCATTCAGGGTGACATAGCCGATGGCATAGGGGCCGGTCGGCGAGCGGTGCATGACCGAATAGCTGTAGATCACGCCTTCCCCGGGACTGTCTTCCCAGACCGTGTCGTCGGAGAAGCAATAGGGGCAGAGGGCGCGGGGATACCAGTGGGCCTCGCCACAGCCGTTGCACCGCTTGATCAGGAACCGGCCCTCACTGGCCGCGTCCCAAAAGGGTTTGGATTCAATGGTCACGGCCGGGGCCGGGATGGGGCGCACCTGGGGTTTGTCCTGAACCTCGCTCATGGCGTCTACTCCCGTTCCAGAATGACAGTGGCCGCACCGTGGCGCGTGCCGAGGGACCCGCCGGTGCCGTGGGCCAGGGCCAGGTCGCAATTGGGCACCTGAACCTTGGGATGGGCCTCGCCGCGCAGCTGGCGAACGGCCTCGATGACCTTGGTAATCCCGCCCCGGTTGGTGGGGTGATTGTTGCACAGGCCGCCGCCGTCGGTGTTGAAGGGCAGCTTGCCCACGCCGGAGATCAGATTGCCGTCGGCGACGAACTTGCCGCCCTGGCCCTTGGCGCAAAAGCCCAGGTCTTCCAGCTGCATCAAGACGGTGATGGTGAAGCTGTCATAGATGGAGGCATATTTGATGTCGGCCGGGGTGACGCCCGCCTCGGCAAAGGCGGTCGGGCCGGACCAGACCGCGCCGGAATGGGTGAGGTCGAGACCCCGCCCGCCCTGGGGGCCCTTGGGCGCCTCGCCAGCCCCAATGACCTTGATCCGGGGGCGGTTGAGCTGACGGGCCACCTCGGGCGAGGTGACAATCAGGGCCCCGCCGCCGTCGGTCACCACACAGCAGTCCAGCAGGTGCAGGGGATCGGCGATCAGGCGGGAGTTCAGCACATCCTCGACCGTGACCACGCTCTTGAGGAAGGCGTTTTCATTCCACTGGGCATGATGGCTTGCCGCCACCTTGATCCAGGCCAGTTGCTCGGAGGTGGTGCCGTATTCGTACATGTGGCGCATGGCGCACATGCCATAGGTATTGTGGGTGGAGCCGCCATAGATGTTCTCGAACCCGGCTTCCGGCGGTCCGTCGGTCAGCTGGCCCGGCTTTCCGGCCCCGAAGCCCGGACGTCCGCCCTGGCCCTGCCGTGGTCGCCCGGCCAGGGTGATGAGGGCCACGGAACACTTGCCCTCGGCAATCGCCTGGGCCGCATGGCCGACATGCAGCAGATAGGAAGATCCGCCCGTCTCGGTGGAGTCCATGTGGCGGACATTGCGCAGGCCCATATAGTCGATCATGGACATGGCCCCGAAGCCCGGCGCATCCCCGGCACAGAAATAGCCGTCCACATCGTCCTTGGTCAGGCCGGCATCGGCGAGCGCGCCCCGGGCGCATTCGGCGTGCAGCTGTGCGGTGGACTTGTCGGGGGCATCGCGGAGCGGATGCTCCCAGGCTCCCATGATATAGGCCTTGCCCTTGATACTCATCTTCCCCCCTCCGGCGCGTCTTGTCTGGGTGTGGCTTAGCCCGTGATCCGGTGAAACGAAAGCCCGGATTTATCCCCCAAGGCTTTGGCTGGTGCTGGCTAAAGACGGTCGCTAGACTGGGAAAAACCCTGTCCAGCCTGCGGGAGACCCGACATGACCAGTGTGGCCGATCTGTGCGATGCCCATGAAGACGAGATCGAGGTCTGCGTCGCCCCCTTCCGCGACATGGGGGCCCGGGTCGCCTTTTCCGGCCCCATCCGCACCGTGCGCTGTTTCGAGGACAATTCCCTGGTCAAGGCCACCCTGGCCGAACCGGGCGAGGGCTGTGTCCTGGTGGTGGATGGCGGCGGCTCGCTCCGCCGGGCCCTGGTGGGCGATGTTCTGGCCGCCGATGCCGTGGCCAAGGGCTGGGCCGGGATTGTGGTGAACGGGGCGGTCCGCGACAGTGACATCCTGGCCGGGCTCGACATTGGCATCAAGGCCCTGGGCACGGTGCCCATGCGCAGCGTCAAGCGCAATGAAGGCCTGGTCGACGCCCCCGTGGCCTTTGGCGGTGTGGTCTTTGTGCCCGGCGACATCCTCCATGCCGATGCCGACGGCGTGGTTATCCTGCCCAGCGACTAGGCGCCGACGCGGACAAGGCTTGCCTAGCCCGCCGCCGATGAGTAGGTTCCGCCCTCGCGCTCGGCAGGCCCCGGTTAGATGGTGCCTCCAATCGTCCTCCGGAGAGGTGGCTGAGTGGTCGAAAGCACCGCACTCGAAATGCGGCGTACCTGGAAGGGTACCGTGGGTTCGAATCCCACCCTCTCCGCCA
>CANCJJ010000018.1 GCA_947378305.1 Phenylobacterium aquaticum | reverse complement strand
GCAGGCAATGACTGGCTCTGGGGCGACCGGGGCAGTGACACAATCTCGGGCGGCGCAGGTGCCGACAGCTTCCACAGCTTCACCGGCGCAGGCCTGGACCGCGTGATCGACTTCAACCGTGCCGAGGGCGACCAGGTCATTCTGGACGGATCGCCGAAATACACCCTCAGCCAGGTTGGGGCCGACACGGTCATCGACATGGGCAATGGCGACCAGATGATCCTGGTGGGCGTGACCTACTCAACCCTCAGTGCGGGATGGATTGTGGGGGGCTAGGCGGGCCGACCCAGCAAATCCAAAATACCCACCCCATTTACACGGGCGTTTCGCGTTCTTGTTGGTAACCTCAAGGCCCAATCTATGAGGCAAGCATGAAAAAACTGGTTCAGTTTTCTGTAATTGCATTGCTGGCAGGGTGTGGACCTACCAAACAGATCAACACCGCCACACTTTATCGAAATTCCCCCATTTTGAGCGACCTGCGTGTTTACTGGGCATCCTTCGCTGCTCCAGAGGAAAATCAGACTTATAATATCGAGAATTGCGAGATGGCGGCAGGAGTACTCAACGCCAACTTCAAGGCGATGAACAAAGCCAATGGGAAGGAGCCTGATCCCGGTCTTGGTTTTTGGTGCGAGGAAGGCCCATATTCGGAAAAAGGGAATATTCCAACCTCGTTCAAAGCAGAATTTCCCACTGACGTAACTGGCCCATACCGGTTTTAGATTTCGACAATTGGGTGTCTTTACCAAATTCGATCAACCCAAGGCTCATTTCGATATTTACCATTGGAAATTGCCGCGGCTTTCCAGGCAGATAGTTGAGCTTCCTTGAAATCTTGATTTTCGAGGTCTACGGTGCTTTGCGTAACTTCATGAAAATATTGGGTTGATAGCGCATCTAGGGATGAGCAACTCGGGGATTTCGCGTAAGGCGTATTGTTGTCTCGCACGTCTAGAAGGCAATTATCGGCAGCGGTGGCCATGGCTTTCGCAACACCAAGTTTTTTTGCCGAAAGCGGGGGATTTGAACATCCAGCCTCTGCCGTAATCATAACCCCAACCAATATCATTTCTACAATCAATTTTATTTTCATATAAAATATCTCAACGACGAAAGTTTCGTGCCACTAAAACACCAAATACTCTCTCCGCAAATGTTGTTTTATCGTGCTTGGGTTCGAAATAAGGAGCCAACGCTTGCCAAATTGCAGGGGAAGTCCCATGGCCTTGATAACTTGCGTTTTTCAGCAGAATAATCGCGTGCCGGGCCTGGGGGACGGTGAGGGGATAAGCATGGCCATAAGGTCCGAGCAGTAGAAGTACCTTAAGGGCTGACCCGTTAAACCTCAAACCACACCCCATTTACACGGGCATTTCGTAGCAATGCAGGTACCCCGGCCTCCGGGTTCGATAGGGGGTGGGGGGGCTTTCACATCTGATGCCCACCAGACATCCCGCCGCGAAAATATCTCCCATCAATCCGCTGGGTGAACCTGACCGCAGGGACACGATTCAGGGCCCAATTCCTTCACCGTGGTATCGATTTGGTATCGGGCTCAGCCGACCCTGTGCGACCCAGTAGAGGTCTTTCGATAAGAGATTGATTTTTAAAGGAAATATGGTGGATGCGACAGGGATTGAACCTGTGACCCCCTCGGTGTGAACGAGGTGCTCTCCCGCTGAGCTACGCATCCTCCGGAAGGGAAGCGGCTATAGCCTGCCCCCCGCACTGCCGCAAGCTATCTGAGTCACATCGTCAGGGTTTTGGACGATAGGCGACCAGGACATTGCCCGGCTGTTGACCGAACATGCCGTAACCGGAATTGACGAAGACGAGGCCGTCACCCGCAAAGACACCGGTGGCATCGATGGACCCGCCGACCCCGGTCACGCCGGTTGCACTCTGGAAGCTGAGCGCTGTGTCATGAACGGCCAGCACCTTGCCTGTCGCCGCATTGAACACCCAAAGGCGTCCGTCCAGCGCTCCCGCAAGCACCGCGCCATCAATCACCAGGGGGGCTGCTGAGAGACCATAATGGCCCTCGCATCCCGCAATCTTGGCCTTGCGGTCGCCCTTGCAGTCAGGCGTAGCGCGCCAGGACCAGATGAGCTTGCCCGTTCGGCCATCCAGGGCATAGAGCCCCGCCGCTGCCTTCGGTGCGGGGATATAAGGGTCGCTGATGGGGACATAGAGCCGGGTGCCGTCTGAGGCGAGACCCCAGTGGACGCCGCCCAGGGCAGAGCCCTCGCCAAAGCGTTCGTGCCAGACCTGTTTTCCCGTTGCCCTGTCCAGACCCCACACATCCCCGGACTTTTGACCCCCAAGGATCAATTTGTGGCTGCCGCTCCCGTAAACGACCGGACCTGCCCCGAAGTCATGATCCCGCAGAACGCTGTCGCTCTCGTAGAAGAAACAATTAACACCCGGGGCCCGGCGGCTTTCGCGCCCGGACGGGCAGGACATGTTCCAGACGTCGTTCTTCAGGGCTTGAAATACCCAACGCGACTTTCCTGTCGCCAGATCAATTGCGACGATGGAGTCGCTGGTGCCGGTGGCGGGTGGGGACGTATTTTCGCCGGTCCCTATGAAGGCCAGCCCGGCCTCGAGATCCACGGAAGGTGAGGACCAGACGGGTGCGCCCGAGGGGCCCATCATCTCTACGCCCTGGCTATTCTTGATCCCGAGCGGGCGGGCGGGTTCCATGGTGTGATAGGTCCAGAGAACCTTGCCAGTCATCGGATCAAGCGCCGCCAGAGCGCCGTGGCCCTGACAGCAGGCATAGGCCGAGCGCATGGCCAGGCCGACATCAATCGCCGAGATCGGGACGAGCAGGCGTGAGCCTGCAAACAGGGGCGTTCCGGTTAACATGCCACTGGGGCCCGGCCTTGGGTCCATCCGCCAGATCAGCTTGCCGGTTGCGGCATCCCAGGCTTGTACCTGCCCCGCGGAATCGCCAGCCACGAGGGCAAGGGCCCCCTTGGGACCAAGTCGGCCGAGGGCCAGGCTCGTGCGCAGGCCGGATGGCGTTTCTGAGGCCCATTTGATGCACCCGGTCTTGGTATCCAGCGCGAGCAGCTGGTCACTCTGTCCAGCTATGTAGAAGAGGGTTGAGCCCAGAATAGCCCCCTGACCGCGCAGGGTCGTCGTCCCGGGCATGTTCAGGGACCAGGCGACGTCCAGCCGTTCGAGATCTGCGGTGGTCAGCCCGGCCTGGACCGCAGACATGCGGCGGGAATTCTTTTGGTCGACACCCCAGGCCGCAAGCGTTGGCGCTGGCTTGAGGTCAATGCCGCGTTGATCGACCGGACACATGGCCCGCTTGACCCAATCCGTACCAGCACCCTCAGGGGCAGCCGCCAGATAGTTGATGACATCGGTCAGGTCCTGGGGAGACAGGGCATCCCCCATCCCCTTCATGACGCCCGTGGTCAGTGTGGTGCGCAGGGCGGCGGCACTCATTTTCTGAAGGTTGGCAAGCGGGGCTGCCCGGCTTCCGGGCGGGGGGGCTGCATGACATCCCGCGCAGGCGCGCTCATAAACACCCTTGCCGGCGGGAGCCGCCTGGGCATGTACACCTGTGGCCAGGGTCAGACCCAGAAAAAGTCCTGCCAGGCTGACAGTGAGGCGCGCGGAACGTGTTTGCAGATTCATTTGGACCTTCCCCCGATCAGGTGGGGAGCCTGAACGCGCCCCCGTAACCTTTGGCCTGACCCTATACTGGAAGCCCCGTGGGTCAACCCGCGAGCAGGCGAGCGCATGCCGCCGCCAGGTCATCATAGTGGTCAATCAACACATCAGGTTCGAGATGGGCGACAGGACCTTCACAATATCCAAAACTCACCAAGATCAGGGGCACGGAGCTGGCCCGGGCAACACCGGCATCGGGACCCGCATCACCCACCATGATTGTCCGTCGCATATCGCCGCCGGCCAGATCGACCGCCGTGATGAGGTGACGTGCGTCTGGCTTCGGGGCAGGGGCACTGTCAGCGCCAACGACCGCATCGAAAAAGCCTGCCAGATTCAAGCCTTCAAGGATGGGATTGGCCAGGCGAGTCATCTTGTTCGTGCAGACTACCAGTTTCGCCTCCTGGGCCTTCAGGTGGCTCAAGGCCTCGACGACCCCGGGGTAGGGGCGGGTCAATTCGGTGCTGTGGGACTGGTAATGGTCTATGAAGCGCTCAAACAGGGCCTCCATCTTGGGGGGATCAAGGGTCAGACCCTGGGCCGAGAACCCGCGTTCTATGAGGCGTCGGGCACCCCCGCCGATCAGGGTTCTGGCCTCCGCCAAGGGCAGGGGGGCAATATTCTCCAGGGCCAGCAGGTAATTGAGCGTTCCGACCAGGTCCGGCGCGGAATCCACAAGGGTGCCGTCAAGGTCGAAGGCGATGGTTGCGCCTCTCAGGTGTTCCGCTCCGGACATCGCGCTATCATCCCCTGAAGTGCAGCCGAAAAATCTGTTCGCGGTTTCGGCTAAACCGACGATGATTGCAATCGACCTAACGAATCCGGGAAATGACCATGACCGCTCGCGCCGCCGTCATCCTCGCCGCAGGCCAGGGAACACGAATGAAGTCCGCCCTGCCAAAGGTGCTTCACAAGGTTGGCGGCAGGACCCTTCTGGACCGGGTCATCGACACGGTCCAGGCCACGGGCTGCGAGCGGATCGTAGTGGTGGTGGGCAATCACAGCCCTGCTGTTCGAGACCTGGTTGTCCGACGTCTGGGTGAGGGGGCGGTTGCTGTACAGGACCCACCCCTGGGGACCGGGCATGCTGTCTTGGCGGCCAAGGCGGCCCTGGCCGATTTTGACGGGGATGTCCTGGTGACAGGGGGCGACTGCCCTCTTCTGCAACCTTCCGACCTCGATCCACTCTTTGCCATGCGCGCCGCGGGCACGCCCCTGGCCCTGCTTGGGTTCAAGCCTGCCGATGCCTTGCTCTATGGTCGCCTGATTGCCAGCGCCGAAGGTCATGTTCTGCGGATTGTCGAACCCAAGGATGCCTCGCCTGACGAGTTGGCAGTCAAGTCCTGCTATGCGGGAATGCTCTGCGCGGACCGCGCCAGGCTGTTTGGTTGGCTGGAGCAGCTCACCAACGACAATAAGAAGGGTGAGTACTATCTGACCCAGGTGGTGGCGATCGCCACGGACGAGGAGCATGTGGTCAGGGTTCACTATGCGCCTGAAAGTGCCGTCATGGGCACCGACACGCCCATGCAATTGGCACAGGCAGAGCAGTACTTCCAACAGGGGCGCCGCGCCCATTTTCTGGGCACCGGGGTTACCATGCTGGCCCCGGACACAGTGCATTTTTCCTGGGATACCAAGATCGAAGCCGGGGTCCAGATTGAACCCTTCGTGGTCTTTGCCCCCGGCGTCCAGATCGAAACGGGGGCGGTTATTCGGGCCTTCAGTCACCTGGAGGGTGCCAGGGTGGGTCCAGGTGCCCTGATCGGCCCCTATGCCCGTCTGCGCCCCGGCGCGGATATTGGTGAAGACGTTCACATTGGCAATTTTGTCGAAGTGAAAAAGGTAAAACTCGGCAAGGGCGCAAAGGCCAACCATCTCAGCTATCTGGGTGATGGAACCGTCGGCGCGGGAGCCAATATCGGGGCGGGGACCATCTTTTGTAATTATGATGGCTTCGACAAGTTCGACACCCACGTTGGGGAGGGGGCTTTCATCGGATCAAATACAGCCATTGTCGCGCCCCGGTCGATCGGGGCAGGTGCCATGACCGGGTCAGGCTCGGTGATCGTGGAGGACGTTCCTGCAAATGCTCTGGCCCTGACCCGGGTCGGTCAGGTGAACAAGCCAGACTGGGCGGAGAATTTCCGGACTCAAAAGCGTGCCGCCCGGGCGTCTAAAGCCTCGGGGACCAAGACATGAGTGCAGAGGATCAGAAGCAGGCCGCGGGTGAAGCTGCCGCACAACTCGTCCGACCGGGCATGGTTGTTGGCCTTGGGACAGGCTCGACGGCGGCCTGGTTCGTGAAGGCCCTGGCCGCGCGAAAGCTGGATATCATGGCGGTTGCGACCTCCCAGGCGACGGCGGACCTCGCAAAGAGCCTTGGGATTCAGGTCAAGGACCTGGGGGATACGCCAGCCATTGACCTCACAGTGGATGGGGCCGACGAAATCGGCCCCGCCCTGTCCCTGATCAAGGGCGGAGGTGCCGCCCTGCTGAGGGAAAAACTGGTCTGGGAGGCCTCGCGCCGGTGCGTCGTCATCGCGGACTCAGCCAAGCGCGTGGCGCAACTTGGCAAGTTCCCATTGCCCATCGAGGTCATAGCCTTCGGCCACCAAAGCACCATGGCGAGGATATGTGATGCCTTAAGCGAGTGCGATCTGGGGGTCGCTCCGCGCCTACGCATCAGGGACGGCAAACCCGTTGTCACGGATGGCGGGAACCTCATCTATGATGCGGCCTGTGGACGTATTCCCGAGCCAGCTATCCTGGCGGCGGCGCTGAAAAGTGTCACCGGGGTTGTGGATCACGGTCTCTTCCTCGACCTGGCCGATCTTGCCCTGATTGGAACCGATCAAGGTGTGATCGAGGTCGAGCCCTAGGCCCGAGGCAACGGCTGGTCTTGGCCTTTTCACGCTATTAGAAGAAAGCGCCCGCCCTGGCGGATGGCTGGAGGAGTATCTCGTGGCTCACGACCTGGACTTGTTTGTAATCGGTGCCGGATCCGGTGGCGTTCGTGCCGCCCGTCTGGCGGCTCAATCCGGGGCCAAGGTTGCAGTTGCAGAAGAATACCGGGTCGGCGGCACCTGTGTCATCCGGGGCTGCGTGCCGAAAAAGTTCATGGTTTATGCCTCAGAATTTGCCCACTACGCCCACATTTCCGAGGGTTATGGGTGGTCGGCAAGTGGTTCCAGCTTTGACTGGTCCCGCTTCCGTGAGGCCAAGGACCGGGAAATCAGCCGGCTTTCTGGGTTGTATATTGCCAATCTCACCCGGGCCGGGGCGAGCCTTATGGAAGGTCGTGCCGTCCTGAAAGGGCCCCATACCGTTGAGGTCGCGGGTCATGGCGAGGTGACGGCACAGAAAATCCTAATTGCGACAGGCGGGCGGCCCTGGCGGCCACAGGACCTGCCCGGGGTGGAACACACCATCACGTCGGAAGAGGCCTTCGACCTTCCAGCCCTGCCTCGGCGAATTCTGATCGTCGGCGGTGGGTATATTGCCGTTGAGTTTGCCGGAATTTTTGCGGGCCTTGGGGTCGAGACGACCCTGCTTTACCGGGGTGATGCGATTTTGCGGGGCTTTGACGACGATGTTCGTCATCACCTGTCGCGCGAGATCGAGCGCCGGGGAATTCGGTTGCTACTTGGCCAGACCCAGACCTCGATTGAAAAAGGCCCAAACGGTTTGTTGAGCCGCCTTAGCGGTGGAGACGCGATCGAAACCGATCAGGTCATGCTGGCCACAGGTCGCGCGCCTCACACCGCGGGCTTGGGCCTCGCGGCTGCGGGTGTTGAGGTTTCATCCTCCGGGGCCATTGTCGTTGACGGTTTTTCGAAAACCTCTGCGCCCGGTATCTGGGCCGTGGGTGACGTCACGGACCGGATCAACCTGACGCCCGTTGCCATTCGCGAGGGGGCCGCCTTCGCCCAGACGGAATTCTACGGTAATCCGACGCGCTTTGATCATGACATGGTGGCCTCTGCGGTCTTCAGTCAGCCACCTGTCGGATCCGTGGGGCTTTCTGAAACCGAAGCCCGCAACGGCGGGGCTGAGGTTGATATCTATATGTCGAGCTTCCGGCCCATGAAGGAGACCTTCTACGGAGGTCAGGAACAGGCCCTGATCAAACTGGTTGTGGAGACGAAAAGTCAGAAAATTCTGGGCTGCCATGTGGTTGGACCGGACTCGCCAGAAATTATCCAGATGGCGGCCATTGCTCTGAAGATGGGCGTGACCAAGTCCCAGTGGGACTCAACCTGCGCCGTCCATCCCACCCTGTCGGAAGAACTGGTGACCATGAAGGACAAGTTCGTTCGGGCGACGAGGGCAGACCATTGACCAATTTGAACGCGGAGATGCCTCAGCCGGGAGCGCGCATGGCGCAGATTTGCCTTTTTGGACTGATCGGCCTTACGCCCGTTCTGACCTGGCTGGCCCCCTTGGCGTTTGCTCCTGTGGTCGGGTTATGTGGCCTTCTGACCTTGCCTGGTGTTCGGCTGAGAGCTTCTGACCGATCCATCCTGCTGGTCCTGGTCGTCTCTCTGGTCTGGGCCTGTGGATCGAGCCTCTGGAGTCCTTTTATTCCGTCCAGTTTGGCCAAGTCGACGGCCCTGAAGCTGGTGCCCATCCTCGCCCTCTATGTCTCGGCGGTCCTGTCCGCCCGATATGTCCCGCGGCAGTCCGTTCCTCGTCTCTTGCAGGGTTTAGTCTGGGGGACCGTCCTTCTCGCCCTTGTGATGATTGCCGAGTCCCTGACCTATGCGGGCGTCTACCGAACCTTGCGTCAGGCCATAGGAGATCCCATCCGGCCTGATCTTGGCGTGAAAAATGTCGCCCAGGGTCTTTTCATCCTCTCCCTTCTTGTCCCGATCGCCAGCGCCGCGGCCTTGCGGCTCCGGGGCGGGATCTTCCTTGTCGCGATCCTGCTGGTGGGAACCCTCTGGCCCAGCCATGCCTTTGGTTATGACGCCCCGATAATGGCCCTGAGCCTTGGCGCGTTGGGAACGGCCCTGGTCTGGCGCGCGCCCACCCAGGGCCCGCGCATCCTGGCGGTTGTCTCCGCCATCTACTTTATGGGGGCACCAGTTGTCGTATGGGGGCTTCGGCACGCCGGAGTTTATGAGGACCTAAGAAGCCGGGTATCCCTCTCGTGGTCCCAGCGCATGGGATATTGGGCCCACGCCCAGGACTGGATCGCCGCACGCCCGCTCCAGGGCTGGGGTCTGGATGCCAGCCGGGCCTTTGGCCCGGGAATTCAGTTGCATCCCCATGACGGGGCCCTGCAAATCTGGATGGAGCTCGGCCTGATTGGGGCCGTGGCAGCGGCTATTTTTTGGAGCGACGTGCTCACCCGGCTTTCCCGAAAAACAGCTGACCTTGCTCCGGCTGCGTCGGCCGGTTCGGCCATTGTCTACCTGACCTTCGGGGCCGTCAGTTTTGGGGTCTGGCAGGAATGGTGGCTCGCCGCCGGGGCGCTCGCGGCGACCCTGTGCGTCCTGCTGCAACGAAATGGCCGGGAAGCATCGACCTGAGGGGACATTTTGGAGTAGAACGCCGCACCCGCGACGTGGCGGGGGAGGAGTTACCCGATGACCCAATCTTGGACACCTGCATCCTGGCGAACCAAGCCTGGCAAGCACATGCCCGAAGATTATCCGGATATGGCCGCACTTGCTCAGGTCGAACAGACCCTTAGGGGCATGCCGCCACTGGTCTTTGCTGGAGAGGCCCGACGACTGAAGGGGCTGCTGGGGGACGTAGCGGAAGGCCGTGCCTTCCTGCTGCAGGGGGGCGATTGTGCCGAGAGCTTCAAGGAGTTCCAGGCCGACAATATCCGCGACACATTCCGGCTGATCCTGCAGATGGCTGTTGTTCTGACCTTCGCTGGCGGGAAGCCGGTCGTGAAGGTGGGGCGCATGGCAGGCCAGTTCGCCAAGCCGCGCTCATCAGCCACCGAGACCATCGATGGCGTGACCCTGCCGTCCTATCGTGGCGATATCATCAACGGCATGGACTTTGAGGCTGGCGCGCGCATGCCGGACCCTCAGCGCCTCTTGCAGGCCTATTCCCAGTCGGCTTCGACCCTGAACCTGCTGCGCGCCTTTGCAGGCGGTGGCTATGCCGACCTCTATAATATTCACCGCTGGACCCTGGACTTCGTGAACGACAGTCCCCAGGGCGCGCGGTATCACGAGCTGTCCGAAAAGATCAGTGAAGCCCTCACCTTCATGGCGGCCATCGGGGTCACGCCCGAGAGCCAGCCGGACCTGCATCGGGTCGAGTTCTTCACCGCCCATGAAGCCCTCTTGCTGGGCTTTGAAGAAGCCCTGACCCGGATCGATAGTACGAGTGGCGACTGGTACGACACCTCGGCGCATCTTCTCTGGATCGGTGAGCGGACGCGTCAGCTGGATGGCGCCCATGTGGAGTATTTCCGGGGCATCAAGAATCCGATTGGACTCAAATGCGGACCGACCCTGGACGGTGACGAGTTGCTGCGTCTGATCGATGCGCTAAATCCCGATAATGAGCCCGGCAGACTGACCCTCTATGGCCGCTTTGGTCATGACAAGATCGAGGCCCGGCTGCCGGGACTGCTCGAGGCCACGAAGCGGGATGGGCGCTCGGTTGTCTGGGCGATTGATCCCATGCACGGCAATACCCTCACGGCGGCCAATGGCTACAAGACCCGGCCCTTTGACCGCATCCTGTCGGAGGTGAAGAGCTTTGTGGAAATCTGCAAGGCAGAGGGGGTCCATCCCGGTGGTGTCCATCTCGAAATGACAGGACAGAACGTCACCGAGTGCCTCGGGGGGGCCCGGGCCCTGACCGAAGGCGACCTGGCTGACCGGTATCACACCCATTGCGACCCGCGCCTCAACGGGGAACAGGCCCTCGAACTTGCCTTCCTGGTGGCCGAAAAGCTGAAGGATGACCGGGTCAGCAAGGCCTTGCTCGACCGGATCTGAGAGCTGGCTGTGACAGGGCAAAACCCAGTCGGTTGGTTTTGGGGGGCGGATGTGCGATAGTCAGGTCTGGTCGTTCCCCTGATCGTCCGGAATTAGACCTGCCCGCGGCCTCCAGCTTCTGCACCCTGATGGTGTCTAGGCCTGCCCTCGCCCTGAAAGCGCTATGAACGAAACTGAAAAAACCGGCTTCGCCGAAAGGCTGAAGACCGCAGCCGATGCCAAAAAGGCCCTGCTTGAAAAACTGCGCCCCAAGGCTGCGGTTATCGATCCCCTGTTCGAAGAGCGCCTAGCGCTCAGGAATGCTGAACGCGCCGATGAATTGCGCAGGGTGCGGGATGCGCGGACCGAAGCCCGGGCGGCCACGAAACAGGCGGCGGCAGATCTTGAGGCCGAACGGCTTGCGGCGGAACAAGCCCTGGTTGACGCTGAACTGGATGCCAAGCGTGGCCAGAGGAAGGCTCGCAAGGAGCTGACGAAGGCCGAGGCCAAGGCGGCGCGAGATGCCCGCTATGCAGCCCGCAAGGCGCGCAAATAGGCCCGAGCCCTCGTAGGCTCAATCGGGCCTCCATATTTATTGGCCTGACCCTGTGCGGTCGGTGCCGAATTCAGGAGACAGGTCATGGCGCGCAAGCCCAACTATAATTTCGAGCGCATGGAGCGTGAACGTCTGAAGGCCATCAAGCTTGCCGAAAAAACCAAGGCCAAGCGTGAAGCGCGCGTGCGTGAAAGCCCGGCTGTCGGAGGTGAAAGCACCTCTGAAGACGACGATTAGGATACCGGATTATGCAAACCGCCATCATCTTCAACCATGAGACTGTAACCCTGGACGGAGAAGAGTTCTCCGACTGCGAGTTTCGCGACTGCCGCATGGTTTATTCCGGTGGAGAACCTCCGGTTTTTAGCCAGTGCCGCTTTGACGGATGCGACTGGAAGTTCGACGAGGCAGCCGGCCGGACCCTCGCCTTTCTGAAGCTCGTCTGGACCGTCGGCGGCAAGGCCCCGGTTCAGGCCGTGATCAAGGAAATCACCGGGGTTGTCCGTTAGGGCTTCGGGGCTCGCGTGATTTGAAAGGCTCCGGCGGGGCCGGGAAATTCCACGGGGCTGGAAAAGCCATTGGCGCTGACCGCTGAAATACCGATGAACTTGTCGTCAATGTTCACGCCGGGAAGACTGGCGCTTGCGACATCGCCGACCCAGCGGCTGTCCGTCCAGCGGGCGCTGTCTGTATCGCGCCACCAAATGCGATAGCCTGCGCTGCCCGGGACCTGGGTCCAGGTCACCTTGACGCCGGGGGGAACCTCACGCGCAATTTCAACCCCCCTGGGGGGTGGGGGTGCCCAGGCCAGGCTCGCCAGAGTCATGACATTCAGTTTTGTGACCTGGGCGAGATAGGGAAAGTCGACGCCCGAGAGGACATCGCCATAGGCAACCCCATCTTGAACCCGGACATCCTGATGCTGGCGGGTGTAGTCTTCGGCAGCCTCGGTGACCCGCACGGCGGGAAACCCCGCCTGAAGCATGGGCTCGTGATCCCCACCGCGATTTAGACGGTCAGCCCGGAAGATCTGCCGGACACCAAAGGCCGGGAAATTCTGTGCGGCGATATCGGCCATATAGCGGGAGAGGTTTCTGGAGGGGCTGTCATTTTCGCCCCCGCCCCGGCGGCGCAGGGCCGCTTCCTCAGGTGTTTCCGGTCCCCGGGTGCCCTCTGAGAAGACCCGGACATGGGTGTTGTCGATGACGCCACCGAGCCCATGTATATTGCCGACAATGTCATTGTTCAGAACCGCCTCGACATCCCAGCCGCGCGCCTTGGCCGTCCGCGCCAGAACGCCGCCGCCCTGCAAGCCCTGTTCCTCGCCGGACAGAACCGCATAGACCAGTGTCACCGGGAACTTGTACCTGGAGAGCACTCTTGCTGCTTCAAGCACAACGGTGGTGCCCGAGCCATCGTCATTGGCCCCCGGGGCATCGCCCTTTGAATCCATGACATCGCTGCGGATGGAGTCCACGTGGCCGGAAATAATCAGGACCCGGTTGGAGGACTCCGTTCCCTTCTGAATGGCCAGGACGTCTACAACCTCGGTAGGTTTGGGCAGTCTCGGAGCCGTAATGGTCTCTGCGACGGTTTCAATCGACAGGCACCCTCCGCAGTCCTTGCCAATCGCCTCGAAGCGCGACTTCACCCAGCCGCGCGCCGCCCCGATCCCGCGGACACTGGAAGCTGTGTCTGACGCCGTGTGCCGGGTCCCAAAGCCCACAAGGTGCTCCAGGGTTGCCCGCTGAGAAGACGTGTCCACCTGATTGGCGACCTCTGTCAGGACCATAGGGTCCTGGCTGGGTGGTGGGGCGGCATGGGCGGCTGTGACCAGGGTCAAACTGCCAAGGGCCAGCAGGCCAGCGAAATATTGACCGCTCAGTTTCGGGGCTTTCGGCGCATTCGGCATCAGGAATTCCTCTTTTAGGTTCCGAACCATGTTCGAGCCCGCAGGGAGGGTCAAATGCAAAGGCGGGCCCGAGGCAAATTCTTGCTGATTGCCGGGGTTACCGTCAGTTTGAGCCCTTAGGTCCTTTGGGGCCGGTCCAGGCGCTCCATGAGGAGTTGCAGGTTTTCCCATGCTCCCCTCTTCGCCATGGCCTGCTCGACAAGGAGACGGGGGTGACGGATTAGCAAGGTCGGCAGGGCTTGTGTGCGATCCGCACTTCGCCACTCAAACCACCGCCCATTAATGTCTTTTATGTCCTCATCAGTGCCAAGCAGGCCCTTGGCTGCTGCCGTGCCCATGATCAGCAGAAACTTCGGGGCAACCAGCTCGATGGCCCGCTCCAGAAAGGGAAGGCACATCAGGGTCTCGTCGATGGTGGGATTTCGGTCGCCGGGGGTCGGCCAGAACAAGGTATTGGTGATGAAGGCGCGGCCTGTCAGGCCTGAAGCTGCCAGCATATTGTCCAGCAAGTGACCATAGTCTCCCGAAAAGGGAACACCTGATCTGGCGTCAGTCTGGCTGGGAGCCTCTCCGATAACCATCACGGGCGCATCAGGCTGGCCACGAAAAAACACCGATTGGCGTCGGGGCGCGGTTGCCTTCAGGGGGCAGAGGTCGAAGGCTTCGATGGCCGCCGCGAGACCCTCCAGGTTTTCGGCGGAGTTCGCCGCGAGGCGGGCGGTCTCCAGGGCCTGTGAGATATCCTGACCCGGCTTTTTTGCGGTCGGGGCAATCGCCTCGACGGGCGTCCGTTCTGCCGGGCGGGGGGGCAGGACCTGACCCGCAGCGATTCGATCCACCGGCTCGTCCCGAAGCATGGCGTCGATGCCGGCCTCTGCCCAGAAGGCGAGAAGGCTTTCAGCATGGGCTTGAGCGAGGGTCATAGGCGGAGAAATCTTCCTTGGACGGCATTCGCGCTTGACCGTCCTTGCACAAGGTATTGATAAGTCGCCTTAGGGAACATGACCAGCCATGATCGTGGCGGGAACGGGAGCAGGACCAATGAGCGACGACACGCAGGCCTTCGAGCGCGAAGCAATGGAATATGACGTGGTCATCGTCGGGGCCGGTCCGTCCGGCCTGTCAGCTGCAATCCGCCTGAAACAGCTGGCCGCGGAAGCCGGGACCGAGATTTCGGTGGCTGTTTTGGAAAAAGGCTCCGAAGTCGGTGCCCACATTCTGTCCGGGGCCGTGATCGACCCGAGTGGCATTAACGAGCTCCTGCCAGACTGGAAGGCCCTGGGCCTTCCCTTGGAGACTGCGGTCAGCCGCGACAAGTTCCTGATGCTGGGTCCCCAGGGCGAACTGGACATCAGCTGGCTCCCCTTCCCGAAGTGGATGCTCAATCATGGCAATTACATTGCCAGTCTTGGCAATGTCTGTCGCTGGATGGCGACCTATGCCGAGGGGCTTGGTGTCGAGATCTATCCCGGCATGGCCGCGTCTGAGGTGGTTTATGACGAAGCGGGTGCGGTAAAGGGCGTGGTTGCGGGCGTGTTTGGCGTCGGCAAGGATGGTAAGCCCGGCCCCGACTTCCAGCCAGGCATTGAGCTTCACGCCAAATACACCTTCATTGGCGAAGGCGTCCGTGGCTCCCTGGCCAAGCAGTTGCAGGCCCGGTTTAACCTGACCCATGGTCGTGATCCCCAGAAGTTCGGGATTGGCATTAAGGAACTCTGGCAAGTGCCGGACGGTGTCTTTGAGCCCGGCCTGACCCAGCACAGCTTCGGCTGGCCACTGGATAACGATACCGGTGGTGGGTCCTTCATGTATCATTTCGGGGACAATTACGTGTCCATCGGCTTTGTGGTGCACCTGAACTACAAGAACCCATGGCTGTCGCCCTTTGACGAGTTCCAGCGCTTCAAGACCCATCCTTCCATCCAGAAGTACCTTGAGGGCGGGAAGCGGATTTCCTATGGCGCGCGTGCCATTACCGAAGGTGGCGAACAATCTCTGCCGCAGCTTTATTTCCCGGGCGGCGTGCTGTTGGGATGCTCGGCCGGCATGGTCAATGTGCCCCGGATCAAGGGGAGCCATAATGCGGTCAAGAGCGGTATACTGGCCGCAGATGCCGCCTTTGAGGCGATCCAGACCGGGCGTGGCGGCGATGAACTGACGGGTTATGAGGCCCGCTACAAGACCTCCTCCATCGCCAAGGAACTGCACAGCGTTCGTAATTTCAAACCCCTCTGGTCGCGGTTTGGCACCATTCCGGGTCTGGTCATGGGCGGTGTCGATGCCATGATTGCGAACATTTTCGGCGGCTGGTCGCCCCTGGGCACCCTGTCCCACGGCAAGTCGGACTCTGCCTCCACAGGTCTGGCCAAGGACTACAAAGAAATCGAATATCCCAAGCCGGACGGGGTCTTCAGCTTTGACAAGCTGTCATCGGTCTTCCTGTCAGCTACCAATCACGACGAGAACCAGCCTGCGCACCTGACGCTCAAGGACCCGACCGTACCGATTTCGGTCAACCTGCCCAAATATGGTGAGCCAGCGCGGCTATTTTGCCCGGCGGGGGTCTATGAGGTCCTCTATGACGAGCAGGGCCAGAACCCGAGGTTCCAGATCAATTTCCAGAACTGCGTCCACTGCAAGACCTGCGACATCAAGGATCCGTCGCAGAACATCACCTGGACAACCCCACAGGGCGGTGACGGACCGAACTATCCGAACATGTAGGCGGATAAGCACACCAGAACCCGTGAACTTGACTTGCCGTCCAGGCAGAAACCGTGACACTCAACGGTCATGAACCTGCGTAGCCTGACCGTCATCATGATCACGGGTGTCCTGTTGGGGGCCTGTGCTGCAGTAAAGCCGCCACCGGCCGCTTCTGTCCCGGTGTCGGAGATAAGCCCCTATGGCCTCTTCCTGGCCGGGCGCGGGGCCTTCAATAGTGGTCAAAATGCTCTGGCTTCGGACTATTACGAAGCCATTCGTCTCGCCGAACCTGGCGCAGACGGCCTGGTTCGCGCCCGGGCCTTTAGCTCCGCCCTGCTGGCTGGACGGGTCTCACTGGCTGCGACTCTGGCTCCCGACGGCCCAAATGACTCCGAAGCTGAACGTAATTTCGGCAAGGTTGTTCGCGGGGTTGAAGCCCTGGCGACCCGTAATCCAAAGCAGGCGCAAATCCTGCTGGCCCCCGGCACGGTTGGATTTCCGCACCGGTCCCTGGCGTCACTGATCTCGCCATGGGCTGCAGCCATGGCCGGTGATGCGGACGGAGCGGTTGTCCGCCCCCAGGTTCAGGGCGACAAACTCGTCGAATATTTCGGACTGGTGGGCCAGGCCGAGCTCTATGAACGCGCGGGCCGGTTCGATGAGGCTGAGACCAATTTCAAGTCACTGACCGGTAGCGGCGATCCAGGAGAGCTGGTCATCCTCGCATATGGAGCCTTCCTGGAGCGCAGGGGGCGTTCAGCCGATGCGCAGGCGCTCTATGATCGACTCCTGACCCCGGAACCGCACAATCTTGCTGTTCAGACGGCGCGGGCCCGAACCATCGCGCACAAGCCCCCGCCCGCCATGTCCACCCTGACGCAGGGGGCCGCGCAGGCAATGATTGCGCCGGCGACCGGCATGATTGCCGCCAATCAAAAGCAGATCGGCCTGGCCTACCTTCAGCTGGCCCTGCGGCTTGACCCTGACCTGAATTCGGCATGGTTGATGCTCGGCGATATTCTCGAGGAGAATGGTCAGCTTGAGGCCGCGCGTCAGGCCTATGGCCACCCAAAGCTTGGAAAGCCTGATTATTGGGCCGGACGGACCCGGCTTGCCTGGAGTTACCAGCGGGCCAAGGACCCCGAAATGGCGCTCAAGGTCGCGGGGGAGACCGTAACTGCAGGCGGCGGCGTCGAGGCGCGGCTTGTCCTGGCAGACCTTCTGCGGGTCAATGAGCGATATGATCAATCTGCCGATGTCCTGACCGAGGTTATAAAGTCTGATCCGGCTGCAAGCGTGGACTGGCGGCTCCTCTATGCGCGTGGCATGGCAAATGACCGGGCAGGGCGCTGGCTTGACGGGGAGGCGGACCTGAAAAGGGCCTTGGCCCTGGTGCCCGATGACCCCGAAGTCCTGAATTATTTGGGGTATTCCTGGATTGATCGGGGCGAGCATCTGCCTGAGGCCCTGGCCATGATCCAGAAGGCCTTGAGCCAAAACCCGCGATCCGGGGCCGTACTCGACAGCCTGGGCTGGGCCTATTTTCACATGGGCGACATGACCAAGGCCTTGACGACCCTGGAGCAGGCCGTCGAGCTTGAGGCCGGAGACCCCGATATCAATAACCATCTTGGCGACGCCTATTGGCAGGTTGGCCGCAAGGACGAGGCCCGGTTCCAGTGGCAGAGGGTGCTGACCCTTGAGCCCGAGGCGCGACTGAAGGACGAGATTGCCCGCAAGCTCGCAGGTGGACTGCCCTTGCCCGCCAAGTCTGACCACCCTTGATCGGTGATGGACTCGGGGATGTCGGCTCTAGAGCTTCTGGCTCCCGCCAAGATTAATCTCTTCCTGCATGTGGGTCTGCCCGGGGCAGATGGCTTTCATCCGATTTGTAGCTTGATGGTCTTTGCCGATATCGGAGATCTGCTTTCCCTGGCCCCCTCCGACCGGTTCGAGATGGAGCTTGCGGGGCCCTTTGGGGGCGGTCTTTCCGGGGGCGAGGATAACCTGGTTCTGCGGGCGGCGCGGGCCTTGAGCGGGCATTTGGGGGGCGGTGTTCCCCCCATGCGGTTGCGACTGGACAAGCAGCTCCCGGTTGCGGCTGGGCTGGGAGGAGGGTCAAGCGATGCGGGCGCGGCCCTGCGCCTGTTGAGGCAAGCCTGGGCTCCTGACCTTCCGGATCGTGACCTGGAGACTGTTGCGGCCAGCCTGGGATCGGATGGGGCCGCCTGTCTCTGGGCGAGGACGGTCCTGGCTGAGGGCCGTGGCGAAGTGCTTTCGCCCGCCCCAAGACTGCCTGTCCTTCATGCTGTTTTGGTGAACCCCGGTTGCGCGGTCTCAACCCCCCAGGTTTATCGCCAGTTCGATGCCCTGGACGAGGGTCCTCGGGCGTTGCAACCCGACCTGCCAATGGCATTTGCTGAACTGGATGATCTTGTCGAAGCCTTAGGCGGCTTGCGAAATGATCTCGAAGCACCCGCCATAGCCCTTGCGCCCGAGGTCGGAGATGTCCTCAAGGCCCTGAAGGCCCAGCCCGAAACGCGTTTTGTGCGCATGTCCGGGTCCGGGGCCACCTGCTTTGCCTTGTGCGAGACCGCCGGAGCCGCCCAGGCCGTGGCTAAGCGGCTACTGAAGGCACATCCGACCTGGTGGGTCCGCGCCTGCCAGCTTGGGATGGATTAGCCGGACCTCAAGGAACCAATGCCCGGTTCCCAATAGTCATAAAAAAACGGGGGCCCCGAAGGACCCCCGTTTCCACTTGATATGAGCCAGAGCCTATTCGTGCAGGGCTTCGCCGTGCAGGGTCAGGTCCAGACCTTCGACTTCGCCTTCGTCGGAGACGCGCAGGCCGGTGGTGAACTTGCAGATATAGAGGATCACCAGGGTCGCAACCGCGGTCCAGCCGGCAGTGACCAGGATACCCTTGGCTTGGGTCAGGAGGCTGTGATCCTTGCCCAGGGCGTTGATGGTCGGGTCGGCGAGAACACCGGTCAGAAGGGCACCCGCAATACCACCGATCCCGTGAACACCGAAGGCGTCCAGGCTGTCGTCATACTTGAAGATGCGCTTCAGCCAGACGGCACCGCCGTAGCAGACCACGCCAGCCAGCAAGCCGATGATCAGAGCCCCGGTGGGGTTCACGAAGCCAGCGGCGGGGGTGATGGCCACCAGACCGGCGACGGCACCGGAGGCCAGGCCCAGCATGCCGGGCTTCTTGCGCTCGGTCCATTCCACGACCATCCAGGAGAGGGCCGCAGCCGCCGTTGCGACCTGGGTGTTGAGCATGGCCGCCGAAGCAATGCCGTCCGCTGCCCATTCCGAGCCGGCGTTGAAGCCGAACCAGCCAACCCACAGAAGGCTTGCGCCGATCATGGTGAAGACCAGGTTGGACGGAGCCATGTTTTCGGTGCCGTAGCCCTTACGCTTGCCCAGAACAAGGGCGCAAACCAGGCCAGCCACACCGGCATTGATGTGAACAACCGTGCCGCCGGCAAAGTCCAGAACGCCGAGCTTGGACAGGAAACCACCGCCCCAGACCCAATGGCAGACCGGCGCATAGACGAAGATCGACCACAGGACCGTGAAGAGCAGGAGGGCAGAGAACTTCATCCGCTCAGCAAAGGCCCCGGCGATCAGGGCCGGTGTGATGATGGCGAAGGTCATCTGATAGGTGATCCAGAGCATTTCCGGCAGGCCCTTGGCGGCGGAATAGGCCGTCTCGGTGGTCACGCCCGCAAGCATGAAGCTGCGGAAGCTGCCGATGAAGGGCTGCAGGGCTTCGCTGTCGTTGAAGCCGAAGGCCAGGCTGTAGGTGCCGATGAACCAGACGACGGTGACAACGCAGGTGGTCACGAAGGACTGGGCCACAGTCGCGATGATGTTCTTGCGACGAACCATACCGCCGTAAAACAGGGCCAGGCCGGGGATGGTCATCAAGAGGACCAGGGCTGTCGATGTCAGGATCCAGGCAGACCCGCCGGAGTCGAGTTCCAGCTTGACCTGATGGGGCAGGAGGTTGGAGGGCGCGGCCTCGACCACGGCCACCGGGGCCGGAGCCGCTTCAGCGGCGGGAGCCGGGACTGCTGCAGGGTCCGTTGCTGCAGGCGCGGCTGCGGCAGGGGCAGTTGCGTCTTGCGCGTGTGCGACAGAGGCCAAAGGCCCCCCGGCGACGATGGCGGCGAGCATGAGGCCCGCAAACCAGGACTTTCCGATAAGTTTCATCTGCTTTTCCTTTTTGTCCTGATCCGTCAGAGCGCGGCTGAACCGGTTTCACCCGTCCGAATGCGAACGGCGTCCTCGACATTGAGGACAAAGATCTTGCCATCACCAATCTTGCCGGTAGAGGCAGCGGCCTTGATGGCCTCAACCACCTTCGGCGCGGCGTCATCTTCGACGACGGCTTCCAGCTTGACCTTGGGCACGAAGTTCACCTGGTACTCAGCACCGCGGTAGATTTCGGTCTGGCCCTTTTGGCGGCCATAGCCTTTGACTTCCGAAATCGTCAAACCTTCAACGCCTGCGGACACGAGCGCTTCACGCACGTCGTCCAGCTTGAAGGGTTTGACGATCGCTACGATCATTTTCATTCGCTTGCTCCCGCTCGATCACTGACGATCCCCAACCGCGCCCGAAGGGGTGCGGGTTGCGCCAGGAACACGCGTTCCCAGTCGCTGGCTCACGCTAACGATCTCAGGGCTCCAAGGGGTGGAGCGACGGCTCCATCTGAACGGAAACTGAACAAATGACCATTTTTCGGGCTGCGCGACGAAATTTTGCCTATTTTTCGGGCTATTTTCACGGAGCTGGCTTCAGGCCTGGTCCCTGGCTGCGGTCTTCAGGCTGAGTGACTTAGTCAGTCCAGCATCACAAATTCGATGCACTCGCCGGGTAGACTTCGCCCCGTTTTTCGGGATTGTGCCCCGGGAAACATACTGATTGCCAAACAAGGACCAAACTTCATGCGCGTTCGCCTTCTTCCTGCCCTGGCCGTGCTGAGCCTGACGGCCAGCCTGGCTTCAGCCCAGCCTGCCCCCGTCGCTCAGGCACCTGCCGCACCGGTGGTGGCTCCAGCTGTCGTGCCGGTCGTAGCCACGGGAGATGTGGTCGATACCCTGCGGGCCTCGGGTCAGTTCACTGTCTTTTTGAAGGGCACAGATGCCACAAACCTCACGGGCTTTCTGAAAGCGCGCAAGGACATAACCATCATGGCGCCGACCGACGCCGCCTTTGCTGCGCTTCCCCCCGCCGACCTTGCCCGCCTTCTTGCCCCCGCTAACCGGGGTGAACTCCAGAAGCTGCTCCTCTATCATCTGATCAATGCCCGGGTTCCACTGTCAGAGTTCAAGGGAGCCATCCGATCCGCCCCAACCCTGGCCGGCTTGCCCGTTGATCTGAATGGCGGGGATGTTCTGCTCGTGAATGCGGCACCGATCCAGCAGGCGGATGTCCTGGCCAGTAACGGGGTCATTCTCGTGCTCTCCAGCGTCCTCAATCCTGCCGCTGCGCCTGTTGCAGCTCCGGCGGCACCTGCCGAGCCAGTCAAGCCCTGACGCAGGATTCCTCCGCATATGCTTGAAGACGGCGTCGGCGAGCCCTATGGTCCGCCGACCCTTTTTTGTGCCTGCGAACAGCGAATCCATGTCTGCCCAAAAGCCACTATCCTTTCAGGGTCTTATCCTGAAATTGCACGATTATTGGAGCCGTCAGGGCTGTGTGATTCTGCAGCCTCACGACGGTGAGGTCGGTGCAGGCACCCTGCATCCGGCCACTGTGCTTCGGGCGCTCGGGCCAAAACCCTGGCGCGCGGCCTATGTTCAGCCGTCACGAAGGCCTTCAGATGGCCGGTATGGGGAAAATCCAAACCGCCTCCAGCACTATTACCAATATCAGGTCATACTGAAGCCCAATCCCGATGATCTGCAGGCCCTCTACCTCGGGAGCCTGGAAGCGATCGGACTGGATACGCGCCTGCATGACATCCGCTTTGTGGAGGATGACTGGGAAAACCCGACCGTCGGGGCCTGGGGCCTCGGCTGGGAGGTTTGGTGTGATGGGATGGAAGTTACGCAATATACCTACTTCCAGCAGGTCGGCGGGCTCGATGTCTTTCCGGTTGCCGGGGAGCTCACCTATGGGCTGGAACGTCTGGCCATGTATCTGCAGGGCGTCGATCACTTTACCGACCTTGCCTTCAATGATCCGGACAGCCCTGTGCCCATGACCTATGGCGATGTCTTCCTGGAAAATGAGCGCCAGCAGTCAGAAGCGAACTTCCACCTTTATGATGTCCCGACCCTCAAGCGGCAGTTTGAGGACATGGAGGCCCAGGTGCCGCGCCTGCTTTCTGGGCGAGGGCCTCAGGGGCAGATCACAGTGCTTCCAGCCTATGATCATGTCTTGAAGGCGAGTCATCTCTTCAATCTGATGGATGCGCGCGGGGCGATCGCCGTGGCGGAACGCCAAAGCTATATCGGCCGTATCCGGGACCTGACGCGCATGTGTGCCGAAGCCTGGGTGGCGAATGAGGGCGGTAATTCTGCCCTGGTCGATCTTGAAGCGGCGAAGGCCTGATCCATGCCCCAATTGTTGATCGAGCTCTTCTCCGAAGAAATTCCCGCCCGCATGCAGGCCCAGGCCGCGCGTGACCTTGAGCGCATGGCGCGTGAGCGTCTGGCCGCCCAAGGCCTACTGCCTGAGGCTATGAAGACCTTCGCCGGGCCTCGACGTCTGACCCTGGTCGCTGAAGGCCTGGCGGCAAGCCAGGGCGACCGCCATGAGGATCGCAAGGGCCCGCGCGTCGGCGCACCCGAGGCTGCCCTGGAGGGCTTCTTGCGGTCAACGGGTCTGAGCCGTGAGGACCTGACCGAACGGGATGGTGTCTGGCACGCCCACATTCACAAGGCGGGGCGGTCGACGCCGGATATTGTCGCCGAAATGGTCGAAGACATTGTCCGCAACTTCCCCTGGCCCAAGTCCATGACCTGGGGAACCGGAACCCTGCGCTGGGTCCGCCCGCTGAAGCATATTCTGTGTCTCTTTGATGGGGCGAAGGTGCCCTTCAGTGTGGATCAGGTGGAGAGCGTTGATTTCACCCTTGGACACCGCTTCATGGGGACGGCTGAAGCTTTTCGGGTCAAGGATTTCGAGAGCTATGTCGAGGGGCTGGAAAAGCACTTTGTCATGCTGGATCCGGACCTTCGCAAGCAGCACATCCTGTCCGCGGCTCAAACCCTGTGCTTTGCCCGAAATCTGGAACTCGTGGACGATGCGGGTCTGCTGGATGAGGTGTCCGGCCTGGCGGAGTGGCCCACCCCAATCCTTGGTAATATGAACCCGGACTTCCTGGACCTTCCACCAGAAGTCATTCGGACCTCCATGCGGACCCATCAGAAGTATTTTGCGGTTCGTGACCCTTCGACGGGGAATCTGGCCCCGTACTTCATCACGGTGGCAAATATCGAGGCTGCAGATGGTGGCGCGGCCATTGCCGCGGGCAATGGCAAGGTTCTCGCGGCCCGGCTGTCCGATGCGCGTTTCTTCTGGGATGAAGATCGCAAGGTCCGGCTTGAGGACCGGCTGGAGAAGCTGAAGGGCGTAACCTTCCACGCGCGCCTTGGCACCCTGGCCGAACGTGTCGAGCGACTGGAGGTCTTGTCCGCCGCCCTTGCGCCCCGGGTAGGGGCGGATGTCTCCAAGGCCGTCCTTGCGGCGCGCCTGGCCAAGGCGGATCTGACCACTGGCATGGTCGGGGAATTTCCTGAATTGCAGGGCCTGATGGGCGGCTATTACGCTCTCGAGGAGAAGCTCAGCCCGGTCGTTGCGGATGCGATAAGGGATCACTACCGGCCCGTCGGTGCCAATGACGAGGCTCCAGAACGCCCGGTCACCATGGCCGTGGCGCTTGCTGAAAAGCTCGACACCCTCACCGCCTTCTTTGCGATCAATGAAAAGCCCACCGGCTCCCGTGATCCCTATGCCCTGCGACGGGCAGCCTTGGGGATTATCCGGATCCTTTTGGCCTCTGAAGTTCGCGCGCCCGTGCGGGCGCTGGTGGCCGACTGGTATCGTTCGCTGATCTGTTTCGTCGACCCGGGTCGGGCCTTGTTCGTCTCAACCGCCAGAACCACCGGCTATCTGGGGCCAAAGGCGCGTCCAGCCTCTGGCGTTGTGGCGACCTATGTCGAGGAATTTGAGGCCGCCTTGCTGGAGGCAGCGCCTCGGGTGGTAGCTATTGCGGCCGACTTCGATGTTCGCTTTGACCGGTCCGCCCGCGCCGGGGACACGCCTGAGGGCGAGGTACTCTATGAATTCCGGGCCTGCCCGGAGGTCGCCGATGAAGTCCTGTCCTTCCTGGCAGACCGTCTGAAGGTGTCCTTGCGGGATCAGGGCAAGCGTCACGATCTCGTCGATGCCGTCTTTGCCCTGGGCGATGATGATCTGGTGCGGATTGTGGCCAGGGTCGAGGCCCTGTCGAACTTCCTGACGACCGAGGACGGCGCGAACCTGCTGGCTGGCTACAAGCGGGCCTCAAACATCCTCAAGGCTGAGGAAAAAAAGGGTCCCCTGCCGGTTGGGGCCTCTGTCCTGGGACGTGGCGCTCCGGCTGAAGAGGCGGCCCTGATTGCGGCCCTGGAAAATGTGGCTCCCCGGGTTAAGGCTGCCGTTCAGGCAGAAGCCTTTGCAGACGCCATGCAGGCTCTGTCCGAGCTTCGTCGACCTGTAGACGCCTTCTTCGAGAAGGTTTTGGTGAACTCTGATGTGGCCGAGGAACGGGAAAACCGTTTGCGGCTTCTGGCGCAGGTTCGTGACGCCATGGGCGCGGTTGCGGACTTTGGGCAGGTAAACGGCTAGGAGAATTTCAGAATGTCGACCGCGACAAGCACGACGACACGCTGGGTCTACGCCTTCGGGGGCGGAAGCGCCGATGGCGATGCGACCATGAAGAACCTTCTGGGCGGCAAGGGCGCCAACCTCGCTGAAATGTCGTCCCTGGGACTTCCTGTCCCGCCCGGCTTCACCATCACCACCGAAGCCTGCACGCACTTCTATGCCCAGGAACGGCGCTATCCGGCCGAGCTGAAGGGCCAGCTTGAGACCGCTCTGAGACATGTCGAGGGCGTTACCGGCAAGCGGTTCGGCGATCCGACCAATCCACTGCTGGTTTCCGTCCGCTCAGGAGGCCGGGCCTCCATGCCCGGCATGATGGATACCGTCCTGAATCTCGGCCTGAATGACGAAACCGTTGAGGGACTGGCCACCCTGGCCGGGGACCGCCGGTTTGCCTTCGATTCCTATCGGCGGTTCATCCAGATGTATTCGAATGTCGTGCTGGATCTCGACCACCACATGTTCGAGGAAATTCTGGACGAGCATAAGGAGCGGCTGGACGTTTCCATTGATACGGCCCTGACCGCAGAAGACTGGGAAAGGGTCGTCGCCGACTATAAGGACGCCGTCTTGCGCGACCTGGGCGAACCCTTTCCGCAGGACCCGCAGGACCAGCTCTGGGGAGCCATAGGGGCAGTTTTCGCCAGCTGGATGAACGAGCGGGCCAAGTTCTACCGTCGCATGCACGACATACCGGAGAGCTGGGGAACGGCGGTCAATGTCCAGTCCATGGTCTTTGGGAATATGGGCAATTCTTCGGCGACCGGCGTCGCCTTCACGCGCAATCCGTCAACTGGCGAAAACCGGCTCTATGGGGAATTCCTCATCAACGCCCAGGGCGAGGACGTGGTGGCCGGGATTCGTACCCCCCAGGCCCTGACCCGTGCTGCCCGCGAGGAGATGGGCGACAAGACCGCCTCGATGGAAGAGGCCCTGCCGGACGTTTTTGACCAGTTCAAGTCGGCGGTTGAAAAGCTCGAACATCATTATCGCGACATGCAGGATGTGGAGTTCACGGTGGAGCGGGGACAGCTCTACATGCTCCAGACCCGCAATGGTAAGCGCACCGCCAAGGCGGCCCTCAAGATCGCCGTGGATATGGCCAGCGAAGGCCTGATCACGCGCGAAGAGGCCGTCATGCGGATTGAGCCTGCGAGCCTCGACCAATTGCTGCACCCAACCATCGACCCCGGCAGCCCGAGGGATGTGATTACGGTGGGCCTGCCCGCCTCTCCAGGCGCGGCGACGGGCCTGGTGGTCTTCGATTCCGATGAGGCTCAACGTCTGGGACATGCCGGAGAATCCGTGATCCTGGTACGGGAAGAGACCAGTCCCGAAGATATCCACGGCATGCATGCTGCCCGGGGCATTGTGACCGCGCGGGGCGGTATGACCAGCCATGCGGCTGTTGTCGCCCGTGGCATGGGCCGTCCTTGCGTTTCCGGGGCAGGGGATATCCAGATCGACGAGAAGGCGGGCACCTTCCGGGCCCGGGGCCGGACTTTCAAGGCTGGCGATCTGGTGACGATTGACGGGTCGAGGGGCGAGGTTCTGGCTGGCACCGTGACCATGATTGATCCGGAACTCACCGGAGATTTCGCGACCCTCATGGTCTGGGCCGATGGGATCCGCCGCCTGAAGGTTCGCGCCAATGCGGAGACCCCCTTGGATGCACGCATGGCCCGGCAGTTCGGCGCTGAGGGGATCGGTCTGTGCCGGACGGAACACATGTTCTTCGACGAGCAGCGCATTGTCGCCGTTCGGGAAATGATCCTGGCCGATGACGAGATCGGACGCCGGACCGCTTTGGCCAAGATTCTTCCCATGCAAAGGGATGATTTTGTTGAGCTTTTCACCATCATGGAAGGCCTGCCCGTCACAATCCGTCTGTTGGACCCGCCGCTCCATGAATTCCTGCCCCACACGGCGGAGGACATTGCGGCCGTAGCCCGGGCCGGTGGACTGGATGCTGAAAAGCTGGCCCGTCGGGTTCGGGAACTGCACGAAACCAACCCCATGCTGGGCCATCGGGGCTGCCGGCTGGGCGTGTCCTATCCAGAAATCTACGAAATGCAGGTTCGCGCCATATTCGAGGCGGCCTGCGAGATCGCCGAGTCGGGCAAGGTCGCGCCCATCCCGGAGATCATGCATCCCCTGGTGGCCAAGGGTGAGGAGATGAAATATCTGCGCACCCTGACGGACCGGACGGCCCGGGCCGTGCTCGACGAACGCGGGATCGAGATCGACTATCACGTCGGCACCATGGTCGAATTGCCCCGTGCCGCCCTGCGTGCGGGAGATCTGGCCGAGAGTGCCGAATTCTTTTCCTTCGGGACGAATGACCTGACCCAGACCACCTTCGGCATTAGCCGCGATGACTCTGGCCGGTTCCTGAATGCCTATATTGAGAAGGGTATTTTCGAAAAGGACCCCTTTGTCAGTCTCGATCAGGAAGGCGTTGGCGACCTTATCCGCATTGCGGCCGAGCGCGGTCGTGCGGTGCGGCCAAATGTGAAGCTGGGCATCTGCGGTGAACATGGCGGTGATCCCGCCTCGATTGAGTTCTGCGAGACGATCGGCCTGGACTATGTCAGCTGCTCGCCTTTCCGGGTGCCTATCGCACGGCTCGCCGCCGCTCAGGCTGCGATCGGTGAGCGGGAAAAAGATAGATAGGCGGATTTTCTATCGGAATTGCGCCTGACAAGTTCTCCCAAGTCTGCCAGCTTCAAGGCCTTGCTTGGAGACGCCCATGTCTAATTTCGACCCTGCTGCCGCAACTGCAGGCTATTTGTCGGCCCTGACTCCGGAACAACATGCCCGGGCAACCGCCTATACCCAGGGCGGGCACTGGCTGCTGCTTTGGAGCGCATTGATCGGTCTGGCCATCTCCTACCTGATCCTGAGGTCGGGCGTGCTGGTCCGGGTGCGGGATGCGGTTCAGGCCAAGGGTTCGAAGCCCTGGCGCGCGGCTCTGGCTGTGCTGTTTGTGGGGTCTCTGATCGAAATGGTTCTGGGTCTGCCCTGGACCGTCTATTCTGACTGGGCGCGGGAGAAGGCCTATGGTCTGACAAGCCGACCCTTTGGAGGCTGGCTGGGTGAGTATGTCCTGCTGACCGCCATTTCCTTGATGATTACCCTGCCACTTCTGGCCCTGCTGTACAGCCTCATCCGGGCGCGTCCCAAGTCTTGGTGGCTCTGGGGGGCGGGGGCCTTCTCTGCCGTCATGCTGGTCTTGCAGGTCCTTGCTCCGGTCACCATCATGCCCCTTATCAACCAGTACAAGCCGGCACCTCCCGGACCGGTGCGTGACATGGTTGTGGCCATGGCCAAGGCCAATGGCGTGCCGTCGGACAAGATTTTCATCTATGACGGCTCCAAGCAATCCAACCGGTATACCGCCAATGTGGCAGGCCTGTTCGGCACGGCCCGGGTGGCCATGAGCGATGTCATGTTCAATAAGGACGCCGATCTCGCCGAGGTGCGCGGGGTGGTTGGCCACGAAATGGGCCACTATGTCCATCGTCACGGGCTCTGGCTTTCGGCGGGTTTTGGGGGTCTTGCCCTTGTGACCTTGTTCCTGATCGACAGGCTCTTCCCTCTCGCGGTGACTCTGACGCGGGCAAGGGGCGTCGGCAGTCTTTCAGATCCTGCCGGCTATCCTGTGGTGAGTATGCTGGTCACAGTCCTGGCTCTTTTGGGAACCCCGCTGACGTCCTCGCTCACGCGTTTGGCGGAGTCGGATGCCGATACCTTCTCCCTGACCCGCTTCAATGAGCCCGACGGCCTGGCCAAGGCGCTCGCCAAGACGATCGAATACCGGGCGGCGACCCCGTCCCAGCTTGAGGAGGTCATTTTCTATGACCATCCGGCGGTCGGCCATCGCATCCGCAAGGCGATGGACTGGAAGGCCAGCCACCCCAAGCCCTAGGACCGGCCCTGAAGGCGGGTTCTGTCAGCTAGCGTTTCCGCACAAACACCGTGCCGGCGGAATAACCCGCGCCGAAGGAGCAGATCAGGCCCGTATCCCCCGGGGAGAAGTCCTCGTGTGCCTTGTGGAAGGCGATGATCGAGCCGGCTGACGAGGTATTGGCGTACTCGTCCAGAATAATGACGTTTTCGGTGGGGGTCGGATCTCGGCCAAGGACGCGACGGCCGATCATATCATTCATGTTGATATTGGCCTGATGCAGCCAGAGTCGCTTCAGGGCGGTTGGGTCCAGCCCCAGGTCGGCCGCATGGCTGACGATCATCTCCGAGACCATGGGGACGACCTCGCGGAACACCTTCCGGCCTTCCTGAACGAAGAGCTTGTCTGAGGCCCCGATCCCCTCCGGTGCGGCCCGGTTCAGAAAGCCAAAATTATTACGGATATTGTTGGAAAATACAGTCTTCAGCCGTGTGCCCAGAATTTCCCAACCGCCCTCCACCAGATCGGCGCGTTCGACGATGATGGCTGTCGCAACGTCGCCAAAGATAAAGTGGCTGTCGCGGTCGCAGAAATTCAGGTGTCCCGATGTGATTTCCGGATTGACCACCAAAACGGCCCGCGCCGAGCCGGAGGCAATATAGTCCACCGCTGTCTTGATGCCGAAGGTGGCCGAGGAGCAGGCGACATTCATGTCAAAGCCAAAGCCCTCAATGCCCAAGGCCTGCTGAATCTCAATGGCCATGGCAGGATAGGCCCGCTGCATGTTTGAGGCTGCGCAGATAACGGCATCGATCTGACTGGCATCCTTGCCCCACCGCGCCAGGGCATTTCGGGCCGCCGCGACACCGATCTCGGCCATGATCGACAATTCGTCATTGCTGCGTTCTGCGAGGACCGGCCGCATGATCTCTGGATCGACAATCCCGGACTTGTTCATCACATGGCGCGACTTGATTCCAGACGCCTTTACCACGAATTCCACGGACGAAGGCGCAAGCGCGGTCACATCGCCAGCGGCTATGGCCTCCGCATTGCGGGCATTAAAATTCGCCACATAGCTATTAAAGGTTTCGACCAACTCGGCATTCGACACACTGAGCGGCGGGGTGAAGAGGCCGGTGGCGGCGATGACTGCTGAGTACAAGTCTTGTCTCCTGATCATTGGCCCCATTGTCGAAGCGGGGCTTCTAGACAATTGATAGCATGTGTCGCGCTGGCGTCAGCAAATAGTGCCGTTGTGTTGAGAGGAAGCTGCTTATGGTCCCGAAGCTGGGCTTGATAGAAGGCTATTACGGGGAGCCATGGAGCTGGGCGGCGCGGGCGGAACAAGTCACGGCTCTGAAGCCGCACGGCTACGACTTCTTCATGTATGCACCCAAGGCAGATGCCTATTTGCGCAAACGCTGGCGTGAAATGCATCCGGATTCAGAGGCCGAGGCCCTTACCCGATTTGCCGCCCATTGTGCCCGTCAGGATGTACGATTCGGCGTCGGGCTCAGTCCCTTCGAGATTTATCGAGACTTTAATGCTGAGGCCCAGGATGCCCTGGAGGCCAAGCTGGATCATCTGGACAGTCTGGGGGTTCAGGATCTGGGTATCCTGTTCGATGACATGCGGGGAGACCTTCCCGGTCTGGCAGATACCCAGGCCCGAATTGTCCACTGGATCGCAGAACGCACTGGGGCCTCACGGGTCATTATGTGCCCGACATATTATAGCGACGATCCAGTCCTGGACATGGCTTTCGGGCGCAGACCCCCTGGATATCTGGAGACACTCGGGGCTTTGCTGGACCCCGCAATTGAAATTTTCTGGACCGGGGAGGAGGTCTGTTCCCGGGACTATAGCCTGCCCCACCTGGCCCAGGTTTGTGAGCAGTTAAATCGCAAGCCGTTCCTCTGGGACAATTACCCGGTGAATGACGGCCCGCGCATGTCGCCCTATCTGCATATTCGCGGCTTTACCGGTCGCCCGGCGGGGATGGGAGACTATCTTTCTGCCCACGCCATCAATCCAGCCCTTCAGCCAGTCTTGACCCGGATCCCGGCCCTGACCCTGGCGGAGAGCTATCGTCTTGGGGCGGGTTACAGCTATGGGGCCGCCCTGGAGCATGCCTGTGACGCCGTGCTGGGACCAGAGCTTGGTGGGGCCGTTCGTCGCCACCTGATGCTGCTGAACGATACAGGGCGGGACCGACTGGGCGATGCCGCCGAACGCCTTCGCCAGCGCTACACCGCCGTCGATCATCCCGCGGCCCGGGAAATCATCGACTGGCTGGACGGGCGCTGGCACATGACCCGAGACATGATGATCTCCGATTAAGCCGACGCTGCCAATGTCATGTCATCCGGCTTCGGATGCCTTGACCTGTCCCACCTGATCGTCGAGGGTCACGCCGCCTCAGGGGGAGGGCGGATTCATGGCCGGTAAGGCATTTCTAATCCAGTTTGCAGGCTCAGCGGCCTTTGTTGCCGTTCTGGCCGCTGTCGCGGCCCTGGCGCGGATCTCCAAGCCCAGGTCTGCCCTGACACAGGAGCGTGCACGGGCGCTCTTGGCGGACGAATTTCCCGGCCGCGAGATGGAGGCCGTGTGGGTGTCTGATGATGGCTGTGGAGCCGTCGCCCGGGCGGGTGCCCAGGCCCTAATCCTGACCGAAATTGGCGATGGATATGTGGCCCGCGATATTCCCTGGGACGGGGCCCTTGCGGCCCGGCCGAACAAGGGCATTGTTCAATTTGATCTGGCCGACATAGCGGCACCAAGGGCGCGACTGGCCTTTGCGGTCTGGCCTCCTGGAGACACTCACTAATGCTGCACTCTAGTTTCGATCCCGTCGCGCTCGCCGTTCCCTTTTTCATTCTGACAATCTTCCTCGAGATTGTTCTGGCGCGTATTGGCCTGATCAAGGCCACCTATGAAGGGCGCGACACTGTGGCGTCTCTGGCCATGGGGCTTGGGCGCGGTCTGCCCGGTCTGGTGCTGAATGGGGCTATTTTCGCGGCCAGTGTCTGGGTCTATCAGCACCGCGTCTTCACCGTACCCTTTGCGGCATTGTGGGGCTGGGTCGTAATCTTCTTTCTCGAAGACCTTACCTATTACGGCTTCCATCGGTTCAGCCATGAGCGGCGGTTCTGGTGGGCGTCCCACGTCAATCACCACACCTCCCAGCACTATAACCTCTCCACGGCCCTGCGGCAGACCTGGACGGGCGGGATCGCCGGGACCTGGCTTCTGTGGCTCCCCCTGACCTGGCTTGGGTTCTCACCCGCGCAAGTCGCCATTCAACAGGGGATCAGTCTGGTCTATCAGTTCTGGATTCACACCGAGGCCATTGGTCGCATGCCCGCCTGGTTCGAAGCCATCTTCAATACCCCGTCCCATCACCGGGTCCATCATGCGCGAAACCCACGCTATCTGGACCGGAACTATGCGGGAATTCTAATCATTTGGGACAAGATGTTTGGGACCTTTCAGCCGGAGTTAGACGAAGAGGCGCCACGTTATGGTATCGTCAAAAATCTCGGGAGTTTCAATATTCTGCGCGTAGCTTTTCATGAATGGATTTCCATCGGAAAAGACCTTTTGACGGCCCGCTCCCCGCGCGATGTGGCCGGCTATCTCTTCGGCCCCCCGGGCTGGAGTCCGGACGGTAGTCGCCAGACAAGTGAAGACCTGAGGGCTGACTGGGTTGCCAGTCAGGTTCCGGCGACGGATCACAAGGGCTAGCTGCCAGCGGCAAGCTGCGCGTTTTAAACAAGGGAACTGGACATGGCACGATCAGGAAAAAGAGGACAAAATCCAGCGCTGCGCCTTGCAATGATACGTCAGTTTCACGTCTATTTCGGCGTCTTCATAGCGCCCAGTATCCTGTTTTTTGCCCTGACCGGTGCACTGCAACTCTTCGGGCTGCACGAGTCTCACGAGGGCTATAAGCCGCCTGAAGTGGTGGAGAAACTGGGCCGGTTGCACATGAAGCAGACCTACGCCCTCAAGCCTGTTCGACCGGTTCCAGCCAAGGCGGCCATGGTCGTCCTTGCCGCGGACCCTGGCGCAGCCCCGGCGGCTGCCCCTCCGGTACCCAAGCCTGAACCTGCCAAGGCCCCTGCGCCCTCGGTCCAGCGGTTGAAGTGGCTGTTCCTGGCCGTCAGCCTGGGTCTGATCGTCTCCACCCTGCTCGGGATCTGGATGGCCCTGGTCTATAGCCGGCGCAAGATCGTAACCTGGCTTCTGCTGCTGGCCGGGGCCGCTGCACCTGTGGCCATCATCCTGCTCTAGTCGGCCAGGCGGATCAGCATTTTCCCGGAGTTGCGGCCCTCAAACAAGCCGATCAGCCCCTCCGGGCCGCGCTCAAAGCCTTCCAGTATCGTCTCCTGATACTTGATCTTCCCGGCCTTGAGCCAGCCAGTCATGTCACTGATGAATTGCGCGTTCAGGTGAGGAAAGTCGCTGGCGACAAAGCCCTCCATCCGGATGCGGCTATAGATCATGTTGGACAGGTTGCGGACACCTTCACGGTCGCCATTATAGGTCGAGATCATGCCGCAGACGGCAATCCGGCCCCGCAGGTTCATGCAGGCCAGGGCCGCGTCCAGGTGGGCACCGCCGACATTTTCGAAATAGACATCAATGCCCTTGGGGGCGGCGGCCTTCAGGGCCTTCCCGATGGGATCGGCATGATAATCAATGGCTGCGTCCAGTCCGGCATGGTCGATCAACCAGCGACGCTTGGCCTCCGATCCCGTTGAGCCCACAACATAACAACCCTTGATCTTGGCAATCTGGGCCACGACTGAGCCCACGGCTCCGGCCGCCGTGGAGACAAAGACCTGCTCGCCATCCTTCAGGGCCGCGATCTCAAGCAGGCCGCCATAGGCCGTAATTCCCGTTCCCCCGAGGGCATGCATATAGACACTGAGGGGCAGGTCGGGATCCGGGTTCAGGAGGGTCAGGCCTCGCCCGTCGGACAGGAAGACCTCCTGCTGGCCCATGCTGTGCCGGACAAGGTCCCCGACAGCGAATTTCGGATTGTTTGACTGAGTGATCCGGCCAATCCCGCCCCCCAGGAGGGGCGCGTTCAAGGGTTGGTTGGCATCCAGCTGCGGGCGCATATAGGGATCAACGGACATAAGCAGGTTGCGAATCTGCACCTCGCCCGGTCCGGCATCGGCCACCCTGACGTCGACAATTGCAAAGTCCTCCAGAACCGGCTTGCCCGAGGGGCGTTTGACGAGGTGGATCTGGCGGCTAGCGGTCATGGTTGGCTCCTGACGGTTTGTCCCTAAGTGTTAGGCGAGGAAGCTGCCTTCGCCAACTGGAATTGACCCTCCGGCAAATCTGGCCCGGGTTAGAGAGGCCCCATAATCAAGCCCGTGAGCTCAGGTCTCGCTGGCCTCGTCACGCAGCAGGGGCAGGGAAAGGCCAGATACAGGTCGCGTGCCCAGAACTTCCCGTCGAAACCGAAATAGTTCTGCCGGGCGGCCGCCGGTGTCCTGGTCGCGCCGTCCGAGGCCTTCGACAAGATCCGTACGTTCCAGGGCGCGTCGGAAATTCTGCTTGTGCAGGGTCATGCCCACGACGGCCTCGACAGCGCGTTGCAGGGCCGAGAGGGTGAATTCTGGAGCCATCATTTCAAATATTACCGGGCGGTATTTGAGCTTGCCACGAAGGCGACCGAGGGCGGTGGCCAGGATCCGGCGGTGGTCCGAGATCATGGCTTCCCCAAGTATGCTGTCGGGCAGGGCCCTCTGGGTCAGGAGGGTTTCGCCCCGGTCTCGTGTGGCTTCGGGAACAAGACCGGCCTCATAGAGCAGTTCATAGCGCTCCAGGACGCGTTCCTCATTCCAGGGTGATCCATCGAGGGCAAACAGAAGCCGTATCCGGTCCAAGCGGGGCGGTGTTGGTCCGGCCCAAAGGCGTAGAGGCGATTCCAGGGCAGCCACGGCGGCAGGGCATCCATCCCGCCAATCCTCCCAGGGAAAAAACTGCAATATGTCTGACCAATAGCTATTGCGCGCATGGGTATCGATCGCCTGAGGGGTCAGGCCGAGATAGCCCACAGATATGACTCTGGCCGCCCGGTCTTCGGCCTTCTGCCCGGTATCGGCCAGGGGGGCGTCGCGCCCAAGGTCACCGAAGGTGTAGAGCTGTTCCACATAGCCGAGGTCAAATCGGGTCTGGGCTGTCACAAACCGCCTCAGGGCAAGTTCAAAGGTCCGGTCGCCATCGGGGTCAAAGAGGCCAAAGGGCAGGCCGGCAGACTGACCAGGTTCGCGCACGGTCAGGACAACGGTCCGGTCGTCTTGAACCGCCATGACCACTGCCGAGAGTCCGATGACCGCTGTCATGACCTATTCTGTCTCAAAGGCCTGATCCGGACCGGAAAAGCCTGCGGCCTCACTGAGGGCATGAAAGCGCTGGACATATCGCACCTGGGCCTGATTTGGGGCAAGGGGATCAATGTTCAGGACATAACCGGGCGGCGGCACCCCGAAAAGGTCCCTCGCTTCAGGCGGCGAAAATCCAGCAAGTTGTGTGGCTTCAAAATAGGCGCTGGCGCGGTCGGCCTGCTTGATCAGGGCCTTGATGCGGGGGGAAATTTTTGCTGGTAATCCAAACCGTATATGTATTGCATGTTCAAGGTTTTGTTCAAATAACTTATAGTCAAATCCGAGTGCAGCCTTAAAGGGGCTGATCATGTCGCCGATCACATATTCGGAGGCATCATGCAGGAGGGCTGCGAGACGCCAGCGCGGGTCGAGGTCCGGCTGGATGTGGGCGCAGATTTCTTCGACCACCACCGAGTGCTGCGCAACCGAAAAGGCATGATCGCCCTGGGTCTGACCATTCCAACGCGCCACCCGGGCGAGGCCATGGGCAATGTCCTCGATTTCGATGTCGACGGGGGAGGGATCGAGCAGGTCGAGCCGGCGACCCGACAGCATACGCTGCCAGGCTCGGGGGACGTTGGTCTTAGGAATTTTCACCATGCGCCTCCTTATCCATCTTCCGTTCAGAGGTGAACCCGGAGTTGCGAAAGATCAATGTGCAGGTTCTAGTGATAGTCTAACCAACGAACTGTCCTCTGGCGCAGTTTGCCGGAGCATCTCAAGGGGAGGTCTTCGATGAGTTGGGCGAGAATTATGGTGCCCTTGGCCGGGAGCGGCGCGGATGCGCCCGCAATCGCTGCGGGGGCTTTGCTTGCGGAGCCATTTGGTGCGGAACTGGCGGGCGTGTTTGCGCCGGTCGACGCGGCCGACATCATGCCCTGGATGGGTGAAGGGTATCTGGGCGGAATTCAGGCCAGCACTCTGGAATCGATCCGCTCAGCGGCGGCGGCGGGCGAGGCATCGGCCAGGTCAGCCATGGCGGCCTGTACCTATCAAAAAACCCGTTTCATTGCGCTGGCCAGCCCGGTCTGGGCCGGACTTTCGGCGGAGAGTCGATTGTCTGACGTGGTGGTCTTCACCAATGAAGCGCCGCGAGGCCGAGGGCCTCTGGCCGAGCCGTTTCAGCAGATCGTGGCTGATGAGCAGCGCCCGGTGCTGATTGCCCGGGAAGGCTTCACCACCTCTGGCGTGGTTGCCGTGGCCTGGGACGGCGGCAAGGAGGCTAGCCGCGCGGCCCGTCTGGCCCTACCCCTGCTGGAAAAGGCCTCCCGGGTCATTATTCTGGGGGCTCCCATGGCAAGTGCCCGGCACTTTGATCTGCTCCGATTGCAGGAATATTATGCAGCTCGAGGGATCAAGGCTGAGGTAGATACCCTGCCCGAACGGGGTGAGGCGGGCGCGCTTCTCCTGCCGGCCGTGGCATCCCTCGGGGCGGGCTTGCTGGTGGCTGGTGCCTTTGGCCATCCCCGACTGCAGGAATTCATCTTCGGCGGGACAACCCGCACCCTGATGAGCGCTGATCAGCCCTCCCTGTTTTTGTCCCACTAGTCCGGAGACCTCACCCCATGCCCTTGTCGCACATCGTGATGAGACTGGCCCGAAATCCCGGCACGGCCTTTCCGGACGGGGACGACCGTCGCGGCTATGCCCTGACCGCGCCACTGACGCAGGACGGACACCTTGATGACGTGGCGTTTGTCGCAGCCAAGGATCTTTGCAGCGTGCGCCGGTTTTCCCCTGACGAGCCGCCCGCGACGGGGCATCTCACCCGACGGGGCCAGAACTGGTTTTTTGATTATGATCGTTCAACGACGGACGACGATGAGCCGGTGCACAGGCTGGGCACCCATCGCTTTGCCCTAAACGAATACGTCACGGTGACGGGTGAGGATGGTCATCCTCTGACCTATCGCGTGGTCGAGGTTCAGGCGACCTGAACCCCGACCTTAGGACGATTTATTGGCCTGGACGCGGCGCGCCTTCACGACGGGCCAGGAAGGCCAGTCGCTCGAACAAATGCACATCTTGCTCATTCTTAAGCAGGGCACCATGCAGGGGCGGGATGAGCTTGGTCGGATCCCGTTCCTTCAGAATGGCCTCGTCAATGTCCTCGACCATCAGCAATTTCAGCCAGTCGAGGAGTTCCGAAGTCGAGGGCTTCTTCTTCAGCCCCGGTACCTTGCGCATGTCGTAGAAAATCCGCAGGGCTTCAGCTACCAGCTTTTGCTTGATCCCTGGGAAGTGCACCTCGACGATCTCGTTCATGGTTTCGACTTCGGGGAAGCGGATATAGTGGAAGAAGCAGCGACGCAGGAAGGCGTCGGGCAGCTCTTTTTCGTTGTTTGAGGTGATGATGACCACCGGGCGCACAACGGCGCGGATGGTTTCATTGGTTTCGTAGACAAAGAATTCCATCCGGTCGATTTCCTGCAGTAGATCGTTCGGGAATTCGATATCGGCCTTGTCGATTTCATCGATGAGCAGGACAGGGCGCTTGTCCGCGGTGAAGGCTTCCCAGAGCTTGCCCTTCTTGATGTAGTTGCGCACGTCCTTGACCCGCTCATCGCCGAGCTGGCTGTCCCGCAGACGCGTGACGGCATCGTATTCATAGAGACCCTGATGGGCCTTGGTTGTGGACTTGATGTGCCAGGTTATGAGTTCAGCCCCCAGGGCCTTGGCAACTTCTTCGGCCAGAACCGTCTTGCCCGTCCCGGGCTCGCCCTTGATCAAAAGCGGACGCTCCAGCGCCATTGCCGCATTGATGGCGACCTTCAGGTCATCCGTTGCGACATAATTCTCAGTGCCTTCAAAACGCTGGCTCATTGGGGCTCCCTGGCGTGGCTGCGATGGCAGGTTCGCGCTCAAACAAATGTTTCAACTGCAGCCAGACTAAAGGCTGGGCCGTGACATTCAAGCACCTTCCGCAGTTGGGGCGCTTTTGGGGGGGCTGGCCGCGCTTCGGGTCTTCAGGCCTGTGACTTTTCGAGTGCCTCTGCAATCTCGGCCATAACCTCCTCCCAACTCCCATGCACCGGTTGCTGGAAGACTCTCATCTGGGGGTACCAGGGATATGAGGAGGTTCCCAAGCGCGGCCAGGCCCCGAGCGTCGAGATCAGCCAGGCCGGTGCCCCACAGGCCGCAGCAAGGTTCAAAGTCGCGTTTGAAAACCCAAGATTTACGTCCAGAGCACAGGTCAGGGCCGCCACATCGTCTAGGTCCTGCATGAGGTCAATCCCGGGAGGCGTCCATAGTTCAACACCCAGCACATCCCGTGCGTAGGCCAGTTCAGGTCCGCAATCTCCGTATTGCATGTTCACAATCGTAATCCCTGGTGCGGTCAGCACGGGGGCCCAGAGTTCAAAGGGCGAAAAATATCGGTTCCGGCCCCGCGTCATCAGGGCACTTTTCCAAAGTATGCCAACCTTGCGCCCGGCAGGCGCACGCGCCAGTTCGGCCTGCCAGTGGGCCACCCGCTCCGGGTCGGGTGTTAGAAAACTCTTGCGATTGGGGTAGGCGTCAACTGTCCTGCGAAACTCCCGCAGGGGCGAGCCGAGCGGGGCCCAGAAGTCAAATTCATCGAACTTGTCCTCCAGCGCCGGAATTATCCTGAGGCTTTTACCTTCGACGGAATAGGTGGCGTGAGCTTCAATCCGGGCTTGAGGGAATGAGCGCTGAAAGAGGGGGATGAGGCGCGGCTCCACGCCCAGTGTCAGGTGCCCCTTGGGCCCGAGACGCTCCAGCAGGTCAGGCAGCAGGTTTGCAAACAAGACTTCATCGCCCAGACCCTGCTCACCGAAAACCAGAAGGGACTTTCCTTGCAGGTCTTGACCGGGTGTCCAGACCGGACAGCCGGCCCGAAACTGGGCTCCATCGATGATGTTTGGATCCAGCCTGGCTTCATATTCATCCCAGCCCTCGCCAATGCGCCCCAAATTGAGCAGCAAGGCCGATCGGGACAGCCGCATCATGGCCCGTTCGTCAGCCGCGGTCGTTTGACCCAGGGCCGTCTCGCAGTCCTCCAGGGCTGCATCGACCTGCCCAATAACGAGGCGCATATTGCTGCGGTTGTAACGCGCCTTTGAGAATTTTGGATCCAGCCTGATCGCCTCATTGAAGAAGATCTCAGCCGTTACGGACTCGCCTCGTTCCGCGAGTATGGCCCCCAGGGTGTTCCACAAGGCGGGATGTTCAGGCGTTTTTGCCAGAGCAAGCTTCAGGATCTCCGTGGCCTCATCCGACTTGCCCTGATTATGAAGTGTATGGGCCAGGTTGTTGTTCGTCTCGGGATTGTCCGGGAAATGGGAGAGGTGAATGCGATAGAGCTTCTCGGCGACATCATTCTGCCCAAGCCGGCATGCCAGCCGACCCAAATTGCTGACAATGTCCTGGTCATCCGGAAGCAACTGGAAGGCCGCCTCATAGCAGGTCAGGGCCCCCACAAAGTCTCCCGATTGCTCCCGCGCCACAGCGAGCAGATGCCACGCAATGCCGGCGCGCTCATCGACTTCCAGCGCCTTGAGGGCCCAGTCACAGGCTTTTTCCAATTCGCCACGTTTCAGGGCGGCGAGTGACCGGTCCAGCATGGGTTTGTATTGTGCAAGCCGGAGGGTGTTCAGGTGACTGGACAGGTTGAGAAGTGATGTCCGGGAGGCGCTGTTTCCCAGTAGGCTCGACACGGCTCCAGCCTGATCCTGGCCCGGCCCGCCAACGGGAAGGGCAAGCTTGGACTTGTCTGCGAGCGGAGGGTGCGCCAGGACCAAGGTCAGGCTCCAGTATGAA
>CANCJJ010000017.1:0-54423 GCA_947378305.1 Phenylobacterium aquaticum | reverse complement strand
GGGGCCTTGTGTCCAGTCTATCTCGGATCAGGCCACCTTCGGTGGGGCGGATTTCGGCTAGATTGTCTGCCTCAGTATGAATTCATGGTCCACGACCCGACCGACTTTGAAGCCATAGGTGCCGACCTGCGTATAACCTCTCCGGGCATAGAATTTTTGGGCCCCGTAGTTTTCACTCCAGACCCCGATCCAGATGTCCTTGGGCCTCCGCGCCAGGATCCAGCTCGCGGCTTGATCGAACAGCCGCCCGCCCAGTCCCGCGCCCTGCCAAGGTTTCAGAAAATAGATACGCTTCACCTCCCATGAGCCGTCGGTCACGTCCGGGTGTGGCAGGCCACAGGGGCCGACACTGGCATAGCCTATGACCCGGCCTTCGGTCTCGACCAGCCATGAGGCTTGGTCGGGATCTTTCAGGCCTGTCCGGGTTTTCGAAACATCATAGGCCTGGACGAGGAAGGTCTCGAGGTCCTCTGGCGGATAAAGATGGGCGAAGGTTTCGACAAAGGTGTCCCGCCCAATCCGCGCAAGGTCTTCAGCGTCCCCTGGCCTAGCAGGTCGGATTGTTATGGCGTCGGATGGCATGGTCGGAGCATGGCCCTGTGGTCTGTCCTCTGGGTGATACACGTAACTTCCCCTGCCTTGCCACGGGGTAATGGGAATTTCTGGAGCCTTCCCCTGTCTGGTCTGGCCGTTTCGGGTGGCCTCAGGGCGGACTCGCTTGCTATGAACAGTCTTAACTTCCGTGCGATTCCGCGCACGCCGGACATCTGTCAGGGGAATGAAATGGTTGAGACCGTCGCAATTGATGACCTGTCCTTCGAACATGCCCTTGCTGAACTCGAGCGGATTGTCGGCCAGCTTGAATCCGGTCAGGCCCCGCTCGAAGATTCTATTGCCCTCTATGAACGCGGAGCCCTTCTGAAGGCCCACTGCGAAAAGCGCCTGGAAGCCGCACGGCTGCGGGTGGAGAAGATTGTCGTTGGCGCAGGCGGCAGTCCGGGGGTCGAGCCCGCCGAGTTCAGCTGATGTCGGAGGTCGCCCCGAGGCTTACCGATATTGCCGACCGCGTAGGCCAGATGCTGGAGGCACTGCTGCCCGCGGTCGATGGGCCCGAGGCTCAACTGGTTGATGCCATGCGTTATGCCGTTCTGGGGCCGGGTAAGCGGCTACGCCCCTTCTTCGTCCTGGAATCGGGCGGCCTCTTTGACCTGGATGAAACGGCGCTGCTACGGGTGGCCTGCGCCCTTGAATGCATCCATGCCTATTCCCTGGTGCATGATGATCTGCCTTGCATGGACGATGACGATCTGAGACGGGGGCGTCCGACGGTTCACAAGGCCTTTGACGAGGCCACGGCGGTCCTCGCAGGTGATGCACTTCAAGCTCTCGCCTTTGAGATTCTGGCCGATCCAGAAACTCATCACGACCCCCGTGTGAGGTCGGACCTCGTCCTGGCCCTGGCCCGGGCGGCGGGGGCAAGGGGTATGTGTGGTGGTCAGATGATCGACCTTCTCGGCGTGCGCGACGACCTTGGGGCTGTGGCCCGGATGCAGCGCTTGAAGACAGGGGCCCTGATCGCGGTCGCCTTCGAAATGCCCCTGATCATGGCCCATGCCGGTGAGGCGGAACGGCATGCCCTCATGGGGTTTGCGCAAGACCTGGGGCTCGCCTACCAGATCGTCGATGACATTCTCGATCATGATGGAGAAGCCGCCGTCCTGGGCAAGGCCACAGGCAAGGATGCGGATCGGGGCAAGACAAATTATGTCACCCTTCTCGGAATTGAGGATGCCCGCGCGCGGCTGGCTCTGCTGGTCTCCCAGACCCGAAGTCACCTTGAACCCTTTGGGCCCCAAGCGGATTTCTTGCGGTCCAGTGTGGATTTCGTGCTAGATCGCCGCAACTGATTTCCCGCAAAGACTGATCCATGCCGCCGCTCACGCCCCTGCTCGATACTGTCACCGCGCCGTCCGATACCTGGGGTTTTTCGGTGCCCCAGTTGCGGCAGCTCGCGGACGAATTGCGTGCAGAAACCATTGATGCTGTGTCTCAGACGGGCGGGCATTTGGGCGCTGGCCTAGGCGTTGTTGAGCTCACCGTTGCCCTGCACCATGTTTATCGCACACCGGACGACATTCTGATCTGGGACGTGGGACATCAGGCCTATCCCCACAAGATTCTGACCGGTCGACGCGACCGGATCCGCACCCTGCGTCAGGCAGGCGGTCTGTCGGGTTTCACCAAGCGGTCTGAGAGCCCCTATGATCCCTTCGGGGCGGCGCATGCGGCGACGTCGATCTCCGCAGCCCTGGGCTTTTGTGCAGCTCGCGATGCCGACGGCCGGAACAATAGCGTCGTTGCCGTTATCGGCGACGGCTCAATGAGCGCAGGCATGGCCTATGAGGCGATGAACAAGGCCTGCGAAACGACGGGGCAGCTCACCGTCGTTCTGAACGACAATGACATGTCCATTGCCCCTCCGGTTGGGGGCATGAGTGCCTATATGGCAAGGCTGGTCTCGGGCGAGGGGTATCAATCCCTGCGCAAGATCGGCAAGTCGGTGGCCAGCGCCTTGCCCCGTCCCCTTCAGGAAGCCGCTCGCAAGGCCGAGGAATTTGCCCGTGGCATGGTGACCGGCGGGACCTTCTTCGAGGAGTTGGGCTTTTATTATGTCGGCCCCATTGATGGTCACGACCTCGATACCCTGGTCCCGATCCTGAAGAACGCCCGTGAGATCAACGACCGTCCGGTGCTCGTCCATGTGGTGACCCAAAAGGGCAAGGGCTACCATCCGGCAGAAAGTGCCGCCGACAAGCTTCATGCCGTCGCCCGTTTCGATGTCGTCACCGGTCAGCAAGCCAAGCCAACCCAGCCTGCGCCGCCGCAGTATACCCGTGTCTTTGCCCAGGAACTGATCCGGCAGGCCGAAGCCGACCCCAAGATCGTGGCCATAACGGCAGCCATGCCCTCCGGCACCGGGCTTGATCTCTTCGGGGCCCGTTTCCCCGAGCGAACCTTTGACGTTGGCATTGCCGAGCAGCACGCCGTGACCTTCGCGGCCGGGCTCGCCGCCGATGGCATGAAGCCATTTGCCGCCATTTATTCGACCTTCCTCCAGCGGGGCTATGACCAGGTCGTTCATGATGTCGCCATTCAGAAACTGCCGGTGCGTTTTGCTATTGACCGGGCGGGCTTGGTGGGGGCCGATGGGGCCACCCATGCCGGGTCTTTTGATGTTGGCTTTATGGGGGCCTTGCCGGGCATGATCCTCATGGCGGCGGCCGATGAGGCTGAGCTCGCCCGCATGGTCGCCACCGCAGCCGCCATTGACGACCGGCCGTCTGCCTTCCGTTATCCCCGAGGTGAAGGGACAGGCATTGCCATTCCCGATCTCGTAACGCCTCTGGAAATCGGACGTGGTCGAATTGTGCGGGAGGGCAACGCGCTTGCCATCCTCTCCTTCGGAACCCGACTGAGCGAGAGCCTAAAGGCCGCAGATCTCCTGGCTGCCCGGGGGCTTTCGGCGACGGTTGCTGACGCCCGGTTTGCCAAGCCCCTGGATATTGACCTGATCCTGCGGCTCGCCCGTGAACATGAGGCCCTGATCACGGTGGAGGAAGGGGCCATGGGCGGATTTGGGGCCTTTGTGCTGCAGGCCTTGGCGAGCCATGGGGCGCTGGATCGCGGCCTTAAGGTCCGCACCCTGACCCTGCCCGATATCTTCCAGGATCAGGACAAGCCTGAGGCCATGTATGTTCAGGCCGGTCTGGATGCCGACGGCATTGCCCGGATTGCCCTTGAGGCGCTCGGCATGGCCTCAGCCCCCGTGACCGGAAAACGGGCCTAAAGCCTGTTTCGATCCGATGACCGGCCCCCACCTATCAGAACAGGCCCTAGAACGGCCAGACCTTCTGTAGGAGCGCCTGACCACCGGGGGCCTTCTGGGCGGTAGAAATGTCACCGCGTCCGCCATAGCTAATCCGTGCCTCGGCAATCTGGGTATGCTTGATGACATTGGCCGAGGAGATATCTTCCGGCCGCACAATGCCAGTCACTGTCAGCTGACGCAGCTCGGTATTGGTGCGGACCTCCTGGGTTCCCTGGATCATCAGATTACCATTGGGAAGTATCCCCGTCACGACGGCCGCAATCGTCAGGGAGATGGCTTCCGAGCGTTCCACCTTGCCCGCGCCCGTGTTCGAGAACTTGGAACTCGTATCGAGGGCATTGGTTGCGTCGAATTTATTGTGCGACGGAAGAAACCGGCCGATCTTTCCCTCAAGTCCCAGGACACTCGGCACGGCAGCTGTTGCCCCGCTGGCGCGAGTGGCACTGCTGGTGTTCGAGGTCTTGGCCGAGTCATTAATGTCAATCTGGACCGTCAGAATGTCGCCCACATGGCTGGCTCGCTGGTCGATGAAAAAGGCCCGGGCACCTGTCCGCCAGAGCGAGTTGGCTGAAGCCGTCTGAATCATGGCAGGAGCCTGGATCATAGACAGGTTATTCTCCCGCGCTTCCGGGGTGATTGGAAAGGCGCTGGGGGAAAGTTTCGGGCCCACCACGGCATCTTCTACCGTGGAACAGGCGGCAAGCGACAGGGCAGCGAGTCCGAAAATAAGCAGGTGACGCATGATCAGGACTTTCTAGCGAAGGGCGAGCTGGGCAGGACGGGTTGTGGTTGCCGGGGCAGAATTGGGCCCGGCGCGTCCCTGGCCCGGGCCAGCGGCAATGGCCTGGACGATTTTCTTGGAGGTCGGGTTTTGGGCGGTAAAGGCTTCACCCAGGCCGGCATTGCTGGTCGCTCGGGCTTCCAAGGAAAGCGTAATTCCTTCTGCGGCATAGGTTATGGTCACCATGTCCCCGGCCTTAACGACGAGCGGCACGCCGCCGTCATGGCGGTTGACGACCGATCCGGCCCGCAAGGGACGCTTGGCAATCATGCCGATAAACTGGGTGGAGTCCGAAGGGGCATCTTGCGGGGCAAAACTTGCCCGGCTCCAGACCAGATCCTCCGGCTGGATCACTTCGCCTGCCGCCAGGTTCCGGGCATAGGTCAAGACCTCAACCTCGGGGTGCGCGACAGGGGCAGCCGAGGTGACAACGATGCGTCTCATGCCCTGGGGATTTGCCCAGTCCAGCCCGTTGCGCCGCGCCAGGAGCTGCACCGCCCCGGCGTCCAGCACAATGGCACCGGCTTCCCGGCGGGCGACCAGAACCGATCCTGCAGCACCAGCCTGTTCGAACAGGTCGGACAGTGTGACTTGTCCGTCGAGGTCGAGGGTCTGGGGTCTCAGTGTGACGGATTGTCCGGCGAGGGCAGGGGCGGCGACCAGGCAGGCTAGGGTTATGAGGGCAAGACTGCGCATCAGCTTAGCTCTTTACCTGATTGGCCGTGGACAACATCTGGTCGGCGGATGTGATGACCTTGGAGTTCATTTCGTAAGCCCTCTGGGCCACGATCAGGGCGGTGATCTCGGTCACGGAGTCCACATTTGAGGCCTCGGTATAGCCCTGAAGCAGGCTGCCAATGCCGTCCACGCCTGGCACCCCGGTAATGGGCGTTCCCGACGAACCGCTCTGTGCGTAGAGGTTGCTGCCCAAGGCTTCCAGGCCCGCCTCGTTGACGAAGCTTGCCAGTTCCAGCGTGCCGACAACGGTGGGGGCGGGTTGTCCCGCCTTTGCCACTTGAACCTGGCCTGCCTTGGAGATCATGATGTCAGTGGAATCGCTGGGGATCGAGATCGCGGGCTGGATCAAATAGCCGTCTGAGGTCACCAGCTGCCCCTGATCGTTCAGAGACAGATTGCCCGCACGGGTAAAGGCCGTTTCACCCGTTGGCAGGAGGACCTGAAGGTATCCACGCCCCTGAATCGCGACGTCCAGCTTGTTGCCGCTCTGGGTGAGGGATCCTTGTTCGGTAATGCGATAGACGGACCCTGCCTTCACACCCGCGCCGATCTGCAGACCCGTCGGAACAATCGTTCCCTGATCGGATGTCTGAGCCCCCGGCCGCTCCAGGTTTTGATATAGCAGGTCCTGGAATTCCGCCCGCTGGCGTTTGAACGCCACGGTATTCATGTTGGCGATATTGTTGGAAATGACCTCAACATTGAGCTGTTGTGCGGACATTCCAGTGGCGGCGGTACGAAGGGCTTGCATGGCTATTTACTCCTATTGAACGCGACCCAGCCGCTCGACGGCGCGGCGGGACAGGTCGGTTGAATTGTCGGTCAGTTTCGAGATGGCCTCATAGGCACGGGTGACCTCGACCATTCGCGAGATCTGGTCGATGGCATTGACGTTGGAACTTTCCAGATTTCCCTGAAAAATGCCGGAACTGGTGACCACTGCTGGCTGCTGATTGCCCGTATTGCGGAACTGGTTGTTTCCAGTTTTCTCGAGGGCCGACAGGGCCGTAAAATTAAAGACGGAGATCTTGCCTATGATTTCTGTGCCCTGGCTGATTGTTCCGTCCTTGGCAATTTTGACGGCCCCCTTTTTGGGGTCGATGGTGATCTCGCCACCCCCCGCATCCGCAACCGGTTCTCCAGATTGGGTGACTAGGATCCCGGCCTCATTCATCTGAAAATGCCCGTCTCGGGTATATCGTTCGCCATCCGGCGTATTGACGCGGAAAAAGCCGGGCCCGTTTATGGCCAGGTCGAAGGGGGCCCCGGTGGTCTGGCTGCTGCCCTGAGCAAAGTTTCTGGCAACCCCGGAGTCGGTGGCAAAGCTGACCATCTTGCCACCAATGTTCCGAGACTCCTCGGAGATGATGACGTTTTCGACCTTGAAGCCAATCGTGCTGCTGTTGGCGACATTATTCGCAATGACGTCCATTTCGTGGCGCAGCGTCATCTGCCTCGAAAGTGCAAGATAAACCGTATTATCCATCGGGCGATTATCGACCTTGTCAGCTCAGGGGTGTCTGCCCTGTACTAAGCAAGAGTTGGGCCAAGATATAATCTTTGAAAAACAAAGATTTAAATGGTTAAATAATTCATACCGGAGGATTCTGCCGGGTCATTTTTGTTTGGGGCTAGAACGATTAAAAACTGATCCTTAACCAAGACTCGGGCAATTAGGGGTGTCTCTATCCAAAGGAATCGCCAGCGTGGCAAAGAAGCCGACAAAACAAGACGAGCCGGAAGAAGCGGAAGAGTCCCCGCCCGAGGACGGTGAGGTTGTAGAGTCCGCTGAGAAAAAGCGTCCACCGCTCCTGTTTATTATCATTGGAGCCGTTGCCCTGGTCCTCTTGATCGGCGGTGGCGCGGCGACCTATTTTCTGGTCCTGAAAAAACCTGACCCTGCCCATGCGGGCAAGAAGCCGGAGAAGGCGGAGAAGGGAAAAAAGGAAGAAGGTAAGGAAAAGGAAAAGGGCAAAGAGGGCGCTGGCGAAGCTGGCTCAAACGAGATCAAGATTACCGACGGCCCAGAGGGTGTTCTGTATTGCACCCTGCCCAGCATTGTTTCCAATATTCAATCGTCCGATGGTCGGCAGACCTATCTTAAGTTGAAGCTGACTTTTGAGGTGCCGGATCGTGAGACGGCCGACAGCCTGTCGCCAAACATGCCGCGCCTGCGGGATATGTTCCAGAGTTTCCTACGCGAACTTCGGCCCGAGGACCTTCAGGGGTCTCAAGGATCTTACCAGTTACGGATGGAATTCCTGCGCAGGGTGAATCTGGTTATGGCACCCGCAAAGGTGAATTCGGTTCTAATTGAGGAGATGCTGATCAACTAGGTCTCAGGACCCGTTGCGCATAGACCCCATGGCCGACGAAGAAAACCCAGCCGTAACGATCACGCCAACCGAAATCGAATTCGGTCGCGGCGGCGCGATTGATGGTGCGGGCGGCGCAGAGCGGATTCTTAATCAGGAAGAGATTGACGCCCTTCTAGGCTTTTCCTTCAAGGGGGACGGTGCAGATTCCGGCTTTGGAATTCGCTCCATCATCAATTCGGCGCTCGTCTCTTACGAGCGACTTCCCATGCTGGAAATCGTCTTTGACCGGCTTGTCCGATACATGACGACCTCCTTGCGGAACTTCACCGGCGATAATGTGGAAGTGACCCTTGATAGCGTCTCTTCGGTCCGGTTTGGCGAGTACCTCAATTCCATACCCCTGCCTGCCATTCTGAGTGTCTTCAAGGCTGAGCAGCTCGAGAATTTTGGATTGCTGACGGTTGATTCCAACCTGATCTATTCCATCGTCGATGTCCTTCTGGGGGGGCGTCGTGGTGGAAATCCCGTTCGAGTTGACGGGCGCCCCTACACCACCATCGAGCGGGCCCTGGTGGAGCGAATGATCCAACTCGTCCTGGCTGATGCCAAGGCGGCCTTTGAGCCCCTGACGCCGGTGACCCTGACCCTGGATCGGATGGAAACAAACCCGAGGTTTGCCGCTATTGCCCGACCGGGCAATGCGGCCATTCTGCTCAAACTCAGGGTCGATATGGATGGCCGAGGGGGATCCCTTGAGGTTCTGCTCCCCTATGCCACCCTGGAGCCTATCCGCAAGATGTTGCTCCAGCAGTTCATGGGCGAGAAGTTCGGTCGCGACAATATCTGGGAAGGTCACCTTGCCACTGAAATCTGGACCACAAAAATGGAGGTCAGGGCTGTATTGGGTGAACAAATGATCAGCTTGCGCCGAGCCCTGGACTTCAAGGTCGGTGAGACCCTGATGTTGGAGGCCCAGCCTGACTCGCCTGTCGAGCTTCGCGCCGGGACCATACCTTTGACTCATGCCCGGGTTGGGCGTCGTAACCTCAATCTGGCTGTCAGGGTTGAAGCTCCGCTTTCGGCGGTTGCCCGACAGGCGATTCAGGAGGCGACATGAGCCTTGTCGCCATTGCCTTGAATAGTCTCCTCGCAGGGCTCCTAATTCTGGCCCTGATCCTCGGCATGCGCCTTAATCAGCGTCTGAAGGCCCTTCGCGACAGTCAACTCAGCTTCGCCCGGGCGATAACGGATCTCAATGCGGCGACGACCCGGGCCGAACGTGGTCTTGCCGATCTGCGATTTGCCAGTGAGGAAGCTGCTGAAGGGCTGGGCCAACAGATCGATGCTGCGCGTCTTTTAGCGTCTCGGCTCGAGCACCACACTCAGAGCCTCGCTTCTGCTTCACTGCGTGACGTCCCCGGTGGTCCCGATTCGGAGGGCAGCAAACTTGGGGCGCTCCTGTCCGGAGCCCGGCAGCCTCGCCCCCGGCCCGAGCCTGAGCGTGAGATCAGGCGATCCGATCCTCTCGCACGGCGCCCGGGCCTCTATGACGAGGATATTTTTGACCGTGATGATGATCTGCCGCCTAGCAGACCTACGCCGGGAGGCCGCGCATGAATCTGCCGCGAATCTTACCTCTTGTGGGCGTCGCCGCTGTCGGTGTTCTCGCGATCAATGCCTTTTCCGGGGCGCGGGATGTCCAATCCCTGGTTTCGGGAGCCCAGGCCTTCGCTCAAAGCGTCGCCAAGACCGATCTTGCGGCGAATAAGGCGACGTCCGCCAAGGGTATCCAACCTGCAAAGGGGGATGCGCCTGCTACGCCGGGCACAAAACCGGGGCCGGACCCTGCTCGCCCGAAGCCCGCCCCAGTCTGCGCACCCACCGCAGCTGAATTGGCGAAGGAAGCCGGCTTGTCTCCGGCCGAACTCAAGATTCTGCAGAGTCTCGGAACCCGCCGCGGGCAGTTGGACCAACGGGAGGCGGACCTCAATGTTCAGATTTCCTTGCTTGCCGCAGCAGAAGCCAAGCTCGATTCCAAGGTCAAGACCCTGAATGGTCTGAAGTCAGATATTCAGGGACTTCTGACCCAGGGAGATGCCAAGGAACAGGCTGAGATCGACCGGATGGTCAAGGTCTATGAGGGGATGAAGCCCAAGGATGCTGCTCCCCGTCTCGTGCTCCTGGATGACACGGTTCGGATTCCGATCGCCGCGAAGATGAAGGAAAAGTCTCTCTCCGCGATCCTGGCCCAAATGCCGCCTGCGGATGCCAAAAAACTGACCGAAGGCCTCGCAACACGTTTTGCGGCCGCGCGGGCAGCCGCGGCGCGAAATGCTGCGGCGGCAAAGTTGGCGACTCAGGATGACAAGTCGGCATCGCCGAAACCTGCCGGCGCGGCATCAAAGGGCAAAAGTCCTGCAAAGTCTGCCTAACCCATGCACCTAAAGCGGGCCCTGACCTCAAGCGTCGCGACGATCTGCATGGTCGCCATTGGCTTGCCTATGGGAACAGCTGCAGCAGCCGCGCCCGGGCTGGCGGTCAAGGTTGGTCAAGCCAGGGACTTCACGCGGATTGAAGTTTCAGGCCCCGGGGCTGCTGGCGCGGCAGTTAGTCGTTCAGGCCAGTCTGTGACCCTGCGTTTTGCTGTCGACGCCTATCCCGATATTGCCGTTCTGCGGACCTCGCCGCCGAAGTGGATCAAGAGTGTTGAGGGCCGGCGTTTTAAGGGCAGGTATGAGCTCTCCATTCTGCTCGTTGATGACGCCGATTTGCGAATTGGTCGGGCAGACGGAGCGACCTATATCAATGCCTTCGCCAAACCTGATCCCAAATTGGCTGAGCCCCCAAAAGATAAGCCCCAGGACAAGGCAAAGCCGCAGGCTCCGTCCCGGCCTGCGGCCATGGCTTTGGTATCTGCTCTCACCCCAGCCCTTGCTCCGGCTTCGACCCGGGTTCCCACCAATCCCGTGCCCGAAGGCGGAGCTGTCCGCGTCACGCTCCTTCGGGACGCTGGTGGCGCGCGTCTGGTCTTTCCATGGGCGGGGCCCGTCGGTGCGGCATCGTTTCAGCGGGGAAATGCGGTCTGGATTGTGTTTGACACGCCTGTGCGCCTGGATGTCTCCGCAATTCCCAAGGATTACCTGCAAGGGTCCGCCCTGCAGGTTTTGAGCGGCACGGATTATTCGGCGATACGTCTGGAGTCTCCGGCAAATGAGCCCCTGTCCGCCGGCTTACTAGGAAATGTCTGGACCGTGGCCATGGGCTTGCCGCGTCTCAGCCCGACCAGTGAAATTCGGCTCACACGGGATGGTACCACCGGCCCTGCGACGCTGAAGAGTGTTGTTGCGGGGGCGACCCGGACGCTTAAGGTCAATGACCCGATCGTGGGGGATGTGCTCGACATTGTGCCCGCCCTGGGGCCAGCCAAGGGGGTGTCGGCACAACGCGACTATGTTGAGGTCACCATTTTGCGTTCAGCCCAAGGCTTGGCCCTGGACGCTCGGGTTCCAGACCTGACCCTCCGTCACGATCGTGACCTTGTCTATATTGGCCGTCCTTCAGGCATGGCGCTCTCAGATATCTCTGCTGGAATGGTGCAGCCAAATAGCCAGCTTGGACCTCCCCAAGCCGCCATACTTCCGGGTTTGATCACCACCGAGGCTTGGGCCCAAACTGGACGCGGCGGGTTCCACAAACGCTATGAGCAATTGCTGGCTGATGCCTCCGCAGAAGGGGCTCGCACTCACAACGGGCCGGTCAAGGCGCGCATGGCTTTTGCGCGTTTTTTGGTGGGCTCCGAGCTTTCCTTTGAGGCTATCGGTCTCCTGAATGCCACGGCCAGAAACAGCCCCTATGTACTAAATGATCCTGAGTTTCGGGGATTGCGGGCAATAGCCAGGATAATGTCCCGTCGCTATAAGGAAGCGGAAGCTGACCTGACCTCGCCGGCCCTCGCGGGGGATCCGTCTGCGGCGCTCTGGAAGGCCTATTCCGCTGCCCAGTCTGGGCAATGGTCCGAGGCCCTTGCTCGCTATAGCGAAGGCGCTTCGGTCCTGAATCAGATGCCGCCAATCTGGCGCACCCGCTTTGCGCGTTCAGATGCCGAAGCGGCTTTTGCCATGGGGGACCTTGAGAGGGCCAAGTCCTCGGTCCGTCGGGCGCTTCTTGATCACACGAACGGGACGGAAGAACTGGCCACACGGCTGGTTCAGGCCCGGATTTTTGAGGCATCAGGCGATCTGACACGCGCCTTGAATGTTTATAATGCGATCGCAGCTTCGCCGGTTGAGTCCCTGGCCACCGCGGCTATGAGAAACGCAACCCAGCTGCGTCTGAAACTCGGTAAGGTTACGCCCCAACAAGCGACCGAAGTCCTCGGCGCTTTGAAGTTCAGATGGCGCGGTGATGGGTCCGAGCTCCAGACGATCCGGGCCCTTGGTCAAATCTATCTGGACCAAGGTCGATATCGCGAAGGCTTGGAGACCCTGCGATCCGCAGGCAACCGCATGCCGGATATCCCGGAGGCCGAAAAGCTTCAAACGGACCTATCCGGGGCGTTTCATGCCCTGTTTCTCGAGGGTGCGGCTGATGGCCTGGAGCCGATCCAGGCCCTGGCCCTCTTTCTGGACTTCAAGGAGTTGACCCCGCTGGGGGCTGATGGCGACCTTATGGTGCGCAAACTGGTTTCGCGACTGGTAGATGTCGACTTGCTGGATCAGGCCGCTGAACTCTTGAAGTATCAGACCGAAAATCGCCTGGATGGCGTCCCGAAGGCAGAGGTCGCCACCGATCTGGCTGTGATCTACCTGATGAACCGCCAGCCGGAACTCGCCCTGCAAGCGATCAATGGGTCCAGAACCACCCTTCTGCCCATGCCGCTTAATCTTGAGCGGCGGCGTCTGGAGGCGCGAGCCCTGATCAATCTGGGGCGGGTCGATACGGCGGGTGAATTCTTGGAAGGCGACAAGACCCCTGAAGCCCAGGACCTGCGGATGGAAATCCTCTGGCGTCAAAAGGCCTGGCCTGCTGTCGGTTCGGCCTCAGAATCCGCGCTGGGAAACCGCTGGAAGTCTCCGGCACAGCTAAACGGTGATGAGGAAGGCAAGCTTCTGCGGGCCGCCATTGCCTATAGTCTTGCCGACGACGAGGCCAGTCTGACCCGGCTCAGAACACGCTATAAGGGATTCCTGGACAAGGCGCGCAATGCCGAAGCCTTGAACCTGGCCTTAACCTCCAGCGCCGCCGACCAGGTCTCCGCCCAGGATTTCGCCCGATTGACGACCGCAAATGACATGTTTGCGACCTGGATTACCAAGGTTAAGGATCGATTGCGCGCAGGCACCTCGCCGGGTGCCGCTTTGGCAAACAAGCCGGCAACCGGCAAGGCACCACCGGTCAAAAAGGGTTAGGTGCCGCCTTACTGGTGGAAGCTCTCCACCAGACTCCCGGCCACCAGTCGCCAGCCGTCCACCAACACGAAAAAGATCAGTTTGAAGGGGAGTGACACCACAACCGGTGGAAGCATCATCATGCCCATGCTCATGAGAACACTGGCGACCACCAGATCCAGCACCAGGAAGGGGATGAACAGCAGGAAACCAATTTCAAAGGCGCGCTTCAATTCCGAGATCATGAAGGCAGGGGTGACCACCTGGATAGGAAGCTCCTGGGCGGTCTTGGGACGTTCTATCTTCGAGAGCTTGACGAACAGGGCCAGATCTTCACGGTCGACCTGGCTAAGCATAAAGACCTTCAGGGGCGCGCCAGCGGCGGTAAAGGCATCCGTTAACTCGATCTCTTGATCCAGCAAGGGCTTGATGCCGTCATCATAAGACTTTTGCAGTGTGGGACCCATGACGATCGCCGTCAAAAACAGGGCCAGACTGACAATCACCGCGTTGGGTGGGCTCTGCTGCAGGCCAAGCGCCGTCCTGAGCAGGGACAGGACCACGACCATTCGGACGAAGGAGGTGGTCATGATCACAATCGATGGGGCCAGGGATAAGACAGTCAGAAGGCCTATGAGCTGAACCACTCGGTTGGTCAGGCCCGCCCCGGACCCCAGATTAACACTCACGGATTGAGCCAGGGCATGGGCTGGCAGAACTAACCCGGCCAGGACCGCCAGCAGGGCGAAGCCGAAGGCGCGCTTTAGGTCATCCCGATCGAGCTCAGGCAGAATGGCTGAGCGCCAGAGGCTGGCGATGCGCTTCAGGCGTTCACGCATTTGAGGAGGTCTCCGTTTTGGCGGGAGGGGAGGTCAGGGGGCGGGACAATTCGCGGCCCTCACCCAGCAGAAGCAGGCGGTCCTCGCCATCACAATTCACCAGAACCAGGCGGCGGGCGGGATCAAGAACAAGGGTTTCGACGACGTTTATCCGGCGGTCCTTTCGAACCGGTATAAGCCGGTTGAGCGCGTCCGGGCCCAGCTTGCGCAAGGCTACAGCGGCCAGTCCCACGAGGCCTACTGTGAAGATCAAGGCAAAGAGGGCTCTTACGAGATTGGCGAGGTCCATGAGGGTGCATCGTGACTCATCTGGCCGAGGATCTGCGGCCCGTTTGACCTTCTGCCCCAGTGGAGATTAACGCCCGATTAACCCTATTTATTTACCTTCCAGCTCATGGACATTTCAAACATCCCACTTCTGAATATGCTTCGGAGCCAGGCGAAATATCAGAGTGAGCGTCAGCGGCTGATCGCCCAGAATGTGGCGAATGCGGATACACCGAACTTTATGCCGTCTGATCTCGCCCCTTTAACGGTAAAGGGCAATGGGCAGTCCAGCTCTACAACCCTTGGCATGTCCCTGACACAACCGGGGCACATCCAGCGTACTGCCCAAGCGGGTTCAGATAGCGGGTTTAAGGTAAAGCAGGAGGCCAAAACGGAAGCCACCCTTGGTGGCAACGGTGTCGACCTTGAAGATCAGATGATGAAAATGTCGGAGGCGCGTATGAACTATGATGCCGCCATCAGCTTCTATCAGAAATCAATGAACCTGCTGAAGATGGCGGCCCGGACGCCAGGTCGATAGGAGACAATTGAATGCCTGTTATCAGATCAGCCGGCGCGGCCGCCCAATCGATCGCTGTGTCTGCCTTGAAGGCAGAATCAGCCCGGATGCGTGTCATTGCCGAGAACATTGCCAACGCAAATTCAACGTCGCGCACGCCAGGCGGAGATCCCTATCGCCGGCAAATCCCCGTCTTTAGTCCAACCAAGGTCGAGGGCGGCCAGGGGGTGCGCATGGTGGGAGCTCAGCCAGACGGAACGGCCTTCAAGGAAGAATTCAACCCTGGCCATCCCTCGGCCGATAATCGCGGCTTTGTGAAAATGCCAAATGTTGATCCGCTTGTGGAGGCCCTGGATATGCGCACAGCGCAGCGGGTCTACGAGGCCAATCTCAATATCATCGAGACGGCGCGGTCCATGGAGTCCCGCACGCTTGACCTGCTGCGCAAGTAAGGAACTCCGGCCATGATCACCGCACTCGCTGCCGCAAAGGCTTATGCTTCCACCCAAGGCGGGGCAGCCAAATTGCCCGGAGCCGGAGCGGCCTCGGGCGGCATGGATTTTGGATCCATGGTTCGCAACGCAATTAACGACGCCTCAACAGCCTCCAAGACGGCGGAAACCCAAATCATGGCCCATGCTCAGGGCAAGGCCCAGTTGATCGATGTGGCCACGGCGGTGTCGGCTGCGGAAACCAGTCTGGAAACGGTGATGGCCGTGCGGGACCAGGTGATTACGGCCTACCAGGAAATCATGCGCATGCCGATCTGAAGTCGGTACCTGTTTCGCGCGCCCTTTCGGAAACGTTTGGGACGTCATCTCCTTGAATTAGCGTGGCTCATGATTTTTCACTCTCGTCCAAAAGTTGCATCATGAATGGCGCAGAGGTGCTCGACCTGGGGCGTAGCGCGATCTGGCTTACGATTCAGCTCATCCTGCCAGTCTTGATCGTTGGTTTGGTGGTTGGTGTGATTGTGGGCCTGTTCCAGGCCCTGACCCAAATCCAGGAAGCGACCCTGGTCTTTGCCCCGAAGATCATTGCCGTCTTCCTCTCGCTCCTGCTGTTTCTGCCCTTTATGGGGGCATTGATGAGCGGCTTTATGAAACAGGTCGCGGCCCGAATAGCGGGCATGTAGCGGTGGAGCCCTTTGCCTCCATCCAGCAAATCTATACCGGAGCGCTGATTTTTGCGCGCCTGGCCTCCATGGTCATGACCATGCCCGGGGTGGGGGACACCACAGTTCCAGTTCGAATCAGGCTCTCCTTTGCTTTTATTTTGACCATCATGCTTTTACCTGTTCTGGCCCCGGTCCTGCCAACGGTTCCCGACACGGTCAGCGGAATGGCGGGCTATGTGATCAAGGAGGTCCTGCTGGGCCTAATGATCGGCACGATCATGCGGTTCTTTCTGGCGGCCCTCTCCGTGGCCGGGGAAATCATTTCGATCCAGACAACCCTATCATTTGCCCAGACCTCGGCACCTGGAATTGCCCCTGGATCCACGACCATGGGCACCTTTTTGGGCTTGCTGGGCCTGGTGCTGATTATGACGACGGACCTGCATCACCTATTTATTGGGGCGATCGTTAAGTCCTACACGATCTTTCCATTCAGCCGACCGATCCCGGTCGATGATTCCGTACAACTGGCCGTTCGCACAGTGTCCGGTGCCTTTCGTCTGGGGTTGCAATTGAGTGCCCCGGTGGCTGTCTTTGCTCTGGTCTTCAACATTGGGCTTGGCATGATCGGCAGGGTCATGCCGCAGTTTCAGATCTATTTCGTGGCATCACCCCTTCTCGTGATTTTCGGTCTGTCTATCCTGGCCCTGACCCTGGGCGTGATTGGGATGGTCTGGGTCGATGGCTATCGCTCACTTCTCCTCAGTTTCGGGAGATAGCGCCTCATGTCTGATGAAAGCAGTGGTGCTTCCAAAACAGAAGAACCGACAGGCCGCCGTCTTGAACGGGCCAGGTCCCAGGGTGATGTCGTCAAAACCCTGGAATTGCCCAATTTCGCCTCCTTTGCCGGCGCAGCAAGTGCACTGGTCTTTGCCGGGAATTGGCTCGCTCGGAATATGGTTGAAGCGCTTCAGCCCTTCATTGCCCATCCCGATGCGATCAGGCTTCAGGGTGAAGGCGGTCTGATTGTCGCCCGACAGGCCTTGCTTGCAGCAACACCGGTCATGGGATTGGTTTTGTTTGCGGCAGCACTCGCCGGGACAATGGGACACCTGATCCAGACGGGCTTCATCTGGGCGCCTGACCGTTTGGCATTTGATATCAGCCGGCTGTCACCCATGGCAGGGTTCAAGAAACTGTTCGGGTTGGATGGATTCATCCAGTTCGTGCGATCCCTGCTCAAGATTTTTGCCGTGAGTATTATCGGTTGGTTTGTGCTGCAGCCCCATTTTAAGGATGTCCGGCAGATGGCCGAGATGGATCCCATGGCTATGCTGCCCTATGCCATTGCGATTCTTACGAAATTGGCCTTTGCTGTTGGCATATTCCTTCTAGCCCTTGCGGGCGCGGACTGGTTTCTCCAGCGCCAGAGATTCATGACCCGTCAGCGCATGACAAAGGAAGAGGTCAAGGAAGACTTCAAGCAGACGGAGGGTGACCCCCACATCAAGGCCCGGCAGAGGGCTATTCGGATTCAGCGAGCCAGACGTCGGATGATGGCCGCAGTTCCTGGCGCGACAGTGGTGCTGATGAACCCGACCCACTTTGCTGTGGCCCTGAAATATGAGGAGGGTGCGGCTGAAGCGCCCCTCTGCGTGGCGAAGGGGATGGATGCCGTCGCCCTCAGGATACGTGAGATTGCGGAAGCTGCTGGTGTGCCCGTGGTCGAGGACGCTCCCCTTGCGCGTGCGCTCTATGCGAGCGTTGAAATCGATGAATACATCCCGCTTAGTCAATATGAGGCCGTGGCCAAGGTCATCGGGTTCGTGCTTGGCGCGCGGAAACGCCGCGCAGGGGCTCTGTAGACCTGTCCAGGGACACCAAGGCATCCGGAGGCCGGTCGATCGAGGGTAGTATATGATACGGCTTGATTCGGACGGGGCAGGGCCCCGCGCCGCTCACCACGGCCTGGGGCCAAACATGGCAATGCCTGATCGTCGCGTAATCTTAGGCATCCGCCTTGATCGGCTCCTCGTGCCCTTCGGGCTCGGACTATGTCTCGTTCTGGTCCTTGTCGGCGTCCTGGCCGCTGGTGGTGGTTCCGACGGCAGACTGCCGCTCATCCTGCCTTTGGGCCTGACCCTGCTGACCCTTGTTGGCCTTGCGGTCCTTCGCGTCCTTGGCTGGACAGCCCCCTTGGCGGATGATCAGGCTGGCCCCCTGCTTCGGGTCCTTGACGATCCGGCGGCCCTCATTGGGTCCGCGGGTCAGGTTCTGGCCTCCAACGCCCATTGGACAGCCCATTTCGGAGCCGGCCACCACCTGCCTCCGTCGGTGAGTGCGACGACCAGTCTCTATGCCGGACTTGCTCGGGCGCGACAGGGAAAGACGGGGAAGGCAGTCCTTCGCGGTCTGACGGGTGACCATCCTGCGGTAATTGATCTGCTGGGGCCTGGTCGCTTTCTCATTCGCGTCCGGCCGGTCCTGGGTGCGCCGGGTCTCGCTGCCGGATCAGACGCAGGGCTATCCGAACCGCTGATCACCGATAGACCGCTGACAAGAGGCCTGGATGCCTTCGCGGCGGCTTCGCCGTTCGGAGCGGCCCTCCTCGAAGGTGATGACCCCCTTCTGGCCAAGATCATTGAGGCCAATCCGACCCTGGCCAGCATTCCCGGCTATGCTGGCGTAGGAAGCGTCTTTGGAGACCTGATCGAACCTGCCTCCCGTTCGGAAGCTGAACAAAAGCTCTCTGAGGGGCGTCATCCCGGCGAAGCGATTGAGGTGCGACTTGCCCTGGATCCGGGGCGGGTGGCCCACCTCTATCTTGCAAGGTCCGATCGCCGCTGGGTGGCCTATCTCGTTGATGTCTCCGAACAGAAGCAGATCGAGCTGCAGCTGGCCCAGAGCCAGAAAATGCAGGCCATCGGTCAGTTGGCGGGTGGGGTGGCACACGATTTCAACAACCTGCTTATGGCCATACTGATGCAACTCGATGAGCTGGCACAGCGCCATCCCGTGGGCGATCCATCCTATGAAGGACTGAACCAGATCCGCCAGACCTCCACCCGTGCTGCAGACCTGGTCCGAAAGCTGCTGGCCTTCTCGCGGAAGCAGACGGTCCAGCGGGAAATACTCGATCTTGGTGAGCTCATAAGCGAATTCGAGGTTCTGCTGCGTCGTGTCTTGCAGGAAGATGTCACCCTCAACACCGAATATGGGCGGAACCTGCCCCTGGTTCGGGCGGACAGGGGGCAGCTGGAAACCGCCGTCATGAATCTCGCTGTCAATGCCAGGGACGCCATCCGCAGCCATGGCGGCTCCACCGTGACCATTCGTACGGCCAGACTTTCGGCCATGGAGGCCCAGGCGCTTGGCTATGCGGATGCCCGGCAGGAGCAGGCCTTGATCGAAGTGTCCGACGACAGTGCCGGGATCAGCGGCGAGGTGATTGATAAGATCTTCGACCCGTTCTTCACGACCAAGCCTGTCGGCGAGGGGACCGGGCTGGGACTTGCAACCGTTTATGGCATTGTCAAACAGTCTGATGGCTGGATTGCCGTGGCGTCCAAGCTCGGGGAGGGGGCTGCCTTTCGAATCTTCCTGCCCGTTCACGTCCCGGCAGTTCAGGCTGAGCCTCGTCTTGCCTCACCCTACCAGGCTCGCCCCGTTCGTCCTCAGGCTCGAGACTTGTCTGGCGCGGGACGGATCCTGTTTGTCGAAGACGAGGACGCGGTTCGCATAGTCGCGGCAAAGCTGCTTCGGGCCCGTGGCTATGATGTGATTGAGGCCGCCAGCGGTGAGGAGGCCCTGGCCCTTGCGAAAGAAAACGCGGGCACCATTGATCTGATGATTTCGGATGTCGTCATGCCGGGCATGCAGGGACCGGACTTGCTCAAGGCCGCAAAGGCCTATCTGGCCGGGGCCTCTGTCATGTTCATTTCCGGTTATGCGGAGGCCGAGTTCTCAAATCTGCTCGAGGGAGAGGCCAATATTACCTTCCTGGCCAAGCCAATCGATATCAAGACCCTGGCAGAGCGGGTTAAGCTCGAGCTGCAAAAAGCCGCTTAAGTCTTCGATCCACGTCAAAATTCTGCAAAGTTTGAACTCAACACTTGCTCAGGTGCCCGCATGGGCTCATGAACCCCGCCCCGCGTCTCATGTGTGTGTCACGCGCGCCCAAGGAATATTCCATGCCGTTTCCCGTCTTACCTGATGCGCTCGCAAGGGCTTTGGCCGCCCAGGGCTATGCAGAACCCACGCCGGTACAGGATGCTGTTCTCGCCGCAGAGGCCGAAGGTCGAGACCTGCTGGTGTCCGCCCAGACGGGGTCTGGCAAGACTGTGGCCTTTGGTCTGGCAGCAGGGCCCACCCTGCTGGGGGGTGCCGAAAAATTCGGATATGCTGTGGCACCGCTTGCCCTTGTGATCGCGCCGACCCGGGAACTGGCCATCCAGGTGAGCACCGAGCTGACCTGGCTCTACAAGGAAACGGGCGCATCGGTCGTCTCGTGCGTGGGTGGCATGGACCCCCGCCGTGAGCAACGCGCCCTGTCGGCCGGTTGCCATATTGTTGTGGGCACCCCAGGGCGGCTTAAGGATCACCTGGAACGTGGTAACCTCGATCTGGGTTCCCTGCGGGTTGTTGTCCTCGATGAGGCTGACGAAATGCTCGATATGGGCTTCCGGGAAGACCTCGAGGAAATCCTGGATTCCGCCCCCGCGGGTCGCCGGACCCTGATGTTCTCCGCCACCATTGCCAAGGAAATTGCCGGACTTGCCCGGCGCTATCAGACCGATGCCCTGCGGATCGATACGGTCACGCGCAACCAGGCCCATGGGGACATTGAGTATCAGGCCATTCGGGTCGCTCCGAATGAAGTCGAGCATGCGGTCGTCAATGTTCTTCGCTATTTCGAGGCCCCCGGTGCCCTCGTATTTTGCAACACCCGCGACGGGGTCCGCCACATGCACGCGGCTCTTCGCGAGCGTGGTTTCTCGGTGGTCACCCTGTCCGGTGAACTCGGCCAGCGGGAACGCTCTGACGCCTTGCAAGCGCTTCGGGATGGTCATGCCCGGGTTTGCGTTGCGACCGATGTCGCCGCTCGCGGTCTCGACCTGCCCGATCTCGGGCTCGTGATCCACGCCGACCTGCCCGTGAACAAGGCGGGTTTGCTGCACAGGTCTGGACGAACCGGTCGGGCGGGTAAAAAGGGTGTTTCGATCCTGCTGGTTCCCTACACCCGCCGCCGGAAGGCTGAGCAGCTCTTGGCATCCGCTCATATCGAGGCCGAATGGCGCGGCCCCCCGAGTGCAGACGAGATTCGGGCCCGCGATCAGGTACGCCTCCTGGAAGATCCAATCCTGGCGGAACCAGCGACCGAGGAAGACCTCGCCCTGGCGGCCCGGGTGCTTGAGAGCATGACCCCTGAGGTCGTCGCCGCAGCCCTGATCCGGCTTTATCGCAAGCGTCTGCCGTCTCCCGAAGACCTCTATGATGATCCGCGGGATTCCCAGCCTCGTCCTGCCAAGGGCGAAAAGTGGCGTCCCGAGCGTGAAGAGCGCGATTTCGGGCCTGTTGGGCGTCCCGAACGCCTGAATCCGGACGATGTGACCTGGTTCCGGGTGACCGTGGGGCGTGCAAACAATGCTGACCCCAAATGGCTGATCCCGCTCATCTGTCGCCTTGGCCATGTGACCAAGAAGGATATCGGATCGATTCGTATTTTTGACCGCGAGACAAAGTTCGAGATTTCCAATGAGGCTGCGGGCAAGTTTGCCACCTCGGTTCGAGTCACCGAGGCGGACGAGATAAAGATTGAACCCTCCGCCCCTCCAGGTGGACGTCCAGAAGGCGGCGGTCGACGTGAAGAGGGCGGACCCCGAAAGCCGCCTGGTGGTGGTAAGCCATTCCATCGTAAGGGAAATGATGACCCTCGGCCGCCGAGACCGCCTTTCAAGGGGCCCCCAAAGGGTGGCACGCCACGGCCGCATGGCGGGCCTGGAAAGCCCTTCAAGGGAGCTAAGCGCAAGCCCTGATCGGCGGGTTCCAAACTGTATCAAGCCCACCCCAAGGTCATCCCCTGGGGATCAGAGTTTTCGTTCCTTCAGTTCGAAATATGCTAAGGTCTGGTGTGCCGTGTGTTTCGGAGTCCACCATGAATCAACATGAACGGATAAATCTGGATAGGGCCTGGGCTTTGCTGGTCGATAGCAATGCCCTGACCCTCGATCTTCTTGGCGGCGTTCTTGAAGGCTTTGGCATGCGCAATCTTGTGCGCGTGAGCAGTGCCGAAGAAGCTATGGAAAAGTGCCGGCATCACGTCTTCGATCTGATTTTCACCGAATCCACCATGCCCGACCTGGACGGCTATGATTTTGTTCGGTGGATCCGCAATGAATCCGATGAGCAGCTCAAGCTGACACCCGTCATTGTCATCACGGGTCACACGCGCCGGAAACATGTCATTCGCGCGCGGGATTGTGGCGCGAATTACATCATCGCCAAGCCAATCACGCCCAAGATCATTCTGGAGCGCATTGTCTGGGTTGCGAATTCCAAGCGAGCCTTTATCGAAACAGATGACTACATCGGGCCAGATCGCCGGTTCCATAAGGTTGATCCCCCGGCAGAGTTCGGTGCCGGTCGCCGTCGTGAGGACCAAAACAAGCAGGGCGACGTTGCTGAAACGTCAGACCACTCTGAAAACCCTAGCGAAATTGACCCCGTATCAGAGGCGACAACAGCATGAAATCGGTAAAAAAATATGCTGTGAAGCCGAAACTGTCGATGCTCATTGAAGAGGTCGGGGGGCTGACCATCGAGAGAGCCCTTTTGAATGCGAACGCAATCGTCGAGGAAAAGAAGGATGTCATCCTCGAAAAAATCGACGAACTCGTTGAAAAGATCGAAGGGGCCTACAAGAACGGGCAATTCGATGGCGAGGAAATCTATCGGATTTCATCCGAAATCGTCGGGCTCTCGGCTGTCGAGAAGGATGGAAGTCTGGCCGAGGCTGCAATTTCTCTTTGTGAGGCAATTGACCGGTCGACAGGGATCGGTGACCGCGAGCTGAGGATTGTTCAGGTCCACATTGATGCCATTCGCATGCTGCATCGCTCAGATGCCGGACCGGCTGTTCATCGCGTTGTCCTCGAAGGACTCGAGAAGACTTTGAACAAGATGCCCAAATAGGACCCAGGGCCCCGCAGGATATAAAATCAGGATGACGACACTTGCGTGAGCGCAAAACAGTGCGGATTCTCCTGCTAGACCCCATGGATCGGCTTTTGCTGATGAGGGGCAGAATGGTCGCCGACGGTATCCCTGCCTGGTTCACGGTTGGCGGCGGCCTGGAGCCCGGCGAGTCTATAAATGCGGGTGCCCTTCGCGAAATCGCCGAGGAAACCGGATTTTCGGATGTGGTCCTGGGCCCCCAAGTCTGGCTTCGCGATGCGACAGGACACCTGCCGAGTGGGGAGCGGGTCCTCCTGCGCGAAACTTACCTTTTTGCACGCTGCGCAGGCCTAGAGCCCAGTCGCGAAGGGTGGGAACCTCACGAGAACGATCTGGTGGACGACCTCTGCTGGTGGAGCCTTGCGGACCTGAAGTCCTGTCCGGACCCGGTCTATCCGGAGCGTCTTCTGGATCTGCTTCCGGAGCTCTTGGCCGGATGCTTTCCTGATCCCCCCTTGGTCATTTCACCCCTGGAGCGCCTGTCATGATGTCCACCCTGCTCGCAGCGGCCTTGTCGATTGCGGCGAATTGCGACCTCGAAAAGCCTTCGGGTAAGTCCGGATGCCGGGTCGAGGCGGTGAATGCCCTGCCCATGACCGCTATTCAGGTGATCGGAACCCATAATAGTTACAAGGCCGCCATTTCGCTGCCAGAAATGGCCATGCTGGCCCGGATCAATCCAAAGGCCGCCCAAAGCCTTGACTATGCCAAGCCCTCGCTGACGACCCAACTTACCGCGGGTGCCCGGCAGCTTGAGCTTGATTACGTCTATGATCCCAAGGGGGGGCGCTATGCCAATCCCCTTGGTCTGAAAATGGCCGCTGGTAAGGCTCCACCCTATGAGTCTGCTGCCATGCTCTCGCCTGGACTCAAGGTTATGCATGTCCCGGATATTGACTATCGAAGCGTCTGCCAGACCTTTGTAACCTGCCTGAAGGAGGTCCGGTCCTGGTCCGTCGCCCATCCTGGGCATGTCCCCATTCTGATTATTATGAACTTGAAGGAAGACAATATCGCGGTGCCCGGGGCGACGCCGCTCTTGCCATTCGATGCCCTAGCCATGGATTCCATTGACGCGGAAATCCGCTCAGTTTTTCCGGCCAAGTCCCTTATCACCCCCGACCGGGTTCAGGGCCATTATCCCACCCTGCGGGAAGCCGCCGCCGCTGGAAACTGGCCGCGTTTGAGGGAGGCGAGGGGCAAGGTCATGTTTGCCATGGACGAGGGTCAGGCCAAGGCGGACATTTACCGGGGCACCCGCCGTGGTCTTGAGGGCCGCGTCATGTTCGTCAATGTGGAAGAAACCTCTCCCATGGCCGGTTACATTACCCTGAACGAGCCCGTCGAGCTCAAGGCCCGGATTGCCGCAGCCCTCAAGGCCGGTTTGATTGTCCGGACCCGGGCGGACGCGGACACCCTCGAGGCCCGTACGGGCGATCGCACCCGTCAAATCGCCGCCTTTTCGAGTGGGGCGCAATATGTTTCCACCGATTATATGACGCCCGATCCCCACATCGGTCCCTACGAGGCGCATCTGCCGGGACAAGGCATTGCCCGGCGCAATCCTCAGACGACGCGCTAATCGATCCTGTTCACCCGCTCCGGGTGGCCTGACCACTGCCAGGCCATGGTCGGTCGGGAGACACCCAACATCATGCCGCCCAGGGATTGCGGGTGCAGCCAGAGTTGGTCTGAGTTGAGCTCAGGTGAGCGCTCTGCGGGACGGTCAATGGTAATCCCGACCCCGCCTGCGGCCCGTTCAATGGCCCCCATGTCCGGCGCTTCTGCAAAGGCCATGTAGAACCCGGTGCCTTCCTTGGCATGGTAGCGTCCCATGGTCTTGTCGCGATCTATTGGCGTGATGACCTCGAACCGGTGCAGGCGTCCCGCCTCAAACAGGGTAAGCACGCCGGTATAGCCAAACAATTCCGACGTAATCGTGGTGAAGCTCGCCGGGTCCAGACCAAAGGCATCCCGGATCTTGGCCACGGCGGCGGCCTGATCCGCCGCCAGGATGGTGGCTTCGTAGAGAAAATCGATCTTTCCCGCGGGTTCGCGCTCAGCCTGGGGTGAAATCACGAATTCGATCGGAGCCCCTTCGAGGGTCAGGGTCAGGTATTGGCGGCCATCCGCCTCACGGTGATCTGCTCCGGACGCCCGGGCTGTCCTGGCAACGGCTGCAGGGTCCGGTGAGGCCGCGCCTGCCGCAAACAAGTGGGCACGTCCCCGCCTGGACAGGGCGGTTTGAATTCTGCCCGTTCCGTCAGGTTCCAGAATTTCGATATCTGAGGTGCCAGCCCGAAGGACAATTCGGCTTGCGCCGAGGTCGGATACCCGGTCCCGGCCTACGACTTCGGCACCAAGGTTGGTGATCCACTTCCTTGCTGCGGCCTCGGCGTCCGGGGTGGCCAGGAGGACCCGGTCTATTTCAGTAAGCATGCCATTGGCCTCCCCAGGTCGTGACCGAGCCCAGACATCCGGACCCGATTCGTCTCTGTAATGGTGGGGATTCCCACCAGAATTCGGCCATATCACCCAATGCGGGTGACAAGCCAGATCAGAAATCTAGGGAAGGTTGGAGGCCTGACCCGGAATCGAACCGGGGTGCACGGATTTGCAGTCCGCTACGTAACCACTCCGCCATCAGGCCATGCCGGATTTTCGCCGGGGAGGGCGTTGGCTATCAGATGGCGGCGCTTCCGGCAATCTCTGACACAGCTTCGCATTGCCTAAAGCCGTCTGGAGGCCCTATAACCCCCGGTAATTCGAACCTTGGGACCCTTAGATCATGGCTGATTTCTCTGCCGCCCGCCTGAATATGGTTGAGAGCCAGGTCCGGCCTTCGGATGTTACAGATATTCGCATTCATGATGCCATGCGGACCATCCCCCGCGAGACCTTCGTGCCCCAAGGCAAGGCGCATCTCGCCTATGCAGATGCCTCGGTCGAATATGCGCCAGGTCGGTTCCTCCTGAATCCCCGGGCTGTGGCCAAGCTTCTCCAGCTGGCTGAGCCGGTCCAGGGGGAGAGGGCGCTTGCCATTTCAGCACCCTATGCGGCTGCTGTGCTGCAATATTGCGGGGTGGCTGTCACCGCTCATGATGGGCAGGACCTCTGCGCTCTGCCGGGCAAGGACTATGACCTGATCGTCGTAGAAGGTGCCGTGGCTCGGGTCCCACCCCAATGGCTTGAAGCTCTTGCCCCTGAGGGACGCCTCGCAGTGATTGAACGTCATGGGCCTATGGGGCGCGCCTGCCTGTTCATAAAGCATGCGGACGGGATCGGTCACAGGATTGGTTTTGATGCAGCCCCGCCGGTCCTTGCGGGTTTTGAGGCCGAGCCTGTCTTTACGTTCTGAGTTTTCTTATGAAAGTTCTAAGGTCTACAAGTACAAAAGCGTAAGAGCGGGGCTTCCGGTTTCTGCCATAATTGACGATCATATAGACGGTTATCCGTCTGGTACTTTTCGAGGATTTAGAATGTCCAATAGTCGTCGTGGTGCCTTGATCGGTGCCGTCTCTGGCCTCGCCCTCCTTGGGATGGCAGCAGGCGTGCATGCAGAGACTCTGGCCGACGCCATTTCTCTAGCCTACGACTCGAACCCGACCCTTCAGTCCCAGCGCGCTTCGCTGCGAGCTCTGGATGAGACCTGGTTCCAGGCCAGGGCTGGCTATAGGCCCACCCTGTCGGTCACCGCCCGCGGGACCTATGTAGAAACGCGGATTCCGACAAAGGGCATTACGGAAACCAATACCGGCGTCGGGCTCTTGTCGCTGAACCAGCCTGTTTATACGGGTGGGCGGGTGGCATCTGCGCTGTCTGCGGCCGAGGCGGACGTGCTGAGCGGCCGCGAATCCCTGCGCCGGACAGAGGCCCAGGTGCTGGCCCAGGTCATTCAGAGCTATGTCGACGTCCGTCGGGATGGGGAAGCCTACCGCATTCGTCAAACCAATGTTGATGTTCTCCAGCATCAGCTTGATGAGTCCCGCGCTCGGTTCGAGGTCGGCGAAATTACCCGAACCGACGTCGCACAGTCTGAGGCCCGTTATGCAGCCGCGGTTTCCCTGCTGAATTCTGCCCAGGCCACCCTTGAAGGAAGTCGGGCCGCTTACAGGGCGGTTGTCGGCCAAAACCCGGGTGACCTTGAGCCCGAACCCTCCCTCCAATCCCTCCTGCCTGCGTCCGTGGACCAGGCCTATGACCTCGCAGACCAGAACAATGGTCAGGTCCGGGCAGCAGAGTATACCGAGCAGGCCAGTCGAGCCCGGATTGCAGCTGCGCGCGCCGAACAAATGCCATCCCTCTCCCTGCAGGGGCAGGTTGGATATACGGGCACGGCCTCGCCGATGAACACGGACAAGTACTATCGCAGCATCAACGGCGTTGCGGTTTTGACCGTGCCGCTGTTTTCAGGTGGCCAGACCATTTCCCGTGTCCGCGCAGCGGTCGAACGCAATAATGCCGATCGCATGAATGTCGACATCGCCAAGCGCTCCGTTCGGCAGAGCCTGAGCCAGGCCTGGAGCTCGCTATTGGCCGCACGCAGTAATATCGACGCCACGGCACAACAGGTTCTTGCCGCAAGAATCGCCGCCGAAGGTGTGCATCAGGAACAAAGGGTCGGGCTGCGCACAACCATTGATGTCCTGAATGCCGAACAGGAATTGCGTTCGGCAGAGCTGGCACAGGTCTCCGCCAATCGTGATGCCTATGTGGCCACCTCCACGGTCCTGGCGCAAACGGGTCGACTGCAGGCGGAATACCTGACTACGATTTCAACCCGTTATGACTCTAGCATTCATTTCAAAAACCTAAGAACGGCAAGGGGTTGGGTGCCCTGGGAAGAGCCGGTAGCCATTGTTGATGGTATGCTTGACCGCGGCCCCAAGACCTTGCCCATGGCTCCCCCGCCGGCAGGTCTCGCCATCCCGGCGTCGCCCAAAAAATAGACCCGAGATGCCGCCTGCCTTGGTCAGCTTTCGGCTTCATAGGATGGACCTTTCCCTGGAGCTTGGGAAAATTGCAGGATGGCTCCAGTGCGCGTAGTCTCTGGGCTTGGGATTCGTGCCCTTTTCAGTACGGTAGGCTATGTCCAATACGAATGATCCGCCGCAGGAACCGACGATGGAGGAAATTCTAGCCTCCATTCGGCGAATTATCTCTGAGGAGGATGAGCCTGAGGTTGACGTCGAGACGCCCGCCGTCCCGGAACCTGAAGTTGAGGAGCCCACCCCTGAGCCGCCGGTCGAGCTGGTCTCAGAGCCTGAACCCGAACCTCCGCCGCCCCCTCAATGGGTTGAAGCCCCTGTGGAGCCGCCCGCCATGGCCGTCGACACCGATGATACTGCTGAAGAAGAGCTGACCCTGACCAATCGGGTAGATTTGGAAGCCGAGATTGCCAGGACACTGGAAGATCGGCTGGTGGGAGATCCGGCGGCTGAAGCCGCAGCGGCGGCTTTCAGCTATCTCTCGTCGACCCTGTTAATGCCCAAGGATGGTCGGACTCTGGAAGATGTTGTCCGCGAGCTCTTGCGGCCCCTCCTGAAGAGCTGGCTGGATGTCAATCTTCCGGATATTGTGGAACACCTCGTCCGAGATGAGATTGAGCGAATTTCCAAAGGCGGGCGAGGCCGCTAATATCATCGGGTCGAGCTTGCGGCCCCTACTTTAACGACGAATTTCCGCCCTCGATGGCTTGCTCGCTACCGGGCGGCCCGGGTGCGTGACAGGTCTGACATGCTCGAAAAGAACTTTGATCCCAAATCTGCCGAACCCCGGCTCTATTCAGCTTGGGAGACCTCCGGGGCCTTCGCGCCGACCGATGACCCTGCAGCAGAACCCTTTTCCATCGTCATTCCACCCCCGAATGTTACCGGGTCCCTGCATATTGGCCATGCGCTGAATAATACGCTGCAAGATGTGCTGATCCGGTTTGAGCGCATGCGCGGAAAGGCGGCCCTCTGGCTGCCGGGCACTGATCATGCCGGCATTGCTACCCAGATGGTGGTCGAGCGACAATTGGCAGCCCAGGGCAATATTGGTCGCCGCGACATGGGTCGGGAGGCCTTTATCGCCAAGGTTTGGGCGTGGAAGGCCGAAAGCGGTGGGACCATCACCAACCAGCTGCGCCGCCTGGGTGCGTCTTGTGACTGGAGCCGGGAGCGATTTACCCTGGATGAAGGCCTGAGCGCTGCCGTTCGCAAGGTCTTCGTCACCCTGCACAAGCAGAACCTGCTCTATCGCGACAAGCGCCTGGTCAACTGGGATCCACACCTCCAAACCGCAATTTCCGATCTGGAAGTCGAGCAACGCGAGGTTGATGGACACTACTGGCACTTCGCCTACCCTCTGGAGGATGGCTCCGGGGAGATCGTCGTTGCCACCACCCGTCCCGAGACCATGCTTGGCGACACGGCGGTTGCCGTGAATCCCGCTGACGACCGCTACAAGGACCTGATCGGCCGGGCTGTTCGCCTGCCGATCGTCAATCGCCCGATCCCGATCGTCGCCGATGACTATGCCGACCCGGAAAAGGGCTCGGGGGCGGTCAAGATTACCCCTGCCCACGACTTCAATGACTTCCAGGTTGGCAAGCGGCACAGCCTGCCCATGATCAACATTCTGGATGATTTTGGCCGGATCAACGCCAATGCGCCCTCAGACTATCAGGGGCTGGACAGGTTTGAAGCTCGGGACAAGGTGGTTGCCACTTTTGAAGCCTTGGGCCTGCTGCGCGCGATTGAGCCCACACGGCATGCCGTGCCGCACGGCGACCGTTCAGGCGTGGTCGTTGAACCCTACCTGACTGATCAGTGGTTTGTGGATGCCGAGACCCTGGCCCAGCCAGCAATTCGGGCCGTGGAGGAGGGGCGGACCGTCCTCGAGCCCAAGGCCTGGGAAAAGACCTATTTCGAGTGGATGCGGAATATCGAGCCCTGGTGCGTTTCGCGCCAGCTCTGGTGGGGACACCGAATTCCGGCATGGTATGGCCCGGATGGCACCATATTTGTTGAGGAAACCGAGGCGGAGGCTCGCGCCAAGGCCCTGGAGCACTATGGTCACGAGGAGCCGCTCCGTCAGGATGAAGACGTCCTGGATACCTGGTTTTCGTCCGGCCTCTGGCCCTTTTCGACCCTGGGATGGCCAGAGCAGACGTCAGACCTGGCAAGGTTCTACCCGACCCATACTCTGGTCACGGGGTTCGATATCATCTTCTACTGGGTGGCCCGGATGATGATGATGGGCCTGCACTTTACCGGGGAGGTCCCGTTCCAGAGGGTGTTCTTCAATGCCCTGGTGCGGGATGCGTCGGGCAAGAAGATGTCCAAGTCCAAGGGCAATGTCATGGACCCCCTAGAATTGGTCGATGACTATGGAGCCGATGCCCTGCGTTTTACCCTGACCGCCATGTCGGGGCAGGGTCGAGACATTAAATTGTCCACTCAGCGCATTGAAGGGTATAGAAATTTCGGCACAAAATTATGGAATGCTGCCCGCTTCTGCCAGATGAATGGCTGCGCCCGGCTGGCGGATTTCGATCCCGCCTCGGCAGAGAGTGCCCTCAATCGCTGGATCATTGGCGAGACCCGCAAGACGGCCCAGGCCGTGACCGAGGCGCTTGCCGGTTGCGGTTTCGATGATGCGGCTAACCTGCTCTACAGGTTCATCTGGAACACCTTCTGCGACTGGTATGTGGAGCTTTCGAAGCCCGTGCTGACGGGGGCTGATGAGGGTGCCCGCCAGGAATCCCAGGCGGTCGCGGCCTGGGTGCTGGACGTGATCTTGAAATTGCTCCACCCGATCATGCCCTTCCTCACGGAAGAGCTTTGGGCGCAGACCGCTGACCTGGGAGCGGCGCGTCCCGAGGGCATGCTGATTTCCGCGCTCTGGCCTGATCTGCCAGCCAGTCTCGTCGACCCGATCGCAGAGGCTCAGATCGGTCTGGTCATTGCGGCCATCAGTGAAGGGCGCTCTGTTCGCGCCGAACTCAATGTGCCCCACTCCGCCCGTCCGCCCCTCCTCGTGATCGAGGCAAGCCAGGCGCAACAGGCGGTCTTGACCGCCTATGCAAGCGTTATCGTTCAGACCTTGCGGGTCTCCGAGCTCAAGCTTGAGGCCATTGCCCCCGAAGGGGCCATCCCCTTCGTTGTGGAGGGGGCGACCCTCGCCCTGCCGGTTGCGGCCTTCATCGATTTGGCAGCGGAAAAAGCCCGCCTTGCCAAGGAGATTGCGGGTCATGCGGCGGATATTGACCGGACTGCTCGCAAGCTCGGAAATCCGGATTTTGTGGCCCGCGCGCCGGAAGAGGTGGTGGAGGAAAACCGCGAGCGTCTTGCGGAGGCGGAAGCCACGCGCTCTAAGCTGGAATCCGCCCTGCGCCGCCTGGAAGCGGTCGTCTGAAACGATCGCTGCGCCAGGCGCAAAATATCCGTCCTGCGTGACGCAGGGTGAGGCTTTTCTAACGTCTCCGACTGGGCGTATGCTCGCATCTGTGAGACCCAGAAAGCCCCAAGGGAAGGGACGCGCGACCATGAATTTTGATTTCTCCGATGATCAGAAATTTCTGAAGACTGAGGCGCGAAAATTCCTGGCCGCCAACTGCCCCACCTCGCGGGTGCGGAAGGTCATTGATGATCCCACGGTCAGTTGGGACCCTGAGCTTTGGGCCTCTGTAGCCGCCCAGGGCTGGCTGGGGGCCGCCATTCCTGAAGCCTATGGCGGATTGGGGCTTGGCCACCTTGAACTCTGCGTCATCGCGGAAGAGCTTGGACGAGTTGTTGCGCCCATCCCTTTTGCTTCAACGGTTTATATCTTGGCTGAAGCCATATTGTTGGCAGGTACCGAAGCGCAGAAAACGGCCCTGCTGCCAGAGATTGCCTCGGGCGCTCGCATTGGTTGCCTAGCGACCTCCGAGGGGCCCGGGGTGACCACAGACGCCACCCTCAAGGCGACCGTGGTGGCTGGAAAGCTCACGGGCGTAAAAATCCCTGTCACCGATGGCGGCATTGCCCACACGGCCATAGTGCTGGCGAAGGAAGGTGGACGGGCGGGCCTCTACCTCGTTGATCTGACTGGCCCCGGTGTTGCCCGCGAGGGGCTGGAGACCCTGGACCCCTCCAGGGATGCTGCGCGGCTGACTTTTTCCAATGCCCCGGCAACACCGCTGGGCGGGGCGGGGGAAGGACTGGCCCTCCTGGAGCAGGTTATGGATCGCGCCGCTGTTCTCCTGGCCTTTGAGCAGACCGGCGGGGCGGATCGAGCCCTGGAAATGGCCAAGGATTATGCCCTGGAGCGCTATGCCTTTGGCCGGACCATTGCCAGCTATCAGGCCATCAAACACAAGTTGGCAGACATGTACGTCAAGAACGAGCTTGCGCGTTCAAATGCCTATTATGGAGCCTGGGCGCTGAATACCAGTGCGCCGGAAATCCCCGTCGCGGCCAGCGCCGCACGCATTGCGGCCTCCGAAGCCTACTGGTTTGCCTCCAAGGAGAATATTCAGACCCATGGCGGCATAGGATTTACCTGGGCCGTGGACTGTCACCTGCATTACCGTCGGTCCCGTCAGCTTTCCCTGACTGCAGGCGCCCCGCGCCTCTGGAAGGAGCGCCTCGTCAGCCACCTCGAACGCCGCAATACGGCCGCCTGAGAAGGATTTTGATCATGGATTTCAATGACTCCTCCGAAGAAGCGACCTACCGCCAGCAGGTCCGCACCTGGCTTGACGCCAATGCCCCCAAGTCCCGCGCTGCCGCCGATGACGGCGAAGGGGCTGGCGATCTGACGGCGGCCCGCGCCTGGCAGGCCAAGAAGGCAGCGGCGGGCTATGCCTGCATCACCTGGCCCCAGGCCTGGGGCGGTCAGGGCGGCACCCCCATTCAGAGCGTGATCTTCAGCGCTGAGGAAGCCAGGTATCCGATCCCCGGCAATCCATTTCAGATCGGACTGGGCATGTGCGTCCCGACTGTGATGAACTTTGCCGACGAAGCCACCAAGTCGCGCTTTGCGGCCCCGGCCATTCGGGGCGACGAAATCTGGTGTCAGCTGTTCTCCGAACCCTCCGGGGGATCGGATGTCGCCGCTGCCCGAACCAAGGCGGAGCTGGCAGCGGATGGATCCGGCGACTGGATCATCAACGGCCAGAAGGTCTGGACGACCGGGGCCCAGTTCTGTGACTACGGGATCGTCATTGTGCGCACAGACCCAAATGTGCCCAAGCACAAGGGCCTGACCATGTTTTGGATCGACATGAAGTCTCCGGGCATTGAGGTGCGGCCCATTCACCAGATGTCGGGCGGGTCAGGCTTCAATGAGGTGTTTTTCACCGACGTGCGGGTCAAGGATAGCCAGCGGCTGGGCGCGGTCGGGGATGGCTGGAAGGTCTCCCTGGTCACCCTGATGAATGAGCGCCTGGCAGTGGGTGGGGCCACGGGCATGGGCTGGTCCCAGTTCATGGAAGCGGCCCGGGACATTCCCGGCATGGAGGGTCAGTCCGCCCTCAAGGATCATGCCGTGCGCGAAAAGCTCGCCGACTGGTATGTTCAGGCAGAAGGCCTGCGCCATGCCCGCAACCGCACAATGACAGCCTTGTCCAAGGGCCAGACCCCCGGCCCTGAAAGCTCGATTGGCAAGATTGTGTCGGCCGTCCAGATGCAAGACCTGGCCAATTCTGCCCTGGAAATGCTGGATCAGTACGGGATCATCAATGATCCGGACCTCGCGCCGCAGGATGGCGGGTTCCAGAGCTCGGTTATGTTCGCCCCTGGCCTGCGGATCGCCGGCGGGACAGACGAAATCCTGAAGAACATCATCGCTGAGCGGGTCCTGGGACTACCCGGCGACATTCGGGTCGACAAGGATGTGGCCTTCAAGGACATGCCGACGGGTCGATAGAGGCTGGTCCGGGGCGCATGGCGCGTTTTAAGGGTCGAGCGCCGGGCCAATCTCGGGTCGGCTCGCGACACTGGCCGGGAAGGTGGGATCGCGCCGGGCATGGCTTATCTGCTCGAAGGCATAGCCCAGGCTGAGCAGCCGGGCTTCCGACCAGGCTGGCCCCATGAAAGACAAGCCGACGGGCAGACCCGCAACATAGCCCATGGGGACGGTCAGGTGCGGATATCCAGCCACGGCGGCCAAGCTTGACGGGGGGCCGAAGACCCGGGTCCCGTTAACGGGGTCGACAATGCCGCTGGGGCCGCTCCAGGCAATCAGGGCGTCGAGATGATCCGTCTCCAGCATGGCATCTATGCCCTCTGGACCCGCCAGGCGTTTGGCATCGGCCCGGGCCTTTAGATAGGCAGGGTCATCCAGTCCCGGACCCGCTTGGCTGGCCTGGAAGATTTCCTGTCCGAACAGGGCAAGTTCTTTGGGTTCAGCGGCGTTGAAAGCGATGAGGTCCGCCAGGGTTCGGGTCTTGACCTGGGTTGGCGAAGTTGAAGCCAGATAGGCATTGAGGCCCGCCTTGAACTCCGTGCGAAGGATCAGCGTCTCAGCAGCGCTGATCGGCCCGAGATCCGGGTTCTTCACGTTCACCAGGATTGCACCAGCTGCCTCCAGGGACTTCACGGTTTCCGAAAACAGGGCGTCTGCCTGGGACGAACGACCGGCTGTTATGCGTAATATTCCCAGCCGTGCGCCCTTCAAGGCCTTGGGATCAAGGGCGGCGAGATAGTCGATCTTGTGGCGGTCAGCTTCTGCTGTGGCGGGATCGGCCGGATCGGTCCCGGCGATCACGGTCAGAAGGGCGGCGGCGTCCGTCACATGGCGGGTCATGGGCCCACCCGTATCCTGGCTCGCGGAAATCGGCACGATCAGGGTGCGCGAGACCAGCCCAACCGTCGGCTTTAGTCCAACGAGTCCATTAATGGCAGCGGGGCAGGTGATGGAGCCGTCCGTCTCTGTGCCTATGCCCCCTGCAGCCAGCCCTGCGGCTATGGCGGAGCCTGTCCCCGCGCTGGAGCCGCACGCGCTGCGATCCAGACCGTAGGGATTGCGAACGAGGCCACCGACGGCACTCCATCCGCTGATGGATTGGGTCGAGCGATAATTGGCCCATTCCGACAGGTTGGTCTTGCCCAGGATCACCGCGCCAGCGTCGGTCAGGCGTTGAACCAGGGGCGCATTTCGATGGGTGACATTGGCGGCCAGGGCCAGGGACCCAGCCGTTGTGGCCATGTCGGCGGCTTCGATATTGTCCTTCAGCAGGATGGGCATGCCGTGAAGGGGGCCGCGCACGTGGCCGGCCTTGCGCTCCAGATCCAGAGCCCTGGCATCAGCGAGGGCCTTGGGGTTCAGGGCGAGAACGCTGTTGAGCCTCGGACCCTGACGGTCAAGCGCCTTGATCCGGGCCAGATAGGCCTTGGTCACGGAAACCGATGTCGCCTTTCCAGCCGCCATGTCCGCCTGGACCTCGCCCATGGACCGAAAGGCGGGGTTACTTTCCGCTCGCGCGCTTGCCGCGACCAAGATCAAACCCGCCGCCAGGAGTGCCCGTTTCATGTCTTCGCCCCGAAAGATTGGAGTCCCAGTAGATGGCAAGATGGACGGACTGGCCAGCCCGGCAACCCTCCAGCGAGGGCTATTAACGTCCTGCCCGGAAATTGTTCAGGCTCCGGAGACCGTCGGTCCTGTCCCGGGACGCATGCACAGCGTTGCACTATGGCCTCGCGACAGGTATCTCACGGCCCCAGCCTTCATTCCCAGACCAGTGAGCCTTCACGCCATGGCGCAGCAATATATTTTCCAGATGCAGGGCCTGACCAAGGCCTTTCCCGGCGGCAAGAAGGTGTTCGAGAACATCTGGCTGTCCTTCTATTCGGACGCCAAGATCGGTGTGGTCGGGGTCAATGGCTCTGGTAAGTCGACCTTGCTCAAGATCATGGCCGGGCTCGACAAGGAATTCTCCGGGGAAGCCAAGGCGGCTGACGGAATCAAGATGGGCTATCTTGAGCAGGAACCCCACCTGGACGACAGCCTGGATGTCTGGGGAAATGTTATTTCCTGGTGCGAAGAAAAGAAGATTTTTGATCGCTACAATGCCGTCGCCACCCAGTTGGGAGAGGATTATTCCGACGAGCTGATGGAGGAAATGACGACCCTCCAGGAGAAGATCGACGCCGGTGACCTCTGGGACATCGACAGCCGCATTGAAATGGCCATGGGGGCCCTGCGCTGCCCGCCGGATGACTGGGATGTCACCAACCTCTCCGGGGGGGAAAAACGTCGCGTGGCTCTGGCCCGTCTGCTCCTGTCAAAGCCCGACATGTTGCTGCTCGATGAGCCGACGAACCACCTTGATGCCGAGAGCGTGGCCTGGCTACAGCACCACCTGGAAGCCTTCCCGGGCTGCGTGATCCTTGTCACCCACGATCGTTACTTCCTGGATCAGGTGACCAAGTGGACCCTGGAGCTCGATCGGGGCAAGGGCATCCCCTATGAAGGCAATTATTCCGGCTGGCTGGAACAGAAGACCAAGCGGATTGTGCAGGAACAGTCTGAGTCCGAAGCCCGCCAGCGCGCCATGACCCGCGAACTCGAGTGGGTTCGCTCTGGCGCAAAGGCCCGTCAGGCCAAGTCCAAGGCACGACTCGCGGCCTATGATGAGATGGTTCGCGAGCAGGAAACCAGTCGCCTGGCCCAGACCTTCGCCACCATCCAGATTCCGCCAGGCCCACGCTTGGGCAATGTGGTGCTGGAGGCTGACCACCTTTCGAAGTCTTATGGTGACAAGGTCTTGTTCAAGGACCTGTCTTTCAAGCTTCCTCCTAACGGCATTGTTGGTGTGATCGGCCCCAATGGCGCCGGCAAGTCGACCCTGTTCAAGATCATTACGGGCCAGGAACAGCCTGACGGGGGCGCATTCAGAGTGGGTGAGACCGTCAAGCTCGCCTATGTCGATCAGAGCCGTGACGCCCTGGATCCCAACAAGACCATCTGGCAGGAAGTCTCCGGTGGTCTGGATATTCTTGCGGTGGGCAAACGCGAGATCAACACCCGCGCCTATGTCGGTTCCTTCAACTTCAAGGGCGGGGACCAGCAAAAGAAGGTGGGGCAGTTGTCAGGGGGGGAGCGCAACCGTGTCCACCTGGCCAAGACCCTGACCACGGGCGGCAATGTCATCCTGCTTGACGAACCGACCAACGACCTGGACATCGAAACCCTGCAGAATCTCGAGGAAGCCCTGGAAGAATTCGCCGGGTGCGCTGTGGTCATCAGCCACGACCGCTGGTTCCTTGACCGACTCGCGACCCACATACTGGCCTTCGAGGGCGACAGCCATGTGGAATGGTTCGAAGGCAACTTCGAGGCCTACGAAGAAGACAAGAAGCGCCGCCTTGGTGCCGACAGCCTGATCCCCAGCCGGATCAAGTTCCAGAAATTCGGACGGTAGACAGTGTGCGGGCCTAAAGGTCCGCGCTCTCTCTAGCCAGGGGTGTAGTTGAGGATGGGCGCCAGCCAGCGCTCTGCTGTTGGCAGGTCCCAGCCCTTGCGGCGGGCATAGTCTTCGACCTGGTCTTTTTCGATGCGGCCAACGCCGAAATAGTGGCTTTCTGGATGGCTGAAATAGAGGCCGGAGACACTGGACGGAGGGGTCATGGCAAAACTCTCGGTCAGAGCAATGCCCGTGGCCTCGGTCGCGTCGAGAATCCGGAAGATTTCGGCCTTTTCCGTATGGTCGGGCTGGGCAGGATAGCCAGCTGCAGGCCGGATGCCCTGATAGTGCTCACCGATCATGAATTTGAGGTCGAAGTCCTCGTTCGGCGCATATCCCCAGAGTTCGGTTCTGGCCTTGCGGTGCATGGCTTCTGCAAAGGCCTCTGCGAGCCGGTCGGCCAGGGCTGCGGCCATAATGGCTGAATAGTCGTCGCCTGCGGCCTTGAACCTTTCGGCAATGTCGCTTTCCCCGTGTCCTGCCGTGACGGCAAAGCCGCCGATCCAGTCGGGTTGTGCTCCCACCGGGGCGATGAAGTCTGACAGGGCCATGTTTGCCCGTCCCCCGTCGGCCTGGGCCTGGGACTTGGGCATTTGCTGGCGCAAGGTGTGGAGCCGGGTAAGTTCGGTTGTGCGGGACTCGTCCGTATAGACAATCACATCGTCGCCCAGGGCATTGGCAGGCCAGAAGCCGACCACGGCTCGGGCCTCGAACCATTTTTCCGAAATGATCTTGTCCAGCATGATCCGGGCATCGCGATAAAGATCGCGCGCCGCTTCGCCGACGACCTCATCCTGGAGGATGTCAGGATAGGGGCCGTGCAGTTCCCAGCTCGAAAAGAACGGGGTCCAGTCAATGTGCTCGGCCAGCTCCGCCAGATCATAGGCCTTGAAGGTCCGGGTGCCCGTAAAGCTCGGTTGAGGTGGCTGGTATTGGGTCCAGTCGAGTTGGAGGCCATTGGCTCGGGCATCCGCCAGGCTGGCCCGGGCGCGGGTGCCCTGGCCCCTCGCAAACTGATCGCGAACCTTGTCGTAGTCGGCGCGGGTCTCGGCCATGAAGCGATCGCGCTCGGTCTTGGACAAGAGGTTCGAAACGACCCCGACGGCCCGGCTTGCATCGAGAACATAGGTGGTCGATCCGGACGGATAGCCCGGCTGAATCTTCACGGCGGTGTGGGTTTTCGACGTGGTGGCTCCGCCAATCAGCAAGGGGATCTTGAAGCCCCGCCGCTCCATCTCGGCCGCCACATAGACCATCTCGTCCAAGCTTGGGGTGATCAGGCCAGACAGGCCGATAATATCGACATTGTGGGCCAGGGCCTCGTCGAGAATCCGCGCGGCGGGCACCATGACGCCTAGGTCGATCACCTCGTAATTGTTACATTGCAGGACTACGCCCACGATATTCTTGCCGATGTCGTGAACATCACCCTTCACCGTCGCCATGAGAATCCGGCCCGCCTGCTCGCGTGGCTTGCCTGCCTTTTCGGCTTCCATGAACGGCATGAGCCAGGCGACGGCCTGCTTCATCACCCGGGCCGACTTGACCACCTGGGGCAGGAACATCTTGCCTGCGCCAAACAAGTCTCCGACCACATTCATCCCGTCCATCAGGGGACCTTCGATGACGTGAAGCGGGCGCTCTGCGGCGATCCGGGCCTCTTCGACATCGGCTTCGATAAAGTCTGTCAGCCCGTGAACAAGGGCATGGGACAGGCGTTCGGCCACGCTGCCGGCGCGCCAGGCCAGGTCTGGTCCCCGGACTTCGCTCTTGCCACCCTTGTACTTGGGGGCCAGATCCACCAGCCGTTCTGTATTGCTCAGGGCAGGGTCGCGGCGGGGACGGTTCAGAATGACGTCCTCGACCGCCTCGCGAAGTTCGAGGGGGATGTCGTCATAGACGGGGAGGTCGCCCGCATTGACGATGCCGAGGTCCATGCCTGCGGCAATGGCATGATATAGAAATACCCCGTGGATCGCGCGCCGGACCGGTTCATTTCCGCGAAAACTGAAGGAGACGTTGGACACCCCGCCGGACACCCGGGCGAAGGGCAAGGTCCGCTTGATCTCCCGGGTCGCTTCTATGAAGTCGACGGCATAGTTGTCGTGGTCCTCGATCCCCGTCGCGACGGCAAAGATATTCGGATCGAAGATGATGTCTTCGGGCGGAAAGCCGACCTCTTCTGTTAGAATCCGGTAGGCGCGGGTGCAGATTTCGACCTTGCGGCTTGCCGTATCTGCCTGGCCCTGCTCGTCAAAGGCCATGACGACCACGGCAGCGCCATAGCGCAGGCAGGCGCGGGCCTGCTCCCGGAACTTGTCCTCGCCTTCCTTCATGGAGATGGAATTGACGATCGTCTTGCCCTGGACGCAGCGAAGTCCGGCCTCGATGACGTCCCACTTGGAGGAGTCGATCATGAGGGGAACCCGGGCAATGTCCGGCTCTGCGGCAATCAGGTTCAGGAAGGTGGTCATGGCCAGCTGAGAGTCCAGCAGGCCTTCATCCATATTGACGTCAATGATCGAAGCCCCGGCATCCACCTGCTGGCGGGCAACGGACAGGGCGTCGGTATAGTCCCCCTCAATGATCAGCTTTTTGAACTTGGCAGAGCCCGTAACATTGGTCCGCTCGCCGACATTTACAAAGGTTGGGCGCATGGAAATTCCGTTCAGACCAGTTCGAAGGGTTCAAGGCCAGCCAGTCGCATGGCGCGGGGGCGATCCGGTATCTGGCGCGGTTTCAGGCCTTCTACGGCACGCGCGACATGAGAAATGTGGTCGGGCGTTGTTCCGCAGCAGCCGCCCAGAATATTCACCAGGCCGCTGGCGGCCCATTCATGCAGTTCATGGCCTGTCTGATGGGGTTCTTCGTCATATTCCCCCATGGCATTGGGGAGGCCTGCATTGGGATAGGCACTGACCAGAGTATCGGCCACCCTGGCAAGCTCGGCAATGTGCGGGCGCATGAGTTCCGCCCCAAGAGCGCAGTTCAGGCCTATGGCAAAGGGCCGGGCATGTTTGACGGAGTTCCAGAAGGCCTCGACCGTCTGGCCGGACAAGGTTCGCCCGGAGCGGTCGGTGATGGTGCCGGAAATCCAGATGGGGAGGGGCTCGAAGCCTTCGTCCTCGAGATCCAGAATGGCCTTGATCGCAGCCTTGCAGTTCAATGTATCGGTAATGGTTTCAATCAGATAGAGGTCCACACCCCCTTCATTGAGCGCGATCATCTGCTCACGATAGGCCTGATAGACTTCCTCGAAGGTGACGAGCCGGGCCCCGGGATCATTCACATCGGAGGACATGGAGAGCATCTTGTTGAGCGGCCCAATGGAGCCAGCCACAAATCGCGGCTTGTTTGGTTCCTTCGCCGTCCAGCGATCGGCGGCCTGCCGGGCGAGCCGGGCCCCCGCGAGGTTGATGTCGCGCACCGCATCCTGAAGGTTATAGTCGGCCTGGGCGATGGTCGTGGCCGAGAAGGTGTTGGTCTCGGATATGTCCGCACCGGCCGCATAATAGGCATCGTGCAGGTCCGAGATGATATCCGGCCGGGTCAGGCAGAGAAGGTCGTTATTGCCCTTTAGCTGGCCCTCGTGGTCGACAAACCGGTCGCCCCGGTAATCGGATTCATCCAGGCCGCGCTTCTGGATCATCACGCCCCAGGAGCCATCCAGCACCAGAACCTTTTGCCGTGAAATGGCCTTGAGGGTGGCAATTCGGTCCTTGCGGGTCATTGGGCAGCCTTTTGCTGACGGGCGAGTTCGATTTCAAATTCGGCTTCGCTGGTCGAGAGGGTGCGCGAAAGTTCCGTTGGGTCCACAAAGGCGTTTGGAGCCCCCTGGGCCAGCTTGGCGCGCTTGGCGTCCAGGTCGAACTGTTCGGCATGGGGCGCAAGTAGGACGTCCGCCTTCAGGGTCTTCAGTCGCGCAAAGGTGCGGCGATAGTCGTCAACAATCCCCGGATATTGCGGTCCTTTGGTTTTGGAAACCAGCCGGTTCAGCGCGACACTCGTACTGCAATAGAGCAGGGCCTGATGGACTGTTCCGGCGATTTTGACCGGGAAGGTCCAGGTGGTGCATCCTGGCGAGTGGCCGGGGGTCAGGTGCGCGGTCAGGACATTGCCGCCGATCCGAACCGTCTCGCCGTCCTTGAGAACATGATCAACGGCCACGGGCTTAAATTTCAGAAATTCGGCGTCTTCGGAGCCTGGATAGGTTCCGGTTTCCAGGGCCTTGCGATCGCCTTGACTGGCAAACAGCTTTGCCCCTGTGTCCTGCTTCAGGTCCGCGAGCCCGCCTGTATGGTCAAAGTGGGCATGGGTGTTGAGGAGGATCTTCACGTCTCCCAGCCGAAAGCCCAGCTGACGAATGCTGGCCTCAATGGCTGGCGCGCTGGACGGCATGGCCCCGTCGATCAAGATGTGGCCCTTGGGCGAGGTGACCAGAAAAGCCGAAATGCCTTCTGTGCCGACATAGTAGAGATTGTCTGCGATCTGGAACGGCGCGGTGGGGCGGCTCCACGACGCAGGCGACACGGCTGTTGCGGCCGCGCCGACGGCCGCGAGGACAAGAGCGGCAAGTTTCATGCGGCAGTCTCCTGGGCAGTGTCTCTGACGCCAAGCACCCGGCAGATCGCATAGACCAGATCCGCCCGGTTCAGGGTGTAGAAGTGGAAATCAGAATAGCCTTCCTCAGCCAGTCTGGCGCACATTTCCGTGGCCACGGAAGCGGCGATCAGGCGGCGGGTTTCGGGGTCGCGATCCAGACCTTCGAACAGGTTTTCGAGCCAGTCGGGCAGGGTGATCCCGACAGGGCCAGCCATTTTTCTCAGGCCCTTGAAGTTGGAGACGGGCATGATGCCCGGCGAGATCGGGATGGTAACGCCCGCTTTCCGCACCTTGTCCATGAAGCGCAGAAAACCATCCATGTCGTAGAAGAACTGGGTGATCGCCCGGGTCGCCCCTGCGTCGATCTTGGCCTTCAGGACATCAATATCGTGATCTATGGACCCACTTTCAGGGTGGGTCTGGGGGTAGAGGCTGACGCTGATTTCAAAGGGGGCGATGGCGCGAATTCCGGCGGTCAGGTCTGTCGCATTCAGATACCCGTCTGAGCGTGGCACATAGACCCCGCCAATCTGGCCTGGAGGATCCCCCCGCAGAGCCACGATATGGCGAATGCCGGCATCCCAATAGGATTGCACCACCTCGTCTACCTCGGCCCGACTGGCATCCACACAGGTCAGGTGGGCTGCAGGCTTCAGGGTGGTTTCCTGAAGCATTCTCACCACGGTGCGATGGGTCCTGTCGCGGGTTGATCCCCCCGCGCCATAGGTGACGGAGACAAAGGCCGGATTCAGAGGTTCCAGACGGCGAATGGCCTCCCACAGACTGGCTTCTGCCTCAGGGGTCTTGGGCGGGGAGAACTCAAAGGAGACGGAGGGGCGTGGGCCAAGGCCCGCACCCGCCCGGGCAATCGGGCCTAGGGCGGATTGTGTCATGAGGCGCTCCGTTCTGCCGTCCAGATCTTGACCGTCAGGCCATCCCCACGCTGGGGGGGCAGGGCGGTTGTGCGGATGTCATCGAGCCCCGCATCCCGAATCCAGCGGTCCATTTCCAGATCGGAAAATCCCAGACGCCGGTGTTGGTGCTGTTCGCGCAGGAACTCCAGATGGTGAGGGGCAAAGTCCACGATCAGCAGGCGTCCGCCCGGGGCCACCAGTCGCGCCGCCTCGCGCACAGCGGCGGCTGGATCGCCCAGATAGTGCAAGACCTGATGGACCATGACCAGATCAGCGCTCTGTCCCGGTAGGCGCGTTCCGAATATGTCGCCATGGCGGAGTTCGCATTGGCTGAGACCGGCTTCGGCCACCCGGGTGCGGGCGACGTTCAACATCTGCTGGGACAGGTCAAGGCCCACGGATTGCCCCGTGCGCGGCCCCAGAAGGGTCAGCATGCGCCCGGCACCCGTTCCAAGATCCACCATGCGCGCAAACGGGCCGGGGCCCGCAGCGGTCAGAATACTGGCCTCCACGTCGGTCTCGGAGACATAGAGGGATCGTATTTCATCCCAGCGTGCGGCGTTCCTGGCGAAATAGGCGTCTGCTTCTGACGAGCGTTCTGCGCGAACCGACTCAAGGTGCTGGGCGTCGAGGGCCAGTACTGGATCTTCTGGGTCCACCAGATCGAGAATGTCGTCCACCAAACGCCGGGCTTCACTCCCGGTGACAAGGCGATAGAAGACCCAGGCCCCGTCTGGAAACCGCTCCAGGAGTCCGGCTTCCGCCAGGAGGCGCAAATGGCGCGAGACTCTGGGCTGGCTCTGGTTCAAAATCTTGCAGAGTTCCAGAACGGCAAGCTCTTCGTGGGCCAGCAGGGCGAGTATGCGCAGGCGTGTCGGTTCCCCCGCCGCACGCAGAATATCTACAGCCTGATTTGCCCCGAGCGTCATAGTCACATAAAGATATCTTTATGTCTTTATGTCAAGTCGCGAAGCGGCGTCCAAGGCCTAGTCTATGGTCGACAGGACCTTCGCCAATATACCGACCAGCTTGCTGATTTCAGGTTCGGACACCACCAGGGGTGGAGACAGGGCAATCGTGTCCCCCGTGGCCCTGACCAGCAGTCCGGCCTTCAAGGCCTTGACCAGGATTTCATAGCCTCGCGCCCCGGGGGCACCGGGCCGGGGAGCCAGTTCAACCGCCCCCATCAGACCGATATTGCGGATGTCGATGACGTGGGGCGCATCCCCAAGGCTGTGCAAGGCGGCTTCCCAAACTGGGGAAATGTCATTCACCCGGGTGAACAACCCCTCGGCCCGGTAGATATCCAGGCTGGCCAGGGCCGCGGCGCAGGCAACCGGATGGCCGGAATAAGTATAGCCGTGGAAGAATTCGATCGCACCTTCAGGCCCCTGGACGATGGTGTCGTGCACTTTTCGGTGGGCAAAGACCGCGCCCATGGGCAGGACCCCGTTTGTGATCCCCTTGGCGGTGGTCATGATGTCCGGGGTGACGCCAAAAACCTGGGCGGCAAAGGGGGCTCCCAAGCGTCCGAAGCCGGTAATGACCTCATCAAAGATCAGCAAAATACCATGTTGGTCACACAGGGCGCGCAGTCTCTCCAGATACCCCTTTGGCGGTGGCAAGACGCCCGTTGAGCCGGCAACAGGTTCGACAATGACGGCGGCAATGGTCTCGGCCCCATGCAGGGCGACCAGACGCTCCAGTTCATCGGCCTTGTCCGCACCGTGGTCCGGGAGGCCGCGCGAAAAGGCATTCCTGGCCAGGTCATAGGTGTGGACCAGGTGGTCCACGGCCGGAAGGGTTGTGAAGGTGCGGCGGTTGTTCACCAGCCCGCCCACGGAAATACCGCCGAAACCGACCCCGTGATACCCCTTCTCCCGGCCGATCAGCCGCACCCTTTGGCCCTCGCCCCGGGCACGATGATAGGCCATAGCCATTTTGAGGGCGGTATCGACGGACTCCGACCCTGAGTTTGTGAAAAAGATCCGGTCCAGACTTGGCGGCGCAATCTCGCTGAGCGCAGTGGCCAGGTCGAAGGCAAGCGGGTGGCCCATCTGGAAGGTAGGCGCAAAGTCCAGAGTCAGGAGCTGATCGTGAACCGCCTTGGCGATCTCTGTCCGGCCATGCCCCAGATTGACGCACCAGAGCCCCGATGTGCCATCCAGCACCTCCGCACCCTCCTGGGTCCGGTAATACATGCCCTTGGCCGAGGCCAGGAGGCGGGGATCGGCCTTGAACTGGCGATTGGCGGTAAAGGGCATCCAGAAGGCGGCAAGATCAGCCAGATTGTCTCCAGGGGTGGCAGGCATGCAAGGTGTCTCCGTGTCTGACCGAAGAAAACCATGATCCGGGGCACCTCGCTACAGGCTTGATGGCCTGTCAGCCAAGCTGGGTCTGGCATGTCCGGGCGGTCTGGCCTATGGCCCCCTGATCGTTCCGGAGTCTGTCCTTGTCTGTTGAGTCCCCGCCCGCCCACATGCAGGTCCAGAATAATGGCCTGGGCATAGCCCTGAGGGTTTCGGCCATGGCCTGTATGGCCGTGCTTGCTGCCCTGGTGAAGTGGTGCTCGGGACGCGGCGTGCCGGTTCTGGAAATCATTTTCTTCCGCAATGCCTTCGCCTTTGTTCCCGTGCTGATCTACGTCTCGAAAACAGCTGGTCTGGGTGTGCTGAGGACAACACGGCCCGCCGGGCACCTCATGCGATCGGTCATAGGCCTCGTGGCCATGACCTGCGGCTTTACGGCGGTGTCGCTTCTGCCCCTGACCCAGTCCACCGCTCTCAGTTTTTCAGCCCCCCTGTTCATGACGGCCCTGTCCGCCCTGATCCTGCGGGAGCCGGTTGGCCTGTTCAGGTGGGGTGCCGTGGCGGTTGGGTTCGCCGGAGTCCTGATCATGGTTCACCCGGACCCGGCCCACTTTGCCGGTATTGGCGTCGTCTTCGCCATGGTGTCAGCCATAGGCACGGCAGGGGCCATGATTGCCATCCGGGAGATTGGTCGAACCGAGCCGGGTCCGACCATCGTCTTCTATTTCACCCTGGCGGGTACCGTCTTGGGCCTGGCCAGCCTGCCCTTCGGCTGGGTCCTTCCCGACTTGCCGACCCTGGGCCTGCTCGTGGCGGCAGGACTGATTGGCGGCACGGGTCAGCTATTGCTGACGGAAGCCCTGCGGCGCGCGGAAGTCGCCGTCGTTGCGCCCTTCGACTATACCCAGATCGTCTGGGCGAGCCTGCTTGGCTATTTCGTCTGGCAGGAAAAGCCCCAGGCCTTAACCCTGGCCGGGGCTCTTGTGGTCGCCGCGAGTAGTATTGCCATACTGGTTCGGGAAACCCGTTGGTCCCGTCGATAGCCAGACGGGAAAGCATCTCGGCCGCCGTTGACGGATATCAAACCGAGCTTCCCCATTTGCAGTGATCATGAAGCCCAATTGGCGGAAGCGCATGTGGCCAGTTCGGCCTGCGTCTGCTGACCATGACAGTTCAGGATCCTTTCATGACTGAAACTCTGGCGGAAATATCGGCACAGGTAAAAGTTCTAAAGGAAGAGCTGATCGACTTGAGGGCCACGTTTAAGGGCGTCAGCAAAAATTACCTGGTCGCCCTGTCGAGCTTGAGCGACCTGACCATACACAGTGCCGAGGCGGCCAAGCGCGCGGCAAACTCCACCGAGCAGTCAAAAATTGCCGCCATGAACGCCATGCTTGCGGCCAGGGAAGCCTTCAGCTCCTCGGCCCTGATGCGGGTGGTCGAGGCTGCGGTGACGGCGTCCATTGCAGCAGCCCTGGCGGCCGTTGAATCAGCGGCGGCTTCGGCGGCGGCCGCAGCTGCGGCAGCGGCGGCCGTGGCGCATCAGGCCGAAGCCTCCCTACTGAAGGCTTCGTCTGAGGCCTCGACGGCGTCAAGAATGGCCGCAGAGTCTGCCGCCGAGGCTGTAAAACTCTCCATAGAAGCGCGGCAGTTCATCGTATCGGCCCAGGTGTCTCAGGCGAATTCAAAGACCCCAAATGGAAAGAACGGGCACAAGAAATCAGGCGTCAGCGCCTCGAAATAATCTGCCTGAATGACATTGGACATGCCGATGGCGGTGTGTCCTAGGGGCGGGGCTCAGTGGGGGCAAATATGCCGCCCTCGACAATCTTGCTCCAGACGTCTTCTGCGCGATCGGCGAACTGGATGAGGTCGAGATCCCGTGCCTCAATGACGCCCTGCTCAACCATGACGTCAAAATTGATGATCGAGCGCCAATAGGCCTCGTCGAACAGAACAATCGGAATGGCGCGGCCCTTGCCGGTTTGTTTCAGGGTCATGATTTCGAAGAGCTCATCCAGGGTGCCGAACCCGCCGGGAAAGGCGATCAGGGCATTTGCCCGCATGACCAGATGCATCTTGCGCATGGCGAAATAGTGAAACCGAAAGACCAGGTCGGGGGAAATATACGGGTTCGGAGCCTGTTCATGGGGGAGTTCAATATTGAACCCGATGGTGGGCGCGCCGGCATCCCGGGCCCCGCGGTTGGCCGCTTCCATAAGGCCCGGACCGCCCCCCGTGGCGATCACGTTTTCCAGCTTGCCCTCGCCCAGCGCACCGCCCCGTTCCGAGGCTATGCGCCCGAAGAGGCGAGCCTCGTTATACCAACGACTGTGTGCCCCCGGGGTGTCTGCCTTCATGCGGGCGGAGCCAAACACCACGAGTGTGGAATTGATCCCGCGCGCCCGGAGAACTTCCTCGGTCTTGTAGAATTCCAGCATGAACCGCACGCCCCGCATTGAGGCGCTCATGAGGAAGTCTTCATCCAGGGCGGCAAGGCGGTAGGTTGGGGCGTCCATCAGATGGTTGACCTGGTCTGATTTTGCCAGCTCAGTCCTGGATTGATCTGATTTTTTCATAACTTGACTATAAAGCTGTTCAACTTCCGCAGCAATTTTTTCGACGATCGCCAAGCGATTTCGCGGCGCGAATGCCTTGGCTCAATTTCTCTCCAAGCAGGGGCTTTTCAATGATCTTGTAGTTTAACGTGTCTGCCATCTCATGAAGATGCTTTCCGGGCGCACCGGTCATGATGAAGGCCGGCTGATCGACCTGGCGATTTCGCAAGTGCTGCAGACATTCGAGCCCGGTCAATCCCGGCAGGGTCTGGTCCAGGACGATGCAGCACTCAGATTCACTAAAGTCTCGGTCAAGTATGGCCTCTGCCGTTGGAAAGGCGTCGACCTTGAATCCCTCGGTTTCCAGGGAAAACCGCAAGGCATCACGCACGGCGTCGTCATCGACAATGACGACAACCGTCGTTGCGCTCGGTTGCTGGCCCATTGTGGTCCCCATGGCGCGTGCTTGGCTTAACGCCTTGCGCGCCAAAAAATTAAGGCTGAATTCTAAATAGCTCAATAAAATTTTGGATTATAGGCCCACAGCAATCGACATCCGGACGAGGTCCGAGAGGCTGTGGGCCCCCGTCTTGCTCATAACATGGGCACGATAGACCTCGACTGTGCGCGGGCTAATCCCCAGTTCCCGGGCAATTACCTTGTTTGGCTTGCCATTTACGACACCTAGCAAGACATCCTTCTCGCGCGGCGAGAGGGTCGCGAGCTCGGCGACGAAGCCGTCCTTCAGGGTGTCGCTCTCGCTATCCGGCGCAGATGTCATGGCCTTTTGAATGGCCTGGAGGATGATCTGGTCATCAAACGGCTTTTCCAGGAAATCGGCTGCGCCCGCCTTCAGGGCCTCAACCGCCAGCGGAATGTCGCCATGACCGGTCATGATAATGATCGGCGCGCGCGTTCCCCGGGCCTTTAGTTCCGCAAGCAATTCCAGCCCGTTCATGTCGGGCATCCGGACATCTGTAATGATGCACCCATCGAGGTCGTCTATCCCGGAGTCCAGGAAGGCTTTGGCAGAGGTATAGCTTCGGCTGGCCTTGCCCGCTGAGTGCAGGAGAAAGGACAGGGAGTCCCGCATGGCCTTGTCATCGTCGATGATGTGAATGGTCTGTTCAGGGCTGGTCATCATCAATCCCCTCGGGTGGCTTGCGCAGGGTAAACTTGAAAATGGCTCCCCCCTCCGGAGCTGTTTCGAACCAGATGGTGCCGCCGTGGGCCTCGACAATCGTCCGGCAGATCGACAGGCCAACGCCCATGCTCTCGGTCTTCGTGCTCACAAAGGGCTGGAAGAGCCGGTTGACAATTTCGGGGTCGAGGCCGGGGCCAGTATCGGCGACCGAGATCACAATCTCGCCACTCTTCTGGAGGTTTGTTGATACGACGAGGTCCCGTTTCTGGGAGTCGCGCATGGACTCATAGGCATTTCGGATCAGGTTCAGAAGGACCTGCTGGATTTGAACCTTGTCCGCCATGACCGTCTTGGTCTTTGGGGAGAGTTTATAGGTCAGGTGAACGCCGTTGTCGCTAAGGCCGACCAGGGCCAGGGCTCCGGTGTCCTCAATGAGCTGATGCAGGTTCTCGGGTTTAAGCGCAGCCTCGCCCTTGCCGACAAATTCCCGCAAATGACGAATAATGTCTCCGGCGCGAAGGGCCTGGTCTCCAGCCGAGGTCAGGGCGTCCCGGATCTTGGAAAGGTCGGGTTCAGGGGCCTCAAGCAGACGGGCTGAACCCTTCATGTAGTTGGCAATCGCCGACAGGGGCTGGTTCAACTCGTGGGCCAGGGCCGAGCCCATTTCGCCCAGCATGGACAGGCGGGAAATATGGATCAGCTCGGCCTGCATGTCCTGCATGCGCTTGCGATTGGCCTCGGCCTCGGTCAGGTCGCGAACAAAGCCGATGAAATAGGTCTCGCCATTGGAGTTAAGTACACCGACCGTCAGTTCAATGGGAAACTGCGTTCCGTCCTTGCGAAGGCCGGGAACAAACCGGATCTTTCCGATCACACGCTTTTCGCCGGTATCGAAATAGTGCTGCATGTAATTATGATGCTGCGAGCGCATGGGTTCCGGCATCAGGACGGTGAGGGATTTGCCAATGACCTCCTGGGCGGAATAGCCGAAAAGGCCCTCAGCAGCTTCGCTAAACGACTGTATAATGGCATTTTTATCAATGATGATTATGCCATCTCGAATGGTCGAGATGATGGCGTTGAGACGTTTCTCCCGATCCATGGCTTGATCTGCAGCCAGGATTGCAGCCCGTTCCGTCCTTTGCATCAAGGTGCCACCGATGGCGATGGAAAAGACTGTTAGTACGAAAACGACGACTGTAATCCAGTGCGGCAGAGTCATGTGCCGGGGAGGCCACACGGGCGGACTCAAAAGCTCCGAATAAATCAGGCAGGCCAGGCCAGTGACCAGGACGAACCGCCAACCGCTAAGAATGCAGACCGCAATAATTAGGGGTATAAAGAAGAAAAGATATCTATGGTCTCCGCCAGCCAAATTGCTTAGTTGCGCTCGGATTGTCCCGAAGATAAAAAATGCGGCAAAAAGGAAAAAGAGCGCCCAGCCACGCTGTCGATGGCTTAGTCCAAAACGCACTGGCAAGAGTTGGAGAGGGTTTTCTAAATTGCCCATCTTGAAAAGATATAAGTGTAAACTTTCTTTTGTCAATCGAGTTATCTAGCGCCTGTTTAGTGGCTGAATAGGACGTAATGCTTACCTAGGGTCAATAGATGACGCGTTACGCCTCCCAGAACCCATTCATATGCTCGGGAATGACCATATCCGCCTGCAACAATCAGGTCTGTTGCTTGGCGCTCTACGGTTTCCATCAGCACCTGATTGATGCTGTCCGGCGCAGCAATGTCGGCCTTGACGCTCAGGTTTTTGATGCCGTGGCGCTCTAGCATGGCGGCGACATCGGCCGCCTGGGCCTGGGCGGCGTCATGGTCTTCCTGGATTGAAAGGGCCAGGATCAGAGTCTCGTCGGCCTTTTCCAGGAAGGGGAGGGCATCGGCGACGGCCCGGCGGGCTTCGCGGCAATCCTTCCAGGCGATCAGGATCTTGCGGGGCTTCAGGGCATGGCCATCCGAGGGCACGACCAGGACTGGCCGCCCGGCGGTCAGAATGAGCTCGCCGGTATCAATCTGGGTATAGTTGTCAGACCCGTCATGGGGGCTCGCGCCGGTGACGATCAGGTCGGCAGCCCGGGCGGCCCGGGCCATGGCCAGGGTCGGCATTTCCCCGGAAGATCGCCATTCCGTTCGGGTGCCCGAGGCCTGGGCCTCAAACAATTGCCGGGCGGTTTCCAGATTCTTGCCCTGTTGCTCGTAAAGCAGGGGAATCCATTGCCCCATGCCGAAGCCATAGGGGTCGGCGGTGGCTATGGGCGGGATGGCCTCTGCGGCCATGCCCAGCAGGAGGGCGTCGAAATCCCGTGCCAAGGCCGCTGCGGCGGCAATTCGAAGTGTAGACCGCCCACCTGGTTCAGCATGGGTCAATATGGTCTTGATCGTCATGTGTCCCCTCCTGGGCGACAGTTTGCCGCCCGCCGACCCTCCCGGCGGGCGGAATCTTTGGTCTTGGGTCTCGGACTAGCCTTGCTCGGCCAGGTCCATCAGGCCGTCCAGATTGATCACCCGGAACTGGCGTGTGGCGCAGAAGGACACAATCCGGTTGGACTGGAGCAGTGAGAGCATGCGCGACACGGTCTCAATCGTCAGACCGAGATAGTCGGCTATGTCCTGGCGGCCCATGGGCAGGTCGATGATCGGTGCCTTGGCCTTGTGAACCAGGTCCAGCAGGAAGCTGGCGACCCGCTCGTGGGCGGTCTTGCGGCCAAGCAGCAGGACATGCTCCAGGGCGCGGTCCAGCTCGCGGCGTGTGGTCATGTGGTCGAGGCGTTCAAGGTCGGCTCCAGCACTCTTCAGGGCAGAGGCCTTGACCACCAGGATCTGCGAATTCCTGACCGCCTCGGCGGAGAAACGGTGGCGAGGGCCGGTTTCGAGGCCGAAAATATCGCCCTTCAGGTAGAAGTCCCCGATCTGGCGGCGTCCGTCAGAGAGCACCCGGGTCGTCCGGACGGCCCCGTCAATCACGCGGTAGACGAGGTCCGCCTCTTCATCCTGGCCGTAGACTTCTTCGTCCTTGCCAAAATTCATGGGAACCCCTGTGCGGCGCAAAAGATCACCGATATCGCCGATGTTCGCGCTCATAATGGCGGCGGAAGGGGCGTTGGTCCGGAATTCGTATGCAAGCGACATGGTCTCACCTCATTGCTGTTGAGCGAAACCTAGCCGGGGAAACCGTCCCGAGAAATTTGGGTCGACCCCCTAGGTAATTCTACGGTGACGAAGGCCGGCTGGCCTTGAAACCCGGGGTTTTGGCGGCGGCAACTTGTCTCAGCGCAAGGACTTCGGGTGAGTCCCATGACATTGATCACCGGACCTTTAAGTAACAATCGGGTCGCCAAAGGCGGGTCTGAGAGGCTGATATGATGTGGTTTTTACTGCTCGCGCTCAAGATTTCGACCCCGGCCGACATGGCGCGTATTGCGGGGTTTATGGATGGGCGAGAGCTGGCGCACCGCTGTGAGGCCGAAATTGGTGATCCGGATACCCTAGTCTGCAATGCCTATATTATTGGATCGGTGGATCAACTCATGGCCGAACAGTCGGTCTGGGGGCGTGGACATGCCAAGATTTGCCTGCCGGACAAGATTTCTGTTGAAGACCTGCGGCAGGTGGTGAGTGATCACATGCGCCGCGATCCGCCGGGGCCTGGGGTTGCCGCGTCTGGCCTTGTCGTGGGCGCGGTGCTTGCGGCCTATCCCTGCCCGGGAAATGAAGCGTCCTGAACTAGAAGGAAATTCCATGATACTATTGATAAATATAGCTTTTATTCTTGCCTTGCCCGCCGTGGCCATGGCGGCTCCCAAGCCTGCGGAAAGGCCCCTGAGTGCGGCAGCGGCCCAGGGGCGGATGGTGGCGCAGATCCGGTGTGCGTCCTGCCACGCCATTGTTTCTGACCGGGCGAGCCCCAATCCCCAGGCCCCGACCTTCCCGGAATTGGCGGGGCGTTTTGGGGAGCACAGCCTGCAACAGAAGCTTACCGAAATTGAGGAAACCGGCCATTTTTACATGCCGCCACAAAGGGTTAGCTCGGCGGATGTGGCGAACCTTGTGGCCTATTTCAACACCCTGCCCCAGCCCTGACGGCGGAACTTGCGGCAGGTCATGGCTGGGCGGGCAGGGGCGGTTCAGGGTCGGGGCCGTGCCAACCCCGGAGCCTGGACATGACTGCCGCCCCCCGAGCCCTGCCTGGCAGTCCTGGTTTCCGACGTCAGTCTCGGGGCGTGATTCTGGGGTTGGCACTGCTGGGGCTGGGGGCCTGCCATCGGCCGGTCGCGCCACCGCACGTCATCCCGCCCGGCCTGATTTCCACTGATTTTAAACAGGAATTAGCCCCATGAAACGCTCTGAACGTACGCGCTTTTTTATCGTCAGCGGGTCTGGTCTTCGCTGGCTGGAGCGGGATCGGGCGCACGATGAGCCGGTGACCCTGGGGGAATTAAAGCCGGTCTATCAGCCCCGTCATACCGGGCCCAAGCAGGTGTCGTTTGAGAGCGCGGGGCCGGCGCGGCACGGGACGGACAAGCATCAGGAGGTCACCCGGCGGCGGGAAGCCTGGGCCGGACAGATCGCCAAGCTATTGAATGAACAGGACAATAACGGCGAGTTCGGGCATCTGGTCCTGGTCGCGCCGCCGCGTTTGCTGAGCGCCATCCGCCCGCACCTGTCCCGCGGCGTGACCGAGAGGTTGCAGGCGACCTTGGGCAAGGACCTGTTCAAGACCCCCAATCATGACCTGAAGGCCTGGCTGCACAGCCCCGGAATGATTTAGCTTTTCGGAAATTTCGATCCCAGAATCTTCCGCGCCCCGGCAATCCACTGCGGGACGGGCTGTTCCGCCTCAATCGGCAGAGGCTCGGGCGGACCCATGCTGAGCAGACGGGCAATCCGCACCTCCATTGGCGGGTGGGAGGCAAAAAAACGACCAAAAACCGGTATGAAATCGGTATCAGATGCGTGGAAAAGAAGATGAGAGAGAGACGAAAACTTCGATTTTGACGGTGAAAATGCGTCTGAAATGCGGGGTGTTTTCAAGGCCTCCAGAGCCCTGGCCAGGGCAATGGGGTCCCGCGTCAGGACGACGGCCTCCGCATCGGCCAGAAGCGTCCTCTGACGGGTGACGGCGGTCTTGAGCCAGAGGCCGATCAGGGGCCAGAGCATGGCCACGGGCAGACCGACCATGACCCCGAAAATCTCCACCGTGCCCATGACCGCCTCCAGGGGGGTGAGGCCGGCAAACAGCCCCCCGGGCCCGGCCATGGCCTGGGTGACCAGGTCGGCCTGAAGGGTCCAGGTCTCGACCATCAGGCCCGGCAAGAGGGCCAGACTGTTGGCCGCCACAAACACGAAGAGCCAGTAGACCGGCGCGGG
>CANCJJ010000016.1 GCA_947378305.1 Phenylobacterium aquaticum | reverse complement strand
GCAGGCAATGACTGGCTCTGGGGCGACCGGGGCAGTGACACAATCTCGGGCGGCGCAGGTGCCGACAGCTTCCACAGCTTCACCGGCGCAGGCCTGGACCGCGTGATCGACTTCAACCGTGCCGAGGGCGACCAGGTCATTCTGGACGGGTCGCCGAAATACACCCTCAGCCAGGTTGGGGCCGACACGGTCATCGACATGGGCAATGGCGACCAGATGATCCTGGTGGGCGTGACCTACTCCACCCTCAGTGCGGGATGGATTGTCGGGGGCTAGGGACCCGCCCACCTGACGGGGCAAAACCGGGGTGACACTCAATTTGTGCGTCCCGAAATGTCCGCTTTGGTCCCGTGTCTTCGTGTATACGAGAACTTAAACAATCGTGGCTAAAGTCATATTTCTGAAAAACAGCGTCATCCACCTCCATAACACACTGATTTTTCAGAAAAATTGATGGTAACTCGACCCCAGATGCCGCGAATCTTATTGACCTGAGAGCGCAAACTAGATCGGACTTTCGTCTTGCCTACGACGTCGCCTGTAGCCCTTTCCCCGATCGGACTGGATTTCCAGGTCAACGGGACGACGGCGGGTAGCCAATCTGAGGCGGCCATTACGGCGTTGTCGGATGGCGGATTTGTCGTCACCTGGACGGACCAGAGCGGCGTCGGAGACACCTCTGGTCGCGGAGTCCGGGGCCAGATTTTTGATGCCAGTGGTTCGACAATCGGCCCTGAGTTTCAGATTAATGCGACCACCCTAAATGAACACATAAACAGCGCGGTCACGGCGCTCACCGGCGGCGGTTTTGTCGTGACATGGAGCGACTCATCGACCCCCTCGGCTGATCGTGAAATTCGCGGCCGGGTCTTCGATTCCCAAGGTGTGCCGGTCACGAGCGGCCCAAATGGTGGGCAAGATTTTATCGTAAATTCCCCAAGCTTATATGGGAAACTGCATCCCGGCATTACGGCCCTTGCTGATGGCGGATTTGTTGTAACTTGGCAAGACAACAACAACTCGGGTGATCGCAACGCTAGTTGTATTCGCGCCCGATTTTTCAATGCAGACGGATCCAGCGATCAGACTGACTTTGTTGTCAATTCCACAGCCAGTGGGGAGCAAGTTAATCCCACCCTAACCGCCCTGTCGAACGGCAATTTGGTCGTCGCCTGGCAAGATCAATTGAGCGATGGCTCGGGCACAAGCCTTCGAGCCCGCATTTTTGACCCTAATGTAATTTTCGTCGACTCCGATTTTCTGGTGAATTCAACCACGCAAGGCGGTCAGGAAGCCCCCACCCTGACCGCTCTTGCCGACGGTGGATTTATCGTCACCTGGACAGATCAGAGCCTTGCGGACGACACCTCAGGCTATGGAATCCGCGCCCGGCGCTTTGATGCAGATGGCCAGCCAATCGGCCTCGATTTCCAGGTCAATTCAATACGGGCGGGAAACCAGTTCTATCCCAAGGTGACGGCCCGGCCTGACGGTGGCTATGTCATTTCCTGGTACGACTATAACACCGACGGATCGGGTTCCTGCATCCGGGCCCAGGCTTACAATTCGGCCGGGATAGCCTTAGGCGGCGAATTTCTGGTCAACTCCACCCTGGCTGGAAACCAGGTCGGCCCGACCATGACAACCCTGTCCAACGGCACCTTTGTCATCGCCTGGCAGGGCGCCCAGGCGGATGGATCGGGAACCGGCATTCGGGCCCGGATCTTTGTAACCGACAACCTCGTGCTTGGCGATGGCCGCGATGATGTCCTGTCCGCCGGGACGGGACAGGACACTCTGGATGGGGGTGCGGGCAACGATACTCTCACCGGCGGAAATGGTGACAACCTGCTGCTGGGTCAGGATGGCAACGATTCCCTGTCCGCACAGGCTCCCGGAAACGACACGGTCTGCGGCGGTGCGGGGAATGATACCCTCTGGGCGGGCAGCGGAAACAACTCGCTGACCGGGGATGCAGGCAATGACCGGATCACCGGTGGCAACGGCCAGGACACCCTGAGCGGGGGCGCGGGCAACGATACCCTCGATGGCGGCGATGACTATGACGTGGCCATCTTCAGCGGAGCCAGGTCTGACTATCTGATCACGCACTTCACCGATCCCGGGACCGGTGACGAGGGCTTCACCGTCCTGGATACCCGGTCCGGCAGCCCGGACGGTCAGGACCGATTGTATAAGATAGAGACCCTGACCTTCCGCGATGGGTCGATAGAGACCTCCAGCCTGGGTCAGACCCAGGTGAACGGGGGGGCGGGCGACGACAGTCTGGTGGGCAGCGCTGGGCCCGACGACCTCCGGGGTCTGGGCGGAAATGACACCCTCTGCGGCGGCGCAGGTAATGATAATTTGGACGGCGGCACCGGCAACGATATCGCTGTATTCAGCGGAGCATGGTCTGATTATCGCGTGACCCTGGTGGACGGGATCGTCACCGTCCGTGACATCCGTCCCGGCAGCCCGGACGGTCAGGATATCCTGACAAATGTGGAAACTCTCAAATTCCGCGACCAGTCCGTCCAGACCGAGACCCTGACGGCCAACGCCCAGTTCGTGAACCTGGTCTTTGCGGCGGGCGGCATGCGCTATGTCGCCAACAGCGGCGATGACACCCTGGTGGGCGGCAAGGGCAATGACGATCTCTCGGGCCAGGGCGGGGCCGACAGTCTGGTGGGCGGGGCGGGCGACGACCAGCTGGACGGCGGACCAGGCCGGGACACGGCGGTCTTCAGCGGTGCCCGCGCCGACTATGCCATCTCCGTCGAGGGCGGCAGTGTCACGGTCAGCGACCTGCGGGCGGGGAGCCCGGACGGCACCGACCAGCTGACCAATATCGAAAATTTCCAGTTCAGCGACCAGACGGCGCAGTTGGTCCAGATCAGCATTTCCAGCTCCGAAATGGACGCGACGGGTGGCTCTGGGGATGACACCCTGGCGGGATGCGCCCTGGACGATAGCCTGTCTGGCGCTGCCGGCAATGACAGTCTGACGGGTGGCGACGGCCATGATGAACTGAACGGCAATACCGGCAATGACACCGTCTCGGGCGGGAGTGGCGATGACTGGGTGCTGGGGGGCAAGGACAATGACCTGGTCGACGGCGGCACCGGAAACGACATCGTCTATGGCAATATGGGCAATGACACGGCTCTTGGTGGCGAGGGTGCCGATACCGTCCGGGGCGGTCAGGGGGACGATAGCGTTTCTGGCGGCGCAGGCGACGACTGGCTCTGGGGTGATCGCGGAAGCGACACGATCTCCGGCGGCACGGGCGCGGACAGCTTCCACAGTTTTGTGGGCGCAGGCCTTGACCGCATTACCGACTTCAACCGAAGGGAAGGCGATCGGCTGATCCTCGACGGATCACCAACCTACACGGTCAGCCAGGTGGGCGCAGATACCCTGGTCGATCTCGGCCATGGCGATCAGGTGGTGCTGGTCGGCGTGACCTATGCGAGCCTCAGTGCCGGGTGGATCCTGGGGGGATAGCGGCAAGGTGCCGACCGTCAGCCGCACCAAGGTCCGAGGGGTTGCCATGGGGGCAATCGGGCCAGGCTTTCGGATGGACAAATGGCGGTGACGCAGGGATTCGAACCCTGGATACGCTTTCACGTATGACGATTTAGCAAACCGTTGCCTTCAGCCACTCGGCCACGTCACCAGCTATTTCCGCGAGGCTTTCGCCCCGCCCGACGGGGCTGTTCGAGACCGGAAGTGGACCGGACTCCAAAGCGCCGTCGTTCAGCCTGATCCTCTTAGCCGAAGCCTGCCCCATGGAGCAAGGCGGATCGACTCGCCTGGGCGATTGCATTTGATCTAGAGGCCCAGACGCGCCTTCAGCAGGGCATTGACCGTGCCAGGATTGGCCTTCCCGCCGGTTGCCTTCATGACCTGGCCAACAAACCAGCCAATGGCCTGGGGCTTTTCCCTGACCGACTCCGCCTGGCCAGGATTGGCCGCAATCAGGCTGTCAATAATGGCTTCCAGCGCCCCGGTATCGGAGACCTGTTGCAGGCCCTGGGCCTTAACAATGGCGCGCGGGCGGCCTTCACCGGCCCACATGCGCTCAAAGACATCCTTGGCGATACGGGAGGAAATGACCCCTTCCTCGATCAAGGCAACGAGTTCGGCAATCTCGCCCGGCGAGATGGGGCTCTCGGTGATGGACTGACCTGCAGCTGCGAGGCGGGCCGCCAGGTCATTGGTCACCCAGTTGGCGGTCAGCTTGGCATCGCGCCCAGCCGCTGCGGCCTCAAAGAAATCAGCACGGGCCTGCTCAATGATCAGCACCCCGGCATCATAGGCGGTCAGACCATATTGCGACTGCAGCCGGGCCTTCTTGGCATCGGGCAGTTCCGGCAGGCTGGCATCGATCGACTTCACCCACGCAGGGTCCAGCTCCAGGGGCAGGAGATCTGGGTCGGGGAAGTAGCGATAGTCGTGAGCCTCTTCCTTTGATCGCATGGAGCGGGTCTCGACCCGGGTAGGATCGAACAGGCGGGTTTCCTGAGTGATCTTGCCGCCATCTTCGAGAATTTCGACCTGCCGACGGGCCTCATATTCAATGGCCTGCTGGATATAGCGATAGGAATTGACGTTCTTGATCTCGCAGCGTGTGCCCAGCTCGGCACCCGGGCGGCGGACCGAGACATTGACGTCGGCGCGCAAATTGCCCTTCTCCATGTCGCCATCGCAGGTGCCCAGATAGACGAGAATCGTCCGCAGCTTTTTCACATAGGCGGCGGCTTCCTCGGACGAGCGCATGTCCGGACGGGAGACGATTTCCATCAGGGCCGTGCCCGCCCGGTTCAGGTCGACATAGGTGGCATTGGGGTCCTGATCGTGGAGGCTCTTGCCCGCATCCTGTTCCAGATGGAGACGCTCAATGCCCACGGTGAAGGTGGTGCCGTCGTCGCGTTCGACAATGACCTCGCCCTCGCCGACAATCGGATCCTTGAACTGGCTGATCTGATAGCCCTGGGGCAGGTCGGGATAGAAGTAGTTCTTGCGGTCAAACAGGCTGCGCAGGTTGATTTGCGCCTTCAGGCCCAGGCCCGTCTTGACCGCCTGTTCGACACAATGCCGGTTGATGACCGGAAGCATGCCCGGCATGGCCGCGTCCACCAGACTGACCTGCTGGTTCGGTCCGGCCCCGAAGCCCACCGCCGCGCCGGAAAACAGCTTGGCATTGGAGGCAACCTGGGCGTGGACTTCCAGCCCCAGGACAATTTCCCACTGGCCCGTTCGGCCTTCGATCAGCTTGGATGTATCGGTCATGTGATGCTTCTAATGCGCCCGGCGGGCTAGCGGAAGTCTCTTGCGAAAAAGCGGAAAATCAGTCCTTGTCAGCACGCTAAAAATCTTCCCGGGAAAGGACCCCACCATGAAGAAGTCTCTGCTCGCCGGCCTGGCCGGTCTCTCGCTCGCCCTGGCTGCCACGGGCGCTCTGGCCGAGGGCAAGCCCTCCGTCGAAACCACCCCGATTGCCGACCTGGCCGCCAACCCGGACACCAAGGCTGTCCTGGACAAGGACCTGCCCGGCGTGACCACCCATCCGGCCTTTGACCAGTTCAAGGGCATGACCCTGAAGGCCCTTCAGCCCATGAGCGGCGGCGTCATCAGCGACGCCCAGCTGGCAGCGGTTCAGGCCGACCTGGACAAGCTCGCTAAGTAAGTCAGTCCGCCGTGCAGATCCGGGCGACCGGGATGCACGGCGGGTTTCTAATTCTACCACCAGCGGCCGGGTGCCGCCTTGAAGTTGGCGGCCTTTTCCAGAGCCCCCCCCAGTGAAAACAGGGTCCCTTCGTCCAGGGCCCGACCAATCAGCTGAAGCCCCAGGGGCAAGCCCTGAGCATCGAGCCCCGCAGGCAGGCTCATGCCCGGCAGACCCGCCAGATTCACCGTCACGGTGAAGATATCATTCAGATACATGGCCACCGGGTCGTCCGCATTTTCCCCCAGGCCAAAAGCCGCAGAGGGGGCCGTGGGCGTCAGGATCGCATCCACCTTGCCGAAGGCCTGTTCGAAATCTTCGGCGATCCGGCGGCGCACCTTCAGCGCCCGCAGGTAGTAGGCGTCATAATAGCCAGCCGAAAGCACATAGGTCCCGATCAGGATCCGGCGCTTGACCTCATCACCAAACCCCGCCGCCCGGGTATTCTCGTAGGTCTCGGTCAGATTGGCACCATCGACCCTGAGGCCATAGCGCATGCCATCATAACGCGCGAGGTTGGAGGAGGCCTCGGCAGGGGCAATGATGTAATAGGCCGGGAGGGCATATTTCGTATGGGGCAAGGAAATCTCGACGATCTCGCAGCCCGCATCCTTGAGCCAGGCTACGCCCTGCTCCCAGAGGGCATCAATCTCCGCAGGCATGCCGTCGGCGCGGTATTCACGGGGAATGCCAATCCGTAGCCCCTTGACCGACTTGCCGATGAAGGCCGGATAATCCGGGGTCGCGATATTGAGACTGGTGGAATCCTTGGGGTCATATCCCGCCATGGACTTGAGCAGAATAGCCGCATCTTCCACCGTCTTGGCGATCGGACCGGCCTGATCGAGGGACGAGGCGAAGGCCACCACGCCCCAGCGCGAGCAGAGACCATAGGTGGGCTTGATCCCGACTGTGCCCGTGAAGGCGGCAGGCTGGCGGATCGACCCGCCGGTATCCGTTGCCGTCGCGCCCAGGCACAGGTCAGCAGCCACAGCGGCAGCTGACCCCCCAGATGACCCCCCCGGGGTCAGCTTGGTGTCACTGCCCGCCCGCCGCCATGGATTGATCACGGGACCGAAGGCCGAACTCTCATTCGACGAGCCCATGGCAAATTCGTCCATGTTGAGCTTGCCCAGCATGACCGCCCCATCCCGCCACAGGTGCGAGGTGACGGTGGACTCATAGGTCGGAACGAAATTGCCCAGAATGCGTGATCCCGCCGTTGAGCGGACCCCCTCAGTGCAGAACAGGTCCTTGATGCCGAGCGGAGCCCCGTCCAAGGGACCGGCCTCGCCCTTGGCACGGCGGGCGTCTGAATCGCGGGCCATGTCCAGCGCCTTGTCCGGCGTTTCCAGCACATAGGCATTGAGGGGACGCGCCGCTTCTACCGCCTCGACATGGGCCTGGGTGAGTTCCAGGGCAGAAAAGGCCTTGGTGTCGAGGCCCTCAAGGGCCGCCTTAAGCGTGAGCTTGGTGAGGGCGCTCATTATTCGACAACCTTTGGAACAACAAAAAAGTCCTGGGCCCGCTTGGGGGCATTGGACAAAATCTGGTTGGCATCACCGCCCTCGGTGACGACATCTTCACGCATGGGGGCGGGCATGGAGACGGCGGAGGTCATGGGCTCGACGCCCTCGACATCGACTTCAGCCAGCTGCTCGATCCAGGCCATAATTCCCGTCAGCTCGCGAGCCAGGGGCTCGAGGCGCGCCTCGGGTTCAGCAATACGCGCCAGTCTGGCAACCTTGCGCACGGTCGCCGCATCGATGGCCATGGGCCCCTCCTTGATGATCCCCCCTGCCCTAGCCGTGGCAGGGCGGCTTTGACAAGCAATCCCTCGCCATATGGCCGGTTTGAGCCTCAGGAAATGTGTGAATCAATCCCCCAGAGCGTCCCGGTATGCCAGAGCTGCCATCCGACCTGACCGGCAATCAGAGCTCCGCTGAGAAGCAGGGTGCCGATGAAAACCCGAATCCCGAAGGCACGTCCGCCCAGCGCGAAGGCCGCAGGTCCCTTGATCAGCATGTTGGTCACCAGACCGATCAACAGACCGAGGGCGGCAATATGATCCGTCGTGACCCCACTCGCCGCCAGGCCGGCCATGGACAGGCCCGCAGCGTGGGCATCCACCAGCCCCGTGAGCCCGGCACCAACCAGAATTCCGGTCTGGCCCATCCAAACAGCTAACCCCTTCGCCAAAAGCGTAAAGGACGCCACCAGCACCACAAAAATCAGGGTGCCACTGATGTCAAAAGCCTTGCCCCGGGGCTGAGGCGTGCCATCGCCCTGGGGGCCTTGAAGGGCCAAAGCGATCGAATAGGTCAATATGGTCAGCCCGCCACATAAAAGGGGAACTGCAAGATCCGTCAGCAGTGTCGGCCGAACGACCCAGAGCAAGACCGCCATATAGCTCATGCTAGCGACCATTGAGGCCACTGCAGCCGAGGCCGCAGGTCCGACAATTCCGGGGACCGCCCGGGACCGGCCCGCCATGGCGGCAATCGTGGCGGTTGACGAAACCAGACCGCCGGCAAAACCCGCAACCAGCAGCCCAAGGCGCGCGCCAATCACCCTCTGGGCGACATACCCCAGGGAACTCAGGGCCATGAGGACCACCGCCATCCGCCAGAGGGCATAGGGGTTGAGCACGCCAAACGGATCCACCGCCTTGTTCGGCAGCAGGGGCAAGATAACCAGGCTCGCAATGCCAAAGGTCAGGGCGTCCAGAAGCTCCTGTTCGCTCAAGGTCTCGCGGACCAGCCTGTGCAGGGGAGAGCGCCAGGCCAGCAGGGCAGCCACCACGACGCCCGTTGCGGTCGCCGTCTGGGGTTGCTCGATCGCCAGTAGGCCCAGGACGAAGGTCGCAAACATCGCCACGTCCGTGGTCAGGTCCTGTGTCTCCGGTGGACGCCTGGCAATGCCGACCAGGGTCATACCCGCGACCGTCAGGGCCGCAACCGCGGTCAGCAGGGGTTGGGCGATCAGGCCCACACCGCCGCCAATCATGGCGATCAGCGCAAAGGTGCGTAGACCAGCCGCCCCTGGATGGCTCCCGGCCGCCTTGCGCCGCTCCCGGTCCGCGCCGATCAGCAAGCCAATGGCCAAGGCCAGAAGCAGTCGCAGTTCCTGACGCGTGATCAACTCAAACATCGGATGCAACAAACCTCAGATGGTGGAGGACGACGGCTGCCGTGGTGGCGACATTAAGGGAATCGAACCCTTCGGCCATGGGTATCCGGACGGTCTGGCTTCGAGCCAGGACCTGGGCCGAAAGGCCCGGCCCCTCAGCCCCGAGCAAGATCGCTGCGCGGGCTGGACGCGGCAAGTCGGCAAGGGTCGTCTCTCCTGACGGGCTAAGGGCAAGGCTGGCAAACCCGTAACGCTGCAGCAAGTCTGAAAGGTCATCCCCCGATCCGAGCCGCGCGAAGGGCATGACCAGGGTCCCACCCACAGACACCCGGATAGCCTTCCGATAGAGCGGGTCACAGGACTCCGCATCAAGCAGGATGGCATCGACGCCAAAGGCCGCGGCATTGCGGAACAAGCCGCCCATATTGTCATGATTGGCTATGCCACAGAGAACCATGATGAGGGCTTTGGGACCCAGGCCTGCGAGTACAGCATCTGCCGAGGGCACCCGCCGCCGCCGGCCCACAGCCAGGATTCCCCGATGAATGGGGAAGCCCACTATCTGGTCCATCACAGACTGATCAGCCGTGTAGACCGGCGTTTCTGGGGCCAGGTGGGTCAAAATGTCCTCCAGCCCGGCCAAGCGTTTCTCCGTCACCAGGATAGAAACCGGTTCGACCTCAGGACTTTGCGCCAGCACCCGCAACACAACTTCACCCTCCGCCATGAACAGGCCATCCCGGCCCACGAGGTCACGCTCCCGCACCCCCAAATAGGGCGCAATGCGCGGATCGGTGGAATCTTGAATAAAAATCGCCGGGTGTGCCATTCAAATCCCGTCTAAGCTCGGTCTCATTCCGACCTCGGTAAGACGCCGGGAGATAATCCCCCCTTCCCCTACGCCCAACAGCCGCTAAAGTCGCCCCAGGGACGAAGCAACAGGTCCACGGGGGAGCGTAATCCGCATGGCGGCCATAGAGACAGATCAATCAGGCGCGCAAAAGCCGGTTTTTTCTAACAGTTACAAGACCTTAATTCTCTCGCTGCTGGTCACAGCCTACACCTTCAACTTCATTGACCGGACGATTATTTCGACCATTGGTCAGGCGATCAAGGTCGACCTTAAGATCACCGATACCCAGTTGGGCCTGTTGGGTGGGTTGTATTTTGCCCTGCTCTATACCCTGCTGGGCATTCCGATCGCCCGTTTTGCCGAGCGGTTTTCCCGGGTCAATATCATCACTGGGGCGATCGTCATCTGGTCGGCCTTTACCGCCCTGTGCGGCACAGCCACGAGCTTTGCCACGCTTGCTGCCTATCGCTTTGGCGTCGGCTTTGGCGAGGCCGGCCTAAACCCTCCAGCCCACTCCCTGCTGAGCGACTATTTTGAGCCAAAGAAGCGCGCAAGCGCCCTGGCCATCTATGCCTTCGGTATTCCCTTTGGAACCATGATCGGGGCGGTCGTTGGCGGCTATCTGGCCCAGAACTTCTCCTGGCGCATCGCCTTCATGCTGGTGGGTCTGCCCGGCGTCCTGATCGCCATTGCTATCAAGCTGATGATCAAAGAGCCCCCGCGCGGTCACTCGGAGCCCGACAATGGTCAGGTTCAGGCCGAGCGTCAGCCCTTCACCATGGCCGGGGAATTCAAGGAAATGGGGTCGATCATCCGCACCCTGTTCGGCACCTGGCCCGTCCTGCACATGATACTGGGTGTGACCATTGCGTCCTTCGGTTCCTACGGCTCGGGCCAGTTTGTACCCCCCTATTTCACCCGAACCTTTGGTCTGAACTATGCCCAGGTCGGCTTGATCACCGGCATTGTCGGCGGCATTTCCTCAGGGATTGGCACGCTGCTCGGCGGCTTCATCACCGATCGTTTGGCCAAGCGCAGCGCCCGCTGGTACTCCCTGACACCCGCCATCGGCCTGACAATTGCCACACCGATCTACATCACCGCCTACCTCCAGCCCTCCTGGCAAACGGCAGCCATGATCCTGCTGGTTCCGGGTATCTTCCACTACACCTATCTCGGCCCGACCTTTGGCGTCGTGCAGAACATGGTCGATACACGCCGGCGGGCGACTGCTGCGGCCCTGATGCTGTTCTTCCTGAACCTGATTGCGCTTGGCGGCGGACCGCCCTTCACGGGCTGGGTGATCGACCATTTTGCCCAGTTCAACTTCACCCACCCTGGCCAGCACGGGATCATAGAGTCCCTGCGTCAGATGTTTGCGGGCGGAACCCAGGGCGGGGCAAACTTCGCCGCCCTCTGCCCCGGCGGAAAGGCAGCCGCGGGGGCCAGTGCGGAACTTGCGGCCAATTGTAAGGTCAGTCTGGTTCACGCGACCCGTTCGGGCGTGATCATCTCCCTGTGCTTCTACCTCTGGGCCGCCTTCCACTATCTGCTGGGCTCCATCGGTCTGGTGAAGGCCATGGCCAATGCCCGGGCAGCACGCGGCGAAGCCTGATCTGGGTTCAAATCTGCAGGGCTCTGGCTAAGGTCTAGCCTGACCAAAGCTGGAGCCCTGAATTCCTGCGCGACATTTGCCGGTATGGTTTGCGGTTAGCCTTAACTTCCTGTGCCGCCTGGCCTATAGGGAGTGCATGATTTCCCGTTACGCACGCCCCGACTTCGCCCGCATCTGGGACCCCCAGACGCGATTCACCATCATGTTCGAGATTGAAGCCCATGCCGCCGACAAGATGGCGGAACTTGGGGTGATCCCGGTCGAGGCCGCCCGGACCATCTGGGAAAAGGGCCGGGACGTCTTGTTCGATGTCGAGCGCATCGACGCCATAGAGCGCGAGGTCAAACACGACGTCATCGCCTTCCTCACCCATGTGACGGAGCTCGTCGGCCCCGAGGCCCGGTTTCTGCATCAGGGCATGACGTCCTCAGACGTCAATGATACCGCCCTGGCCGTGCAACTGGCCCGGGCGACAGACCTCTTGATTGAGGATGTGGATCTGGTCCTGGCGGCGCTGAAGCGCCGGGCCTTCGAACACCGCCTGACCCCTTGCGTGGGTCGTAGCCACGGCATCCATGCCGAGCCCACGACCTTCGGTCTCAAGCTCGCTGGACACTATGCCGAGTTTCAACGTGCGCGGACCCGCCTGATCGCCGCCCGGGCTGAAATCGCCACCTGTGCCATATCCGGAGCCGTCGGCACCTTTGCCAATGTCGCGCCAGAGGTCGAGGCCCATGTCGCCGAGAAGATGGGACTGAGCGTCGAGCCCGTCTCCACCCAGGTGATCCCGCGTGACCGCCATGCGGCCTATTTCGCCACCCTGGCCGTGATTGGCAGCTCCATTGAGCGCCTTGCCGTGGAGATCCGCCACCTTCAGCGCACGGAAGTGCTGGAAGCAGAAGAGCCCTTCGATCCGGGCCAAAAGGGTTCCAGCGCAATGCCACACAAGCGCAATCCGATTCTGACGGAAAACCTGACCGGCCTGGCCCGGCTCATAAGGTCTGCCGTGGTCCCGGCTCTGGAAAATGTGGCCCTCTGGCATGAGCGGGACATCAGCCATTCCAGCGTCGAACGTGCCATTGCCCCGGATACCACCATCCACCTGGACTTTGCCTTGCGCCGTCTGGCTGGTGTCGTTGAGCGGCTGGTCATCTATCCGGAAAACATGGCGAAGAACCTGGATCGCCTGGGGGGACTTGTCCATTCCCAACGGGTCCTGTTGGCCCTGACCCAAAAAGGGATGGCGCGGGAGGCGGCCTATTCAGCCGTCCAGTCAAATGCGATGAAGGTTTGGCGCGGTGAAGGCGATTTCCTCACCTTCCTGAAGGCGGATCCCGAGATTCGCCCACACCTCTCGGACGAAGACCTCTCCGCCCTGTTCGACCTCGGCTATCATTTCAAGGCTGTGGATCAGGTCTTCAGTCGAGTTTTCGTCTAGAGCCTGTTTCAGTAGGCGGGAACCGCCGGGCCGGAGGGGTCTATCGGCCGGGCCTGACCTGACCCGCCCATTCGTCGGCCAGATTATTCGCCGTTACGAACCTGCTCGCGGGCAAGGGCAAGCAATTCTGACATTTTTCGCATGACTTCGGCCTCGGTGACGCCCACGCCTGAGCCCTTCAGGTCCTCGAAAACCTTGCGAAGGACATCTTCATCGCCAGGAAGTTCGAAGTCAGACTTTACTACAGCCTGGGCATAATCCGTTGCATGGGCATCCTGCAGCCCCATCAGACCCGCAGCCCAAAGCCCAAGCAAACGATTGCGGCGCGCACCGGCCTTGAACTCCTGCTCCTGCTCAAGTGCGAACTTGTTTTCAAATCCACGTTCGCGATTGTCGAAGGTCGTCATGATGGCTCCAGCCGCACTTATTTAAAGGTTATCTAGCTATTAGCGCGCGCCGCTGCAATGGTTTCACACCCTGTTTGCGAACAGGCCCTACTTCCGCTAGGGTTGGGCAGCCTCTAAATGAGCGAGAGGTCGAGTCGTCGGAGCGCGCGCGGGGACCATCCGCGCGCATTTTTGTTTCGTGATCCGACCAAACCCTCGCGGCCCGGAGAAGGCGAACATGACGACCCGCCGCAAGAAGATTTACGAAGGCCAGGGCAAGATTCTCTATGAGGGGCCTGAGCCCGGAACCCTCATCCAGTATTTCAAGGACGACACCTCAGACGCCGGTCACCCGAAAAAGGCCGTGCTTGAGGGCAAGGGCGTAATCAACAACCGCATCAGCGAATATTTCATGACGCGCCTGAACACGATCGGCGTTCAAAACCACTTCATTCGACGCCTCAACCTGCGCGAACAGCTTATTCGCGAGCTGGAAATCATCCCCCTGCAAGTCGTGGTGCGCAATGTGGCGGCGGGCTCCCTCTCACAGCGCTTCGGCCTGCCCGAAGGTCAGGCCCTGCCCCGATCCATCATCGAGTTTTACCTGCGCGATCCCAATCTGGGCAATCCGATCGTCACTGAAGAGCATATTACCGCCTTCAACTGGGCCTCGACCCAGGAGCTGGATGACATGATGGCCCTGGCCCTGAGGATCAATGACTTCCTGAGCGGTACATTTGGTGCCGTTGGCATAACCCTGGTCGACTTTCGGGTGGAGTTTGGGCGGCTCTGGGAAAATGACTTTTCTCGGGTCCTGCTTGCGGACGAAATCAGTCCGGACACCTGTCGCCTGTGGGATGCCCACACCCAGGAAAAACTCGACAAGGATCGCTTCCGTCGGGACCTGGGAGAGGTTATCGAGAGCTATGCCGAGGTCGCTAGGCGTCTCGGAATCATGAAGGAAATGCCGACAGTGATCCAGGGAGGGCTGCATTAATGCGCGCTAAGGTCCAAGTGTTCCTCAAGCCTGGGGTCCTCGATGTTCAGGGCAAGGCCGTCGAAAGCGCCCTGCATGGCCTGGGCTGGGCTAGGGTGGACAGTGTCCGCGTCGGCAAGACCATCGAATTCGATCTGGCGGAAACCGATCGCACCAAGGGTGAGGCTGAGGTCAAGGCCATGTGCGAAAAGCTGCTCGCCAATACCGTCATCGAAAGCTACCGGATCGAGCTGGCTTGAGGCGAGACCTCGTCTGGAGCGGTGTGCTTCTGATGCTCCTGTCGCCTACGCTTTCAGGCTGCCGGCAAGCCCCGCCGCCCCCCGAACCGGTACGGCTGAGACTCGACTGTGTCCGGGGCTTTGCTGCCCTGTCAGCGGACATAGCCGCCGTGCCGGAGGTCCAGTTGGCCCGTGCGCCGGGAGAACCCTATCACTATTACAGCACCTCGGACGGCCAGACCTCCTGGGTCATCACCCTGCCCGGTGGAGCGGGACATCCTGCGATAGTCGAGCAGGATGTGGTGGAGGGCAGAATGGTGGAGACCGGCTGCGCCTATGGCGACACCCGAGGCTATAACGAATTGGTGACCTATCTCCGGGGATTGGCCCGGGTCCGCCCCCGCTGAGGCCCTCGCCAAGGCAAACGACACAGGCTAAGAAACTCACATGAAAGCTGCTGTCATCGTCTTCCCGGGCTCCAATTGCGACCGGGACTGCAAGGTCGCCATTGAGCGGTCGACCGGTGCCGGGGTCGACATGGTCTGGCATGGCGAGACCCAATTGCCGTCAGGTCTGGACCTGATTGTCCTGCCGGGTGGGTTTTCCTATGGGGATTATCTGCGCTGCGGAGCCATGGCGGCCCTCTCTCCTGTCATGGCTGAGGTCAAGGCGGCGGCGGAACGCGGTGTGGCCGTCGTCGGCATTTGTAATGGGTTTCAGGTCCTGGTCGAAGCGCAGATGCTCCCGGGTGCGCTATTGCGCAATGAGAGCCTGAAATACGTCTGTAAGAGCGTTGACCTGGAAATCACCAATTCCCAGACTCGATTTACGGCAGGCTATGGTCAGCGCCGCCAGGCAACCATGACCGTGGGCAATGCGGAGGGTAACTTTTTCGCAGATGCCGAAACCCTGGCGCGGATCGAGGGCAATGGACAGGTCGTCTTCCGCTATCTCGATAACCCCAACGGATCGACCGGAAATATTGCGGGTATCATCAATACGCGGGGCAATGTCCTGGGTATGATGCCCCACCCGGACCGAGCCTTTGAGGCTGAACTTGGCTCCGCCGACGGGGCAATTCTGTTCCAGAGCGCCCTCGCCAGCGCCTGAAGAAAACTTTAGGGGGCGACCACAGCCGCCCCCCGCTTCGATGAGTCCAATCAGTCGCCCTTGCCGGGCAATTCCATGGGCTCAGCTTCGTGGCCTGAGACCAGTATGCCCTTGCCCAGGTTGGAATTACGCATTCCGTAGAGGAAGTAGAGCGCGAGGCCACCAACCAGATACATCAGGAAGAAGTTGCGGGTCTCCGGCTTGGCCATGAGGGCCAAAAGCAGCAACAGGCACATGCCCGCCCCCAGGATCGGAACTACCGGATAGAGCGGTGTCTTGAAGGGACGAGCCAGGTTCGGGGCTGAGATACGCAGGAAAATGACCGTAATGCAGACAATGGCAAAGGCGGTCAGGGATCCGACGTTGGAAAGGTCAGCAAGACTGTCGAGCGACATAAAGCCCGATGCCCCGCAGGCGATGATCCCCACAACAATCGTATTGATCCACGGCGTCTTGAACCGGGGATGGACGAAGGACAGGGCGCGCGGCAGAAGGCCATCCCGGCTCATGGTGTAAAAGATACGGGTCTGGCCATAGAGCAGGACCAGCATGACCGAAGACAGCCCGGCGATGGCACCGATCTTCACCAGAACGGCGAACCATCCCAGACCGATGACATTCACAGCCGTCGCAATCGGGGCCGGGTTGTCGAGAGAGGCATAGGGCACAATCCCGACGAGAACGGCCGAGGTCGCAATATAGAGCACGGTGCAAACGGCCAGGGCCCCGAGGATACCAATCGGCATGTCCCGGGCGGGATTCTTGCTCTCGGCACCCGCGGTCGAAACCGCCTCAAACCCAAGATAGGCGAAGAAAATCACCGCGGCGGCATGAATGACACCGCCAACGCCATACTTGGTGTTCTGGGCACCGGTCACGACATCGAGCAGGGCCCGGCCGATCTGATGCCAGATATCCATGGGCGTGCCTGGCGGTGGGGCCGGGATCTGGGCCGGAATGAGCGGGGTCCAATTGGACGTATTCACATAGCGCGAGCCAATGATGATGAAGGCGATCACGACCGTCAGCTTGATGGCTACGACGATATTGTTGACCGTGGCGGATTCTGAAACGCCGAGGGTCAAGAGACCGGTCACCGCCATAATGGCGAAGATGGCGGGCAGATTGACAATGCCCGTCGCGATCACATGGCCCATGTCATCCTTGACCAGGACGCCCGGGGCCGCCGTTAGCGCAGGCGGGATGATGATGTGCATGTCTTTGAGCAGGCTGGCGAGATAGCCCGACCAGCCCACGGCAACGGTGGAAGCTGCAAGGCCGTATTCCAGCATGAGCAGGAGCCCCATAACCCAGGCCACAACCTCGCCCATAGAGGCGTAGGAGTAGGAATAGGCCGATCCCGACACCGGCAGAACCGCTGCGAGTTCGGCGTAGCAAAGGGCCACAAAGGCGCAAAGTGTGCCGGTAATCACAAAGGAAATCATGATACCCGGGCCGGCAAATTCGGCGGCGGCCCGTCCGGTGAGCACAAAAATGCCCGTCCCGATAATACAGCCGATCCCCAGAAGGATCAGGTTCAGAGCGCCCAGCGAGCGCTTGAGTTCACCATGTTCATGTTCGGACTGAATTTGTCCGATTGATTTTCGTCGGAAAATCCCGCCGATCCCCCCGAGCTGGGCCATCTATCTCTCCTTGAAGCGGTCTGCCTCAAGGGCAACCCAAACCCTAGGCTAGCCTTCAAATCCTCACCGGGCAATCTTCCCTGTCCGAACAGGCTGGACCGACGGGCGGGATTAGTTACTCTGCTCAGCTTATGATCATAATCGGTGGAAAATTGATGCCTGCCCCTTCGCGATTTGCCACCCTTCTCTCAGGCCTTGGTCTGGCCCTGCTGCTTGCCGGACCGGGCCTTGCCCAAACCCCGCCCATGAGCGCCGACATTCCCAAGGCCTTTGTCCAGCCGACCGTGGCGGCCGATTATGTCAAACGCGAAGTCATGATCCCCATGCGCGACGGGGTGAAGCTCTACACCGTCATTGTCTTGCCGAAGGGCGCGCAAAACGCCCCCATGATCCTGACTCGGACGCCCTACAACGCCAAGAAGCGCGCCGAGCGGAACTTGTCGCCGCACATGTTGGCGACCCTGGCCCAGGGGGACGAAGTTTTCGTATCCGACGGCTATATCCGCGTCTTCCAGGACATCCGTGGCAAGTATGGCTCTGAAGGCGAGTATGTCATGACCCGCCCGCCTCGCGGGCCGCTGAATGCCACCGGCATAGACCACGCAACCGACGCCTGGGACACCATCGACTGGCTCGTCAAAAACGTCCCGGAAAGCAATGGCCGGGTCGGCATGATCGGGTCGTCTTATGAGGGCTTCACCGTGCTCATGGCCCTGCTGGATCCCCATCCGGCCTTGAAGGCCGCAGTCCCCATGAGCCCCATGGTTGATGGCTGGAAGGGCGATGACTGGTTCCACAACGGGGCCTGGAGGCAGACGAATTTCGACTATATGCGCAGCCAGACGGCCCAAAAAGGCGGTGGCGATGGCGTGCCCCGGGGCATTCGCGACGATTATGACGGATTTTTGCGCGCTGGATCTGCGGGGGACTATGCCCGGGCCAACGGGCTGGACCAGCTAGGTTTCTGGAAAAAGCTCAGCGAGCATCCAGCCTATGACCAGTTCTGGCAAGCCCAGGCCCTGGATCGCCTGCTGGCCGAAAAACCCCTGACCGTTCCAACCATGATGGTGGGGTCCCTTTGGGATCAGGAAGACATGTATGGCGCGGCCAACACCTATGCGGCCCTGGAACCCAAGGACAAGGCCAATGACATGCTGTCCCTGGTGCTCGGCCCCTGGCGGCATTCTGGCGTGAATTATGACGGCTCAAGCCTGGGCCCGTTGAAGTTTTCCGGAGACACGGCAACCGAGTTCCGTCGTGATGTCATGAAGCCCTTTCTGGATGAGCACCTGAAGACCGGCGGTCAAAAGGCCGCGACACCTCCGGTCCTGATCTATCAGACTGGGGTCAATCGCTGGAGCCGCCTGCCCAGCTGGCCACTCGCCTGTGCAAGCGCCTGCGCGAACCCGCTTACGCCTATCTACCTCCAATCAGGCGGGACGCTGGACTTCACCACGCCCGGCGGGACGCCCCGATTCGATGAGTATGTTTCAGATCCCGCCCATCCCGTGCCCTACCAGCCCCGCCCCGTGGTGGGGGCTGACGGAGACGCCTGGAAGCGCTGGCTCGTGGTGGACCAGCGCTTTGTCGACGGGCGACCTGATGTCCTGGTCTATGTCTCCCCGGCCCTGACGGACCCCTTACGGATCGCGGGCATGCCACAGGTCAAACTTTTCGCGTCTACCTCTGGCACGGACTCTGACTGGGTCGTCAAGCTGATCGACGTCTACCCCGACGAGGTTCCTTCCCAACCGGAAATGGGCGGCTATGAGCTAAATGTTGGCATGGACATTTTCCGCGGTCGGTATCGCGAGAGCCTGGAACATCCAACGGCCATTCCTGCGGGCAAGGTTCAGGCCTACCAGTTTGCCCTGCCCACGGTGAACCACGTCTTCCTGCCGGGGCACCGGATCATGGTGCAGGTCCAGTCCAGCTGGTTCCCGCTCTATGACCGAAACCCGCAAACCTTCGTGCCCAACATCTTCTTCGCCAAGCCCGGCGACTATCAAAAGGCCACCCAAAGGGTCTTTACGGGCGGGGTTTCGTCCAGCCGGATTGACCTGCCGATTGTCCCGGCAGCCCCGTCCAAACCCTGATCAGGCAGCGCTCGCGGTCTTCATCCGGCCGCGAGCCTCCTGGCGCGCGCCAACGGCGTCCTTGATCTGGCCGGCCGCGCCAAGACCAAAGGCGGGCATGTTGTTGTAGACATTCTCATAGGTGCCGCCCTTGACCGGATAGGTCTCGTGCCAAATCCCGACATCACCATTCGACCCCACCGCCTTGTTGAAGGCCTGCCAGGCCGGCAGGTGGGCATGGTCCCGGGAGCGGGCATAGGTCTCCAGGGCCTCAAAACTGCGCCAGTATTGCAGGACAAAAATGTTCGGAAAGGCGAAGAAGGTCTGGGCATGCAAGAGCCCCAGTTCCGGCTTCTGTGCCAGTTCGATCAGCATTTTGGGCATGGCCGAGGCCACAGGGGCCCACTGCCAGAATTTCCAGGGCTTGTTCACCCGCATGCCAATCATGAAGACAACAAAGTCACCCTCAAGCTCTGCGCAAACACGCCGATCAATAATCCCAGCCATTGGTAGGTCCTCCTGACTTTAAATATACATCGTATATTTAAAGGGGCAAGCCCCACGAAACCCGCACACGCCCTATCGCCCCTAGACGCGAGTCCGGTTAAGAGGAAACCATGCACGCAGAATCCGAAAAGACCCTCGCCCAGTCCGCCGCAGAATTCGGCCTCAAGCCCGAGGAATACGACCTCATTCTCAAGCGTATGGGCCGTGAACCCAATCTGGTTGAGTTGGGGGTTTTTTCGGTGATGTGGTCGGAGCACTGCTCCTACAAGTCGAGCCGGAAGCATCTGGCGAAGTTCCCCACCACCGGCCCTCGCGTGATCTGCGGACCGGGTGAAAATGCGGGTGTGGTGGACATTGGTGACGGTCAGGCCTGCATCTTCAAGATGGAGAGCCACAACCACCCGTCCTATATCGAGCCCTATCAGGGCGCCGCGACGGGCGTCGGCGGAATTATGCGCGACGTCTTTACAATGGGCGCGCGTCCCATTGCCCTCCTGAATGCCCTGCGCTTCGGCGACCCGGCCCACCCCCGGACACGACGTCTGGTGGAGGGTGTGGTGTCTGGCATTGGCGGTTATGGAAATTGCGTGGGGGTGCCAACCGTCGCAGGCGAAACCAACTTCCATCGCGGCTATGACGGCAATATTCTGGTCAATGCTATGTGTGTCGGCTTGGCCGACGCCGACAAGATCTTCTATTCGGCCGCCCCGGCCGCCGGTCTGCCCGTGGTCTATTTTGGCTCGAAAACCGGCCGTGACGGGATTCATGGGGCGACCATGGCCTCGGCAGAGTTCGATGACGCCTCTGACGAAAAGCGCCCCACTGTCCAGGTCGGAGACCCCTTTGCGGAGAAACTGCTGATCGAGGCGACCCTTGAGCTCATGGCCTCAGGCGCCGTGGCAGCTATCCAGGACATGGGCGCCGCGGGCCTGACTTCGTCCTCGGTCGAAATGGCGGGCAAGGGCGCTGTGGGCATCGAACTCGACCTGGATCAGGTGCCCCAGCGCGAAGAGGGCATGAGTGCCTATGAAATGATGCTCTCGGAGAGCCAGGAGCGCATGCTGGCCATTCTGAAGCCCGGCCGCGAAGCCGATGGTCAGCGCATCTTCAAGAAATGGGGTCTGGACGCCGCGACCATTGGCTGGACCACGGATACCGGCAATATCGTCCTGCGTCACAAGGGCGAGGTCGTCTGCGACCTCCCCCTGGCCCCGCTCTCGGATGATGCGCCGCTCTATGACCGGCCCTGGGTCAAGCCTGCCCTCCAGGCACGCCTAGCTCCTGAAGAGGTAGACGCCCCGATAGACTATGCCCAGGCCATTCTGACCCTGATGAGCGCGCCGGACATGGCGTCCAAGCGCTGGCTCTGGGAGCAATATGACCGCCACGTCATGGCCGATACCCTGGAAGACAGTGCCACCGGAGCCGATGCGGGCATCGTCCGGGTCCACGGCACCCGCAAGGCCCTGGCCGTGACCTCTGACTGTACGCCCCGCTATGTCCAGAACGACCCCTATGAAGGCGGCAAACAGGCCGTGGCCGAGGCTTGGCGGAACCTGACGGCGGTGGGCGCAGACCCCATCGCCATTACGGACAACCTCAACTTCGGCAATCCGGAGCGACCGGAAATCATGGGGCAGATCGTCTGTGCTATTGAGGGCATGGCCGAAGCCTGTCGCGCCCTAGACTTCCCCGTCGTCAGCGGAAATGTCAGTCTTTACAATGAGACTAATGGGGCGGCCATACCGCCGACCCCGACGGTGGGCGCGGTGGGCCTGCTGGTCGACTATGCCAAGCGTGCGGATTTTTCGAGCCTGAAGGCGGGCCAGACCCTTGTCCTGCTCGGGGAAACCCGGGGTGAGTTTGGGGCCTCCATGTATCTTCGGGAAATCCTGGGCCGCGAGGATGGTGCCCCCCCGCCCGTGGACCTGGCGCTGGAACGGCGGACCGGCGACTTTGTGCGCAGCAAGATCGTAGCCCGCGAGGTTCTGGTGGTCCATGACCTGTCGGATGGCGGCCTGATCGCGGCGGCGGCTGAAATGGCCATGGCGTCAAGGGTCGGCCTGGCGTTGGACCTGCCGCCCGGCCTGCCTATCCATGCCCAGTTGTTTGGTGAGGATCAGGCGCGTTACCTGATCGCGACGGACCAGCCCGACGCCCTGATTGCCTCAGCCCGGGCGGCGAATCTGACGGCCCAGGTCGTCGGACAAGCGGGCGGGGAGCATCTCTCGGCCGCCGGAGTCTTCTCCCTGTCCCTGGACGATGTCCGCCAGAAACACGAAGGCTGGATGCCCGCCTATATGGGCTGAACGGCCCGCAGGAGGGCATCGAGCGCGGCGGCGGCAAAGGCCTCCATATTGGCCAGCCGGTCCTCCGAGCCCGTCTCGATGGTCAGGGCAAACTCGACCGGACCAGAAACGGCGATACAGGTGTGGCCGGCCGCGTCACCATAGCCATTGCCGGTCGGCCCAGCCGCGCCAGTTTCCGAAACGCCCCAGGTGGCTCCGAACTTTTCCCGCACCGTCCGGGCCAGCAGCAAGGCATAGGGCTCGCTGGCAGATCGCATGCCGACTGTGGCTTCACGCGGAATGTCCATGAGGGCAAAACGTGCCTTGGGCGTGTAGATCACCCCACCCCCCATATAATAGGCCGACGCACCGCCTATGCTCAGCAAGGCCGCTGAAATCAGCCCCCCTGAGGAGCTTTCCGCGACCGCCACGGTTTCTTTTTGGGCCTTCAACGGCTCGCTCACGGCCTGGGCCAGTCGACTAAGTTCAGCATTCATGGAATGAGCCTTTCGAACACAGAAGGACTTGGCGAGCGCCCGGTTCAGAGCGCATGATAGCTACCAATTACAAGAACCGAACGATTTTGGGAGGAATATTACGGATGGACGCTCATTCCAACTGGACCGGCCTGGACGCTACGCGCCTCGACCGCATCGCCGATCACCTGGACCGTAACTTTATTCAGTCGCAGAAGATTGCCGGATGCCAGATCGCCGTCGCCCGCCACGGGCACCCGGCCTATTTCAAATCCTTCGGCAGCATGGACCTCGAACGCGGCAAGCCCATGGCCGATGACGCCATTTTCCGCATCTATTCCATGAGCAAGCCCATCACCTCGGTGGCGCTGATGATGCTCTATGAAAAGGGCTATTTTCAGCTGAACGACCCGGTCAGCCGATATGTCCCCTCCTGGCGAAACCACCGAGTTTGGGTCTCCGGCGAGGGTGAGTCCATGGTGACCGAAGCCCCCAAGCGGCCTGTCACCTTCCGCGATGTCCTGTCGCACATGGCAGGCCTGACCTATGGCGGGGGACTGCCCGGTGTCGGCGTTGAGCACCCGATTGACCTGATTTATCGGGGTCTGAAGATCCGCAGCTCGAACACTCAGGACACCATGATGGGGTTCCTGGACAAGCTGGGTCAGGTCCCCCTGCGCTATCAGCCGGGGGAGCAGTGGATGTATTCCCTGGCCACCGATGTGTGCGGAGCCCTGGTCGAGGTCATTTCCGGCAAGCCCTTTGCCCAATATCTGCAGGATGAAATTTTCGGTCCCCTGGGCATGGTTGATACCGCCTTCCAGGTCGCGCCCGACAAGGTGGACCGGTTCTGTGCCAACTACCAACGCGGGGCAGACAAGGCGCTTAAGCTGCTGGACGATCCGGCGACGAGCGCCTTTACCCAGACCCCCGGCTTCAAGTCCGGCGGCGGCGGCCTGACCGGCACCACGGCTGATTATATGCGGTTCTGCGAAATGCTGCGTCGGGGCGGCGAGCTCGATGGCGTGCGGATTCTTGGGCCGCGCACCCTGGCCATGATGCACATGAACCACCTGCCCGGTGGCCGGGACATGACCCAGGTCGCCCTGGGCTCCTTCTCGGAGACCGCCTATGAGGGCGTCGGTTTCGGCCTGGGCTTTGCCTCGACCCAGGGCGTGGTCGAGGCCGGTGGGCTGGGCGTTGGCGACTATTACTGGGGCGGAGCCGCCTCGACCATTTTCCTGGTGGACCCGGTGGAAGACCTGACCATGGTCTTCATGACCCAGCTCATGCCGTCTGGAACCTTCAACTTCAGAGGCCAGCTCAAGAGCCTGATCTATTCCGCAATTATCGACTGACACAGCCCCCGGCGGGCAGAAGACCCTAGAGTTTCGACTATCCCGCCGGGGGTCTGCCTGACATGCTCCGGCTCAATTTCGAGTCGCCCGCGTGCAGACAGGAGATCCAGATGCCCATGGCCCTTGCCGACCTTCAGGCTGAATTGCAGTCGGCCTTTCCGGATGCCGAGATCAAGATCGACGATCTGGCCGGGGATGGCGATCACTACCGGGCCCGGATCACCTCGAGTGCTTTCGCCGGCCTGAGCCGGGTTAAGCAACACCAACTGGTCTATGCCGCCCTGAAGGGAAAGGTCGGTGGCGAGCTCCATGCCCTGGCGCTTGAAACCCTGGTTCCTGATCAGACGGCTTGACCTGGGGCCTGTCGCTCCCTAGCTCTCTCTCGTACTCCTTAGAGGCTTCCCAAATGTCCGACGACGCAAATCCCGCCCACGACTTCATCGGCAAGACGATTGCCGCGAACTCTGTTGTTCTCTTCATGAAGGGCGTCCCCGAACAGCCCCGTTGCGGATTTTCCGGCATGGTGGTTCAGGTTCTGGATCATCTGGGCGTTGATTTCATCGGCGTCGATGTCCTTCAGGACGAAACCCTCCGGGAAGGCATTAAGTCTTTTTCAGACTGGCCGACCATTCCCCAGCTCTATGTGAAGGGTGAATTCATCGGCGGGGCGGACATTGTCCGTGAGATGTTCCAGTCCGGGGAGCTCAAGGCCCACATGACCGAAACCGGTGTGCTTGCCGACTAGGCTGACCCAGCCTTGTCCCACCTTCTGGAGCCGCCCCCGGGGCAGCAAGTCTTTTCCCAGGTCCGTGATCCTGTGGCGACAGACTTCGACGCCAATGGACACGTCAATAACGTCGTCTATCTAAGCTGGGCCCAGGACATAGCCATAGCCCACTGGACTGCTTGCCAGGCCGATGAGGACCTCGCCCAATGGGCCTGGATTTGCCTGCGCCACGAGGTGGACTATCGCCGCCCCCTCCTGCCTGGCGAGGCCGCCCATATCCGAACCTGGGTCGCTACCGAGGCTGACGGCCCGAAATTTGACCGGTTTGTGCGAATTGATGGGCCCGATGGGGCCATGTGTGCTCAGGTTGCCACCACCTGGTGCCTGATCGATCAGGCCCGGAAGCGTCCCCGGCGTGTCCCTGCGGACATGGTGCTGCGCTTTCTCTAGGCTCGTGACTATTGCTGGTTATTCGATACAGTCTTACACCCAATCGACACAGACCAAGTCTGGATATGCCCCATGAACACCCGGATCGCCGCAAACTGGCTCATCTGTCTGGCCTTTGGCCTGGGCATGACGACGCAAGCCATTGCCAAGGTTACAGCCGATCCCAATAAGGTCTGGGCCCAGACCTACAGCGATGTAAAACCTGACCCAGCGGTCACCTTCGGCCAACTTCCCAATGGCCTGCGCTATGCCATTCTGCGCAACCAGACCCCCAAGAACCAGGCCTCGATCCGTCTGCGATTTGCCTCGGGCTCGCTTCAGGAAACCGACAGCCAACAGGGTCTGGCACACTTTCTGGAGCACATGGCCTTCAAGGGATCAAACCATGTGCCCGAGGGCGACATGGTCAAGGTCCTGGAGCGCCACGGCCTAGCCTTTGGTCCCGATACCAACGCCTTCACCAGCTTCGACCAGACAGTCTATCAACTGGACCTGCCCCTGACCGAGGCGGACACATTTGGCACCGGGCTCATGCTGATGCGCGAAGTCGCCAGCGAATTGACCCTGAGCGCCAAGGCCTTCGAGCCCGAGCGGGGCGTGGTTCAGTCCGAAGAGCGGCTCCGCGGCACACCGGGTTTCCGGGCCCAAGGGGTGGAAATGTTCAAATTCCTGTTTGAGGGCCAACCCCTCGCCGACAGGATGCCAATCGGCAAGGTCAGCGTGCTGCAAAACGCGCCGGTCACGCTGCTGCGGCAGTATTACGAGACCTATTATCGTCCGGACCGGGCAAGCCTGATTGTGGTTGGCGATATCAATCCCGTCGAGGTAGAGGCCGCGATCAAGGCCCGGTTTGGCGACTGGAAATCTCCCAAGACGACGGTGGCTCCGGACCGGTTTGGAACGCCCAAACCGCGCGGCCTTGAAGCCCGGGTCTATGCCGAGCCCGGCGTCACGGCGGTTCTCAGCCTCGCCTGGGTTCGACCGTTTGATTCAAGCCCGGATAGCCTCGCCAACCGCCGGCGGGATATCATCCGGAAACTCGCCCTGGACACCCTGAACCGGCGATTTGAGAAGTTGAACAATGGTGCCAATGCACCCTTCCTGTCGGCCCAGGCAGATGATGCGGGATATTTCCGGTCTGCCGAGGTCACGGACATTGGCATTGTCCCCAAGGCTGGCGACTGGAAGGCGGCCCTGACCGCCGTGGAGACGGTGCGCCGAGAGATCATTACCTTCGGTATCACCCCCGCAGAACTGGACCGCGAGATTGTCGAGACCCGGACAGACCTCTCGACAGCCGTCGCCGGGGCCACAACGCGGCGGACACCAGGCCTGGCAGATGCCCTGACCCAGGCTGCTGCGGAAAATGAGGTTTACACCCCGCCCACAGAAGACCTGGCGGAATTTGAAGCGGCTGTTAAAGGCCTTACCGTCGATCAGGTCAGCGAAGCCTTGCGAGGTCTGTTTACCGGATCTGGCCCTCTGGTCTATTTCGCAAGCCCCGAGCCCCTGGCTGGCGGCGATGCGGCCTTGCTTGCGGCCTACAAGGCCGTTTCCGCTGCCCCCCTGACCCGGCCGGTTGCCGATGCCGTCAAGGTCTGGCCCTACAGCGATTTTGGTCCAGCGGGCCAGGTTGCAGATCGCCGGGAAATCACGGAATTCGGGACCAGCTTTGTGCGCTTTGCCAATGGCGTCCGGCTGACCATAAAGCCCACGAAATTCTCCGCTGATAGCGTCAATGTCCTGGTGTCCGTGGGCGGTGGCCTGCGGGAAATTCCCAAGGATCAACCGAATATGGCCTGGGCCACCTCGGCCCTGGTGGGCGGCGGCCTGACGGCGCTGACCTTTGACGAGCTTCAGACCATTCTGGCGGGCAAGTCAGTCCAAATCGGCTCCAACATGGCCGAAGACTCCTTCAACCTCACCAGTCAGGCCAAGTCCGGCGACCTCCCAACCGCCCTTCAGGTCATTTCCGCCTATCTGACAGCGCCGGGATTCCGGCCAGAAGCCTTCGAAAGGGTTCGCAACAGCCTCACCGCCGTTCGAGCCCAGATCGAGGCGACGCCCCTGACAGCCTGGCAGGTCGACCTGCCCCAGGCCCTGCGAAATGGTGACCCGCGATGGTCGCAATTCCCGGATGATGCGCAGATCAAGGCCGCCCGCCCCGAAGACCTGAAGGCCCTGCTCGGGCCCGTTCTGGACAAGGGAGCCATCGATATCCTGATCGTGGGCGATGTGACTGTTGATGAGGCCGTGGCCCAGGTCGCCAAGACCCTGGGGGCCCTGCCCGCCCGCCCGGCAGGCTTTGTCGCGCCTCCAGGAAGCCTGGAGGTCCATTTCCCGGCCCCGACCTCGACCCCGCTGGTCAAGCTCCATAAGGGCAAGACTAATCAGGCTGTGGCCTCGATCGCCTGGCCAGCCCCGGACGCGCTGAAAAATCGCCAGGAGGCCCGGATCATGTCCCTGGCCACCAAGATTCTCGAATCCCGACTGCTGGACCAGATCCGGGTAACCGAAGGCGCCACCTATTCGCCCATTACCGACTATCAGGGCTCTAGGGTCTTTCCAGGCTATGGATATGTCCTGGCCGCCGTAGAGACCCCACCGGACCGCGTCGCCAGCTTCTATGCCAATATCGCCCGGATCACCTCGGACATGGCGACCAAGGGCGTCACCCAGGATGAACTGGACCGGGCCCGCAAGCCGCAGATCGAGGGGATCAATCGGGCGCGACAATCCAATGGCTACTGGATCGGCACGCTCTCCGGGGCCCAGACCGATCCATCCCGGCTTGAGGCCATTCGCGAGTCCATCCCCGGCCGGGAAAAGGTCACGCCTGAGGATATTCAGCGCTTGGTGAAGACTTATTTGAAGGCCGACAGCGCCTGGTCCCTGGAATATCTGCCCGGACCCGAGGCCAAGCCCGTGGCGTCCCCGGCCAAACTCTGATTTCGTCAGGGTCTCGATGGACCGATGGGATTCAAAAGGAAGACGACCGAGCCCGGCGGGAGGCCGAGGTCCTGGTAGGTGAAGTGGATCTCGCTTTCGGTCCCTGGCGCGCTGACACAGCGGTCCAGACGCTTGCGGGCTATGGCCAGACCAAATTCACGGCCCCGGCGTTCGATATAGTGCACAATGTCCGCCCGGTCTGTGCAGCCGCCAGAGGTCAGGCTCAGACTTACGCCATCGGGGCCCGCGCGAAACCCGTGTACGGTTTCCAGCTCCGCCAGGGGGCCGGAAAACCCTGGCTCTGGTCCAGACACGGGCCGGGTCACGCAACCCGCGAGCCAGACGGCACTGGCCAGGATCAAGAGGCGACGATTCATGGTTCTACCTCGCCAGATTCCAGCTCGCCGGGACAGAGCAAAAATGAAAAGGCCCCGGATCGCTCCAGGGCCTTCGCAAAAATCTCGAAAATCGGAGACCGATCAGGAGGCGTAGAATTCGACGACCAGATTGGGTTCCATCTTCACCGGATATGGAACTTCGGAAAGCTCCGGAGCCCGGATGAACTTCGCCGTCATGGCCTTGGCGTCGACTTCGACATAGTCGGGCCATTCACGCTCTGAAGACTGAAGGGCTTCCAGCACGAGGGCCATGTTCTTGGAGCGCTCACGCACGGAGACCACATCGCCAACCTTGACGCGATAGGACGCAATATTGACGCGCTTGTCATTCACCAGCACGTGGCCGTGATTGACGAACTGGCGGGCCGCAAACACGGTCGGCACAAACTTGGCGCGATAAACGATGGCATCCAGACGGCTTTCCAGCAGAGAGATCAGGCTCTCGGCGGTGTTACCCTTCCGGCGGGCGGCTTCTTCATAGGTCTTGGCAAACTGCTTTTCCGTCAGATTGCCGTAATAGCCCTTCAGCTTTTGCTTCGCGCGCAGCTGGAGACCGAAGTCGGAAACCTTCTGCTTGCGGCGCTGGCCGTGCTGACCGGGACCATAGGAACGGGCATTCACCGGGGACTTGGCGCGACCCCAGATGTTTTCGCCCATCCGGCGGTCAATCTTGTACTTCGCCGAGTGGCGCTTCGACATGTGTCGTCTCTCTTCATTCGACGCGGGCCGGTGCCCCCCAGATCGGTGGCACGATTTCAACGGCGGCTTTGCATCATCCCGTCATTAGATCGCAGACCCGCAGGGCAAGCCCCGGAGCCACGAAGGGGCGGTTTATGCTGGTCGCAGGGCTGAAAGTCAATCCGCCAGCTGGATCACCCGTGGCAGTCGATACCCACCGTCCAGCAATTCCGGCTTGGGCAGATAGGCGCGCATGAACAGGGCGAATGGACCCTCGGGCGCAGGCAGCCAGTTGGACTCCCGATCCGCGCCGGGAGATGCGTGGCCGATCCAGATGTCCAGAGACCCATCCGCATTCCGCACCAGACCCGGGGTCCGGTCGCCAATGGCATAGCGGTTCAGGGGATTGTCAGTGAAGTAGAACTGGCCATCGTCGGTCGCTTCATAAAGGCTAAGCGACCAGAAACTGTCGACAGGCAGGTCCTCCCCCTTCGCAAAATGGAGTTGCCAGTTGGTCAGACCATCAAACAGGGCGCGCGGCAGAGGCCCCTCCGCCCGCATGTACATGGCCTCAACCGGCGGCAGGGCGGCGAGCCCTGAGAGGGCCACCGAGGCGCGGAACCGGTAATCCTGCCCAAAGTCACCGAGCCGACCCGGGGGATAGGACCAACCCTCTGTAAAGCCCAGTCCTGACAAGCCACCCCGCCGGGCCAGGGTTCGGGCCTCGGCCATGCCGGCCTCGATCGCGGCGACCTCGTCAGTGGAAAACCGGTCAGGATCGAAGGCGTCGAGACCTAGCGGAGCCAGAGTCGCCAGGACCGCCCGGTCCGTCACAGGTGGGGGATTGAGGGCCAAAAGGTCTGCCGCAGACTGGAAATAATCGCGCCAGTTGGCACCCCGGCCAGCAAAGGGCCCAGGCGTGGGTGCATCAGGCCCCTGCATGGAGATCGCCTGCTGGATCAACTTGGCCTCAGCCTCATCATGAGGACCTGCCACCAGAATGCGGGCCAAGGCCCAGACATGGCGTGTGGGCGAGCGAATGAGATTATGGCCCTCGGCGGCGTCCTGGGGACCGACCAGGGTAAAGGTCCCTCCGTCGGCTCCTGTGGTGCGTGTGCCCAGAATGGCAAAGCTGTTCGTATAGGCGTCCATCAGCTGGAGCGACAGATAACGGTCCCCGGTTGGCGGCAGGGTGATGGTGACGGGCCCAGCGCCCAGATCGACCTGGGCCGTCGAGTAGAAGGTGTCATTGTTGGGTGTGGTCACGGCCCGGGCCCTGTGATCAGCCAGCTTGCGCATATGGCCGAAGACATTCATCTGCGAACCGACCGCCTGACCGCGCTGACGGGTCGAGGCAATCTCGATCAGGGGCAGGGTAAACAGCCAGGCATTGCGGGCAGCGATCTTCAGGTCATCAAGCGCCTGGGACGTCATGGCCGGAGCTCCATCTCGCATTGGGTCGTTCGGATTATGTCATCCCGAGGTTGCGGACCACAAGCGGCTCAAAGTCCTTCGGGTGGCAAACCTGCCTTCAGCCTGGCCTGGGCCAGCTTGGCTAGAACGCGCCCCCTGCCCTTTGACAGGGCCGTCACAACCCCACGAAAGGTTCGTACCTCTTGGTCCGAAAACCGCGCGCGGGACAGGGCAGCCCGCAGGTTCTGCACCATGGAGCCCTTTTTCTCAGGTGGATGAAAAAACCCGGCGGACTCAAGTTCGCGCTCGAAATGCTCGAACAGGCCCAGCATCGACGCGGCCTCTGCTGGATCCGGGGCTTCGCGAAAGTTCGCGGGTATCGCCTGCTCCCGGGTCATGCGCCACTCATAGGCCAGGATAATCACAGCCTGGGCAAGGTTGAGGGATCGGAACCTGGGATCAATGGGCAGGGTGACAACGGCCTGACACAGCGCAATGTCTGCCGTCTCCAGACCCGCACGCTCGGCCCCGAACAAGAGGCCGACCCTATGGCCCGCGTCCACCTCTGCGGAGAAATTTGCCATGGCCTCGCGCGGCGTCAGAATAGGCAGCTGAAGTTCCCGGGGCCGGGCAGTGGTCGCATAGACCAGGTGCAGGTCACTAATCGCGTCCTCGACCCGGTCATAGACTCGCGCCGCATTCAAAGGCCATTCGGCACCGGAAGCCGTCGCCCAGGCCCGCTCCTGGGGCCAACCATCCCGGGGACTGACGAGTCGCAAGTCCGCCAGACCGAAGTTTGCCATGGCCCGCGCCACCGCTCCTATGTTCTGAGCAAGTTGCGGGCGATCGAGGATAATACAGGGTGGATTTTGCGCCATGAGGGCTTTTCCAGCCTGAAGAGTGGCATGGCAAGTCCGGATCGGTGTTTGCGTCCTTGGCAAGCCCTTGTATAGCAGAGCGCAATATCGATACTTTCTTACGTGGAGCCTGCGTCCTTTATGGCCAAGATCAAAGTTGCCAATCCCGTTGTTGACCTCGATGGGGACGAAATGACCCGCATCATTTGGATGTGGATCAAGGACAAGCTGATATTTCCCTATCTCGATATCGACCTGGATTATTACGATCTGGGCATGGAACATCGCGATGCAACCGACGATCTGGTCACAATCCAGTCTGCAGAGGCCATCAAGAAATACGGCGTCGGCATCAAATGCGCGACGATTACGCCGGATGAGGCCCGCGTTGAGGAATTCAAGCTCAAGAAAATGTGGAAGTCGCCCAATGGCACCATCCGCAACATTCTTGGCGGGGTGGTGTTCCGCGAGCCCATCATCTGCAAGAACGTTCCCCGCCTGATCCCGGGCTGGACCAAGCCCATCATCATCGGACGCCACGCCTACGGCGACCAGTATCGTGCCACGGACTTCCGAATCCCCGGCAAGGGCAAGATGACCATCAAGTGGGTCGGCGAGGACGGGCAGGAAATCGAGCACGAAGTGTTCAACTATCCGGGTGCTGGCGTCGCCATGGCCATGTACAACCTGGACGACTCCATTCGCGAATTTGCCCAGGCGACCTTCGCCTATGGCCTGCAGCGCATGTGCCCGGTCTATCTCTCCACCAAGAACACCATCCTCAAGGCCTATGACGGCCGCTTCAAGGATATCTTTGCGGAGGTTTTTGCTGCGGAATATGCCGATCAATACAAGAAGGCTGGCATTACCTACGAACATCGCCTGATTGACGACATGGTGGCCTCGGCCCTGAAGTGGGACGGCGGCTTTATCTGGGCCTGCAAGAACTATGACGGCGACGTCCAGTCCGACCAGGTTGCCCAGGGCTTTGGCTCCCTGGGTCTGATGACCTCAGTCCTGATTACGCCAGACGGCAAGATCATGGAATCCGAGGCGGCCCACGGCACGGTGACGCGCCACTTCCGCCAGCATCAAAAGGGTGAGTCGACCTCGACCAACTCAATTGCCTCGATCTTCGCCTGGACCCGGGGCCTGCAGCACCGGGCCAAGCTGGATGGCAATGCCGACCTGGACCGGTTTGCCCACACCCTGGAAAAGGTCTGCGTCGATACCGTGGAAAGCGGTTTCATGACCAAGGACCTGGCCCTGCTGGTCGGCGACGCCCAAGGCTGGCTGACCACCGAAGGCTTCATCGACAAGGTTGCCGCCAATCTGGACAAGGCCCTGGCCCAGGGCTGAGTTCAGCCTGGACGGACACGACCTCAGGGGGGCCTCACAGCCCCCCTCTTGGCGTTTTACGATCCGGCGGTGATCAACTTGACCGCCGCGTCCAGCCGGGCAGCATAGGTCTCAAGAGCCTGAGCCGTCAGGACGCAGTAGGCGTCAGCATCTGACCACCGCTGTTCCTCAATGGCTTCACGAACCCCCGGCAGGGTCTTGGCTCCGTATCCGGTAAAGCGTCCAGGGGCATAGACAAGGTTCTTGTACCAAGGCCGCCCCGGCAGGCCGACCTCGTTGATCAGGGTCTGCTCCAGCCCCTTCTGCATCTCGAACAGACGAGCCCGGGTTGCGGGAGATAGGCTCGTCCCCCTCGTCAACAAGGCGGCATCATAGGCCTGGGCGCTGGCCTTCAGATGCACCACGGCATTGTCCAGGGGCGCGAAGTTGAAATAGGGCACGGGCAGGAGCGGTGTCGGGGCCCCATTGGTCCTCTGGGGATCATCGACCAGCCGATAGAGATTGCCCGAAATCACCCGGGCCTGGGCCTTCTGGAGCTCCCGCTTGGCTGTGGCCAGGGCCTTGAGCTCATCGTTATATCCGGCAACGGTATCGGCGAAGTTCGTATAGCGTTGCAGGGGAAGGTCGGAATCTGCAATCCGCAAAACCAGTCGCCCGCCGACTTTGGCCAGGGCACCGCCATAGGCAAGCCCGGGATCATCAAAGCGCGTATAGTGTTCCCAGGTATCGTAGGCAGAGTGATAAACACCGCCGGAATGTCCCTCGCCGCCAAAGCCGAAGTTCAGAGCGGCCAGTCCCAGATGGCCGATAAAGGCCGAATAGTCCGAGCCTGACCCAAGGGCCGCGATTGGCAGGTCATGATTTGGGTCAGCTGCCAGGGCCCCTTCCGCCCGGGCCTGGGCGCTGGCCGTGGGCTTGCTGGCGGCCACCTGGAGGGCGGCGCGCGACCGGGCGGCCACCGTAACGCCGGTCTCAGGGTCCTTCACATCGCCGATCACCTGGCTGACCAGGTGCTCATAGGCATGGCTGCCCTCCGCCCCGAAGAACCCGCGTTCGTTTCCGTCTGTGTTTAGATAGATGACGCCCTTGGCCTTCAATTCGTCGGCATGGGTCTCTGCCCATTCCGTGGAGCCCAGGAGCATGGGCTCTTCCGCATCCCAGCTGAGATAGACCAGGGTGCGCTTGGGCTTATAGCCCTCTGTGGCCAGCTTTCCGATGGCCTTGGCCTCTGCCAGCAAGGCCACATGCCCGCTCAAGGGGTCAGCCGCACCGAAGACCCAGGCATCCCGGTGATTGCCTCTCAGCACCCACTGATCCGGAGCTTCTGTCCCCTTCATGACCGCCACGACGTCGTAGATGGTCTTAAGGCTCCAGTCAGACTTGACCGCAATATGCACCTGGGTCGCAGGGGTTCCGCCCACATGGTAGGTCATGGGCAGGCCGCCAATCCAGTTGGCCGGGACCGTATTGCCCTCCAGAGCCTCAAGGAAATGCTGGGCATCACCGTAGGAAATCGGCAGGACCGGAATTTTCAGAATGGTCGGGGCATCCTCACGCTTGAGGCGCTTGGCGGTTTCCGTGGACCCAATGCCCGGCGTGAGGGGATCGCCCGGATAGAGGGGCATGTCGGCCACAGATCCACGCTGGAAGCTCTGGGACGGGCGTCCACCGCCCTTCGGATAGACGTCGCCAGAGCCATAGCCGTCCTGTTGCGGATCGGAATAGATGATGCAGCCCACCGCCCCGTGATCCTGGGCCAGCTTGGGCTTCAGACCCCGCCAGCCAACGCCATAGCGGGCAATGACAATCTTGCCCTTGACCGAAACCCCCATGCGTTCGAGGGCGTCATAGTCCTCCGGCATACCGAAATTGACATAGACCAGAGGGGCCATGACATCCCCGTCACCCTGGAAGGCGACATAGGCCGGAAGCTCGCCGCGCGTGCGGCCAGACGTCACGTCGCCGGGAACCGGACGTTCCGTCAGGGTCGCCTTGAACGGCTTGGGGCCCTTGAGTTCGAGCGCTGAGGAGATTGGGGTGGGATAGAGCACCTTGAAGGTTTCAATCCGGGTGTCCCAACCCCAGGCCTTGAACTGGGCCTGAACCCATTCGGCATTGGCCTTGTTGTGTGGCGCGCCGACATGGTTCGGCTCTGCCGCCATGAATTTCATCCAGTCGCTCATTTCCCGGGGTGAAATCTGGGCATCGAACCTGGATTCGAGAGCTGGATCGGCCAGGGCAGCCCCACTCAGCGAGGCTGCCGTCATCAGGGCGAGTAAGGAGGTGGAAAGGCGGGTCATGGGCAGTCCTTAAAACAGGTTGAAGGGCGGGATCAGCGCGCGGGTTCGGGCTGAAGTTTACGGATGAAATAATCCAGGGTGGTGCGCGTCCTGTGCAGGTAATTGGCCTGGGTCCAACCCGCGCGGTGGCGGAGCCCGGGATAGATCATGGTCTCAAAGGCAATCGGCCTGGCCTGCAGAGCCGCCATCAGTCGGGTGGAGTTGTCGAAGGTGACATTGTCGTCGGCCATGCCGTGCATGAGAAGCAAGGACCCAGGCTTCAACCAGTCCATGCGCGCGGTGACTTCCGACGCCGCATAGCCTGCCGGATTGTCCTTGGGCGTGCCCATATACCGCTCGGTATAGTGGGTGTCATAGAGGGTCCAATCGGTCGGTGGAGCCCCGGCAACCCCGGCAGCAAAGGGGGTTTCTGGCGTGCTGAGCAGAAGCAGGGTCATATAGCCACCATAGGACCAGCCCGTGACTCCCAGCCGCGAGCCATCCACATAAGGCAAGGATTTCAGATAGGTCGCACCGGCAATCTGGTCTGCAACATCGAGTTGCCCCATGCGGCGATCAATAGCCTGTTTGAAGGCCAGGCTGCGGTTTGGTGTGCCCCGGTTATCCAGAGTGAACAGAATGAAGCCCGCCTCAAGATAGAGCTGGTCCGCCGGATCAGCCCAGACCTTTCGCACCAAGGCGCTCCCCGGCCCGCCATATACCTTGACGATGACCGGATACTTACGGGCGGGATCGAAGCCCGGGGGCGTGCGCATGGACCACCAGAGATCCTGTCCGTCGGAGGCCTTGATGGTCCCATAGTTGGGCTTGGCCAGCCGATCGGCATAGGGCGCAAAGGGATGGCCCTCAGCAAGACGGTTTTCCTCAATCCAGCGAACCAGATGACCATCAGCCGCATAGAGCCCGGTACGAGGCGGTGTGGCCGGATCTTCATAGGTGCCGACAAAGACCCCGCCTCGCCCGGCGACCTTTGCCGTCCACCATCCGCCAGGCGGGGTCAGGGCCTTGGGCGGAGAGGTCTTGTCGAGAGATGCTGCATAAAGCCTCTGTTCGGTAGGCGACTCCCGATGCGCCGTGAACAACACCTGTCCCCGGGACTCGTTCAGGCCCTGGAGAGCATCGATTGGCCACTCACCAGACGTGACCGGCCGGATCAGTTTCCCATCTGCATCATACAGGTAGAGGTGCTTCCAGCCCGTGCGTTCCGAGGACCAGAGAAACCGCCCCCCGTCTAGGGCGCGAAAATCATCCGAAAGATCCACCCAGTGAGGACTGGTTTCACTCAGCAGGATATGGCTCTTGCCCGTGTCGACAGAGACCGCAAGCAGGTCTAGCCGACGCTGGTCGCGACTTTGGCGTTGGACATAGAGGGTCTTGCCGTCCCGAGACCAGTCAACCCGCGCAAGGTAGGTATCGGCATCCGATCCCAGGTCCACAGGGACCCGGGCACCCGTTTTCACATCTGCAATAAAGAGGTCGACGCGAGCATTGGGACGCCCCACCCGGGGGTAACGCTGACGGACAACCGTGGCGCCACTGGCCCCAATGTCCAGACGCTCAACCACATCCACTCCGGACTGATCGACACGGGTCAGGGCAATGTGGGCCTCGTCAGGGCTCCACCAATAGCCGGTTTGGCGGTCCATTTCCTCCTGGGCGATGAATTCTGCCGTGGCCCAGCTGACCAGTTCCGTGCCGTCCTTTGTGAGGGCGCGCTCCGTCCCCCCCGTCAGGGGCATGACCACGAGGTTGTCATTCCGCACAAAGGACACGAACCGGCCCTGGGGCGAGACCCGTGCGTCGATTTCATCATCAGGACTATTGGTCAGCCTTTTGATCTTGGCATCCGCCCGGGACCAGAGCCACAGATCGCCCTCAACAGGCACCAGAATGAAACGACCTTCCTCGTCCCAGTCATAGGAGACAACCCCCCGGCTCTGGATCCCCTGCCGCTCACGACGGCTCTTCTCTGCCTCGGACAGGGTCCGGTCCTTGGGCACAAGGGCCAGGGCATCAATGAGCAGTCGGGGCGCGCCGCCCTTGACGTCAGCCGCCCACAGGTCGGTCATGCGCGGATCGTCGCTCCGGGCCTTCAGATAGGTCACCAGAGTTCCATCTGGAGACAGGCCAACCCCCCGGGCGCGGGGCCCGGTCAGGTCCGGCGCGGCATAGACCCGCTCGGGCGTCAAAACGGCGGCCTGAACCGACCCGGTCAATAGTCCCATGGCCAGCACACCCATCAAAAACTTCATCTGAGACACCCCTGCTTATCAGGGATCAAAGACGGGGTTTGGCGGGTCTGACAAGACCTCTGGGCGGAAAATCAGATCAGGGGCGTGGGGGCGATGGAAAGTTCAGCCAGCAAAGGCTCTGCATAGTCAATTCGCCCGGTCATGGTCTGAGGATCAGCCTTGGCCAGCTGATAGACGGCCTCGGCAATGTATTCGATCGGCTGGACCCGGTCCTTGGTCTGTTCATTGATCAGACCGTGAACGGCGACGCCAGGGGTATCTACGAGCCCTGGAGAGACCACATTGACGGCAATGCCATCCGCCTGGACCTCAGAGGCCAGCCCCGTCGTGAAGCGCTCTAGCGCCGCCTTGCAGAGGCCGTAGACCGTCCCGCCGCGACCGCCGCGATAGGGAGGCTTGGGATGGAGCCCGGCGGGCGAGGAAATATTGACGATGGAGCCTGACTTGCGGGCAATCATGGACGGCAGGACCAGCTGTGCCAGATGGAAGGGAGCATAGACCTGAACCTCCATCATCAGCTTGAACCGCTTTTCGGTGAACTCGATCACCGGCATGAAGAAGGTAATGGCGGCATTGTTGATCAGGATATCAATCGGGCCGTAGGCGTCGACCGCCTCTTCGACCAGTCGTTCCCGCTCGGAGGCCTGGGCCAGGTCCGCCTTAATCAGGGTTGCGTGCCCCCCGGCGGCCTTGATGCGCTCGACCGTGTGGGCCAGGGTTCCCGGAAGACGGCTTTCCCCTTCGGCGGCTGTCCGGGCGGAGACAACGACCATGGCACCCTCCATAGCGAGTCGTGCGGCGATGGCCTCGCCAATGCCCCGGCTGGCCCCTGTGACAAGCGCGACCTTCCCCTTGAGGGTTCCATTGGGATTGATGACCGGTAATGACATGTGACGCGCCCTCCCCAGGACAGGTTTTTTAATGAGGCACGAAGCCTCGCGCCGATGGGCACGAGAATCAAGCCTCTAAACCATTCGCGCCATCTAGCTTGGCCCGCCTCAGATAGCGGCAAGCACCTTCCGGATGACCCCGAGGCCTTCCTCGGCCCGGTCCCCATCGGGGGCACCGCCTTGAGCAAAGTCAGGGCGACCCCCTGCCCCTTGTCCGCCCAGGGCCTGAACCGCCGCCTTGGCGAGGTCCACGGCCGTGATCCGCGAGGCGGACGCCCCGGTGACCGCGACGGTAATGGCCGCCTTGCCTTCGGACGTCCCGATCAGGGCGATGATGCCGTCTGGAACCTGCTTTTTGAATTCTTCGGCTATGGGGCGCAGGTCCTTGCCACCGACCCCGTCCATGATCCGCGCCATGACCTTAAAGCCATTGATCTCCTCGATGGCAGAGACGGCACCGCCAGACCCCCCGCCCATGGCGAGCTGGCGTCGGGCATCCCCCAGCTCCTTTTCGAGCTTGCGGCGCTGGACTTCCAGAGCCTCAACTCGCGCCGCAACATCGGCCACAGGCACCTTGAACTGATCGGCCAGGGCCTTGGCAATTCCGGCCTGTTCGGTCAGGAACCGCCGAGCAGCCTCCCCGGTCAGGCCTTCGATCCGGCGAATACCCGCCGCCACACCGGTTTCAGAGACAATCCGGAACAGGGCAATATCCCCTGTACGATGGACATGGGTGCCGCCGCAGAGCTCGACGGAATAGGCTCCGTCGCCTGCCAGGGCCTCACCCAAGGTCAGGACCCGAACGCTGTCGCCGTATTTTTCGCCGAACAAGGCCATGGCCCCGGCCTCAATCGCCTTGTCAGGTGCCATTTCCTCGGTCCGGGTGGACTGGTTCTGGCGAATGACAGCATTAACCTCGGACTCAATGGCCTCGATTTCTGCAGGCGACACCGGGCCTCCATGGCTGAAGTCGAACCGCACGCGCTCACCATCGACCATCTGGCCCTTCTGGGAGACGTGGGGACCCAGGACGTTACGAAGGGCAGCGTGCAGCAGGTGGGCTGCCGAATGGTTGGCGCGGGTGGTTTGCCGCAGGGCCGCATCGACGGACAGGGTCAGCCGCTGGCCGACCTGGAAACTGCCCTCCAGGACCTCGAGTTCATGGACAATCAGATCACCCGCCTGTTTTTGGGTATCGAGCACCCGAGCGCGACCCGAGGGGCCGGTGATAAGCCCCACATCTCCGGCCTGGCCGCCGCTTTCCGCGTAGAAGGGAGTGCGGTCAAACAGGGCAAAGACCGTCTGGCCGGGACCGGCATCGCCGATTTCCGCCCCGTCCGCCACCAGGGCCAGAACCTCGCCCTCGGCGCTATCCACGTCATAGCCAAGGAACTCAGAGGCCCCCAGACGTTCGCGAATGGCGAACCATTCCGTCGCCGCAGCTGCTTGCCCAGACCCCGCCCAGGCCTCTCGCGCCAGATCGCGCTGGCGCTTCATGGCGGCCTGAAATCCGTCCAGATCGACGGATATGTCGCGCGCACGCAGGGCGTCCTGGGTCAGGTCCAGGGGGAAGCCGAAGGTGTCATAGAGCTTGAAGGCCGTCTCGCCGGGAAGCCGGTCGCCCGCCCCCATGCCCGCCGTCGCCTCATCCAGCAGGGTCATGCCGCGCCCGAGGGTCCGGCGGAAGCGTTCCTCTTCCTGGCGGAGGGTCTCGACAATGGCTGGCTCCGCCCGGCGCAGTTCCGGATAGGCCGTCCCCATCTCGGAGACGAGGGTGGGCACAAGCCGGTGCATCAGGGGGTCCTGGGCTCCCAGGAGATGGGCATGGCGCATGGCCCGGCGCATGATCCTGCGCAAGACATAGCCGCGACCTTCATTGGAGGGTGAAATCCCGTCCGCAATCAGGAAGCTGGAGGCCCGCAAATGGTCGGCAATCACCCGGTGGGACGGGGTGTCCTCGGTGGTACCCGTCAGGGACTGGGTTGCCGAAATCAGGGTGCGAAAGAGGTCGATGTCATAATTGTTGTGCACGCCCTGCAGGACAGCGGCGATCCGCTCCAGCCCCATGCCCGTATCGATCTGGGGCTTTGGCAGGGGGCGACGGGTGCCGTCTGCCATTTGCTCGAACTGCATGAAGACGAGATTCCAAATCTCGACGAACCGGTCGCCATCTTCATCCGGACTACCGGGCGGACCACCGGGAATGTGCGCTCCGTGATCGTAGAAGATTTCAGAACAGGGGCCGCAGGGGCCCGTATCGCCCATGGACCAGAAGTTGTCGTTGGTGGCGATCCGGATGATCCGCTCGTCCGGCAGGCCCGCGATCTTGCGCCAGAGGTCGGCGGCCTCATCATCGGTATGATAGACGGTTACACACAGCTTTTCCGGTGGCAGTCCGAAGTCCCGCGTCAGCAGGGTCCAGGCATGTTCAATGGCGCCCGCCTTGAAATAGTCGCCGAAGGAAAAGTTCCCCAGCATTTCGAAGAAGGTATGATGGCGGGCTGTATAGCCGACATTATCCAGGTCGTTGTGCTTGCCGCCGGCGCGAACCGACTTCTGGGAAGAGGCCGCGCGGGCCGCAGGCGGCGTCTCTGCGCCGGTAAAATAATTCTTGAACGGCACCATGCCCGCATTGACGAACAGGAGTGTCGGATCGTTCTGCGGCACCAGGGGCGCAGACGGAATGACCAGATGGTCCTTGGCCTCGAAATAGCTGAGGAAGGTGGAGCGGATCTCGTTCAGGCTCGGCATGGTCTGCGCTCTTGGTGGTTCGAACGCGATGCCACGTCAGGGAAAAGTCCCCAGACGTGCTGCACCGCAGAAGGACGACCATTTACGAGAACTTGCCCGGCCGCGCCAAAGAAAAAGCGCGGCCAGTCAGCACTTGGTCCTAGTCGATATCGTCCTCGGCCGTCGGACCGACCAGAAGTTCTTCTTCAATCGCGGCCTTGGCCCCACGAACCTGGGCCTCAATCTTCTCGGCAATATCGCGATTGGCCTTGAGGAATTCCCGGACATTGTCACGGCCCTGACCAATGCGCTGGCTATTCCAGGAGAACCAGGATCCGGATTTTTCAATCACGCCAGCCTTGACGCCGAGGTCGATGATTTCCCCAAGCTTGGAGATTCCCTCGCCATAGATGATGTCGAATTCAACTTCACGGAAGGGCGGGGCCACCTTGTTCTTGACCACCTTCACCCGGACATTGTTGCCCACAATCTCGTCGCGCAACTTCACCGACCCGGTACGACGAATGTCCAGACGCACGGAGGCATAGAACTTCAGCGCATTGCCGCCCGTGGTCGTTTCCGGCGAGCCGTACATGACCCCGATCTTCATGCGGATCTGATTGATGAAGATGATCATGGTCTTGGTCTTGGAGACCGACGCCGTGAGCTTGCGCAGGGCCTGGCTCATCAGACGGGCTTGAAGACCCGGCAGGGAGTCTCCCATTTCGCCTTCGATTTCCGCCCGGGGCGTCAGGGCCGCGACAGAGTCGATGACAATGACGTCAATGGCGTTTGATCGGACCAGGGTATCGGTAATTTCCAGCGCCTGTTCACCGGTATCCGGCTGGGACACCAGCAATTCATCGAGGTTGACCCCCAGCTTGAAAGCATAGGCCGGGTCCAGGGCATGTTCGGCATCGATGAAGGCTGCCGTACCGCCGGACTTTTGAACTTCTGCCACCACATGCAGGGCAAGGGTGGTCTTTCCCGAGCTTTCCGGGCCGTAGATTTCAACGATCCGCCCCTTGGGCAGGCCGCCAATTCCAAGGGCCAGGTCGAGACCGAGCGAACCCGTCGAGACCGCCTCGACTTCCATGGTCGCCTTATCGCCAAGCTTCATCACGGAGCCCTTGCCAAAGGCCCGATCAATTTGCGTCAGCGCCGCTTCAAGGGCGCGCGCCTTATCACCATCTTCTTTTGCCACGAGCTTCAATGCCGATTGATTTGCCAAGGTCCAGCCTCCCGTATTCCATGATTCCGCCGTTCAGGTCCGATTGATTGGGCCTCCTGCGCGCCGGATTCATTCGTACCTGCTTTGTTCCGTGTTGGCAATATGTTCTCTTTCGGAAAGTTTGGCCCTCTCCACCTGCCCGTTACAGACCGTGACGGGTTAGGACTTTTCCGACCATGGGAGGCGGGGGCGGATGACCTTGCGGCATATCTTCAAGCCTGTGGCCCCCAAGCGCCTCAGTCATCCAGACCTGATCCTTCGAGGACAGGGCAAGATAGTCCGTCTGTAGGGCTTGCAGGCATGTCCCGCGATAGGGCGAGGTCGGCACCGTCCAGGCCACACCCCCGTCTGAATACCGGACCATGCCCTGCCCCCGCGACAAGGCTAGGGCATTCGCAGCAAGGTAGGACAGATAGCTCTCCCCGATCCGCCCCAGAAGGGGCCTTAGGTCCTGGGGCACAGTGGTGATTTCCGGCAGCCCCTCCAGGTCAGAAGGGCGCAGGGCCCAGAGCCGGGTCGTCCAGGCCAGCAGATTGGAGGCCCGGTCCCGCAGAATGGCCGCCGGGGTCGGGTCGATGGAAAAGTGGCGAAAGACGGGTCCAAAGAGGCCAAAATCTGCCTCACTGGGCCGCTCGCCCAGCAGGAAGGGTCGGCGGGCCAAGACCGGCTCCAAAAGATCGATCAGGTCGTGCAACTGGGCTGCGACGATCGGTGCCGTCTTGGGCGTAATTCCGTCCCGTTTGAGGTATTCATGAACCTGTCGGGCGCGGACAATCCGGGCCTTGAGCCAGACGGGACCCGGTACATCCCTTAGCATGGAGCGGGCAATCTGACGGCTCATCAGCCGGGCATCATCCTCAAACGCCCACCGATAATAGAGAGCGGGCCGCCAGAGCCACTCATCAAAGGCATCTTCGAGCAGGCGACTGGTGAAGGTAGCCAAGGGCGTCACGGGCGACAAACGCGGACCAGGTGCATCGGCCTCAAACCGCCGGATAATCGCCGTCGTATCCGTGAGCCAGGATCCGTCCGGGGCCTCGAGCTGGGGCATTTGAAGAAAGCCAGTGGCCCGACCGCATCGCCGGAAATCCGCGGTATCCATCTCGACAAACTCAAAGCCAATGCCCTTGGCCTGGAGATAGGCCTCAAGCTTTCCCGTGAAATAGGAGAGCTTAAGACCATGCAGGCGGTAGCCACCCTGGGCCATCATGGCTTGCGTCGCATGCGGCGCACGCCAGCCAAGACCAGCCCGATCAAGGCCAGCAGCCCCAAGCCCACCAGAGCCAGACGCCCAGAGCCTATGAACTGGACCTGACGGGAGAGGATGTTCAGCAAGAGTTGCTTCTGGGGCGAATAGGATTTCGGCAAGGGCATGACCCCGACCCGCGCCTCATAGGCTGCGTAGTCTGCCAGCATCAGCTTCATCTGGGCAGGCTCGGCGATTGACAGATCATGGGTCTCGCCCGGATCGCGGGCCAGGTCGTAGAGTCGCCACTTGCCGTCCCCAAGCGGCGGCATTTCCCGCACCAGTTTCCAGCTTCCCCGAAACAGGGCCGCATTTCCGGAGACCTCGATTCCCACCGCCTGATCGGGTGCGTGGGTCCAGGAAGAGTCCCCCGTCAGAACCGGGCGCAGGCTTGAGCCGTCCATGGCCAAGGCCTCCGGCCCCGGCGGAATGGCCCCGGCATAGTCGACCAGGGTGGGCGTGATATCGGTCACAAAGGCATTGGAGCCGACACGAATGCCGGGCTTCACCCCTGGCCCGGAAACAATGAGGGGCACATGAATGCCACCTTCGGCGGTGTAAAACTTGAACAGGCGTCCCGGGGCCGCCACGGCAGCGGCCCATTCCGGACCGATGAAGTTGAGACTGCCGTCCTCCCCCTGCCCCTCCAGGCTCCACTTATAGCCGTTGTGGGACATCCACAGATCATTGCCGGCGACGGGATTGCTATATTCAGGGCCGTTGTCCGAGGTGACCACGAACAGGGTGTTGTCCAGTTCGCCGCGCGCCTTGAGGTGCTGCATCAGTCGCCCGACACTGGCATCCATGGCCTCGATCATGCCGGAATAGACTTCCATGGCGCGGGCATAACGCTGGCGCTCATCGGGCTTAAGCGCGGCCCAGGCGCGGGTTTCGGGGCGCAGGTCTGCAACCGGCGCATTCTCAGGAATCAAGCCCAGGGCACGGGCACGGCGGGTCCGGTCAGCTCGAAGGGCAGCCCATCCACCGTCAAACTGGCCCCGGTAATGATCCGAATAGCTGGCTGGAGCCTGGACCGGAATATGCACGGCCTGGAAGGCAATATAGGCTAGGAACGGAGCCCCGCCAGCAGGCTCGGCGTCGATATACCGCTCCAGCCGGGATTCAATCAGGTCAGAGGAATAATAGCGCTCGGGCAGCTTGACCGGCACCCCGTTCTCAAACCAGGGCGCGTCCTTGTAATAGGGCATGTAGGACTTCTGCCGCCAGTTGTCCGCCCCCGAGGCATCCAGGGCCAGAGACTGGTCAAATCCGTGGGAATTGGGCAGGTCGCCCGGCCCGTGTCCCAGGTGCCATTTCCCCGCCATCATGGTCCGATAGCCCGACCGCTTTAGCCGGTCCGCCAGGGTCCAGACCCCGGGCTCGAAATGCAGGCCATAGCCCTTGTGGCTGCGCAGGGCTGCGGGCAGGATTTCTTCAATCGTCGCGACCCCCGCGCGGTGATTATCAAGTCCGGTCAACAGCATGGAGCGCGAGGGCGAACACAGGGGCGAGGTGTGGTAGTTGGTAAACATGGCCCCGGAGCCAGCCAGCTGATCGATATTCGGCATTCGGGCCTCTCCGCCATAGGCCGAGAAGTCCATCAGGGCGGCATCGTCCACCAGGATCACGACGATGTTCGGCGGCTTCGGCGCGGCCAGGACAGGCTCAGCCAGCCCCAGAGCCGACAAGACCAGGCCCGTCTGGCCCAGGCGACGCAAGGCGCTCAAACTCGGAAATTGCCCGCTCATGACGGTCCCCACCTGCAGAAGTTATGGCACATTCCATGCCAAATTATTGCTGCAATGGCAATCAGAGGCCGAGCCAGTGCCCTACCAGCGGCGCACGCGCCCGACATCGACGTGGACGAAATCGGAAGCCGGGTAATAGCCCACCCCCCCAAGTCCCAGGCCTAGGGCCGCGTTTTGCAGGTGGGCGAGCTCGACCCCGGGAATGCGGATATCCATGGCCTGCCCTTGCATGTGCAGGCTATGGGTTGCGACCCCGCCACTGGCTTCGTGCAGGGCAGCATTTGAGGCCGGGGATCGATAGCCGGATATGACCTGAACCGTGCTCCCCGTCTCCAGCCGATGGCCCAGTGTCGTGACGAGATCGAGGAGTTGCGGGGCCATTGGGTGGCTCTGGCCCGTTCGATGGTCCCGCAAAAGATGGTTCATGGCCTCCAGGGCATCGGGGACATATTGCCCTGCCTCAAAATAGGTCGCCCTGAGCGCCTCACCGGTGTGCAGGTTGTGAAGCGAGAGGGTACGGGGCGCGTCAGCCCAGGCAGGGCTTCCAGCAGCAAGAACGCCGATCAGGCCCATGGCCCCCTTCAGGACCGTGCGACGATGTGTGGGCAAGGGGCCTCCGACGACTCGTTTTTGCTGGCTCATATTTCGCCCAAAATCAGGGCGTTTCGCAATTCCGCTTGGCCCAGTCAGGGGGATACACCAAGGGCAAGGGCGGTAATAAGGCGGCGATCCCAGTCATAGACATCTGGCCGAAAGCTGACCTGCCCCCCCGGATCGACGACCGCCGTCCAGTACATGACATAGAGCGGGGTCGGGGTATTCAGGGCAATACGCAGGGTTTCCTTGGCATCAATGGCCGCCTGGAGACTGGCCAGGGTCATGCCCTGGGGGGTCAGGAGGAGGGTCGCCAGATCCAGGGGCTTCTCCACCCGCATGCACCCATGGCTCAAGGCGCGGCTGGGCTTGCTGAACACCTCCCGCAAGGGCGTGTCATGCAGATAGACACCAAACGGACTTACGAGATCGAACTTGATCAAGCCAAGCGCGCTCTTTGGCCCCGCCTTTTGCTGAAGATGGCCATCGACCCAGATGAAGTCATTCTCAGAAAGGTACTTGGGGTCCTTGGCCGCCTTGGGCAGGATTTCCGTATTTGCGATGCCGGTTGGAACGTTCCAGGGCGGATTGAGTACGATGGCATTTAGTCGGGAGACGAACATGGGTGTCTTGTCGTGGGGTCGTCCGACCACAACACGGTACTGGAAAATTGGTACCTGTCCGCGAAACAGGACGGCCTCTGCACCCGCAATATCCACCTCGACCCTATCTGCAGGCAGGTTTCTGGGCATCCAGCGCCAACGTTCAAGATTGGCCTCGATCTGCAGGACACGGGTTTCAGCCGGGACATCCAATTCCGCACGGGTGAGGGGGCCCACAACCCCGTCGACCAGAAGTCCATGGTGGCCCTGAAACTGCTTCAAGGCGGACACGAGCCCTGCATCAAAGACCTCAGGCGATCGGGATATGGGCACGTCGTAGCCTTCGAGGCTCAATCGGGCCCTGAGGGCAAGAATCCCCGCATGACTTGAACCTGCTCGGCCGACCAGGCCTTTGGGCAGGGGAAGCCAGCCGCCTGACCTTGCAAGGGCCTGATAGCGCCGGGATGCCAGGATCAGCCCGGCATATTGAGGGTTGGGGGGCGACAGGGTCTGCAACCAGGCCGAAATTCGGTCCTCTCGATGGGCGACAAGAAGTTCGGTTTCAACATCCCGCTGAGGCGGGTCCATCGCCCACAGCGGATCAAGCCGGGATGGCTGGACCCTCTGTCCCAGTTCCCGCTGGCCAAACCGGACAACCCTGTCCCACAGCATGGCATCCGTAGCCGGACCACCGGGCTCGACGAGCGGGTCCGCCCCCAACACCTGAAGCATGGCCAGCTTTTCTACTGAGGTCAGTTGCAGGCCCACGGGAGCGGCTAGGGCTCCACCTGCCAGGGTCAGCGTGACAAGCAGAACCAGACCGGCCCGCAAGCGTGCCTGTCTATGGGAACAAGCGATCATGTGTCTCCAGGATGACTGGCCGGGATTGCCGAGATCGGCAGGCGTTCAGACAACCACAGGCGAGCCCCGTTGAGGCTGTTCCATATCAAACAGGGAGAAGGTTCCTTGAGGTATGTCTGGACGACACACCGATCATCCCCAAACTTGAGGATGGTAGGCCGGGAGGGGTTCGAACCCTCGACCATTCGATTAAAAGTCGAATGCTCTACCACTGAGCTACCGGCCCCCGTGTCAGCGTGAACCCCACGCCGGACGAAGCGGCGCGGACCATAGGGCGGAGGCCAGCATGGGGCAAGACCAAGGTCGGTGTTTCCCGCTTGAACCCGGAATAAGCGTCCCTTTATCCGTGCCTCGTGTTTTTCTCGTTATGACAGTGGCGATCCTCCTGACCGGATGCGCCTCCCGCGATCCGCGACTCGATCACAAACTTCAGACCCGTAGCGAGGCCAATTCAGACAGCCTGGAAGGGGCCGTGTCCTCCCCGCTTCGGGACTTGAACCTCATCCGGGCCCAGGTCCCGACAGCCCTGACGGCCGCCATGGCCATGCCCTATGCCCCGCCAAAGCCCATGCGGTGCGACATGATCTCTGCCCAGGTCCGGGCCCTGAATGATGTCCTGGGGCCAGACCTGGATGTCGCCCCGGTCGAAAAAACCCTGTCCGAACAGGGTACCGGTACAGCGCTTGGGCTTCTGGCCGGCGTGACCTCAGGGGTCATTCCCTATCGCAGCTGGATAAGAAAACTCACCGGTGCCGAGCGGCATGATGCCTTGATCGGCCAGGCGATTACCGCTGGGACTATCCGACGCGCCTATCTGAAAGGTCTGGGCGACGCGGCAGGCTGCCCCCCTCCAGCAGCCCCCCTGCCACTCCTTCATCTCCCGCCGGTCGGCCCTTGAAGACTACTTGACCTGACGGGCCGCGAAGTCCCGGCGGAAGGCTTCAAAGCGCCCCTCGCTGATCGCCAGTCGCATGGCGGCGGTCAAGGTCTGGAAGAAGGCGATATTGTGCCAGGACAGGAGCACCTGTCCCAGGATTTCTTCGGCCTTTACCAGGTGATGCAGATAGGCCTTCGAATAATGGCTTGAGGCCGGGCAGTCGCTGGCTTCATCCAGAGGGGTGTCATCCTCGGCAAAACGGGCATTCTTCAGGTTTAGGGACCCTTCCCAGGTCCAAGCCTGGCCATGACGGCCGGATCGGGTGGGCAGAACGCAGTCAAACATGTCTATGCCCCGGGCGACGGCCTCGACCAGGTCGATGGGTTTGCCGACCCCCATAAGATAGCGGGGACGATCAGCGGGGAGCATTTCCGGGGCGTAATCCAGCACCTCGCACATGGCCGCATGGCCCTCGCCCACCGCAAGCCCGCCGAGGGCATAGCCGTCAAAGCCGGTTTCTATGAGGCGGTCGGCCGACTCCCGCCTGAGATGCTCGAAGGTCGAGCCCTGCTGGATTCCAAACAGGGCCTGGGTCGGTCGGTCCCCAAAGGCAGCCTTGGAGCGATTTCCCCAGCGGGCGGACAGTTGCATGGCGGAGGCCGCGGCGGACTCCTCGGCTGGCCAGGACACGCATTGATCAAGCTGCATGACAATATCCGACCCCAGCAGGTCCGCCTGGATCTGGATCGAGCGCTCCGGGGTCAGTATGTGCCGCGAGCCGTCTATGTGGCTCTGAAAGGCGACGGCCTCCTCGGTCACCTTGGCGATCCCGGACAGGGACATGACCTGAAACCCACCGGAATCCGTGAGAATGGGCCGCTCCCAACGCATGAACCTGTGCAACCCACCCAGGCGCGCAATACGTTCGGCCGTCGGCCGCAGCATGAGGTGGTAGGTATTACCCAAAATGATGTCTGCCCCGGTCTGGGCGACCTGATCAACCGTCAACGCCTTGACCGTGGCCGCCGTGCCTACGGGCATGAAGGCAGGTGTGCGAATGTCGCCTCGCGAGGTCCGCAAGGTGCCGGTCCGGGCCCGTCCATCGCGGGCGGAAATATCAAAGGGAAAGGCACTCATGGCTGCGCTCTCCAGATAAGACTGGCGTCCCCGTAGGAATAGAAACGGTATCCCTCTCCGATGGCATGGGCATAAGCGGCTTGCATGACGCCCTGCCCGGCGAGGGCGCAGACCAGCATGAAGAGGGTCGATTTCGGCAGGTGGAAATTGGTCATCAGGGCATCGACAGCCCGGAAGCGATATCCCGGGGTTATGAAGATATCGGTTTCCCGGGCAAAGGGGTGAACCTTGCCCGTTTCGTCGGCAGCGCTTTCCACCAGCCGCAAGGAGGTGGTGCCCACGCAGATGATCCGCCCCCCGCGCGCCCGGGCGGCATTCAGGGTCTTAGCCGTTTCAGGACTGACCTGGCCATATTCTGCATGCATACGGTGATCTGCGAGGTCATCTGTCTTTACCGGCAGAAAGGTCCCTGCGCCGACATGAAGCGTGACAAAACACGTCTCCACCCCTTGGGCCTTCAACCGATCGAGGAGATCCGGCGTAAAATGCAAGCCAGCGGTTGGCGCGGCCACTGACCCATCGGCTTGGGCGAAAATGGTCTGGTAGTCGGCCTTGTCCTGGGCGTCCTGGGCCCGCTTGGCGGCAATATAGGGGGGCAGGGGCATGGTTCCCCAGACCGCGATGGCCGCATCTAGCGCCGCCCCTTGAAGATCAAAGTCGAGGGTGACTTCTCCGCCCTCCCCCTTGTCGGTCAAGGTTGCCGACAAGTCCCCGAAGGCGATGCGATCGCCGGGAGCCAGTCGCTTGCCCGGACGCATAAAGGCGGTCCAGCACCCTGGCGACAGACGCCGGTGCAGCGTGGCCTCAACCTTGATGACGGACTCAGCCCGGGTCCTCTGCCCCGCCAGTCGGGCCGGGATGACCCGGGTGTCGTTCAAGACCAGAACGTCGCCAGCCCTAAGCAGGCCAGGCAGATCTGAGACCCTTAGGTCAACAAGAGGCTGGTCCGACTGGACATGCAGTAGCCGCGCCGAGTCACGGGGGCTCTGCGGCCGCAAGGCTATGCGGTCATCAGGCAGAACAAAGTCAAAGTCAGAAAGTTGCATGGGCGGCGGTCAAGGACATGCAGGGTGGCAGGCGTCAAGTCTTACGACGCGATCCCGCAGGCCCGACACCTCACTCACGCGTCTGCAGCGACCTTCATGGAGACGATCTTGCCGGGGTTGCGCGGGGGCTCTCCCTTGGGCAGGGCATCCACATTGTCCATGCCTTCACTGACCACCCCCCAGACCGTGTACTGGCCGTCGAGGAAGGTGGCATCGTCAAAGCAGATGAAGAACTGGCTGTTGGCAGAATTCGGATTGGCAGTCCGGGCCATGGAGCAAACGCCACGTGTGTGGGGCTCCTTGGAAAATTCAGCCGGAAGGTTCGGCTTGTCCGACCCCGACATGCCCGTGCCAGTGGGATCACCCCCCTGGGCCATGAAGCCCGGGATCACCCTGTGAAAGACGACGCCGTCATAGAACCCCTCGCGGGCAAGCTCCTTGATCCGCGCCACATGCTGGGGAGCCAGATCGGGACGCAGGGTAATCTTGACCGGGCCGGTCTCAAGCTCGACGAGCAGGGTGTTTTCGAGATCCATCACTTTACCTCCGAAGGAATTTCAATCGCGCAAGCCGTGAAATCGGCCCCCATCTGGGCGCGCACATAGGCGATTTCTGCCGCAAACCACGGGCTGGCCGGGTCAATAACACGAACCTTGGGCCGGCTCGCCGCAGGCATGTCGGCGAGAAGTTGAACCTTTAGCATCTGGTCCTGGGGGGCCTCGACGGGCTCACCCACCTTGATGGCCCTGACCACATCCAGGCCAGCGATCACCCGACCAAAGGCCGTGTAACGCTTTTCCAGGGATGGATAGGCCTGACGCATCAGAAAGAACTGGCTGTTGGCACTGTCCGGAGCCTCGGCCCGGGCGGCCCCGGCAACACCGGGACAAAACAGGCCCCAGCCGGAAATCTTGGCATCGGCCGTCATGGGCATGAGCATGGTGCTCTGGGTCATGACCGGCAGGGCCCCGATGAAGCCGATCTCGGCCACGGTCTGATCGGCAGCTGCGACAAACGGGGTGTCAGCACCCCGCCGGAAGGTGAATTCAGGGGCAAGGTCCGGCAGGTCGCTGCCGCCCGTGCCATCATCCTTTGGATCGCCCGTCTGGGCCATGAACTGATCGATGACGCGGAAAAAAGTCCGGCCATTATAAAGCCCTGCCCGCACCAGGGCCTGGACCCGAGCCACATGGTTGGGCGCGGCCAAGGGGGAGAGTTCGAGAAGCACCTGACCCCGGTTGGTATCGATCACCACGACATTCTGGGGATCGGGCAGGCGCCAGTCCCGGGCCGTAGGTTGGCCAGGCTTTGCAGGCCCAGCCACAGCTGCGGCGGCCGGCGCAGACTTTGCCAGGGCCACAGGCGGAAGGGCCAGGCCCATGCACAGGGCAGCCAGAATGACAGGTCTGAGGGTCAAGGGGTTTACTCGTCTTGAAACAGGTGGGGCAAAAGCGCTTGTCTAACGTCCGACCTTCGCCAGCAAGGCCTCCTTGACGGCCGGGCTCACAAAATGGGTTACATCTCCGCCCAGCAAGGCGATTTCCTTGACGAGTTTGGACGCAATGGCCTGATGCCGGGGGGCGGCCATCAAAAACACAGTCTCGATATTCCGATCAAGTTGCTGGTTCATGGCCGTCATCTGAAATTCGAATTCGAAGTCCGCCACGGCGCGAAGACCGCGCACAATCACATTCGCCCCCACTTCCCGGGCAAAGTGCATGGTCAGGCCCTCAAAGGGCAGTACAACCACCTCGGTTGTCCCACGCAGGGCGGCGGCCTCAGCCTCGACAATCGCGACCCGCTCCTCGAGAGAAAACATCGGCCCCTTGCCGGTATTAATGGCAACCCCGAGGACAAGCTTGTCCACCAGCTTGACCGCACGACCGATAATATCGGTATGACCGTTATGAATGGGGTCAAAGGTGCCCGGATAGAGACCGACGCGCGTAACCATGGAGGTATTCCCCAACTGATCCTAGCTTGGCCTTTCGCCGGGTTAGGGCTCTCTGGCAAGCGCAAACTTCGAGTGCTGGTACGCTAGATCCAAACCCGGCCAAATAACGGCCCGGCATAGAACCCTAATTATTCGGGGTCGGCAATATCCTCGTCCTGGTCGCCGCCCTGATCGGCCAGGCGTTCGACAGACACCACATGCTCGCCTTCCGAGGTCCGGAAGATGGTCACGCCCTGGCTGTTACGCCCGACGACCCGGACCTGGCTTACCGGGGTGCGGATCAGCTGGCCCTGGTCGGTCACAAGCAGGATCTGATCGAACTCCTCGACCGGGAAGGAGGCCGCAAGCCGCCCCCCCTTCTTGGAAAGGTCCTGGGCCAGCAGCCCCTGCCCGCCCCGGCCAGTTCTGCGGAATTCATAGGCAGATGTCCGCTTGCCAAAGCCCTCGGTGGACACGGTCAGGATCTGCTCCTCCGCCGCGCCCAGTTCAGCAATCCGCTCCAGGCTCAGGGAGACCAGCGCCGAAGCATCGACCTCTTCGTCATCCGTCTCGACAACGGTGTCCTCGCCTTCAGCCCCATCTTCGACAGCAGCCCGACGCATGGCATTGGCATGTTTCACATAGGCCGCGCGCTCTTCCGCCGTTGCGGCGACCGAACGCAGGACCGCCATAGAGATGACGCTATCACCTTCCGCCAGCCGGATACCGCGCACGCCTGTGGACTCACGCCCGGCAAAGACCCGAACCTCTTCCGTTGCAAACCGGATGCAGCGGCCGAGGGCGGTGGTCAGAAGAATGTCATTGGCCAGGGCATTACACAGCCCGACCCCGATGATGGAGTCGCCCTCGTCCAGCTTCATCGCAATCTTGCCATTGCGATTGATCTGCACAAAGTCCGAGAGCTTGTTCCGCCGAACGCCGCCCGACCGGGTCGAGAACATGACGTCGAACTGATCCCAGGTCGCCTCGTCCTCTGGCAGGGGCAGGATCGAGGTAATGGTCTCCCCTGGCTCGATCGGGAAGAGGTTGATAAAGGCCTTGCCCCGCGAGGTCGGCGTTCCAACCGGCAGGCGCCAGACCTTGAGCTTGTAGACCTTCCCGCCAGACGAGAAGAACAGCATGGGCGTGTGGGTCGACGCCGAGAAGACCCGCGTCACGGCATCTTCGTCCTTGGTGGACATGCCGGAGCGACCGCGTCCACCCCGATGCTGGGTCCGGTAGATGGCGAGCGGCGTGCGTTTGACATAGCCGCCATGGGTCACGGTGATGACCATCTCTTCGCGGGCAATCAGGTCTTCGTCTTCGACGTCCGCATCGCCATCGACGATCTGGGTCCGACGCGGAATGGCAAAGTTCGTGCGCACCTCGACCAGCTCTTCCCGAACAATCGACATAATGTTGTCGCGCGAGCTCAAAATGGTCAGATAGCCCTGAATGGCCAAGGCGAGTTCGCCCGCCTCTTCAAAAATTTCATCCCGTCCCAGGCCGGTTAGGCGCGACAGGGTCAAGGCGAGAATGGCCCGGGCCTGCTCTTCGGTCAGGCGGATCAGATTGCCCGCAATGACCATGGACCGGGGATCGGAGATCAGTTCCACCAGGGGCAGCATGTCGCCGGCCGGCCAGTCCTTGGCCACCAGGCGTTCCCGCGCTTCAGACGGATCCTTGGACGACCTGATGATCTGGATGAATTCGTCAATATTCGCCACGGCAATGGCCAGACCGACCAGCACATGGCCCCGGTCCCGGGACTTGCCCAGCTCGAACCGGGTGCGCCGCACAACGACTTCTTCGCGGAAGTCGATAAAGGCCTGCAGCATTTCGCGCAGCCCCATGAGCAGGGGCCGACCGCGATTTAGTGCCAGCATGTTGACCCCAAAGGAGGTCTGGAGCGGCGTGTAACGATAGAGCTGGTTCAGGACGACATCGGCAGACGCATCCCGTTTCAGCTCGATCACGACCCGCATGCCCTGACGATCACTTTCGTCGCGCAGGTCGGATACGCCCTCGATCCGCTTTTCACGGACCAGTTCGGCAATCCGCTCCACCAGGCTGGCCTTGTTCACCTGGAATGGAATGGCGTTAATGACGATGCCTTCGCGGTCCTTGCGAAGCTCCTCAATCACCGCCGTACCCCGCATGATGACCGAGCCCCGCCCGGTCATGAGGGCATTGCGCGCCCCCGTGCGGCCGATGATTTCTCCACCCGTGGGAAAGTCAGGCCCTGGCACGATGTCCAGAAGCTCATCCAGACCGATCTCAGGCCGGTCAATCATGGCCAGACAGGCGTCGACAATCTCGCCCAGGTTGTGCGGCGGGATATTCGTGGCCATGCCGACGGCAATGCCGCCTGCACCGTTGACCAGCAGGTTCGGAATTCTGGCCGGCAGGACCACCGGTTCCTGCTCCTTGCCGTCGTAATTGTCCTTGAAGTCGACTGTATCCAGGTCGAGGTCGGCCAACAGGGCCGTTGCCGCCTTGGTCATGCGGCATTCGGTATATCGCATGGCCGCCGGGGGATCGCCGTCAACGGATCCAAAATTGCCCTGCCCGTCGATGAGCAGCAGGCCCATGGAGAAGGGCTGAGCCATGCGCACCAGGGCATCATAGACGGACTGGTCACCGTGGGGGTGCAGGCGGGCAAGCACATCGCCCACTGGACGGGCAGACTTGGAGTAGGTCCGCTCCGGCGTCATCCCCAGTTCGCTCATGGAAAACAGGATACGGCGATGGACGGGTTTGAGACCATCGCGCACGTCTGGCAGGGCCCGGCTTACGATCACGCTCATGGCGTAATCGAGGTAGGATTTGCGCAGTTCGTCTTCGATGGCGATCGGGGCTATGCCCGAAGATCGACCAACGTCCGAAGGGGGTATGCCGTTTTCACTCAAGGTGGGGATATGCCGCTAGAATCGAACAGAAATTTGCTCACCAACTGGTAGCACCCGCGGCCCCTAAGGCCAACCTTGCTGATCCCGTAGGGGCCATTCTCAGGCCGATTTCTAGACTGGGCCCCAAATCGCCCCCCGAACGGGGCGAGATGAGGTCAAATCATCCCGAAATGGCGGGTTTAGAACGGGATCTCATCATCCAGGTCGGCGGAGAAGCTCTCCCGGGGTGCGGAACTTGTATTGGCAGGACCGGAGCCGCTCATGCTGCCCCCCCCGCTATAGCCACCGCCACCGCCTCCATCTTCGCCCTTGCCATCCAGCATGGTGAGCTCGCCACGAAACTTGGGCAGAACGACCTCGGTGGAGTATTTCTCCTGGCCCGAGGTATCGGTCCATTTGCGGGTCTGGATCGTGCCTTCAATGTAGATTTTCGAGCCCTTGCGCAGGTAGTTTTCTGCGACCTTGACCAGGTTGTCGTTGAAGATCACGACCCTGTGCCACTCCGTCCGCTCCTTGCGTTCCCCACTGGCGCGGTCCCGCCAGGTCTCAGAGGTCGCAACCCGAAGATTGGCGACGCGGTCGCCCGAGGTGAGGCTGCGGATCTCGGGATCAGCCCCGAGGTTTCCGACCAGAATGACCTTGTTGACGCTACCCGCCATGTGGATGTCCCTTTAGTTTCCGTGGATGCGGGCCAAGCCCTCGGTGAAGGCTAGTCAGGCTCGCGGCGCAATGCAATCCGTTTTGTTCTATTTTTGTTCTAGAATCGCCATTTCGTCCACAGACAGTTTTCCATAATCAGGGACGATGTGTCCGCCCTCAGGGCTGCTGGGGCATTGCCGAGGGGATGACCAGACGTCCGTCATTGGTGCGCACCAGTATGAGATAGCGATGTGCCTCAAGATACTGGGAGGTGAATATCCCGTCCCTCTGGAGGAACAGGTAATTCCCCTGATAGGCCCCTGCGATTTCCCGCTGGGAGCCGCCCATGCTGATGAACTTCATGCGCATAGCCTCGAGGGCGGCGGCACAGTGTTCGAGGTCCGGTTGTTTCGAGGGCAGGCGATTATATTTCAAGGAGCCATCTCGCTGGGGCTGGACCTGGAAACAGGTTCCAACCTCCCCGGGGGGATGGGTTTCCTTGGTACAGGCCGCCAATCCCAACCCGGCAATCAAGGCGATCAAGACCATTCCGACCACAGGACGAACCATTTAGACCACCTTAAAAAATTGCATTCTGGGGACCAGGATATCAGCCGACGTCCAAAGGCCCAACAGCACAGGATGAAGACTGGTCTGCCAGGTGTCGGAAGACCTTGCCATCACCAGAGATTTCCACACGACCGGGCTCAAGTCGCAAGGTCTGGTTACCCCAGTGACCGAAACTGGTCCCACCCGGACGCTCGCAATGGCCATTGAAGAGGGCCTGGACGCAGGCATTTAGGGTCATGTCCCCGGACAATCGGGTCTCTTCCCCGCCCGTACCCCGGGCGCACATATTCAATGTGGTCTCTGGCTTGGCATCCGGCTCAGGGGCAAGGGGCGCGGTCTCTGCACCTTCCGAGGTCGGGGGGATAGGGGTGAGAACGGTGACACCTGCGTCTGATGCGGCAAGGTTTCCGCTGGCATCAAGTCCGACATCCAGCGCCCCTGGCGCGACGCCGTTGCGGCGGGCGCAGTCGGCGAGGGTCGCTTCGCCGACCGATTGGCCATTCACAAAGCATTTGAGAGTTGCCTTGGGATCGAGCTTGCCCTCGCCCTTGACGCCTGTCTCGACAACGAGCCCGCCGGGACCTGGACCTGCATCCTCACGGGATCCGAACCAAATTACGACCAGACCGATGACAAGCGCGACCAGGGCGACCATGAGGGCAATGCGGATACGGGGATCGGCGGGGATGAGGCTTGATCGAGGCATGCCCTCTTCGCTAGTCCTTGCCGCGCAGAGTTTCAACCCTGCCCCAATCCCGGGGGTTTAGCCGCCGAGCCTGGCCAGGGCGGACTTGTAGGTCGCAATCTGATTGGTCAGATAGGCTGGCACCGTCCCCCCCTTGCCACTCGCAGCCTTGAGAATGGCATCCGGCGTCGCAGAGTCCCTTAAGTCGTTATAGGCCTTTCGGATCACGCCCATGGCCGCCGCCAGTTCCGCCGCCGCGTGACTGACCTGCATCGAATCCGAAAGATTGACCAAGGGATCGAACTTCAGACCATAAATCTGGGGCCGTCCGTCGGCTGGAATAGATTTCCCGGCCGCCGTCAATGTCGTCGACCGGATGATTCCTTCCGGAAGACCGAGCCCCTTCAGGGCATCCTTGCCCACGGGACCGGAATAGAGCTCAACATGATTGCGGTTGGTCTGGGGCTTGATCTGAAGCCGTCGGACGCCATCGACCAGGGTCGTGGAGACATCGGCTTGATTGTTCATCGCGCGTTTGAGTTTGGTGGCAAGGGTGGTCAGGGTCTCGTCTGCCGCAATCGTCACACTTGTGATTGTCGTCGAATTCCCAGCGCGTACCCGAAGCTGATCACCCGCCCTCAGGCTGGACTCCGCCATGAGCTGGGTAGAGGTGGCCCCACCAATCGTGCCCTTCGGCAGGCCGAGTTGATCCAGAATGCTCCCGCCCGTGTCATCAATCGCCAGGCTGGTGGGATCGGCATAGCCGCCTGTTGAGGTAAACCGTGTGGACCAATCGGCATTGCCCGTATCGAGATTGATCTGGGCGACGAAGCCATCTTTTGTGCCCACGGTCGCCAGATCAGGAAGGTCACCCCCCGATTGGCCGGAGATATAAACCTGCCCTGAGGACACCGCGAGACC
>CANCJJ010000015.1 GCA_947378305.1 Phenylobacterium aquaticum | reverse complement strand
AAGCTGGTCACGGGCACCAGGGCCCGCTGGCGCAGATAGGCGTCCTTGAAGGTGGGGGCGGTGTCCACGGTCTCGATCCGGGCATTGGTGCACATGGCCTTCCAGTCGGAGACCGGACCCTTGTGAAATCCCGGGACCAGCCACCAGCGGCAGGCCTGACCGACCAGTCCGGCCCGGGGATGGGCCGGGTCCGACGGGCGGATCAGACAGGCCCGTTCCGTGGGGCGGATCGGCTCGGCCAGGGCCCGGTTGGGCTCGGCATCCGCCCAGGTCAGGGGCACGGCACCCCCGCGACCAAAGCTGGCGTCAATGTCGCTGCGAGACGCCCGGAGCTGATATTCGTTACACATGGTCTGGGCACATGGTCTGGCCGGGTCCGGGGCCGATCAGGCCTTGAGGCGCAGGGGGCCGAGATAGTGGCGCTTGCTGACCGGAGCGCCTTGCAGACGCAGAATGTCATAGGCGGTTGTGGCGTGGAAATGCAGGTTGGGCAGGGAGAAGGACAGGAGGAAGCCTTCCGCCCGGAAGGGGATATGGCGCTCGCCCATGGTGAAGGTGACATCGGTGCCTTCCAGGGCATTGACCGCTTCCGGCGTGAGGGCCTGGAGGGCGGCGCGGGCCTCGGCAATCAGGGCCTGGAGGTCGGTATAGGAAAGAGGGCCCTGACGGCCACCGGGCGAAAACGTCCCGGCCTTGGCCCCTTCGAGGGCCCCTTGGGTATGGTGGGCGACGGAGACAATCTGGAAGCGGAAGGGCAGCATGTCGGGACAGAGCCGGGTCTCGACCAGGGCATCGAGATCAATTCCCTTTTCCTGGCAATATTTTAGGCCGACCTCCAGGGTTTCGGCAACGCCGCTGAGGGTCTGCTGAAAGGCGGGGATGACGACGTCATAGAGTGAAAGTGCCATGGTTTTGGTCCCTGTTTCGGTTCTTGGACTGGTCTAGGCCCTAATCGGGCGGGCCTCAATTCCTGCTTGCAATTCGGGTCTTAAAGGGGCGTCATTCTGTCCAAGACCAATCGAGGCCTTTCCGGACACCGGACCGGCCCGCCCCCAGGGAGATGACCGATGAGTGACGGTTCCGTCGATATCCAGCACGAGGCCCATGCCGCAGCCTATGGCATGCCTGTCGAGGCCCTCAATCCCGCCCAGCCGGAACTGTTCGCCCAGGACGCGATCTGGCCCTATTTCGAGCGTCTGAGGCAGGAAAGCCCGGTGCATTACACGCCGGAAAGCGCCTATGGCCCCTATTGGTCCATCACCCGGTTCAACGACATCATGGCGGTGGATACCAATCACGAGGTGTTTTCCTCGGCCGACGGGATCACCCTGGTCAGTCTGGAAGCCAAGGCGGAGTCCGCCGGGCGGCCGACCCGGCCCAGCTTCATTGCCATGGACCCGCCCAAGCACGATGTGCAACGCAAGACGGTCAGTCCGGTCGTGGCACCCGCCAACCTGCACCGGATGGGGCCGATTATCCGCGAGCGGGCCGGTCTGATCCTGGATGCCCTGCCGATCGGTCGGGAATTCGACTGGGTGGACCTGGTGTCCAAGGAATTGACGGCCATGACCCTGGCGACCCTGTTCGACTTTCCCTTTGAACAAAGGCGGATGCTGACCCACTGGTCAGACTGCATGACCAATGCCCCCGGCCACGGCCCGGTCACCAGCTGGGACCAGAAGCGTCAGGAGGTTTCGAATTGCTTTGAGGCCTTTACCGGGCTCTGGAACGACCGGATCAATGCGCCGCCCCAGTTCGACCTGATCTCCATGCTGGCCCATGGCGAGGCCACCCGGAGCATGGATGTTCATGAATACCACGGCAATGTGGCCCTGCTGATCATTGGCGGAAATGACACGACGCGGAATACGATTACGGGCTCGATCTATGCCCTGAACAAGAACCCGGGCGAATATCAGAAGCTGAGGGACAATCCGGCCCTGATCACCTCCATGGTGTCGGAAACTATCCGCTGGCAGACGCCGCTGGCCCACATGGCGCGGACGGCGACCCAGGATTTCGAGATTGGCGGCAAGACCATCCGCAAGGGCGACCGGGTGGCCATGTGGTATGTCTCGGGCAATCGCGACAGCGAGGTCATCGCCCAGCCCGACGCCTATATCATCGACCGGGACCGGCCCCGGACCCACCTGTCCTTTGGGTTCGGCGTGCATCGCTGCGTTGGCAACCGGCTGGCAGAACTTCAGCTCACCATCATCTGGGAGGAAATCCTGAAGCGGTTCCCGGTCGTGCAGGTGGTGGGGGAACCCCAGCGGACCTTCTCGGCCTTTGTGAAGGGCTATGAGACCTTGCCCGTGATTATTCCGACCCGGCTCTAGAGACAGGGGTCAGAGGGCGACGGCGGGGCCGACCAGATGGCCTATGCCTGCCGTCAGGGCCATGGCCAGAGCGCCCCAGAAGGTGACGCGGACGGCGGCGCGCAGGACGGAGGCGCCTCCGGCCCTCGCCCCGATTCCGCCGAGCAGGGCCAGAAAGCCCAGGGAGCCCAGGGAGACCGTCAGGACGACGAGGGACTGGGGCATGATGGCGGCCAGGCCCAGGGGGGCCGCAGCCCCGACCGTGAAGGTGGCCGCAGAGGTGAAGGCCGCCTGGATGGGCCGGGCGGTGGTCATGTCGGAAATGCCCAGCTCGTCCCGGGCATGGGCCGTCAGGGCATCATGGGCGGCCAGCTGGGCGGCGACCTTGTCGGCAGTTTCAGGATCGAGGCCGCGCGCGCGATAAATTCCGGCAAGCTCCTCGTGTTCCGCCGCAGGATCATTAGCCAGCTCTGCACGCTCCCGGGCGAGATCGGCAGCTTCGGTATCGGACTGGGAGCTGACCGAGACATATTCGCCCGCCGCCATGGACATGGCCCCGGCGACCAGACCGGCGACCCCGGCAATCAGGACATCGCTGGGTTTGGAACTGGCCGAAGCCACGCCCACGATCAGGCTGGCGGTGGAGACGATCCCGTCATTGGCACCCAGGACGGCGGCGCGGAGCCAGCCGATGCGGGACACAACATGGCGTTCATCATGCAATCGGCTCATGAACCGCTCCCCTCTGATCGTTTGGCGGACTATTTACCCTTGGTGGGCGGGCTCAGGAAGGAACGCGCCTCGGGCACCGCCTTGGCCTTGACCACCTTGGGTTTCCGGATTTCCTTGTTGCTCTTTTTTTGGCCCTTGGCCATGTCGCTATCCTTGTGGGCCGGTTTGCTCTGGGACAGGCCCAGCCCTCTGATGCCCGACCCCGCGCATCGAAGGGACCCTATCACGTCCAGCACCCGCACGGTTTGACATTTGCCACCTCGACTACAGATTTAGGACCTGACTGATGAAACGTCGTGACTTTCTGGTTCTGGGGGGTGCCCTGGCGGCCGCATCGCGAGGATGGGCTGCGCCTGCGCCCGTGGGGGTCAAGCTGATCACCCGACTGGGGGATATTGTTCTGGAGCTGCGGCCCGACAAGGCCCCGATCACGACGGCCAATTTCCTCCGCTATGTGGACAAGCGGCTCTATGACCATGCCACGTTTTACCGCGCCTCGCGCCCTGAAGGCGCCCAGGACTATGAGTACGGGGTCATCCAGGGCGGGTTGCAGAATAATCCCGCCTATATCCTGAAGCCCATTGCCCATGAATCCACGACCAAGACCGGGCTTAAGCACACCCATGGGGCGATTTCCATGGGGCGGCGGGCGCCCGGGACCGCGACGTCGGACTTCTTCATCTGCGTCGGGGACCAGCCCTATCTGGATGCCGATCCAAGCCAGACTGGCGACAATAAGGGCTTTGCCTGTTTCGGCTATGTCACCGAGGGCCTGGAGGTCGTCAAACAGATCATGGCCCTGCCGCTGTCCGCCAAGGCAGGCGTCGGTGTGATGAAGGGGGAAATGCTGAAGTCGCCCCTGCCGATCAAGGCTAGACGGCTGTCCTGACCCGGGGCCGGGGAACAAAACCGGCAATCAAGACTTTAAGCTCGGGTTCATCCACCCGGCTGGCGGCATCCGCCTGACTGGTCCAGAGCCGCTCCCTCTGCCCCCGCTCGGGCCAGTAGTCGTATTCACGGTCGATTTCCAGGGCATAGAGGGCCACCTCGACGGGCTGGATCTGGCCGCTCTTTAGGCGCTTTTCATAACCATAGTTTCCGACCTTGCGCCGACGCAGGTCGCCTTCAACGCCGGCCTCCTCAAAGGCCTCCCGGGCTGCGCAATGGCGAGACGTCAGTCCCTTCATGGGCCAGCCCTTCGGCACCACCCAGCGGCGGGTTTCACGGGAGGTGATCAGGAGGACTTCCAGCTGGTCACCAAGGCCGAACCGCCAGCACAAGGCACCGGACTGATGCAGGGCCCGGTCGACGAAGGCAGTCCCGTTCCCCCCAGATCCCGACAGTTTGTTACCGGCCTTGGCCATGAATAGTCCGTCACCTCATACACTTGGATCGTTCAATGCCGCTGATTCATCGGGCGCGTCACCCTCGCGCGAAACCGAGGTTTGATGATGCGGCATCTTGCAGCCAAGCCTTGCTTGTGACACCTGCCATAGCACACAGCCCCGAGAGTTCCATGTCAGACCCCCAGCCCGCATCCGTATACGACCTCGCCCATGCCGAGGAGGCCGAGAGCCTGGCCACCTTTGCCATACTCGTGGACAATGAGCCCGGCGTCCTGCACCGGCTGGTCGGACTGTTCGCCGCCCGGGGCTACAACATCGAGAGCCTGACCGTCGCCGAGACCGACCGCAAGGCCCGGACCAGCCGCGTCACCATCGTGACCCGGGGCGCGCCCCAGGTTCTGGCCCAGATCGAGGCCCAGCTGGAGAAAATGGTCGCCGCCCGCCACGTTCAGGATGTGAGCCGCGACCCGAATGGCCTGGAGCGCGAGCTGGCCCTGGTCAAGGTCAAGGGCACGGGCGCTGACCGGGTCGAGGCCCTGCGTATTAGCGAAATCTTCCGGGCCAAGGTCCTGGATACCGGCATAGACAGCTTCATTTTCGAATTGACCGGCACCTCCAGCAAGATTGATAAATTCGTCGATCTGATGCGGCCCATGGGGCTGGTTGAACTCTCCCGAACCGGCGTGCTGTCGATCACGCGCGGTGGCGAGCGACTTTAGACCTTCCTCTCTGGGCGGTTGAACCGCCCGCGCATTCGCCTATATGTGAGCTGTCCGGTTCGCCGGACTATGGAGATAAACGCGCTCGTAATAAGCGGACTGGACCCGGGTGCGATTCCCGGCGGCTCCACCAATCTTCCTCCGGGTTATTGCCGGAAAGTGCGGGGCCGATCAGCATCGACAGACGTCTAAAGGTGTTGCTTTCTCTCGGCTTGACCCACCGTTTCGGGTCTTTTTGTAAATGCGAACGATAACTTCGCTGGAGAAGTCCGTTTGGCCGCGTAAGCGACCCGATAGATTTCGACCTAAAGCCCTGGCGTCTTAGCAGCGTCAGGCGGGGCCCGGGGGGGGCCTGGCAACAGAACCCCCCCACTTACTTGCCCCAGACACCCCCGTAGACGTCCGCTGAGCAGAGGGGGCGACAGGATTTCGCCAATTCCGCCCGGGAAATTTCTGAATTTACCTATTTTTTAGCGGCCTGGCCGTAGCCACTGGGTCGAAGAATGCTCTAGTTTGACTTGGGCAAGCCCTTCGGAGACCGCATGAGCCAAGATACCGTTGCCGAAGATCTCATGGGCTACGAAAACATGGTCCAGATGGCCATGCGCGGTGTCGTGCGCGCCGCCCTGGAGCGGGCCGCTGGCCCCGAGGGCATTCCCGGCGAGCATCACTTCTATATTTCCTTCAAGACCCAGGCCCCCGGCGTTTCGGGACCGGACGATTTGTTGTCCCGCTATCCTGAGGAAATGACCATTGTCCTGCAACATCAGTACTGGGACCTGGAAACCGAGGGCCCCAGCTTCTCGGTGACCCTGAGGTTTGGCGGACAGCCCAAGCGCGTTACGGTACCCTATGCCGCCCTGACCCGGTTCTTTGATCCCAGCATCCAGTTTATGCTGCAATTCGAACCCCTTGCCGAGACGGCGGTGACCGAGCCCGACCTGCCCCCCGAACCGGAGCCCTCACCGACTGATCCGAATGCGCCGAACGTCGTCTCCCTGGACCGGTTCCGGAAGAAGTGATCGCCCATGACTGAGACCGCCCAGCCCGACGCCCCTGCCCCCCTGACGGATGCCGCCATACTTGAGCGGTTTCAGAGGTCGAAGAACCAGCCGACCGGCTCCCAGACGCTTGGGTTCCGGATTGTCGGGGTCAATCAGGCCGAGAAGATGGTCGAAGTGGCCTTTGAGGCCCGGGCCGAGTTGCTCCTGAACCCGATGAAGCAAATTCAGGGCGGGTATCTCTGCGCCATGCTGGATGAGTGTATGTCGGTCGCCTGCATGGTGGCTTCAGGCATGACCCATGTGGCGCCGACGGCGGAGATGAAGACGAGCTTTTTCCGGCCCGCAAAGCCGGGCCTGATCCGGGGGATTGGACGGGTGGCGAAATGGGGTCGCACCCTGGCCTTCACCGAGGGCGAGCTTTACGATCCCGAGGGCCGTCTTCTCGCCAAGGCAACGGGAACGGCGGTGCCGACCCCCTTCCAGAGCTACAAAAGCTAGATGGGCTGGCGGGACACCCTCGCGCGGTGGATAGCCGCCCTGGTTCTGGCCCTAGCCTGCCCGGCCTGGGCCGCGTCCCCGTTCGAAAACTGGGCCGCTGTTGTCGTCGCCGGGGACTGGCACGCCCATTCAGGTGGACCTTCCGAGGCCTTTGACAATGCCCGACACGATGTCTCGCAGGAATTGGTCCGGATGGGCTTCAAGCCCGATAACCTTCGGGAATTGTCCGTCCGTCCCGACCTCTACAAGTCTGAGCACCTGGCTAAATCGACGCCCAAGGCGATTTATGACGCCCTGGTCGATGTCACGGCCCGTGGCCCGGAAGGCTGTCTGGTCTATATGTCCTCCCATGGCGCACCGAACGGAATCGTCATCGACCAGTCCATCCTGCCCCCCGGAATACTGGGGTCCATCCTGGACCGGACCTGCGGGGAACGGCCTTCAGTTGTGGTGATTTCGGCCTGTTTTTCGGGAATTTTCGTCCCCGAACTGGCCAGCGGGAACCGGATGATCCTGACCGCCGCCCGCCCCGACCGGACCTCCTTCGGTTGTGGCGAGTCGAACAAATACCCCTTCTTTGACGAATGCTTTCTTCAGTCGACCCCGATCTCTAAGGACTTCCCGAGTCTTGCCCGGGCCGTTCAGGCCTGTGTCTCTGCGCGGGAATTGCGGGAAGGCATGAGTCCGCCGTCTGAGCCACAGCTCTTCATAGGGCCCCAGATCAGGCCGGTCCTGCCGCTCTACATGTTCCCCACGCCCTTGCCCCCGGCGAGGAATTAAGGTCTTGCCCTGCCACCGCACCCGATCGCCGGGACCAAGATTTGAGTTTGGAGTCCCATGACCCTTCCCAAGATCCCCCTGGCCCTGCTCGCCCTGCTCACCCTGGCGGCTCCGGCCCAGGTCAGGGCGGAGACACCCAATGGCCTGCCCCGCGCGCCCATCCCGTATTCAAGGCTGAAGGCACCCATCAGACGCATCAGCCCGGCCCCAGCGACTGCCCAGGCGATCGCACCGGTTCAACAAAAGATCGATCTGGCCAAGCCCGCCATGGTCACCCCCCCTCAGGACCAGCTGCCGTCAGCCGAGCTCGAGGCCTATATCGACGGACTGGTGCTGGATGCCATGGACCGTGAACACATTGCGGGTGTGGCGGTATCCATCGTTCAGAATAATCAGGTCCTGCTGAAAAAGGGTTATGGGGCAGCCAGTCTGACGGCCCAACGCCGGGTGAGTCCGGACACGACCCTGTTCCGGGTGGGCTCCATTTCCAAGACCTTCACCTGGCTTGCGGTTCTGCGCGAGGTTGAGGCGGGTCGGATCCGGATCAATGCGCCGATCAACCTCTATCTTCCCGAGGCCCTTCAGGTGAAGGATCAGGGCTATAAGACTCCCGTCAGCGTTCTCAACCTCATGGACCATTCGGCCGGGTTTGAGGATCGGGCCCTGGGCCAATTGTTCGAAAAGTCTCCAGCCCGGGAGCGGTCCCTGACAGACTATCTGCGGCAGGAGCGGCCCCGTCGGGTGCACGCGCCAGGGGCGATTTCCAGCTATTCCAACTATGGCGCCGGACTGGCGGGTGAAGCCGTAAGCTATGTCACCGGAAAGCCGTTTGAGCGGCTCATCCATGACGAGATTTTCGGCCCCCTGAAGATGGACCACTCCACCTTCCGGGAGCCTCGTCCCTGGAAGGAAGGCCTGGCGGAACCCATGGCCGCCGATCTCGCCCGGGATATTTCGGAAGGGTATCGCTGGACGGGCGACAGCTTTGAAACCCGCCCCCATGAATATATCGGCCATATCGCGCCGGCCGGGTCCGCGTCCTCGACAGCCAGCGACATGGCTCGATACATGCTGGCCCTGCTGAACGACGGTAGCCTGGATGGCGTTACAATCTATGGCCCTGCCACGGTGAAGGCTCTCAAGACCCCCATTCGGGCGACGCCCAAGGGCATAAATGGCTGGCGGCACGGCTTTGTTGAGGTTTCGCTTCCCGGCGGCCACACAGGCTTCGGTCACCCGGGATCGACCTTGTCCTTCATGTCGAACATGGTGCTGGTTCCCGACCTCAAACTCGGCATCTTCATCACAACCAATACAGAGACCGGACGTGGTCTGACCCAGAGACTGGCACCAGGTGTCCTGCAACAGTTCTTTGCCCCGGACCAGGTGTTCCAGAGACAGGGAAACCCTGATCTCGTCGCTTTGAAATCCGTTTATGCGGGGCGATATCTGGGATCCCGACGCGCCTACGGTGGCCTTGAAGGTGCTGTAAACCGGCTCAATGCCGATCTCGAGGTCCGCATCACACCAGACGGACGGTTACTGACATCATCCATCGGCGACATACAGTCGTGGGTGCCCGAAGGTCCCCCAGGGAACGGACATTTTATTTCGACTCTCGGCACGGAGCGGCGGGTCTTTGAAATTGAGAATGGCCGGGCAGTTCGCATGCTGACAGCCCTCAATACCCAGGTCTTTGAGCGGTCACCCGTCTGGAGCCATCCCAGGATTCTGACCCTACTGGGAGGCCTGACGGGCATCGCCGCCCTGGCGACCCTTGGGGGTATTCCCCTGCGCAGACGCCGCGAGTTTCGTGAAACCGGCATTCAGGGAAGGGCCAATATGATCCAGACCCTTCAAGCGGTGATCTGGCTGATCGGGCTCGGTTTTTCCGGGGCCTGGATTCTGAAGAGCCAGGATACAGCGGACATCATGTACAACTGGCCGGGGATATCGCTAGTCACCGCATCGGTATGCGCCATTCTCGCGTCCCTGCTGACCCTGGTCTCCCTGATCATCCTGCCCGCCGTTTGGCGCGGCGGTCGCCGGGTCGACAGCTGGTCGTTCCTCAGAAAGGTTGGCTATTCGGCAACCGTGCTGATTTACAGCGCTTTTTCAGCAATTCTGCTGGTCTGGGGGGTCTTGTCACCCTGGGTTGTCTGACCAAGGCAAGGCGATAATTTAAGCGATAAATTGTGAATGTAGGCTGGGATTTAAACACGTCGTTTACCATACACTGGGTAAATTCTACCTATCAGGGGACAAGGTTGCCGACCTCGTCCTGTTAGGCACAGGGATACCGGGCGTTGAACGACTTTATCGCCGCTTTACAGAGATTCGGGATTGGCCGACTGGCGGCATTCATCGGCATCGGCATCGGTGTGGCCGGAATTCTCTATGCCATTTCAATAAATTTGGGCGAGCCCAAGGCCCTGCTCTACGCCAACCTGGACATGAAGGAGGCCGGTGAAATCACCAAGGCCCTGGACCAGGCCAATATCAAATACGAGGTCAAGGGTGACGGATCGACCCTGTTGGTAGGCCGGGATGAAGTCGCCTCAACCCGCCTGCTCTTGTCGGGCAAGGGGCTCCCGACCGCTGGATCCGTGGGCTATGAAATCTTTGATCAGACCAACGTCATGGGCCAGACCGACTTCGTCCAGCAGCTCAACCGCCAGCGCGCCCTTGAAGGGGAACTGGCCCGGACAATTCAGGCCCTCGACGGCGTGACGTCTACCCGGGTCCATCTGGTGCTCCCCAAGCGGGAGCTGTTTGAAGAAGAAAGCCAGCAACCCTCAGCCTCAGTCAGCATTGGGGTGGGTGGGCGCGAGCCGAACGCGGAACAGGTCCGGGCCATCCAGAACCTCGTGGCCGGTGCCGTCCCAAACATGAAACCCGACCGGGTGACGGTGGTGGACCAACACGCCAAGACCTTGTCCGGCGGTGAAGAGGGCGATGCCGCGGTCGCCGATGGCCATAAGAGTGAAGTCGAACAAAGGATGGCAAAGACCATCAAGACCCTGGTCGAGGGCGTGGTTGGCCCGGGCAAGGCTCGGGTCAATGTATCGGCGGAACTGGACCTCTCGCGGGTGACCATCCAGCAGGAGACCTTTGACCCCGACGGTCAGGTCATTCGCTCGGAATCCACGACCGACGAAAATTCCAAGGAAAACCAGCCCACCTCCTCCGGTGGTGTCACGGTTGCGAACAATATCCCAGGTGGCGCGACGTCAGACGGGGCCAGTAATGGTTCGGCCAGCGGAAAGACCGAGTCGACAACGAATTATGAAATTTCGAAGACGACCCGGACGGAAATCAAGGATCCGGGTCAGATCAAGCGACTGGCTGTGGCGGTGGCCGTTGATGGCGTGACGCCAATCGGCAAGGACGGAAAACCCGGCACCTACACACCCCGGACAGCGGCAGAAATGCAGAGGATTGAGCAACTGATCCGCACGGCCGTCGGCTTCGACCAGACCCGGGGTGACCAGGTGACCGTCGTCAATGTCCAGTTCCCGACAGCGGCGACGGAGGATGGAGTCACGGCTGCCAGCCCCCTGATGGGCTTTGACAAGAACGACATTATGCGCGTCGCTGAACTGGGCGTCATGGTCCTGGTCTTCCTGCTAATGTTGTTCTTCATCGTTCGTCCCCTTCTGGCGGGCGGTCAGGGCGGACAAGGCGGACCCGGCGCCTCGCGAATGATGGATGGCCCTGGCCTGATTGAGTTCGACCCATCGGGCACAGGCTCCCTGTCCTTGCCAAGTCCGGGGTCAAGCGAGATCCAGCAGCAGCTCGATATTGCCCGCATTGAGGGTCAGGTGAAGGCAAGTTCCGTGAAGCAGGTCTCAGACTATGTGGGGTCGCATCCCGATGAGTCCGTGGCCCTCCTGCGCACCTGGCTGAACGAGGCCGCATGAGCCGCGCGCCCGTCAAAACAGGTCCCATCAGGGATCTACGAGCCCTGACGGGCCCCGAAAGGGCGGCCTTGGTCCTGCTCACGCTTGGGGAGGACCACAAGGCCCTCTGGACCATGTTTGACGAAGAAGAGATCAAGGTCCTGTCTCAGGCCATGGCCAGTCTTGGCGATGTTACGTCCAGCGTCGTTGAAGAATTACTTATCGATTTTATTGGAAATATTTCAGGCTCTGGAACCGTTGTTGGCTCCGTCGATCAGACCCAGAGGTTGCTGGCCTCGTTCCTGCCCCAGGACAAGGTCGACGACCTTATGGAAGAAATCCGAGGTCCGGCGGGTAGAACCATGTGGGAGAAGCTGGGCAATGTGAGCGAGGTTGTGCTCGCAAACTACCTCCGCAACGAATACCCCCAGACGGTTGCGGTGGTGCTGTCGAAGGTCAAACCGGAACATGCGGCCAGGGTGCTGGGCGTACTCCCGGAAGACTTTGCCCTGGAGTGCGTCACGCGGATGCTTCGAATGGAGCCCGTGCAGAAAGAGATTCTGGACAGGATCGAATACACCCTGCGGACCGAGTTCATGTCGAACCTGGCACGCACCTCCAAGCGCGACAGCCATGAAATGATGGCCGATATCTTCAATGCCTTCGACCGTCAGACCGAGGCCAGGTTCCTGACCTCGCTGGAAGAGCGCAATCGCAGCAGTGCCGAACGTATTCGGGCCTTGATGTTCGTCTTTGAGGACCTGTCAAAGCTGGATGCTGGCGGGATTCAGACCCTGCTTCGTGCGGTCGACAAGAACCAGCTGACCCTGGCGCTGAAGGGCACGACAGACGTCCTGCGCGACCTGTTCTTCAATAACATGTCTGAACGGGCGGCCCGGATCATGCGCGAAGACATGGCCAATATGGGGCCCGTCCGCCTGCGCGACGTAGAGGTGGCGCAGCAGGCCATGGTCCAGGTGGCCAAGGATCTGGCGAACAAGGGCGAAATCATTCTGGCCGGCTCGGGTGCCGAAGATGAGTTGATCTACTGATGGCGACCACGGTTCACGAAAAATATGCGTTTGATACCGTTTTCGACAGCCACGGTCAGACAACCTATGCGGCTCCACGCCCGAAGCGCTTTTATTCCCACGAAGAGGTGGATGCGATCCGCGCTAGTGCTCATGCAGACGGCGAACGACAGGCCCTGGAGTCCATTCACGCCCGTATAGCCGGAGCCATGGGCAGCCTTCGTCAGGAGGTCGGCGAGGCGTTGAAGAGTCTTTCCGAAGTTGCTTATGCCCACAGGGTCAGCTGTGCGAACCTTGCCCTGGCCTGTGGCCAGTCCATCGCCGGAAGCGCCCTGAACGCCTTTCCTGAAGTCCCCCTCCAAGCGGCCCTCGCGGCGCTGGCGACGGAGGTGGAGTCCGTTCCGCGGCTGGTGGTTTCGGTGGCGCCCGATCTGGCAGAGGCCTTGAGCGAAAAGCTGAACGAGACCGCCCAGTCCATCGGATATCCAGGTCAGATCATCGTGCGCTCCGACTCGTCGCGGGGGCCGGCAGCCTTCACCCTGGATTTTGGGGATGGAGCCGCAAGCTTTGACCCCCAACAGGCTTCTGAGCGGGTCGCAGAGACCTTGCAGCAAGCCCTGGCGGCAGAGCTCTCCCAGGGCGAGATATCCCATCCAGTCAGCAGGGACTAAGCATCATGTCAGAGTCAGATCTTCCGCTTGATGAGTTCGGACCTCCGGATGCCGAGAACGGTTTTGAGGCGTCGGCGGAGGGCAAGACAGCCACCGACCTGGCCCCAATCTATGACATTCCGGTCTCAATTTCCGCCGTTCTCGGCCGGGCAACCCTGACGGTCGCCCAGCTCCTGCAGCTGAACTCTGGCAGTGTTCTGGAACTGGATCGCCGGGTGGGTGAAGCCATTGATGTCTATGTCAACAACCGGCTGGTGGCCCGTGGCGAGGTCGTGATTGTCGACGAACGCCTGGGCGTGACCATGACGGAAATCATCAAGGACGACGACTCACAGTCTTGAGGACTGTGGGCGATAAGGAGAATGGATCATGCGGCTTCTGGTCGTTGGAAAATTGAATGGGCAGCTTACCGTCGCCGTGAAAATGGCCATGGGGGCCGGGGCACGGGTTAGCCATGTCGAGACCATCGAGGCCGCAACCCATGCCCTGCGGGCCGGTCAGGGGGCAGACCTGCTCCTCGTCGACTATGACCTGGACATTGCTGGCCTGATCGCTGCGAATGAGGCGGAGCGGATACGCGTGCCTGTGGTCGCCTGCGGGGTCGATCCCGATGCCCGCAAGGCCGCCGATGCTATCCGGGCCGGGGCCAAGGAATTCATACCGCTCCCGCCTGAAGCCGCCATGATTGCCGCCGTGCTGGCCGCGGTTGCAGATGACAATAAGCCCATGGTGGTGCGCGATCCTGCCATGCAGGCCGTGCTGGCCATGGCAGACCAGATTGCCGCCTCCGAGGCCTCAATCCTGATTACGGGCGAGAGTGGCTCCGGCAAGGAAGTGATTGCCCGGTATGTCCATCAAAAATCCCGTCGCGCAAGCCGCCCCTTCATTTCCGTGAACTGCGCGGCCATCCCGGAAAACCTGCTGGAAAGCGAGCTCTTCGGTCACGAGAAGGGGGCCTTTACCGGGGCTCTGGCCCGCCGGATCGGCAAGTTTGAAGAGGCCAATGGCGGGACCCTGCTGCTGGATGAAATTTCCGAAATGGACGCCCGGCTCCAGGCCAAGCTGCTGCGCGCCATTCAGGAACGCGAAATCGATCGGGTGGGCGGCTCCCAGCCCGTCAAGGTGGACATCCGCATTCTGGCCACTTCGAACCGCGATCTGGTTCAGGCGGTGAAGGATGGCGTCTTCCGGGAAGACCTTCTCTATCGTCTGAACGTCGTCAACCTGCGCCTGCCAGCCCTGCGCGAGCGGCCTGCGGATATTCTGGCCCTGGCCGAATTCTTCGTGAAGAAATATGCCGCGGCCAATGGCGCGCCGGAACGCCCCCTGTCCGCCGAAGCCCGGCGGCGGCTGGCCATTCATCGCTGGCCCGGCAATGTCCGCGAGCTGGAAAATGCCATGCACAGGGCCGTCCTGCTGGCGTCCGGCCCGGAAATCGAAGAGACCGCCGTTCGACTGCCCGATGGCCAACCCTTTGCGTCGGCTGACCCTGAAAGCCGGACCGCCATGGCCGCCGCCACCGTCGCTGAGGCCGTAACCCGCACCTCGGTTGGCCAGACTGTCGCGGCCATGGAACAGCAGTTGATCATCGACACCCTGACCCACTGCCTTGGCAACCGGACCCACGCGGCAACCATTCTGGGGATTTCCATTCGCACCCTGCGCAACAAGCTCAAGGAATACAACGATGCCGGGGTCAGTGTTCCCATGCCGCAATTCGGCTCCCATGCCGCCTAAGGCCTGACCTGTGACAGATACGAGTTTCTTTGGCGGCACCCGCCCGACGGCTGGCACGGTCCTGGGCTGGCTGGGCAAGGGCGAAGTCGCCATGGCCACAGGCGTCATCGGGGTCATTGTCCTTCTGATCCTGCCTGTCCCGGCCTTTTTGCTGGACGGGCTCCTGGCGATCTCCCTGACCTCGGCTGTGCTGATCCTGATGACCTCCCTGCTGATCCGCAGGCCCCTGGAATTCACTGCCTTTCCGACCGTCCTCCTCGTGACGACCCTGTTCCGGCTCGCGCTGAACGTCGCCTCGACACGCTTGATCCTGGGTCACGGCCAGGAAGGCACCGGCGGGGCCGGGAAGGTCATTGAAAGTTTCGGGCGGCTGATGACGGGTGGCAGTTTCACCATCGGCCTGATCGTCTTTGCCATTCTGGTCATTGTGAACTTCATCGTGATTACCAAGGGCTCTGGCCGGATCGCGGAAGTCGCGGCCCGTTTTACCCTGGACGCCATGCCCGGCAAGCAGATGGCCATTGATGCTGACCTCTCCGCGGGTCTGATTGACGAAACCGAAGCCAAGCGGCGACGCAAGGACCTGGAACAGGAATCCACCTTCTTCGGGGCCATGGACGGTGCGTCGAAATTCGTGCGGGGAGATGCGGTCGCGGGCCTGATCATCGTGGCCATCAACGTGATTGGCGGGATCATCATCGGGGTGGTCCAGCACAAGCTGCCCCTCGGCACCGCCGCCTCTACCTATACCCTGATGACCGTGGGTGACGGACTGGTTAGCCAGATCCCGGCCCTCGTGATTTCGATCGCTGCAGGCTTCCTGGTGTCCAAGGCCGGGGTTGATGGCTCAGCCGACAAGGCCTTGGTCGCCCAGCTGGCCATGAACCCGGTAGCCCTGGGCATGGTGTCCGCCGCCTCGGGGGTGATTGCCCTGATCCCGGGCATGCCGATCATTCCCTTTGCGCTTCTGGCCATGGGCGCCGGAGCCCTGGCCTGGCGCAGATCTCATCCCGTCAACAAGCCAGAGACCAGTGACCTGGAACTCGCAGGCGCTGCAACGCCCCTGGTCGACGAGCCCATCAGCCAGACCCTGGCCATTGACGAGATCAAGATCGAACTGGGCTATGGCCTCCTGCCCCTGATCAATGATCTGGAAGGACGCCGCCTGACGGATCAGATCAAGGCCCTGCGCAAGACCCTCGCCGCTGACTTTGGTTTTGTCATGCCGGCGGTGCGCATTCTCGACAATATGCGCCTGAATCCTCAGGCCTACATGATCCGGATCAAGGAGATGGAGGCGGGCGTCGGCGAGGTCCGACTGGGCAGCCTTATGGCCATGGACCCGCGCGGGGGACAGGTCGACCTGCCCGGCGAACACATGCGCGAACCCGCCTTTGGCCTGCCAGCGACCTGGATCGACGAGGGCCTGCGCGAGGAAGCGGCCTTCCAGGGTTATACGATTGTCGACCCGGCGACGGTGCTCACCACCCACCTGACCGAGATCCTCAAGGAGAACATGCCGGAGCTCCTGTCCTATTCGGAAGTTCAGAAACTTCTGAAAGACCTGCCCCAGGAACAGAAGAAGCTGGTCGAGGACCTGATCCCCAGCATTGTCTCCATGACGACGGTCCAGCGGGTCCTGCAGGCCCTTTTGCGCGAGCGGGTTTCGATACGAGACCTGGCCTCCATTCTGGAAGGCATTGGCGAGGCGGCCCCCCATACCCAGTCCATCACCGTCCTTGTCGAACAGGTCCGGGCCCGGCTGGCGCGACAGATTTCGTTTGTTCACCGCGGGGAAGACGGCAGCCTGCCCATCGTGACCATGTCGGCGGACTGGGAAAATGCCTTCAGCGACTCCCTGATCGGTATGGGCGACGAGAAGCAACTGGCCATGGCTCCCTCCCGACTGCAGGATTTCATTCGCGCCGTGAGTGAAGTCTTTGAGCGGGCTGCCCAGGCGGGGGACACCCCTGTTCTGCTGACCAGCCCGGCCATTCGCCCCTATGTCAGGTCGATTATCGAGCGTTTCAGGGTACAGACTCCCGTCATGAGCCAAAACGAGGTCCATCCCAGGGCCCGGCTTCGGACGGTCGGAATGATCTGATCGGTGCCCGGCAGGCGGGCGCGGACGCGCTTTGCCCCGTTGCCGGGCGGCCCTTCGGCTGGTAGCGGTTTTTAAATTGGCCAATCCGGCCAGGACTTGAGATTTCCATGCGTCAACCAAGACAGACATCGCCGAATGGTAAGCTCAGCCTCTCGCTGGTGTGGGACCTGCTGACCTTTGAGCGCCTGGTGACCAATCAGGTCATTCACCTGATCTATTGGTCGGGTCTGGGGATTATTGCCCTGATTGCCTTTGGGTTCATGGGGGCCGCCGTAGGCGTTGCCCTGCGCGAGCAATTGCCCTGGGGCATTTTCCTGGCCCTGGGTGTCATGGCGGGAGGGCTGCTGGTGATCGCGGCCATGACCCTCCTGTGGCGGTCATTTTGCGAGCTCTATGTCGCCCTGTTCCGGCTCAGCGATGACCTGCATGCCATCCGTCTGGCGACCGACGAGCAGACCCCGAAGGCCTGACCTTCAAATCAGCGCAGACTGGGGCCCGCCTTTGGCCCCTGGCTTCGGGCAGCTCGCAAGCCGATCTCATCCAGTTCCGCATTTTCCCGCCGGGCCAGCTCGCGGGCATGGGCCAGTCGCTGGTTCTGAGCCACGAGTTCGTATTTCTTTTGCACTTCGAAGGCCTCAGCCAGAGCATCGCGGGCCCCGGCTTCCTCAACTTCAATCCGACCAAGCTGGACCAGGGCGTCAGCCTTTCGCTGGCGCATGCCCGCCAGGAAGTCGGCATGATAGAGGCTGGCCTCAGGGTTAGACTTGGCATAGTCCGACTCCGCCTCGGCGGTAGCCTCCAGCAGGGCTAGGGCCATTTCAGCCTGGACCCGACGCCTCGCCACCTCTGCGACCCGCTTCTGAAGGGCCTCCAGCTCATAATTAGCCAGTTTGATCAGACTCTCTGCCCAGCTCATTAGCCAGCCTGGGTCAGAATCTGGGCCAGTTGGGCAAAGCTGTCTTCAAGGCTCGTGACCTCGTCCTTGTCCTGGCCCAGAAAGCCTTCAATGGCGGGATTGAGCTGGATCGCGCGATCCACCATGGGATCGGCCCCCATACGGTAGGCACCGATCCGGATAAGTTCTTCCATATTGGCATAGGCCGACATGACCTGCCGGGCGTCCTTGACCACCTCACGCTCGGGGACTTCCTGACAGGCGGGCATGGTTCGGCTGATGGACTTCAGGACATTGATCGCCGGAAACCGCCCCCGCTCAGCAATGGCGCGCTCCATGACGATGTGACCGTCGAGAATCCCCCGGACCGCATCGGCAATCGGCTCGTTATAGTCATCGCCATCCACCAGCACGGTGAAGAGGCCGGTAATGGGACCGGCTGTGGTGCCGTCTGCCCGGACGGGGCCTGGGCCTGCCCGCTCCAGCAGCTTGGGGAGTTCGGAAAATACGGTTGGCGTATAGCCCTTGGTGGTCGGTGGCTCGCCAGAGGCTAGGCCGATTTCGCGCTGGGCCATGGCAAAGCGGGTGACGGAATCCATCAGGCACAGGACTTCGAGATTCTGGTCGCGCAAGAATTCAGCGATGGCCATGGTCAGATAGGCGGCCTGACGGCGCTTTAGGGCAGGCTCATCGGAGGTCGCCACGACGACGATGGCCCGGCGCAAGCCCGCTTCGCCCAGGGTCTCCTCGATGAATTCGCGCACCTCACGGCCCCGTTCGCCGATCAGGCCGACGACGACGGCATCGCAGCTGGCCTGACGCGCCAGCATGGACAGCAGGACGGACTTGCCGACGCCCGATCCCGCAAACACGCCCAGGCGCTGGCCCCGGCAACAGGTGGTGAAGACATTCATGGACCGGACCCCAAGGTCCAGACGCGGTCCGACCCGCCCGCGTGCGTGGGCGGAGGGTGGCGCGGCGCGGAGGGGATAGCCCACCGGACCCTTGTGCAGCGGGCCCTTACCGTCGATGGGCTCGCCAAAAGCATTTATGATCCGGCCGAGCCAGGCCGTGGTCGGGTAGACGGCGCTGCCTTGAGCATCAATGCGGATCTCAGCGCCTGGCGCCACGCCTTCAACGGGACCAAAGGGCATAAGCAGGGCCCGGGTTTCACGAAACCCGACCACCTCTGCGGCCAGCGGGCCAGCATCCCGCCGGGTGATCTCCACCCGCGCGCCAACCGCCAGGCGCGTCATGCCGCCCCGCGCCTCGATCAGCATGCCGTTCACCGCCGCCACCCGTCCGGTCATAACCGTCGGCTCAATGGTTTTTACGGCAGCGACCAGGTTGTCCAAACGACGAATCCCAAGGCAGGGGTGAAGTTTGGAGACTCAGCGAACAGGCTTAATCCCGGCTTAAGATTTCCCGGGGCAGGGCAGGATATTATCGCGAGGGATGGGAGCGAACCTGGCCCAGCAGGTAACCCAGCCCCACACCCAGGGCCACCGACAGGCCGATTGCGAGGCCAGGATGGCGGCGGACCTCATTGCCGAGGTCCAGCGGGCCGGGGGCGGACCGCTCAACGGGGGCCGAAAAATCCGCCAGGTCGATAAGTTCGTCATCACAAGTCCCGGCCCCGGACTCCGCCAAGGCAGGCCAGTTTGGAAACATAACCACCGCTGATTTCACACCCTGGCTCCTGATTAGACCCGACCGGACGGCGTCAGGACCACCGCCCTGACTTGCAGACATATGATGACCTTCTGGTGGAAGAACCAGTTCAGAGACTTATTTCATCGCAAATTCGGGGCTTTTCGAGATCGCCGCCCTGACCGAGCGGCGATTCCTGCTTCGGCCAATCTGTCCAATCACAAAAGATTCAACTGATCACAGACATCTGATTCGCAAGCCCGCTTGCCGCTGATTCCCGAATAGGGTTAACGATTCGCTGCGAGGCCGGACAGACGTTGCAAGACTGCTCCGGACGGCCCCGATTCGACCCGCTCGCAAATGCTGGCGGGGACTCTTCGGATTCCGGTTGGCGGGTCCGTTGTGACGGTTGAGGAGGTTCGCATGCGCGTACTGTTGATCGAAGACGATAGCGCAACAGCCCAGAGCATCGAGCTCATGCTGAAGTCCGAAGGGTTCAATGTCTATACCACGGACCTCGGCGAGGAAGGCGTGGATCTGGGCAAGATCTATGACTACGATCTCATCCTCCTGGACCTCAACCTGCCGGACATGAATGGCATGGATGTCCTGCGCAACCTGCGGGTTGGCCGGATCAATACGCCGATCATGATCCTGTCCGGCTCGACGGAAATCGACACCAAGGTCAAGACTCTCGGCGGTGGCGCTGACGACTATCTGACCAAGCCCTTCCACAAGGATGAACTCGTCGCCCGCATTCATGCGGTGATCCGTCGCTCCAAGGGCCATTCCCAGTCCGTGATCCGGACGGGCGACATTCTGGTGAATCTCGATGCCAAGACGGTTGAGGTGAACAATCACCGCGTCCACCTGACCGGCAAGGAATACCAGATGCTGGAGCTCCTCTCCCTTCGCAAGGGCACGACCCTGACCAAGGAAATGTTCCTGAACCACCTTTATGGCGGCATGGACGAGCCCGAACTGAAGATCATCGACGTCTTTATCTGCAAGCTGCGCAAGAAGCTGGCCGCAGCGGCAGAGGGCCAGCACCATATCGAAACGGTCTGGGGCCGGGGCTATGTCCTGCGTGATCCCATGGAAGGCCAGGCGGCCGCCTAAGGCCCCATCGACACCAGGAGTGACGACAGCGCCCGCCCTCCCCGGCGGGCGTTCTTGTTTCAAGACGCTTTTGCCCTAGGCTAGGGGCATTGAAATCGGGGACGGAAAGCTATGCGGAAAATCCTGGCCCTTGGCCTGAGCCTCTTGGCTGCAATCGCCCTGGGCTGGTCGGCGAACCAGACCCCTGCCCCAAAGACCGCCCAGGCTCCGGCCGACGCCTTCTCCGCCGGGCGCGCCATGATCGACGACCGGGTGATCGCCCGGACCCCTCATCCAATTGGCTCTGCCGCCAATGCCGCAGTTCGCGACTATCTGCTCCTGAGGATGCGCACAGAGGGCCTGTCCCCCCGGGTGCAGCGCGCAGAGGTCATCCGGCGCACGCCCCGCAGCAAGACCCCGGTCATTTTGGGGGCCACGGTCGAAAATCTGGTTGGGGTCCTTCCCGGGCAGGACCCAACAGCCCCGGCCCTGGTCCTGATGACCCATTATGACAGCGTTCCAGGATCGCCCGGCGCGGCCGACGATGCGGCGGGAGTTTCGGCGGCACTGGAAATCATCCGCGCCATCAAGCTGGAAGGTCCACCGGTTCGGGATGTCATCCTGCTGATCACCGACGGCGAGGAGGCGGGGCTCCTCGGGGCCGAGGGTTTCTTCGGTCAGGACCCCCTGGCCAGACACGCAGGCATTGTTCTGAACATGGAAACCCGGGGCGGGGGCGGGCTGGCCCAGATGTTCCAGACGGGACCCGGCAACGGGGCTTTGATCGACCTGTTTGCCAAGGCATCGAACCGTCCGGCATCGTCCTCCCTGGCGGTTTATCTCTATTCGAAAATGCCGAATGACACGGACTTCACCGTCTCGCGGGCCGCAGGCCTTACCGGGCTGAACCTTGCCTTCATCGGCCGCCAGTTTGACTATCACGCGCCATCCTCCACCAGCGACAATCTGGAACAGGGAAGCCTGCAACACATGGGCGATCAGGCCCTGGCGGCCACCCGGGCGATTGCCTTCGCCAAGGACCTGCCGAAAAAAGGCGGGGATGCCGTCTATGCCAATACCTTCGGCAAGCAGATCCTGGCCTATCCGCTCTGGGCGGGCTGGGGGGTGCTGATCCTGGCCGCTGGGCTTCTGGCCCTGGGCTTGATGCGGCACAGGCAGGCCGGAAGACTGATTGCGCCGGACATTCTTCGCGGCAGCGGGGCCGCCGTCTACCTCCTGCTCGTTAGTGCGGGCCTGATGCACCTGATCCGGCGCGGTACCGGGGCGGGCTATGGCTTTCTGGAACAGAGGCAGCTTCTGGCCCAGGTCACGCGATGGGAAATCGCCCTTCTGCTGGTGGGGCTTGGGGCCTTGCTGGCCGTGGCAGGTCTTGCCGGACGCGCTCGACCCCGGCTTTGGGCCATTGGCGGAGCCCTGGTCCTGGGGGCCCTGCCGTCGGTCCTTGGGACAGATATGCCCGCCCTGGTTCTGGGCCTGGCGGCGGCGGCCATTGGCGGTCTGTCCTTTGATCGCAAGATCAGCCCTGAGGCGGGCTGGGCCGGGGTGCTCATGACCGGAGTCATTGCCGGAACCCTGCTCCAGGCCCTGGCTCCGGCTACGGCCTTTTTGATCGTCTGGCCCCTGACCCTGGCCAGCCTGGGTTTCGGCCTGTCGAGCCTGGGGCGCTCGCCCGGGTCGCTGGTCCGGATACTGCCCGTGGCCCTGATTTCCATTCCGGCCCTGGGCTGGCTGCTCGGTTTTGCCCACGGGATTTTTCTGGGCCTCGACCTGCCGGAACTGCTGGGCCTGTTTGTCTGGATTGCCGCCATGCTGGTCTGGCCCCTGGCGGACGCCGAGGCCCACGACCTCAAGCCGCTGATGGCAGGTCTGGGCCTGATTGTCGCCGGTCTGACGGTCACGGCCATGGTGCGGTTCCTGCCGCCCTGGACCGCCCGCCACCCGCAAGCCACCTTGATCAGCTATGTAGTCGATGCCGGGACGGGCAAGGCCCAGCGGGTCTCCAGCCAGGCCACCCTGCCCGCCTGGACGAAAAACGCCCTGATCGATGACGGCGGCCCCCTGGGCAAGGTCACCCTGCCGATCCTGGACAAGGCCCCGCTATGGTCCGCCCCGACCCGAAGCGTGCCGTTTGAGGCCACGGACATGACCCTGACCCTCCAGCCCGATGGCAACCAGAGCCTGCACATTCAGCCACCCGCAGGTGTCAGTGGCCTCAGCCTGGACATCCAGAGTGACACCCTGGTTTCAGGGACGAAGATCAATGGTCAAGCCATCGCCCTGTTCGACAAGCCGGGTCAGTGGGCGCGTGTGCGGCTGTCCGCCATGCCACAGGGGGTGACCCTGACCTTCCGCCCGGTCGGCCCGGGACGGATTACGGTGCGCTATGGAGCCCGCACGGACAGCTGGCCCGCGACGGCCAAGCCCCTGCCCTCCCGGAACAAGACCACCATGCCCTTCCTGACCTCGGACACAATGACGGTCACCGGCACACAAGCCTTCAGCTTTTAACTCGACAGGTCCGACCATGCCCAAGGTCACCATCTATCACAATCCCGCCTGTGGCACCTCGCGCAACACCCTCGCCCTGTTGCGGGAAAAGGGCCTGGAGGTCGAGGTGGTGGAATATCTGAAGGTCGGCTGGACGGCGGCGGGACTGGAAGCCCTGATCAGGGCCACCGGCGGCACGGCCCGGGACCTGCTGCGGACCATGGGCACCCCGGCCGAAGCCCTGGGCCTGACCGACCCGGCCCGGTCAGAGGCCGAGCTGATCGCGGCCATGGTGAAGGACCCGATCCTGGTCAACCGGCCGATCGTCGTGTCTGCCAAGGGCGCAGCCCTGTGCCGCCCGGCGGACCGGGCCCTAGCCCTGATCTAAACCTGGCCCGGATATAAAAAAGGCCCCGCCTTTCGGCAGGGCCTTTTGAACATCTAGATCTCAGGATCAATCGAAGACGATGACCGAGCGGGCGAGATTGCCGCGCTTCATGTCGGCAAAGCCTTCATTGACCTCTTCCAGCTTGATGCGCTGGGAAATCATCTGGTCGAGCTTGAGCTTGCCGGACATGTAGAAGTCCACCAGGCGGGGCATATCGACCGGGAAGCGGTTGGAGCCCATCATCGAGCCCTGAATACGCTTTTCGCCCAGGAAGGCGGCGCCGGGAAGGGTGATGCTCTGACCCAGCGGGATCATGCCGATGATGTTGGCCGTGCCGCCGCGACGCAGCATCATGAAGGCCTGTTCGGCGGTCTTGCTGAGGCCAATGGCTTCGAAGGCGTGGTGCACGCCGCCCTTGGTCATTTCCAGGACTTCCTTGACCGCGTCGGTCTGGGAAGCGTCGATGAAGTCGGTCGCGCCGAATTCCATGGCCAGATTGCCCTTTGACGAGACCATGTCGACGGCAATGATCCGGCCTGCGCCGGCAATGGAGGCCCCGTTGATGGCCGACAGGCCAACCCCACCGCAGCCAATGACGACCACAGTCTCGCCGGGGCGGACATTGGAGGTATGGATCGCAGCGCCGACGCCGGTCATGACCGAGCAGCCGATGAGGGCGGCCCGATCGAGGGGCATGTCCTTGCGAATGGCCACGCAGGCATGTTCGTGGATCAGCATCTGTTCGGCAAAGGAGGAGAGGTTCAGGAACTGCGGCAGGCCCGCACCGTTCTGGCTCAGGCGAGGCTCTTCGTCCGCATCACGCTTGGTCTCGGGACTGACGCAGAGGCTGAGACGGCCCGTGAGGCACTGGTCGCAATGACCGCAATAGGCGGAAAGGCAGGTGATGACATGGTCGCCCACCTTGACCGTACGGACTTCCGAGCCAACCTGCTCGACCACACCGGCGCTCTCATGGCCCAGAACGGCGGGCAGGGGGTGAGGATAGGAGCCCTCCATGAAGTGCAGGTCGGAGTGGCAGAGGCCAGCGGCCTTGGTCCGGATCAGGACTTCGTGCGGACCGGGTTTGTTGATCTGGACGTTTTCAATCTGAAGCGGCTTTCCCACTTCGCGCAATACGGCAGCCTTCATGTCAGCACGTCTCCCCGCAGGGCCCTGGATATGGGCCATTGATAAGAGCCGCAGACAATTCCCAGGCTCCTGAAGGTTCTTCTTATCACCACTCCGCCGGACCAAGCCAAGGGGTTTTCGCCGGAGGGGCGACTCCTGGGCCCTGTGATCCGCAAAGCCAGACGTCAGGCCGCCATCCGGGCCTTGAAGATTCCGTCGGGGAGGCTGGCGGCGCGGTTTGGGTGGATGAAGAAATAGTCTTTCCAGGCGGTCTTGGGCAGGACCGTGGTGCGTTCTTCCAGCCGGTCGCCATTCAGGGCAAACATGCGGTAGCCCCGGGAGCGGAAGATATCGACCACGGCTTCCGCCGATCCGCCGAATCGGGCCTCCAGCATGTCCGGGTGAATTTCCAGAAGGACGTGGGGGCTGTCGCGATCGATGATTTCCAGCGCCCCGGTGAGGGCCCGCTGTTCGGCGCCTTCGATGTCCATCCGGATGAAGTCGACCTGGGAGACCCTGCGTTCGCGGCAGAAGGCGTCGAGGGTGACGACTGGCGTGGGCTGGACCTCAACGCCTATGTCCTCAAGGTCAGGCCGGACCTTGCCCTCGGGGGCGGCCTCGGCCAGGAAGGCATAGGCCCGGCCCATGCGCCCGGAGGTCTTTTTCGGCGTCACCAGCATCATTTCGCCGGGCTGGTCGGACACAGCCGCATGGATGGGCAGGACCTGACGGCCAATGCCGTGCCAGGCCAGGCAGAGCTTCAAGACCTGGAAGGTGAAGGCAGAGGGCTCAAAGGCATAGATCCGGGCCTCTGGCGCGACCTGGGTCATGACGTAGGAATGGCGGCCATCGCTGGCCCCGACGTGGAGGCAGACGGGCGAGCCTACAAGCAGATCGGCCAGATAGGGCGTCTCGGGCTCATGCTTGGCCCAGCGCATATTACGACGCCAGGCCCGGAAGGCGTGCACAAGCACACGAAAAGACGGCATTGAAGAAATCCTTGTGGTGCCCCTGCTTAGCCTGCGTCGCGGGTCACAGTCATCATGTAGTTAACGGCACAGTCTTTCGACGGTGACCACTGCCCGGTGAGGGGATTGAAGGTCACGCCGAAGGGCCCCTGCATGGCGACGGCATGGTCGGCCAGGAAGCTGCGAAGTTCCTCAGGGGTGAGAAACTTGTTCCAGTCGTGGGTGCCCGCAGGCAGCCAGCGCAGGACGTATTCGGCCCCCACCTTGGCCAGGGCCAGGGCCTTGAGCGTGCGGTTCAGGGTCGCGACAATCATCAGCCCCCCGGGAGCCAGAAGGGCCGCGCAGGTTCGCAGGAAGTCACCCGGATCGGCCACATGCTCGATGACCTCCATGTTCAGGATGATGTCGAACGGGGCGGTGCCTGAGGCCAGCAGGGCCTCCGCCGTGGAGCAGACATAGTTGATCGCCAGTCCCGTCTCGGCGGCATGGGTGCTGGCGGTTCCGATGTTGCGCTCGGACGCATCGACCGCGGTGACGTCGAAGCCCAGCCGGGCCATGGGCTCTGACAGGAGGCCGCCGCCACAGCCTATGTCCAGCAGGCGCAAGCCCTCGAAGGGCAGGCGCGCCTTGCCGTCGCGGCCAAAGCGCACCAGGGCCTGGTCGCGGATGAAGGCGAGCCGGACGGGATTGAACTTGTGCAAGGGGGCAAACTTGCCCTTGGGGTCCCACCACTCGGCGGCAATGCGGGAAAACCGTTCGACTTCGGCGGGATCGATACTGGACTTGGTTTCAGTCATGGCCCCGAACTAGCAGATTGAGGGCCCTGGCCGAAAGGGCAAACCCGCGCACGCTTGCCCGAAAGGGTCAGGATGGTTAGAACCCGACCTCCCTTCCCTGTGTCTGGAGCAAGTGCCCAAGGCCATGTCTCGGCTCGTGATGAAATTCGGTGGCACCTCGGTGGCCGACCTGGACCGCATTCGGCGCGTCGGCAGACTCGTGGCGGCCGAGGTTGCGGCCGGGCACAAGGTGGCTGTGGTTGTGTCCGCCATGGCCGGAAAAACCAATGAACTCGTCGCCTGGACGGACGGGGCCGGCCCCGCCATCAACGGCCTGCCGATTTCCGACGATGAATATGATGTGGTCGTGGCGTCAGGCGAACAGGTCACAGCCGGCCTTCTGGCCATTGCCCTGCGCAATGTTGGGGTAAATGCACGGTCCTGGATGGGCTGGCAGATTCCGATCATTGCCGACGATGCCCATGGGCGGGCGCGAATCGATGACGTCCTGCCCGACAAGCTGATCGCTGCCCTGGACAGCGGCCAGGTTGCCGTGATCGCCGGTTTCCAGGGCGTGACCCGGGATGACCGCATTGCCACCCTGGGCCGCGGCGGCTCCGATACGAGCGCTGTCGCCATTGCCGCGGCGATCAAGGCGGTGCGCTGCGACATCTATACCGATGTTGACGGGGTCTATACGACGGACCCGCGCATTGAATCCCGCGCCCGGCGGCTGCCCAAGATTTCCTATGAGGAAATGCTGGAAATGGCCTCGCTCGGTGCCAAGGTCCTGCAAACCCGGTCGGTAGAACTGGCCATGTCCCAGAATGTGCCGGTGCGGGTACTGTCCAGTTTTGTTGAGCCCGGCGAAGCGCCTGGTCAGGGCACCATTGTGTGCGACGAGGAAGAAATCATGGAAAAGCGGATCGTTAGCGGAGTCGCCTATAGCCGGGACGAGGCCAAGATCAGCCTCTTTGGCCTGCCCGACCATCCGGGGGTGTCCTCGGAAATCTTCGGGGCCCTGGCCGATGCCAATGTGAATGTGGACATGATTGTTCAGAGCCATGCCCGCACGGCGGATACGGCCAATATGGAATTCACCGTCGGCAAGCGTGATGCGGCCCGGACCGTTGAAATCATCCGCGCCGCCCAGAGGCGGATCGGGTTCGACGACGTCCAGGTCAATGAGGACGTCTCCAAGGTGTCCGTCATCGGTGTGGGCATGCGCAGCCATACCGGCGTGGCCAAGACCATGTTTGGTGCCCTGGCTGAAAAGGGCGTCAACATCCAGGTGATCTCGACCTCAGAGATCAAGATCAGCGTGCTGATCGATGCGGCCTATACCGAACTGGCCGTTCGCGCCCTGCATGCGGCCTACGGCCTGGACAAGCTCTGAGCCGACTATTTTGCCTTGGAGACGCCAGGGATTTTTAGCGGGAATTCCGCTGACCAGTGGGTGGCTGTGCCGCCGGTAATGTACCAAGCGATCAGAAGTCCGCAGATCAGTCCGGCGGGAACAAAGCTGTTTGTCCGCCGCCAGGTGAAGACCGAAATGATCCCCACCACCGTCAGGAGGGGCACGAACTGAATGGCAACAATTGTGCTCAGAGGCTCCTTGGGCGTGAGCAGCAGGCCGGTGGCAAACAGGCTTCCGTACTCTGCGCTGAGCAACAGGCCAAAGCCCCCGGCCAGGGCCAATATGGCCGTCAGATAGGCGCGGCCCGCCCCTTCCCCCTCGACGGAAAGATTGCCGCACAAGGCCCGCAAGGCGACCAGATAATAGGCGACCCAGATCGGGGCATAGGTCGCGAACATGGCCCAGTGCGGCCCGTCCAGAGGCTTTAGTCCCAGGACCCAGAAGCGATAGTCGACCTTGAAGACCTGATCGACCAAGGCGAGGGACAGGTAACCAACCCCGACAGTGATGAGCGAAATGGCGATGGACCTGACCCAGTCATTGGTAAAGGCCGGGCGGCCGCGCCGGAACAGGACTCCCAGGACAATCGTGATCAAGCCGTTCAAGGCGGCCCAGACCAGAATCTGGTTATGCACCCACTGAGGAAACAGGGGCTGGGGCAGAAAGACCATGCCGAGCTTCATGAAGGGAAAGAAGGTCAAGGCCGGGATCAGGGCCGTCAGGACCAGGGCAATCCAGCCGCCACTGCCCCGGGCCGCCCGGGACGGCTCAAGCGGGCGTTTCAGGGACGACAGGCCAGGGATCGACAGGGCGAGCTGGAAGGTGCCGAGCATCAGGACGATCAGGCCAACAAAGGCCACAAGGGTTCCGACTTCCTTCCAGATCCAGATCTGGTCCATGGGGTCGCGAGGTGACTTTTCCCCCGACAAGGTCGTCTGGAACCAGTCAACGGCATGGCCAATACCCGCCTGCGAAAAGTGTTCCCAGGGATGGGTGACGGGCGGAATGTGCAAGATGCGGGCGGTTCCGGCCGCCGCGTCCCCGTAGGCCTTTCCGACGACCACATCACGCTCGGTTCCAAACATTTTCTGAAGCCTAGCCGAGTGAGGCACATCGGAGCCCCGGGTCTGCTGCCACATGGAGGCAAATTCATCGTAGCGGCCAAAGACCAGGCTGAGATTCCTTGGGAAGGTCGGCGTGCCCTCGCCGGGCTGGCCGAACAGTCCAAGGGTTGAGCCCTCCAGCACAATGGACCGGTAGCCATCCGGCAGGGCGGTCGCAGCGGCAATGACCGGAGCCCCGCCGAGACTGTGACCTTCCATGCCGATATTGTCTGGATCCACCAAGGGCTGTTTGCGGAGCCAGGCCAGGGCGGCAGGCCCGCCAAAGCCGTCGGCCCCGACATTTCCCCCCGACTGCCCGTGGCCTGTCATGTCCATGGCCAGCACGACAAAACCGCGCCGGGAAAGCTCAATAGCAAAGGGGCTCTGCATTTCCCGGGTGTTGATATAGCCGTGGCTGATCAGGACGGCGGGGGCGGGATGGGTGGCATCCACACCGGCTGGAACATAGAGCAGGCCCGACATGACCACGCCCTTGTCGGCGGGCCACCTGGCTTCGGTAACTGAGGTGCCGCCCGAGGTTTGAACCTTGTGCGCCAGGAAGGCCCCGGCCAGAATCAGCAAAATTCCGGCAAGAAACAAACGATAGCGCATGATTTCACCTCCCCAGGGGCATTTGACATGACTATGAAGGTCAAGAATGCCGGGAGCAATGGGGGTTGAAGACCCTGACCCTGATAGGTCTTTTTGTGCCGGTGCCCTGGATTTTCGAGGTTCATATGCAAGCGCGCTGGATTCTGCCCCTTCTCATGCTGATGGCCCCTGTGGCCCAATCATCGGTCGTCATGGCCCAACCGGTGCCAGTACAAACCGGGGGATACCTCGCAGGGCAGGCCCCGGTAGATATTTTGAAACTCCTGCCGCCTCCGCCAGCACACAACTCTCCGCAGGATATTGCCGACCGCAGCGTCTATGCCGCAAGCGCCCTCGGCATTGGTGGCACGGGCTGGAAGGCGGCCCAGGCCCAGGCGGCAACCACCAGCCCTGCCTTTATGGAAACCCTCTCCTGCGCCCTGGGGGTCAAGGTTTCGAAAGAGACGACCCCCGTCACCATGGATGTCCTAATCCGGGTTTTGACCGATTTCGGGCCGCCCATGTCCCAGGCCAAGACCTATTACAAGCGCGCCCGGCCCTTCACGACCGATGCGGGCCAGGCCTGTGATCCCATGGTGGCAGCAGGTCAGGGCGACAAGCTGGGCTTTGCCTATCCGAGTGGTCATTCCGGCCTTGGCTGGCTCTGGGCATTGATCCTGGGCGATGCCGCCCCGGCTCGGGCCGAACCGATCCGGGCCTGGGGTCAGGGCGTGGGCGATCACCGCATGGATTGCCGGGTCCACTGGTCCAGCGATGTTGCGGCGGGCCGGATCCTGGCCGTCTCGGTCTATGACCGTGTTTCCATGACCCCGGCCTATCAGGCAGATATTAAGAAGGTCTCGGCAGAACTGGCCAAGGCTCCCGCCATCACCTGTCCCGCAGGATGACGCCGGAGCGGCCGGGGATTCCACGAACCGTCTGGGCCCTCGGCCTGGTCTCCATGTTCATGGATATTTCCTCGGAGATGATCCACAGCCTGCTGCCCGTGTTTCTGGTCTCAGGCTTGGGGGCCAGCATGGCCCTGGTCGGGCTTATCGAGGGCACGGCAGAGGCGACCGCCGCCGTTATGAAGGTGTTTTCGGGCTGGCTGAGCGACCGACTTGGAAAGCGCAAGCTCCTGGCCGGGATCGGCTATGGCCTGGGGGCCTTGTCCAAGCCGATCTTCCCCCTGGCCATAACCCCCTTCGAGGTCCTGGGAGCCCGATTTGCCGACCGGATCGGCAAGGGCATGCGGGGGGCTCCCCGCGACGCCCTGGTGGCCGATGTGACCCCCGTCGGTCAGCGCGGGGCCGCCTTTGGCCTGCGCCAGGCCCTGGATACTCTGGGAGCCTTTCTGGGTCCGGTCATTGCCCTGGTCCTGATGGTTGTCCTGCACGGCAATATGCGGGCCGTCTTTGCCTGGGCCGTGATTCCAGCTGCACTGGCGGTGATCTGCCTGATCGTAGGGGTCGAGGAGCCCGCCCGAAAGCCCGACCATATGGCAGCGCGGCTTCCGATCCGGATTGCGGACATCAAGGGCATGGGCGCGGGCTACTGGTCGGTCACAGCCGTCGCCGTTGTCTTTACCCTGGCCCGGTTCAGTGAGGCCTTTCTGGTCCTTCGGGCACGGGATGCGGGCCTGGCCATTGCCCTTGTCCCCCTGGTTCTGATCACCATGAACCTGGTCTATGCCGTGGTCGCCGCCCCGGCGGGTCGGCTGTCAGACCGCATGGATCGAAGGAGTCTGCTGGCCATAGGCATGGGGGTTCTGGTCCTGGCAGATCTGGTCCTGGCCCTCATTCCGAACCTGGCAGGGGTTTTGATCGGAACCGGCTTGTGGGGCCTGCATATGGGCCTGACCCAAGGCCTGTTCTCGGCCCTGGTCGCCGATGCCGCTCCGGCGCGCCTGAGGGGAACTGCCTTTGGCCTTTACAACCTCGCCACCGGATTGACCCTGCTGGCCGCCAGCCTGATCGCCGGGGCGCTGTGGACCTGGGGTGGCGCGGGGGCCACCTTCCTGGCCGGAGCCTTGACGGCGCTTTTGGCAACTGCCGGTGTTCTGATCCTCCAGCCGCCCACACTGCATCCAGAGGCCTGATGGCCAGCCTGCGCGGTCAGAATCTCTCTCTGTAATGTCACCTGAACCTGCTAAGGAGCAGTCCAGTGTGGGCAAGCAGACCCTTCCGGAGGACGGCAGGGACTGACTTTACCAGATCTGACATCACCGCCAGCCCCTGTTTGGAGAGGAGATCCCAGTGCTGACGCAAACGCCAAATCTGGGCATTCGCGGCAAGCGGAGTCTCCTGCGGCAGATTCGTGAGGCCCTGGCCTCGGGCGGCCCAGCCCAGGCGCGGCTGGATATCGTCGTCCAGATCATTGCCCGGTCCATGGTCGCGGAGGTTTGTTCCCTCTATCTGCGACGCGGCAACGGCGACATGGAACTGTTTGCCACCGAGGGTCTGGACCCCGGGGCCGTTCACCTGACCCGCCTGAAGCCCGGTGAGGGTCTGGTCGGCGAAATTATCCGCCTGGGTCGCCCCCTGAACCTGTCAGACGCGCCGAACCATCCGGCCTTCTCCTACCGCCCGGAGACCGGCGAAGATCCCTTCCATGCCTTTATGGGCGTACCCCTGCTGCGGGGCGGGCGGGTTATCGGGGTTCTGGTCGTCCAGAACCGGACTGAGCGTAGCTATTCCGAAGACGAGGTCGAGGATCTCCAGATTGTCGCCATGGTTCTGGCCGAAATGGTCGCAGGCGGGGAATTGGCGACAGCAGGTCCCCTGAAGGGGATCGACCTGGTCCCGCAAAAGCCCGAGCGGCTGAAGGGCGCACGTTTCGCCGATGGCCTGGCCCTGGGCGTCGCGGTTCTGCACGAACCGCCGGTCGCCCCGGCCCAGTTGCTGGCGGAGGATGTCACCGCCGAAGATGCCCGGTTGAAGTCCGCGATCACCAGTTTGCAGGCCCAGATCGACAGCATGCTCGAAGGCCAGCACGGCCTTGTCGAGGCGTCCTATGAGGTTCTCGAAACCTATCGCATGTTTGCCCATGACCGGGGCTGGGGGCGTTCCCTGGAAGATGCTGTTCGCAATGGCCTGAGTGCCGAGGCGGCAGTCGAGCGGGTGCGGTCCGAACACAGGGCAAGGCTCGGCCAGGCGCGGGACCCCTATCTGCGGGAGCGCCTGCACGACTTCGAAGATCTTGCAGACCGCCTCCTGCGGCACCTGACCGGCAACGGCGCCACAGCCCGGGACCTGCCGGAAAATGCGATTCTGATCGCCCGAAACCTCGGCCCTGCCGACCTGCTGGAATATGATCGCGGACGCCTGAAGGGCCTCTTGCTTGAGGAGGGTTCCGCCACCAGCCATGCCGCGATTGTTGCCAGGGCCCTGGGCATTCCCTGCGTCGGCCGGCTTTCGGGCCTGCGCGACCGGATATCGGAAAACGACCCGGTCATCGTCGATGCTGAGACCGGCGAGGCTTACCTGCGTCCGCGTCCGGATGTGATCAAGGCCCTGCAGGCGCGCATGGATGTCCGCCAGCAGCGTCAGGCCGAGTTTGCCAAACTGATAACGACCCCGGGGATCACCCGGGACGGGACCAAGATTAACCTGCTGATGAATGCGGGCCTGGATGTCGATCTGGATATTCTCGGCAAGACCGGAGCTGAGGGCATTGGCCTGTTCCGCACGGAATTCCAGTTCATGGTTGCCGAGGAAATGCCGCGACTGGATGCCCAGACGGCCCTCTACCGCCGGGTCATGGACGCCGCGGGAGACATGCCGGTCACCTTCCGAACCCTGGACCTGGGAGGCGACAAGGTCCTGCCCTATATGGAAGCCGAGCGTGAGGACAATCCGGCCCTGGGATGGCGGGCCATCCGCATGGGTCTGGACCGCCCTGCCCTGCTGCGCCTGCAACTGCGCGCCCTGATTTCTGCGGCCAAGGGCCGACCGCTCAAGGTGATGTTTCCCCTGGTCGCCAGCGTGGATGAATTCCGCAGCGCTCGGGCCCTGGTGGATCATGAAGTCGCCTGGGCCTTGCGGCGGGGACGCCCCGCGCCTGCCCGGCTGGATGTCGGAGCCATGATCGAGGCACCGGCCCTGATCTGGCACCTGGATGCCCTTCTGCCCATGACCGACTTTGTCAGCGTGGGGACCAATGATCTCATGCAGTATCTTTTTGCAGCCGACCGGGGAAACCCGAGAGTGTCCGACCGCTATGACTTTCTGTCGCCGCCGGCCCTGAGGGCCCTGGCTGCGATCCAGAAGGCCTGTGTCGAGACGGGAACTCCCGTGTCCGTCTGTGGTGAAATGGCCGGGCGACCGCTGGAAGCCTTTGTTCTCGTGGCCCTGGGTTATGAGTCCCTGTCCATGCCTCCCAGCGGGATTGGTCCCGTCAAGCAGATGGTGCTGTCGTGCGATCGGGAAGCCGCCAGCCGGGGGGTTTCCACCCTGATCCGTAGCGGGGCGGGGTCGATCCGCAACGAAATCGAAACCCTGGCCCGAAAGCTCTACCTTGCGATCTGACGCGCCGGTGCCAGATTCTGCCGATGGGGAGGCGTCGAACGGCCCGACCCCGGACCATCGCCCGGTTGGCACCCTGCTGCGGGAAACCCGTGAGGGTCTGCGCCTGTCCCTTGAAGATGTCGCGGCGGGAACACGCATTCGCCTGACATATCTTCTGGCCATTGAAGCCTCCCGCCCGGAGGACCTGCCCTCCCGACCCTTTACCCTGGGATATATCCGGGCCTATGCCGAGTTCCTGGGCCTGGATGGCCCGGCCGCCATTGCCCGATTCAAGTCCGATGAGCCCGACCTCGACCTGTCCCTTCGCGCCCCGATTGGCGTTCACCATGAGGCGCGACGGCGAAGCCTGGCCTTGGTGATTGTCAGCCTGCTGGTGGTGGGGGCCGTTGTCGCCTGGAATATCGGACGGCGTAGCCCGAAGCGGCCGGATACGCCGTCGGCGCATACCTTCACCACCCCGGGACGTCCGACCACGGGCCCGATCCTTCTGGGACCACCCTTGCCCACACCCGAAGACTCCAGTGCACCGCCCGCCTATGTCACGCCCGGACTGGAGGCGGTATTTACCCAGGCAGAGCCGGACCTGGCCTCCGGTGCCAAGGCCGCGCGGCCTCAGTTAAGCCAGAGCTTTGTCGCCAGGGGACCCGTCTATGGCGCAGAGGCGGTCGCCAGCGATGTCACCTTGCTGGCCCTGGAATCCACTCCCCTGATCGTCCGCAATGCGGCGGGCGCGCCCATCTTTGCGCGCCAGCTGGCCAGGGGAGAGGCCTATCGACTGCCCCGGACGAGGGGTTTGTCCATGGAAACTGTCAAGGACGGGGCCCTCCAGGTGTTCGTCGCCGGGGCCAGTCGCGGGCTGTTGCCGATCGGACGAAGTCCGGCAGCCCTCTTTCTCAAGCCCCAGGCGGGTTAGGGGACTTGGGTTTCCCGGGCAAACCGCGTAATTTGACTTCATGAGCGACCACAACCATCTGCGCCCCTGGCGAACCATCACACGCCGTCCGAGCCGGAAGATCCGGGTGGGGTCCGTTGAAGTCGGCGGGGATGCGCCGATCACGGTTCAGTCCATGACCAACACCCTGACGGCTGATGCCGCCGCAACCATCGACCAGGTTCGCCAGTTGGAAGAGGCCGGGGCTGATATTGTGCGCGTCTCCTGCCCGGATGAAGCCTCGACGGCGGCCCTCTCGACCATTGTGCGGGCCTCAAAAGTGCCCATCGTCGCCGACATCCATTTTCACTATAAGCGCGGGATCGAGGCAGCTAAGGCCGGGGCGGCCTGTCTTCGGATCAATCCCGGCAATATTGGCAGGCCCGATCGGGTGCGCGAAGTGATCCAGGCGGCGCGGGATCATGGCTGCTCCATGCGCATTGGCGTCAATGCCGGAAGTCTCGAGCCCCACCTGCTGGAAAAATATGGCGAGCCCTGCCCCGAGGCCATGGTTGAGAGCGCCCTCGACCACGCCCGCATCTTGCAGGACAACGACTTCCATGAGTTCAAGATCAGTGTGAAGGCCTCTGACATCTTCATGACGGTTGCGGCCTATCAGATGCTGGCCGAGGCGATCGACTGCCCCCTGCATGTGGGCGTGACCGAGGCGGGGGGAGCCCGAGTCGGCACCGTGAAGTCCTCCATCGGCATGGGCAACCTGCTGTGGGCGGGGATCGGGGATACCATCCGGGTGAGCCTGGCCGCCGATCCCGTCGAGGAGGTCAAGGTCGGTTTCGACATGCTGAAGTCCCTGGGCCTGCGCCACAGGGGCGTAAATATCATCGCCTGTCCGTCCTGTGCCCGGCAGGGATTTAACGTCATCCAGACCGTCGAGGCACTCGAACAGCGCCTGGCCCACATATCGACGCCCATGAGCCTGTCGATCATTGGCTGCGTGGTAAATGGCCCGGGTGAAGCCCTGATGACGGACCTGGGCTTTACCGGCGGGGGCAAGGGCTCCGGCATGATCTATGTGGCGGGCAAGCCGGATCACAAGATGGATAACGAGGGCATGGTCGAGCACATTGTCGGCCTGGTCGAAGCCCGGGCCGCCGAACTCGCCGCGGTAAATCTGGAAAATAAATCGTAAAAATCAACAATTGGCAGACAACATGCCGCTAGGACCCCTTGCAGACTCCCGCCGGGCTTGATTAGGTGCGCGCACCATCAAGGAGATACACATGTCTGCGGACGGCAACTGGACGATCACCATCAAATCCCCCATGGGCGCACAGGAGGTTAAGGCTTCCATCGTGACCAGCGGCGCGACCTTCACTGGCAAGACCATCAGCCAGATGGGCAGCCAAGACGTCGAAGGCAAGGTCGACGGCGACAAGCTGACCTGGTCTACCGCAATCACGAGCCCCATGCCCATGACCCTGGAATTCGAAGCCACCGTGAGCGGCGACACCATGTCCGGCAATGTGAAGCTGGGTGCCTTCGGTAACGCCCCGCTGACCGGCGTTCGGGCCTAACCGACCCACCAGACGGTTGTCTGAAAATCGAGCCAGGCCGGGGGGGCAGCCCCCCGGACCTGGCTTTATTTTTGCCTCCTGATCCAGCCTGCAACTGCAATTGCCAAGGTCGGGTTTGGCAAGTGACGGCGGGCAGAGTAGAAGCCAGCCTTCCCTCTCCCAGAGTCCGTATTTCCCGTGCGCCTTCCCCAAGCCCGTCTCGACCAGGTTCTCGACCGCTTCCGCGAGATCGAAGCCCGCATGGGTGCGGCCAGTGATGGCGCGGAGATTGTGCGGCTGTCCAAGGAACATGCCGAGCTCAAGCCGGTCGCCGACGCGGTTCAAACCCTGGCACGCGCACGGGCCGAGGCCCCGGATCTGGAAGACATGATCGCCTCTGGCGACCCGGACATGGTCAGCCTGGCGCGGGATGAACTCGACGCCCTGAATGACCGCCTGCCCGTCCTGGAGCATGAGGTCGCCCTCTTGCTTGCCCCGAAGGACCGGGACGAAAACGCCTCAGCCATTCTCGAAGTCCGGGCTGGAACCGGTGGGGATGAGGCGGCCCTGTTCGCGGGCGATCTGTTCCGCATGTATCAGCGCTATGCCGCCCAAAGGGGCTGGCGGGTCGAGATCGACAGCGTCTCGGAGGGGGAAGTCGGCGGCTACAAGGAAATCATCGCCTCGATCACCGGCGATGGCGTCTTCGGGCGGCTGAAGTTCGAAAGCGGTGTGCACCGGGTCCAGCGGGTTCCAGATACCGAAGCCGGGGGCCGGATCCATACCTCCGCCGCCACGGTCGCCGTCCTGCCCGAGGTCGAGGACGTCGATATCGAAATCAAGGATGCCGACCTGCGCATTGATACCTACCGGTCCTCCGGCGCGGGTGGACAGCACGTCAACAAGACCGACTCGGCCGTGCGCATCACCCACCTGCCCACCGGGATTGTGGTGACCTCGTCGGAAAAATCCCAGCACCAGAACCGGGCCCGCGCCCTGAAGGTTCTGCAGGCGCGGCTCTATGACCAGAAACGTGAAGCCCTCGACACGGCCCGGGCCGACGCCCGCAAGAGCCAGGTCGGCTCTGGCGACCGCTCCGAGCGCATCCGGACCTATAATTTTCCCCAAGGTCGCGTGACCGACCACCGGATAAACCTGACCCTCTATAACCTGGCCAAGGTCATGGAGGGCGAGGCGCTGGATGATGTCATCAACCCCCTGATTGCCGAGGATCAGGCCGAGCGGCTATCTGCTCTTGAGAGCGAGTTTAGCTGAGGACGCCCGGGCTCATGGACGCGCACATCGCCGCAATCTTTCGTCATCCGATCAAGGGCTTTACGCCTGAAGCCTTGAGACAGGCCCACCTGTCCACCGGGGCCTGTTTTCCTGATGATCGCCTGTTTGCCGTGGAAAACGGACCTTCCGGGTTTGATCCGGACGCCCCCAAGCATGTCTCCAAGCAGAAGTTCACCGTCCTGGCCGCCCTGCCTGCTGTGGCCAGGGTGCGCACCCGCTATGAGGACGGACGCCTGAAGGCCCAGGCCCCCGACAGTTCCGACTTTGATGGTGACCTTGCCTCAGAAGTCGGCCGGACCGCCTTCGCAACCTGGCTCGGATCGGTGCTGGGCGAAGACGCGCACCCCGACCTGAAGGTCATTCAAGCCCCCGGACACAGGTTCATGGACCATCCCAAGGGCCATGTGTCGATTGTAAACCTGGCCAGCGTGCGCGACCTGGAAGCCCGTATGGGACGGCCCGTGGACCCCTTGCGGTTTCGCGCCAACCTCTACGTCGAAGGCTGGCCTGCCTGGTGTGAAAATGACTGGACGGGCAAGGACCTCATGGTCGGGTTTGCCCGGGTCAATATTTTTGCCCCCATTGTTCGCTGTGCGGCGACCGAGGTTGATCCCGATACGGGCGTGAAGGACATGGATCTGGTCAAAGTCCTGTTCGACGCCTATGGCCACATGAATTGCGGCATTTATGTCCATGTTACCGATGGCGGCCAGATTTCTGTGGGCGATGCCTGCACAACCCCGCAATTGCCCAAATGAGCCTGACCCTGCTCAAGGCCTGGCAGACAGCCAAGGCGCGACTCGAGGCCGTCGGCCTGGTCGGGCCAGTCATCGATGCCCGACTGCTGGTTGAAGCCGCCGCCGACGCCACCCGGGCCGACATTGTCGGGGACCCCTATCGGGAACTGACCCCCGAGCAGGCCGCGCGTCTGGAGGACTATATCTCCCGGCGGGAACATCGTGAGCCGGTCAGCCATATTCTGGGCCGTAAGGGGTTCTGGAAGATCATGCTGTCGGTGACGCCCGATGTCCTGACCCCGCGTCCAGATACCGAGGTCATTGTCGATTATGTGCTCAAGCACCTGGGTGAGCATGAGGCCTTCCGCATGCTGGACCTGGGGGTCGGCTCGGGGGCCATAATCCTCTCCATTCTGGCTGAACGGCCCGCCGGACGCGGTCTGGGCATTGATGTCTCTGAAGATGCCCTGGCGGTTGCCCGAGAGAATGCCGCCAATCTGGGGCTCCAGTCCCAGGTTGCCCTGATGCGGGGCGACTGGACCACGGGCCTGGAGTCCGAGAGTTTTGATCTGGTCGTCTCCAACCCGCCCTATATCGCCAGCGCCGTCATCGAAACCCTGGACCCCGAGGTCCGCGACCATGAGCCGCGTCTAGCCCTGGATGGCGGGCCCGATGGCCTGGAGGCCTATCGCATACTGGCCCCGCAGATTCTGCGGGTCCTGAAGCCTGGCGGGCGTTTTGCGGTCGAGATCGGTTATGACCAGAAAATTCCGGTCGAGGCCCTGTTCCGGGCTGCAGGCGCAAAAGGTGTCCAGACCCTGCTGGACCTTTCCAATCTCGACCGGGTTGTGACGGGCGAAAAAAACGCCTTGGAAACTTCAGTCTAAGCCGCTAGATCATTTAACAGTCTCCACCCCAAGTCGTCGGTGCTTCAGGTTTCGCCCTTCCAGCGTGAAGTTTGCGAATACCGCTCCGACAGGTGCTTCCACGGAATTGTGGTTCGCCGTCAGGGTCCGGGTGGATGACCGGGAACACTTTACGTCAGCAACAGCACTTTCGGACCCTGGTCCGGATCAAGGCGATAGGATCAGCCCTGCAGAATCGGCCCTAGGCCGGCACGGGCGGAACGGCGAGGAATGAGAGACTTTAAAGGAATGAAACGCCAGCGTGGCCGCAATCGCGGCAATGGCGGAAACTTGGGCAAGCCCCAGCAGCAAAACGCCAACCGGGCCTTTGAGTCCAACGGGCCCGAAGGGGTCAAGGCGCGCGGCAATGCCCAGACCGTATTCGAAAAATACCAGCAGCTGGCGCGCGATGCGACGACAGCCGGTGACCGGGTTCTGGCGGAGAACTTCCTCCAGCATGCTGAGCATTATTTCCGGGTCGTCCGCGCCATGCAGCCGACCCGCCCCGCCAGTGAAATTCTGGGCCGGGACCAGTTTTCCTCCGGCTTCGATATCGACTTTGAAGACGAGAGCGGGGCCCAGGCCGCCGCCGCCGCCGATGCCTTGGCGGCCGAGCAAGACGCCGCCGACCCTGAAGGGGACACCCGCGAGCGCCCGACCTGGCGTGAGCGAGATGACAGGCCTAGGGAAGAACGTCCCCGCGACGACAGGCCCAGAGACGAGCGGCCCAGAGACGAGCGACCCAGAGACGAGCGGCCCAGAGATGACCGCCCAAGGGATGAACGGCCCAGGGACCGTTATCGTGACGATCGGCCCCGGAATGACAGGCCCAGAGACGACCGGCCCAGAGATGATCGTCCCCGCGAAGACCGGAGTGCCGAGGATCGCCCACGCTCTGACCGTTATGAGGGCGGCGGCAGGCGGGATCGCTGGCGCGAGCGTGATGAGCGCCCGCGTGAAGATCGGCCAGAGCGCGACCCCTTGGCCGTTGTCGAGCCCCGCGGGGCCAGCCTTCCGGTTTCCGAACCGGCCCCGAGCGCAATCCTTCGGGACGACAATGGCGGGCAGAGCCTGGCCCCTGACTTCCTGAAACCCCGCCGCACCCGCGCGCCTGCCGCCGTGGTTGATGTGCCGTCGGTCGCCGAAGGAGAGGCGGACGCCAAGCCCGTTCGCCGTCGCCGTGCGCCCACCAGCGTCAAGGGCTCGGAAGGCGAAAACGCCTAGTTATCCTTTGGCCAAACGCGCAGATATTGCCGTTTGGCCTTGGGCGGGCTAGCCATGACCCATGGCGCATGATTGCAAACATGATGACGGGGTACAGGCGGGCCTGAGCGGGACCGCCCTGACCCTGGCCCTGGGCGCGGCTGAGGCCCGGTGCGCCGAGGCCCGTGGGCGCCTGACCCCACCGCGTCGTCGGGTACTGGAGCTCTTGCTGGGGTCCGATGGACCGCTAAAGGCCTATGACCTGATTGCCGCCTTTGGAACCCGGGGAGAACCGGCCAAGCCGCCGACCGTCTACCGGGCTCTGGAGTTCCTGGAGCAGCAAGGCCTGGCCCACCGGATTGAGAGCCTGAATGCCTATGTCCCCTGCCGCGTCGACGGCGAGGGCCACCGGGCAGCCTTTCTGATCTGTGAGTGTTGCGGAACCGCCCGGGAGTTCGAACCGGATTTCCAGGCCGCCCTCAGCGCTGCGGCCCATGTGGGCTATGGAGTCCGCACCCTGACCCTGGAGGCAAGAGGTCTCTGTCCGGCCTGTCGGGAGGGGTAGCCCCCACCCGCCATGATCGAAATCACGCCCGAAATCAGCCTGGCCGATGATGAAGTCATCGAGCGATTTGTGCGGTCTGCCGGACCGGGCGGTCAGAACGTCAACAAGGTCTCGACCGCCGTGGAACTGCGCTTTGATGTGCGACGCTCGCCAGCCCTGACCAATGACATTGCCAACCGGCTGATGAAGCTGGCGGGGCGCCGGCTGACTCTCGACGGCGTGCTTGTGCTCAGCGTCATGACCCATCGCAGCCAGGAGCGGAACCGGGCCGAAGCCCTGGAGCGCCTGAAGGACCTCATCCGCAAGGCTGCCGAGCCCCCGCCGCCACCGCGTAAAAAGACCCGACCGACCCTGGCCTCCAAGGTGCGCCGGGTGGAGGGCAAGGTTCGCCGGGGCGGCGTCAAGAGCCTGAGGGGCAAGGTCGGCCGGGACGACTAGCACATATGGCTATTTATGAACGTCCAGCCAGGCCCGGACGCTGCGGTTGACCAGGCTCTCCGCGTCATGCTGGACGAAGTGATTTGCCGTCGGGATCATCAGCAGGGTCGTGTCGGCTGAGACATGATCCCAGGTTCCGACATGGCCCGACGAACTGAGGGCCTGGTCGCGCATGCCGTGGATGACCATGACGGGCACGGTTATGGGCGGGAAGACGGGCGCGGGGGCTGCGGCAGTGCCTGTGCTGGCGGGATAGTTGGCCCGGTAGTAATTCATCATGGCGGCGAAATCGGATCGCCTGAAAGCCTCGACATAGCCCTGGCGTTCCACCGGGTCGCGAACCCAGCCTACCAGTCCCTCGGCGGTCAGGTACTTCTCCGAGCCCGGCTTCTGAAAGTTGCGGGCATACTGGCTATTGGCCTGCTGAACCGGATTTTCTGCTAGCTCCCGGGCCATGCCGGACGGATGGGGCACGGACATGGCGACCAGGCGGTTGACCAGGTCCGGACGGGTCAGGACCACATTCCAGGCCACGGCGGCCCCCCAGTCATGTCCGATGATCACAGCGTTTTTCTCGCCCTCAGCCGCGATAACGGCGGCCACATCCGCCACCAGATTGGGCATGGCATAGGCCTCCACTCCCTGGGGCTTGTCCGAGAGGTTATAGCCGCGCATGTCGAGGGCAGCGGTCCGGTAGCCCGCACTGGACAGCTCATCCATCATGGGCTTCCAGGTTGCCCAATAGTCAGGAAAGCCGTGCAGGAGCACCACCAGGGGCCCCTTGCCCTCGGTGACATAGTGGATCTTCACCCCGTGATTGTCCGCCACATGATCCTCACGCGGCAGTGCGCGCGCCTGCGGTGCCGCAAGAAGGAAGGCCGCCATCATGGCTAACCCCAAAGCCCGCAAACATCCCATGACCAACCTCCCCTTGCCGTGTCAGAGGCCAAGTCTAGGCCCCGGGACCGGAGGGGATCAATCCCGGGGTTTCATATGGCTCAATGAACCAGGGGCTTGCCGATCTGCAAGGCTCCGTCGGCCACGGTGACGGCAATGACCGAGCCTTCCATCAACTCGCCAGCCAGCAGCTTGCGCGCCACGGGATCGACCAGATCCTTCTGCACCACCCGCTTCAGGGGCCGCGCCCCATAGACCGGATCATAGCCCTTGTTGGCCAGCCACTTCAGGGCCGCATCATCCAGGGTGATGGTCATGCGACGGTCGGCCAGCAGAACCTCAAGCCGCTTCAGCTGGATGCGGACAATATTGTCCATCTCCTTGCGAGCCAGGCGCTTGAACAGGATGATTTCGTCGATCCGGTTGAGGAATTCCGGCCGGAAGTGCTTGCGCACCACATCCATGACCATGGGACGGGCCGCCTCGACATCCTCGCCCTCGGCCTGATTGGCCAGGTATTCCGAGCCCAGGTTCGAGGTCATGATGAGCATGGTGTTGCGGAAGTCCACGGTCCGCCCCTGGCCATCCGTCAGGCGGCCATCGTCCAGCACCTGAAGCAGGACATTGAAGACATCCGGATGGGCCTTTTCAACCTCGTCAAACAGGATGACCTGATAGGGCCTGCGCCGCACGGCCTCGGTCAGGGCACCGCCTTCGTCATAGCCCACATAACCGGGAGGGGCACCGATCATGCGGCTGACCGAATGCTTCTCCATGTACTCGCTCATGTCCATGCGGGTGATGGCGGTGTCATCGTTGAAGAGGGATTCCGCGAGGGCCTTGGTCAGCTCCGTCTTGCCAACCCCGGTGGGACCCAGGAACAGGAAGGAGCCGATGGGGCGATTGGGATCGCTGAGCCCGGCCCGGGACCGGCGCACGGCATCTGAGACGGCGACCAGGGCTTCCTCTTGGCCGACGACACGGCCTCGCAGGCCGTCCTCCATGGCCAGCAGCTTTTCGCGCTCGCCTTCCAGCATCTTGTCCACGGGCACACCGGTCCAGCGGGACACGACAGCGGCGATCTGGGCAGCATCCACCACCTCGGGGCTTACGGCATCCTCCGGCGCGCGGGCCTCCGCTTCGGTGAGCTGGCGCTCCAGGGGCGGAATCTCGCCATAGGCGATTTCGGAGGCCCTTTGCAGGTCCCCGCGACGCTGGGCCACGACCAGTTCTGCCCGAAGCCGGTCCAGGGCCTCGCGAATCTGGGCTTCTGACGAGACCTTTTCCTTCTCGGTCCGCCACCGGGCGGTCATGTCCTCGGACTGGGCCTCCAGGGTATCAAGCTCGTCTTCGAGTTTTTCCAGGCGCTGGCGGGAGGCGGCATCGCTCTCCCGGGTCAGGGCCTCACGCTCGATCTTTAACTGCACGACCCGACGGTCGATTTCGTCCAGTTCCTCGGGCTTGGAGTCCACGGCCATGCGCACCCGGCTGGCGGCTTCGTCGACGAGGTCGATGGCCTTGTCGGGCAGGAAGCGGTCGGCAATATAGCGGTTGGACAGGGTGGCGGCGGCGACAATGGCACTGTCGGAAATCCGGACCCCGTGGTGAACTTCGTATTTCTCCTTCAGGCCCCGAAGGATCGAGACCGTGTCCTCAACCGACGGCTCAGAGACAAAGACCGGCTGGAAACGACGCGCCAGGGCGGCATCCTTCTCCACATGCTTGCGATACTCATCCAGGGTGGTGGCCCCGACGCAGTGGAGCTCACCCCGGGCCAGGGCAGGTTTCAAGAGATTGGAGGCATCCATGGCCCCTTCCGTCTTGCCCGCGCCCACCAGGGTGTGCATTTCGTCAATGAACAGAATGATCGAGCCTTCCGCCGCCGTGACCTCGCTGAGGACGGCCTTGAGGCGCTCCTCAAACTCCCCGCGATATTTTGCCCCGGCAATCAGGGAACCCATGTCCAGGGAAAGGAGCTTCTTGTCCTTCAGGCTTTCGGGAACATCACCATTGATGATCCGCAGGGCCAGGCCCTCGACAATGGCGGTCTTGCCCACTCCGGGCTCGCCGATCAGCACCGGATTGTTCTTGGTCCGGCGAGACAGGACCTGGATCGTGCGGCGAATTTCTTCATCCCGGCCGATGACCGGATCGAGCTTCCCGTCCCGGGCGGCCTGGGTCAGGTCGCGGGCATACCGCTTGAGGGCATCATAGCCTTCCTCGGCAGAGGCGGAATCAGCAGACTTGCCCTTGCGCAGGGCCTTGGCGGCAGCCTCCAGACCAGCTTCGGTCGCACCCGCTTCCTTCAGGATCCGCGCCACCTCTCCCCCCTGTTTGGCCAGGGCAATCAGCAGGCGTTCGGTTGTGACAAAGGCATCCCCGGCGGTCTTGGCCCCGGCCTCGGCCTCGACAAAGACACTGGCGATTTCCGGCGCGAGATAGAGCTGGCCAGAGCCCCCCTCAACCCGGGCCCGCTTTGTCAGCAGCACGTCTGCCGCCAGATCAATGGCATCGGGCCGTCCGCCAGCGCTTTCAATGAGGGTGCGGCAGAGACCGTCTTTTTCCTCCAGCAAGACCTTCAGAAGGTGCTCCGGAGCAAGCTGTTGATGGCGGCGGGCGAGTGCGAGACTCTGGGCGGACTGGACGGCCTGTTTGGCGCGGTCGGAATAGAGATCAATATTCATGATGTCCCCTCGTGAGGCGGATAGCGGCCAGCCGCCTTGATTAAGCGCAACTGTCCATACAGGGGATGTAGTGTGCCCCCTGCGACACACAAGGTCGTCGGTGTGCGATCGGCCTACTGGCGGGCCATTTCCGCCTGGCCAATTCCGTCACCATCCAGGATCTGGTCCGGGTCCATGGTGACCTCCACCCGCTTGATCTGACCCGTGAAAGCAAAGGGGGCTGAATAGTCGGCGACAGGACTGCTGCGATCCCGCCCGATGTCGAGCCCCGACCAGGAGATGAAATTGGCAAAGCCCAAAACCGTCTTAAGCTGGCCGAAGGGCTGGCCATCAAGGGTCAGGGTGAATGTGCGGCCATCGGCCTGTTGTTGGAGGTGAACCCCCAGGACCCGATCCCCGGTCGGGACCTCGGTCTCGGAGGTGACCGTCGCCAGGGTCCCGCCCACATTGATGGTGTGACAGAGCCGGCCATCGCGCATGTAGAGGCTGTATCCACAGGTCGCATCCCCGTGCGCCATGAGGACCCCCTGGGCTCCAGCCTGGGGAATCCGGACATGGGCCTCGATCTGGTAGCTGCGACTGCGCACATCCGGAGACAGGTCCGTCGGCAGGTGTCCCATGGCCGGATAAAAGACAAACTGCTTGCGCCCACCCTGGTTGCGCAGGGCATTTTCCGCAAACCGGGGGCCAAAGCGATCATCCAGGGGCAGGACATGACTGGCCTCGGCCTGAACCCACCAGTCGGCGACAAGCTCGGCAAGTTTCTGCGGATGACGGGCGGCCAGGTCACGGGTCTCGGCGAAGTCCTCGTCCAGGTGGAAGAGTTCCCACTGATCGGCTTCAAAATCCTGGCCCGGAGGATGAAAGGCCACGGCCTTCCAGCCCTGTTTCCAGAGGCCCCGGTGACCGAACATTTCGAAATACTGGGGCTTGGTCCGCGCTGCTGCCCCCGCATCGGAGAGGGAGGCGGCAAAGCTTTCGCCCTCGATGGGCATTTGCGCCACCCCGGCCACGGTGTCCGGAACGGGAATGCCGATCAGATCGAGCAGGGTCGGGGTCACATCGCTGGCGTGGACAAACTGGTGGCGCAAATCCCCCCGGGCGGCGAGGCCACTTGGCCAGGATATGACCAGGGGATCGCGGATTCCCCCGCCATGGGTGTTCTGTTTGTAGCGCCGAAGCGGCGTATTGGCCGCCATTCCCCAGCCAAGGGGGAAGTTGGCATGGGTGTCCGGCCCACCGATGTCGTCCAGTCGGGCCAGTTTCTCGGACAGGGGCTCGGGCTTCATATTGTAGGGGCCCATGGCGTTGACCATGCCGTTGGGACCGCCCTCCTGGCTGGCACCATTGTCGGACATGACCAGGATCAGGGTATCGTCGCTGAGACCCGCCTCGTCCAGAAAGGCCACCAGCCGGGCGAGTTGGCGGTCGGCATGATCCAGCATGGCGGCATAGGCACTCTGCAGTCGGGTGAAGACCTTCTGCTCATCGCCGCTCAGGGACTCCCAGGGCTTGACCGCATCATTGCGGGGCGGAAGGACCGTATCCGGGGGCACGATCCCCATGGCCTTCTGTCGCGCCAGGCGCTGTTCGCGCTCCACGTCCCAGCCATGGGCGAAGACGGCGTCATAGCTTTCAATAATGTCCTTCGGAGCCTGATGCGGCGCATGGCAGGCCCCAAGCCCCATCCACAGGAGCCAGGGCTTGTGCGGGGCGCTGGCTGTATGGTCGGCAATGAAACGGATCGACTGGTCCACCAGGTCGGCGGTCAGGTGGTAGCCGTCTTCGTAGGTCGCAGGCGGGTCAATCGGCGTGTTATCGCGGACCAGTTCGGGCGCATACTGGTCCGTCTCGGCATCCATGAAGCCATAATAGCGATCAAAACCCCGTCCCAGCGGCCAGCCATCAAACGGTCCGGTTGGCCCGGACTCGGTGAGGGGGGTCACATGCCACTTGCCGACCATGTAGGCATTATAGCCATGAGGCTTCAGCATTTCGGGAAGGGTGGCAGCCTCGCGGGAAATCTTGCCGCGATAGCCCGGAAAGCCGGAGTCAAAGTTCGAAAGACAGCCCATGCCCACCGAATGGTGGTTCCGTCCCGTCAGCAGGGCAGCCCGGGTGGTCGAGCACATGGCCGTCGTATGATAGCCGGTATAGCGCAGGCCCCGGGCGGCCAGGGCATCAATGGTCGGCGTCCGGATCGGGGAGCCATAGCAGCCCAGATCCGAAAATCCGACATCATCGAAGAGCACCACCAGGATATTCGGAGCCCCTGCCGGGGGTCGGGGCGGGGCAGGCCAGTGGGGGCGGGAGTCCGCAATTGTGCGACCGATTATGGCCGAACCTTCCTCAACAGACACCATGATCGCTCCCTTGGCCTAAAGCCTATTTCTGTGTCGCGTAGAGCTTGACCACGGAATAGAGGAAGTCCCGGCCCTCGTAGAGGGAGCGAACCAAAATGCGCTCGTTCAGGCCATGGACGCCGTTGCCGCTCGCATCCCCGAACATGCCCGAAAGGCCATAGGTCGGAATACCGGCTGCCGCCATGAATCGCCCATCCGTCGCACCTGTAGACATGGCGGGGACGAGGGGCACGCCGGGCCACATGGCCTTGGAGACCGTATCGATCGGAGCGGTAATGGCGGCCGTCAGGGGCGGGGGCGGTGAGACGGGGCTGGGCTCGCCCACCATGCTGACGGCAATCTTGTCATCGGCAAACACCTTGACCAGCTGGTCGCGGACATCCTCGATCTTCTGACCGGGCAGAATGCGGCAGTTCACATTGGCTTCCGCCCTCTGGGGCAGGGCATTGGGCGCATGGCCGGCATTGACCATGGTGGCCACGCAGGTAGTCCGCATCATCGAATTGCGGCCCGCATCCCGTGCCAGCAGGCTTGTAGCGGCCACATCGTCCGGGTTTTTCGCAGCGGCCAGCATGGCCGCACCCGTTTCGCCGCCCTCAATCAGGCCCATGCGGGCAAAATGGTTGCGAGTGGCCTCGTTGATGGCGATCGGGAAGTCATAGGCCCCGAGCCGGGCCAGGGCTCCGGAGAGGTGATAGATCGCATTGTCCTTGCTCGGACGCGAGGAGTGGCCACCAGGGTTGGTGGTGACCAGGGTATAGTCCTGATAGACTTTTTCGCCGGCCTGGATGCCGAGGAACACCCGCTCGCCCTTTGCATTCAAAAGGCCACCTGCCCCCTCGTTCAGCGCAAACTGGGCATCCATCAGATCCCGGTGATTTTTCAGCAGCCAGTCGACGCCATCGAAGGTGTCCGAGGTTTCTTCCCCGCAGGTCAGGGCCAGCTTCAGACCCCGGCGGGGCTTAAAGCCCTCGGTCTTGTAGCGGACCATGGCATCGGCAAACGAGGCGGCCATGGCCTTGTCGTCGCTGACGCCGCGCGCGTAGAAATAGCCGCCTTCCTCGATGAGGGTCAGGGGATCGCGGGTCCAGTCAGAGCGCTTGGCCTCAACCACGTCCAGATGGGCCAGCAGCATGATCGGCTTTGCCTTGGCGTCTGTGCCCGGCAAGGTCGCAATGAGGGCTCCCCATTTCGGATGCTCCGGCGGGACCACCACGGTGACGTCCTTGTCGGCATATCCCGCAGCTTTCAGGCGCGCCGCGACCCGCTCGGCGGCCAGGGTGCAGCTGCCGGAGGACAGGGTGGTATTGGTTTCCACCATCTCCTTGAACAGCCCCCGAAAGGCGGAATAATCCACCGGGGTTTCAGTCTTGGCCTGGGCCGCACCTGCGGTCAGAAGGGCAAGGGCAGATAGGACAGATGCGCGGAACATGAAGCCTCCAGAAAGATGTTTGTCCCACCCTAGAGGCAAGGCGCAGGATTTGCAGCCCGAGATTTTCCATCCCGCCAGAGATTGACGAAATCGCCCGGGAAACGGGCTTGTCTTAGTTGAGCTCTCGCTTGGCGGGCGGCAGGTCTGGCAGGGCGGCGACGGGAATGCCGTCTTCAACCAGCTTGCGGGCCTCGTCTGACGTGGCCTCGCCATAGATTTCACGTACCTCGGAGCGCCCTTCATGAATGGCCCGCGCCTCCCGGGCAAAACTGTCGCCGACATAGTCGAAGTTTTCTTCCACATGGCGACGGACCTCGCCCAAGGCCTCCATCATCATCTGTCGGGTTTGCGGGGTGACATCGGGGCTATTGCGTTTGGTCCCGGCGACGGCGGGGGCCATGATCTGCTTGCGGACCTCGGCTGTTCCGCAGACGGGGCAGGTCAGAAGGCCACGGCTGGCCTGATCGTCAAAATCGCCCGAGGCCCCAAACCAGCCCTCGAAGGTGTGCTCGTGGGCACAGGCCAGGGCATAGCGGATCACGCCAGCCGCTCCGGGGCGGAAAAGGCGCGGGCATTGGCCAGGGCCGGAATAGCCGTCCGGGCCCGGGCAACCGCCGTCAGATCAAGGTCCACCACCAGAACACCGGGCTCGTCGTGATCCAGACGCCCAAGGACCTCGCCCCAGGGACCGATGGCCAGGCTGTGGCCCCAGGTGCCGCGACCATCTTCATGACCCCCCCCCTGGGCGGGGGCTAGGATGAAACTTCCCGTTTCAATGGCCCGGGCGCGTAGCAGGATTTCCCAATGGGCCTCCCCCGTTGGCCGGGTGAAGGCTGCCGGTACCGTGATGATCTCGGCCCCGGCCAGGGCAAGGGCGCGATAGAGGGCCGGAAACCGCATGTCATAGCAAATGGTCAGGCCAAGCCGGGCCTCACCCGCCAGGACCGTGACGGCCCGGTCTCCCGGTTGATAGGCCTCGCTCTCCCGCGCCGTCTCGCCGGTGGGTAGGTCGACATCGAACATGTGCAGCTTGTCATAGGTCGCCAGAATTTCGCCGGTGGGGGCGATAAAGACGGCGCGATTGGCCGCCTTGTCCCCCTGCCCCTGGACCAGGGCCGAACCAATCCCGATCGAGACACCCAGGTCCTTGGCGAGGCGTCTCAGCCCCAGGACCACCGGGTCTTCGTTCAGGGGCCGTAGCTGGGGACGCAGGAGACTGCGGGTCTTTTGCACCAGATTTGTGCATTCAGGGGTCAGGATCAGCGTCGCCCCCCGGTCCGCCGCCTCACGGATCAGCGGCTCAACATGCTGCAAGGCGGCGTCCAGGGTCGCCGGGGTCCGGGTCTGGATGAGGGCGATACGCACGTCGTTTAACTGGCCAAAAGGGCATCAAGCCGCCCGGCCCGGTCCAGGGCGAGCAGGTCGTCGCAGCCGCCGACATGCAGGTCGCCGATAAAGATCTGCGGAAAGGTCGATCCCCCGTTCGAGCGCGCCAGCATTTCCTGACGTTTTGCCGGATCGAATCCAGCTTCGATCTCGTCGAAGGCCACCGCCTTTTTCTCGAGAAGGCCAACCGCACGGATGCAATAGGGACAGAAGGGTTTCGTATAGATGGTCACCTGGGCCATTGTCGCTCAAGCCTCTCCAATTCTTTGTCCTTATATGGGACGGTTTGCCATATCCTTCACCCTGGAGACCACGGCAATCGAAACCTGAGCGGCACCCGCAAGTTTGAGCGCCCGGGCACAGCCCTCCAGTGTGGCCCCAGTGGTCATGACATCATCAATCAGCAGCAGGCGTCGGCCCTCGACCTGACGGACACGCCCCGCCGGGACCTCAAAGGCCGCCGCCACATTCCGCCTGCGGCCCGAACCGGATTTTCCTGCCTGGCTTCCGGTATTTCGGCCTCGAACCAGGGCATCTGCCAGAACCCGGGTCCCCGTGAGCCGCCCCAGGGGCCGGGCAATTTCAGCGGCCTGATTGTATCGCCGGGAGAACAGTCTCGTTCGGTGCAGGGGCACGGGCACCAGGGCGTCGGCCTCCTCCAGCAGGTCCCGGGCGGACCGGGACAGCCAGCGAGCAAACATGACCCCAAGGTCAGGGCGATCGGCATGCTTGAATTGCAGAATGGGCCCGCGCGAGGCTTCGTCATAGAAACAGGCCGCCCGGGCGCGATCAAACCCCCGGGGGCGCGCCATGCAGGCGGCACAGCGCGCACCGGGTCCCTGATCGAATTCAAAGGGGGTTGCGCATCCGTCACAGACGGGATCGTCAAGAAACTCAATCTGCCCCCAGGACTCCGCCGAAAGTCCGAAACTCAAGGACGGATGGCCACCATCCAGGGTCTGGGGCGGGAAAATCATGTCGAGCAGGTTGCGTCCGGCGGCTTGAAACTCCGGACCCGGTTTCCAGATCGCCCGGAAAAGTCCATTCTGTGCCACCATGTCCCTTCCCCCGCAGATTTTCGATCGTATCCTTTTACGCAAGCGCCTCAATCGCGCGGCCTTCGGCTATGATCAGGCCGACTTCCTGAAGCGACGAGCTGCAGAAGACCTTGTCCTGCGGCTTGAAGCCATCATGCGCGACTTCCCGCGCGCCGTCGACCTGGGCGCGCGAAACGGGGCCTTTGCCGAGGCCCTTGCCCAAAGTGACGCCAAATCACGGGTGGGCCTGCTCGTGGAAGCCGACCTCTCGGAGCCCATGCTGGCCGGTCGAACCGGACCGCGTCTGGTCGCCGACGAGGAGCGACTGCCCTTTGCCCCGGGTCGCCTCGACCTGGTGATTTCAAGCCTTGCCCTGCACTGGACGAATGATGTCGTGGGAACCCTCATCCAGATCCGCCGGGCGCTCAAGCCGGACGGGCTGTTTCTGGGGGCCTTGTTTGGCGGCGCGACCCTGACCGAACTGCGCCAGTCCCTCATGGCGGCGGAAATGGAACTGACAGGCGGGGCCGGGTCCCGGGTCTCCCCCTTTGCGGACGCGTCCGATGCCGCCGGGCTGTTGCAACGCGCGGGCTTTGCCCTGCCGGTGGCCGATGTGGACCGGGTCTGCGTGCGCTATGACCACCCGCTGAAACTCCTGCAGGACCTTAGGCAGATGGGAGAGACAAGCGTCCTGGCCGAGCGTCATCCCCACGCCCTGACCCGCAAGGTCCTGGCCCGGGCCATGGAGATTTATCAGCAGGACTTTGCCGAGCCCGATGGACGCATTCCGGCCAGTTTCGAAATCCTGACCCTGACAGGCTGGAGCCCCGATCCAAGTCAGCAAAAGCCCCTAAAGCCCGGGTCTGCAAAAATGCGGCTGGCTGATGCCCTAGGATCTATCGAGCATCCCCTCCCAAGGGAGGACTGATCCAGGTCGGGTTACGCGCCCGGTCCAGGCGAATTCGGACATCCGCCCGGGCGGGGGCTTCGGCCAGGATATGGCGGGTCAGGCGTTCATAATGGGCAATGAAGCGTGCAAGCTCAGGCCCGCTCATGGCCCGGCCTGACGCAGCGGAACCGAGACGTTCCCTGAGCCGGTCTTCCTGCGACCCGCGCCAGGCCTCAACCACCGAAAAATCCGGGGCTTCGAGCAAGACAAACAGGTCAATCCGGGAAAATAGCGATTGATAGGGCCCGGCCAGCTCCGCATTGACCCTGCGACGCCAGACGCCATTCGGGTCTTCATCCCGTTCGAGATCATTGACGGGCATGAGCAGGGCTTCGGAGGCCTGGGGCCTGGCCCCCATGCACCAGCCTTCAAACAGGATCACATCGACCGGAGCCTGGATAAGCTGCCCCTGGCTGGCGGGTCGCCGATCATCCAGCGCCTTGTCAAAGGACGGCAGGCTTACAGAGCCGTTTCCGCCCAGCGCCTCAAGGGTCCGCAGGCCCAGGGCGACATCGTGGGTTCCCGGCACCCCCCGGGTAGCGAATAGCGGGTGGACCGTGCGGGCCAGGGCCTGACGTTCGGCCCGGGTCAGGTAGAGATCATCCAGGGACAAGGTCGCCACGCTCAGCCCCCGCAGGTGCAGGGCATGGGCCAAGACCGCGACCAGGGTCGACTTCCCGCTGCCCTGGGCACCGCAGAGACCGACCAGATAGCCGGGACCCTGGGCGCGCTGACAGATCAGGTCACAGAGCGGCTGCGCGATCCGGTTGACGGTTTCGGCAAAGGCCGGAGGCAGGCCTTCCCGCTCCATGAAGTCGGCGAGCCAGGCGTCCATGGCCCCCTCAGATCAGGTCTCGAAGCCAGGCCACCAGGGGGGCATCGGCAGGCGGCATGGGATAATCCCCTAAGGCTGAGGGCTTGACCCAGGCCAATCCGGAATGTTCCCGGGCAGTCACCAGACCCGTCCAGCGCCGCACCAGATAGAGCGGCATCAAAAGGTGGAAGCTTTCATAGCTGTGGCTGGCAAAGACAAAGGGGGCCAGGCAGGCCTCGTTTACGGAAATGCCCAGTTCTTCCTCCAGCTCCCGGATCAGGCAGGCCTCGGGCGTTTCCCCGGGCTCGACCTTTCCGCCGGGAAATTCCCACAGACCGGCAAGGGCCTTGCCGGGCGGACGCTGACAAATCAGCACGCGGCCATCGACGTCGATCAAGGCCGCCGCAGCGACCAGCAGGAGGGATTTTGGCTCTGACATAACCAACTAGTCGCCGCCGGGCGGGCAAAAGGCAACAGGCCAGAACGGGACCCGTCCTTGACTTTGGCGGCCAATACCCCCACTTCCACCCTGCGCCGCAAAGACATCGGCGATATCGGCGTTCCAGTCGCGTGATGGTTCTTTTAAGGGGCCAGCCTGTCGAGCGCCCTGAAGAGATCGCATAGATCGTCCCGCCGCGCGGGGGCTTTCCACATTTGACCCGCGTCCCCGCGACCCTCGCCAGAAGCGAGCGGCCGCGTTAGGCGCATATCTGAAAGATAAATACGTGACTCAATTTACCGACCTTGGTCTCGACAAGGCCCTCCTGAAGGCCCTTACCGAAGAAGGTTACACCAAGCCCACCCCGATCCAGGCCCAGGCCATTCCGGGCGTTCTGGCGGGCAAGGACCTGCTCGGCATTGCCCAGACCGGGACCGGCAAGACCGCCGCCTTTGCCCTGCCCATTCTCCACAGGCTGGCGGCCGACCGCAAACCGGCGCCGCGCCGGGGCTGTCGCGTGCTGATCCTGTCGCCGACCCGCGAACTGGCCACCCAGATTGGCGAGAGCTTCAAGACCTATGGCAAGCACCTGGGGGTTTCCGTCGCGGTCGTTTTCGGCGGCGTGAAATACGCAGGCCAGCTGCGCACCATGGCCCCTGGCGTTGACATTCTGGTCGCCACCCCCGGCCGGCTGATCGACCATTTGGGCGAAAAGACCATCACCCTCCAGGGCGTGGAAATCTTTGTTCTCGATGAAGCCGACCAGATGCTGGACATGGGCTTCATCCTGCCCATCCGCCGGATCGTGAAATACCTGCCGAAAGACCGGCAGAACCTCTTCTTCTCCGCCACCATGCCCTCGGAAATTGGCAAGCTGGCCGGTGAACTCCTGAACCCGAACCCGGTGAAGGTCTCCGTGGCGCCCCAGTCCACCACGGTGGAAAAGGTGAACCAGAAGGTGATCTTCGTCGAAAGCGCCCGCAAGCGCGCCCTCCTGGCGGAACTCTTTGCCGAAAAGGATTTCAAGCGGGTCATCGTCTTCACCCGTACCAAGCGCGGGGCAGATCGCGTGGCCAAGTCGCTGGAGTCCGGTGGGATCGAGGCGGTCTCCATCCATGGCGACAAGAGCCAGGGACAGAGGGAGCGGGCCCTGGCCGCCTTCAAGGCCGGTGAAGTTCGTGCCCTGGTCGCGACCGACATTGCCGCACGCGGCATTGATATCGACGCCGTCAGTCATGTGGTTCAGTTCGAGCTGCCCAATGTCCCGGAAAGCTATGTCCACCGGATCGGTCGGACGGCACGCGCCGGCGCGGGTGGCTCGGCCGTGGCCTTCTGCGGCGAGGAAGAACGGAACCTGCTGCGCGACATCCAGAAGGTGACGCGCCAGACCATCCCGGCGGAAGATCGCCGGGGCGACCGGGGGCTTTCGGTCATGACCGCCCACATGCCTGCGGAAGAAAAAGACCGGGGTGAACGCAATGAGCGCGGCGAACGCGGGGCCTCAGGGCGTCGCAATGGCGGCGGCGGCCATCCAGACCGCAAGCCGGAAGGTCGCTCTGACCTGCCCGGCGGCCTTCGCAAGCAGCGCAATCGTCCGGCCCGCGCGGCGGGCGGAAGCGGTGGCGGTAGTGGCGGCGGGGCCAACAAAAGCGGCAGCGGCGGCGGCAATCGCCCGGCTGGCGAACGTGCCTCAACCTCCCCCATCAGCCAGGCCCCCTTCCAGGGACCGAAGCGTCAGGGTGAACCCGCGAAAAAGTGGAGCCCGGTCGACTAAGGCGGATTTAATGCTCCTGGTCTCCGGATCAGGAGCGATAGTCGCCGTTAATCGCCACATATTGCTTTGTGAGGTCGCAGGTCCAGACCACAGCGGCCCCCTTGCCCACGCCGACATCGACGCTGACCTCCAGCTCGGCATTTTTCATGTAGGCGCTCATCTTGGCCTCATCATAGGTGGGCGAGATCAGGCCGTCATGGGCGGCGATCAGGGGGCCGAACTGGACACTCAGCCGGTCCCGGTCGATCAATTCGTCGGCACGCCCCACCGCCATGACAATCCGGCCCCAGTTGGCGTCCTCGCCAGCAAAGGCGGTCTTGACCAGGGGGCTTTCTGCAATGGTCCGGGCAATCTTGCGCGCCGCCGCCGGGCTTGCGGCGCCTGAGACGGTAATCTTCACGAACTTGCTGGCCCCTTCCCCGTCCCGCACCAGTTGCTGGGCGAGGTCGAGCAGGACGGCTTCCAGCTTTTCCCGGAAATCAGCCAGCCTGCGGTCTCCGGCCTTGCTGATCCGCGGGGCTTCGGACTGGGCCGTGGCAAACAGGAGCAGGGTGTCATTGGTTGAGCGGTCACCGTCCACTGTCACGCAGTTGAAGGTCGACCGGGTATAGAGGCTGGCCAGGGTCTGGAGGGCAGAGGGCGCAATATTGGCGTCCGTCACGACGAAGGCCAGCATGGTTGCCATGTCCGGGGCAATCATGCCCGAGCCCTTGCAAATCCCGGCAATCCGCACGGTTTCGCCATCTATGACGGCCTCGGCAAAGGCCCCTTTGGGGAAGGTGTCCGTGGTCATGATGGCCTGGGCCGCCCCAGACCACGCATCCGCCTCAAGCCGGGACTCGGCTTCGGCCAGGCGATGGACAATCTTCGTGTCATCCAGCAGGACCCCGATCACCCCGGTGGATGCCATCATGACGTCCCGCTGACGGCAATCAAACCGCTTGGCGACGGCTGAGGCGACCCGGCGGGCGGCATCCTGGCCGGGCTTGCCGGTGAAGGAATTGGCACAGCCTGCATTGACGACGAGGGCCCGGACGTCCGTTCCCTTTGTCAGGTTGAGATTCCGGCGGCACCAGTCGACCGGGGCCGATCCCACACCGTGGCGGGTAAAGACGCCGGCCGCGCTCGTGCCCTCGACAAACTTCATGATCAGAAGGTCATCGCGGTCATGCTTGTAAAAGCCAGCGCGGGCGGTGGCCATCTCCACCCCGGCAATGGGCGGGATGGCGGGAAAGGGCACCGCGAGGGGGGATACGGGCAGGGCCCCCTTGGCGGGCTTGGCCGGACTTGCCGCGCGGGCGGGCCTGGCACCGGTGGCCCGCTTCAAGGCTGTGGTCAGGGGATCCAGGGTCAGGGCGGACCTTGCCTTGGCCGGAGTCGGGGGTTTTTTCTCAGGCGGACGGCTCATTTCCGGACCTCGGGCGGCTTGGAGGGAGGGGCGGTAGCGGGGGCGCTCGCGGGCTCGGTCGGCTGGCCCGGCACGTCCTGAGGCGGCTTGAGCAGGGTCTCGACCTTGGCCCGGCTACGGAGTTTTTCCAGCAGGTCCCGCACCTGATCATAGGTCAGGAATCGCACAATCTGGGGTCGCGCGGCCTCCAGGGTGATGGGGGCCTCCACCCGCCGGTCCTCGACCTTCAATATGGCCCAGCCGCCGTCTATGGCGAAGGGGCCGACAATCTGGCCCACCTTGGCGGACTTCAGACTGGCATCATAGGCTTCGGGCATGACGTCGGTGGTGAAATAGCCCAGGTCGCCGCCATTGAACCGGGTGGCCGTATCGATCGACTTTTCCATGGCCAGGGCCTCAAACGAGGCTCCCGTCGCCAGGAGCTTGCGCACCGTGTCCGCCTCGGCCTGATTGGCCAGGACGATCTGGCGGGCGTGGATTTCCTCGGAGCGTTTGGCCAGCTTCAACTGCTCCTGATAGAGCCCCCGAATGGCCGTATCCGTGACCGCCCCCGAGACGGTTCTTTCGACCAGGGCATCCCCCAAAATCCGCTCCCGGGCGGCTGCCAGACGGCGCTGAATGGCGACATCCTTGTCGAGGTGACGCGCCACGGCTTCGGCTGACAGGAGCCTTTGATCGACCACCTCATCGGCGACGCGGCGAAACAGGTCGGAGGTTACGTCCAGGGGTTCACCCTCGCCAATCAAGCCCTGGGCCACGGCCTCGCGCTTGACGTCGGAGGTCCAGATGGTCTTGCCATTGACCCGGGCCACGGCCTGATCGCCGGTTTCCGGGGGTTTTTCTGCCCGGGGGGTGGCATTGCATCCGGCCAGGACCAGACACGCCGCAAGGCTGAGCAGGCCGACCAACCGCCCCGGATTTCGGACCCTATTGCCTGTCGCAGCCATGCGCATCGACCTCTTGCTCGTCTGAAAGTCCCGGCCCGATCATGGCGGGGGTGACTTGGCAGTATACTTGTCACGCTCTAGCCACTTCCACCCCCGGATGCAAAGCCTGGTAACCCCCTTGGGAAAACAGACTGATTTTCTGGATTTGCCCCTGGCTTCTGAGGCCTTGCCGCGTTGACACTGGCCGGGGGGCTGCTTAAGTCTCGCGCACCCTGAAAAGCGCGGAATTTCAGGGCAGGAGGGGGGCATGCCGTCCCTGTGCCTTTGCCCCGCCTCAGATCCGGATCATCTCCCTTGAGCATTTTTCAGCGCTTCTTCGGTTCCTCCAATGACCGCAAGGTCAAGGTCCTCCTGGGCCGGGTTGCCAAGATCAACGCCCTGGAGCCGACGATCCAGGCCCTGTCCGATTCCGAGCTCCGGGACATGACCCAGGCGTTCAAGGACCGGCTGGCCAAGGGCGAGACCCTGGACCAGATTCTGGAAGAGGCCTTCGCCGTCGTGCGTGAGGCGGCCCGTCGGGTTCTGGGCCAGCGCCATTTCGACGTGCAGTTGGTGGGCGGGATCATCCTGCATCAGGGCGGCATTGCCGAAATGCGCACCGGCGAGGGCAAGACCCTGGTCGCCACGGCCCCGGTCTATCTGAATGCCCTGGCCGGCAAGGGCGTCCACGTCATTACGGTGAATGACTATCTGGCCCAGTTGCACGGCGACTGGATGGGCCAGGTCTATCGCTTCCTGGGGCTGACGGTCGGCACCATTGTCCACGGCCTGAGCCAGGGCCAGCGCAAGGCCGCCTATGAGTCGGACATCACCTACGGCACCAACAACGAATTCGGCTTCGACTATCTGCGCGACAACCTGGTCTATGAGGCCGAGGAAATGGTCCAGCGCGGCCATCACTTCGTGATCGTCGATGAAGTGGACTCCATCCTGATCGATGAGGCGCGCACGCCCCTGATCATCTCCGGCCCCACAGAGGACCGGTCGGATTTCTACAAGACCATCGACCTGGTCATCAAGGAACTGATCCAGGACAAGACCACCTACGACTTTGACGAAAAGCAGCGCCAGGTCATCCTGACCGAGGACGGGGCCGACAAGGTCGAGGAAATCCTCATGTCGGGCGGCCACCTGGCCGAGGACACGACCGGCCTTTACGACGCGGCCAATGTCTCGGTTGTGCACCACGTCAACCAGGCCCTGCGCGCCAATGTGCTCTACATGCGCGAGAAGGACTATATCGTTCGGGCGGGCGAGGTCATTCTGATCGACGAATTCACCGGCCGCATGATGCAGGGCCGCCGCCTGTCCGAAGGCCTCCACCAGGCCATCGAGGCCAAGGAGGGGGCCCACATCCAGCCCGAGAACCAGACCCTGGCCTCGGTGACCATCCAGAACTATTTCCGCCTCTACGGCAAACTGTCCGGCATGACCGGGACAGCGGCCACGGAAGCCCACGAATTCGGCGACATCTACAAGATGGACGTCCTGGAAATTCCCACCAACCGCCCGGTGGCGCGGATCGACGACGACGACGAGGTCTATCGTACCGAAGCGGAAAAGAACCGGGCCATTCTGGTCCAGATCGAGGACTGCTATGTCCGGGGCCAGCCCATCCTTGTGGGCACGGTCTCCATCGAAAAATCCGAAGCCCTGTCAGACCTCTTGAATGGCCACAGCTTCGAGCACAATGGCAAGACGGTGAGGGGCATCCCCCACAGCGTGCTGAATGCCCGCTATCACGAACAGGAAGCCGCCATCGTCGCCGATGCCGGGATCCCCGGGGCCGTCACCATTGCCACCAACATGGCCGGGCGCGGCACCGACATCCAGCTGGGCGGCAATATCGACATGCGGGTCCTGAAATGGCAGGACGAGCAGCGCGGCCTGGGCTTTGAGGTCACGCCCGAGGCGGTCCTGGCCCGCAAGGCCGAGCTGGAAATCGAGATCAAGGACCTGAAGGCCCAGGCCCTGGCCGCCGGTGGCCTGTTTGTGCTCGGCACCGAACGCCATGAAAGCCGCCGGATCGACAACCAGCTGCGCGGCCGGACAGGTCGTCAGGGCGACCCGGGCCGGTCCAAGTTCTTCCTGTCCTGCGAGGACGACCTGCTGCGGATCTTTGCCGGGGACCGGATGGATTCCATCATGCGGACCTTTGGCCTCCAGGAGGGTGAGGCCATCACCCACCGCTGGCTGAACAGCGCCATCGCCACGGCCCAGAAGCGGGTGGAACAGCGCAATTACGAGATCCGCAAGAACCTGTTGAAATACGACGACGTGGTCAATGACCAGCGCAAGGCCGTGTTCGAACAGCGCGCGGAATTCATGAATACCGAGGACTTGTCCGACGTCGTCCTGGAAATGCGCCAGGACACTATTGACGACCTGGTCACCCGCCACCTGCCCCCCAAGGCCTATGCCGAGCAGTGGGACATTGAGGGTCTGGCCGTTCAGGTTCAGGACATGCTGGGCCTCGACCTGCCCATCGCCGACTGGGCCGCCGAAGAAGGCATTGCCAACGAGGAAATCCAGGAGCGCATCCAGGCTGCCGCCGATGCCCGGGCCGCCGAGCGCGAGGCCGAGGTCCTGTCCGAGCGCATGCGCAATGTCGAGCGGAGCTTCCTGCTGCAGACCATCGACCTGCAATGGCGCGAACACCTCATGCACCTGGACCACCTGCGCAATGTCATTGGCCTGCGCGGCTATGGCCAGCGCGATCCGCTGAA
>CANCJJ010000014.1 GCA_947378305.1 Phenylobacterium aquaticum | reverse complement strand
GGCGCGTGAGATTGCTTGGCGTGACCTGCCCCATGTCGGGCTGGACCTTGGCATACTGCCCGCCCCCTGAAGTCCGGGCTTGCGGTTCTTGCGCGGGCTTGCGACAAAACCGGCCTAGAGTTGAATAAGGGCGGGGCCGGGGCGTGCGTATATTCAGGATTTTTGGTCTGCTCTATGTGCAGGTCCTCGTAGGCATTGTCCTGGGGGTGACCCTCGGTGCCCTGGATCCGCACCTGGGAGCCTCGCTGAAGCCCATCGGGGACGGGTTTATCCGTCTGATCAAGATGATTGTCGCCCCGGTGATTTTTTGCACGGTCGCGGCGGGCATGGCGCATATGGGCGACCTCAAGAAGTTTGGCCGGCTCGGCGGCAAGACCCTGCTCTATTTTGAGGTGGTCTCAACCTTTGCCCTGCTGGTCGGCCTTGTTGTTGGCGAGGTGCTCAAGCCGGGGCAGGGCTTCAACATCGATCTGGCCAGCCTCGATCCCAGCGTGGCGACCAGCTATCTGAGTAAGGCCCACGATACTGAACTGGCCGGCATCCTTCTGGGCATAATTCCCGATACCTTCGTGGGCGCCTTTGCGGAGGGTAACCTGCTTCAGGTGGTACTTCTGGCCATTCTGTTTGGCATGGCCTGCGCCCGTCTGGGGACGATCGGTACCCAGGTCACTGCCGGAATCGACATGGTGGCCCAGGTTTTCTTTCGGATTCTGAGTTTTGTCGTCCGCCTGGCCCCGGTCGGTGCCTTTGCCGCCATGGCCTTTACCGTCGGCAAGTATGGCGTGGGGGCCTTGGTGCATCTGGGAGCCCTGGTCGGGACCTTCTACCTGACCGCCATCCTCTTCGTCACGGTCGTTCTTGGCCTGATTGCCCGGTTTAGCGGTTTTTCCCTGTTCAAATTCCTCAGATATATCCGGGAGGAACTGCTCATCGTCCTGGGGGCCTCGTCGTCAGAGGCCAGCCTTCCCCAGCTGATGATGAAGCTGCAGTCCTTAGGCGTTTCGCGGGGTGTCACCGGCGTTGTGGTCCCGGCGGGCTATAGCTTCAACCTGGACGGGACCAATATCTACATGACCCTGGCGACGCTGTTTCTCGCCCAGGCGACCAATACCCACCTCGACATTGGCCAGCTCGGCGGCCTGCTTCTTATCGCCATGATTACCTCAAAGGGCGCGAGTGGTGTCACCGGGGCGGGCTTCATCACCCTGGCAGCCACCCTGGCCGTGGTGCCGCAAATCCCGATCACCGCCCTGGCGGTCCTGGTCGGCGTTGACCGGTTCATGAGCGAGTGTCGCGCCCTGACCAACTTTGTCGGCAATGGCGTTGCCGCCATTGTTGTGGCGGGCTGGGAAGGTGAGCTGGACCGGGACAAGCTCAAGAGCGAGCTTGACCGGGGCTATCAAGGCGGGCTGCTCGCCCCGGCCGTCGATCTGCCCCATAACAAGGCCGCCGACTGACCTCAGGGGCCGTGTCAGGCCAGCAGGCCTTCCGTGGCGCAGATCAGCACCTCACAGGCCTGTTCGGGTGTCAAACCCTGGTCGCGACGGAGCCTGGACCAGCTCTCATAGCTGAGGATCAGGTCCATAGCTTCAAAGCGCACGGGGTTTTCCGACAGCCGGACCCCGAAGGCCGATTTCAGCGCCGCGCGCATGCCCGTGACCATGCGGGCATGACCCTTTTCCAGAAAGGGTGACCTGTGGCGATGGATTTCTGAGGCATATTTGAACGGGGAGATCCGTTCAAAGACGAGGGCCCGGCGCTGGATCAGTTCGATGAGCCGATCCTTGGTGAAGGTCGCCTTCAGGGGCTCGTAAATCACGCCCGCCAGCTCAACTTCGATCACCTCGGACATCTCGCTATAGAGGCTGTCCATGTCCTTGAAGTGCCGAAAAACCGTCCGCAGGCCTACGTCTGCCCGGGCGGCAACCCGTTCTGCGACCGGGGTGATTTCCCCTTCCCGGGTGAGGTCGAGCATGGCCTTGACGATCCGGGCGCGGTTGTCCTGACCTCGACGACGACGGCCGTCCGCCTCGATGTCGAGGGCGGGCGCGGGGTCACTTAGGTGGTCAACAGACATGGTCGGTACTCCGGAACAGCGCGCATCCTCCCAGAACCCTTCCCTTGAGAAGACATGCTCTAGCCGGAGACCTTGAAGCCGATTCCGTTATCAGGTGAACAGGGGCTCGCAGCCGGTTCCGGCCAGGGCTTTGTCAACCTGTGCCCGGGCCGACGCGGGCAGGGCGGCATAGTCTTCCCGCAGGGCCCTGAGGCACTTGGCCTGATAGGGGAAGGGCTGCTGGCTCCAGGCCAGGCCGTCCACCTCGGCTGTGACTTCGGTGGCCCCTGAGACAACCGCCGTGGCATTGGCCAGCATGACCGGCGTATAGACCCGGCCAATCTCGCTCAATATGGCCAGCAGGGTTGGGGGCAGGGCGTCGGGATCGAACCAGGCCTTGTCGGTGATTTCCACCCCGGACTGATCGTCCAGAATGCCGGTCCAGGCCGTCACCCGGGGGGCCAGTTTCAGGGTCAGGGACATGGGCGTTGGGTCGAATTCCGCAAGCTGGGTCAGCTGGCCATAAATGCCGAAGTCGCAGGCGGAGGGGCGGTGACCGAGCAGGTAAGGATACTGGCGAAGGTGGTCTTCAAACGCCTCCAGGAAGCGGCAATAGCTGGCCTCAATGGCCGGCCCGGTAATAGCGTTGGAGCCGACATAGCGCAGGCGACCGATCTGGCGGTCGGAGATGAAATCACTGGCCTTGGCCAGGTCCTCATCGGGAATGGAAAAACCCCGCCAGCAGGGCAGGATGGCCCCGGCCTTGGCCACATCATCGGCAAAGGCCCAGCGATAATGGAACATGGCCTTGGTAAGCCATTCGTCCGCATAGTCTTCGATCAGGGCGTCGATGAAGGCCAATGCCGGATTGGACGGCACAATGCTGCGGCCGGAATAGTCCTGCTCGAAGCGGCGGATCAGCGGGGTGGAATCGGTGACGGCCTCCAGAGTCCCCGTGGCGTCCGGCAGGTAAAAGGTCGGCAGGAGCGCGACCTTGGGGCGGGGCAGACCCGGCACGCCGCCATTATTGCCAATGATGAAGCGGTAGGCGATCCGGCGATACCGAAGCACGGCCAGCATCTTGCGGGTGTAGGGCGAGCCCGGCGCGCCGGAGAGGATAACAGGATCAGCAAGGGTCATGGCTTTGCCTCAGGGTCAGGGAAACCGGATCAGCCGGTTTGAAATTTTGATTTCGGTGGAATTGGCGGGCAGGCTGACCATGTCACCGTCATGGCCGACCTGAATTGGGCCGCTGAAGATCTGCCGGGACTTGCCGAGGAAGGGACCTTCTAGCGCGCGGATCGGCAGGGGCGGGACAATATGGGTGAACATCAGGTCGCGGACCCCGGCCCTCTGGGCAATGCCTGCCGCCTGTTCCGGGCTGGTGTGATAGGTCTGGATGTCCCTGAATATAGCGGCCAGATTACTGCGTCCGGCCTTGACCGCGGCCTTACGCTGAAGCTCCACGAGGGCGGGTGACAGGCCCTCATGAAGGAGCAGGTCCGCCTTGCTGGCCATGGCCTCCACCCTGGGTGAAGCCGCCGTATCGCCGCTGATGACCACCCGGCGGCCCTTGTAGACGAAGAGGTAGCCCACCGCCGGATGGACGGGCTCATGATTGACGGCAAAGGCGGTAACCTTCAGGTCCGGCTCATCAATCAGCACGGTTTGGGGATGGGCTGCGTCAACGTCAAAGGGACGGGCGACACCGCCAAAGCCTGAGGGCGGCATGACCGTCTCGCCATGGTGGGCAATCCGATAGCCGCGGTCCTGGGCATAGGCGGCCATGACGCCGTCGAGAACCTGATTGACCCCGGTCGGGCCATAGACGGGCAGGGGGCTTGTCGCCGGACCCGTGCCCCAATGCTGGAGCAGGAGTTCGCCCAGGCCATCAATGTGGTCAGAGTGGAAATGGGTGAGGAACAGGGCCTCAACCCGGGCAGGGGGCAGGTTCATCAGGGACAGGTTCTTGGTTCCGCCCGTCCCGGCATCGATGACAAACAGGCGATGACCCGCGAGCACGGCGGTGCAGGGACCGGCCCGGGAGGGGTCGGGCATGGGCGAGCCTGAACCGCACAGGGCCACATGCAGGCCGTCGGGCAGGCCCTGGAAGGGATCGGCGGCCATACCCTTTTCATAGGCGCGCGACATGGCCTTGAGGGCCAGGGGCTCGCGGGCAATCCAGAGGCCGCTTCCCAGGCCCAGAAGCAGCACGCCCAGTCCGAGGATCAGGGTTCGTGTTCGCGACATGGTTCAGGCCTCCGACAGGGTGGGATCATGATCTTGACCCAAGGGCAATATAATGGCACGCCCATTGCCATAATCTTTCGTCGCCATTCAAGTCAAAGTCAACGGTAGGGTATCATGCAGGTTTTGAGAACACCGGACGCGCAGTTTGAAAATCTCAAGGATTGGGCCTTTGCGCCGCATTATGTGCAGATCACAGACGCGGACGGCACAGACCTTCGCCTGCACTATGTTGATGAGGGCCCGCGCGATGGCGCACCGATTCTGCTCATGCACGGCGAACCCAGCTGGGCCTATCTCTACCGCAAGATCATCCCGCCCCTGGTGGCGGCCGGTCACCGGGTTATTGCGCCGGACCTGATCGGCTTTGGCCGGTCGGACAAGCCCGCCCTGCGGACCGACTATACCTATGAGCGCCACGTGGCGTGGATGCGCCAGTGGTTCGAGGGGCTAGACCTGTCGGGGGCCGTCATGTTCTGTCAGGACTGGGGCGGCCTGATTGGCCTGCGCCTGGTCGCAGCCTATCCGGACAGGTTTTCCGGCGTGATTGTTGGCAATACCGGCCTGCCTGTCGGTACAGGCTCGTCAGACGGCTTTGACGCCTGGCTCAACTTCAGCCAGACCGTCCCGCAAATGCCCATCGGCATGTTGCTGAATGCCGGGTCCACCCGCGAGCTCGACCCGGCGGAAATCGCGGCCTATGACGCGCCCTTCCCGGACGAGACCTACAAGGAAGGGGCCAGGCAGTTCCCGACCCTGGTACCGATTACGGCGGCCCATGCCTCGGTTCCAGAGAACCTCGAAGCCTGGAAGGTGCTCGAAGCCTTCAAAAAGCCCTTCCTGACCGCCTTCAGCGATAACGATCCTGTCAGCAAGGGAGGCGAGGCAAACTTTATCGCCCGGGTTCCCGGGGCCTCGGGCGAAAAGCACGTCATCCTGCACGGGGGGCACTTCCTCCAGGAAGACAGCCCGGCGGAAATCGTGGTCCTGATCGACGACATGGTGCGACGGACGCGCTAGAGTCTGGTCTAGGTTTTCGATTAGGCGCTTGGTCCTCTTTGGGCGGAAACGTCCAAAGGGGTCCCGTCCCAGCCTAGGGCTTGCGGCAGACCCAGCCCAGGCGGTGGAAGTTTTCGATATTGTCGGTCCAGCCGGTGATGCGGGGGGAGACCAGGTTCCGGTTGACCGCGAAGAACAGCGGGATAATCGCCTCGTCAGCCAGCATGATTTGCTCTGCCTTGGCCAAGATGGCCGCCCGGCGGAGATCGTCGGGTTCCTGGTCCGCGGCCTTTAGCAGGCGGTCAAAGGCCGGATTGTCATAATCCCCGTAGTTCTGCGGTCCTGTATCGGATTTGAACAGACCCAGGAAGGTCATGGGGTCGTTGAAGTCGGCATACCAGCTCATATAGCCGATATCGAAGTCGCGGTTACGATAGGCGGCAAAAGCGATCTGGCCTTCATTCTGCACAATGCGGGCCTTGACGCCGACACTGGCCCAATCGGCCGCTATGGCCTGGGCGACCAGCTGGGTATCCGGGTTATTGCCGATCTTGATCTCGAAACTTAAGGGGTGATCGGGGCCATAGCCCGCCTCTGCCAGAAGGCGCTTGGCCTCGGTGGTGCGGTCTTCAAGGCTCTTGCCTGCCCAGACGGTCCGGGGGCCGGGGCTATAGTGGTCGGTGCCCGGCGGCACGAAGGCATAGGCTGGCTGCTGGCCTGCCCGCATGAGCTTTTCGGTGATGAAGTCGCGGTCAATCGCCTCCGAAAGGGCGCGGCGCACGCGCAGGTCGTTGAAGGCCGGATGATCTCGCCGGTTCAGGGACATGTAGGCCGTGGCCAGGGAGACATGGGTGCGCACGGTCTGGGGCATGGTCTGACGCAGGCGTCCGATCCGGTTGGACTGGAAGCTCGCATTCACGTCCAGCTCGCCCCGGCTGACGCGGCGCTCGGCCATGATGGCGTCATTCGTCGGATAGAAATTGACCCGGTCCAGGCAGACCTTGTCGGCATCATAGAAGCGCGGATTTTTCGCCACCTGGATGTAGTCCCCCAGCTTCCAGCTCACGAGGCTGAAGGGACCGTTGCCGACGAAGTGGTCCGGCTGAATCCAGGCGTCGCCCCATTTTTCGACCACATGGCGCGGGACCGGATAGAAGCTCTGATGCTTCAGAAGGGCGGGCAGGTAGGGGGCGGGATGCTCCAGGGTGAGTTGCAGGGTATGGGCGTCGAGGGCCCGTGCCCCCAGGCTTGACGGCGGGGCCTTGCCTTCATTCACGGCCTGCCCGTTCTTCAGGAGGTAGACCAGATAGGCATAGATGGACGCGGTCTTGGGATCGAGTATGCGCTGATAGCCATAGACGAAATCGTCTGCCGTCACCGGCACGCCATCCGACCAGAGGGCATCGCGCAGGTGAAAGGTCCAGACCAGGCCATCGCCGCTGGTCTCCCAACGGGTGGCCATGCCGGGCACGGCGTGGGCATCGGGAGCCTCGGTGGTCAGCCCCTGGAACAGCTCGCTGATGATTGCGGCTTCTTCCAGAATGTTGGACTTCTGGGGGTCGAGGGTCGCCGGTTCGACATTATTGCCATATTCTAGGCACTGCTTTCCCGCCGGGCAGTCCGGGCGACTGACCTTGGCCTGGCAGCCGCCCAGCAGGATCAGGGCCAGGAGTGTGAGGCCGATCTGGCGAAGGTTCATGCCTGGGGGCTCCCCTTGGCGGGGGAAAAGGCGGCGCGCTCCTCCGCCGTGAGGGGGCGCCAGCGACCTTCCGGCAGGTCGCCGACGGACAGGGGGCCGATCCGGATTCGAAACAGGTCCACGACATTCAGGCTGACCAGGTCGCACATGCGCCGGATCTGCCGGTTGCGCCCTTCCTTCAGGACAAACCGCAGGGTCTGGTCCCCGGTCTGGGTGACCTTGGCTGGCTTGAGCTGGCGGCGATCGAGTTGAAGACCATGGCGCAACATGCTGAGTTTTTGAGGATTAATCTGGCCTGCCACCTGGACCAGATATTCCTTTTCGAGATCAGAGTCCGGACCAATAATCGCCTTGGCCAGAACCCCGTCGCCGGACAGGATCAGGAGGCCTCGGGAGTCCATGTCCAGACGTCCCAGGGGCGGCAGGCTGGTGGTCTCATTCGGCAGGCTTGCGGTCTCTCCCCAGAGGCGCTTGCGGGTCAGCAGGCTTGCGGCCTCGACCTGGCCGGGTTCCGGATGGGCGGAGACGATCCCGGCGGGCTTGTGGATGATGACACTGATGCTGGCACCCAGCTGGGCCTCGGCCCGGTCGCTGAGGACCAGGGTCTGGCCGGGCAGGATTTTTCGCCCTGCGTCTTCCACGACCTCGCCGTCGATCCGGACCAGGCCTTCCGCGATCAGGCCCTCGGCCTCACGCCGGGAGCAGACCCCGCTCTGGGCCAGCCAGCGGTTGACCCGCTGGGGTTCGGGCTCGTCATAGGTTCGGGTCCAGGCCATGGGATCAGAGCCCTGAGTTGGTAAGGTCGCGGACGGACATTTGATCCCCTGTAAGTGGCCCCACCTTGCCCTGCACCGCGCTTCAGGTCCAGCGTCTAGCGGCCCAGGTCGCCCACCAGCACGGTCAGGGAATAGGGCGGCAGGGTGATGTGATCCTGCCGGCCCGAGAGGGTCTGGCGGCGGGGCGGCTCGGAGCGGGCGGGCGCGCTGTCTTCGCCCCGGTCAGCCCAGACATATTGCTCGGGGGAATACTGGACCAGACGGGCGGACCCCAGATGTGCATGGGCGGTCCCCCGCTTGACCCCGAGTTTAAGGTCAAAGGCCCGGTGGGCATCGCGATTGACGAGCAAGAGGCCCAGGCGTCCGTCGGGCCGGAGGGCGGCAAAGGCCTTGACGCTGTGGGTATCCCCCCGTCCATCGGCATCGACCTGGGCGGCATAGAGGCTGTTCTGTCGGTCCCCGGGTACCAGCCAGTCCTGGGTGATCATCCGGGCGGTCCAGTAGACCGGCATGGGGGTCTTGGCCTGACCTTCAGGATCGGCCATGTGCAGCATCATGTTCCCATAGCCAGCGCAGGCCAGGTGCTGGTTGACCGCATAATTGGGTCCATAGCCGAAGAGATAGGCCCCATCCCCGCCCAGGGTCAGAAACTGGCCGACAATATTGGCCATGAGCAGGGCGCTGGGCATTTCCGACATGGCCCGGCCTGAATAGGCGGAAAACCCGTATTCACTGATGATCCACGGAATGGTGGTCGGCACGCCCTCGGCGGTTAGCCGGGTGACCAGGGTGTCCATCATCAGGCTTTGCTGCTGTAGCTTTGCCGTCAGGTCGCCGCAGATGTCGTCGAAGGGATAGTGTTCAAAGCTGAAGAATTCGAGGTCCGCCAGCCGCCCGCGCGCCTTCAGATAGGTGATTAGGTGCCGCGTCCACGAGCGGTCGGGGTCAGGGTCGAGCCAGGTGTCGGAAAATCCGCTTTGCAGGCTGGGCCCGCCCAGGGCCAGCTTCGGGTCCACGGCTCTCAGGGCATCCACCGTCTCCAGATAGAGGGCCCCATAGTCTCGGGCATCCATGTATTGTCCGTCGGGTTCCTCACCGAGTTCGACCTGTTTGACGCGATAGTGCCGGGCCTTCAGAAACCGGATTTCTGCGGCGGCGTTTTCGGGCGTGTCATAGACGACCCCCACCGGGACCAGCATGGGGCGACCATTGGTCAGGCCGCTCGCGAAGACCCGGTCAAAGCCTGCCTGTTCGAGCTCCGGATCGCGATCCACCGCCCTATGCCAGGGATCGGTTGACGAGACATGGGCTATGGATTGTCGCTTGGGGGAGGGGGCATGGTGCAGGGCATCGGTAAATCGCCCCTGATCGTCCTGCCAGCCCGCTGCAAATTCCCGCACGGCATAGCCCAGACGGTCGCGCCGATCGGTTGAGCCCGACGGGGCCGTGTCTGAGCCCTGTTCGAGCAGGACCCGGATGAATTCGGTCTTCAGGCCCTGGCCGGAAAAGGTCAGGTGAACATGGCCCCCCGTGCCTTCGGTGACATGTCCGCCGGGAAAGGTGACCCAGCGGCCTGCGGGGTCGTATTCGTCCAGTCCAGTCCAGGCCTGGACCTCGTAGGCAATCGCGTGCGGTGTGCCCCAGTCGATCTCCACCGCATTGACGGGTGTGGGCGCGCCCAGTTCGACAATGAACCACTGGGCGCGGAATCCCGCCTCGCCGGTATAGCTGCGGTCCAGATAGGGGTTGGATTTCCAGAAGGTCGTCAGGTCGCCGTCGGTCAGGCGCGAATAGCCGACATTATTGGCCTGATCTATCGTGTCCCCGCGACGGGGAAGGGCATAGCCCCAGGAGGTCATGATCGGGTGCCTGGGGTGGTCGCTGGAGACCCAGTATCCCTGGGCATGGGCGGGATCGCTCCAGGTGCCTTCCGGACCCCAGTGCCAGGCCTCGATCCCGAGTTCAGTGCGCAGGCGATAGGTGAGGGGCTTAAGGCCTGCTGAGCGCATTGCCCGGGCATTGTGGGTAGTGAGGAGCCGGGCACTATCGCCCTGGCCCCCGCCATCGATTCCGGCCCCGAGGGCCTGGCCAGGGATAAAGTGATTGCGCAGCCCGGACCTGCCCAGATCAATATCCACCCGACCCTGGGGGGGCGGTGCCGGTTCAGTCCGCGCCGGGCCGGTCAGCAGGGCCAAGCCTATAAGGGTTGCAACCAGGCCAGATGGGCAGATCAATCGGGTCATTGCAGGCCTATCCAATCTGTCGTCGACAGGCCAAGCGCCTAACCCGAAAAATAGCCGGGCGGTCACCAAATGGAAGGGGGTTGGGTCTCGATGGCTCCCCGAGCAGGACTCGAACCTGCGACAAGTCGGTTAACAGCCGACTGCTCTACCAGCTGAGCTATCGGGGAACATCGTGAAGGACCGGGCGTATAGACCGGGCTGACTGAGTCCGCAAGCGGCCCTTTTGCCTGGGCGCATTTCAGCCGACCTTCCTTCCGCTGGGCGGCTCGGTATATGCAGGGTTTCTGAGCGTGGTTTCGGAGTCCTCGACCCTCCAATGAAGATCCATTTTACGGGAATTGCTGGCGCGGGCATGAGTGCCGTTGCCCTGATGATGCGCGATGCGGGCCATGAGGTTTCCGGGTCAGACGCCGATGTCTTTCCGCCCATGTCGACCTATGTCGCGGGGCTTGGTTTTCCGGTGTCCTGGCGCTTTGATGCTGCCAACCTGCCCGTGGGCCTCGATCTTCTGGTCCAGGGGGCGAGCGCCAAGCTGGGGGGTGCGGACAATCCCGAGGTCCTCGCGGCGCAGGCGCGCGGCGTTCGAATCACAACCTTCCCGGAACTGGTCGGCGAGGTCAGTCGAGACCGCAGGGTGACGGTGGTGGCGGGCTCGTTTGGCAAGTCGACCTGTGCGGCACTCAGCGCCCATTGTCTCCATCAGGCCGGGATCGATTCTGGCTGGATGATTGGGGCGATCTCGCCCTCCCTGCCGGCGACCGGCCACTGGGGCACCGAGCCAGACCTGATCCTGGAGGGCGACGAGTACATTGTCGGGCCCACAGACCGGCGGTCGAAATTCGCGCTTTATCACCCCGAGACCCTGCTGCTGACCTCCCTCGTCCATGATCATGTGAACGTCTTTCCGACCTTTGCCGACTATGAAGCGCCGTTTCATGGCCTGCTTCGTGACCTGCCTTCAGACGGGCTGGCGGTCATTCGCGACCATCCCGCCACCCGCCGGATCGCCCCGGAAACCCAGGCCAGGATCGTCTGGTATGACACGGTGCCGGGGGAGGGCTGGTTCAGTTCCGATGTCGTCTATGGGGAGACCACCCGTTTTGTGCTGAACGGGCCGAGCCGGGCCCCCATCGCCCTCGAAACCGCTCTGCTGGGGGCCCACAATATCGAGAATATCGTTGGCGTTTCGGCCCTGTTGCTTGAGCTTGGACGGCTGTCGGAGGCCCAGCTGGTTGCAGGCGTGGCCAGTTTCCAGGGCATTCGCCGCCGGCTCGACCGCCTGACGACCGGGTCCAGGGTACCGGTCATTGAGGGCTTTGGCTCGTCTTACGAAAAGGCGCGGTCTGCGATTGAGGCCGTGCGCCTGCACTATCCGGACAAACCGCTGATCGTTGTCTTTGAGCCCCATACCTTTTCCTGGCGCTCCCGGGAGGCCCTGTCCTGGTATGACACCGTCTTTGAAGGGGTTGCGCGGGTGTTGATCTGTCCGCCCCCGGGGCATGGGGCGGAGAGCCACGATCAGTCCAGCCTCGCCGACATACTGGCCCGGACCCAGGCGGCTGGCCTCAGCGCCCAGGCGGTCGAAAGCGCCGAGGCGGTTCTGGAGGCCCTCAGCGGCCTTGCAGGAGACGAGATCGTCCTCCTGCTATCCTCCGGCCCCCTGATGGGCCTGCCAGAGCGCCTGCCGCCGGTCTTTGATGCGATCTACGATCCGGGTTAGTTGCCCTTTCGATAGTCCACATCGTCAAAGGTCAGGTCGGCAAACTGCTTTCGGCGCGGCCCCATATAGCCGAACAGGAAGGCTGCAACCTTGCGCATTTGAATCTCCTCCGAGCCTTCGGTGATCCGGTAGCGGCGGTGGTGGCGGTAGATGTGCTCGAAGGGCTTGTGGCGGGAATAGCCAATGCCGCCATGCACCTGCATGGCCTGGTCAGCCGCCTCACAGACCAGGCGGTTAGCCCAATAATTGCACATGGAGACTTTGTCCGAGATCTGGCGTTCGACCTCCTTGTGTTCCATCTGGTCCATGTCCCAGGCCGTCTTGCGGATCAGGAGGCGCAGCATTTCGCACTGGGTGGCCAGTTCGACCAGGGGCCACTGAATGGCCTGATTGTCGGACAGGGGCTTGCCAAAGGGCTTGCGCGTCCGGGCGTATTTCACGCTTTCCTCAAGGCAGTAGACCGCCGCCCCCAGGGAGGAGGCTGCCTGCCGGATCCGGTTCTGGTGGACAAAGCTCTGACCCAGGCCAAGCCCCCGGTCGATGACACCCCAATAGCTGTCCTCGGGCACCCAGACGTCGGTATAGCTGACCCTGGGATGGTCGGTGGGCATGTTGAAGGTCCAGAGATATTCCTCCACCTTCACCCCGGGGGTATCGGCGGGCACGATGAAACAGGTGATCCCGGTCGCGTCGCCGTCCTGGCCGCTGGTGCGGGCAAAGACCATGCAGTGGGTCGCCACATGCATGCCCGTCGACCACATTTTTTCGCCATTGATCAGCCAGCCCGGCTTGCCGTCCTTTTCGTGGGGGACCGCCCGGGTCTCCATAAAGGTCGCATCTGACCCGTGATTGGGTTCGGTCAGGCCGAAGGTCGTGCGCATCTTGCCCGCCAGCAGGTTTTCGCCATCCCGGGCATATTGGGCATTGGTGGCGAATTCCTTGAACATCAGGATGAAGGGGTTGTTGCCGACGATGGAATGTTCGTTTTGCAAGTCGTTGTGCAGGCCGAGCCCCTTGGCGGCCAGATGTTCGCGGATCACCGCCATGGCCAGATTGGTTCCGCCCTTGCCCCCCATTTCCGGCGGCCAGGCATAGCGAAGGTGGCCTGCGACATCCGCCCGGCGGCGGGCCTCGGCCAGAAGGGCCTCCCATTCATGTTTGGGCTGACCCTGATTGTCCCAGTCCGTGCGCTCATATTCCCGCCGGTGATCGAAGAAGCGGATATTGTCGTCCTGGCGCTCAAGCGGCCTGATCTCGGACTCGATGAAGGCATCAAGTTCTGCAATATAAGCAACAAGATCGGAGGATAAATTAAAGTCCATGAAGTTTCCCTTCCGTCAATGTCTCCGGCGGCGCGACCGGTTATTTTCTAAGTTTACAAGCCAGCATTCTGGTCGCCAGATCGTTTGGCGACAACAAAGGCGAGGTGCCGTTACGTCATGGAAGTCGATATTCTTGGTCATCTGCAAGCCCTGGCCCCAAAATTAGGCGGTACAGGTGTCGAGGGGGTCCAGCGCCTGTCGGGCGGGGCCAGTATGGAAACCTGGGCCTTCACCCTGGTGGGCGGCGCTCCTGGCCCGGCAGAGATGATCCTGCGGCGACGGTCCGGACCCTTCAATGCCGCGGAGTCCCGCTCCACCTCGCTGGCCACCGAAGCGGCCCTGATCCAGGCGGCCCACCATGTCGGCGCGCCCGTGGCCCCGCTTGTTCGGCTGTGCGAGCCGGAGGATGGCCTGGGTGAGGCCCATATTACCGGGCGCGTGGCCGGTGAGACCCTGGGGCGGAAGATCGTTGCCGGGGAGGCCTTTGCCGCCATTCGACCCCGTCTGGCCCGTCAGTGCGGTCAGATCCTGGCGCGCATTCATTCCATCCCGGGCGAGGCGCTGGACCTCAAGACCGCCGACGCCCTGGGCGAGCTCGACCGCTATGAAGCCATTTATCGGGCCTCCGGGGCCAGGCGCCCGGTTCTGGAGCTGGCCTTCCATCATCTTCGCGGCAATCTGCCGCCGCCCTTGCCGGACGTGGTTCTGCATGGCGACTTCCGCAACGGCAATCTGATGATCCATCCGGAGACCGGGGTGGCGGCCGTGCTGGACTGGGAACTTTCCCACCGGGGCGATCCCGCAGAAGACCTGTCCTGGCTCTGTGTGAATTCCTGGCGGTTTGGTCGTAGCCATCTGCCGGTCGGGGGCTTTGGCCATTACCAGGACCTGCTGGACGGCTATGCCGAGGCGGGCGGCACGGCCATTTCCCTTCCCCGATTGCGATACTGGCAGGCCCTGGGCTCGCTCAAATGGGGGGTCATGTGCCTGATGATGTATGCCAGCTATGCGTCTGGTGCGACGCCCTCGGTCGAACGACCCATGATCGGCCGACGGGTTTCGGAAACGGAACTGGACCTTGTCCATTTGCTGGAGGTTGGCCTGTGATTGAGCATCCCCGCGCTGAAGAACTGGTCGAGGCTGTGGCCAGCTGGATTGAATCTCTGCGTCCGTCCCTCCCGCCCCGGGATGCCTTTCTGGCCCGGGTTGCGGCCAATGCCCTGGCGACAGTGGGGCGTGAACTGGCTCAAGGTCCGGCGGCGGATCAGGCGACCCAGGCCCGTCTCGTGGCGCTTCTCGGCCATGAGGGCGATCTTGCCAGCCTTAATGCCGACCTGTGCGACCGGCTCGAGACCGGCGAGATGGGCGTCCATACGCCCGGGCTGCTTGCCACGCTAAAGGCCAATATTATCGACCAGATTGCCATTGATCAGCCGAATTATGTCTCCCAGCCCGGCGGCTAGGTCTTGCCTAGACCGGTGAGGGTGGGGTTATCTGTGGCAATACCAAGGGAGGACTGACCATGAGCGAGACCTTGAGCCCCATTGCGGCAGAGTCCACGGCTGAAGTGCTTTACGATGTCTCCGAGGGGATCGCGACCTTGACCCTCAACCGCCCCGAACGGCTGAACACCATTTCTGGGCCAATGCTCAACCAGATCACCGAGCTTCTCGTCAGGGCCAATGAGGACCCCGAGGTGAGGGTGGTGCTGCTGACGGGCAAGGGGCGGGCCTTCTGTGCAGGTCTGGATCTGGTGGATGCGACCCAGGGCTCGGGGATTGGTTCCCAGGGCCAGTCAACCAAGGTGTCGGTGAATCTCGACCTGCGCAATACGCCGCCCACGGTTCTCTTTGCCATGGACAAGCCCACCATCTGCGCCCTGAACGGGTCCGCCGCAGGCTATGGCATGGACACGGCCATGGGCTGCGACATCCGCATCATGGCCGAGAGCGCCAAGCTGGCAGCGGCCTTCGTCAAGCGCGGCGTGGTGCCGGAATCCGGCGGCACCTGGATTCTCCCGCGCCTCATTGGATGGGCCAAGGCCGCCGAGCTGATCTTCACTGGCCGCACCCTGACGGCCCAGGAGAGCCTGGAGATGGGACTGGCCAATCTGGTCGTGCCGGATGCGGAATTGCAAACTCGGGCACGGGCCATGGCTGCTGAAATTGCGGGCAATGCGCCCTTGGCGGTCCAGTCAGCAAAACGCCTGATGCGCATGGGGATGAATGAGACCTTCAATGACCATGTTCATCACGTCTATCTGCAATTCCTACAGCTTATTCGTACCCAGGATTTCCGGGAGGGCATGACCTCCTTCCTGGAGAAGCGCCCGGCGGACTTCCAGGGGCACTGACCGGCGGTTTTTCCGAAACCGCCTGTTTTTCCTGATCTATCCAGGCAGGCCAGCCTTCGCGGGCTGGCCGATCCAGTCTCGAATGTGAATTTCAGGGCACCAACGCCTAGCCAATAGGCAAACTTAAGACATTTGCAGACTTCCTGTAGGGACGTGTCGGAAGGGCGTTGTCAGGGCCCTTCGGCTTGTCCTCATGGACCTCATCTGGAGCGGGTGAGTGAACATGGAATCGCAAAAATCAACTGACGGGCTTGGCCTGTCGCGTCGCAGTTTCCTGGAGGGCCTTGGCGGCTTCGGGGGATCGAGCCTTTTGATGGCGGGCATGAGTGCCCTGGGCTTTGGCATTGCCTCGGCACAGGCGGCTCCGCCGACCCTCACGGGCGGTGGTGGCAAGAAGGTCGTCATTCTGGGGGCCGGTGTTGCGGGCATGACCTCGGCCTATGAATTGTCCAAGGCCGGTTACGACGTGACCATCCTCGAAGCGCGCAGCTTTGCGGGCGGGCGCTGCCAGACGGCGCGCAAGGGCTTTACCTCGACCGAACTCGGTGGCGAGACCCAGGTCTGTGATTTTGACGACGGGCTCTACATCAACCATGGGCCATGGCGGATTCCCTACCATCACCATTCCACCCTGCACTACACCAAGGAATTCAACATCCCGCTGGAGGTCTTCGTCAACGACAATGACGCCTCCTATGTCATGTTCGACAAGGGCAAGGGGCCCATGGCGGGCAAGCCGGTCCGCAAGGGCGAAGTCGCGGCGGACATTCGCGGCGGGGCCGCTGAAATCCTGGCCAAGTCCATCAAGCAGGGCGCGCTGGACCAGCAGATGACCGCCGCTGACCGGGATCACCTCATCGCCTACCTCGTCAAGGAAGGCTATCTGAACAATGACCTGGCCTATAAGGGCACGGACGGTCGTGGCTTCGACATCTGGCCCGGTGCCGGGGTCAATCCAGGGCCTGGTGTGGTCAAGCCGCCCCGGCCCTTCGTGGATGTGCTGAATTCGGATACCTGGAAGACCCTGGGCTCTGTGACCAATTACGAGCAACAGCGCACCATGTTCCAGCCCGTCGGCGGCATGGACCGGATCGCCAAGGGCTTTGAGGCCCAGGTTGGCAAGTACATCCGTTACTCCACCCAGGTGAAGAGCTTCCGTCAGAACGACAAGGGCGTTGAAATTGCCTATGTCGACGGCGACGGCAAGTCCGGCACGATCAAGGCCGATTACTGCATCTGCACCATCCCCCTGTCCGTCCTGCGTCAGATGGACATTCAGGTGTCGCCCAAGTTCAAGGCGGCGATTGGCGAGGTCTCCTATGCCCTCGTGGGCAAGATCGGCCTGCAAATGAAGCGCCGGTTCTGGGAGGAGGATCATTCCATCTATGGCGGCCACGTCTATTTCGACGATCCGGAAATCCTGACCATGTCCCTGCCGTCGACGGGCTGGCAGAGCAAGAAGGGCGTGATCCTGGGCTATTACCAGTTCGGGTCCCAGGCGGCCAAGGTCAGTGCCCTGTCGCCGGGCGAGCGTCAGGCCCTGGCGGGTCGGGCCGGCGAGCGGGTCTTCCCGGGCTATGCGGACAGCATCGAAAAGTCCTTCTCGGCAGCCTGGCATCGCATTGATCACAATCTCGGCGGTTGGGCGCAATGGACGGACGATGGCCGTGCCAATGCCTATCCGACCCTGTGTGAGCCCGACGGTCGACTGTACCTGGCGGGGGAGCACCTCAGCTACATCACCGGTTGGCAGGCAGGCGGCATTGAGAGTGCCTGGCAGCAGATCGGCAAGCTCCATGCCCGCGTGCATGCGGCCTAAGGGGGAGACAATGCGGTCTGTTGTGTTGAGCCTGGTGGCGCTTGGTCTGATGGCGTCACCAGCCCTGGCCCTGGATGGTCAGAGGGGATTCCTGGAAAATTGCTCCGCCTGTCACCAGAAGGACGGGCGGGGCGTTCCCGGGGCCTTCCCGGCCCTGGCCGGGAGCAAGGTGGTCAGGGGCGATCCCAAGGAGCCTCTGGGGCGTATCCTGAACGGTCGGGGCGGCATGCCAGCCTTCGAAGGCGAGCTTTCCGACCCGGAAATCGCCTCGATCCTGACCTATGTGCGGGGGGCCTGGGGTAACAAGGCAGGGCCGATCCTGGCCGAGCAGGTGGCCGGTCAGCGCAAGACCGCGCGTCGGGAGAATGCCAAGGCGAGCCTTCAAGCCCACTGAGGGCGGATCAATCCTGGGGGTTCTTTCCCAGGTCGTCAGGACAGCCTGATGCGGCGAAGGTGGGGACCGGCTTGGCCACAAGATAGACTTCATAGTCATCGTGCTTGCCGTCCTCTGGCCCGCGCGTCAGCGTCCCCAGGGGCTGAATGACGGCGAAACAGGTCTTGAGGCTGGGCATGTCCAGGCGTCTGGCCTTGTCGACCAGCAGGCCGGGCTGGGTCAGGTCGGGCTTCGCCGCGCTATCGCCATAGCGGACGGTTTCGATAACCTGGACGATCGGCACAGGGATCGCCCCCGTAAAGGCCAATTGCGCGAGGGTGCCGTAGCTCTCGGTCCCGATCCAGCCTGCACCTTGGGCGCGTCGCAGGGTTTCGACCGATTGGCTGAATTGTGGCCAGTCGCGCAAGGGCAGAAGGGGATCGGTCCGTCCAGGCAGGCGCAGGCCAGAGGCCGCATAGACCATGACCAGGGCCGACAGTCCCAGACCCAGGGCGATTGGCAGGCGTGGGACCTTGCGTCCGGCAGCCCAGACGGCGGCCAGAATGACTACCGAAGAAATCATGGGCGCAGGCCAGTGGGCCTGGACCCGGTCATGCAGGCTATGCAGGACCAGATAGGCCGCAAAGGGCAGGGCGGTCAGCAGGGGCAGGCTCAGATCGGCCGACCCGACCCGGCCCCGGTTGCCCAGGGCCTGACCCCCCCCGCGCCCGGCATAGATGGCGATCAGGGGGTTTATCAGCAGGAACTGGCCCGCGAGCAATTCCAGCAGATAGTCCGGCTTGAACCGGCCAGGGGCGATCCGGCCGAACTGCTTGGCGAAGGTCAGCCAGTCATGCTGGGCATTCCAGACGATGTTGGCCGAAAACACGGTCCCCGCAATCGCCAGGGTGATCCAGGGCCAGGGGCGCTTCAAGAAGCCCCGGCGCTCGGGCGTGGACAGGAGCCAGAGAAAAACCCCCGGAGCCAGAAACAGGGCAGAATACTTGGACAGGCAGGCGAGGCCTGCAGCCAGTCCTGCCAGACACCACTGGCGACCCGTGCCGTAGGCGCGAACCGTACTCAAGCTCCACAGGCAGAGGATCCAGAAAAGGGTGGCTGGTGCGTCCGGCGTTGCCAGAATTCCGCCGACCCCGATGACGGTCGTCACATTGTACCAGACGGCGGCGCGAAGCCCCGTGGCGGCGTCGGCGCCCAGGGTGCGGGCCAGGCCAGCGACTCCCCAGCTTGCCAGCCCGGCAGCCAGGACCGGAACCAGCCTCACGCCCAGGGGCGTGTCGCCGGCCAGGGTCTGACCCAGTCGAATCCACCAGGCGATCATTGGCGGGTGGTCGTAATAGCCGAATTGCAGATGCTGGGCCCAGAGCCGGTAATAGGCCTCGTCCTCGGTGAGGGGGATCAGGCCCGCCGCCAGCAGCCGGACGCAGGTGACCCCCAGGATCAGGAGGCCAAGTCGCAGCTCAGGCCGCCGTGTCACCATACGGCCCGGGATGTCGTCACATAGTTCCAGGCGGCAGCCACCACGGCCCCGGCAATGCCCGCCACCCACCAGGAGGGGCCGTGCTCAAAGACAACGGTCGCCACGGCGACATTGGCCGCCAGGGGGATGCTGCACAGGAGGCAGAACTTCAGATAGCCCACCAGCAGGCCCAGGCCCTTTCGGCGGCGATCTCGATAGGTCACGGCATTATTGATCAGATAGTTCGAGGTCATGGCCCCCAGGGCGGCCAGGGTCTGTGCCCCGGCAAAGCCTATCCCCAGAAGGGATCGCAGGATGATCAAATGCACGACCACGCCGCTCGCCCCGACCAGGGCAAACATGAGAAAGCGCGGCGAAATCACGTCGCGACTGAATTTCGCCACAAGCAGGCCCAGATACTGCACGACAACCCCGTTATCCAGCTTGCTATCCCCGGCTTCCCGGGCACGAAATTCGTAAGGAAATTCCAGGCAGCGGGGGGGCGTGTCCTGAGAGGCGATGATATCGAACAGCACCTTGAACCCGGACGTGCTCAGCTTGGGGGCCACCTTGTCCACCAGACCCCGGCGGATCATGAAAAAGCCGCTGACCGGATCGGTCAGGTCGGCCTTGAGCACCTGACGGCCCAGCCAGTTGGCCAGTCGGCTTCCGGCCTCCCGGCGTGCACCCAGGGCGGAGGCATCGGCATCTGTGCCAGCGATATAGCGGCTACCGACCACCAGATCGGCCCGGTCGGCCCGCAGGGCCTCAAGCATTTGCGGCAGGAGCCGCTCGTCGTGTTGCAGGTCGCCATCCATGACGGCGACAAAGGGGGCGGCACTTGCCATGGCCCCTTCAATCACCGCCCCGGCGAGACCCCGGCGGCCCATCCTGTGCAGGCACTGAACCCGGCTGTCCCGGGCCGCAATCGCCTTGACCTCCGCCGCGGTGCCATCGGGGGAGTTGTCATCCACGAAAATGACCTGCCAGACCACGCCCGCCAGGACCTCATCCAGCTTGGCAATCAGCCGGGCGACGTTTTCACGCTCGTTGAAGGTCGGCACGACAACCGTCAGTTCAAGTCTGGCCGCAGAATCAGGCAAACTGATAATCCCTTGTTGGAATACCTATCTAACCTCGCATGCGCCCGGGAACAAACATGAAGCACGTTCGGACTCTAGTCCTGGCCGGTCTGGTCGGGGCCCCACTGACCCTCGGGGGGGCTGCCCGGGCCGAAGACGGCTATCCCCAGCCGGGCTATTGGCAGGTGACCAATGTTCTGGCCGTGATCCGCAAGGTTGAGCTGAGATGCCTGGTGGCTTCGGAGATCAACAAGTTCATGACCGGCCCCAGTAATCGCCATTATGCCTGCACCTATCCGGTCCGGGATGTTGGCAATGGACGGATCAACCTGAAGGGCAGTTGCACCACCAAGGCCGGGCAGGTGGCGAATATTTCGGCGGCTGGCACCTATTCGCTGGCCAGCTTCCGGCTGAAGGGCACGCTATCGACCCGGATTGCGGGCATTCCTATTTCCGGCGAGGTCATGACGGATGCCCGGCGTCTTGCGGGAATTTGTCCGCCCACCGCCCTGCGATCCGACGAGGCCCGGCGGGTGCTGGGGGCCAGTGACGCTCCGCCGCTTTGATCCCGGGCAAGTTCCCCGGTAATTTTTACAATTGGGTGGCTGGCTCCCGGGGCGGTTTCCGCGTTACATCACGCCCATGTCCAATGTTGAAAACAACCTGTCCGCCGCGGGCCTCGTGCTTCCGCAACCTGTCGCGCCCGTCGCCAACTATGTCCCCTTTGTCAGGGTCGGGAACCTGGTCCACATCTCGGGTCAGGTCTCGCTGGATGCCAGTGGCGGCATAAAGGGAATTGTCGGCGAAGAGGTCGATCTGACCACGGCCAAGATGGCCGCCGGGCTCTGCGGCATTAACCTGCTGGCCCAGATGCGGGCCGCCTGTGACGGCGATCTTGAGCGCGTGGTCCGGGTGGTCAAGCTGGGCGGCTTTGTCCAGGCGGGTCCGTCCTTTTTTGAAATTCCCCAGGTGGTGAACGGGGCGTCCGATCTCATGGTCCTGGCCTTTGGCGACAAGGGCAAGCATGCCCGGTCCGCCGTGGGCGTCTATCGCCTGCCGCTCAACTTTGCGGTCGAGGTGGATGCGGTGGTGGAAGTGCGATGAACGCCCGGTTCGGTGAGGCCTGGGAGCTACTGAAAAACCCGCCTGTCGCCCATCGCGGGCTCTGGAGCAAGACGGGTGCGCCGGAAAACTCCCTGGCGGCTTTTCAGGCGGCCTGTGAGGCGGGCTATGGCATAGAATTGGACGTTCACCTGTCCTCCGATGGCGAGGCGGTGGTGTTTCACGACTATACCCTGGATCGCATGACGGGGGTGTCCGGACGGCTTCGCGACCGCACGGCGGCCGATCTGGCGGACCTGCGCCTGAAGGGCACGGACGAGGGGATTCCCACCCTGCTGGAGGTCATGGCCCTGATCGGCCACCGGGCCATGGTCCATGTCGAACTCAAGACCCCCTTTGGCGAGGTTGGGCCCCTGGAACAGCGCGTGCATGAGATCCTCATGGACCATGCCGGTCCCACCTGCGTGATCGGCTTCAACCCCTATAGCCACGCCTGGTTTGCCGACCGTTTCCCCGGCGTCCTGCGCGGGCTGGACAGCTATCGCTGGAATGACGACGCCTCCCGCCTGCCGCGCGAGCAGAGGCATGCCTATGCCCGCCTGGAGCAGGTCAGCCTTGCCCGCCCGCATTTCCTGGCCATGAGCCTCGATACCGTGGCCGACCCCAAGGTGGCGGAATATCGTGAACAGGGCATGCCGGTCGTGGCCTGGACTGTGCGCGAGCCCGCCCAGTGGGACCAGGTTCGCGACCATTGCGACAACCTGATTTTTGAGGGCTTTGCCGCGTGAAGCTCAACCCGGCGGTCAAGGTCAGCCGCCGCATTGCCGCGATCGGCCGCGCGGGCTGGCAGGCCTGCGCCAGCCATCCGGACTATCAGGCCAACCCCTTTATCAGCTTCGACTTTCTCGACATTGCCGAAGAGGCGGGTTGTGCGGTTGAGGCCCAGGGCTGGGGGCCGCAGCACTTGAGCCTGGACGACGAGACGGGCGCGGTCGCCGCCGTCATGCCCCTCTATCTGAAGTCGCACAGCCAGGGCGAATACATCTTCGACCATGCCTGGGCCGATGCCTATGAGCGGGCCGGGGGGCGATATTATCCCAAGCTCCTGTCAGCGGCACCCTTCACCCCGGCCACGGGCCCGCGCCTGCTGGTTCGGCCCGACATTGACGCGGACCTGGCCCGCAATCTCTTGCTGCAAGGCGGACTGGGCCTGTGCGAGCGCTATGGGGCCTCAGGCCTGCACGTCAACTTCCCAACGCGGCCCGAATGGGACTGGCTGGGTGCCCAGGGTCTGGCCCAGCGCGAGGGCCAGCAATACCACTGGTACAACCGCGGCTATGGCAGTTTTGAGGACTTCCTGGCCGACCTGTCGTCAGGCCGGCGCAAGACCATAAGGCGCGAGCGGCGCGATGCCCTGGCCGGGGTCGAGGTTCTGGCCCTCACCGGGTCTGACCTGACCGAGGCCCACTGGGATGCCTTCTACGGCTTCTATATGGACACCGGAGCCCGCAAATGGGGGCGGCCCTATCTGAACCGGCTGTTCTTTTCCCTGCTGGGCGAGCGCATGGCCGATCAGGTCCTGCTGGTCATGGCCCGGCGCAATGGACGCTGGATTGCCGGAGCCCTCAACCTGATCGGGGCCGACTGCCTCTATGGCCGCAACTGGGGCTGTATCGAGGAGGTGCCCTTCCTCCATTTCGAGCTTTGCTATTACCAGGCCATAGACTGGGCCATTCAGCACGGCCTGGACCGGGTCGAGGCCGGGGCCCAGGGCCAGCACAAGATTGCCCGGGGCTATCTGCCCGCCCCCGTTCATTCCGCCCACTATATCGCCGACCCCATGCTGCGCGGCCCCGTCGAGGACTTCGTGCGCCGCGAACGCGAGGCGGTGGAGGGCGAGATCGAGTGGCTGACCGAGGAATATTCACCCTTCCGCGAAACCCGTCCGACAGAGGGAGACGACGCATGAGCCTGGATGGTGCCTATGATCCCGCCAATATCTTCGCCAAAATTCTGCGCGGAGAGGCCCCTTGCGTGAAGGTGTTTGAGGACGAACACGTCTTTGCCTTCATGGATGTCTTTCCCCAGAGCCGGGGCCATACCCTGGTGATTCCCAAGCAGTCCACCGCCCGCAACCTGCTGGAGGAGGACCCCAAGGTGCTTGCCCACCTCATGACCGGGGTCCAGCGCATTGCCCGGGCTGTCCGCTCTGCCCTGGCCCCGGATGGCCTGGTGATTACCCAGTATAACGGCGCGCCCGCAGGCCAGACCGTCTTCCACCTGCACGTCCACATCATCCCGCGCTGGTCCGACCAGCCCCTCGGCCGCCACGCCTCCGGCACCATGGCCGACATGGACGAGCTAAAGGCCCTGGCCGAACAGATTTCGGCGATGATTAGCTAGGGGGGAGGGGGCCTCAGCAGGCGGTATTGCCGCCGCAGACGGTGATGCCGGTCTGGTTCTTGAAGTCCTGAACATTGCGGGCGTCGATTTGCTTGCGCTGTTCCCACTCCTCGGCGGTGCGGCAGGAGCGCTTGGGGATGATGGCACCGGTCACGGCTTCCGTCACGCAGACCAGTTTTGGCTTGGCCGCCTTGGCCGCAGGCGCAGTTGTGGGGGCGGGCGTGGCGATGGCGGTGTCTGCCTGTGCGGTGGCAAGGACGCCCGCGAGGATCATTCCGAGGATGGGCATGGGGTCGTCCTTTGGTTCCAGGGAGGAAGACGTGTTGAATAAACCCCTTTGCCCGGGTTATCCAGACGGAATTAATTACAGTTTTATATCACGGCAGGAGGTCGTGGGACGACCTGTAGGTCTGCCAGGGAATGGCATGGCGCTGTGCCCCCGTCCCGCCCTCAGCAGGCCCCGGTTCCGCAAACGGCAGTGTTGTCGCGCATGCGGTCGATCTCGCGGGCGTCGGACTGGCGGCGCTTTTCCCATTCTTCCGGGGTGGCACAGATGCTGCGCGTCATGAGGGAGCCCATTTGCTGTTCCTCGATACAGACCCGCTTGGGCCGGGCGGGTTTGGCGACCGCCTCGGCCCGCTTTTCGGCGGGTGCCGCCGCAGGGGCGGTTGACGGGGCCGGGGTGGCGGCGACCAGACCGGCGAGGATCAGCCCCAGCATGGCGGCTATTCGGTCAGTTCCGGTGCCGCCTTGCGCGCGCCCCGGGGCGGTTCGATCACGGGGGCTCCGGGCTCGTGGCCCTCGCCCTCGATCTCAAAGGCCAGCTTGCCGTCCTTGAGCACCACCTTGACGTGGCCGCCCTTGACCAGTCGGCCAAACAGGATCTCGTCGGCCAGGGGCTTTTTGATGTTTTCCTGGATAACCCGGGCCAGGGGCCGGGCACCATAGAGCTCGTCAAAGCCATTGCTGGCCAGCCAGTCGGCGGCTTCCTCGCTGGTTTCGATGGTCACATGCCGGTCAGCCAGCTGGGCCTCCATCTGCATGACGAACTTCATCACCACCTGGCGGATCACGTCCTGGGTCAGGGGCTTGAACTGCACCACGGCATCGAGACGGTTGCGGAATTCCGGGGTGAAAAGGCGCTTCAGGGCCTCCTCGACCTCATCGTCCTGCTTGCCGCGACCAAAGCCGATGGCATTGCGCTGGGCGTCCGAGGCTCCGGCATTGGTGGTCATGATCAGGACCACATTGCGGAAGTCGACCTTCTTGCCATTGGCGTCGGTCAGGACGCCATGGTCCATGACCTGCAAGAGGATGTTGAAGACATCCGGGTGGGCCTTTTCGATTTCGTCCAGCAGGACCACGCAATGGGGGTGCTGGTCGACGGCGTCGGTCAGCAGGCCGCCCTGGTCAAAGCCGACATAGCCGGGAGGGGCCCCGATCAGGCGGCTCACCGTGTGGCGCTCCATATATTCGCTCATGTCAAAGCGCATGAGCTCGATCCCCAGGGTCGAGGCCAGCTGGCGGGCGGTCTCGGTCTTGCCGGTCCCGGTCGGGCCGGAAAACAGGTAGCAGCCGATGGGCTTGGCCATGTCGCGCAGACCGGCCCGGGCCATTTTCATGGCCGCCGACAATTGCTCGATGGCGTCATCCTGGCCGTAGACGGCGCGCTTCAGGTCGTCATTCAACTGCTTCAGGGCCTCGGTATCCGACTTGGACACCGACTTGGGCGGAATGCGGGCGATCTTGGCCACGACGGCCTCGATTTCCTTCAGGCCGATGACCTTGCGGCGGCGGCTCTCGGGCAGAAGCATCTGGCCCGCACCGGCCTCGTCGATAATGTCGATGGCCTTGTCGGGTAGCTTGCGGTCCGTGATGTAGCGGGCCGACAGCTCCACCGCGCCCTTGATGGCGTCGTTGGTATAGCGGAGCTTGTGGAACTCCTCGTAATAGGTCTTCAGCCCTTTGAGGATCTTGATCGTGTCATCGATCGTGGGCTCGTTCACATCGATCTTCTGGAACCGGCGCACCAGGGCGCGGTCCTTTTCGAAATGCTGGCGGAATTCCTTGTAGGTGGTCGAACCCATGCACCGCAGGGTGCCGGAGGCCAGGGCGGGCTTGAGCAGGTTTGAGGCATCCATGGCCCCGCCAGAGGTGGCACCGGCACCGATCACCGTGTGAATTTCGTCTATGAACAGAATGGCATCCGGGTGGTTTTCCAGCTCCTTCATCACCTGCTTGATGCGCTCTTCAAAGTCCCCGCGATACCGGGTTCCCGCCAGCAGGGTGCCCATGTCCAGGGAGAAGATGGTGGCCCCGGCCAGAACGTCGGGCACCTGCTTGTTGATGATCTTGCGGGCCAGGCCTTCGGCAATGGCGGTCTTGCCCACGCCGGGGTCGCCCACCAGCAGGGGGTTGTTCTTGGTGCGGCGGCACAGGATCTGGATACAGCGTTCGACCTCGCTGGACCGGCCGATGAGCGGATCGACCTTACCCTGACGGGCCTTTTCATTCAAATTGACGCAATAGGCATCCAGGGCTTCGCCGCCCGTCTTGGAATTGGGTTTGTCGTCGCTGTCGGCCCCCTTGACCGGCTTTTCCTCACCGGCCCCGGCCTTCTTGGCAATGCCATGGGCGATGAAGTTGACCGCGTCATAGCGGGTCATTTCCTGCTCCTGCAGGAAGTAGGCTGCATGGCTCTCGCGCTCCGAGAAAATGGCCACCAGCACATTGGCTCCGGTCACTTCGTCCCGGCCAGAGGACTGAACGTGGATCACCGCCCGCTGGATCACCCGCTGGAAGCTGGGCGTCGGCTTGGCCTCCTCGCCGTCATCCACCACCAGGGAGCGAAGTTCATTGTCCACATAGCCGGACAGGGTGGTCCGCAGGGCGGGAATGTCGACGCCGCAGGCATTCAGGACGGCGATGGAGTCCTCATCGTCGATGAGCGACAGGAGCAGGTGCTCAAGGGTCGCGTATTCATGCTTGCGCTCATTGGCATAGGCCACGGCGCGATGCAGGGTGTCTTCGAGGGGGCGTGAAAATGAAGGCAAGGCCGCTAGTCCTTTTCCATAGTGCACTGCAGCGGATGTTGGTGCCGACGAGCGGTATCAACGACCTGCGCTACTTTTGTTTCTGCAACTTCATATGTATACACACCGCAGACACCGACGCCTTTTTGGTGAATGTGCAGCATGATCTCCGTCGCTTCTTCGCGCGACTTGTGGAAATACTGTTCCAGAACATAGACGACAAACTCCATAGGGGTATAGTCGTCGTTCAGAATCAGCACTCTGTAGAGCGAAGGCCTTTGGGTCTTCGTCTTGGTTTTTGTGATCACAGCGGACCGGTCGCCCGTCGCCTGATCGCCTTGCTTACGCCCGGGCATCGAACAGGTCTCCCAAGCAGCCACCCGGCCACCCTATTCCCTTCATTAGATATGGAATCCCGCCCAGTTTGAAAGGGGCGATTTGCCCCGGACCGAGAAGAACCGCTCTCAGTGGCCTGTTTTCCACATGTCTGTGGCCAATTGGGGGCAGGTTTTGACCTGGGTCACTCCCGAGGGCGGGGGTGCTTGCTGCCCAGGCCCTGGGCCGATGTCACCGCCCCCGGTCCGAATCGTGCCCGTATGTCATCCGCCGTCCGTTCGCTGGCCAGGATCCGGGCCTCTGACCCGTCAAAAAAGTCCGCCTCCACCTGATCGGCCTCGATCAGGTCAGTGACGCCGATCCCGATCAGCCGGAACCGGCGGCCTCGCGCCCCGGCCGCCAGTTCCTGGGCCAGGAGTTCACGCCCTGTCGCCAAAATACTTCGCCCGGTCTGGGTGGGCAGACCAAGGGTCCGGCGGCGCGTCAGGATCTTGAAGTCCGCCGTCCGCAATTTCAGCGTGACCACCCGCCCGGCCAGACCCGCCCCCCGAGCCTGACGGGCCACCTTGTCGGCCAGGACCACGAGGTGCCGGTCCAGGGCCGCCTGATCGGTTAGGTCGGCCTCAAAAGTGGTCTCGGCGCTGATCGACTTGCGCACCTGATCGGGATCGACGGGGCGAGTGTCGCGTCCATGGGCCAGGGCCGAGAGGCGCAGACCGTTCTGGCCAAACCGCCGGGCGAGGTCTGCCGGGTCCGCCCGGGCGATATGACCTATGGTGGCATAGCCGGATGCCGTCAGGGTTTCGGCCAGGACAGGACCGACACCTGGCAGGATGGTCACGGGGCGGGGGGCGAGAAAGGCCTCGGCTTCGGTGGCACCAATCACGGCAAAGCCCCGTGGCTTGTCGAGTTCAGAGGCGATCTTGGCGAGAAACTTGTTGGCGGACAGGCCCACCGACACCGTGATCCCAACTTCAGTTTCGATGCGCTTTTGCAGCCGGGCCAGGGTCTCGGCGGGCGGGGCTCCATGCAGCCGGCTGGTCCCCGACAGGTCAATCCAGGCTTCGTCCAGAGACAGGGGCTGGACCAGGGGTGTCAGGGCACGCACCATGTCCATAATGCGGCGGCTTTCCGTTCGGTATTTGGAAAAGTCCGGCGGAATAACAATTGCTTGAGGGCAGAGCTTCAGGGCCTTGAACATGGGCATGGCCGAGCGCACCCCATAGGTTCGGGCTATGTAGCAGCAGGTCGTCACCACCCCCCTCTGCCCGCCGCCCACAATGACGGGCACATCGCGCAAGTCAGGACGATCGCGCTTTTCCACCGAAGCATAGAAGGCATCGCAATCCATATGCGCCATGGACAGGTCGGCCAGTTCTGCATGGGCAATGACCCGAGGCGAGCCGCAGACCGGGCAGCGTGGCCCGGCGGGGCTCCATGCAAAACAATCCCGACAGAGGCTCGTCATCGAAGGGGTTTGCGCCTCTAGGTTATTGCAGACTTAATCGCCGCGCCCAGGCTCTCCCAGTCATCGATCCGGGTATGAACCTCAGGCCGACTGGGGGCCAGATGACGCAGGCGGGTGTCCGCTACGCTCTGAAACCGCGCCACATGCGGAGCATGTTCGGCCACGGAATCCAGGTTCGAGATCATGTCATCGACAAAGGCCACCGGCGCGCTGACCTGAGCCGCCAGCCGCGCCGTGAGCGGACCCTTGGGGCCTGAACTGAGGATGAGGGGATAGTCCATCCCGTGCCGCGCCAGCCAGCGGGCCCGTCCCAGCCGCGCCTGACCCGGCGCATTGGTCAGGATCACAATACTGGCGTGATCTGACAACATTTTCAGGGCCCCGGGGCCACCCTCGGCCAGGGGCATGTCACCCGCCGCATAGCGGAAAAAGGACTCAAAGTGCTGTCGACCTTCCTCTAGGTCGAGATGCTCGGTCTCCCCCGGACGGTAGATATTCTGAAACAGGGCGAACTTCTCGATCCTAAACTCCAGCCCCTTGGTTTCAAGGTAAGCGCCAAACCCCGCCATAAAGAGCCCAAGAACCTCGTCCACATCCACGATCACCAGGGGGCGGGAGGGGGCCAGATCAATGTGGTCCAGTCTGACGGTATTTAGAGGCAGGGAAGGGGGCACGGTGGCACAGGCTCCTGATCGGCTAACGCGAGTTTAAGGATATTCGTGTGAACAAGGCCACCACGGTCGTGCCTCGGACATTCGTCCTGCCGATTCAGGACGTTGTTTTTAGGATTCTCATGACCAAGACAGTCCTGATTGTCGAGGATAACGCGCTGAACATGAAGCTTTTTCATGATCTGCTCCAGTCCCAGGGATATGCCACCCTCCAGACCCGTGAGGCGCTTGAGGCTCTTGCCCTGGCCCGGGACCACAGGCCCGATGTGATCGTGATGGATATCCAGTTGCCGGAAATTTCAGGGCTGGAGGTCACCAAATGGCTGAAGGACGACGCCGATCTCGCCGATATTCCGGTGGTGGCCGTCACAGCCTTTGCCATGAAGGGGGATGAGGCGCGCATTCGGGACGGGGGCTGCGAGGCTTACCTCGCCAAGCCGATCTCGGTGTCCCACTTCCTCGATACCATCAGAGGCCTGCTGCAATAGTGCAGTCGCGGTGGCCTCGCACTCAGGTGAAGGGCATAACAAAACGCCCGGCCTTGCGGTCCGGGCGTCATGGTCAGATCGAAAGGCATTGCTGCCTTACTTGATCTTGCCTTCCTTGAACTCGACATGCTTGCGAACGACGGGGTCGTATTTGCGCATGACAAGCTTTTCGGTCTTGGTGCGGGCATTCTTCTTCGTAACGTAGAAGAAGCCGGTGTCTGCCGACGAATTCAGGCGGATTTTAATTGAGGCGGGTTTCGCCATGGTCGGTCCTCGCGGGGCCGGGGGAGCCGGCAGGTGTTCCAAAGAGCCGCGGAAAATACGAATCTTCCACGTAAAGTCAATCCAATCCTACAGTTCTCTTGCAGGGGTTGGTCCGATTCTGAAGCGCATGTAGGGAATCGGCCTGTCCGGGTCCTCCAGACGGGCCATGGCTTCCTTGATGACGGAGCGGGTCACCATGGGCAGGTTGAGGTCCTGGGCCTCTTCAAACTCGAACCAGGCGATCTCTTCCAGCTCCCCGCAATCAGGCTGGCGCTCAAGGCTGATAAGGCGTTCGGCATCGGCCATCAGGAACCATGTGTCGAACCGCTTGGCCAGGGATGGGGGCGTTACCGCCCTGTAAATGATGGACAAGGCTTCCAGGTCGGCCATGGCCCCCTGGGCCAGAAATTCCCGCCACGGACCGGCGGCCGGGCGGGGGTCTGCCGGGCGGGCGAGCAAGAGTCCGGCTTCTTCAAAGGTCTCACGGATGGCAGCCAGGGCCAGGGCTCGGCCCCTTGCGCCGCGCAGATGGGCTTCAAACTTGCTTGCGACTTCGGGGCGAAGGTCCGTGGCATAGGGGGCTCGAAAATCGGCCCGGTCAATGCGGCCGCCGGGGAAGACCCAGAGGTTGGGCATGAAATCATGCCCCCCGTTTCGCTTGCCCATAAGCACCCGTGGCTTGGGGCCATCACGGCGGATGATGAACAGGGTGGCCGCGTCCCGTGGCTTTACGGCGCGGGCACCTTCCGGCCTCATGCGGGATCCATCGGCGCGGCGAACTGGGGGTGTTTGATCTGACATGGATCAAGTCTAGGACCGGAAGCGGGCCATGGGAACGGGTGCCGTGGCGTAAAGTCGATTTTCCTTTAGCCGCGATAGGCCACGAGGATCGCGCCAGCCGCGATCAGGCCAACGCCCGCCCAGTTGGGACCGGACAACCGCTCGCCCAGGAGCAGGGTGCCAAACAGGGCCACCAAGACGACCGAGAGCTTGTCGATGGGGGCCACGCGGGCGGCATCCCCGAGTTTCAGGGCGCGGAAATAGCAGAGCCAGGAGGCCCCCGTGGCCAGGCCCGACAGCACCAGAAATATCCAGGTCTTGCGATTGACCGCCGACAAGGGCTGCATCTGGCCAGTGGCCAGCACAAAGGCGGTGGTCACGACCAGAATGACGCCCGTGCGGATCAGGGTGGCAAAGTCGGAATTCAGTCTTTCGATCCCGATCTTTGCAAAAATGGCCGTCAGGGCCGCGAAGCCTGCCGAACCCAGGGCCCAGGGGAGCCAGGCCTGCATCATCGGCGCTTACCCTTCCGAACGCCCTTGGGTGGACCGCCCCGCTTGCGGGCATCCATGGAGCCGGGCTTCCGGCTTCGCTGGACCAGGCGCGGCCGGGGGGCATTGGGGTCTGCTGGCGCAGGTTTGCTGAGCATTTCGAAAAGCAGGCCCCCGGTGATGGGTGTGGCCTCCACCAGTCGAACCTCCACCGGGCGTCCCAGGGTCCATCGCGCGCCGCTCCGCTCCCCCACGAGGGCGTGCATGCGGTCGTCGTGGACGAAGAATTCATCCCCCAGTTTCGATACGGGAACGAGACCATCTGCCCCCGTCTCGTCCAGGCGAATGAAGAGGCCAAACCGGGTCACCCCGGAAATGCGCCCGGCAAATTCGGCACCGACCCTGTCAGACAGGAAGGCGGCAACATAGCGGTCTGTGGCGTCCCGCTCAGCGGCCATGGCCCGGCGCTCGGCAAAGGTGATTTGCTCGGCGGTATCCTTAAGCTGGGCAATATCGCGATCGGTCAGCCCATCCTGGCCAAGCCCCAGGGCCCGGATCAGGCCCCGGTGAACAATCAGGTCCGCATAGCGCCGGATGGGCGAGGTGAAGTGGGCGTACTTGGCGAGGTTCAGTCCAAAATGCCCGATATTGTCTGACGAATAGACAGCCTGCATCTGGGTCCGCAGAACAACCTCATTGATGATGGCCGCATGCGGGCTTTCACGGGTCTCGGCCAGGAGTTTGTTGAAACGGTCGGTCCGGGGGGCTTCGCCTTTTGACCAGCTGAGATTCAGGGTGCCCAGGAATTCGGTGAGGGACTGGACCTTCTCCTGGCTGGGGGTGTCGTGGATCCGGTAGATCAGGGGGGTCTTTCTGGATTCGAGGGTTTCTGCTGCGCAGACATTGGCCTGGACCATCATTTCCTCGATCAGCTTGTGGGCTTCCAGGGCCGCCCGCGGCTGGATGGATGTGACCTCGCCCTGGGTATTGATCAGGATCCGGCGCTCCATGCTTTCTATGCCCAGGGGCGAGCGCGCCTCACGTCCGATCTTCATGCAGGCAAAGGCGGCGTAGAGAGGCTCCAGGATGGGCTTGAGCAGCGGGGCGGTGGTTTCGTCTGTCTGGCCATCGACGGCCGCCTGGGCCTGCTCGTAGGAGAGTTTTGCCGCTGACCGCATCAGGCTCCGGACAAAGCGATGCCCACGCTTGCGACCTGAACGATCAAAGACCATGCGCACGGCCAGACACGCCCGGGCTTCCCCCAGCCTAAGGGAGCAAAGTCCGTTCGAAAGGCGTTCGGGCAGCATGGGCTCCACGCGATCCGGGAAATAGACGCTGTTGGCCTTTTCCCGGGCTTCCCGGTCCAGAGCCGAGCCTGGCCGGACATAGGCGGCGACATCGGCGATCGCGACCCAGATGATCCAGCCATCCTTGTTTGCCGGGTCGCTGTCAGGTTCAGCAAAGACCGCGTCGTCATGGTCGCGCGCATCCGCCGGATCGATTGTGATGAAAGGCACGTCTCGCAGGTCATCGCGTCCCGACAGGGTCGGTGCCTCTGCGGCCTCGGCCTCGGCTTCGGCCTCAGGGGAAAAGCCGGTGGGTATGCCGTGGGCATGAATGGCAATCAGGGAGGCGGCCCTGGGTTCGTCTTCGCGACCAACCTGTTCCAGGACCCGCCCACGTTTTGGCCCAAACCGCCTGTCAGGTGCGGCCAGCTGGGCAATGACGAGGTCGCCGTCCCTCAGGTCTGCCACCTTGGGGCCTTCCAGGACCAGACTGTCCTTGGAGCGCCGGTCAACCGGCTCCAGACGGACCTCCCGGTTGGACTTGCGGACAACCCCCAGGATCTTGTGAACACTTGCGCCCAGGCGCTTGATGAGCCGGGCTTCCTGTTCCCCGTTTTCAAGGGTTTCGAACCTGACCAACAATCGGTCGCCCAGGCCGGGGGCTCCGGCAACGACCTCGGCCCGGTCGGGCGAAAGGCGAACCATGGGGGTGTCTTCCCCCTTGGTCAGGCGGACGAAGAGATCGCCGTCAGGGTCGCGCTCAACCACATCGACGACGCCAACCGGGGGCAGGGCTCCGGCCTGGGCCAGACCCTTTCGACCCCGCCGACCCAAGGCCCCGGAGGATTCCAGTTCGCGCAGCATGTCGCGAAGGGCGGCGCGATCCGCCCCCTTCAATCCAAAAGCCCTGGCAATCGCGGCCTTGTCCGTCTCGCCCGCTGTCTTGATGAAGGCAAGCAGGGTTTCACGGTCAGGTAGGCCCTGAGCGGGACGGGTCATGAAACGGTCTGCTTTGGGTGCGCGAGGTTTGGCCATGGGGTCCTATATCGCGGGAATCAGCTGGTTGGGGCCTTCTTCGCCGGTTTTTTGACTTTCGAGGCCGGCTTGGCCCCGGCCGCAGCCTTTGCGGGCTTGGCCTTTGCAGGTTTCGCCTTTGCAACTGCCCGTGCAGGCTTTTTACCGGTTCCCTTGGCCTCGCGTTCCGCAATGAGCTGGACGGCAGCTTCGAGGGTCAAATCGGCCGGTTCCACGCCCTTGGGGACATTGGCATTGGTCTTGCCATGCTTGATATAGGGACCAAATCGCCCGGAGAGAACCCGCACAGGGGCACCGTCCACGGGATGGACACCCAGGTCCTTCAGGGCGGTTGCTTCGCCTCGGGCCCCCTTGGCCCCGGCCCGCTTTTCAGCCAGCAGGGTGACGGCCCGGTTAATCCCGACATCAAAGACTTCATCCGCGCTTGCCAGGTTTGCATATGTCCCGTTGTGCTGGACAAAGGGGCCATATCGCCCAAGGCCTGCCAATATGGGGGCACCGTCCTCCGGGTGCATACCGACTTCCCGGGGGAGCCTGAGCAGGCGCAGGCCCTTTTCCAGATCCATGGCGGCGGCGGACCAGCCCTTTGGCAGGGAGGATCGCTTGGGCTTCTCGCCCGTTCCCAGCTGGACATAGGGCCCGAAGCGGCCTGACTTCAGGAAGACGATTTCGCCAGATTCGGGGTCCTCCCCCAGTTCACGGTCGCCATCAGCCGCTGCCGCCTCGTCACCCGTCTGGGCGAAGGGCCGGGTATATCGGCACTCCGGATAATTGGAGCAGCCAATGAACGGGCCGAACTTGCTGGGCTTCAGGGACAGTTGGCCATTGCCGCAGGTCGGGCAAACCCGGGGGTCTGCGCCATCTGAGCGCGGTGCAAACAGGTAGGGGCCCAGGGCCGTGTTCAACTCGTCGATGACGTTTCGGGTCGGAAGGCCCAGAATTTCGCCAACCACCTTGTGGAAGTCACCCCAGAATTCCCGCATCAGGGCCTTCCAGTCGAGTTCCCCTGCCGACACCAGGTCAAGTTTTTCCTCCAGGGCCGCCGTGAAGTCATACTCGACATACCGGCGGAAGAAGGATTCCAGGAAGGTCGTTACCAGACGCCCCTTATCCTCCGGAATGAAGCGGTTTTTGTCCATGCGGACATAGTCACGCTCCTGAAGCACGGTCAGGATGGAGGCGTAGGTCGACGGGCGACCAATGCCCAGCTCTTCCATTTTCTTGACGAGACTGGCTTCGGAATATCTGGGCGGGGGTTCGGTGAAGTGCTGGTCCGCCCGGGCGGCTGTGACCCGCGCCTGGGCACCCTCGGTGACCTGGGGCAGTCGACCGCCCTCGTCATCCTCGGCGTCGTCCCGGCCTTCTTCATAGACGGCGAGGTAACCATCAAACAGGACTACCTGACCGCTGGCCCGCAGACCGGTCTTGCCGTCAGAGCCTTCCATTTCGATTGTGGTGCGCTCTATGCGGGCGGCTTCCATCTGGGAGGCGATCATGCGCTTCCAGATCAGTTCGTAAAGGCGACCCAGGTCGCTTTCCAGCCTCAGCGCCCCGGGGTTCCGGGCCAGACTGGTCGGACGAATGGCCTCGTGGGCCTCCTGGGCATTCTTGGCTTTGGTTTTGTAAAGTCTTGCGGTGTCCGGCACATAGTCCTTGCCATAGATGCCGCCGATAACCTGCCGGGCTTCGTCCAGGGCTTCAGGGGCGGACTGGACCCCATCGGTTCGCATATAGGTGATCAGGCCGACGGTCTCACCGCCAATATCAATGCCTTCATAGAGTTTCTGCGCGGCCTGCATGGTCCGCTGGGCAGAAAACCCGAGCTTGCGGGACGCTTCCTGCTGCAGGGTCGAGGTTGTGAAGGGCGGGGCGGGCACGCGTCGTGCGGGCTTTTTTTCGACCGTCGCAATCGTAAAGCTGTTTGTCGCGACGGCTGTTCGGGCCGCTTCGGCCAAGGCTTGGTTACCCAGGTCAAACTTGGTCAGGCGCTTGCCGTCATGTTTGACCAGTCGCGCCAGGAAGGGCGCGCCGCCAGACACCATGTCGGCTTCGACCGTCCAGTATTCCTGGGTGATGAAGCGTTCGATTTCGATTTCGCGATCGACTACCAGACGCAAGGCCACGGACTGGACCCGGCCAGCCGATCGAGACCCCGGCAGCTTGCGCCAGAGGACAGGCGAAAGGGTAAAGCCGACCAGATAGTCGAGGGCCCGGCGGGCTAGATAGGCATCCACTAGTTCCATGTCGATGTCGCGGGGGGCCTTCATGGCCTCAGTCACCGCAGACTTGGTGATGGCGTTGAAGACGACGCGCTGAATTTGCGCATCCTTCAGGACGCGCTTTTTCCGGAGAACTTCCAGAACATGCCAGGAAATGGCCTCACCTTCCCGATCCGGGTCGGTGGCCAGAATAATGCGCTCGGCACCCTTGCAGGCCTCGGCAATGTCATTCAGGCGCTTGGCGGATTTTGGGTCCACGTCCCAGGACATGGCAAAATCTTCATCCGGACGAACCGATCCATCCTTGGCTGGCAGGTCACGCACATGACCGTAGCTGGCCAGGACCGTATAGCCTGCACCCAGGTATTTATTGATGGTCTTGGCCTTGGCCGGGCTCTCGACAACGACAACGTTCATTAGATTTCCAGCGGGCCGATGCCCGAAATTAAGGCTCATAGGGTGGGCTTGACCCCCACGGCCTGTCAACGACCGTAAGTGGGACCGGTGGTGTTTAGTCCGAATGGCGGGTCAGACCAATGCCACAGCGCCGCCTTGTGCGAAGGTTATCCGGTCCGCAAGCTCAAGCTCTGACAGGGCCGCATTGATGCGTCCGATCGGCAGGCCTGTGGCCCGAACCAGGTCATCGCGGCTGACCGGTGTCGGGGACAGGAGGTCGAAAATCTGGTCCCGGACATGGTCCTCGACAAGGTCCGGATTGGGCTGGAAGGCGCGATCGGGTTCGCGAACCCCGCCAAAGCCCGGCAGGTCCTCGAGTGTCCTCAGGACATCTTGAAGCCCTTCACACAGGGCCGCCCCCTGACGGATCAGGTCATTGCAGCCCCGGGCTCGGGGGTCCAGTGGCGACCCGGGAACGGCAAGGACTTCACGCCCCTGCTCGGCGGCGAGCCGGGCCGTGATCAGGGACCCTGAGCGGAGTTCTGCCTCGACAACGACCACGGCACGGGACAATCCGGCAATGATCCGGTTGCGCCGGGGGAAGTCGCGGGCCGTCGCCGTATGCCCGGGCGGGCTCTCTGAGACTACGCAGCCGGTTTCGATGAGCCGGCTATATAAATCCGCATTTTGAGGGGGATAAATATCGTCGATTCCGCCCCCGAGAACGGCAATGGTCCCGGTTTTCAGGGCCCCTTCATGGGCGGCGGCATCGATCCCGCGCGCCATGCCGGAAACGATGACATGGCCCGCCTCGCCAAGTTCGCTTGCCAGGACCCGGGCGAATCTCTGACCGGCGGCCGAGGCGATCCGGGCTCCGACAATGGCGATGGTTTCCCCCGCGAGCAGGTCGGTGCGACCTCGCGCCCAGATCAGCGGCGGTGGGGGATCGAGGGCGGCCAGCGGGGCCGGAAAATTGACTTCACAGTTACAGATGAGTTGGGCCCCAAGGGCTGCCCCGGCTTCCAGTTCGGTCTCGACCGCGTCAAGGTCCGCCAGTCTGAGGGTATTGAGACGCCCCACCCGTTTGGCGAGGTCCGGCAGGTTTTCCAGGGCCCGGCCCGGGGTTCCAAACCTGCCCAGCAGGTCTGCAAAGGTGACGGGGCCTATGCCCTCGGTACGGGCCAGGCGCAGCCAGTCTCTTCGGCTTTCGTCTGATAAAGCCTGCTTCAAGGTTCGCCGGTGCCTTCAGGTTTTGTCTTGGGTTTGCCGATCCGGGGTTCTTCCCCGCGCATTAGGCGGCTGATGTTTTCCTGATGGCGAACAAAGATCAGGATGGCCATGAAGACGGCCAGGACGACGATCGGATAGGGCGCGTCGAAAACAAACAGGGCAAAGGCGGGTGCCAGGGCGGCCGCCGTCAGGGCGGCAAGCGATGAGAGCCGGAAGACGGCGGCCATTACCAACCAGGTTGCGCCAGACACCAGACCCACCGGCCATGCCGCCGCAAGTAGGGTTCCAAAGAAGGTGGCCACACCCTTTCCGCCCTTGAAGCCCAGCCAGACCGGAAACAAATGACCCAGAAACGACGATCCCGCCGCCAGGGCTATGACCAGATGGCGGCTGGTCGCAGGGGCATGCTGGGTGAGTAGCCAGGCGATGAGAACCGCGAAGGCCCCTTTGCCGCCATCACCGATCAGGGTCAGGGCTGCCAGGTCCCGGCGACCTGAGCGCAGAACATTGGTCGCGCCGATATTGCCGGAGCCAATGGCGCGGGGATCTCCTGCACCGGCAAATCGCATGACCAGCACGCCAAAGGGGATGCTGCCAACAAGATAACCCCCGAAAATAGCGGCGGTGCAGAGGAGGGCTTCATTCAGCATTGGCGTGTCTTCCCTTGGGTCCGCGATCTGTGCGGTCGGTTGACGCCTTCAGCGGCTTCCGCGTTCGCACAATGGGCAGATCAGTAAATGTTCGTCAATTGTTCTGGATAATTTCTCGTAAAATCTAGGCCTGATAGACGACCCGGCCGTCCACCAGGGTCATTTGAACCTGGCCCTGCAGGCGTCGGCCATCGAAGGGGGAGTTGCGGGATTTTGACTTCAGGGCGTCAAGGTCAACCACCAGCGGGGCATTGAGGTCACAAAGAACCAGGTCCGCAGGCGCACCTACCGTCAGACGTCCCGCAGGCAGGCCAATCAGGTCCGCCGGACGGCTGGTCACAGCTGCCATCAGATTGATCAGCGGTATGCGGCCGTCGTGATAGAAGGCCAGCAAGGCGGGCAAGAGTGTCTGGAGCCCGACAGCGCCGGGCGCAGCTTCATCGTATGGCAAGCGCTTGTCTTCGGCAGGGGCTGGCGCGTGGGCAGATACGACGATGTCGATCAAGCCCGAGGCCAGGGCTTCAATCGTTGCCTGGCGGTCGTCTTCGCCCCTGACGGGTGGGTCGAATTTTACGAAGGTCCGATAGTCGCCAATGTCGATTTCATTGAAGGACAGGTGGTTGATCGAGGTGGTCGCCATGACTGGAAGGCCTCGCGCCCGGCCGCGCTCCAGGCTTTCCAGCGCACATGCGGTGGTGACCTGGTCAACCAGGAGGCGGGCCCCGGTGAGCTCGACCAGGGCGAGGTCCCGGTCCAGCATGATTTTCTCGGCAATGGGCGGCACACTGGGCAGGCCCATGCGCCCGGCAAACTCGCCCTCGGTTGCCGCGGCCCCGGCCGCAAGCCAGGGATCTGCGGGCCGGTGGGCGACCAGAACACCGAAGCTTGCCGCATAGGCCAGGACGCGCCTCAGGACCTTTGAATTGACGATAGGCCTGTCGGCATCCGTCACATAGACGCATCCAGCCTCGGCCATGAGCCCGATTTCGGCCATCCGCTCGCCAAGACAACCCTTGGTCGCCGCCCCGGCCGGATAGACGTGAACGAGTTCAATGTCGCGGGTCCGTCGAAGGATGAAGTCGACGACCGAGGCTTCATCAATCACCGGCGCGGTGTCAGGCTGGACCACAATTGAAGTGACCCCGCCCGCCGCTGCCGCCAGGGCCGCAGACTTCAGGGTCTCCTTGGTTTCAGCCCCGGGTTCGCCGGTCTTGACCCGCAGGTCGACCAGACCCGGTGCCAGCATGGCCCCTCGGGCATCCATGACCTCGAAGTCGTCGGAAATTGCCCCCGGCTCCCCGCCTTTTACGATACCTGCAATCACACCGTCCTTGACCAGAAGGGCACCAGGACCATCCCAGCCACTGTGCGGGTCGACCAGGCGGGCGTTGACGAAGGCGAGGGGGCGGGTCACAGGCTCGCTCCTAGAGTTCAAAACGTTCGAGCCACTTGTCCGTCTTGGGCGCAGCATAGCCGGCCATGGCGTCGAGCAAGCCTTGAGGTTCCGTGTGGAATAGCAGCATGTCCTGGTGGATCGGCTTGATAAAGGCCTCCGCCACCGTGTGGTCCAGAAACCGCTTCAGGTGGTCGAAATAGCCAGAAACATTGAGAAATCCCGCTGGCTTTCCGTGAAATCCAAGCTGTCCCCAGGTCCAGATCTCAAAAATTTCATCAAGCGTTCCTGCGCCGCCGGGCAGGGCCATAAAGCCATCGGCGAGTTCCGCCATGCGCGCCTTGCGTTCATGCATGGAACCGACAACTTCAAGACGTGTGAGGCCCGTATGGGCGAGTTCCTTGCGGCTCAGGGCTTCCGGCAGGACACCAATCACTTCGCCCCCTTCAGCCAGGGCAGCGTCAGCAACCACACCCATTAGCCCAACCTTGGACCCTCCGTAGATCACCGTCATGCCGGCCTGGGCGATGAGTTTTCCTGTCAGGGTGGCGACAGCACGGTAAGTGTCACCCTTGCCCGGGCTGGAGCCGCAAAAGATGCAAACGCTTTGCATCAGCTCAACTCCAGACGGTTGGCTAGGGCGGCAAGGACGGCCATCCGCGCTGCTACACCCATTTCGACCTGGTCCTGAATCAGGGATACAACGGGATCGTCGGCCACATCGGAATCAATCTCAACGCCCCGGTTCATGGGGCCGGGATGCATGACCCGGACATGGGGCGCGGCATAGGCCAGTTTTTCCCGATCCAGTCCCCAGAACCGGAAATATTCCCGCTGTGAGGGGGCCATGACCCCGTCCATGCGCTCTAGCTGCAAGCGCAGCATCATCACAACATCGCAGCCGGAAATGCCATCGCGCAGGTCATGGAAGATCGGAACGCCCCAGCGCTCAGCCTGGGCGGGCATGAGGGTTGGCGGGCCCACCAGGCGCACTTCCGCCCCCATCATTTGCAGGAGGCCGACATTGGACCGCGCCACTCGGGAATGGAGCACATCGCCGCAAATCGCGATCCGCAGGCCGGCAATCCGTCCAAAGGCCCGGCGCATGGACAGGGCATCCAGCAAGGCCTGGGTTGGATGTTCGTGCTGGCCGTCCCCGGCATTGATCACCGAGCAGGTCACCTTCTGGGCCAGCAGGGACGCGGCTCCTGACGAGGCGTGACGGACAATCAGTATGTCCGGCTGCATGGCATTCAGCGTCACCGCTGTGTCGATAAGGGTTTCGCCCTTGGAGATCGAAGAGGCGCGTGGGCTCATATTGACGGTATCGGCCCCGAGCCGCTTGCCCGCCAGCTCGAAAGAGCTCTGGGTCCGGGTCGAGTTTTCAAAGAAAAGGTTCATCAAGGTCCGACCCTTGAGCAGGTCGAGTTTCTTGGCGGTTTGACGATTGAGGGCGACAAAGCCGTCGGCCAGGTCCAGCAGGCCCGCGACGTCCACAGGATTGAGGTCAAGCACGGACAGGAAATGTCGCCGCGGGAACGGGAAGGTCCTGTCCAGGACGTCGTTCAGACCAAGGGGCGCGTTTGTCATTAAAGCGGCGTAATAGGTGGATTTCCGGGTTTCGCCAAGGGTGACTCTGCAATGCCCCTCAGCCGGTCGATGGCCCCCTGAAGAATCCAGGCCGCTGCCATCTTGTCGACCAGGTCAGCCCGCCTTGCCCGGGTGGTATCAAACTCGTCAATCAGCATGCGATTTATGGCCATGCTCGACATGCGTTCATCCCAGAAGGCAATGATGAGGTCGGGGTTCAATCGCAGCAGGTTTCGGGCAAATGCGCGATTGGATTGGCAGCGTTTGCCCTCGGTTCCGTCCATGTTGACGGGAAGTCCGACGACCATGCCCATGACCTTTCGGGCATCCATGATCTGAAACAGTCTAAGGGCTTCATCGGTGAAGCGGGTCTTGCGGATGAGTTCCACAGGGCTGGCGACTGACCAGCTTGCATCACAGGCGGCGACGCCAATGGTTTTTTCCCCGAGATCCAGCCCGATCAGCGCCCCGCGACGAGGCAGGCAGGCGGGAAATTCCGAGAGTTCGACAATGGCCATGTCTCTCCATATCGTCTGGAGTCTCATTGGCAATGCGGGAACTCAGATGTTTGGAAAGGTTGTCAGCTTGGCCGGGAGCGATGTTCTTCTTCTGGAAGGTCAGCCTTAACGCCCTCTAGCGAGACATCCAGGGCTTGGATCGGAAAGAAGACTGTGCGGCGGCGGCGCGCTCGCGCTGGAACTTCCCGCCCCGAGGTGGGCGGGGGCGTGCGTCGATAATGGCCTGTTTCAAGCGCAAGGCACGTTGGATCGGTGTCTCATTTGCAGGCTCGCTCGGTTTGTCAGGCGTATCGTTCATCAGAATTATCCTTCGGCACGGCCGAAACAGCCATCTTGCAGGTATGCAGAGCGGATCAAGGGCGAGGCTACCATACTCATGTCTTATTCTGGATGAGTTTCTGACGGCTTCACGCTCCGTCGATGGGCGGCTGACTTGATTTCACGACCAAATCCGGGTGCTTTGGCCTATGACACGCCGACCAGACATAACGATCGCCGGAAGCGGGGCCATTGGACTTGCCATCGCTCTTGCCCTGGCGGATGAAGGCTGTCGGGTCACCGTATTCGACCCCGGAGCGCCTGAAAGCTCGGCTTCAGGAGTGGCCGCCGGTATGTTGGCACCGGTTTTCGAGTCCATTTTAGATAAGCAGACTGAGCAAGATTTCGATCTCTTCCTGCGGGCCAGAAATCTTTGGGCGAGGCTGGAGCCGCGCCTGGGTATTCAGATTGATCGCGCCGGGGCCCTTGCGGTCGGAAGTGCAGCCTATCTGGCGGAGGTCGAGACGAAGATTCGGGCCATGGGGCTTCCGGCCATGCGGCTCCCCCGATCCGGCCTTGAGGTCGTGGCACCAGGTCTGGGGCCCAACTTCACCTCCGCGATCCTGACCCGGGAGGATTGGCGCATTGACCCTTCGCGAGTGATGGAAGCCTTGATTGAGAAGGCCTGTGCTGCAGGCGTAACCTTCGTGCGGCAGTCCATTCAGGGCCGGGACACAGCAGACTATCTGGTGGTCGCGACGGGAGCCTCGCAAGACTTTTTCAGCCTGGCCCCTGAGCTCAAGGTGATGTCGCCGATCAAGGGGCAAATTCTCAATTTCCCGGGCCTTCCCGGGCCGGACATGGTGCTGCGGGGGGAGGGTGCCTACGGTCTGAAGTCTGCAGCTGGGCTGATTGTCGGGGCCACAATGGAGGTCGGGCGAGGGGATTTCCTCGTTGATGAGACCGCCCTGACCGGGCTTCGCCAAGCTGCCGGGCTTATGTTTCCGGACCTTCGCGGGGTGACCTCAAAGGTTCGCGTCGCTGTGCGGGGCGCGACTCCTGATGGACTGCCCCTCGTGGGCCCGGTGGGGGATGGGCGCGTCCTGCTCGCGGTAGGGGCCCGGCGGAACGGATGGCTTCTCGCCCCGCTTCTCGCGGAAACGATTAGGGATTACGTCATGGGCCGTGAGCCCGGTCCATTGGCAGCAAGACTGCACCCGGCCCGCTTTGAGGCCAACCTAGAGAGGTCATGATGATCGGCTTCGGTTTTACCCCTGAACAGCTGGCCTTGCGCGACAGCGTAGCCCGATTGTGTGGCCGGTTTGATGCGGATTACTGGCGACAGACGGATGAGTCCGGGGCCTTCCCAGAGGCCTTTGTGGCCGCCATGGCCGAAGGTGGCTGGTTTGGAACCGCCATGCCGGTTGAGGTCGGGGGGTCGGGGCTTGGGCTAACCGAGGCCGCACTCATGATGCAGGCGGTCGCTGAGTCCGGTGCGGGGTTCACGGGTGCCAGCGCCATGCATCTGAACATTTTTGGCCCCATGCCCATTGTGAAATTTGGCACGGATGCCCAGAAGGCCCGCAGCATTCCCCGGCTGATCTCGGGGGAAGACAAGATGTGTTTTGCCGTGACGGAGCCGGACTCCGGTCTGGATACCGCAAGTCTGACCACCCAGGCAGTCCGGCAGGGTGATGGCTGGGTCATCAATGGCCGAAAGGTCTGGACGACCATGGCTCAGCGAGCGAACAAGATTCTGATCATTGCGCGCACCACCCCCCGGGATCAGGTTCGCAAGCCCACCGAAGGGTTAAGCCTGTTCTACACCGATTTTGACCGGCGCAGGATTACAGCTACTGTCATCCCGAAAATGGGTCGAAAGGCTGTTGAATCCAACAGTGTCTTTATCGATGGTCTGGAGGTCTCGGGAGATGATCTCGTGGGCGAAGAAGGCAAGGGATTTCACTATCTCCTGGCGGGCCTCAACCCGGAGCGGGTTCTGATCGGGGCCGAGGCCATAGGTCTGGGCCGGGCGGCCCTGGGCCGGGCCACACAATATGCCAAGGAGCGGATCGTTTTCGGACGCCCGATTGGCCAGAACCAGGGCTTGGCCCACCCCCTGGCGAAGTCCTGGATGGCTTTGGAAGCGGCCCACCTCATGACCTTCCGGGCCGCCGCCCTTTTCGACGCGGGTGAAGACTGCGGAGCGGAGGCCAATGCGGCCAAATATCTCGGGGGGGAGGCCGGTTTTCAGGCCTGTGAGACGGCCATTCTCACCCATGGCGGGATGGGGTACGCCAAGGACTACCATGTCGAGCGGTATTTCCGGGAATCCATGATCGCGCGGATCGCGCCCATCAGCCGGGAAATGATCTGCAATTACATCGCCGAGCGCGTGTTGGGCTTGCCCAAGTCCTATTAGATCGGGACAGATTGATCGTGCGCTAAATTATGGTTAGTAGCGTGTTAACCATAATTCAGTCATGGTCCATGCGTGAACGTTCAAGGGATCAGGGGATACGTCGACAGCGCCTTGCAGCGCGCCTCCGAAGCTACGGGGGTTGATCTCGGATTCCTGCGGAAAACCGCCCAGCGTGAAAGCAGTTTCAACCCGGCGGCCAGGGCAAAGACCTCGTCTGCGGCGGGTCTCTTCCAGTTTACCGAGCAGACCTGGCTATCGTCCCTGAAGCAGTATGGAGCCCAGCACGGCTATGCCCGGGCGGCGGACCAGATTTCGCGGGGGTCCAATGGTCGTTTTCAAATCGCCAATGCCGACTCCCACCAGTCGATAATGGATTTGAGGCTGGATGCCCGCGCCTCTTCCCTGATGGCCGGAGAAATGGCTGCAGACAATGCGGCCTATCTGAAGGGGCGAACCGGGCGTGACCCGTCCTACGCAGATCTATATGCCGCCCATTTTCTGGGTCTCAAGGGCTCGGCGGCTCTGATACAAGCTGCCCAGAGCCAGCCCAATACCGCGGCGGCTGTTCTCTTTCCGGATGCGGCGAAGTCTAACCCTTCGGTGTTTTACCGTGATGGTCGCCCTCTGACGGTGAGTGAACTCTATTCGGCTCTGGGGGGCGGGATTGCTCCGGCAGCGAAACCTTCAAGCGAGGGTTTCATTCAATACGTCTCGGCGCGCAGCAATTCCGTTCGCAGTGAGCAGGAAGCCTTGATCAGCATGCTTCTGGGCGGGGGAGACAGTCGGGCATCATCGACAACGGCGACGCGTCTGGGCGGGTCCATGTTCTCTACGGAAATGCTTCGTGTCATGGCGGATGCACGGGCCTCAACGCCTGCACGCACTCAGGCGGCATCGACCTCGACCTAAGCCGGGGCAACAGGGGCTTGCCATGTGCGCCCGAGGCTCTCAATCTGCTGCTATGAACGAGATTGCCCCAGATAGTGCCATCAAGCCCGCAGCCACCATACTGATCCTGCGAGACACGCCCGAATTTGAGGTCTTGATGGTCAAGCGCCATCATCAGATCGACTTTGCCTCCGGGGCCCTGGTCTTCCCGGGCGGCAAGAGCCATGAAGGGGATCATCACCCGGACTGGTCGGAAAATGCTGTCGGGTTCAGCGACTTCGATGCCGTCCAGAGGTCCCTGAGGATCGCGGCCATACGGGAGGTCTTCGAAGAGGCCGGCATCCTTCTGGCCCGTCGGCGTGACGGGAGCGGGATGGGCAACCAGGTTGCGCCCCTTGAACTTCGGAAGGCGGTTGATACCGGGGAGGTCTCCTTCTTGAGTGTCGTCCGGGACCTTGATGCCCAGATCGACTTAAAGGCCCTGACCGTCTTTGCCCGCTGGATCACGCCGCCCCTGACACCCAAACGCTTCGACACCTGGTTTTATGCGGCCCGGGCCCCAGAGGACCAGTTGGCCGCCTGTGACGGTCGCGAGACTGTGGACGCGGAATGGATCGCCCCCAATGAGGTGTTGAGGCTTGCGGACGCAGGGCAGAGGAAGGTCATTTTCCCGACCCGAATGAATGTCCAGCTTCTGGCTGAGGCACGCAGTGCCGAGGATTGCATCTCACGCGCCCTGGCCCGCCCCCTGGTGACTGTGCTTCCGAAGGTTGAAACCCGGCCAGGCGGACAGGTTCTGACCCTCCCTCCGGATGCTGGTTACGGCGTGGTTGAGGAGCCGCTGGACCGGGTCATGTGACCCCAGTCCCTACGATTTTTCGAACTAGACCGAGAACTGTTCTGCGAGGACGCGCTCTTCAAGGCTTCGTCCGGCATCAAACAGCATGGTCATGGAGGTTTCGCGATCCTCCGCGACATGGACTTCGGAGACATTGCGCACTTCGAAATTGTCCGCCACCGCGCTGACCGGGCGCTTGTCCGCTTCGAGAATTTCAAAGGAGACCCTCGCCGTGTGCGCAAGAAGCGCACCCCGCCAGCGACGAGGGCGAAAGGCACTAATGGGGGTCAGGGCAAGGACCCTTGCATCCAGGGGAATAATCGGACCATGCGCCGACAGGTTGTAGGCGGTTGAGCCCGCGGGTGTGGCAACCAAGGCTCCATCACAGGACAACTCCGTGAGCCGAACTTTTCCGTCGATGGAGATTTTCAGCTTTGCCGTCTGCCGCGTCTGCCGCAGGAGGGAGACCTCATTGAGGGCCATGGCCTCGAATCGGCCGCCATGGGTATCAACCGCGATCATCTTCAGGGGATGAATCTTTGCCCGTTCAGCTTCAGCAATTCGTTCAAGCAGGCCGGTTTCAGAGAACTCATTCATCAAGAACCCCACCGAGCCGCGGTTCATGCCATAAATCGGAACCCTGGCGGCGATGGGATCGTGAAGGACCTCGAGCATAAAGCCGTCACCCCCGAGGGCGATTACGACATCGGCGGCGTCTTTCGACACATTTCCATAGATTGCGATCAGCCGGTCCCGCGCCTCCATCGCCTCAGGTCGGTCACTCGCAAGAAATGATAGCTTGGACATGATACCGCCCTCTGGAGCCGCTTCCCTTTAGACGGAACCGAATAAAGGGACAAAAAGGCTCTAACCTAAAAATGCCGGAGCGTGCTCCGGCGCATGGGCGACATCAAAAGACGGGGAATGAGGAACTTGTCAAACCTAGTTGGAATGGGCGCGCTTCACTGACTTGTTAAATTCCGATGCCGCAAATCTGCGTCCAACGTCGCCCGTGGCCATGGTCAACAGGCTGGAAGTAATTCCGCCCCCCCGCGGGGAACCTTCATTCAGGCTTCGGACCATATCGATCATCAAAGGGAGGGAGTCTTTTTCAGCGCCGACGGCTGCGCATGCCAAGGCTAGCAGGTCCGGAGACTTGGCATTCATCGCAAACTTCAGATCTTCAGGACTGAAGCGGCCCAATCCAGAGAGAATTGAAGTGAAGAGCAAAATCTTCCCTTCTTGCAGGGCCCGGAGAAGGTTCGCCGGGGTGAGTTGCCCGGACCTGTCCAGTTTCGCAATCAGCTGCCTAACCCGAAGGGCCTGTTCTTCCTCACGGGGTCCAGGCGTCAATGTCTGTGAAGCATGTCCGGGTGCACCAGCGCCTGAGTCTTGGCTACTGTAATCTTTCAGTGCCTCATTCATTTCATAGACGTCAAGATTAAACCTTTTTATCAGATTAAATCGAATTTTCTGGTTCACCCAATTGTAAAGAAACTTGCTCAAATCCTCATTGAGGAGATCGTGGTTGGCAAGCGGATATCTTATTTCTGAAATTGTCCTCGATTTATTTACAAGCTCGACGAATTTTTCTTCTTTTATATTAGCAGTATTATTGTTGAGAAGCGACACGAGGACATCGGGATTGCTGGCTTCGACAATTTTATCGACCACGATTTCACTGATATTGTTTCTGTCTGCGACAGCGATCTGGTGTTGAACGGACCCATGAGACAGCAGATCGATCAGACTCGAATCCTGCAGGACGGGACTGTTTGCAATGACCAGTCGCGCAATATCGATTTCGCCAATGGAGAGCAGACCGATCAAACGAGGTGGAACCCAGGCGGCCGGTAGAAACTTACGGACCATTTCGATCCGGGTTTCATGTTCGGCTTCAGAAATGAGGTTGGACATAACCGTTGCAAGCAGGACCTGAACGGCGGGTTGCATGGCTTCATCCCCGCGCCCATTGCCCAGTTCCACAATGGCCGCCATCAGGTTGGTCTTGTCCTCGGGGGACTGACTTCGGGCCAGGCTTTGAATTTTATCTAGACTTGATGTCGATTGAGATGACTTCCTGTCCACCGAACCTGTGCGACCAGCCATTCTGATTACCTCAACTCCACACTTCACTAGGCTGGCAGTTTCCGCGAAACTGAAAATAAATCTAGCCTTATTTTCACCATCAATTGAAAAATTGAGATTGTCATGAATGCACCGGTACTGCTGGCCCTTGATCAGGGTACGACCTCGACCCGCGCAATCCTGTTTGACGGTACTGGCAAACCCTTAGGGGAGGCCGGCCGCCCCATTCACCAGCATTATCCTGCCGATGGATGGGTGGAGCATGACGCCCTCGAAATTTTTCAATCATCGGTTGAAGTTATTCATGAAGTAATTGAAAAAACAGGTATTCTGTCAGCTAATATCACGGCTCTGGGGATTACAAACCAGCGAGAAACGGTCGTTGTCTGGGATCGTTTTACGGGCAAACCCATACACCGTGCGATCGTTTGGCAAGATCGCCGAACAACGGAGGTTTGCGATGCCCTTCGTCTCGCCGGTCACGAGCAGAAGGTGACAGAGGTTACGGGCCTCCTGCTTGATCCGTATTTTTCAGCGACCAAGATTGCCTGGATACTCGATCGGGTCGCGGGAGCCCGTGAAGCTGCCGCCTCCGGCCGCCTTCTGGCCGGAACCATGGATACCTGGCTCATCTGGAATCTGACCCGGGGGCGCATCCATGCGACGGACGCCACCAATGCCTCACGAACCCTGCTCTTCGATATTCGCAAACAGGTCTGGTCCGATGACATGCTGGACCTCTTCAAGGTGCCTGGGAGCCTATTGCCCACAGTTCTGGACTGTGCCGCTGACTATGGGGAGACCGAGGCCGGCCTGTTTGGTCACCCAATTCCGATAAGGGGTGTGGCGGGAGATCAGCAGGCGGCCCTCATGGGGCAGGGCTGCATCCATCCAGGGGAGATGAAGGCGACCTTTGGCACAGGCTGTTTCATGCTGCTCAATACGGGACGTATCGCACCCGTTTCCCGGGCCCGCCTGCTGACGACCGTTGCCGCGCGCTTGGGCGGTCAAGCCACCTATGCTCTTGAGGGATCCATCTTCATGGCGGGTGCGGCCCTTCAGTGGGTCAATGAGGGCCTGGGCGTGTCTGGGGGCGGCGCAGGTGTCGAGGCGCTGGCGCGTACGGCGCGTCCCGACCATGGCGTGATTATGGTTCCCGCCTTCACCGGACTTGGTGCGCCTTGGTGGGATCCCGATGCGCGAGGGGCGCTTTTTGGCATGACGCGCGACACCGGCCTCGCCGAAATCGCCCAGGCGGCCTTCGATGCCTGTGCCCTGCAGACCCGGGATTTGATTGAAGCCATGGCCGCGGATGCGCCTGAGGCCTTCGGCGAAGGGGTGGAGCTCAGGATCGATGGCGGCATGTCGCAATCGGAATGGTTCGGTCAGCGTCTCGCGGACCTGACCGGACGGGTCGTCGCGCGGGCCAGCTACCAGGAGACGACAGCCTTGGGGGCTGCGCTGTTTGCGGGCCTAGGTGCAGGGGTATTCAAGGACCCGGAGGAAGCCGCAGCACTTCGCCCCTCGACCGGAACAGACCGTCCGGCAATGGCTGTTCATGCCCGGGAGGCCGCCTATGCCCGTTGGCTCGACTCCGTTGCGCGCGTGCGCTCGGGGGACTAGGCGGAAAAACTCTATGTCACAACGCGCACCACTGCCGGCCCCGGCAAGAGCCGTCCGACCTGCACCGTGAATTCGAAGCCTGCGGACTTGGCCTGGTGACAGATCTCGTCCGCAACCGAGGGATCTACCGCCAGGAGGAGGCCGCCACTGGTCTGGGGATCGCACAGCAGGTCCCGTGTCCATTCAGGCAGGTCTTCGATGCCCTTGATGGCCTTGCCGTAGCTGGCCCAGTTTCGAACCGAGGCTCCCGTGCGGATGCCCCCGCGTGCAAGGGCCTCCACCTCAGGAAGCAGGTGGGGGGCATGGGCCCAGATCTCCGCCGTGAGATCGGCACCCCTGGCCATTTCAAGGGCATGACCCAGGAGGCCAAAGCCGGTGACGTCCGTCATGGCATGCAGGCCCTCATGGCTGGCCAGGTCACGGCCCAGGATATTAAGCTGGGTGGTCGAGGTTATCAGGGCCTCATATCCCGCCGAACCGAGTTTTTCCTGCTTGAAGGCTGCGCTGAGGACGCCGACGCCCAGCCCCTTGGTGAGGATGAGGACATCACCCGGCTTGCCACCCCGATTGGTCAGAACCCGGTCCGGGTGGACCAGACCCAGGGCAACCAGACCATAGATGGGCTCAACGCTATCAATGGAATGGCCCCCCGCAATGGGGATTCCGGCAGTTGCGCAAACCGATGCGCCACCGGCCAGGATCGCCCCGATCGTATCTGGCGAGAGTTTATCAATGGGCATGCCCACGATCGCCAGCGCCAGGATCGGCGTTCCGCCCATGGCATAGATGTCCGACAGGGCATTGGTCGCGGCGATCCGGCCGAAGTCGAAGGGATCATCAACGACCGGCATAAAAAAGTCGGTGGTCGCGACGAGAGCCTGGGTGTCATTCAGCCGCCAGACCGCTGCATCGTCCGAGGTCTCCGTGCCCACGAGCAGGTTTGGAAATCCTGCTGCGGCGGGAATTTTCGCCAGAATGTCTTGCAGGACGGCTGGCGCAATCTTGCACCCGCAGCCGCCGCCGTGAGCCAGGGATGTCAGCCGAACGGAATTTGTCATTGTCGGGTCCTTCAATGGGCTTTGGTTCATAGCCTGTCCCGGAGTGGCTCGCCTAGCACGCGGTTTGGGTGCTAGGATTTTCTCATGGGACCTCAAACGACTTCGGCCGTCGATGCCGCCGCCCTGGCTGGGTATGACGCCATTATTGATGTCCGCAGTCCGGGTGAATTCAGCGAAGATCATATCCCGGGGGCAGAAAACCTCCCTGTACTTGATGACGCAGAGCGGGCGGAAGTCGGAACCATCTATGTCCAAACCTCACGATTTCTGGCGCGCAGGATTGGTGCCGCCCATGTTGCTCGCAATATCGCCCGTCATCTCGAAAACGCGCTTGCGGATCGGCCCGCCAGTTTCAAGCCCTTGATCTATTGCTGGCGGGGCGGCCAGCGATCCAATGCCATGGCGACCATTCTGTCCCAGGTCGGGTGGCCCGTGAGCCTACTGGAGGGGGGATACAAGACCTATCGCCGACGCGTAACGGCCCGCCTCTATGATGATCCCGCAAGCCTCAATTTTGTCCTCCTGGATGGCCATACAGGCACGGCCAAGACGGAGTTGTTGCATATTCTTGGCGGTCAGGGGGTTCAGGTCCTGGACCTGGAAGGTCTGGCGGGTCATCGCGGATCGCTCTTTGGGGGACGATCAGATCGTCCCCAGCCCAGCCAGAAACTATTTGAGAGCAGGCTACTCGCGGCCCTTGAGAAGCTGGATGTCACCCGGCCAATCCTGGTCGAGGCTGAGTCCAGCCGAATTGGTGAGCGGATGACGCCGCCCCTGGTCTGGCGGGCCATGCAGGCGGCCCCGCGTATCGAGGTTCATGCCTCGATCGAAGCCCGGGCCGGATATCTGGTAAAAGCCTATGAAGATGTCATCCGGGACCGCCCCAGCCTGGACAATGCCTTCAGCCGTTTGCCTGTCTATCCCGGACAGAAGCGGCTCGATAACTGGCGGGACCTTGCGGATTCAGGCGAATTTGAAGTCTTGGCAGCGGCCTTGATGGAGCACCATTACGACCCGGCCTATGAGCGATCCAGCCGCAAGGATGAGCGTCCCCACCTGGGTCTGGTTGAACTCACTGACATGTCACAGGGTGACTTGCTCGCGGCCAGCCATCAGATCCGTCGGATTATGGACCCGGTGGACGTTGGCAAACTCTTGACCTGAGGCCATCAGAGGCAGACCTTAGGATCAGACTGTGGATTGAACAAAGACTTAGGGAGGTCATCATGGCCGATGGTTCGACAGCGGGTGTCGTTTCGCTCCGTGGCAAGGTCAGTGCAGAAGAGTGGCAAGCGCGGGAGGATTTGGCCGCGCTCTATCGACTGGTCGCCCTGCACGGCTGGGATGACATGATTTATACCCACATTTCAGCGCGGATTCCCGGCCCTGAGCATCAGTTTCTGATCAATCCCTACGGCATGCTGTTCGAAGAGATCACCGCGTCCTCGCTGGTGAAGATCGATCTGGACGGCAATATTCTTCAGGAAACGCCTTACTTCATCAATCCAGCGGGATTTACGATACACTCGGCCATTCATGCGGCCCGGGAGGATGCGAAGTTTGTCATGCACCTTCATTCCGACCAGGGTGTTGCCGTCGCGGCTCAAAAAGAGGGACTGTTGCCGATTTCCCAGCATGCCCTGATCGTCCTGCCCCACCTTGCCTATCATGACTATGAAGGCATTGCCCTGAACCTGGATGAGCGGGAAAGGCTTGTTGCAGATATTGGCAATAAGACGCTGATGTTGCTGAGAAATCATGGAACTCTGTCAGTTGGCGAGACGGCGGGGGATTGCTGGACGGGCATGTTCTTCCTGGAACGTGCCTGCAAGCAGCAGGTCATGGCCCTCTCCGCGGGTCGGGAAAATGTGCTGTTCGCGCCAGAGGCAGCGCAGGCTGAAGTTCTTAGCCAGGTCGGGCGAGGCATTGGGGGAAAGCTGGGCTGGCCGGGCAATTTACGGAAATTGAACCGGTCGCTCCCGGGTTTCGACGCCTGAGAGAAGGCAAATCCCGACAACGAGATCGTTAGGTCTGCATCGCCGCCGGAATTTAAGCCGTCGCGCGTATAAACTGTGCAGGCCGCGCGGGGTTTTAACCTTTTCGAGGTTGAAGGCGTCTGGGGGTATTCGCGCACTGGACGCGTCACGGGGCTGCACCTAAAGCCTTCAGGTGAGGGTGGGGCTTCGAGTCGATCTGGATCGATGCTTCGTCTTCAACGTTCTGAATATCCAGCGCGACGGGTCCCTCGGCCTGGACCGCTGACCCATTCATCTGCCTCTATTTTAAGGGGCGACGGAGTTGTCCGCACCTTGCTTAGACGTCATTTTTTCCTGATCGGCGCGGTTTGCATCATGTTGATCATGGTGGTCGCAGGCGGTGTCAAATTGATGCTTCCCAAGGCTGGGGATGCCGGATCCGGCTCGGGAGCATCAGCGGGTCAAGGGGGAAGTGCGAGCAGCGGGGCGGGCGGTGGCCGCGCCAATGGTCGGCGCGGCATGGTCTCCCAGGTCAAGCTGGTCAGTGCATCCCCACGGATTTTCACGGACTCCCTGGACGTGCTGGGGGTCGTTAAGGCTCGTCAGTCCGTGACCTTGTCGGCGGCCACGACCCAGTTGGTGAGTCGAGTTCTCTTCACCCCGGGCCAGCGCGTCGCGAAAAACCAGATCCTGGTTGAGCTGAAGACTCTGGAACAGGATGCAGGGCTCGCGCAGGCCAAGGCCCGCGCCATCGTCGCAGAGCGCGGCTATCAACGATGGAAAGCCTTGGCAGATCAGGGCTACGCCTCCAAAGCGGCGGTTGAGCAGTATGAGGCGGTTTGGCTCGCTGCAAAGGCTGATGTGGATGCCGCCCAGGCGCGCCTTGGGGACAGGCTCATCAGGGCCCCGTTTGCCGGGGTGGTCGGGCTGTCCGATATTGCCCCTGGGGCCGTCGTCAACCCAGGCGCCGCGATTGTAACCCTGGATGATGACAGCGTGCTGCGCGTTGATTTCCAGATTCCCGACCGCTTTATCGCGAGTGTCCACGAGGGGCAGGAGATCGAGGCTTCGGTAGATGCCTATTCTGGCCTGACCATTCGGGGGCGCATTACCCACCTGGATACCCGGATCGATGAGCGAACCCGCGCCCTGACGGCCCGGTCTGAATTTCCAGGCGCAGATCGTCGGGTCAAACCCGGCATGATGCTCAGGATTGCCGTGGCTCAAGGTGAACACCAGGGCCTGAGTGTTCCGGAAACCGCCGTGGCGGTGCAAGGCGACGGAGCCTATGTTTTTGTCGCCCTCAAGCAGGGCCAGAAAATGACCGCTGATCAGCGCCCCATCGTTACGGGTGTGCGTCAGGACGGATTCGTCGAGGTCAAGGACGGCCTTGAGCCCGGGGACATGCTCGTGGCAGATGGGCTCAACAAGGTTCAGGCGGGGCAGGCCATTCGTGTCGGCGGCAAGCCTGGGTCAGGCGGCGCGTCGTCTGTTCGTAAACCCGGAGCGGGTGCCGCCCGGCCCGCCGCATGATGCTATCCGACCTCTCTGTCCGCCGCCCGGTCTTTGCGGCCGTGGGGGCAATCCTTCTTTGCGTCATTGGATTGGCGAGCTTTGCCTCTCTGTCCGTGCGCGAGCTTCCGAGTGTTGATCCGCCAACCGTGAGTATCTCGACAACCTATCGAGGGGCTTCGGCCGAGGTAATCGAAGAGCGGATCACCCAGGTGATCGAACGTCAGGTCGCCGGCATTCAGGGGATCGACAGGGTCAATTCGTCATCTCGTGATGGCGTGAGCCGGATCAATGTCTCCTTCACCCTGGCCCGGAATCTGGATGCCGCGGCGAATGATGTCCGGGACGCGGTCAGTCGGGTCACGTCCCAGTTGCCGCTCCAGGCGGAGCCTCCTCAGATCGCGAAGGCGAATGCCGACTCTTCGCCGATCATGTTCGTGACCTTCAGCTCGGATCATCTCAATCGACTGGAACTGACGGACTATGCCAACCGTTACCTCGTTGAGCGTATGTCGACTGTGCCGGGGGTGGCTCAGGTGTCGGTCGGGGGCGGACAAGTCTATACCATGCGGGTCTGGCTCGATCCTCAGGCCATGGCGGCGCGCGGGATTACCGTCGATGACATTGAAACTTCGCTGAACTCGCAGAACCTGGAACTCCCGGCGGGGGCGCTTGAGGGAACCAGCAAGGACTTCACGATCCGGGTCGCGCGCGGCTATGCCACGCCCGCTCAGTTTGCACGCCTGCCCGTCGTTATCGGTAATGCAGGTCGCACAACGACAACCAGCGTTGCTGGAGGACTGGGGGCCCTGGGAACGACCGTCTCCGCAGCCGGGGCCGCCACGGCGTCCACTTCGACAGCCAGCAGCCTGAATAACGTCAATGCCTATGTGACCCGGCTTGGGGATGTTGCACGCATCGAGGAAGGGCCAGACGAACGTCGCCGGGTCTTCCGGTCCAATGGCAGCGATCAGGTGGGTCTTGCCATTACGCGCCAGTCCCAGTCCAACGACCTGGAAATTGCCAGGGGCATTCGCGAACAGATCAAACAGGTCAACCAAGCCCTGCCCAAGGGGACAAAGCTCGAGATCTCTGTCGATTATACAACCTTCACCCAGCACGCGATCCAGGAGGTCTGGATCACCATGTCACTGTCCCTCCTGCTTGTGGCCTTGGTGAACTTTCTGTTCCTCGGGTCCTGGAGGGCGGCGCTGATCCCGTCTGTCGTGGCCCCCATCTGCATTCTTTCGACCTTCATTGTTCTGGCTGGGCTAGGATTTTCCATCAACCTTCTCACCCTATTGGCGCTGGTGCTGGCCATTGGTCTGGTCGTTGATGACGCGATTGTCGTGGTCGAAAATATTCAGAGACGCGTGGATGATGGCGAGCCCTCGCTGATTGCGGCGCAAAGAGGGGCTCGGCAGGTCTTTTTTGCGGTGGTCGCGACCACGATTGTGCTGGTCTCGGTCTTTGCCCCTCTGATGTTCATGCCGAGCTATACGGGGCGGCTGTTTGTTGAACTGGCTGTGGCCGTCATTGCCGCCGTTTTGTTTTCAGCCCTACTGGCGCTTAGCCTTTCGCCCATGCTGTCCTCCCTGCTCTTGAGGCCGGCCAGGACGGAGGGCTTCATGGCCCGCCTGGTCAATTCCGCCATGAACCGGGTTCGGAACTCCTATCGCGCCTCGCTCAATGTTCTGCTTAAGGGCAGGGCGTCAGCGGTCGCGGCCGGAGGCCTTGTCATTGTACTGGCCGTCTGTGCTGGGGGCCTGCTGATCATCCTGCCCAAGGAGCAGGTGCCCCAGGAGGATCGTGGACGCGTTGATATTCAGATCCAGGCCCCGGAGGGATCAGGATTTGACTACACCCAGCCCGCAGTCAAACAAGTGGAGGGCATGCTGGAAACCCTTCTGAGCTCAGGCGTGATTGAACGTTATACCGTGGGTGTTCCCCGGTTTGGCTCGACCCAGTTTAATACCGGGAATGCCAATGCCTCCCTGCCGGATAATGCACGCCACAAGGTCACGTCACAGCAGCTTGCCGCGCAATTGAACCGTCAAATGGCCGCCATAACCTCGGTCCGTGCGATTGCATCGGTTCGCCCCAGCATTCAAAGAGGCGGCGGGCAGGGCGGTGGCGGTGGCAGCAGCGTGGACCTGATTGTCGTCGGCGATGAATATGCCGACATCGAGCGGACCATCCGTCCGATCCTGGCCGCCGCCCAGCAAAACCCGAACATGACGCGGCCTCGCCTGGATTATGAGCCGACGTCTCCGCGTTTGATGGTGGATATTGATCGCGACAAGGCGGCCCAGCTTGGGGTTTCTGCCCAGGCGATTGGTCGGGCCCTTGAAACACAGTTGGGGTCCCGCAAGGTGACCACCTACGTCAAGGCCGGCCAGGAATACGACGTCATTTTGCAAACGGACCGTTCCCGTCGCATGAACGAGAGCGATCTGAACAATCTGTATGTCCGCACCAATGGGGGGACGACCATTCCCTTGTCGGCCGTGGTCACGACCCGGGTGAGGGGCGATACCCCCAGCCGTGAGCGCGTTGACCGGCTGCGCGCCATCACCCTGTCGATCCAGCTGAATCCTGGCTACACGGTGGGGGAAGCCGTCCAGTTTCTTCAGACCGAGGTCAAGAAGCACCCCGGAACCAATGTGCGCTGGGGCGGTATCGCCCGGGACTATCTTGAAGGTAGCGGGGCCGTGAACACGGCCTTTGCCATGGCCTTAATCCTGGTTTTCCTTGTCCTGGCCGCCCAGTTCGAGAGCTGGATTCACCCACTGATCATCATGCTGACCGTGCCTGTCGCAGCCTTGGGCGGCCTGTTCGGACTGCTGATCGCCGGATCGACCCTGAATATCTACAGTCAGATTGGCCTGATCATGCTCGTCGGGATTGCCGCCAAGAACGGTATTCTGATCGTCGAATTTGCCAATCAGTTGCGGGATGATGGCCTGTCTGTTCGTGAGGCTGTTCTGGAAAGTGCGACCCTGCGGTTGAGGCCGATCATCATGACCTCGATCTCGGCCGCAGCCGGGGCGGTACCCTTGATCCTGTGGGGCGGTGCGGGCGGGGAGAGCCGCAAGACAATCGGCGTGGTGATCTTCTACGGGGCGATATTCTCCACCCTGCTGACCGTCTTTATCGTGCCGATCTTCTATAACCTGCTGGCAAGGTTTACCGGATCGGCTCAAAGCCGCGCCCGGAAGATTGCGGAATTCGAGGCGGCGGAAGGGTCCCAGTTGAACCCGGCGGAATAGCCTCGCCGCGATAGCTATTTCGCAGGGCTGGTTTCGGACTTCAAATAGGCAATGACGTCAATTCGGTCCTTGGCGTCCTTGAGGCCGACAAACGACATTTTTGTGCCCGCGATCACGGCTCTCGGGTTTTCAATCCAGGAGTCCATTCGGGCTGTGTCCCAGGTGATGCCTGAAGCCTTGAGGCCATCGGAATAGGCGAAGTCCTTGGCGGTTCCAGCCTTGCGGCCAAATATGCCCCACAGATTGGGACCCGTCATGTTCGCGCCGCCCTCCACGAGGGTGTGGCAGGTCTTGCACATCATGAAAACGGCCTTGCCATGCTCTATGTCCCCGCCGCTGTAGGGCGCAGGTAGTTCGGCGACCAGAGCTAGTTTTTGCGCGGCGGTGAGCTCAACAGGGACATGTTCCGAGGCCTCCTGAGCTGAGCTCTCGCTATGCGGCTTGTTACAGGCCGACAGGGCCGAGGCAGCAACAAGGCAGAGGGCGAGGGCGCGACGGTTCCGCAGCATGGGAATCTCCTGAAAATGTCGTCCGGCAAGCTAGACGAAGTCCGTCGCCGTGCAAGTCCGGCGGCGATCTAGAGGCCTGAAATCCGCCTGCGCCGGAGCTCCTTCTGGATGACTTCGTCAAGCGCCTGGAGAAAGCGGGATCTGTCATTCCGATCAAACGGCTTGGGCCCACCGTAGATGTCCCCGGTCGACCTCAGTTGCTCCATCAAGGCCCGTTGGGCAATCGCCTGTCCAATCGAGTTTTCCGTAAATGGCTTACCGTTCGGGGCCAGGGCATAGGCCTTTGCCCGCAGGACTCGCTCGGCCAGGGGGATGTCATTTGTCACCGCGACATCGCCGGGGCAGACATTCTCGGCAATCCAGTCATCCGCCACATCTGGACCGGCATCCACAATCACGCGTTGGATGATGGGCGAGACCGGGATCTGCATGAAGGCATTGGCTACAACCCAGGTTTTCAGACGGTACCTTTGGGCGACCTTGTAGATCTCGTCCTTAACGGGACAGGCATCGGCATCAATGAAGACCGCAATCGGCAATATCGCCAACCTATCCCCCATGGGTTGCCAGGCGCGAGGGCTGTGGTGCCGGCTACAGGAATCGAACCCGTGACCTTCGGTTTACAAAACCGCTGCTCTACCAGCTGAGCTAAGCCGGCCCTCAGCCGGGACTTGCCACTTCCCGGCCGACTCGACAACCGCCCGCGTCGGACAAACGCACCAAAATTTCCGGATACATGTCCTTGAGCGGCCATCTGCTGCGTTCGGAGCCTTGAAAACTCCTTCGACGTTTGGGCGATCTCGCCCTAGGATCGGCTTCAGACGGACAAGTGCCAAGCGGAGGGATGTTCCATGAAGTTCGACGAGTATCGGAAACACGATGCCACGGGGCTTGCGGCCCTGGTCGCTGCAAACGAGGTCACGCCCACAGAACTCCTTGAGGTCGCCATCGCCCGAATGGAGGCGGTGAATCCCAAGATCAACGCTGTCTGTCAGGACATTACAGGGGCAGCGAGGGCCCAAGCCGCCAAACCTTCCAGCGCGGGTAACTTGGCTGGCGTTCCCTTTCTGCTGAAGGATCTTGGGGCTGCCATGGCGGGCACGGTGTCCACCAGTGGGTCTGCCTTGCTAAAGGATAATCTGGCGACCTCGGACAGCGCGATTGTTGAGGGGTACAAGCAGTCCGGTCTGGTGATTTTTGGCCGCACAAATACGCCGGAAATGGGACTCTTGCCGGTCACGGAGTCGAGTCTGCTCGGGGTCTGCCGCAATCCATGGGACCTGTCCCGGACGCCCGGCGGCTCATCAGGCGGTGCGGCCAGCGCTGTTGCTGCCGGGATCGTGCCTGCTGCCCATGCCAGTGATGGCGGCGGTTCGATCCGGACCCCGGCCTCGGTGTGTGGCCTCTTCGGGATGAAACCCTCCCGGGGGCGGGTGTCCTTTGCCCCCATGGGGGAGGGCTGGGGCGGCGCGTCGATCCAGCATGCCGTAACCCGATCGGTCCGGGATAGCGCGGCCCTGCTTGATGCGGTCTGTGCGCCTCGCGCGGGCGATCCCTATTTTCTGGCAGCCCCGGATCGGCCCTATGCCGAAACGCTTAATGAAGGCCCTGGTCGTCTGAAAATCGCTGTCTTCCCGGGGGCCATGTCTGCGCCTCATCTTGACCCTGAGTGTGCCGCGGCAGTTCAGGATGCCGCCCGGCTTTGTGAGTCTCTGGGGCACGACATCGAGGAGGTGACCCTGCCCGGTGATCTGGCCGCCATGCAGCTTGCAGCTGGCAATGTGATTTCCGCTTCGGTTGTCGCCAATGTTGATGCTGAAGCCGCGCGCCGTGGCCGTCCCGTGTCCGAGGACGAACTCGAGCCCCTGACCTGGGGCATGTATCGGCGGGGCAAGGGCGTTTCCGGCGGGGACTATGTCCAGGGGCTTGCAAGTATCCACGCCTATGGGCGGGCCATGGCGGGACTTTTTGAACGCTATGACGTCCTGCTGCTGTCGACCCTCGGCTGCCCGGCCATCCCCATCGGGTGGCTAGCTGAGGATACCAAAAGCTTCGTCGAACGACTCTTCTATTTCATGCCCAATACCCAGGCCTTCAACAATACCGGCCAGCCTGCCATGTCGGTACCCTTGGCCTGGAGCCAGGGTGGTCTTCCAATTGGATTGCAGTTCGTCGGGCGTATGGGGGATGAAACCACCCTGTTTCAGCTTGCCCGACAGCTTGAAACCGCCCGGCCGTGGTTTGACAGGGTGCCGTCACTCTAGCGAGGGAATGTTCAGGACGGGTTTGTAAGTCGCAAACCCTGGCCTATAAGCGCGCCTCCCGCTCCTCCTCATTACGAGAGACGCATGACCCGTATCCTGATCACCTCCGCGCTTCCCTACATCAATGGCGTAAAACACCTCGGAACCCTTGCGGGCTCCATGCTGCCAGCTGACGTCTATGCGCGCTTCCAGAGGGCGCGGGGGCGTGAAACCCTCTATCTCTGCGCGACGGATGAGCATGGTACACCGACCGAACTGGCAGCGGCGGACGCGGGCATGGACCCTGCTGCCTTTTGTGCCCAGCAGCATGAGAGCCAATATGATCTCGGGCGGCGTTTTGGTCTTTCCTGGGACCATTTCGGGCGGTCATCTTCGCCGCAGAACCACCATCTGACCCAGCGGTTTGCGCAAGAGCTTTGGGAAGCTGGCTTTATCGAGGAGCGCATCACCCAGCAGGTTTATTCCCGGACCGACAAGCGCTTCTTGCCGGATCGCTATGTCATAGGGACCTGCCCGCATTGCCGCTATGAGGCCGCGCGGGGCGACCAATGCGAAAACTGCACACGGGTCCTGGACCCGGCGGACCTCCTCAAGCCACGGTCTGCGGTCTCAGGGTCATCGGACATCGAAATCCTTCCGTCCAAGCATCTCTTCCTCCGCCAGAGCCTGTTTGCTGACAAGTTGCGGGCCTGGATTGACGAGAAGAAGGGCTCCTGGCCGCTCCTGGTGACGTCCATTGCCCAGAAGTGGCTGGATGAAGGGCTGCAGGACCGCGGTATTACCCGGGATCTGAGCTGGGGTGTGCCGGTCAATGCTGGTGACTGGGGACCAAATCCGGACGGGGCCACACCCGATCTGGAGGGCCTTGCGGGCAAGGTCTTCTATGTCTGGTTTGATGCGCCCATTGAATACATTGCTTGCACCTGGGAGTGGGCGGAGGCGCGTAGCCAGGCGTCGGGGACTGGACCTGCGACTTTGCAATCCTGGGAGCGCTGGTGGCGTGGCGAAGCCGCAGCGGATGTCACCTATGTGCAGTTCATGGGCAAGGATAATGTTCCGTTCCATACGGTCGGCTTTCCCTGCACCCTGGTGGGGGCGAATGAGCGCCGGAGTGCCGACGGGGCGTGGCAAGTCGCCAGCAATGCCCCCTGGAAGCTTGTCGACAAGCTGAAGGGCTTCAACTGGCTGGATTACTATGGCGGCCGGTTTTCGACATCCCAGCAGCGGGGAGTCTTCATGGACCAGGCGCTGGAGCTTCTGCCTCCGGACTACTGGCGTTGGTGGATCACCGCCAATGCCCCAGAGGGCGACGATGCCACCTTTGTCTGGGAACAGTTTCAGGCCCAGGTGAATGCCGATCTGGCCGATGTTTTGGGCAATTTCGTCAATCGTATCCTGAAGTTCACCGAGACACGGTTCGAGGGGCGGGTGCCCGACGGCGGTGTCGCGGGGCCGCTTGAGAACCGCCTTATCGCCGACGTGTCTGCGAAACTTTCGGAACTCACAGCATTGCTGGAAGCCATTGAGATGCGAAAGGCCTGTCAGGCCCTCCGCCAGCTTTGGGTGCTTGGAAACCAGTATCTTACCGAGGCCGCGCCCTGGACGGCCATGAAGACCGACCCTGAGCGTGCGGCTGTGGCTGTTCGCATGGGCCTGAACCTGGTCGCCCTGTTTTCACGCGTGGCAGCCCCCTTCATTCCCTTCACGGCTGAAACGATTGCCGAGGCCCTGGGGCAGAATGGAACGGGGACATGGCCCGAGCCCGATGCTGGCCTGAACCTGCTGGCCGTGGGGCAGGCCGTGCGTGCGCCTGAGGTCTTGTTCCGCAAGATCGAGGACACTCAGGTCGCCGAATGGCGAGACCGGTTTGGGGGCGTGGCTGAAGCCTGAGCCAAAACCCTATGGCCGTTCCTTCTGTCGAGCCTTGACCTCACCGGGCTCAATTTCAACCGGTTGAGGCATGGTCGCATTGTAGTCATGGGTGCGGTTAAGGTCGATCACCACACTTCGGTGGCCTTCCCACATCATGTGCAAGGCGACGTAGAAGATGATCGCCAGGCCCAGGAACCCGATCCATCGATAGCGATGCAGAAGTCGGGCGATATAGCTCGCTGCGACCCCGGTCAGGGTGATGGAGAGCAATAGGCCCGCCATCATGATTTCCGGGTGTTCTCTTGACGCTCCGGCGACGGCCAGGACGTTGTCCAGAGACATGGCCAGGTCGGCCACCAGGATTTGAATCAGGGCTTGAGACAGGGTTTTTGCCGGGGCCTTCTGCTTTGGGCGTCCGCCAACATCGACTCCCGTAGCATCGCTGAGCGCAGCTTCGCCTTCTGCTGTTTCCTCCTGGCTCTGGGCGCGCAGTTCACGCCACATCTTGTAGCAGACCCAAAGCAGGAGAATCCCGCCGGCAAGCAGGAGGCCGATGAGGTGCAGAAGCTGGATCGTGACCAGTCCGAAGCTGATTCGTAAGACCACCGCCCCGGCCAGACCCAGCACAATGGCTCTGCGCCTTTGGCTCGG
>CANCJJ010000013.1 GCA_947378305.1 Phenylobacterium aquaticum | reverse complement strand
GCGGCCAGTCTCCCAGCTGGATCGGTCCAGAGTTCGGTCAAGCCAGCTATCACCTCCTGAGCCGACTCCATGCGACACAAGGCTTGCCGAGCCACTCGCCGGTCCTCTGGGGCTTCAGGCCAGGCCCCGTGATCGACATAGGCGGCGAGATGCTTTCGGAAGATCCGAAGGCCCAGGCGTTCGCCATAGAAGGTCAGGCTGTCACGAAAGTGCTTCAGCGCAATCTGCAAACGTCCCGAAAGGTCAGGGGCGTTAAAGACCTCGCCCCTCAGCCCGCAATCGATCTCGGTAGCAATCCAGGGACGACCATAAATGCCGCGTCCAATCATCACCCCATCGGCCCCGGACAATTCCAGCGCGGACCTGGCGCTTTCGACATCAACGATATCGCCATTGACGATGACGGGAACAGAGACCGCATCCTTCACGGCCCGGACGGCTGACCAATCGGCCTTGCCCTTGTAGAACTGGCTGCGTGTGCGGGCGTGCACGGTGATGGCCTTGACGCCGATAGATTCCGCCCTTGCGGCGAGCTCCGGGGCGTTCATGGACTGCTCATCCCAGCCCAGCCGCATCTTCATGGTCACCGGCACGGAAACCGAGGACACCGTCGCCTCAATGAGCCGCATCATCAGGTCGGGTTCCCGCATCAGCGCTGATCCTGCAAGGGCCCCTGCGGTTACCTCCTTGGCCGGACAGCCGAAATTCATGTCGATGATCTGCGCGCCCGCCCTTACGGCGAGGCGAGCCCCCTCGGCCATGTGGCTTGGGTCTCGCCCAACCAGCTGGACCACCATCAGGTTCAGCCCGTCTCCGACCGCTGCGCGACGAACGACATCTGGCCGACCCCGCGCAAACTCGGCACAGGCCACCATTTCGGTCGCCACATAGGCAGCACCCAGCCTGCTCGCTGCCACGCGAAACGGCAGGTCAGACACACCGGTCATGGGGGCAATCCACACGCGACTGCCCACCTCGACGGATCCGACCTGAATTGAATTGCTCATAATATAATCAACCCCACCGCCCTCTTTTTAGGCATTTTTGGTCCTGACGTAAAGCCCTTGTGGGGTGATACTTATAGAAATGATAATCAAACCCCTTTGCCAAGCCGGACTGGAGCCCTAGAAAGCCGCAATGGAGTTTTCCGCGATTATTGTGGCCGCCGGATCAAGCGAGCGGGCTGGCCCGGGTGTCCCCAAACCCTGGCGATGGCTCGGTGGGAAGCCAATCCTGCGCTGGTCGGTCGAAGCTTTTTTGGCGGCGGGTGCCCGGACCGTTATCGTCGTTGTCGCTGGCGACCGCATTTCCGATGCTCAAGATGCCTTGGCCGACCTCCCAAATTGGCGAGCGGTTCCCGGCGGCGCAAATCGCGCCCTGTCGGTTCAGGCCGGTCTGGAGGCGATCCGTGATCGCGCACCCGAGCATGTTGTTCTTATCCATGATGCCGCCCGGCCATTCCTGACATCTGAGCATGTCCAGAGCCTTCTGGATGCTCTTGAGACCGCCGACGGGGCTATTCCGGCGAGACCTGTTGCCGACACCCTCAAGCGTGGAAATGAACAGGGCCTTGAGACCGTATCGCGAGCGGGCCTTTGGCAGGCCCAAACCCCCCAGGCTTTTCGTCTTGAGGACATTGCCAGGGCCTATGCGTCTTGGTCAGGCGACAGCGAACCCACGGATGACGCCGCCGTCCTGGAGCGCGCTGGCGGGCGTGTCGTCCTGGTCCCCGGCGACCCCATGCTCATGAAGCTTACCTACCCTGAGGATTTTGCCATGGCCGAACGATTGGTGAACCCGTCCTATCAGGTGCGCATTGGACAAGGCCTGGATGCCCACAGGTGGGGACCCGGCACCTCCGTCTGGCTTTGCGGCGTGGAAATCCCCCATGATCAAACCCTGATGGGTCACTCGGATGCTGATGCAGGTCTGCATGCCCTCACCGACGCCCTTCTCGGGGCCATAGGCGAAGGCGATATCGGGGCTCATTTCCCGCCGTCAGATCCGAAATGGCGTGGAGCCGCCTCCGATCAGTTCCTGCGGCATGCCGCAGATCTCATTGCCCGGCGCGGCGGTCGAATCGTTAATGTCGACGTGACCCTGGTTTGCGAAGCGCCCCGGATCGGCCCTCACCGGGACGCCATGCGCAACCGGATTGCAGAGATCCTTGGTGTCGAAGTTTCAAGGGTCAGCGTGAAGGCGACAACGACGGAGGGCATGGGCTTTACCGGGCGTGGCGAGGGGCTGATGGCCCAGGCCGTCGCCATGGTCGAAACGCCCGCTTGACCTTGGGCCCAGCCTCTAGGCTTTAATGCCCCTCAGGGGCGTCACATTCAGCCGCCTTCCCTACCACCAGGAGTCCGTCGTGTTTTCACTCGAAATAGAAACTCTGGCACGGCTCCTGATTGATGAAGCGCGCAGCAAGTCGCTTCGCATCGTCACGGCCGAGAGCTGCACAGGCGGGCTTGTTGCGGGCGCGATTTGTGCCATTGCCGGGGCCTCTGATGTCTTTGAGCGCGGCTTTGTGACCTACAACAACCGCGCCAAGCAGGAACTCCTCGGAGTGCCCGGGGAATTGATCGCCGATCTGGGCGCGGTCTCCGAACCCGTGGCCCGGATGATGGCAGAAGGTGCCCTGGAAAATTCCAATGCCCACCTCTCGGTTGCCATCACAGGCATAGCCGGCCCCGGGGGCGGAACGCGGATGAAGCCCGTGGGCACGGTCCATATCGCTACGGCGAGGACAAACCATGGCCTTCACCACAGCCAGGAGTTTTTCCAGTTTGAAACCCGGGCAGAAATTCAGCTGGCCGCCGTTCAGGCCGCGCTTGAGGCGCTGCGGGAACGCATAGCCTAGGTTAGTCAGGCTCTCTGAACAGGGCCCTCGCCCGGTCATCAAAGCAGGCGATTAGTCGCGAAATCGCCGTGTCCATATTCCGGCTGAGCAGGCCATCCAGGACCGGGCTCTTGAACTGGAAGTCGATATCGAAATTGACGCGTGTACCGCCCGGTACAGCCTCGAATATCCAGCGGTTTTTAAGGTGTTTGAACGGACCGCTCAACAGGTCTGCGTCGATCTGCAACTGTCCCGGGTCCAGCCGCACCCGGGTTGAAAACCTTTCACGCAGCATGGCGAAGCCAACCTGGACCTCCGCGTCCACCCAATGGACCCCGTCTGCGTCCGTGCGGCCATTCCAGGTCCGGAGACCCGCAACCCAGGGGACGAACTGGGGATACTTGGCTATGTCACTGACCAGCGAAAAGACCTGCTCTGGGGTATAGGGAAGCTCCCGGGCAAGCTGGGTCCGCAAGGCCTGACTAGCCTGCCTGCCGCTGGGCCAGCCGCGCAGCCTTCAGCCGGGCAAAGTCCTCGCCTGCGTGATGGGAAGACCGGGTCAGGGGACTGGCGGAGACCATCAGGAACCCCTTGGCGCGCGCAATCTCCTCATAGGCCTTGAACTCGTCAGGCGTGACAAAGCGGTCAATGGCCGCATGTTTTCGCGTGGGTTGCAGGTATTGGCCCAGGGTCAGGAAATCCACGCCAGCTGCCCTTAGATCATCCATGACCTGCATGACCTCTTCCTTGGTCTCTCCCAGCCCAACCATCAGCCCGGACTTGGTGAACTGCTCCGGGTCGACTTCCTTCACCCGCTCCAGCAGGCGCAGGGAACTGTAATAGCGTGCCCCTGGCCGGATCGAGAGATAGAGCCGGGGCACGGTCTCCAGATTGTGGTTGAAAACGTCCGGCCGCGAGGCAATCACCGTCAAGGCGGATGAGACGGGTTTACGGAGAAAGTCCGGCGTCAGGATTTCAATGGTTGTCCCGGGCGCAGCCGCTCGAATGGCGTGGACAACCGCTGCGAAATGCGCCGCCCCGCCATCGGCGAGGTCATCACGATCCACCGATGTGATGACCACATGCTTCAGCCCCATTTTTGCAACTGCATCCGCAACCCTGGCGGGTTCTGTCGGATCAAGGGCCTCGGGCTTACCGGTCGTTACATTGCAAAAGGCGCAGGCTCGCGTGCAGATTTCGCCCATGATCATCATGGTGGCGTGGGATTGCGACCAGCACTCCCCAATATTGGGGCAAGCCGCCTCTTCACAGACCGTGACGAGCCCGTGAGTCTTTACGATTTCCCGCGTCTGATTATAGCCGGTTGACCCGGGTGCCCGCACGCGCAGCCAATCCGGTTTGCGCAAAATAGCTGTGTCAGGCCGCGCCTGTTTTTCAGGGTGCCGAGGTCGGGGCCCGCCCCGGGTGTCAATCACTGTGGCCATGGGCCCTAAATCGACGCTCCAGCCGCCGGGATCAAGCCCGGACTTCACCCATACCGGATAAATCAACCTGTCCGGCGAGGTTCAGGCAAAATGCGCCGTAAAAAGTCTTGATATTCACCCAAACCTATCACGGAATGTAACCGAGCTTTTCATTCGACATGGTGGGGGCTAGGCTAGCCGCAATAGCCGGACAAGCGGTACCAGGAGGCGAGTCATGTCGAGAAAAAATGCGTATCAGTTTCCTGGACTAACCGCAGATAGTGAATGTGTTTTCGGGGCCCTGCTGGCCGCGCGCGCAAAATATGGCGCGAAAAAGCCCATCCTCGAAGATCAGGACCGCAATCCCCTCAGCTACACCGACCTGATCCGGGCGGCCTTCGCTTTGGGGCGGAAGATTGCGACCTTCACCGAGCCTGGAGAACGAGTCGCCATCATGTTGCCCGCCAGTTCAGCGGGGGTTGTGGCCTTCTTCGCCCTGCATGCCATTGGTCGCGTACCGACCATGTTGAACTTCACCTCCGGGATTCGAAATCTGAAAGCCGCTTGTGAGCTGGCGGGCGTCAGGACCGTGCTCACGGCCAACAAATTCATCGAACAGGGCCAGCTACACGATCTGGTCGATGCCCTGGAGACGGTGGCCAAGATTGTCTACCTCGAGGACGTGCGTGAAAAGGTTGGTCTGGCAGACAAGGTCATGGCCGCCGCCGCCGCCGCCATGCCCTCCAGCTTCCTGCCCAAAATGTCCCCGAACAGCGCGGGCGTTGTCCTGTTTACCTCCGGCAGCTTTGGCTCGCCCAAGGGCGTTGTCCTGACCCAGTCCAACCTGGTTACCAATGTGCGCCAGATCGCCGCCCACATCGATCTCGATCCAGCCTGGGTCATGTTCAATCCCCTGCCCATCTTCCACTGTTTCGGACTGACAGCAGGGGTACTCCTCCCGATTCTGACCGGCATGAAGGCCTTCGAGTACCCCTCCCCGCTCCACATCAAACAAATCCCGCCGCTCCTGAAGAGCAGCGGGGCCTCGATCCTCCTGGCGACGGACACCTTCGTGAATCAATACGCGCGGTCAGCCGAGGTGGATGAGATGGCCGGCTTGAAGTTCATCGTTTGCGGTGCGGAGAAGGTCCGCGAGGAAACCCACGACCTCATTCAGCAAAAGTTCGGCAATGTTCCGGTTCTGGAGGGCTATGGCGCGACGGAGGCCGCCCCGGTCATTGCGGTCAACAAGCCGACAGATAACCGTCGCGGAACTGTGGGTGGCCTGCTGCCGGGTATCGAAACCCGGCTTGAGCCCGTCGAGGGGATCCTGGGCGGTAGTCGCCTTTTTGTCCGGGGCGGCAATGTCATGGCCGGATATCTCAAGCCCGACGGATCGATCGAGACCCTCGAAGATGGCTGGCATGATACCGGCGACGTCGTTGTCATGAGCGAGGACAAGTGGATCACAATCCTGGGTCGGGTCAAACGTTTTGCCAAGATCGGGGGAGAGATGGTTTCACTTACGGCCGCCGAAGACCTTGCCATTGCCGTATGGCCAGAGGCCCGACATGCCGTCATCTCCATGCCTGACCCGAAAAAAGGCGAACGTCTGGTTCTGGTGACTGACCAGGGCGATGCGAGTACGGGGTCCCTGCTCACCCATGCGAAATCTGTTGGCGCGCCCGAGCTGGCGGTGCCCAGGCGGATCATCAAGGTGCCGGAAGTGCCCGTCCTGGGGACAGGTAAGACGGACTATGTCGCGATCCAGCGCATGGCCGACGCCGACGGACGCAAGGTGGCCTAGGGGGGCGTAGGCCTTTTAGGTCACCATGATCAGGGGCGACTCGATCAGGGCCTTGAAGGCGGCAAGCCACCTCGCGCCAATGGCCCCGTCCACCACCCGGTGATCACAGGTCAGGGTGACGGACATCATTGTCGCCACACTCAAGACGCCATCCTTAACAATCGCCCGGGCCTCGCCAGCGCCAACCGAGAGTATGGCTCCCTGGGGCTCATTGATGATCGAGGCAAAGGACTTGATCCCGAACATGCCAAGGTTCGAGATCGAAAACGTGCCTCCCTGAAACTCTTCCAGACGCAGCTTTCGGTTGCGAGCCCGCTCGGCCAGATCTTTGGTTTCGGTGGCGATTTCCGCAAGTCCCTTGGTCTCTGCCTTGCGGATGATTGGGGTAATAAGTCCCCCGTCTATGGCCACAGCCATGGCAATGTCGGCATGATGGTGGCGGGCAATTCCCTCTGGCGTGAAAGACGAATTCGCCTCGGGGACCTGCTTCAAGGCGATGGCGGCGGCCTTGATAATGAGGTCATTGACGCTGACCTTTATGCCGCGGTCTTCGAGGGCAAGGTTGATATCCGTTCTGGCCTTGAGAAGTGGGTCCAGATTGATGTCCATGTTCAGCGGGAAATGGGGGACGTCGCGGAAGCTGTCAGTCAGGCGCCGGGCCACCGTCTTTCGAATATTGTCCAGCGGGAGGAGATCATAGCTCCCCTCTGCGATCCCCATCTGGGCCAGGGAAAGCACTGGCCGCGCCATCTGGGTTGCGCTGGCTGAACTTGCCGCCGGGACAGATTGCGGGCGCGACCTTGCGGCCTCGACATCGACCTTGATGATCCGACCGCGTGGCCCGCTTCCCGAAAGGCTGGTGAGATCAAGTCCCATCTGTTCAGCCATGCGTCGCGCCAGAGGCGAGGCAAGAACCCGATTTGCTCTCGCCGGCCTAGGTGCAGAAACCTGACCTTCGACACCCTTTTGGGAAGGCCTAATGGCGATCGCAGGCTCCGCCTGGGGTTTTGAGGGAGGCTCCGGCGCGGGGGCCTGCACGCCGATATCACCGTCCTGGGCAAGCCGGGCTATGGGCGTGTTGATCTTCACCATCTCTGTGCCTTCCGGCACGAGCAGGGCCTCGATAACCCCCTCATCGACCGCCTCGACCTCCATGGTCGCCTTGTCGGTTTCGATGTCGGCAATAACGTCGCCAGACCTGACCTGGTCGCCGACCTTTACATGCCATTTGGCCAGGGTCCCCTCCTCCATGGTCGGAGACAAGGCGGGCATCAAGACGTCAATCGTCATGCCCCGTCCTCCGACAGATGGGCCAGGGTGTCAGCGTGGGATTCCCAGTTCTGACCGTCAAACGCGCTGAGATCCATGGCCACAGGCTCATCCAGGCACCGGGCATTAATCGACCAGCCATTCGGATTGGAGCGCGGACGATAGAAGCTCTTGATCCCGCATGCCTTGCAGAAGGTGTGTTTCGCCACGCCGGTATTGAAAACATAGGTGGTGATCTGGTCCTCACCGCACACCAGCCGGAAACGGCTTTCCGGCACGATCAGGTGAACATAGCCCGTCCTGGCGCACATGGAACAATTGCAGGAATGGGCCTCGCTGACCTCCGGCAAGGCCACCTCAAAGCGGACCGCCCGGCAATGGCAGCCTCCGGCCACCCATTTGAACTCAGCGCCTGTCATCGATAGCAAACCGCGCGAACGGCTGCGACAATTGACTCCACCGTCGGCAGTGTCAGGGCTTCGAGGTTCGCCGCATAGGGCATGGGCACATCGGCCTGGAAGATCCGGGTCGGCGGGGCATCCAGATCGTCAAAGGCATGTTCAATGACCCGCGCCACGACCTCGGCCCCCACGCCCATGGAGCCCCAGCCTTCCTCAACGCTGACGATCCGGTTGGTCTTACGGACACTGTTGACGATGGTGTCGTGGTCGAGAGGCCTGAGGGTCCGCAGGTCTATGACCTCAGCGTCGATGCCCATGGTTGCCAACTGCTCCGCGGCCTGGATGGCCAGACCCACCATCCTGGAATGGGCCGTGATCGTCACGTCAGATCCTGGCCTGCGAACCAGGGCCTTGCCAATTTCGACGGTCCAGTCCGGGTCGGTTGGAACATCCCCGTCCAGGCCATAGAGCATTTCATGTTCCAGAAAGACGACCGGATTCGGATCCCGGATGGCGGCTTTCAGCAAACCCTTGGCATCAGCGGCGTCATAGGGGGCGACAACTTTTAGACCGGGAATCTGCGCATACCACGCGGAATAGTCCTGGCTGTGCTGTGCGGCCACTCTGGATGCCGCGCCGTTCGGACCGCGAAACACGACGGAGGTCTTGATCTGTCCGCCAGACATATAGAGTGCCTTAGCAGATGAATTTATAATGTGATCAATGGCCTGCATGGCAAAGTTAAACGTCATGAACTCGATGATTGGCTTTAGGCCCGCCATGGCGGCTCCAACCCCAAGTCCTGCAAACCCATGTTCGGTTATTGGGGTGTCTATGACCCGATCTGGCCCAAATTCTTGCAACAGGTCGCGACTGACCTTGTAGGCCCCCTGGTATTCGGCAACCTCCTCGCCCATCAGGAAGACATCCGGGTCCCGCCGCATTTCCTCGGCCATGGCATCGCGCAGGGCGTCGCGGACGGTTACACGCGTGGTAGGTCCCAGCTGGAGGGGTTCTGTAGTCGTCACGACCAGCTCTGGTATGGCAGGTGCGGCGGGAGGCTCGGCCTGGACCTCAACGACTGGTGTCGCCAAAACGGGTGCAAGGCCACCGGCAAGCCGGGCAATTGGCGTATTGACCTTGATATCCTCGGTCCCGTCGGCAACGAGTATCTCGGAAATCACGCCCTCATCGACCGCTTCGACCTCCATGGTGGCCTTGTCGGTCTCAATGTCCGCGATAATGTCACCCGCCCTGACCGAGTCCCCCGGCTTCACATGCCATTTTGTGAGGGTTCCCTGCTCCATTGTAGGCGACAGGGCGGGCATGAGGATATCCGTCATCGGGAAGCCTCCAGATAGACATCCGTGTAAAGTTCCGATGGCGCAGGCTCTGGGGAATTGCGCGCAAACTCTACAGCGTCGGCCACGATCTGTTTTACCTCGCCATCCAGGACCTTTAGGGTAGCCTCCTCAACGCCGTGATCGTTCAGGAGGATGTCTTGAAGGTGATCAATCGGGTCCCTGGTCTTGCGGACCAAATCCACCTCCTCACGGGTGCGGTATTTTGCCGGGTCACTCATGGAGTGGCCGCGATAGCGATAGGTCTTCATTTCCAGAATATAAGGACCCTGACCGGACCGGGCGTGCTCGGCCGCGCGCGCGGCGGCCTCCCGAACGGCCACGACATCCATCCCGTCAACCTCTTCCCCGGGGATTCGGAAGGACGCACCGCGTTTGTAGAGGTGGGTTTCTGAGGAGGAGCGTTCGATAGAGGTTCCCATCGCATACTGGTTGTTCTCGATCACATAGACGACCGGGAGCGACCAGAGTTCGGCCATGTTGAAGGACTCGTAGACCTGGCCCTGATTGGCCGCGCCATCCCCGAAATAGACAAAGGCAACCTTGCCATTCTTCCGATACTTGTTGGCAAGCGCAAGGCCTGTCCCCAAGCTGACCTGGGCCCCGACAATCCCGTGGCCGCCAAAGAAATCGGCTTCCGTCGAGAACATGTGCATGGATCCACCCTTGCCCTTGGATGAGCCTCCGGCGCGGCCCGTTAACTCCGCCATGACCTCGCGGGGGTCCATGCCACAAGCCAGCATATGCCCGTGATCCCGATACCCCGTTATCACCTGATCCCCGGTCTGCTTGATCGATTGAACCCCGACCGCAATGGCTTCCTGACCGATATAGAGGTGACAAAACCCGCCGATCAGCCCCATGCCGTAAAGCTGGCCTGCCCGTTCTTCGAAACGGCGTATCAAGAGCATCTGCCTGTAGAAGGCCTTCAGCTGGTCCGGCAAACCCTTTTCAGGTGCCATGAATATCTCCATTGGCGTGGACTACGAGCCAGGCGCGCTCGTTATGGCCTCACCCGGATGACATAGTCTTTAGGGTCGGCATAACCAAGTATCGACCGGGCACGCTCATCAAGCAGATCGGCGGATAGGCTCTCATCGCGCAACAAATGAGCACGGACTTCAAGATCCTGCCGCATGAGGCGGGCCTGAACCAGCTCGGCCTCCTTGGCTGCCAGGGTGGCGTCGCGTTCGCTGTTCGACAATATGCCACGACTTCCCGTTAGGGCATGGATACCAAAATAAAGGATCAAGAGGCCAAGAGCCGCAGTCGGCAGATAGCCACGAAGCTGGGCAAACATGGGAAAAGACTCACTGGATCCGAACGCGAACCCAGGGTGAGGCTTTTCCCTTAATTTACCGTTTCAACGCCCTATTTGTGCTTGAGGGCATCACGACCCAGATAGATCGCCTGATCCCCTAGCTGCTCTTCGATCCGCAGGAGCTGGTTATACTTGGCGGTCCGGTCAGCTCGAGCCAGGGAGCCTGTCTTGATCTGCCCGCAATTGGCGGCAACCGCCAGATCGGCGATGGTCGAATCCTCTGTTTCGCCGGACCTATGACTCATGACCGAGGTGTAACCGGCCCGGTGCGCCATATCGACGGCATCCAGGGTCTCGGACAAGGTGCCGATCTGATTGACCTTCACAAGGATCGAATTCGCCAGGCCCTGAGTAATGCCATCAGCTAGGCGGCGAGGATTGGTGACAAAGAGGTCATCGCCCACAAGCTGTATCTTGCCCCCGAGCCTTTCGGTGAGCAGTTTCCAGCCTGCAAAGTCGTCTTCCGCACAGCCATCTTCGATCGTCGCAATCGGGAACTTGGCGACCAAACCTGCCAGATAATCGACCATGCCGCCTGGATCGAGACGCTTGCCCTCCCCGGCCATGTCGTACTGACCATTCTTGAAGAATTCGGTCGAGGCGACATCGAGACCCAGAAGGAAGTCATCGCCCGCCCGATAGCCCGCCGCTTCACCCGACTTGACGATAAAGGCCAGGGCCTCTTCGGCCGTGGCAATGTTGGGCGCAAAGCCGCCCTCGTCGCCTACATTGGTATTGTGACCAGCGGCTTTGAGCGCTGACTTCAGGTGATGGAAAATCTCGGCCCCCATCCGCAGGGCCTCTGCAAAGGTCGGCGCGCCCGTGGGCAGGATCATGAATTCCTGGATATCGATCGGGTTGTCGGCGTGGGCACCGCCATTGATGATGTTCATCATGGGCACAGGCAGGACGCGCGCATTTACGCCGCCAACATATTTGTAAAGCGGTTGACCCGCGGATTCAGCAGCGGCCTTTGCTACGGCCAGACTGACGCCAAGGATCGCATTGGCCCCGAGCCGTGCCTTGTTGGGCGTGCCGTCCAGGGCGATCATCTGCATGTCGATGCGGCGCTGGTCCTCAGCATCAAACCCCGCCAGGGCGTCAAAGAGTTCGCCATTGACGGCATCCACGGCCTGCAGGACGCCCTTGCCGCCGTAACGCCCCTTGTCTCCGTCCCGACGCTCAACGGCCTCGTGGGCCCCCGTAGACGCTCCAGACGGCACGGCCGCACGACCAATGGAGCCGTCCTCAAGCACAACATCCACCTCGACTGTCGGATTGCCCCGGCTATCGAGAATTTCGCGTGCGGTAATGTCGACGATCTCAGTCATGGGACAGGGGTCCTTGCCAGTTGCCAGTGTGATTTGGACTTACACAGATTTGGCCATCACGGCAATGTTACCGAGCTTGACTTCCCCCTCGTCTGGCTGGTCATCTGGCCCCCAAACAGGAGGGCTCCACATGCTGCTCGTCGACATTCAGGATCAAGTTGCCTTGGTCACCCTTAACCGGCCTGAGGCCATGAACGCCTTGTCCAAGGCCCTGAGGGCAAGCTTGCATGAAACCCTGACGCAGCTGGATGCAAACCCGGAGGTCAAGGTCATTGTCCTAACAGGCGCAGGTGACCGGGCCTTTACGGCGGGCCTGGACCTCAAGGAACTCGGTGGCGACCCCGACGGTCTGAGAGCTGCGAATGCAACCGCACCCTCTGAAAATCCAGCCTGGGCGGTCATCGCCTGCAAAAAGCCGGTCATTGGCGCGATCAATGGTGTAGCAATTACAGGCGGGTTCGAACTGGCCCTGGCCTGCGATGTGCTCATCTGTTCGACCCGGGCGCGGTTTGCCGATACCCATGGCCGCGTCGGCATTACGCCTGGATGGGGGCTATCGCAGAAACTATCCCGTGTGATCGGGCCCTACAGGGCAAAAGAGTTGTCCCTCAGCGGGAACTTTCTAGACGCGCAGACGGCGCTGGACTGGGGCCTGATCAACCGCGTTGTCGAGCCCGAAGACCTGATTCCGTCAGCCCTCAAGCTGGCAGCAGACATGGCCCAGATCGATCTGGACATGCTCGTCACCTACAAGGCCATGATCGATGATGGATACGAATTGTCGATGCAGGACGGGCTCAGGCTGGAGCAGGCTCGCTCAACAGCACACAATCGCCACGTCACGCCGGAAATGGTGGAGGCCCGTCGGGCCGCAGTCCAGACCAGGGGCCGGGGTCAATAACCCCCGGCAACCCCGACCTTCAAAGCCTTAGTCGGCCTTGGGTGTGATGACCTGACGGCCCTTGTACATGCCCGTCTTCAGATCGACATGGTGGGGACGCTTCAGCTCACCGGTTTCCTTGTCTTCAACAAAGCTGTTGGCACCAAGGGCGTGGTGAGAGCGACGCATGTTGCGACGTGAAGGGGAAACTTTGCGTTTAGGAACGGCCACGGGAGACTCTCTCAGGCGTAAATATGAAAGCGCCAGCAACCGGAGCACCGCCCCGACCCGCCGCTGTGAGCGGGGGTGTATGCCCCAAACCCGCAATGGTTTCAAGTCCGGCTGGAGCCTAATCGCACGACACCGAACGGGTAACGCCCTGATCTTGGGATCTAGACCAGACGGCTTCGCTCCTTTGCTGCGCTAATAAAGCTCGAAAAGAGAGGATGAGGGTCGAAGGGACGGCTTTTAAGTTCGGGATGGAACTGCACCCCTATGAACCAAGGGTGATCCGGCCGTTCACAGATTTCCGGCAGGACGCCATTGGGGGACAGCCCCGTAAAGGCCAAGCCTGCCTTCTCTATGGCCTCACGATAGCCGATGTTGACTTCGTAACGGTGGCGATGGCGCTCATGGATGGTCAGGGCTCCGTAAATGCCGGCGACCTTGGACCCGGGCATAAGTGCAGCCTCATAGGACCCCAGGCGCATCGTACCGCCCAGATCGTCAGCCTCCGAGCGGGTCTCTCGCGCATTGCCCTTGACCCATTCGGTCATCAAGCCAACGACCGGCGCGCTGGTCGGTCCAAATTCCGTCGAGGAGGCCCGGGGGATGCCGGCCAGGTTCCGGGCGGTCTCAATCATGGCCATCTGCATGCCAAAACAAATGCCGAAATACGGAATCCTGTGCTCGCGAGCGAACTGAACCGCCCGAATCATCCCAGCCGCCCCGCGCTCGCCAAAGGCCCCGGGAACCAAGACCCCATGAACCTCGGCCAGCCTTTCGGCAATTAGCGCGTCTTCCCGCTCAAAAGCTTCGCCCTCGATCCAGTCGAGCTTGACCCGCACATTACTGGCAAGACCGCCGTGGACCAGTGCCTCCACCAGGGATTTATAGGCGTCCGTCAACCCGGTATATTTCCCCACAATGGCGATATTCACATCGCCATCCGGGTGGTTCATGCGGGTGGAAATGTCCTCCCAGCGGGCGAGATTGGGGGCTGGTGCGGTGTCCGTCAGGCCAAAAACGTCCAGCACTTCCCGGTCGAGCCCCTGCTGGTGATAGTCCAGGGGCACAGCGTAGATGTTGGCCGAATCCATGGCCTGAATGACCGCGCTCTCGCGGACATTACAGAACTGGCCAATCTTTCGCCGCTCGCTCGCCGGAATCTCGAATTCGCATCGGCAAAGCAGGATGTCTGGCTGAATACCAATCGACCGCAACTCCTTGACGGAGTGTTGGGTGGGCTTGGTCTTCATTTCCCCTGCGGTCTTGATATAGGGCAGAAGGGTCAGGTGGATGTAGCAGGTCTGGCCTCTGGGAAGTTCCTGCCCAAGCTGACGTATCGCCTCAAAGAAGGGCAAGCCTTCGATGTCGCCCACCGTGCCGCCGATCTCGACAAGAACAAAATCAACGCCCTCCCCTGGATCGGACAAGACGAATTGTTTGATCTCGTCGGTAACGTGGGGGATGACCTGCACCGTCGCGCCGAGATAGTCCCCCCGGCGCTCTTTCTCGATGATGGTCTTGTAGATCTGACCTGTGGTGATGTTGTCGGCCCGTGCCGCATTCACGCCGGTGAACCGCTCGTAATGGCCCAGATCGAGGTCCGTCTCTGCCCCATCCTCGGTCACGAAGACTTCGCCGTGCTGATAGGGGCTCATGGTCCCCGGATCGACATTGAGATAGGGATCGAGCTTGCGCAGGCGAACCTTATAGCCCCGTGCCTGAAGCAAGGCACCGAGGGCGGCGGACGCGAGTCCCTTACCAAGAGAGGAAACCACGCCGCCGGTGATGAAAATGTACCGGGTCATGGGGGCTCAGAGTAATTCTGATTCGCAGCAGACACCGTGAGGCGTTTTTGCAAATCCTGTGGATGAGGCGAACTTCAAGTGCGCCGCCGATACGAGCGGGCTCGAAAATTAAAAACGAAAAATCTGCTAAATCAGGGCTTTGGCGGCGTCTTGTCCGCCGGGCCCGTCGATCCAGCAAAGGGATCACGAACTGACGGCGACGGGGCTTCCAGGCCAGACGGCGCGGCGGGCGCTGGCAGGGCGGGCTTGTTCAGCTGTGAGGGGGCGAGGTTCTCGATCTTCACCCGGTCGACCACGGAGCTCTCACCCTTGGAGCGGCCCGTAAGCACAGTAAGGGCGAGGCTCAGCACAAAGAAAAGGGTCGCCAGAATCCAGGTGGTGCGGGTCAGCAGGTCCCCGGCACCCCGCGTGGTCATGAAGCCCGTCGGGCCCCCACCCATGCCCAGGGCACCGCCCTCGGATTGCTGGAGCAGCACCACCACGATCAGGCAGATGCAGACAATAATATGAATTGCGAGAAGTGTGCCGAGCATTTCGAGGTCCGATAGGTCCAGGCGCAAGCGCCGATACAGAGCCAGCCGTCTATCATCCCAAGTCGCATTTAGCCATAGCCAGTGGCGTCGATGCTTGGTCGGCCAGGGTCAGGCAACAGACTGAATGATCTTGAGGAAGTCAGCCGACTTTAACGAAGCACCTCCGACCAGAGCGCCGCCAACCTCGCGGGCGGCGAGCAACTCAGCTGCGTTCGATGGCTTAACCGAGCCCCCGTAAAGGATAGGAATCCGCGCGCCGTCCTGACCAAATTTTTCCACCAGAACGCCCCGGATAGACACATGGACGGCCTCAACTTCGGGAACTGTCGGCGTCAGACCTGTTCCGATTGCCCATACCGGTTCGTAGGCCACTGCCAGGGGCTTGCCAACTATCGTGTCAGGCAAGGACCCGAGGATCTGGCCTCGTACCACATCAAGGGCCTGACCTGCCTCGCGCTGTTGCAAGGTTTCCCCGACGCAGACGATTGGCTCAAGCCCGGCCGCAAAGGCGGCCTCGACCTTGGTGGACACCAGGGCATCCGTTTCCCCATAGCCTGAACGACGTTCAGAATGGCCCAGGATAACCAGACTGCCCCCCGCGTCCCGAAGCATGGGGGCAGAAATATCGCCTGTATAAGCCCCCGAGGATTCTGCACGGCAGTCCTGCCCACCAACTTCCAGTTTGGTCCCAGCAACGTCTTGCGCCATGCGATGGACCAAGGTGGCCGGTGGACATATGCCGACTCGAATAGCTGCCCCAGTTATCCCGGCGGCCACCTCGAGGGCCTCCGCCAAGGCCGCTGTGTCCCCATGCATCTTCCAATTTCCAATGATCATCGGCCGGAGGGCATTCATCACGTTCTAAACCTGCATAATTTGGTCGGAATCCCGCGATACGCCATCAAGCGCCCAGTGTCATCGGTCTCTTCTGTTCACAATGCCACAGCCAAGCTTGCGGGAGGCAAGTCATACCCACTATACCCCCAATGAAGAACAACCCCGGTCGCCCGGGCAGAAAGGGTTCCATGATCGCCACAATTCGCGCCCTGGCCAAGTCCTGGGTCTCCGTTGCCCTTATCGGCCTGCTGATCGTCAGCTTTGCGATCTTCAATGTGCGGGACGTTTTCAAGGGTCAGTCCGCAAACCAGGTTGTGGTTGCCGGCAATCGATCCATCGGTCCCCAGGCGTTCAAGTCGGAGTGGGAACGTGCTCGAAAGGGCTTGGAGCAACAGGCTGGCCGTCCCGTATCGACGGAGCTTGCCGTTGAAAACCATTTCGATACCCGGCTGGTCAATGAATTGGCCATGCGAGAGTCCCTCGGGGCCCTTCTGGACAAGGTCGGCCTCAAGCCCTCAGACGCCCTCATGAAGGCCCGCATTGAGAAGATTCCAAACTTTTTTGACCGGGTTTCCGGACGTTTCGACAAGACTCTCTATCTTCAGACACTGGCGCAAAATGATCTAACCGCCCCAAAATTCGAGCAGGGTATGCGGGATGAAATCGCCGAGTCGCACCTCGCGTCAGGCCTCGTCGATGGTTTGCGGGTGCCGAGGGCCTACAGCGCCCTGGCCGCGGTCTTTGCGACAGAAAACCGCACGATCAACTATTTCGCCATTGATCCCCGGACCGTGCCACCCCTGGCCCTGCCGACTGATGCCCAGCTGACCAAGTTCATGCAGGAAAATGCCGCACAGCTCATGCGACCCGAATATCGCATTCTGACCGTCGTTCGATTCAGCCCGGCCCAGGTGGCCCCGAGCGTGGCTGTTACCGAAGCCGAGGTCGAAAAGCAGTTCAATTTCCGCAAGGACACGCTTAACCGCCCAGAAATGCGCAGTCTGGTCCAAATTGCGGCCAAGGACGCCGTGGCTGCCCAGGCCATTGCAGCACGCCTCACCAAAGGCGAGGCCCCAGAGGCCGTTGCGAAATCTGTTGGTGTCGAGGCCGTCGTTTACGACTCCAAGCCACGGACTGCGATTGTTGATCCCAAGATCTCTGCTGCAGCCTTTGCCATGGCCAAGGACGGCGTTCAGGTCGTCAAGGGCGATCTTGGCTATGCGGCCATCAAGCTGACCGGCATTACGCCGGGACACACCACCACCCTGGCTGAGGTCCGCCCCATGCTGGAGGCAGAAGCCCGCAAGACCGCGGCGGCTGAGCGGGTCTATGAGCTGAGCCAGAAGTATGATGACGCCCATGCTGGCGGCGCAAGTCTCGTGGAGTCAGCGGCAAAGGCCGGTGTCCCGACAATGACCCTGGGCCCAGTCTCCGAACAAGGGGCTGATCCAGAAGGCAAGTCTGTCGGCAGCATCACGCAAAAGCTTGTCCAGGTGGCGTTTGCCCTGCCCCAGGGTGGCGAAAGCGAAATTGAGGACGAAGGGGCCGGCGAATCTTTCGCGGTTCGCGTCGAGCGTGTGATCCCCAAGGCTGTTCCGCCCCTTGCCGAGGTCAAGCCTCAGCTCACGCGGGTCTGGATGAGCCGGGAAATGGCAAAGCGGCTTCAGGCCAAGGCCGATGAACTCACCGCCCGAATCAAGAAGGGCGAAAGCCTTGAGGCCGTCGCAGCGTCTGTCGGATCCAAGCCCGTCCAATCCGGCGCAATCAATCGCCAATCCGCGCAGCAGGACAAATCCCTGTCCCAGGACGCCTTGGGCAAGGTCTTCAACAGCGCCCCGGGAGATGTTTTCAGCGCCGAAAACGCACAGAGCTTCGGTCTGATCATTGCCAAACTCGGGGATATTACCGTGCCGTCGGCAACAGATCTTGCCCGTCCAACTGAGGACAGCCGTCCGCAGCTGACGATGGCCGTGTTCCGCGAAATCGGCGAGGACATGCGGGTCTCGGCACGTCGCACAATGAAAGCCAAAACAGACATGGCGGTCGCGCGCGCAGCCCTTGGCCTTGCTCCCCTGGAAACCAAGTCTGCAAAGTCGACGGTTAAAGGACCGGAGAAGGCGAAGTGAGCCCGGAGCCCGGTTTTACGGCGTTTGAAACAGGCTTTGCGAAAGGCCTCTCCCAGCTCGTCTGGACCCGGCTCATAGACGATCTTGAGACCCCGGTTTCGGCCTACCTGAAGATTGCAAAAGGAGAGCCCTACGCCTTCCTCTTCGAGAGCGTCGAAGGCGGGGCCTGGCGGGGACGCTACTCTGTCATCGCCATGAAGCCCGACCTCGTCTGGCGGTGTTATGGAGATCAGGCGGAAACTGCGGAAGGCAATGCCATTGCCCAGGGCCTCTTTACCCCTCAACCGGGTGGTGCGCTGAATTCCCTTCGTGATCTTGTCGCCTCATCGCGACTGGACATGCCTGAGGGCCTGCCCCCCATGGCAGCTGGCGTCTTCGGGGCCATTGGCTATGACATGATCCGGCTTGTCGAAAACCTGCCGCACGTAAACACCGATACCCTGGGCCTGCCCGACGGCGTGATGATCAAGCCATCCATCGTCGCGATTTTCGACGCCATCGCCCAGGAAATCATCCTGGTGACCACGGTCCGTCCAGGTGAAGGCACGGCCCGGGCTGCCTATGATGCCGCGACCCAGCGACTGTCAGAGGTGATCTCGGATCTCAAGGGGGCCGCCCCCGCCTTGACCGGCCTTGGCAAGCCGCAACCCGACCAGTTCACAACGCCGGTCAGTCGCACGGACTATCATCAGATTGTTGCCCGGGCGAAGGACTACATCCACGCCGGAGACATATTCCAGGTCGTTCCTAGCCACAGGTTCAGGTCACCCTTCGAACTTGAACCCTTTGCGCTCTACCGCTCCCTGCGGAGAATGAACCCCTCCCCCTTTCTGTTCTATCTGAACTTTGGGAACTTCCAGCTCGCGGGCTCCAGCCCGGAGATTCTCGTCAGACTTCGGGATAACAAGATCACCATCCGACCCATTGCGGGCACCCGGCCGCGGGGGGCCACGCCAGAGCAGGATCGCGCTCTGGAAGCCGAGCTGCTGGCTGACCCAAAGGAGCGCGCGGAACATCTTATGCTTCTGGACCTCGGCAGAAATGACGTGGGTCGTGTCGCCATGCTGAAGGCGACAGGATCAAACAGTCCTGAACAGGCCTATGGCGATCCTCGCGTCCGGGTGACGGCGAGCTTCTTTGTTGAACGCTACAGCCACGTCATGCACCTGGTCTCGAACGTCGAGGGCGATGCGCCTGATGGGCTGGACCCGGTTGATGTCCTGATGGCAGCCCTTCCGGCGGGTACCCTGTCTGGGGCCCCAAAGGTGCGGGCCATGCAGATCATTGACGAGCTGGAAGTCGAAAAGCGCGGCATCGCCTATGCCGGGGCCGTCGGTTATTTCGGTGCTGATGGCTCGGTGGACACCTGCATTGTCCTGCGCACCGCCTGCATTAAGGACGGAACCATCTACGTCCAGGCGGGCGGCGGTGTGGTGGCTGATAGCGACCCCGACGCAGAATACGACGAAACCCTCCACAAGGCTCGGGCCCTACGCCGGGCTGCTGAAGAAGCCTGGCGGTTCGTTTAGGGCTGACGAGCCTTAGTAGAGGCTCCTCCCGCCCTAGCCAGCCAGAACCAGGAGTGGCCTTTGACGAGCTGCCCGCAGGCCTGGGAAGATGCCTCCGACAAGACCGATAATCAGGGCCAGAACAACCGCCTGAACCACGATTTCCGGCCCGACCTGAATCCGGAAGGTCACCTGGGTAAAGCCTGCCCCAAGGGTCGATGCGGAAAGACCGTTAAAGCCAACCGCACAGATGGCTACGCCGACAAGTGCGCCGAGCGCCGACAGCACCAGGGCTTCCACCATGGTGCCCATGAAGGCTGAAAATCCTGAGAACCCGATAACCCGCAAGGTTGCAATCTCGGCGGCACGGCTGGAGACCGAGGCGTACATGGTGTTCAGGGCCCCTGCGAGGGCTCCAATGGCCATGATTATCCCAAGCGGCCAGCCAAAATACTTGATCAAGACTCCCGAGCGCTCCGCTTGGGCGGCGTAATAAGCCTGCTCGCTCTGGGCCTTGAGTTGCAGCCGGGGATCCGCCTTTGCATAGGCCGCAAAGGCCTTCAGCGCCTCAGGACTGGTCAAGGCGACGCGGGCGGTTTGAAAGGTCGTCCCCCGCTTGAACATGCTCTGAACCACAGGCGCGTCGGCCCAGAGTTCAGACTCGAAAACCGTACCCGGAGCTTCAAACACCCCGACGACCTTCCAGGTTTGAGACCCAAACCGGATCGACTTCCCAAGCTCAAATCCCGCAAATTCCCGCAGCAATCCAGCCCCGACAACGATCTCATTTGATCCCGGCGCAAACATCCGCCCCTGAGTGATCTTGGCCTGCTTGCGAACCAGCAGACCATTCGGCCCCAGACCGCGTAAAGGCATGTTGGCCTTGGTCCCTGATGACTTCTTGACACCGTCGACCACCAGCATGAGTTCCGGCGAAACGATCGGGTGACCGTCTGAGGCTGCGCGAACGCCGGGGCCTTGACCCAGGAGGTCGACCTGATCCCTCGAGACGGTACTGCTCAATTCTGCATCGGCGCCATCACGCAGGACAATCGCCACGTCAGCCGCGCCAGAGCCCTTTAGGGTCTGGCTGAACCCATTGGCCAGGGCCAGAAAGCTGAGGAGGACGGCAACGACCATGGCAATGGCCCCAATGGTCGCAAGCGACATTCCCAAGCGTTGGGGAATGGAGCGCACATTCATGGCAATGACAGAGCGTGTCTGGTTCAAGATGCTCATCAGCGGGCTTCCTAGCTGCGGTTCAGGGCGTCGACAATGCGCATGCGCAAGGCCGAGATTGCCGGGACGGCCCCGGTCGAGAGGCCCAACCCAAGGGCCAGGAGGACGCCAATCAGGGTAACAACTGGAGGCATGGACAGGTCGCCAAGGCTACCTTCAGTCTGCTTTGAGATCCCCTTTAGGACCAGGGCAGAGGCCCCAAGTCCCAAAACAGCCCCAAGCGTTGAAAGCAGCAAGGCCTCGCCAAGGACCATCCTGAGAACCCGTGGGCTTGAAAAGCCCAGGGTCTTCATAACCCCTATCTCCTTGGTCCTTTCCCGCATGGCCGAGACCAAGGTCGTGCTGACAATCATCAGAATGGCGGCAAAGGCTGCAGACACCACCATGGTGACGATAAAGTTTAGATCCCCGGCCTGCTTCAGAAAGGCCCTGGAGAAGGTCTTCTCATCCGAGGTTGAGGTTTCGTAGGGCGAGTTTTCGAAGGTCGTATCGATCAACTTGGCAACCCGGTCATTCTCGTCTGGAGATGCCGTTTTGACGATGATGTTGCCTATGGTGTCCCGGCCAAACGAAATGGTCTCGTTCATATAGTCATAATTGAAATAGATCGCCGGCGTCGGATCTGTAGGTTTCGCCCCCGTGAAAATCCCGACAATTTTCATGTCCCAGGTTCGACGACCATCTGCCTGGACAAAGATTTGCGACTGGATGGGCACGGTCTGCCCCACCTTCCAGCCATACTTGTCAGCAACTGTCTTGCCCACAATGACCCCGGTGCGTTCCTGAATGAAGGCCTTGCGCTCGGCCTCCGTCAAATGAATCTCTTCAGATATTTTCAGGAAGTTCTCGGGATCAACGGCAAAGCCCACGAACCGGCTTGTCCGCGCATCCTGATAATAGGCCCCAAACCAGTTTTGATGGCTGACAAGGGTAACGCCGGGGATGGCGGCCACGCGGTTAACATAGGCAATCGGCAGCGGCTGGGTGAAGTTGATCTTGTTTGCAACGATCAGCCGGGTGCTTGATCCTCTATCGACCGCTTTTTCAAGGGAGACATTGACGCTCGTAAGCATGCCGAAGATCAGAAAGGCCATGAAGATCGAAACGGTCAGAAGGACCGTTCTCAAAGGCTTCCTGAACAGGTTTTTCCAGACCAGGTCAAAGTCGGTCATGCCGTAACCTCGGCGAATGTCCCCTTGTCGAGATGCAGTGTCCGGTTGGCAAAGCGAGCCGCTTCAGGGTCGTGGGTGACCATGACAATGGTCTTGCCCAGTTCCTTGTTCAATTGCTGCAGGGTCCGCAAAATATCGTTGGCTGTTGACCGATCCAGATCCCCGGTCGGCTCATCGCACAGCAAGAGCTTGGGATCAGAGACAATAGCCCTGGCAATGGCGACCCTCTGCTGCTGACCGCCGGAAAGTTCTTTCGGCTTGTGCTTGGCCCGATCGGACAGCTCAACAATCTTAAGCGCCGTCTCAACATTTTCCCGGCGCTTTTTGGCCGAGAGATTGGTCAGCATGAGCGGGAGTTCGACATTCTGTGCGGCATTCAGCACCGGCATCAAATTGTAGAACTGAAAGATAAATCCAACACTGCGGGCCCGCCAGGCGGCCAGCTGCCCCTCGGAATAGCCGTCGATCCGCTCGCCGTCGAAGATGATCTCGCCCGTGTCACAACGATCCGTGCCCCCGAGCAGGTTGAGCAGGGTCGTCTTGCCAGAGCCTGACGGCCCCATGATGGCAACAAAGTCCCCCTTCTCAATTGAGAGGTTCAGGCCATCGAAAATGGCTATCCCTTCCTTGCCGCGGCGATAGAGTTTCCTGACATCGTTCAGTTCAATCAGAGCGCTCATGAGGGAGTCCTGTTTAGGTTTTGCTGTCCAGGAAGGTGACCTTTACGGCCATCTCGGGAAGGACGCGAACATCCTTGCTGTCGAATCCAATTCGCACCCGCACCGTCGCCTTGTCGCGACTGGCGGTTGGAATCTTGGCGATCACGTGGGCCGGCAAGACCGTGTCCGGGAAGGCATCCAGGACGGCCTCAACCTTCTGGCCTTCCGCAACCCGGCCAATATAGGCTTCATTCACATCGACCTCGATCTCGAGACTGTCCATGTCGACGATCGTGCAAATGCCGGTTCGGGTGAAGCCACCCCCCGCGGACAGGGGCGAAATGATTTCCCCGGGCTGGGCGGCCTTGTCGATCACCACACCGGAGAAGGGCGCGCGTATCTCATACTTCCCCAACTGGACCTGGCTGCGATTTGCATCGGACTGAGCGGCCACAAGTTGAGCCCTGGACAGGTCTTCCTGGGCCCGGGCAACCGTCGTCTTTAGCCGGACGGCCTGAACGTTGGACTCGCTGACATAGCCTGTCTTGGCCAGGGTCTCGTAACGCACGAGATCCTTCTGGGCCTGGGCATATTGAAGCCGGGCGGACTCCAGGGCGGCCTGGGCCGAAACGGCGCGCGCCTTGGACGAGGCTGCATCCACCGTCGCCAGAGACCCGTCTAGAATGGCGAGAACCTGACCCGCCTTGATGACCTGGCCTTCCTCTACCAAAACCTGGACGACCCGGCCGGTAACTTCAGCGGCCACAGTGGCCCGGGTACGCGCCACGACATAGCCCGAGGCCGTCAGTCCGCCCACGGGGGCCGCAGACTTGCTGGTGGATTGGGTTGACTCGACAACGATGGTCTTTGGTTTCGGTGTCGGTTTCAAAAACCAGCCAACAGCGCTGCCGCCTAGCAGACTGGCGACGACCAAACCCGCCACCACGAGCCCGCCTGGGCCGGTCCTGGCGGGTGAATCCTGGTCCATGGAGCGATCAATACTGAGAGACCGCAGAAGCTCTGACTTATCTTCGCTCAACCTACCGAGCTCCCGAACAATGCCAAATTACTGGCTGAAATTGCATGTAATCATGCCTCTGAAGGATTGAAAAGCATTCTTGAAGCATTGCCGTCGGGTCAAGGTATCGGCGAGACAATCACCACAAAGGCCAGCAGGAGCGCGGTTGTTGCGGAAAAGAAAGCGGCCGCCAAGACAGGCCAGACGACCTCACGTTTAAACGGCTTTTCGAGATAAACCTTGGCCAGGGCCATCTGGTCGATATCCAGCGCGGGGCGAAATACAGAATCGGACCGTTTCATGCAGAGATTGGAGGGGCATTTGCGGCCCGTGGCAATCCTGCGCCGTTTTTTGGCGGGCAACGATTCCCATGACCGCGGAAACGCTCTAAAGGTAACCCATGATCCTCGTCATCGATAACTATGACAGCTTTACCTACAACCTCGTTCATTATCTGAACGAGTTGGGTGCGCAGACCCGCGTCTATCGTAATGATGCCCTCAGTGTCGAAGAGGCTTTGGGGATGGCTCCGCAGGGCATTCTGCTGTCGCCCGGGCCCTGCACGCCGGATGACGCCGGGATATGTCTGGACCTCATCACGCATGCGCCAGCCGACCTGCCGATCTTCGGCGTTTGTCTCGGCCACCAGGCCATTGGTCAGGCCTTTGGAGGCAAGGTGGTGCGCGCCCAGACCCTGATGCACGGCAAGACAAGCCAGATACATCATACCAATACGGGTGTGTTCAGTGGCATGCCCAATCCCTTTGTCGCCACGCGCTATCATAGCCTTGCCGTCGATCGGGCCAGCTTGCCAGACGACTTGGTTGTCACCGCCTGGACGGATGATGGTGAAATCATGGGACTGCAGAGCAAGTCTCGGCCAGTCTTCGGGGTCCAGTTCCATCCCGAGTCCATCGCGACAGAAGGCGGGCACAAATTGCTGGGCAATTTCCTGGTTTTGGCCGGGGTCACACCCTTGGTCCCGGCTTAAAGCGGCGCGTGTCGGAGGTTTTCAAACCCCTGCTGGCGAGGCTGGCCTCTGGTGCGGTGCTTTCAGAGACCGAGGCCGTCGGCTTCTTTTCGGCTTGCCTGCGCGGAGATCCAACGCCAGCTCAGGTCGCCTCGGCCCTGACAGCCATGCACCTGCGCGGTGAGACGGTTGGGGAGATCATGGCGGGAGCCCGGGCCATGCGCGCAGCCGCAACCCGACTGGATGTGCCCTACCCCACCCTGGATGTCTGCGGAACCGGCGGGGATGGCCTTCACACCTTCAATATCTCAACTGCGGTGGCCTTTGTTGTGGCCGGTGCCGGTCTGAAGGTTGCCAAACACGGGAACCGCGCCCTGTCTTCAAAGTCCGGGGCTGCCGATGTCCTGGAGGTCCTCGGTGTTAATCTGACCCCGTCCCCCGAGGCCCAGAGGCGCGCCCTGGATGAGGCCAGTCTGTGCTTTTTGTTTGCCACCGCGCACCATTCTGCCATGCGGCATGTTTCACCCATCCGTGCGGAACTTGGTTTTCGCACCATCTTCAATATTTTAGGTCCGCTATCTAATCCAGCCGGTGCTCGGCGGCAGGTGGTTGGTGTCTTTTCCGAAGCCTGGATTGAACCTCTGGCAACAGCCTTGGGACGACTTGGATCCGAACGGGCCTGGGTGGTCCATGGGTCGGGCATGGATGAAATAACCACGACGGGGGAAACTCAGGTCGCCGAGTGGAAGGATGGCGAGGTTCGCCGCTTTAGTCTGCTGCCTGAAGACGTTGGCCTTGCTCGTGCCAATCCCTCGGACCTCGTCGGTGGATCGCCTGTCGAGAATGCGGAAGCGCTGAAAGCCGTCTTGTCTGGCCAGACCGGAGCCTATCGCGACATAGTCTGCCTCAATGCCGGTGCCGCCCTTTTGATCGGAGGTCGCGTTGAAACCTTGAAGGCCGGAGTGCAGCTGGCCGGGCTGATCCTGGATGACGGCCACGCCCGAGTGGCCCTCGAGCGTCTGATCGAAATAAGCCACAGTTCATGAGCGACATTCTCGAAAAAATCGCAGCCTATAAGCGCCAAGAAGTCGCCGACCGGAAACTTGTCACGCCCATGGTTGGCCTGGAACAGGCTGCCTGGGCCGCCAGTCCGCCGCGCGGGTTCAGGGCAAGACTGGAGGCCGCGCACCGGCCCGGAAGGCTTGGACTGATTGCCGAGATCAAGAAGGCCTCGCCTTCCAAAGGCGTGATCCGGGCGGACTTTGATCCCCCCGCCTTGGCCAAGGCTTATGAAACCGGGGGTGCGACCTGCCTTTCCATCTTGACCGATGGCCCAAGTTTCCAGGGTGACGATGCCTTTCTGACCCAGGCACGGGCCGCGACAGCCCTGCCCTGCATACGCAAAGAGTTTCTGGTGGATGCCTGGCAGGTGACCGAATCGCGAGCCTTGGGTGCCGACGCAATATTGGTGATTCTCGCCATGGTTGACGACGCACTGGCCCACGCTCTGATGTCCGAAGCCGCCCGCCTTGGCATGGATGCTCTTGTCGAGGTTCATGATGCTGCCGAGATGGCCCGGGCGCAGTCTCTGGGCGCACGCCTGGTGGGCGTGAATAACCGCGACCTCAGGACCTTCAAGATTGATCTGGCAAATACGGAAAACCTTGCCAGTCTCGCGCCTCCAGGTGCGCTTCTGGTCACGGAGAGCGGAATTTTTACGCAGGTCGACGTGAGCCGCCTGGAAGCCTCTGGCGCAAAGGCAATGCTGGTGGGCGAGAGCCTGATGCGCCAGGCTGATGTGGCGTCTGCCACCCGGTCCCTACTTGGGATGTCCTGACGCCGCCGTCGTCAACTTGACATTAACAAAGAACGCTTAGAGAACATCGCCAGAGTTTTCGATTTGTTCCTGAAGGCGTTTGGCAATGTTAACCCGTAAACAGCACGAATTGCTCATGTTCATTCATGAACGCATCAAGGAAGCTGGTGTCTCGCCCTCCTTCGACGAGATGAAGGACGCTCTCGACCTGGCATCAAAGTCAGGCATTCACCGTTTGATCACAGCGCTGGAGGAACGCGGTTTTCTGCGCCGCCTGCCCCATAGAGCCCGTGCACTTGAGGTGGTGAAGCTTCCGCAACAGGCCACAACATCGGCGCCGCCAAAGGGCCGCGGACCAGCAAGGTTGCAATTGGTCGAGCCCAGTGATGCGCCTCTTGGTCTGGCCGTCGCCAATGACACGCGCGAACTTTCGATCCTGGGCAAGATCGCTGCCGGAACCCCCATCGCCGCCATTCAGCAGGAGCGGGACAGGATGCCTGTGCCCGAGACCCTTCTGGGGAGCGGTGAGCACTTCGTGCTCGAGGTCGAGGGCGACTCCATGATCAATGCTGGCATTCTCGACGGTGACTATGTGGTTATCCGTAAAACCGATTCAGCGACCTCAGGGGACATTGTCGTGGCCTTGATCATGGGCGAAGAGGCGACGCTGAAACGTCTGCGCAAAAAGGGCGGTTCGGTCGCGCTTGAGGCTGCAAATCCAGCTTATGAGACCCGCATATTCGGACCCGATCAGGTTGAGGTTCAGGGCAAGCTGGTGGGCCTGATCCGCCGTTACCACTAACCCCGTTAATCCGGCACAGACGGCCCGATGGACCAGGGTCTTTCGCCACGCAAGGGCTGGGCCCAGAGGATAGACCACGCCCCCTTGGGAGACCGGTAGAGTTCGGCCGATCCGCCGGCTGCAAAATCGCCTTCATCAAGCATGATCCGACCTGGGCAGGCTTCCTGATCGACCTGCCCCCGTACGATGACCACTTCTGCACCTTCGCAGAGGCTCGCAATCCGCGCCTGAATCCGTCCTTCCTGTCGGGTCCAGATGGTAGATACCCTCGGTACATCGGGCGAGCTTGGCCGGCACGACCAGACATCACAGTTGAAAACAGTTGCCCTGGCCAGCTCGGGGGCCAAGGGTTCCCGAAGGCCTCGGTGCCTTGCCCAGACCTGGGCAGCAAAGAGCTTGGCATCAGGACGCAGGTAGACCGCATCACGCCCCCTGCGCACGGCCACTGCTGACCCGTCTGATGCCACCCATACATCCGGTGGATTTGGCCTAGGGCAAAGGGAAACCGCCAGGGCCAGTGGCAATCCCAGCCATCGAACCCTGCCGCGCCAGAGACACAGCCACAGGAGCCCTAAAAAAGAAACGGCCAGGGTCCAGCCTGGCGCACTGGCGACCACGATCTGGGCTCCAGGCAGGGACGCAATCCCACGGGCAATCTGGTTCATGACCTGAATCGACCAGCCCGCGATCGCAAGCGCCCAATCCCCGAGGCCGAATGGCGTCAGAACAGCGCCCACAGCCAGGGTGGGCATCATAACGAAACTGGAGACGGGCTCCACCAACAGGTTAGCCAGGAGTCCATAGGTTGCGACCCGATTGAAATGTTCGATGGCAAATGGCCCGGTTGCCAGACCTGCGACAAAACTGGCCAGCAGGCTCGCCATAAACAAGGTACCGGCACCCTGTATCAAACGAATGGGCCAGGGAACCTCGATCACCCGGGCCGGACGCGGCCAGGCTTCGGCGAGGGCCAGCAAGGCCGTTGTCGCGGCAAAGGACATCTGAAACCCCGGCTCGGTGACCGCCTCAGGTTGGAGTGCCAGGATCACCAGGGCTGACAGGGATAAGGTATGCAGGGTGATGGCCTGGCGCCCAGCCAGAATGGACCCAAAGGCCGCACATGCCGTGATAGCCGCCCTCAAGGCCGGATTTGGCAGCCCGGAAAGGATGAGATAGCTGATTACGGCGATCAGGCCCGCAATGGCGGCGACCTTCTTCCCGGAAACCCTTAGGGCCAGCCAGGGCCAGAGCGCGATTGCCACACGGAAAAGTCCGAAGGCAAAGCCCCCAACAATGGCCATGTGAAGTCCGGAAATCGAAATAATGTGCGCAAGACCCGCTGCGCGAAGGCTGTCGACCTCCGCCTTGGGGATAAAGGCCTCGTGCCCCGTAATCATGGCTGCGGCGAGACCGCCCTCCTCCGAGCCCATTACCCCGATGATCTGATTGGCCAGGGACCAGCGAAAGCCATTCACCTGGGTCAGCAGCCACAGTCTCCAGGGAAGATTGGGGGCGGGGTCAAGCTGCTGGACTTGCGAGAGGACCAATCCAACCCCGCCAACCCCGTCGAAAAATGAATCCCGGGCAAAATCATAGGCACCCGGACTCGCGGGCGCTGGCGGTGGATTTAGCAAAGCCTTGACCCTTATGACGGATCCCGGCGCCGGAAGCACCTTGGTATCCCGCAGGGTCAATCTCAGCCTTAAGGGTGTCTCACTCGCTCCCAGGCCACGCACCTCGATAGGTGCCAGCAGGAGCCTCTGGCCGCCCTGCCCCGGGCTGGCTATGTCCACAACCAGGGCTTCAATGTCCCAGACCCCGGTGCCTGCATGTATCAGGGGGGCACGCACCGACTCCGTTCTCAGTTTTGCCGCGGAAAATCCGAAAATAAGGCAAGCCAGGAGCATGAGGCAGATCGAGACCTCCTGACGCCTACCCCAAATGGACCGCGCGCCCAGGAGCCCAAGTCCCCCAATCAAGGCGACCATACCTACAAGGGGCAAGGGTTCTTTCGGGAGGCAGAAATATACCGCGGCGCCACAGCCAAAGAGCACAGGTCGCCAAAGGCTCCAGCGTTCCGGCTGAAGGGTAAGTTCCCCAACCCATGTCCTCAGGATCAGGCCTGGACTAGGAGCCTGGGGATCTGGCGTGCTAAGAGCCGCAGGGTCGGCGTCTGCCCGTTTGTCCTCCTCAATTTTCAAAGTCCCCATGTCCGAGCGTCCTGTCGTTACCCGTATCGCCCCGTCGCCTACCGGCTCCATGCATATTGGCACGGCTCGAACAGCACTTTTCAACTGGCTTTATGCACGCCGCATGGGTGGAAAGTTTCTTTTGCGGGTCGAGGACACAGATCGGGAGCGGTCGACGACAGAAGCTGTGCAGGTCATTTTTGATGGTCTCGGCTGGCTGGGCCTTCAGCCCGACGCCGAACCGGTGTTCCAGGCTGCTCGTTCTGACCTTCACCGTGCGGCCGTGGAGGACATGTTGGCGCGAGGCAGTGCCTATCGCTGCTACATGACCCACGACGAATTGACGACTGAGCGCGAAACCGCCCGCGCAGAGGGACGGGTTGTGCGCTCCCCCTGGCGCGACACCCTTGGACAGCCCCATGGTCAAAATACCTTCGTTGTTCGCCTGAAGAGCCCCACGGAGGGGGAAACCATCATTCAGGATCAGGTCAAGGGGCGGGTCAGTTTCCAGAACCGCGATCTCGACGACCTCATTCTGCTGCGCACTGACGGCACTCCAACCTATAACCTTGCCGTTGTCGTGGATGATCATGAGATGGGCGTGACCCACGTCATTCGCGGAGATGATCACCTCAATAATGCCGCCCGTCAGACCCTCATCTATCAAGGTCTCGGCTGGGAGGTTCCGGTCTGGGCCCACCTCCCCCTTATCCATGGCCCGGACGGGGCAAAGCTCTCCAAACGCCACGGGGCGCAGGCCGTCAGCGAATTCGATGACATGGGTTATCTTCCCGAGGCCATGCGGAACTATCTCGCCCGTCTCGGCTGGGGCCATGGGGATGATGAGATCTTCAGTGATGAGGATGCCGGCAAATGGTTTGACGTTGCCGACGTCGTGGGCGCGCCCGCCCGGCTGGACTGGGCCAAGCTGAACCACATAAACAATCATTATATTCGTCAGGCCGAGATCGGACGCCTGGTCAAGCTGATCACATCCATCCTCAAGAGCCGGGATTGGCCTGTGCACGACGGAGATGAAGCCATCCTGCATCGCACCATTCCCCTGGTTCGAGATGGTGCCAAGACCACCCTTGAGCTTGCCGATGCGGTTGTTTTCGCCCTGAAGCGTCGTCCGTTGGAGCTGCCGGAGAAGATCCTGGGCATGCTTATTCCCGAGACTCGTGAGCGGTTTAAGCATCTCGCAGTTTGGCTCGGCGACGTCGAGGACTGGACCCAAGGCACCTTGGAGGCAAGCCTCAGGGCTTTCGCCGAAAACCAGGGAATTGGACTTGGAAAATTCGGGCCAGCGCTGCGCGGAATTCTCTCAGGAGGGGCACCGGCACCTGATCTTGCCAGTGCTTTGATTTGCCTTGGCAAGAAAGAAAGCCTAGGCAGAATCGAAGACGCTCTTTCGCCCGGCGCGTAAGGCGTTATAAGACCTGAAAATATAGGGTTACAGTTTCCAATTCCGAGGGGATGGCATGGCAGAAACCGCGAAAATTACGGTCGATGGAAAGACCGTTGAAATGCCGGTGTTGAAGGGGACTGATGGTCCCGCCGTCGTTGATATCCGTAAGCTTTATGCGGAAGCCGACGTTTTCACTTATGACCCCGGCTTCACCTCAACGGCATCTTGCGAGAGCAAGATCACCTTCATTGATGGCGACAAGGGCATTTTGCTGCACCGCGGCTATCCAATCAGCCAGTTGGCCGAAAAGTCGACCTTCCTGGAGGTGTGCTACCTCCTGCTGCACGGTGACCTCCCCGATGCGAAAGCCTTTGAGACCTTCGAGCACAACATCACTTATCACACCATGCTGCATGAGCAGTTTGACCGCTTTTTCATGGGTTTCCGCCGTGATGCCCATCCGATGGCGATCATGGTGGGGGCCGTCGGTGCGCTTTCAGCCTTCTATCACGACAGCACAAACGTGGATGATCCCGAGCAGAGGATGATTTCATCCCATCGGCTCATTGCGAAAATGCCGACCATCGCGGCGCGGGCCTTCAAATATTCCAAGGGTCAGCCCTTTGTTCATCCGCGCAATGACCTGTCTTATTCCGAAAACTTCCTGCGCATGTGCTTCTCCGTGCCCGCGGAAGACTGGAAGCCCAATCCGGTTCTGACCCGGGCGATGGACCGGATCTTCATCCTCCATGCTGACCACGAACAGAACGCCTCGACATCGACCGTGCGCCTCGCGGGCTCGTCGGGGGCAAATCCCTTTGCCTGCATTGCCGCTGGCATTGCCTGCCTCTGGGGTCCCAGCCATGGCGGGGCGAATGAAGAAGCCCTCAACATGTTGGCGGAAATTGGCTCAGTTGAGCGCATTCCCGAATACGTCCAGGGCGTTAAGGACCGCAAATATCGCCTGATGGGCTTTGGCCACCGGGTCTACAAGAACTACGATCCCCGGGCGACGGTAATGCAGCAGACCTGCCATGAAGTCCTGGCCGAGGTCGGCCACCAGGATGACCCCCTGCTGAAAGTTGCGATGGAACTCGAAAAGGTCGCCCTCAGTGATCCCTATTTCGTGGAGCGCAAGCTCTATCCGAATGTGGACTTCTATTCCGGGATCACATTGCGCGCCCTCGGCTTCCCGTCAGAGATGTTCACTGTGCTCTTCGCTTTGGCGCGGACGGTCGGCTGGATCTCCCAATGGAAGGAAATGATTGAAGACCCGTCCCAGAAGATCGGCCGCCCGCGGCAGATCTATACCGGTGCGCCGGCAAGGGATTATGTGGACATTAACTCGAGAGCCTAAACTCTTAATTCTTCTAACATTTTGACGATTACATTCGCGGCGGCCTCTGAGGGATCAGGGCCGCCGCGTCCCATTTTATTTAAGGCCTCGAACTGAGCCGCGACCTGAAGCGATCGTAAGGTCGCATCATCAAGGCGCAGAGAAACCTCCTGGGCCAGCCGAGCGCCTGTACAGTCTTCCTGGATCAATTCGGGAGCAACAAACTGGTCGACAGCCATATTGAACAGCACGGCATAGCGGGTCGTGATCACCTGCTTCAAAATGAAGTGTGTGAGGTTTCCAAAACGGTAAGCCACAACCATAGGGCATCCGGCCTGGGCGAGCTCAAGGGTTACGGTCCCCGAACACGCCATGGCAACCGTGGCGGCCCTCATGGCGTCACGCTTTGCTGTCTCACCCTCCACCAGATAGACCCGATGGGCCCAGCCCGCGACAGCGGCCCTCAGCTGATCTGAGACGGTACTCGCAACTGGAATGACAATAGCCAGGTCCGGATGGGTGGCTTTCAGTGCATGAACCGCCTGTTCGAAGGCTGGCAAAAGATGCTTGATTTCGCTCGACCGACTTCCGGGAAGCACAAGCAGGATTTGGACATCCGGTGCGAGCCCCAACTGGCTTCGAAGCCGCTGGGGATCTGCATCCGAAAAATCCGTATTTAGCGCGCTATTGCCGACAAAGGTCGTCGCCAGTCCGTGAACCTCAAAAAGCGGGGCATCAAAGCTCAATATGGTGAGCATGTGGTCGAATAGCCGCGCCGCTGTCCTGGCTCGCCCCGGGCGTGTCGCCCAGACCTGGGGGCCCACATATTTCACCAGTTTTACACCGGGGTCGTCATCGCGGATGGCCTTTGCAACCCGCGCAGTAAAGCCCCATGAATCGATCAGGACAGCAAGATCAGGCCGTTCCGTCCTGGCCAGGGCAGCAGTGTCCCGAACCCGTTTCAGGACCCGTGGATAGGCAAGAAGCCCTTCAAGAAGGCCAAATATCGAAAGGTCCTGAATGTTAAAGGGGCTCTGAATGCCGACCTCGGCCATTCGCTCGCCCCCCACCCCGACAAATCTGACGCGATCTCCCAGTCTGGCCTTGAGGGCGCGGCCGAGACTTGCGCCACGATCATCACCTGAGGCCTCAGCCGCTACGAGCATGACGCAGTAGGGTTGGGTCATGAGCCTGCCGGGTCCACCCCGAAGACAAACATGCCTAGATCATCGGCCAGGGCGATAACGGCCTCCCGATCCAGAACCAGAAGCCCGCCAACCTCCCCCACGACCCCGGCAAGCCCTGCGGCAGCGGCCCGCTGGATGGTTGCAAGCCCTATTGTCGGCAGGTCAATTTGGCGTTCCTGGATGGGCTTGGGGACCTTGGCCAGGACACCACGACTTGCCCCCGGCTTGCCCTTCAATTCCGGACGGATTTCGACGGCGACACGCCGCAACATGGCGTCGGTGCCCTCCTGAGCCTCGACGGCAAGAACCAGACCGTTACAGACTACGGCCCCCTGACCGATGTCCTGGCTCCCAATTGCCCGCGCGACGTCCATAGCCCGGGAGATATCAGCCAGATGCTCAGGTCCAGGACTGATTTTTCCAATCGGACCCGCCGCCAGGGTTAAATCGACCTTTGCTTCATGGGCCCCTTCGACAGCAAAACCCTCACTTCGAAACACGTCCAGCACAGCACGCAGAAGGGCGTCGTCACCCTTGCCGGCCGCGAGCAGTAGCTTCGGTAGCAGGGTAAGCCCTTTGAGGTCGGGCTTTAGAGCCGCGAAATCCGGGCGGGCGACATTGCCCACAAGACAGACAGCCCCGCACCCAGCTCTCTTAAGTGCGCGAATGCTTTTCCCGACTTCAGCCAGCCCAATTTCCACACCGGGAAAGCCCTCGAGCTGAGGATCGCTGAATCCCTTCAACCTGATAACAAAAAAAGGCCGGCCGGACTGCTCGCAATGCTGAGCGATCTCAAGGGGTAAGGTTCCCCCACCTGCGATCAACCCAAGCTTTACCATGGGGGCTAGACCTCGCGCTCCGGCAGGCAAAGCGGCCGACCCGAGTCGGCCCTTATGAAATCGATGATCTCCATGACCGGGGCGCTTTCACCAAAGGTCGCGGCCGTGTCGTCAACGCGCTCCTGGAAGCTGCCTTCCTCGGCAAACAGCAACCGGTAGGCCGACCGCAATTCCCGGATGGTTTCGCGGCTGAAATCCCGACGCTTGAGGCCAACGAGGTTCAATCCTTCAAGATGGGCGTGGTTCCCCCAGACGAGCCCGTAGGGAATGACATCCTTGGTCACGGCCGCCAGGCCCCCGATGAAGGAATATCGTCCGATCCGGCAGAACTGGTGAACCGCAGCCAGGCCACTGACCATGACGAAGTTTCCGACATCAACATGCCCGCCCAGGGTGGCGGAGTGGGCCAGGATGACATTGTCGCCGACCCGGCAATCGTGACCCACATGACTTGTCGCCATGAACATGCCGTCGTTCCCGATCGTCGTCACACCATGTCCATGGGGCGTCCCAATATGCATGGTGACATGTTCCCAGATCATGTTCCGGTCACCAATGATGAGCTGGGTGGGTTCACCCCGATAACCGGTATGGTGGGGCGGACCACCGAGATTGGCAAAGTTCCGGATTGTACAATCGGCGCCAATACGGGTGTGGCCCTCAAGGACCACATGGGCCAAGATTTTTGTCCGCGGACCAATCTCAACATCTGCGCCGACAATAGAATAGGGCCCGATCGTGACATCCTCGCCAATGCGGGCACCTGGCGCAATGATCGCCGTGGGGTGAATCGCGGTTGTCATTGCGGAGTCTCCACCAGCATGGCGGCAAATTCGACTTCAGCGGCCATCTTATCTTCCACCATGGCCTTTCCATGAAACTTAAACAGGCCGCCCCGCGCCTTGATCACTCGAACATTTAGTTTCAACAGATCACCCGGTCGGACGGGATGACGGAACCGGCAATTATCGACGGATGCAAACAGGATGGTCTTGCCCCGCGGATCAACATCCAGGGTCTTGGACATCAGCACGGCTCCGGACTGGGCCAGAGCCTCAATGATCAGTACCCCAGGCATGACGGGATAGTCGGCAAAATGCCCCTGGAAGAAATGCTCATTGATCGTCACGGCCTTAATCCCGACGATGGACTCCCCGGCCACATAGTCCTCCGCACGATCCACCAGCAGGAACGGAAACCTGTGGGGAATGCGCATCATGATTTCAGCAATGTCGATCCGGGTCTGAACCCCGGATACGGAAGCCTGATCAGTCATTTACCCCTCCAGGTCGTCGTGAGCTTGCCGCGCGTTTGAGCCAGGCACTTTCTCTTAGCCATTGCCGCAAGGGCTGGGCCGGATAACCGCTCCACACTTCGCCCTTCGGTATGTCGCGCGTGACGCCAGCAGCACCGCCGATCTGGGCACCGCTACCGATGGTCAGATGGTCCGCCACTCCGGCATGTCCAGCGATTCTAACCCCATCTCCGACAATTGTACTGCCGGCAATACCGGCCTGAGCCGCCAAAACGCTATTCCGCCCAATCCTGACGCCATGGGCAATGTGAACGAGATTGTCGATCTTGGTATTCTCGCCAATGACAGTATCGTCGTAGGCCCCGCGATCTACCGTCGAATTCGCGCCAACCGTCACGCCATCCTGAATAATGACACGGCCCAACTGGGGAATATCTATGATCCCGGCCGGCCCCAAGGTCGCGCCAAACCCGGCATTGCCTATGACAACATTTGCATCGAGCCGAACCCGATCACCGACCAAGGCGAAGCCCACCACGGCTCCGGGGCCGATCTGGCAGCTCCGCCCAATGGCCACGCCCGGCCCGATCACAGCGTTTGCCCCTAGAACCGTTCCAGAGCCTATAAACGCCCCCTGCCCGATCACAACGCCGGGTCCTATGGTAATATCGGTCTCCAGGCTCGCGTGCTCCGAGATGGCTGCAGAGCCCTCATGTTGTACCGGCTGGTAGAGCCGCTCAGCGGTCAGGGCATAGGCGGCCTGAGGATTGTTGACCAGAAGGCCAACACATCCCGCAGGGACATGCTCACTGAGTGAACGCGGCAGGAAACAGGCCGCTGCCCGGGTCGAAGCCAAGTCCGTCAGGTAGCGCTTGTCACTGACGAAGGTGACCCCGCCCTCCGTCACGTGGGACAAGATGCCGACATGGTCCAGACCTATGGTTCCGAGACCGGGCGGAAGCGGCGAGGCCCCTGTGAGGCTGACAAGTTCAGCCAGACTCACAGGTTCTCGTGCGGCAAAGAACCGGGGGTCTGGTCTCACCGGGCCAGGCTCCGAGACGTGACAATCACCCCCAAGGTTCGAGGCTTACTTTTGTGGCGACGCGATCGGCGAGGTCGCCTGGTCGAGGTGTTCGCGATCAAAAACAAATTGGGTGATCTTCGCATTCAGTCCGACGATAGCCGCAGGCGTTATGTCCATGGCCGGGTTGGAAATCAGCACGGCATCCCGCTGAAGCAGGAGGCTGCACTTTGCCTGCTGGTAGCTGGCACGAAGCACAGGATCCAGCTCCTGACCAATACGCCCAAAAGCCTTCTGCTGGGTCGCCTGCATTTCACGTTCACGGAGCTGAGCCTTGCGCTGCAGCGCGTTGGCCCGCACCTGCAAGGCGGCGTTGCGTTGATCAAACGTACCCTGGTCGAGGGTGGCCTTCTGGCTGTCCAGGGTCTTTGCTTCATTCTGGATGGCCGTCTGCTCAGCTGTCAGCTCAGATTGAACCTGGGTCCCGATTTGCTGCAGGCGAGTCTGAACGTATTTCCCAACCGTTGAATTACCGACGGCAACGTCCGGCGAGAAGATGCAAACGCCGGTCAGGGCTGGCCCGTGGGCAATCACCGGCGCCGGAGGCGCTGACGGTGCAGCTTGGGCGAAGGCGGTTGACGCAATGGCCATGGCCATGGCGGCCGTGCCAAAGGCGCTGAGGGAATTCGAAATTTTCATGATTTTAGAACTTTGTTGATGTGGAAAAACGGAAGGTTTCAGTCTGGTCATAGGCTTCTTTCTTTAGAATCTGGCTGAAGTCAAAACGGATCGGCCCCATGGGCGATTTCCAGTGGACAGACAGGCCCGCTGTCGCGCGAAGCGAGAGATCATCGTGAATTCCTGGATAGAGCACCCCGCTAGAGTCGGTTTTCGCAGACTTGTCGAGCAACCCCAAGGTGCCAACATCGGTAAACAAGGATGCCTTGATGCCGTATTTCTGGGGCAGGAAGGTGGGTACCGTCAGTTCCATGGACCCGATGGCATAGGCATTCCCCCCCAAGGCATCCGTCCGCCCATCGGTCGTATCACGAGGTCCAATCCCCGCCGTTTTAAAGCCTCGGAACGAATTTCCGCCCTTGTAGAACCGGTCGTTGACCCGAATGGACTCATTGTTGAGGGCATATGCATAGCCGGCATTGCCATTCACACTGAAAATGAAGTCCTTGTTGAAGCCGTGGTACCAACCGACATCGAGTTCAGACTTCACGTAATGGACATCTCCCCCCAGACCGGCCACATCCTGGGTAAAGTTTCCATAGTAGCCCCGGGTTGGATTAAGCGGATCATTTCGGCGATCGATGGAAAAACCATAGCCAACCATTGAGGTCAAATATGTCCCTTGCTGATCGCAGAGAGAGCGTGAGACCTGGTAGTTTCCAGCCGTGCAGTAACTGGCCGGAACCTCCACATTGTCGCTCCGCAGGACATAGCGGGCCGACATGGCTGAATTCAGGGTCAGCGGAAATCCAATCCGTAGATTGGTCCCGGTGGAGGCGGTCTTATAGGAGGAATAGCGAGATAGGTCGTACAGAAATGAGTAGACATCAACGCCTGCCCGCAGATTACGACCCAGGAACCTGGGCTCTGTGAAACCGAGATCAACCTGTTGCCGAAGCGATCCAACAGACACCCGGGCTCGGAGGTCTTGTCCCCGTCCCCGGAAATTCCTTTCGGTTATCCCGAGATCCAGAACCAGCTGGTCTACGGACGAGTAGCCGGCACTAAAGGAAAGTTCACCCGTTGGCTGCTCCTCGACCCGGACCTGAAGGTCGGTTCTGTCGGGATTGGCGGTGGGAACCTCGGTGATGGTAACATCCTTGAAAAAGCCCAGGGCCCGGATGTTCAACTTAGATCGATCAACCAGGGCGCGGTTATAGGCATCCCCCTCGACCAGATTCATCTCGCGACGAATGACATAGTCCAAGGTCTGGGTATTCCCAACCACATCGATCCGATTCACATAGACCCGTGGGCCCTCATTGACCTGGAAAACGACATCGACGCGCTTGGTCTTGGGATCGGCGACATAGCGGGGACGAATATCAACCGAGGCAAACCCTGCGGCACCCGCCGCAAAGGTCAGAGCATCCGTCGCCTGCTCGATCTTCTGATCCTCGTAAAGGTCTCCGGGCGTGATCGGAATAAGCTGTTTAAGCAGGTCCTTGTCGAGCTTCTTGAGCTGGGTCTCGACGCTGAGCTTCCCAAACTTGTACTGCGGCCCCTCTTCCACCGTATAGGAGACCTCAAAGCCATTCTTGTGCGGGGCCAGCTCAGCGATGGCAGAGATGACACGGAAATCGTAATACCCGCGATTACGATAGTGCTTGCGCAGCTGTTCCTTGTCGTATTCTAGCCGGTCCGGGTCGTAGTTCGCATTGGTCGAGAAGAATTTGTACCAGATCGACTGCTCGGTCACCACGACAGAGCGGAGGTCGTCGTCCGAGAAGGCCTTGTTACCGAGGAAATTGACCCCGATGACGCCGCTCTTGGCACCTTCCTGAATTTCGAAAATCAGATCCACCCGCTTCTGGGGGAGCTCGACGATCTTGGGGGTGACCTGGGCGGAAATTCGTCCGGAACGGCGATAAAGCTCGATGATCCGCTGAATATCAGACTGGACCTTCGCCTTAGTAAAAATGCCTCGCGGGCGGACCGTAACCTCGTCTCGGAGCTTGTCCTCCTTCAACCCGGAATTGCCCTCGAAAATAACCTTGTTGATGATCGGGTTTTCGACCACGGCAATGGTAAGATCGCCTCCGACCAAGCTGATCTTCACGTCGGAAAACAGGTCTGTCCGAAAGAGCGCCTTTAGCGCCAGATCGATCTTGGCAGGCGTCAGGACCTCTCCGGTCTGAACGGGCAGGTAGGACAGGATTGTGGACTGCTCGATCCGCTCATTCCCGGTCACGATAACCCGCTGGACAAGTTCTTCCTGCGCGGCCACCTGAGCAAATCCAGTCCCGGGCCCCAGAAGAACCCCGCCCCCTACCATCAGGGCCAGAATTGAACCAAAGGTCGCCCTGCGGGCCTTGTATTTGTCCATAGGTCTGAACATCACCGGATTTTGCAGATTTATCACGAGAACAGACCACCTAAAAAGTTGAAGACCTGCAACTCGTGCACGTCATTCCATGTGGCGAACAACATCAATCCGAACACCAGTGCAAGGCCCACGCGATACCCTAAGGCCTGAACCTTGGCAGCAAGTGGGCGGCGGGCCAAAGCTTCGTAGGCAAAGAACAACAAATGCCCGCCATCCAGCACTGGAATCGGCAAGAGATTCATAAACCCAATCCCGACCGACAAGGCGGCGGCCAAGCCCAAGAAATTCGCCGTTCCATAGAACAGACTGGTTAGAAGATTGGGAGATCCCTCCCCGCTGGCTTTTGCAATATCCCCAGACAAATGGGCGATACCAATCGGGCCATGCAGTTGATTTAACGAAATTCCACCCTGCACGATCCGCCCGAGGACATAGAGAGTTCCGGTCAAGGTGTCCCAGGTCTTGACCACGCCCTTGCTCAGCGCCTGAGGAAGACTGGATCGCTCAAGGGTTACGTCCGGAGGCGGAGCGATGCCGATTTGACCCACCGGCCTTGGACCTGAGATCGTGTTGACAATCACCTTGCGCGGCGTCGCTGAAAGCGTCACCGGCTTTCCGTCACGCAAGATATCAAAGCTCGTCGCAACTCCGGTACGAACCTGGATTACCTCACCGATCGAGCGAAAATTAGTGATTCGACGGCCATTAATCCTGACGATCTCGTCATTTACCTTAAATCCCGCCTCGGATGCCGGACTCGCGGGGCTGATCACGGCAACACGGGGCGGAACGACCTGCTCGCCGAAGGTCAAAAACAGGATGGCAAATAGGACAATCGCCAGAAGAAAGTTCGCAACCGGGCCCGCCAATGTCACGAGCGCTCTCTGCCAGACCGGCTTGAAATGGAAGTAGCGGGAGAGAGACTCCTTGCCCTCTCGCTGAATTATGTCGTCTCGCATGACCTTCATATCGTCATGATCGGGCACGCTTGATGCGTTGGTATCTCCCGAAAACAGCACATAGCCGCCAAGCGGAATCCATCCGATCCGCCATTCCACGCCAGCCTGATCCCTATGGGAAAAAATCGGGCGACCGAAACCAATCGCGAACCTTTCAATGGCCACGCCACACCATTTGGCGACCAAGAAGTGTCCGAGCTCATGAACAGTGACGATCAGACTCAAGACAAGCGCGAAAGGGACCACATAAAAGAAGAGGTTTTGCAGGAAATACAACATCTAGCGCGACTCCCTAAGCGTGGCGGCCAGCATAACCGAGCATGACCTCCCCGGCCATCCGCCGCGCATCCGAATCGACCTGTTGTATCGTTGCCAAATCACTGGTCACCTCAGTCCGGATGAGCCCACAGGTCTCAGCCACGCCCAAGGTATCCGCTACAATTGCGGCAATATCGAGAAACCCAATTCGGCTCTGAATAAAGGCCTCAACGGCAACCTCATTGGCCGCATTCAGAACCGCAGGGGCGACGCCGCCCAAGGCCAATGCCTGCCGCGCAAGCGACAGCGCTGGAAAATTGCTTTCGTTCGGGGCTTCAAATGTCAGGGGGCCGGTTGCGACCAGATCAAGACGTGGCGCAGGCCAGGACATTCGATCCGGCCAGGCCAGAGCGCAGGCGATCGGTGTCCGCATGTCTGGCATTCCTAGCTGGGCAAGGGTTGAACCGTCCGCGTATTCCACCAGGCTGTGAATGATTGATTGCGGGTGGACGAGGACATCAACCTGATCTGGCCTCATCGAGAATAAATAAGCTGCTTCAATCATTTCGAGCGCTTTATTCATCATGGTGGCTGAATCGATGGAAATTTTTTGCCCCATGCTCCAGTTCGGATGAGCCAGAGCTTCATCTAAACTTGCCCGGGCCATTTTCTCCCTGGACCATGTTCTGAACGGTCCGCCGGATGCCGTCAGGATCAGCCTGGAAACCTTGTCCAGATTAAGGGAGTCCAGGACCTGGAATATTGCTGAGTGTTCAGAATCCACCGGGATCACGACACCACCCGCAAGTTTTGCGACGCGCAGCAAGGATGGCCCTGCACAAACCAGGCTCTCCTTGTTTGCTAGCGCTATGACTGCACCGGACCTTGCCGCCGCTAGGGTTGGCGCGAGACCGGCAAAACCAACAATCGCTGACATGACCCATTGGGCCTCAACTGAGGCTGCCGCCTCAATCGCCGAGGCTCCGGCTGAACACTGGATGTTGGTGCCCTGCAACCGTGCTCGCAGGTCCGGCAGGAGTTCAGGGTCCTCAATCACGGCCATGGTTGGACGCCATTTCAAGGCTTGTTCGGCCAAGAGAGCGACGTTTCTTCCCGCCGTCAGGGCAACGACCTCAACCTCAGCGCCCGAAGCCTCGAACAGATCAAGGGTCGAAACCCCGATCGAGCCAGTTGAGCCAAGAATGGAGACGCGCCGGGGTAAACTCAATGTCCCCAGCCCAGATGATTGACCAGCCTAAGGGCAGACATGCAGACAACTGCAAACAGCAGCCCATCGACCCGGTCGAGCAAACCCCCATGCCCGGGAATTAGGTCCCCGGAATCCTTCACGCCAAAGCGTCGCTTGAGCATGGACTCCAAAAGATCCCCAGCCATTGTGGCCAGCCCACCAGCAAGGCCGACCAAACAGGCTGCATAGAAGTTCAGGCTGAAATACGGAAGGCTGGCCATCCCAGCGCCAACTGCAATTGAGGCAAGCAAGCCGCCAAAGAAACCTGACCAGGTCTTGTTCGGAGAATACCGTGGCCACAGCTTGGGACCTTTAAGCACACTGCCTGTCGCGTAGGCGGCAATGTCCGCCGCCCATGTCACCGCAAACACCATAAGGGTCCACCAGCGCCCCTGAGGCATGGCACGAAGCCAGACCAGGCAGATACAGGCAATACCAATGTAAAAGACCCCAAAGGCAGCATTCCCAGGCCGTTCCGAAACACCCCGCGCGATCAAGGCTGCTGCCGCACCCCCAATAATCAGAGCGCCCCATGCCAAAAACATGTGCTCCCGCTGAGCCAGAAGGACGGCACTCAAAATCGCAGCACAGACGGCTGTCGAAACCCTGACCCGGGCTAAGGGCGCGCTCATGCCGCCCCACTCAACCGACAACATGGCGACGGCAATGACGACCATTGTGAGGAATGGCCACCCCGTACGGGTCCAGCCGATATCAAACCAGACTGCCGCCAGCACCGAAGGCACCAGGACAGTCGCCGACGCGACCCGAATGCCGAGATTGAACCAGTCGAAGGACCTAGCTTGTGGCAAAGGCGTCATCTGCGACCGTCCCGCCATAGCGCCGATCTCGGCTTTTGTAGGTCTCTATGGCCTCGGCCAGGTTTTTCGGCCCGAAATCCGGCCAGAGCACATTTTGAAAAACGAATTCGGTATAGGCACATTCCCAAAGGAGAAAGTTCGACAGGCGTAATTCTCCGGAGGGTCTTATGACCAAATCTGGAGGCGGAAGACCCGCAGTCGAGAGATTATTTGCAAACCTTGCCTCGTCCAGGTCCTCAGGCCGCGCCTGACCGTCTGCCACCGCCTGGGCAAACTTCCTTGCTGCCTGGACAATGTCAGACTGGCCGCCATAGTTGAACGCAATCTGCAGGTGGAGGGCATCATTGGCCTGTGTACGAAGTTCAGCGGCATCCAGCATGGAGATCAGATCCGCCGAAAGGCCCTCCCTCTGTCCCATAACCCGGACGCGGACACCTTCCCGCACAAGCCTGTCCAGATCGGAGTCAAAATAGCGCTTCGGCAAGGCCATTAATTCCGCCACTTCCGCAGCAGGCCTGCTCCAGTTTTCGGTTGAAAAGCCGAAGACCGTTAGCCAGCGGATGTTCAAGTCCGGTGCCGCAGACACCACAGCCCGCAGGGCTTCAACCCCAGCGCGATGTCCAAGGGTACGCGGCAGGCTACGGCGCTTCGCCCAGCGCCCATTGCCATCCATAATGATCGCCACATGAAGCGGCGGATCAGAGGCAGTCGGCGTAGGTTTGTGAACGGTCATGGGGTCCCTCGTCGGCCCGGCAGTCGCGGGCCGACTAAACCTGCATGATCTCTTGTTCCTTGATTTTCAAGGCTTCATCGACGCGCTTGACGGCCTCGTCCGTCATCTTCTGGACCTCGGTTTCCATCTTCTTCTGCTCGTCCTGGCTGATGACAGAGTCCTTCTCCGCCTTCTTCAGGTCATCATTGGCGTCGCGTCGCACATTCCGAACGGCAATCTTCTGCTGTTCGGCATATTTGCCCGCCACCTTGGCCAGGTCCCGACGACGTTCCTCGGTGAGCGGTGGAATCGGAATTCTCAGGGTCTGTCCCTCGACCACGGGATTGAGACCAAGGCCGGCTGAACGAATGGCTTTTTCAACGGAGACCACCACGGCCCGGTCCCAGATACTGACGGTGATGGAACGCGGCTCTGGCACACTGACGGCCCCAACCTGACTAATCGGGACGGTGGACCCGTAGGCCTCCACCATGACTTGATCCAGAAGCCCCGCAGACGCACGGCCGGTCCGCAGACTTGCGAACTCCTCCTTAAGGGCGGTAATCGCCTTGTCCATTCGGTCCTTGTATCTCGACAGGACAGGCTTTTCTGCAGCGGCCATTGGTTTGCTCCCTCAGATAAATTTCGCTCAGGCGATGGTCGTAAAAACGCCCTGTCCCTTGAGAACCTTCATAAAATTACCCCGCTCACGGATCGAAAACACCACGATCGGGATCTTGTTATCACGCATGAGGGCAATCGCGGACGCATCCATGACCCGAAGATCCTTGGACAGCACCTCATGATAGCTAAGGGTATCATACCTCTTGGCAGCCGGGTCCTTCTTGGGGTCGGCCGTATAGACGCCGTCGACGCTAGTTCCCTTGAAGAGCGCATCACAGCCCATCTCAGCCGTCCGCAAGGCTGCGGGGGTGTCTGTTGTGAAGAAAGGTGCCCCGAGCCCTGCTGCAAATATGACAACGCGCCCCTTTTCCAGGTGGCGTAGAGCCCGTCTGCGAATATAGGGCTCGCAAACCGCATCCATCGGAATTGCTGATTGAACGCGTGTGTTTACGCCGATTTTTTCAAGCGCACCCTGTAGCGCCAAGGCGTTCATGACCGTGGCAAGCATGCCCATATAGTCGGCATTTGCCCGCTCCATGCCTTGCCCTGCCAGAGACACCCCGCGAAAAATGTTTCCGCCGCCGATCACAAGGCAAAGCTCAATGCCCGCGGCGACAACTTCCTTGATGTCTTCTGCGACGGCCTCAATGGTCTTGGTGTCAATGCCGAACGGGGCATCGCCCATCAGCACTTCACCGGACATCTTCAAGAGAATTTTCTTATAGCGAAGGGATGAGTTGGTCATGTGCGTGTCCGAAGAATCCTGGGCCATTCTACATAAACCAAGGGCGTGATGCGCGTCGAACGCACCACGCCCTTAAAATCATCAATTTTCCGAAAATTAGGACTGGCCAGCCATCGATGCCACCTCGGCGGCGAAGTCGTCGACCTTTTTTTCAACGCCTTCACCAAGCGCAAAGCGGACATAGCCCTTCACCGTGACCGAGGCTCCGGTTTCCTTGGCCGTCTCGGCAACGAGCTGCTCGATGGTCTGGTCCGGATTCATCACAAAGGCCTGCTTGAGCAGCACAACCTCTTCGAAGAACTTGCGGATGCGGCCCTCCACCATCTTTTCAACCACGCCTGCAGGTTTGCCAGAGGCCAGGGCCTGCTCCGTAAAGATGGCCTTCTCACGCTCGATCGCCGCCGGATCCAGATCATCCGTCGACAGGGACAGAGGGTTGGTCGCGGCAATATGCATGGCAATCTTACGACCAACCTCGGAAAGCTTGGCCTGATCACCCTTGCCCTCGAGGGCCACGAGAACACCGATCTTGCCCAGGTCGGGCACGATGGCGGCGTGGACATAGGAGGCAACAGCGCCCTCAGTTACCGAAAACCGAAGCGACCGGCGCAGGTTCATATTCTCGCCAATGGTCGCGATCAGGTTGGTGACCATATCACTGACCGTCTCACCGGCTGACGTCTTGGCTGCAGAAATGGCTTCGACGCCTTCGATGTCCAGTGCAACCAGGGCGATTTCCTTGGCGGCAGCCTGGAACTTCTCATTGCGCGCGACAAAGTCCGTTTCCGCGTTCAGCTCAACGACCACACCGGTCATGCCTGCACCAGACTTGCGAACCGAAGCCGCAACCAGACCTTCGGCAGCCGCGCGATCAGACTTCTTGGCGGCCTTGCTGAGGCCCTTGGTGCGCAACCAGTCAATCGCCTGATCAACGTCTCCGCCATTTTCCTGGAGGGCCTTCTTGCAGTCCATCATGCCTGCGCCAGACTTTTCACGCAGTTCCTTGACCAACGCGGCGGTAATCTCCGTCATGGTGGGCTCCTTTAATCAGATTTACGACCGCTGCCTCAACGGCAGCGGCCTTATGAAGGGTTTAACTTAGGCTTCAGCGTCCGCAGCAGGCTCAGCCGCGACAGCGTCTTCCATGGTTGCGGGCTCAACCGCGGCGGTTTCAATCGCCTCCGGGGTCAGTTCACGCGCCAGGGTAGGCTCGACCGGGGCGACCGAAGCGCCCAGATCCACGCCCGACGCTGACGCGCCGGCCGCGAGCCCGTCGAGAACGGAATCTGCAAGCAGATCGCAATAGAGCTGGATTGCACGGGCGGCGTCGTCATTCCCGGGAATGGGATAGTTGATGCCGTCCGGGTCGCAGTTGGTATCCAGGATGGCGATAACCGGAATGCCCAGCTTCTTGGCTTCCTGGATGGCAATCGCTTCCTTATTGGTGTCGATCACGAACATAAGGTCGGGAATGCCGCCCATGTCCTTAATTCCACCCAGGGACAGCTCAAGCTTGTCGCGTTCACGGGTCAGCTGGAGAATTTCCTTCTTGGTCCGGCTGCCTTCGCCACCGTCCAACACGCCTTCGAGCTCACGCAGACGGGCAATAGAGCCAGAGACGGTGCGCCAGTTGGTCAGGGTTCCGCCCAGCCAGCGGTGATTGACGTAATACTGCGCGCAACGCTTTGCAGCCACAGCAACCGGGTCGGAGGCCTGGCGCTTCGTACCGACGAACAGCACGCGACCACCCGATGCCGAGATTTCACGCACCTTCACCAGGGCCTGGTGCAGCAGCGGCATGGACTGCGAGAGATCAATGATGTGGATATTGGAGCGGCTGCCAAAAATGTAGCGCTCCATCTTCGGGTTCCAGCGGTGGGTCTGGTGACCGAAGTGCGCGCCTGCTTCGAGCAATTGGCGCATAGAGAAGTCGGGAAGTGCCATGGTTATGGTCCTCTTTTTCCGGTTAGCCTCCGCAGACAAACCCTCCGAATGGAGGACCGGAATGGAAAAGGACGGGATGTCTCCCCATCAATCGCCAAACGCCTGCGTGTGGAATGGTTGTGGCCGTAGAGGAGAATACCCGAAAACGCAAGTGTTTTACTGGCTAGATGTCTTCCACAAAGACAACACCCGGTGCCGTTTTAAGGGCCCCCCGAATGCCATTGTCCAAGGTATATCGACCCGGCAGTCTCAATTCGATTTCGCGGCTACCCTCGACCGGAGCCACGAGGATGATCTCGCCCCCACGACTATTCACGGCTCCCTCAAGCCGCTTTTGTAGGGCCTCAATTTCCGCGCTGCGCGGAATGAGATGCACCCGAAGTCCGGCGATCGCATTTTCGAGCGCACGCTCGATCGGCTCGGCATCGTCGCCGAAAAACCGAACCTCGCCATCACGCGCCTTGGCCCTGACCCTTAGGGACACAGCCTTTCCAGGCTCTAGAAACTCACGACACCGTTTCAGGGATTCCGGCGGAAACAGAACCTCATATTCCCCCGTTGGGTCCGAAAGGGTGACAAAGGCAAATTTCTCGCCACTCCCCTGGGAGGCCCGTTCCTGTCTGCGCCGCACAACCCCGGCCATGCGGAAGGCTTCCGAGCCGGCCTCTGCCTTGGGAATGACTTCCGCCAACAGGTCGGTCCGCTTACGTCGTAGCGCAACCAGCATGTCTTCCAGCGGATGGCCGGACAGGTAGAAGCCGACGGCCGCAAGCTCTTCATCCAGCCTCTGGGTCCCTGTCCAGCTATCGATCTTGGGCAGTCTTGGCCTTTGGGCCTCAACCTGGTCTCCGCCAAATAGCGAGCCCTGGGAAGATGCACGCTCGGCGGCAACGCTCTGGCCATATCCTGAGAGGGTTTCAGCCGCCGCAAACACCTGGGCCCGATCTGGATGAAGGCTGTCAAATGCGCCGGCCCGGGCCAGGGTCTCGATCGCCCGACGATTCACATCCTTTGGATCCACCCGTTCGACAAAATCAAAAATATCCCGAAAGGCCCCGCCCTGACGACGAACTTCAACCACATTCTGCATGGCCTGAAGACCGATGTTGCGAATGCCGCCCAGGGCGTAGAGCACCTCCCCGTCCAGCACGTCAAAATCCGCACTGGAAAGATTCACATCCGGCGAACGGATCTTCACCCCCGAGCGCTTGGCGTCCTGATAAAATACGGCCAGCTTGTCAGTGTTGGAGATGTCCAGGCTCATTGAGGCCGCGAAAAACTCAACCGGGGCATTGGCCTTTAGCCAGGCCGTCTGATAGCCGATCAGGGCATAGGGAGCAGCGTGGGACTTGTTGAATCCGTAGCCGGAAAACTTGGCCATGAGCTCAAACAGGGTTTCGGCCAGCTCTGTATCGACGCCCCGCTCCGCTGCGCCGGTAGCAAAGCGGACCCGCTGCTGGTCCATCTCCTCTTTCTTCTTCTTGCCCATGGCCCGACGCAGAAGGTCGGCCTCTCCCAAGGAATATCCCGCCATAATCCTGGCGATATTCATCACCTGTTCCTGATAAACGATCACGCCATAGGTGTCGGTCAGGACCGGAGCCAGGAGGGGGTGGTAAACATTGAGCGGCTTGCGGCCGGCCTTGCAGTCCACATAGGCCGGAATTGAATCCATTGGCCCCGGCCGATAGAGCGAAATCAGGGCTGTGACTTCTTCCAGGGAATTTGGCCGAAGCTGGCGGAGAGTGTCCCGCATTCCCTGGCCTTCTAGCTGGAAGACCCCCACGGTTTGACCAGAGGCCATCAGCTCGTAGGACTTGGCATCATCAAGCGGCAAGGTCTCCAGATCGAAATCTGCGCCCCGCTTGGCCAGATGCTTCATGGCCCTGTCGATCACCGTCAAGGTTTTCAACCCCAGGAAGTCGAACTTCACCAGACCGGCGCTTTCCACCCATTTCATGTTGAACTGGGTCGCCGGAAGCTCCGAGCGAGGGTCGCGATACAGGGGAGACAACTCTGTCAGAGGCCGGTCTGAAATCACAACGCCTGCCGCATGGGTCGAGGCGTTCCGGTAAAGCCCCTCAAGCTTGAGCGCAATTTCCAGCAACTGAGCGACGGCCTCGTCATCCTTCTTGGCCTGCTGCAAGCGCGGTTCCAGCTCGAGTGCACGGGCCAGGGTCACGGGATTGGCGGGGTTGGCAGGGATCATCTTGGCCAGGCGATCCACCTGGCCCAGGGGCATTTGCAGGACCCGTCCCACATCCCTCAGCACAGCACGCGCCTGAAGGGTGCCGAAGGTGATGATCTGGGCCACGCGGTCCCGGCCATATCGTTGTTGAACGTAGGAAATGACTTCTTCGCGACGCTCCTGACAGAAATCGATGTCAAAGTCCGGCATGGACACGCGTTCCGGATTCAGGAAACGCTCAAAGATCAGCCCGTAACGGAGCGGATCAAGACCGGTAATCAGAAGCGACCAGGCCACCAGCGAACCCGCACCCGACCCACGGCCCGGACCCACGGGAATCCCGTGGGCGACCGCCCATTTCATGAAGTCGGAAACGATCAGGAAGTATCCCGAGAATCCCATGGTCTGGATGACGCCGATCTCGCGTTCGAGACGTTCCCAATAGACGGACTCTGCCTGGGAAAGGGCGTGGTTCTCAAGACGAGCCTTGAGGCCCTCACGGGCCTGGGTGGCCAACTCCTCGGCCTCAGTCCGGCCGTCTACCGTCGGAAAGCGTGGTAGAATTGGATCGCGTTTGAGCACCATAAAGGCGCAGCGCCTGGCAATATCCAGGGTATTGTCACAAGCTTCCGGCAGGTCAGAGAAGAGAGACCTCATGTCCTGGGCGGACTTGAACCCATGGTTTTCTGTGACTTTCCGCCGATCCTCCTGCCCGATGAACGCCCCATCAGAAATACAGAGCAAGGCTTCATGGGCGCTGTAGAGGGAGGCCTCTGCGAAATAGACGTCATTGGTCGCGACCAAGGCGATGTCATGCGCATAGGCATGGGCCACAAGGCAGGGCTCGCTTCGGGCCTGACTGGACATACCATGCCGCTGAAGTTCGATGTAAAAACGGTCGCCAAATACCCGCGCCATCTCGGTTAGGGCGGCATTGCCTTCATCGACCTTGCCTGCTGCGAACAGCGGATCTACTGGGCCGTCCGGCCCGCCGGACAACAGGATCAGCCCCTCAGATAATTCAATGAGCCGTGACCAAGCTATCGCCGGCTCTTCGGTCGCCTCAGCCAAAAGATAGGCCTCAGACGATAGCAAAGACAGGTTGAGATAACCGGCTTCAGACTGGGCGAGGAGCACGAGCGTGGGCGTCTTTGCCCAACGCTCCGGGGCCCTACCCCCAATACCGGTGACGGGCAGGGCACAGCCAACGATCGGCTGAATTCCGGCTTCCTTAGTCGCGACGGAAAATTCCAGGGCCCCAAACAGATTGGCCCGGTCGGTAATCGCCACGGCCGGCATCTCCATCGCCGAAGCCAGCTTTCCAATTGCTTCCGCGCGAATGGCACCTTCAAGAAGCGAATAGGCCGATCGAACCCGCAGATGAACGAAGCCTTCGCTCCCGTTCCCGTTCATCCGCTAACTCCCCAATGATCTAAGCCGCAATCTGTGCCACCTGACACATCATCCAGACAAAACTTGATACGGCTACAAAAGCCAGCGATTCCCGCGCGAGACGAACCATTTAGATGACTCCACAAACTAAGTTCCTATTTCGTTCCTATTCTTGTTTTGTTCTCATTGCAAGCGCCCCCGCACAAAAACATTGGGCATCCGGATCGACTAGGCCCCACCCCAGGGTTGCAGACCGCCATCGCGAACTTCCAGCACGCGGTCCATATGGTGAGCGAGTTCTAGATTATGTGTGGCAATAAGCGCCGCCACGCCCTGCTTCCGGGCCATCTCAGAGAGGCTGGAGAACACCATTGCAGAGGTAGCTGGGTCAAGATTCCCCGTCGGTTCATCGGCAAGCAGGACCTGTGGGGAATTCGCCAGTGCCCTCGCTACGGCGACGCGCTGCTGCTCACCCCCTGACAGCTGGGCCGGAAGATGATGAATTCGCTCATGGAGCCCCAGGTCAGTCAAAAGCGCCGTTGCACGCTGACGGGCAGACTTCCCCCCTGCCCCGGCAATCATCTGCGGGATCGCAACATTCTCAAGAGCCGAGAATTCTGGCAGCAGGTGGTGGGCCTGATAGACGAACCCGATCATCTCAAGCCGGACGCGTGTCCTCTGACGGTCCGACAGTCGAGAGCAATCTATCCCCTCCACAAAAACATTTCCGGATGTCGGAGCCTCAAGCAAACCGGCAGCATGCAGGAGTGACGATTTCCCCGAACCCGAGGGACCCACCAGCCCGACGATCTCGCCTGCCACGAGGTCCAGGTCGACGCCTTTCAGGATTTCAAGGTCATGATCCCCTGACTTGTAGGTCCGAAACAAGCCTTCCAGGCGAAGAACAGACCTATTCATAACGAAGCGCTTCTACGGGATCGAGGCGGGATGCCTGCCAGGCCGGGGGCAAGGTCGCGACAAAGGCCATGACCAGGGACCAGCCCGTTATGCCAAGGACCTCAATCCAGTCCACCTTGGCCGGAACCCGGGACAGGTAGTAGACATCGGAGGAGAATACCTTGGCCCCCGTGACCCACTCCACCGCCTGCTGGATCGGATCAATATAAAAGCAAAAGAGCGTGCCGAGAATAAGGCCCGCCAAGGTTCCCAGTATCCCGATCGAGGCCCCGGACATAAAGAAAATCCGCATGATGGATCCGCGACTGGCCCCCATGGTCCGCAGGATGGCGATATCCTTACCCTTGTTTTTCACAAGCATGATCAGACCAGAAATAATGTTCAGGGCTGCAATCGCCACAACCAGCATTAGGATCAGACGCATCACGTTCCGCTCGACCTGCAAGGCCCCCCAATAAGAGGCGTTCTTCTCTGTCCAGTCGCTGACAAACCCTTCCGACCCCACGACGGCAGACACCTGGGGCTTGATGGCGGTTGCCTTGTCTGGATTGGCCAACTTCATTTCGACAAAGTCGATGGCATCCTCCCGCCCCAGAAAGACCTGGGCCTGTTCTAGAGGCATGTAGATAAAGGTCTGATCATATTCACTCATGCCGACGCTAAAGGTCCCGCCGACCGTGTAGGTCTTGCGCTGGGGAGGAGCGCCAAAGGCCGTTGCCCCGCCGGTTGGAGAGATGAGGGTCAGGGGATCCCCGGGCTGAATTCCAAGGCTCTGGGCTAATTTGTCGCCAACGATGATGACATCGCCCCCGAACTCGCCGTCGCCAAACCCGGCCATAGACCCACGAACAATATTGTCCGCGACAAGCCGAGTGGACTTCAAATCCGCCAAAGTCGTGCCGCGAACAACGGCTCCGGAGATCTGTCCTAGCCCAAGAGCCATCACTTGGGCTTCAATGACGGGAGAGACCTGAACCACACCGGGCAGGGTTTTCAGCCGCGCAATCATGGGCCCGCGCTCATCCGGTCTGAAGGCCGTGCCGCTGACATAGACGTGACCGTTAAAACCCAGAATGCGCCCGAGCAGCTCGGCGCGAAACCCGTTCATCACACTCATGACAATGATGAGCACGGCAACGGCCACAGCAATGCCCAGAAAAGAGATGAGTCCAATCAGGGCCACACCACCCTGATCCCGTCGGGAGCGAAGATAGCGCCCCGCAATAGACCTCTCCCATGCACTGAACGGGCCAGCCACGCGTCTCGGTGAACGGGAAATCCTAGCCTCCACTGCCAACACCCTGCGCCTTAGAGAACCCGCAAAGGCGAAATATGGATCAGATTGAACCGCAATACGGTCCAAAGAATGGCAAATAGGACCGTTGCCACCAGGGTCGTCGTTGTAAACTTGCGCTTGAGGTTGGGGTTTACCGGCGCGCCGGGATCCCCGCCGTCACCGTGATCAATCCCGGCCTCTGCATGGCTGGTCACCCCCAGGGGCAGGACGACAAACAAGACGGTCCACCAAATGGTCAGATAGATCGCAATTCCCGTAAATAGCGTCACGCGTGTCCCCCTCTGGGCACTTCCATCAGCTCGATGAGAACACCCCCCATGTCCTTCGGATGGACAAAGATCACCGGCGTTCCATGCGCCCCGATCCGGGGCTCACCCGTTCCCAACACCTTGGCCCCCTTGGCCTGAAGATCGTCGCGCGCTGCCAGAATGTCCTCAACTTCAAAACAGACATGGTGTTGGCCACCCATGGGGTTTTTTGCCAGGAAACCGTGAATTGGGGAGGCGTCGCCATAGGGCTCAATCAGCTCGATCTGGCTATTGGGCAGGTTGACGAAGCAAACCCAGACACCCTGCTCCGGCATGGCAAAACGCTCGCCGATTGAGGTCGCGCCAAGAACATCCCGATAGACAGTGACTGCGGCCTCAATCGAAGGTGTGGCTATACCCACATGGTTCAGCTTGCCGATCATCCCATCCTCCCGGATCTCAAATTCTCAGAACAGTGGTTTCGACAACGGGGCGGCGGCCCCAGATCCGATGACTTGCCTTCTTAACCGCCCGCGAGAGGGCACTTTCAACGGTCTCATCGAGCTCACGATCATCTCCTGACAATCGCGAAAATGCCTTCTCGGCCTCCTCGGCCAAATCATCGAGGACCTCATCCATGGGATATTCTGCGTCTGCGGGAAGGCCGAGCGCGCGGACCTGGGGACCCGAAACGATCCGCCCGCGTCCATCTAGGGCCACGGAAACCGCCAGAACACCATTGAAGGCGGCATGACGGCGCTCACGCAGGGCATCGCCATTCTCTGGTGTCATGACGCCCGCATCCACGTAGATCCGTCCCGCTGGCACCTCATCGATGATTTCAGCCCGGCCGGGGGCCAGCCGCACCATGTCGCCATTTCGGGGCGAAACGGTCTGTGGCACCTGCAGGTCGCGGGCAAAAGCGGCATGTTCCAGCAAATGGCGCCGCTCCCCGTGGGTCGGGACAGCGATCTGGGGCCGTGCCCAGCTGTACATGTCGGCCAATTCGGCCCGACAGGGGTGGCCAGAGACATGGATACCGGGGTGGTCCCGTTCCGTGTAAAGCCGCACCCCCCGATCCGCCAACCGGTTCTGGAGGTTCCGGATCGGAACCTCATTTCCCGGGATCATGCGACTGGAGAAGATCACGCTATCCCCCTGCCCCAAATTCACATGGGGATGGGTTCCTTCCGCAATACGCGAGAGCGCAGCCCGGACTTCGCCCTGACTGCCCGTGCAGAGGAAGAGAATCTTGTCCTGAGGAAACTGCTTGGCCTGCGTGTCCGGTACAAAGTCCTTGATATCGGACATCAGCCCAACAGACTTGGCCGCTGCTGCCATACGGTGCATGGAGCGTCCGACGAGGCAGACCCGTCGCCCGGCAGCCTCTGCCGCCCGGATGGTGGTATCCATACGCGCTACATTCGACGCAAAACAGGCCACGGCGACCTTGCCGTGCAGACTGCCGATCAAGCTGGTCATGGCGACACGAACTTCCGCTTCGGACCCTGCCCGCCCCTCAACAAACACGTTCGTCGAGTCACACACCATGGCCAGCACCCCCTCGTCACCGAGTGTGCGAATGGCTGTTTCGTCAGTCACCTCCCCCAAAAGGGGATCAGGATCGATCTTCCAGTCGCCTGTATGAAGAATGGTGCCCAGTGGGGTTCGAATGGCCAAACCATTCGGTTCAGGAATGGAGTGGGTCAGGGTGATCAGATCTATTTCGAACGGGCCCAGCTGAATCTTGCCGCCAAGCTCAACAATCGTGATCTCGGCCTCGTCAGCCAGATTCTTCTCACGAAGCTTTTCTTTCAACAAAAAGGCCGTGAAGGGTGTCGCATAGAGGGGCGCGCGCAGCCTCGGCCAAAGCCAGGCCACGGCCCCGATATGGTCTTCATGCGCATGAGTCAGGACTATGCCGATAATATCCTTGGCGTAGGTCTCGATGAACTCCGGGTCGGGCAGGATGATTTCGACCCCGGGCGTATTCTGGTCGCCGAAGGTGATGCCCAAATCCACGACAATCCATTTCCGGGCATGGGCTGGCCCGTAACCGTAAAGATTGAAGTTCATTCCGATCTCGTTGGACCCGCCCAAGGGCAGGAATACGAGTTCGTCGTTCTGTTTTGCTTTTGCCATCTAGGTCCTGATCGTGTTCCGCCGATGGATTTCCAAGAGCCCACGAATTGTCAAATCTGAATCAAAGTGATCGATAGATTGGGTCGCGCCGTGAAACAGGGACGCAACCCCGCCGGTTGCTATTACAGTCATAGGACGGCCCCATTCGGCCTTGATCCGAGCGATCAATCCCTCGATGAGGGCAATATAGCCCCAAAAAACACCGGCCTGCATGGCTCCGACTGTATCACGTCCTATGACCTTCACAGGCTTTTGAATCGCAACCCGGGGAAGTTTAGCGGCAGCCGCATGAAGCGCTTCCATGGACAGGTTAATGCCCGGGGCAATCAGACCGCCCTCAAACCCGCCATCCGCCGCTATTACGTCAAAAGTCGTGGCCGTTCCGCTGTCGATGACGACCAGGTCGCCCGGATAGACCACATGGGCCCCAATCGCATTGACCAGTCGGTCCGCGCCCGCTTCTGACGGCTTGTCGAGACGCACAGCAATGCCAAGATCTGCGTTTTCTCCGACCACCAGGGGCTCAACATGGAGATATCGCCGTGACAGGTTCCGAAGATTGAAAATGCTCTGGGGCACCACACTGGAAATAATGCAGGAATCGATCTGGTCGAACCGAAGGCTGGCCATGTTCAAAAGTTGCGACAGCCAAACCGCATATTCATCCGCCGTGCGGCTACTCTCCGTCGCGGCTCGCCACTGTGCAATCCAGGCGTCACCGTCGTGAACCGCAAACAGGGTGTTGGTATTGCCTTGCTCTATGGCCAACAGCATTAAGCCACTCCGAAAAAGACATCGCCAGCGGTGATCCGCAGGACTGAACCCTCCGGGGTCCGAAGCCGTAGGGCACCATCCGGATCGAGGCCCTCAGCTATGCCGTAATGCGACCGGTCTGCCAACCGGGCCTCACAAACCTTGCCCAAACCGGCCGCCCGAAGGGTCCAGGCGTCGGCAATCACCGAAAAGCCGTCTCGCTCCCAGCGCGCTTGCCAATGGGCAAACTGCCGAGCCAGAACGTCCAGGGCTGCTAGGGGTATAATCGGACCTTTCGAATATGCAGAGAGGGCAATGGCCGGGCGTTCAAGGTCAGAGGGGGCGGAGTTCAAATTGACGCCAATCCCGACGGCCAGCCAAAGCCGACCATCCGGTCCCAGGCCTGACTCCACCAAAATGCCTGAGGCCTTCTTACCATCTATCAGAAGATCATTCGGCCACTTCAACCTGACCAGGGCCGGATCGACCAGAGACTTGGCCAGGTCTGCCACAGCCAGGGCAGCTACAAAGGAAATCTGGGCCGCTTCCGCCGGGGCTTTGTCGGTTCTGAAGAGCAAGGTGGCGGCCAGATTACCTGTTCCGCCATCCCAAACCCGCCCTCGCCGGCCACGCCCGGCCGTCTGAGTTTCAGCGGTAATCCAGACAGGCCCCACCATGCCGGCATCCGCCTGACGGCGGGCTTCTGCATTGGTCGAATCCAGAGACTCAAAGGTCTGGATCGGCGGCGAAGTCACCTATTTCAGGCCAAAGGCGGCAGCCGCCGCCTGGGCCTGAGGATCAAGGAAATGCAGGGCTAGCAGGACGACGGGGAAACTAAATAGCGCAGCGGCCATGGCGACAAACACGGCATCCCGTGGCGGCGCTTCAACCGAACCGCTCGCCGCATCGAACCACATCGACTTGATAAGCCGAAGATAATAGAAAGCCGCGACAACGCTGCCGACAAGCCCGGCAATAGCAGCCCCCTGAATGATGGGGTCCTGCACTCCAATGGCGGCCTTGAACACATAGTACTTCGCCCAGAAACCGGAAAAAGGCGGCAAGCCAAGAGCCGAAAGCGAAAAGGCTGTCATAGCCAGAGCGATGGCCGGACTTTCCTTGAAGAGACCCGCCATGTCCTCAATGGATTCCATCGCCTTGCCCTTCCGGGTCAGAGACGACAGACAAGCGAAAAAGCCCGTAACGTCGACCATGTAGAGCACCATGAAGATCAGCATGGCCTTCACGCCTTCACCGTTCCCGGCGGCAAGGCCAAGGACGGCGTACCCCACATTGGCGATCGAGGAATAAGCCCACAAGCGCTTCAGGTTGGTTTGGGCCAGACCGGCAAAGGCCCCGACGGCAATTGAAGCCAGGGCAATCAGGATCAGGATCTGACGCCACTGGGCCGTGGCCTCGGGGAAGCACTCATAGAGAACCCGGGCGAACAGAACCATGGCTGCAATCTTGGGAGCCCCGGCAAAGAACCCCACCACAGGGGTCGGCGCGCCTTCATAAACGTCCGGCGTCCACATGTGGAAGGGTGCGGCGGAAACCTTGAAAGCCAACCCGCAAATCAGGAAGACGAGACCAAACAGGACGCCCGTCCCAGCGTGTCCCTGAACGGCGGCCGCAATATCCACGAACCGTGTAGACCCGGCAAAACCATAGATCAGTGACGCCCCATACAGGAGCAGTCCTGAGGACAGAGCTCCCAAAACGAAATACTTCAGCCCGGCCTCTGAGGCCTTGGCATCATCCCGGTACATCGCCGCCAGGACATAAAGCGCCAGGGATTGAAGCTCGACACCGACATAAAGCGAGATCAGGTCCCCAGCGCCCACCATCATGGCCATACCGAGTGCGGCCAGCAGGATCAGGATTGGAAACTCAAAGTTGGTAATGTTCTTGCGCGCAAACCAGCTCTGCCCCAAAGGGATCGCCACTGCACAGGCTAGGAAGACGGCGATTTGGCTGTAGAAGGTGACGCCATCCACGACCAGGCTGCCGGAAAAAGCCCGGCCCTGAGGCCCCAGAAAGACTGCCGCGACAGCTGCCAGAAGGGAAAACACCCCGCCCCACCCAACGGCGCGATAGGATCGCGGGCTGAAGGCTCCAATAACGAGAAGGCCGAGGGCCGAACCCGCCAGGATCAGTTCTGGAAGTGCTAGCGCAAGATCACGGGAAAACATGCGAGAAATGACCCCTAGGCGCCGATGGCGGCGTGATACGCCGCGACCAGGCTGTCAACGGACGACTGGGTGACCTGAAGCACCACATTTGGCTGAAAGCCGAGATAAAGCGTGGACAGGATGAGCGGCACGAAAATCACGACCTCACGAACCGTCAGGTCTTCAATGGCAGCCAGGGCTGGATTGGTCATCTGGCCGAAAACCACACGCCGGTAGAGGCTCAAGGCATAGACAGCTGACAGGATAACCCCGCTGGTGGCGAAGAGAGCCGCCCAGGTCGACAGGTGATAGGTACCCGTCAAGGTGAGAATTTCACCCACAAACCCAGACGTCCCGGGAAGACCAACATTGCCCATGGTGAAGAGCAGAAACACGGCGGCATAGACCGGCATTCGGGTCACCAGCCCACCATAATAGGCAATCTCGCGGGTGTGCATCCGATCATAGACCACACCCACGCAGAGGAAGAGCGCCCCGGAAATCACACCATGGCTGAGCATCTGGAACATGGCACCCTGCACACCAAGGGCATTGCCAGAAAAAATCCCCATTGTGACGAAGCCCATATGGGCAACCGAGGAATAGGCGATCAGCTTCTTGATGTCTGTCTGCCGGAAGGCGACGAGCGAGGTGTAAATAATCGCAATCACAGACAGGGCCAGGATCAGGGGGGCAAAGACCTCTGAGGCATGCGGGAACATCGGCAGACTGAAGCGGAGGAAACCGTAACCGCCCATCTTCAGCAAGATACCCGCCAGAATAACCGACCCCGCTGTCGGGGCCTCAACGTGGGCGTCCGGGAGCCAGGTATGCACCGGCCACATCGGCATTTTCACAGCGAATGAGGCGAAGAAGGCGAGCCAGAGCCAGATTTGAACCCCAGGCGTGAACTTGTAGACCATCAATTCAGGGATCGAGCTCGTGCCAGACATCCCGATCATCCCGAGGATCGCCGCCAGCATGAGGACGGACCCGAGCAGGGTGTAGAGGAAGAACTTATAGGCGGCGTAGACCCGACGCTTCCCCCCCCAAATCCCGATAATCAGGAACATGGGCACGAGGCCGAACTCAAAGAATGAGTAGAAGAGCACCAGATCAAGGGCGCAGAAGACACCCATGACGAGGGTCTCCAGTACCAGGAACGCGATCATATAGGACTGAACGCGGGTTGTGATCGATGACCAGGATGCCAGGACGCACAAGGGCATCAGGAATGCTGTCAGCAGGACAAAGAGAACAGAAATCCCGTCAACGCCCATGCGGTAGTGCAGGATGGAAAACCAGGGGATGTCTTCGAGAAACTGGAAGCCGGAGCTATGGACGTCAAACCTGCTGACCAGCAGAACCGACAGGGCCAGGGTCACCAGGGTGGTCCCAAGCGCAATCCACCGTGCTGCCTCAGCCGAGCGCGCCTCATCAGAGGGCCTTGCGGCCTGCAAAAGCAACATGGCCGCCACCCCAGCAAGTGGGGCGAAGGTAATAAGGGAGAGTAAACCCGTCATCTGTGCGCCCCCGCCTAAGCCTGCCAGGCCCAAAGGGCGAAGGACAGCAGCCCCGCAACCCCGAGCAGCATCACAAATGCGTAGTGATAGACATATCCCGACTGTAGCCGACCTGTCCTGCGACCCACCTCATAGGAGACCGCTGAAACACCATCCGGGCCGAGACCATCAATGATCTTCTGATCACCGACTTTCCAGAAGAGGTCCCCAAGCAGGCGCGTTGCCCGCACAATGGTGGCCTCATAGAGCTCATCAAAATACCACTTGTTGTAAAGGAAGCCCCAAAGGAGGCCCCGGTTGGCGGCAATACGCGCACCCATTCCTTCACGGGCGATGTAGACGTACCACGCCGCAACGAGGCCAATCATGGAAACCGTAAGTGGGGCCCAGGCCAGCCATTCCGGGCTGTGGTGTGCCATTTCAAGCACCTTGTTCGTCGGCGCATTGAAGATCGCGCCACGCCAAAACTCATTACGCCCCTCGCCAACGAACTTCTCGACAAAGGCGTAACCGGCAAAGACCGCCCCAACCGCCAAGAGCAAGATCGGCACCAGCATGGAGGCCGGGCTCTCGTGGGGCGTATGCGAGCCGTGACCATGGCCATGGGCGTCATGATCGTGAGCATCATCATGGCCGTGATCGTGGACCGCATGGGCATCGTGACCATGGCCCTCTGCCTCAGCTGCCCATTTGGGCGTGCCATGGAAGGTCATAAAGGCCAGACGCCAGGAATAGAATGCCGTCAGACCCGCTGCGAAAAGGCTGACGATGAAGGCGAAATAGGCAACGCCGCCGCTCTGCCGCCCTGCCGCAAATGCCGCTTCGATAATCGTGTCCTTTGAATAGAATCCGGCAAAGCCAAGTTCCACACCGGGGATACCAAAGCCGGTAATGGCCAGGGTCCCAATCGTCATGACGGCATAGGTTACGGGCAGGTATTTCCAGAGCCCGCCCATTTTCCGCATGTCCTGCTCATGGTGCATGCCATGGATCACCGAGCCCGCCCCAAGGAAGAGCAAGGCCTTAAAGAAGGCATGGGTAAACAGGTGGAACATGGCGGCCTGATAGGCACCGACGCCTGCGGCAAAAAACATATAGCCGAGCTGCGAGCAGGTCGAATAGGCAATCACGCGCTTGATGTCGTTTTGAGCCAGACCAACGGTGGCCGCAAAGAGGGCTGTAATCGCCCCGATCAGGGTGACGACCTGTTTGGTCACAGGGGCGTATTCAAACATGGGCGACAGAAGACAAACCATATAGACGCCCGCGGTCACCATAGTGGCGGCATGGATGAGCGCAGACACAGGCGTCGGCCCTTCCATGGCGTCGGGCAACCAGGTGTGCAGGAAGAACTGGGCCGACTTGCCCATGGCTCCGATGAACAAAAGCCCACAAGCCAGATCCACGGCCGACCAGGAATGACCGGCAAACATCCAGGTCTTGCCGGCAAATTCGTGAACCCGCGGGAAAATCTCAGCGAACTGGATGGTTCCGAACATCCAGAAGACGGTCATAATGCCGAGGGCAAAGCCAAAATCACCGACCCGGTTGACAACAAAGGCCTTGATGGACGCCGCGTTTGCGCTGTCCTTGTGGTGCCAGAACCCGATCAGCAGATAGCTGGCAAGACCCACGCCCTCCCAGCCAAAGAAGAGCTGCATAAAGTCCGCGGCCGTCACCAGGGACAACATGGCGAAGGTGAACAAGGACAGATAGGCAAAGAACCTTGGCCGGGACTCGTCCTCGGCCATGTATCCCCAGCTATAGACGTGCACCAAGGCTGCAACCGTTGTCACGACAATCAGCATTACGGCAGACAGGGCATCTATCCGGATCGACCAGTTGGACTGGAATTGGCCGACATGGATGAAGGGGGCCAGGGTTTGCGTGAAGGCCTCAAGTCCGCCCCAGGCCCATTGGGCAAACACCACCCATGAAAGCACGCAGGACAGAAGGAGCAGCCCCGTTGTGACTGTCTGAGACGCAATCGGCCCGATGACCTTGCCGAAAAGACCAGCCGTCAGTGCCCCGATCAGGGGAACGAAAACAATTATGAAAACAAGATCGTGGGCGTTCATGAACTTACCAATCAGCCCTTCATCACGGAGACATCATCGACAGCAATGTCGCCGCGATTACGGAAAAAGGTCACGAGGATCGCTAGGCCAACTGCAGCCTCGGCGGCCGCCACCGTCAGGACGAACATGGCAAAGATCTGTCCTACCACATTGTGCAGATAGACCGAAAACGTGACCAGATTGATGTTCACGGCCAGCAGGATCAGCTCGACGGACATCAGGATCACGATGATGTTCTTGCGGTTAACGAAAATGCCGAACACCCCGATGGTGAACAGCACGGCCGCAACCGCCAGGTAATGCACCAACCCAATGGTCATTCGCCAATCCCCTCGCCCGACCCCGGGCTAACAATTGTCATGCCAGTCTTTGGCGTTCGGGCGACCTGGTCCGAAATGATCTGCCGCCGAACCCCTGGCTTGTGCCTCAGGGTCAGGACGATGGCCCCGATCATGGCAACAAGCAGGACCAGGCTGGCTGCCTGGAAAAAGTAAATGTAATCTGTGTAGAGCACCCGACCAATGGTCTCTGCATTGGAAAGCTCAGTCCCCGAGGCCATGGGGCTGTCGTGCGCGGCACCCGCGCCCTTTGTGGCAATGACGCTGGACACCGCAATCATTTCAAAGGCTAGGACCGCCGCAACCCCTGCTCCCAGAGGCATGTAGGTTGCAAAACCTTGCCGAAGCGCGGCGAAATCGACATCCAGCATCATGACGACGAACAGGAACAGGACCGCAACGGCCCCGACATAGACAATCACCAGGAGCATGGCGAGAAACTCTGCGCCAAGAAGGACAAAGAGCCCTGCTGCCGAGAAGAAGGCCAGGATCAAGAACAATACGGAATGCACCGGGTTGCGGGCCGAAACCACGCAGAACCCAGACACCAGCGTAACTGTCGCTAGCAGATAGAAAGCAATCGCCTGCAAGGCCACTCTTTCAGTCCCTCTCTTTGAGCCGCTCGTGTCCGCCGAGGCGGAAACACGAGAAGGGTTTCAATTCATGCAGACACGGCGACCGGGCCTTACCGGTAGGGCGCATCCAGTTCTAGATTCTTAGCGATTTCCCGCTCCCAACGATCCCCATTATCGAGCAGGCGTTCCTTGTCGTAATAGAGCTCCTCGCGGGTCTCGACCGCAAACTCGACGTTTGGACCCTCGACAATGGCATCCACGGGGCAAGCCTCCTGGCACAGACCGCAGTAGATACACTTGACCATGTCGATGTCGTAACGGGTCGTCCGGCGACTGCCGTCTTCGCGGGGCTCAGCTTCAATCGTAATGGCCTGGGCTGGGCAAATCGCTTCGCACAGCTTGCAGGCAATGCAGCGTTCTTCCCCATTGGGATACCGGCGCAGGGCGTGTTCACCGCGAAAGCGCGGGGACTGGGGACCCCGTTCATTAGGATAAATCACGGTCGACTTGGGCCGGATCATATAGACCATGGCCAGCCAGAAGGCTCCGACGAAGTCTGAGAGGGCCGCCCCTCGCACAGCTTGTGAAATGCGCTTCAGCATGACCGCTTACTTGCTCCTGCATTCATAGGCCGACATCCTCTCGGAATTGCCGTCGGGACGGAGGACAAGCACCTTGTTTTTCTGCTCGCAGGCCGCGCGGGCCACCTTGAGCGTATCATAGGTGGCCACATCGCCATTCGGCCCAGCGGTGGCGCAACCACTCAGGACGACAGCCAGGGCGAGGGGAAAGAAAGGGTTCATGAGTGCAATGGCCCCAGGATACGCCAGGCGGAGACCAGCACGACGGCCACCAGCGAAATCGGCAGGAAGACCTTCCATCCCAAACGCATGAGCTGGTCATACCGATACCGAGGAACAATCGCCTTGGTCATTGAGATCAGAAAAAAGAAGAAAATAATCTTCAAAAACAGCCACATAAAGCCATAAAAGCTCTGCGCTGTTGGCCCCCAGGCATGCACAAATGCCAGGTCAAGCGGTGCCTGCCATCCGCCAAAAAACAGGATGGAGATCAGGGCACACATCAAGATCACATTCGCGAGCTCGCCGATCATGAAGAGCAGGTAGGGAGACGAGGAATATTCGACCTGATACCCGGCCACGAGTTCGGACTCAGCCTCGGGGAGATCGAAGGGCGGACGATTGGTCTCGGCCAATGCAGATATGAAAAAGATCACCGACATTGGGAACATGACCACGGCAATCGGTAGATTTCTCAGCCCGCCGCCAAGGAAATTCCAGTTCCAGAAGCCGCCCGCCTGTTTCTCAACGATCTGGGCCAGGTTCATGGTCCCTGACAGAAGAATGACCGTGATGATCACAAAGCCGATGGAGACCTCGTAACTCACCATCTGAGCGGCCGACCTCAGGCTCCCCAGAAACGGGTATTTGGAGTTGGATGCCCAGCCTCCCATGATGATCCCATAGACGCCAAGGGACGAAATGGCGAAGAGGTAGAGCACCCCGACATTGATATTCGACACCACCCAGCCCGGGGCCAGCGGAATGACCGCCCAGCCAACCATGGCCAGGGCAAAGGTCAGGACTGGGGCGAGCAGAAAGACGAACTTGTCAGCCCCGTCGGGGATGACGATTTCCTTCAGCACGAACTTGATCAGGTCGGCAAAGGACTGAAGCAGACCAAAGGGGCCAACGACATTGGGGCCCTTCCGCATCTGAACGCCGGCCCATATCTTGCGATCCGCATACATAACAAAGGCTAACGACACCAGGAGACCTACAAGCACGGCAAGAATCTGCGCGACCGAAATGATCGTCCAGCCGGTCGGGGTCGCCCAGAAATTGACTGCAGTTTCCATGGCCTACTCCGCCGCCATCTTGACTGAACCCGCAACTTCTGCGGCGCATTCGGCCATGGTCACACTTGCCCTGGCCACCGGATTGGTCAGGTGGAAGGCCTTGATGGAGCTAGTCAGAGCCAGGTCGGACAGCTTTCCTTCCGTTCCGATCTCCGAAAAATCGACATCAGGGCTGGAAGATCCCGGTGCATAATCGACCTGCCCAAACGTCGGATGATCGGCGAAGAGACGCGCCCTGAGCTGGCTCAAGGTGTCATAGGGCAAGGGTGCCCCAAGGCGAGCCGACAAGGCCCGCATGATCGACCAGTCTTCCCGCGCTTCCCCCTTCGGGAACACCGCGCGCTGGCCCATTTGAACCCGGCCTTCCGTGTTCACATAGAGCCCGTCTTTTTCGGTATAGGCCGCACCTGGCAGGATCACATCCGCAGAGTGCGCCCCGGCATCACCATGGGTGCCAAGATAAACCTTGAAGGCATCGGAGCCTGACACGTCGATCTCGTCAGCACCGAGCAGGAAAAGGACGTCTACGCCGCGTTTAGCCACCATCTGGCTGGCCGACAGGCCACCCGAAGCGGGCACAAAGCCCATGTCCAGACCCGCAACCCGCGCCGCCGCTGAATGCAGAACATTCCAGGCCATCTTGAAGTGACCAGCCACTGAAGCCGCTGTTCGTGCAATTGCAGCCCCATCTGTCCGTGCCAGAGCCCCAGTCCCCAGGATTATGGCCGGTGACTTGGCCGCCTTGAGCGCCTTTGCGAACTCCGAACGTGACCTTGTAAGCCCTGCAAGACTGTCTGGGCCCGCGCCGACATAGTCATAGCCATAGGTCAGGTCGGCCTGGTCTCCAATGACGCCCACCTTAAGTTCACCCGCAAGCCAGCGCTTGCGCAGACGGGCATTCATCACCGGGGCCTCAAGGCGCGGATTGGTGCCAACCAGAAGAATGACGTCGGCGGTCTCAAGGCCCGCGATGGTAGAATTAAAGAGCCAACTTTCGCGGGGCCCATCACCCAGGGCCATCCCGTCCTGCCGACAATCCAGATTCTTGACCTTAAGACCCTCAAACAAGTCTTTGGTAGCCTTAAGGGATTCAGCATCCTGAAGGTCGCCAGCAATGACACCTATCCGCTCGGCGGGGGTTGATGTCAGCTTGCTTGCAACGCGGTCCAGAGCCTCGGCCCAGGTCGCCGGCTGTAACTTGCCATTCAGGCGGATAAAGGGGGTATCCAGACGCTGACGCGAGAGGCCATCGACGGCATAACGCGTCTTGTCGCTAATCCACTCTTCGTTAATCTCTTCGTTGAGGCGCGGGAGCACCCGAAGAACCGCGGGCCCACGGCTATCCACGCGAATGGCCGATCCAAGTGCGTCCATCACGTCGACGCTTTCAGTCTTCTTCAGCTCCCATGGCCGGGCGTTGAAGGCGTAGGGCTTGGAAGTCAGGGCACCAACCGGGCAAAGGTCGATGACATTGGCAGAGAGCTCAGAGGCAACGGCCTTGCCCAAATATGTGGTGATTTCGACGTCTTCGCCGCGGGAAATCAACCCGATATCCGGAACGCCCGCAACTTCGGTGATAAAACGCACGCATCGGGTACATTGAATGCACCGGGTCATGACCGTCTTGATCAGCGGCCCCATGGATTTCTCTTCCACGGCGCGCTTGTTCTCCGCGAAGCGGCTGTCGTCACGACCATAGCCCATGGCCTGATCCTGCAGGTCGCACTCTCCGCCCTGGTCACAGATCGGGCAATCCAGGGGGTGATTGATCAGGAGAAATTCCATCACCCCTTCCCGGGCCTTTTTGACCATGGGTGTGTTGGTAAAAATCTCCTGGTTGTCCGCAGCGGGCAAGGCACAGGACGCCTGAGGCTTGGGCGGACCAGGCTTTACCTCGACAAGGCACATGCGGCAGTTGCCAGCTATGGACAGCCGCTCATGATAGCAGAAACGCGGAATTTCTTCACCCGCCAGCTCCGCGACCTGCAGAACTGTCATGCCGGGTTCGAACTCGACCTCGACGCCGTTGACCTTGGCTTTAGGCATGGTTCAAATCACTCCGCCGCCTGCAGGCTTGCGCCCTGCACGTGAGGTTTTCCGGTCCGATAGTTGGTGATGCGCTCTTCAACTTCATGGCGGAAGTGACGGAAGAGGCCCTGGATCGGCCAGGCCGCCGCATCGCCGAGGCCGCAGATCGTATGACCTTCAACCTGGCTGGCGACCTCCAGGAGCATGTCGATCTCGCGCATCTCGGCCTCGCCGGTCGCCATGCGCTCCATGACCCGCCACATCCAGCCGGTTCCTTCACGGCAAGGCGTGCACTGACCACAGCTCTCGTGCTTGTAGAAATAAGACAACCGCGCCACAGCCCGGACGATGTCCGTAGACTGGTCCATAACAATGACGGCTGCAGTCCCGAGGCCAGACTTAAGGGCTGAAAGGGAGTCGAAATCCATTAGGGCCGTCTCGGCCTCGTGGGCCGGGATCATCCGAACAGAGGACCCGCCCGGAATGATTGCCTTCAGATTGCCCCAACCGCCCCGAACACCGCCACAGTGATCTTCGATCAACTGCCGGAGCGGGATGGACATGGTCTCCTCGACCACGCAGGGCGCATTCACATGGCCTGAAATGGCCATGAGCTTGGTGCCTGTATTGTTCGGCCGGCCAAAGCCTGCAAACCAGCTGGCGCCACGCCGCAGGATGGTGCCGACATTGGCAATAGATTCGACGTTATTGATGGTGGTTGGGCAGCCATAAATACCGGCCCCGGCGGGGAAAGGTGGCTTCAGGCGTGGTTGGCCTTTCTTGCCCTCAAGGCTTTCCATGAGCGCGGTTTCGTCGCCGCAGATATAGGCCCCGCCCCCATGGGTGACGAACAGGTCGAAGTCCCAGCCATGAATATTACCCTTACCGATGAGCTTGGCCTCATAGGCCTGCTTGATGGCAGCCTCTAGCCGCTCACGTTCATGGACATACTCACCACGGATATAGATGTAGCAGGTGTGGGCCCTGATGGCGTAACTGGCGATCAGGCAGCCCTCGATCAGCAGGTGCGGGTCATTCCTGAGAATTTCGCGGTCCTTACAGGTTCCAGGCTCAGATTCATCTGCGTTTACAACCAGATAGTGCGGACGCTCTGACTCTTGCTTGGGCATGAAGGTCCATTTCAGACCCGTGCTAAAACCCGCACCGCCCCGACCGCGAAGGCCCGAAGCCTTAACCTGATCACAAATCCATTCTGGCGTCTGGGCAAGCATGTCCCGGGTCGCATTCCAGCACCCACGACGCTTGGCACCATCCAGCCCCCAGTCCTGAAGACCGTATATATTTGTAAAGATACGGTCCTTGTCTTCGAGAATTCCGACCACGGTTAAACGAGGCCCCCTGCCTGATGCGGCCCAGGCCGCGCTTTGTTCGAAATCCGACCAATCATTCGGACGGCTCTTTTTTTGCCTTGGGCTTCGCCTTTGGTTCAGCATTTGGCAGCAACTTGATCGGCTTGGCAGCTGATCCATCATAGAGGGTCGGGTCCAGCAAGGTCGTAGCCCCGCCTAACGGTGAAGAGGCCACGCGACCTATGGCTGACCCTGGAGCGGGCGGTTTACCTGCAATGAACGCATCCAGAATGGTCTCAAAAGACTCCGGCGTGAGGTCTTCGTAATAATAGTCGTTGATGGCAACCATGGGCGCGTTCGAACAGGCCCCCAGGCATTCAACTTCCTGCCAGTAAACCTTACCGTCTGCACTGAGGTGTTCTCGATCCCCAAACTTTCGCTGGCATAGGGCCTTAAGGTCATTGGCGCCCCGCAGCATGCAGGGTGTCGTCCCACAAACCTGAACCAAAGCATGAGACCCAACGGGCTCCAGCATGAACATGGTGTAGAACGTGGCGACCTCAAACACCCGGATCACCGGCATGTTGAGTGTCTCGGCAACGACACGCAGTGCAGGCTCGGAAACCCAGCCCTCCTGCTTTTGAACAACCCAAAGCAAGGGAATGACCGCAGATTGCTGCCGTCCATCGGGGAACTTGGCAATCCAGGTCTTTACGGCCTTAAGGCTATCAGGGCTGAAGGCGAAGTTTGCAGGCTGTTGACTGGCCAGGCGGCGAACACTCACTGTGCGGCCCTCACTTCACAAAATCGACGCGGACGATCTTCGCGTCCGAAACGGTGTAGATCGCTGCGACTTCAAAGGTCTCCCCGCCGGAAACCCGCTGAACGCGCTCATGATCAATGACATGGTTGCCCAGGACAATTCGGGCCAGCAACTCAGCCTTGTTCTGAGGGAAATCAGCAAAGACCTGCGCATATTTCGCGCGATAGGCCGCAATGCCCTGGATCGTGACCGTGCCATTTAGGTCCGCGACAACAATGTCATCCGCAAACATGGCGCAATGACCATCGAGGTCGTGGTCGTTATAGGCCACAAATTGAGCCTCAACGACGTCAAACGGCTTGATGCAAACCGGCGCGCTCATCGGTCCACCTCACCAAAAACGATGTCGAGGGATCCGATTATGGCGGCGACATCGGCAAGCATGTGCCCCTTGGCCATCCAGTCCATGGCCCCGAGATGCGGATAGCCCGGCGCACGTATCTTGCAGCGATAAGGACGATTTGTGCCGTCACTGACCAGATAGACACCAAACTCGCCCTTGGGGGCCTCTACACAAGCATAGACCTCACCCTCGGGCGTGTGAAAGCCTTCGGTGTAGAGCTTGAAGTGATGGATCAAGGCCTCCATCGAGCGCTTCATCTCACCACGCCGCGGTGGAACAACCTTGTTGTCGGTGGCCATGACCGGACCGGGCGTAGACTTCAGCCGGTCAACACACTGCAGAATGATCCGGATGCTTTCCCGCATCTCCTGCATCCGGCAGAGATACCGGTCATAGCAGTCGCCATTGACCCCAAGAGGGACATCAAATTCGAGATCGGCATAGCACTCATAGGGCTGGGACCGGCGCAGGTCCCACGCGATCCCGGAGCCACGAACCATGACGCCCGAAAAACCCCAGGCGAGGGCCTCTTCCTTAGAGACAACCCCAATATCCACATTCCGCTGCTTGAAAATGCGGTTTCCCGTGATCAGCTTGTCGATATCTGCCAAGGGCCGGGCAAAGGCTTTGGCCCAGTCCCCGATATCGTTGACCAAGGCCTCGGGCAGGTCCTGGTGGACCCCTCCGGGGCGGAAGAAATTCGCGTGCAGCCTTGCGCCACAGGCGCGCTCATAAAAAACCATGAGCTTTTCGCGCTCTTCGAAGCCCCACAAGGGCGGGGTCAGAGCGCCGACGTCCATGGCCTGGGTCGTCACATTCAGGAGGTGGTTCAATATCCGGCCAATTTCGGAATAGAGAACCCTGATCAACTGGCCACGGATCGGAACCTCAACCCCCGTCAGTTTCTCGATCGCGAGGCAGAAAGCATGTTCCTGATTCATCGGCGCGACGTAATCGAGCCGATCGAAATACGGGATATTCTGCAGGTAGGTCCGATACTCCATGAGCTTCTCGGTTCCGCGATGTAGCAGACCGATATGGGGATCAACCCGCTCAACAACCTCGCCGTCGAGTTCCAGAACCAGGCGAAGCACGCCATGGGCGGCCGGGTGCTGGGGACCAAAATTGATATTGAACTTACGAACCGGGGTCTCGGGAACCAGGTTTGCGGGCGCTGCGTCGTCAGCCATTACTTCGCCTCCGCCTTCTCATCACCCGGCAAGACGTATTCCGCGCCCTCCCAGGGCGAGAGGAAGTCCCAATTGCGGTATTCCACGGACTTGATTGGCTCATAGACCACACGCTTGAGTTCATCGTCATAGCGCAGCTCGACATAACCGCTCATCGGGAAATCCTTGCGTAACGGATGTCCGTGGAAGCCATAGTCGGTAAGAATTCGACGCAGGTCGGGGTGCCCTGAGAAAAATACGCCATACATGTCGAAGCACTCGCGCTCGTACCAATTGGCGCAAGGATAAACCCCGGTCACGGTCGGGACAGCGGTATCCTCATCCGTCTGGACCTTGAGACGAAGCCGCTGGTTCCGGGTCAAGGACAGCAGGTGATAAACCACATCGAATCGCAAGTGGCGGTCGGGATGGTCCACCCCGGTCAGATCGATCATCTGCTGGAAGCCATATTGATCGCGCAGAAGCTCAAGCGCCTCGACCACTCGCTCGCTCGGGCCCGCCAGAGTCAGCTCGCCAAATGCCACAGAGGCCGAGGTAATCGCGCCCTTCGAAGCGGCGAGGACACCCTGCCCCAGCTTAGACAGATCCGAATCGGAGACCGGCCAGCTCATCGCTCAATGGTCCCCGTGCGCCGGATCTTCTTCTGCAGTTGCAGAACGCCATAAACCAGAGCCTCAGCGGTCGGCGGACAACCCGGGACATAAATATCCACCGGAACAATCCGGTCGCAGCCACGCACAACAGAATAGCTGAAATAATAATAGCCACCGCCATTCGCGCAGGAGCCCATGGAGATCACATACCGGGGCTCTGGCATCTGGTCATAGACCTTGCGAAGCGCCGGGGCCATCTTGTTACAGAGCGTCCCCGCCACGATCATGACGTCCGACTGACGCGGACTGGCGCGCGGTGCAAACCCGTATCGTTCCAGGTCGTAGCGCGGCATGGAGGCGTGCATCATTTCAATCGCACAGCAAGCCAGACCGAAGGTCATCCACATGAGCGACCCCGTGCGCGCCCAGGTGATCAGGTCGTCCGCTGCAGCCGTGACAAAGCCCTTGTCCGCCAGTTGTTGGGACACCCCGTCAAAATAGGGATCATGCAGCTTGGGGTTATAGCCCTCAACCGCAGTTCGGCCGGCGGCGCCGGCAGGAAGGATTACTCCCATTCCAGGGCTCCCTTCTTCCATTCATAGATAAACCCGACGGTCAGAACCCCCAAAAAGCTCATCATGGACCAGAAGGCAAAGACCCCGGTTTCATGGGGAAGCTTCATCAGCGACACCGCCCATGGAAACAGGAAGGCAACTTCCAGATCAAAAATGATGAAAAGGATTGAGACCAGGTAGAACCGGACATCGAACTTCATTCGGGCGTCATCGAAGGCGTTGAAACCGCACTCGTAGGTGGAGAGCTTTTCCGGATCCGGTGCACTCGGGGCCAGCAGGGCTGACGCCACATAGAAAACCAAAGCAATGACCGTGGAAATTCCTAGAAAAATCACGATCGGAAGATATTGCAGCAAGAAGGCGTTCATGAGGACCTCGAAGGAGTCGGCGTCCTTCTAGACCACCACGGCCCAAGGTTCAAACATCGGTTTGAGGCATTTTCATTATGTTGCTGCGAAACACCCGCTCGCCCGGATTTGCAACATTTCACACTCCGTCGTTGACACGATTCCGCGCGGGACCTATCAGACGCCCTCGCCTAGCGGCGAACGAGAAGTGCGGATGTAGCTCAGTTGGTTAGAGCGCCGGCCTGTCACGCCGGAGGTCGCGGGTTCGAGTCCCGTCATTCGCGCCACTTCTGGCGCTAAAGTCCCAAAAATCCGAATATTCAGGCCGGTCTCCTTTGTGAAGGTGGATTGCGTTGCACCTGTCACACGGCTCCCTCTCGGAGAATCAGTTCTGCAATGTTGGGGACGTCACCGGGAGATCTTGACCAGCATCCGTTCATAGCCCTTCACGAAGCTTGAACGGACACGCTCGGGTTCTTCAAGGACCTGGATGTGGGAAAAGCGTTTCAACACCTCTTCCCAAACGATTTTCAGCTGCAATTCGGCAAGCCGGTTGCCCACACAGCGGTGAATTCCAAAACCGAAGGAAAGGTGTTGGCGCGGCCGCTCGCGATCAATAATGAACCGCTCCGGCTCCGGTATGGCGCGCTCGTCGCGATTGCCGGAGACATACCACATGACGACCTTGTCGCCCTTGCGGATGGTCTTGCCGCCAAGCTGGACATCCTCGGTGGCCGTCCGGCGCATATGGGCAAGTGGGGTTTGCCAGCGAATGATTTCTGGAACCAAAGAGGCCACTAGTCCGGGATTGGCCTTTAGCTTCGCATACTCTTCAGGGTTTTGATTCAAGGCCAGCAGGCCGCCGGTAATGGAGTTTCGGGTTGTGTCGTTACCGCCGACGATCAGCAGGATGATATTTCCCAGATACTCGTCCGGCGACATGTTCCGCGTGGCTTCCCCATGGGCCAACATGGACACCAAATCTCCCCTCGGAGGCTGGTTCACCCGCTCATTCCAAAGATCCGTGAAAAAGGCCAGGCACTCCATGAGTTCAGCCTGTCTTGCTTCCTCCGTCTCAACCAGCCCGCCCGCATAGGGAATCGTGGTGGCGACATCTGACCAGCGAGTCAGTTTGCGCCTCTGCTCAAAAGGAAAATCAAAAAGGGTGGCCAGCATTTGGGTCGTAAGCTCAATCGACACGCGGTCTACCCAGTCGAACGGCTGACCTACAGGAAGTGCGTCCAGTATTTCAGCGACCCGCCCGCGAATGATCGGCTCCATCATGTGAAGGTTCATTGGCGACACAATGGGACTGACGGTCTTTCGCTGAACGTCATGGCGGGGTGGGTCCATGGCAATGAAGCTGGAACGACGCAGGTCAGGTCGCGCGTCCCGGATGGTAATGCCTCCCAGAGCGGCATCCGACGAGAAGACCGCATGGTTCGTGTCCACGGCCATAATGTCCTCGTACCGGGTCACCGACCAGTAGGGGCCGAACTCGCTGTCCCGACAGTAGTGCACGGGGTCTTCGGCACGGAGTCGCTCAAAATAGGGCCAGAAACTATCTGTCCGGAACAACTCAGGATCCCCGGGATTCATGTCCTCGAGGGGCAAGGCATAGGCCCGAGCTCTCGCCTCGTCGGACCGGTTCAATGCGCCATCCGCCATAAGATCGCCTCCACCCTGTATCAGCCTCGATTGGGCCAATGACTGTTTTGGCGATGAAAGCTTAATCCGGACGTCTCTGCAACGGCAGATGTCCTATCGGGGGATTTCCGACTGGGCCTTCGCAATCTGCAGGCGAAGGGGCTCGGGAAGCTCCAGGCCGGAAGCCCTGAGGTTTTCAATCAGGTGTTTGGTCCTCGTGGTGCCCGTGACGGCACTGGCGATGTGCTCATTCTCCAGAACCCAGGCCAGGGCTGCCTGGGACCCGGTCAGGCCCTCGAAACGATCCAGAAAATCAAATCGCGCGCCGTCGACAATGTCACGCCTGTGATGCCGCAAAGCCCGAAGGGCATACCAGATGTCCCGTGGGGCGCGGATTTGCATCACCTTGCGGCCCGTATGGCCCATGGCCAGGGGCATACCCGCCAAAACGCCCTTCCCCGCCCTGCGAGCCTCCGCAATCAGGCTGGCGCGTTCCGGTCTCAGGAGGTTGTAGTCGAGCATGACCACATCGATCTCAGGCAAGCTTATCGCCTTGGCGATGACCAGCGGATCAAAGCTGTTCACCCCGATCAGGCGGGTCAGACCCTTGCGTTTCAGGCCCCCAAGAAACGCCAGGAAGGGTTCGGTCAACTCAGCCGCGGATGGGCCATGAAGCTGCATGAGGGAGACCTGTTTCAAGCCCAGGCGCCCCAGGCTCTTAAGCAGGCTGGCCTCAATGGCTGGCGGGGACATGTCACGAACCACGCGCCCCTGATGAAAGGTCGTCCCGGCCTTTGTTGAAATGATGAGATCGTCGGTTCGATGGTTCGAAAGTGCCCGGCCAAGCCTGCCCTCCGCGGCACCTCGCGAATAGGCGGGTCCGGTATCAAATAGGGTTATGCCCCGATCCAAAGCCAGATCAACGAGACCTATGGCATCGCGCTCTGAAAAGGCTGGCTGGCCCCACCAACTTGCGCAGCCAAACCCAATCTCGGAGACCTTAAGCCCTGACGTCCCGAGGTCGCGATACAACATGGCAAGGTCCATCGGGAACTGGTGGGCGGCGAGGGGTTCGAACCCCCGACCCCCTCGGTGTAAACGAGGTGCTCTGACCAGCTGAGCTAGCCGCCCGCCCTTCGAACGCTAAGGGCTAATTCCAAAGCAGCGTCGGGTGACGCGGGACTTAGCACCCGATCACTGCGACGGAAAGAACAAGTCACCAGATCATTCGAGACTTCACCCGCAAGGCTACCATATCATCAGCAGCAGCAGCCCCTGAAACTCACACCCTGGCGGAGGACTGTCCTCCAGGCCAGGCCGAGCCGAGACCCCCGACCTCAGTGTGTCAGGACAGAGTCGTCTTGAGGATCATCGATTGCTGAAACCGGCGGAACAACAACTGGCTCAGTCCACTCAATCGGGGTCAGGGGCCCGGTAAGCGCGAGCGCCAAAACCTCATCCACCGTCGAGACGGGAATGATTTCCAGGGCATTTTTCACATTGTCCGGAATATCTGCGAGATCTTTCTTATTTTCCTGCGGGATCAAAACGGTTTTCACGCCAGATCGCAGGGCAGCAAGAAGCTTTTCCTTGAGGCCGCCGATGGGCAGGACACGACCCCTGAGGGTCACCTCGCCAGTCATGGCGATATCCTTGCGGATCGGAATACCCGTCAGGACGGACACAATCGCTGTTGCCATAGCGACCCCGGCTGACGGTCCATCCTTCGGCGTCGCCCCTTCGGGAACGTGAATGTGGACGTCCGTCCGCTCGAAGACCGGCGGCTCGATCCCAAAATGAGTGGCCCGGCTGCGAACATATGAATTGGCCGCAGCGATGGACTCCTTCATCACATCCTTCAGGTTGCCGGTGATCGACATGCGCCCCTTCCCAGGCATCCGAACCGCCTCGATGGTCAGGATGTCACCGCCGAAGTCCGTATAAGCCAGCCCCGTGATGATCCCGACTTGATCTTCGGTGTCAGTCTCTCCGTAGCTGTACTTTCGCACCCCGGCATAGGCAGCCAGCCGGGCATCATCAATAATAATGCCACCCGTTCCCTGTTTCACTGCGCCCGGCTTGTGGCCAAGCTTGGCAAGGTCACGAACCGACTTCCTGGCGAGATTGCCCAGTTCGCGTTCCAGGGACCGAACACCCGCCTCCCGGGTGTAATACCGGATCAGGTCATGAATGGCCTGGTCAGGGACCACGAATTCATCTGCCGTGAGGCCATGATCCTTGGTCAGCTTGGGCAGCAGATGCCGCTTGGCAATCTCAACCTTCTCGTCCTCGGTATAGCCCGGGATCCGAATGATCTCCATCCGATCAAGAAGCGGTTGGGGCATGTTGAGGCTGTTCGCGGTCGTTACAAACATGACCGGTGACAGGTCGTAATCCACCTCAAGATAGTGGTCTGCGAAGGTGGAATTCTGCGCCGGGTCTAGAACCTCCAGCAGGGCGGACGACGGATCCCCACGCCAGTCCGCTCCCATCTTGTCAATCTCATCCAGGAGGAAGAAGGCATTGGTCGACTTCGCCTTTTTCATCGACTGAATAATCTTGCCAGGCATGGACCCGATATAGGTCCGCCGGTGCCCCCGGATTTCCGCTTCGTCGCGAACCCCGCCCAGGGATACCCGGACGAACTCGCGCGAGGTGGCTTCCGCAATCGACTTGCCGAGGGAGGTCTTGCCCACACCGGGCGGGCCGACGAGGCACAGGATTGGCCCCTTCAGGGACCCTGTCCGGGCCTGGACAGCAAGGTACTCGAGAATGCGCTCCTTGACCTTTTCCAGCCCGTAATGGTCGTGCTCCAGGACTTTTTCAGCCCGGGCCAGATCGATCGGCTTGGTCTTGGCCTTTCCCCACGGAATGGCGAGCAGCCAGTCCAGGTAATTGCGAACGACGGTAGATTCTGCCGACATGGGGCTCATGTTCCGCAGCTTTTTGAGCTCGGACTCGGCCTTGACCCGGGCCTCCTTGGAAAGCTTGGTCTTCTTGATACGCCGCTCAAGCTCGATCAACTCATCGCGCTGATCATCCTGCTCACCCAACTCGCGCTGGATCGCCTTCATCTGCTCGTTGAGGTAATATTCCCTCTGGGTCTTCTCCATCTGGCGCTTCACGCGACTACGGATTTTCTTCTCCGTTTGCATGACACTGATCTCACCCTCCATGAGGGCAAAGACCTTTTCCAGACGCTTGGCGACGCTGAAGACCTCGAGCAAGGCCTGCTTGTCAGCAATCCGAACGCTGAGGTGGGAGGCGATCCGGTCTGCGAGCTCGCCAGGGTTTCCAACCTGGGGCATGGAGGCCAGGGCCTCTGGCGGAACCTTCTTGTTGAGCTTTACGTAGGTTTCGAACTGCTCGATCACTGCCCGCGAAAGGGCTTCGGCCTCAGCCGACGCAGCCCCGTCTTCGGAGACCGTCGTAATTTCAGCCTCATAATACTCCGACTGCTCGGTAAAGCGCACAATCCCCGCACGGGTTTTGCCCTCGACCAGGACCTTGACCGTTCCATCGGGCAGTTTCAGCAATTGGAGGATCGTGGCGACAACGCCGACGCCATAAATCGCATCCTGGGCCGGATCGTCGTCGTCCTTGTCCTTCTGGGTCGCCAGAAGAATGACCTTGTCTTCGGTCTTCATCGCCTCTTCCAAGGCGCGGACAGATTTTTCCCGCCCAACGAAAAGGGGAACGGGCTGATGGGGGAACACGACAATGTCGCGCAGGGGCAGGATTGGCAGAATTTTCTTATCGGTCATGGCTTAGGCACTCCTGGCCAACCGGCCCCACGGATGGAACCGAGTTGATTACAGCCCATCATCCTAGAGGCTACCGCCTCAAATGATCACAGACCGGCTCGCTGATCGCACAGCGTGCGTTGTGCCTAATGTGGAGGGTTCTTCCCGGGGTTCAAGCCACCCGGGAGATTCTACCGGGGACAAATCCTGCAACCCGGCCGGTTATCAACAACCGTTTGCATCTCTATGTCGCCAACCCGCAATCCGTTGGCACGAAAAGGATTAGGCCGCCCCGCCCTTATCCCGACGCTCAGCATAGATGATGAGCGGTTGGGCGCGCCCTTCGACGACCTCTGCATTCACCACGACCTCTTCAACGCCTTCGTAGGTCGGCAGTTCGTACATGGTGTCGAGCAGGATCGATTCCAGGATTGAGCGCAGGCCGCGCGCGCCCGTCTTCCGCGAAATTGCCTTGCGGGCTACGGAATTCAGAGCGTCATCGGTGAAGGTCAGGCCAATATTTTCCATGTCGAACAGTCGCTGATACTGTTTTACGAAGGCGTTCTTTGGCTCGGTCAAAATCTTGACCAGGGCGACCTCATCCAGGTCGTCCAGGGTTGCTATGACCGGGAGCCTGCCGACAAACTCCGGGATCAGGCCGAATTTCTGAAGGTCATCAGGCTCGACCTGGCGGAAGATCTGCCCGGTCCTGCGCTCGTCCGGGTCAGAAACCTTGGCACCGAAACCAATCGATGTTCCCTGCCCACGGGCAGAAATGATCTTCTCCAATCCAGAGAAGGCTCCACCGCAGATAAACAGGATGTTTGTGGTGTCGACCTGGAGAAATTCCTGCTGGGGATGCTTGCGCCCGCCCTGGGGCGGCACAGATGCCACCGTGCCCTCCATGATCTTCAGCAGGGCCTGCTGAACGCCCTCACCCGACACGTCCCGCGTAATTGAAGGATTGTCTGATTTCCGGCTGATCTTGTCGACTTCGTCGATGTAAACGATCCCGCGCTGAGCCCGGTCCACATTGTAGTCTGCAGCCTGAAGCAGCTTCAGGATGATGTTTTCAACATCCTCACCCACGTAGCCAGCTTCTGTGAGGGTCGTTGCGTCAGCGACGGTGAAGGGAACGTCAATGATTCGTGCCAGGGTCTGGGCCAGCAGGGTCTTGCCCGTACCCGTCGGCCCGATGAGCAGGATATTGGCCTTACCCAGCTCAACATCATTGTTTTTCGACGCGTGATTCAGTCGCTTGTAATGGTTATGTACGGCCACCGCGAGGACCTTCTTGGCGTGCTCCTGGCCAATGACATAGTCGTCCAGAACCTCACGGATTTCCTTCGGCGTCGGCACGCCATCCTTTGATTTCACGAATGAAATCTTGTGCTCTTCGCGGATGATATCCATGCACAGTTCGACGCATTCATCACAGATGAAGACGGTGGGTCCGGCAATGAGTTTACGGACCTCGTGCTGGCTCTTGCCGCAGAAGGAGCAGTAGAGCGTACTCTTGGAATCTCCGCTGGCCGCCTTGGTCATTCACATTCTCACTGTTTTGCCGATCCTGAACTCATGTCAGAACCGCCGTCCGCCTGCTTGGATAGCCGGGACTCTCTTAATTCCGGGTGACCAAACGGGATGACATGGATGCACAATCCCCGATCCTGACCTGGATCACAAGCCTTGCTGGCGTTCCCGGGCGAAATCAGAGCCCCTAAGGCGTTGCTGCAGGCCGCCGAATCCATAGATGGGAAGTCCTCGTGGGGTCACAAGTCCGCCCAGACCTGCTCGAATTTGGAAGCCATGTCCCTCCCCGCCTCCCCAAACACCTTGAATGACCCAGAGGCCTTGATGGACGACCCCTCGACAGAGGTCGGCATTGTCGCCTTCGACTTTGACGGAACCCTGACGGTCAGGGACAGCTTCATGGCCTTTCTCCGTTGGGGCGTAAGTCCCGGCCGTTACCGCTTGGGTCTGATCCGGCTGATCCCGGCAGCCCTGTCCTATCTTCACCATAGGAATAGAGGCCGGTTGAAAGCGGCCGCTGTTCGGGAATTTCTCTCAGGTTTGTCTCGTGAGGCCCTCGAAGATCGCGCGAAGGCCTTTGCTCAAACACAGGCCGTGAGATTACTGCGCCCCGATGCCCTCCGGGCCTGGCGCTATTGGCGCGGGCGCAGGGCGCAGTTGGTGATTGTCACGGCGTCCCCGGAGCAGATCGTTGCACCGTTCGCGAGGGGGCTTGGTGCCGACCTGCTGATTGCCACGGAATTGGAATTTGATTTGAACGACCGGCTGACCGGAGCCCTGGGAAGCAATAACTGTCGGGCCCAGGAAAAAGTCGTCCGCCTGCGGGCTGCCTTTGGGGCAGATGTGCGCCTGACTGCAGCCTATGGCGACACGTCAGGGGACACGGAAATGTTGAAAATCGCAAATTACGCTGGCTACCGCGAGTTCAAAGAGCGCCCCTGAGACGGATTAGC
>CANCJJ010000012.1 GCA_947378305.1 Phenylobacterium aquaticum | reverse complement strand
CTGGTGCAGGGCGGCCATTTCTTCGTCCAGCAGGGTGCGGAACAGGTCGGCGGTGACCGTGCGGCCATCCTCCAGCTTGGCCTGGCCCTTGATCCACTGCCAGATCTGGGCGCGGCTGATTTCGGCGGTGGCGGCGTCTTCCATCAGGTTATAGAGCGGCACCGCCCCCCGACCCCGGAGCCAGGCCTCGATATACTGGACGCCGACGCGGATGTTTTCGCGCAGGCCGTGTTCGGTCCGCACGCCTTCATGAACCTTGAGCAGGTCCTCGCGGGTCACCACCACATCCTCGCGCAGGCGGGACAGCTGGTTTGGCGTCGGCATGACCCGGTCAAACACCTCCATGGCGACGGGCACCAGGTCCGGGTGGGCGACCCAGGTCCCGTCATGGCCGTTATTGGCTTCACGTTCCTTGTCGGCCCGAACCTTGGCAAAGGCGGCCTGATTGGCGGCCTCGTCACCCTTGACCGGAATCTGGGCCGCCATGCCCCCCATGGCAAAGGCCCCGCGACGGTGGCAGGTCTGGATCAGCTTGAGGGAATAGGCGGCCAGGAAGGCCGAACCCATGCCCATGACTGCCCGATCCGGCGTCATGGCCTGGGGCTGGGTGCGCAGGCGCTTGATGAAGGAGAAGATATAGTCCCAGCGGCCGCAGTTCAGGCCAGCCATGTGGTCGCGCAGTTCGTAGAGGATTTCGTCCATCTCGAAGGCGGCGGGCAGGGTCTCGATCAGGACCGTGACCTTGATGGTGCCGTTTGGAATACCCAGGGCGGCCTGGGCAAAGACGAAGACGTCATTCCACAGCCGGGCTTCAAGATGGCTCTCCATCTTGGGCAGGTAGAAATAGGGACCGGAGCCTGCGGCCAGGATCGCCTTGGCATTGTGGAAAAAATAAAGTCCGAAATCGAACAGGCCCCCGCTCATTTCCTCGCCGCCGACCAGGGCGTGGGCCTCGGGCAAATGCCAGCCCCGGGGGCGCACCATCAGGGTGGCGACCTTGTCCTTGAGGGCATAGGTCTTGCCATTGGTGGCATCAGTAAAGCCGATCTGGCCGGCCCAGCGATCCTTCAGATTGATCTGGCCCTCGACCATATTGGCAAAGGTCGGCGAGGAGGCGTCCTCGAAGTCGGCCATAAAGACCTTGGCCCCGGAATTCAGGGCATTGATGATCATCTTCCGATCAACGGGGCCGGTGATCTCGACCCGGCGGTCCTGAAGGTCGGCGGGGATGGGCGCGACCTTCCAGTCGCCCTGGCGGATGGCCAGGGTTTCGGGGAGGAAATCGGGGGTCTCGCCAGCATCAAACCGCGCCTGACGCACCTGACGCTGGGCCAGAAGCTCCAGCCGCCGGGCATTGAATCGTCCGTGCAGTTCACCCAGGAAGGCGAGGGCTTCGGGGGTCAGGATTTCGCCAGCACGGCCACTGACGGACGTGGTGATCTGGGCGGCGGGGCGGGTGGCAGTGGTCATTCCCGAATTCCTAATCTTCAGCTGAATGTCAACAAGAGCTCGAAGGGGTGGTGGGGCAGATTTCCCCTGGCGATCCGGAAGACCGCCACCTAGCGGAGCGACTAAGGTTTCCGGGACAGATTGTCCATTGCCCTTGGCGCAAATGGCGGGAATCATAACCCGGCAGCCACCCACCACGCTTCGCGGCACTGCATCAGTTTGAAATAGCGACGACGCGTTTTTTGTAAGGGCCGCGCAGCTTGGCGACTTGCTTGGCGTCGATACGGGCGATCACGTCATCAAAGCTCATGAACGTGGTCGCGATCCCGGCTTGCATCGCCGGGGTCATGCGCAGCTTCGAGTGCGTGCGGATGAAATTGTAGAACAGGGTGTAGAGCGCGACCATGTGAACGTGGTTCGCGACCTTTTTGCTGTGGCCGTTCGTCAAGCGCGTGAACCGGCGCTTGTGCATCCGCATCGTCTTGTTGTGGGCTTCCACGAATGACGTGCTGACATGCTTGGGGTCGGGGTCGCCTTCAACGCGCACCTTCTTGATCCCGGTGCATTCGGCGGGGCTGTAGCGGCCCGCTGGCGTCGGCGTAGGGCCGTACTGCTTGATGACCTGGGCGTAGTCGATGTCGCCACCGAACGCGCACTCTACGGCCTCCATATACGCCCGGTGACCATCGGTGCTCAATTGCACCCGATTGGACAGGCGAGCGCGAAGGTCGTCCATCAACTCGATAGCAGCTTGGCCCGAACGGTCGCCGACCAGATAGGACACGATCAGCTTGCTATCGGCGTCGATGCCGGTCCACGTCCAGATGTCGCCAGCGTCTGCTGGCGCGGCCTTGGCCGATGCGACCGAACGCTGCTTGCAATAGTTGAATGCCCAGATTTCGTCGCACTGGATGCGGCTGGCCTTAACGTCATGAACCAGCTCGTCGTGCATTTCAGCGCAGACCGTCCCGGCGTCCACCAGGGCCTTGGCGATGGTGTTGAAGCTCACGTCTTCCAGCCGGGCGATGGCGCGCATGGACTGGCCCTCACACAGCAGGTGAAGGATTTTGGCGCGCGTCGGCGTGGGCAGCTTGTTCATGCCCATTTGATATGAACTTGTATGCTTAGCGTCAAGCATCGTTGTCAAAGTCGAACGATAGCTGGGACCCGAAATACGCCTCCAGGTGCCGCGTGAAGTCGGCTTTGTTTTTTGAAATGCGCAGGAGTGTCATCACCGTGATGACTTGAGACCGGAAATGGTCCAGGCCCTGCTTATCAGTCAGGAACTGGTGATGCCGGTGCTTGCGCTGATACTTGCTGTTCGAAGGGTTCATCTCGTCCAGTTTAGGCAGGACCGGCTTGGGCAGACGCTCATATATCAACTGCCTGATCAGCTTCCCTGCGTAACGCGGGCCGCGATTGTCGGGGCTGCGCTTCCAGCCGTAGACCCGGTAAATCTCAGTGGTGAATTCGGGCGGAATTGTTTGCATCCACGGACGATGCTCGGGAAGCAGGTATGCAGTCAGGATTTCCTGAAGTTCATTCTTGTCGCGGACCGATTGGTAGCCTGTCGCTTCGTCAATGAGCGCAATCAAGCCGATCCGTGTAAGGCTTGCAGTAATTACCCGGCATTGATGAGCAATTGCGGCTTGCTGTTTTTGCAAGGTTCCCGCCAAGTCTGCCTGGATTACGGCCTCGGCAAGTTCAATTAGAGAATCGGATTCAAAACCGTAAGCTACGGAGCGTCCTATTTGGAACCGGATCGGGTTCTGGATTCGCTCGTATAACTCCTTGGAAACATACGGTTTAATACGGTCTCGGGAAGCAAAAAGCTCCAAACGATTCATACCCTTGACCATGGCGCCGCCCCTTGCCATTTGCATGGTGTCGAGCATCCCATTCATGGTGATTACTCGGCGGTTATCGTCTAGGACGTAACAGGGAACCCCAATGTCTGCGATGCGAATGGGCTTGTCCGGGCCGCCAAAGATCGCCTTGGGCGCTGGCGTCTCCCAGCGCCGCTGGGCTGCCTCGCGCGCTTGCTGACTGCGCTCCTCGGGCGAGAGTGCGGCGGCCCGCGCCTTTCCTCCCTTGCTCTGAGGTGTCTGTTCGTCCGACATGCCGAATCGCTCCCATGCGTGCTGATGGGGTAATCGTATGCGTGCTGGCGTGTGTTAGCAAGCAGTTGGTTGTTGCTGTGGTCGAATGCTTACTTCGCCCACCGCTTCGCCGCCGCCTTCCGGGCTATCTCAGCGCGCCGCTCCGGCGTCATGTTCGCTGCCCGCGCCGCGCCGCCCTTGGCGCCCAGAGCCTTGGCGGCGGGGTTCTTGCCGTCGTCGGCCTGGGTATCGTCGGCCTCGCCAGTCAGCACGCGCATGACGTGGACGGCGTTGCCGATCACGTCGGCTGGGCGCTTTGGCTTCGGCATGGATTTAACTCCTACTTAGCGCTAAGCATAAGCCAGATCGGCGCGAACGGAAAGCCAAGGGCGTAACCATCGATGCGTGAACTTATTCTCAGCGAGATTAGGCGGCTCGCAAAAGCCAGTGACGGGCAACCGCCCGGGAAGAGTTCCTTCGCGCGTCAAACGGGAATCCGTGAACACCAGTGGAGCGGCGCACTATGGGCGCGATGGAGCGACGCACTCGCAGAGGCAGGCTTCGAGGCAAACTCTTTGCAGACCCGATTCAATACCGCCGATGTGCTGTCGAGGATCATTGAGGCATGTCGTCATTACCAGCGCATCCCGACCGTCGCGGAGCTAAAACTGTATCGCCTCAACGATCCTACATTTCCAAGTAAGGGTGCAATCTCCGGCCACTTCCGCTCGCGGGACGATTTGATTGCTGCACTCCGCAGCCGGTCTGTGGAAGATGAGACGTGCCAAGACATAGCGTCTCTATTGCCAGCCCCGGACAATTCTCCGGCCCGCGAGCCGCGCTCGCCCAAGTCCGACGATGGTTTCGTCTATCTGATCAAATCTGGAAACCACTACAAGGTTGGCCGAAGTAGTGATCTTGAAAGGCGCATAAAGGAAATCCGGATCGCCCTTCCTGAGGCAGCAACCCTGGCGCACGTAATCCGAACTGACGACCCCGCCGGGATCGAAGCATATTGGCATCGGCGCTTCGCGGATCGCCGGGCAAACGGCGAGTGGTTTTCGCTAAGCGCGTTAGATGTAGCTGCGTTCAAAAAGAGGAAATACCAATAGCTTCAATTCAAACTGATGCAGTGCCCGCTTCGCCTCCGGCTTGACCCGGTCCGGCAACTGTGAGAGCGGCTATGGCTAGCGGTCCCGCGAGTGGATCGTGTGGAGGAACTGGACCGGGTCTTCGCGCACTGCGCGGGCCTGATCCCGAGGGGGGATGTATCTCTATGAAAAAGCGCAATGGCTGTCTGGCCGTGATCGCAACCCTTGGCGTGCTCTGGCCCGCCCTGGCCCTGGGTGCCACCGGACCCAAGATTCCCCGGGCCGCAGATGGTCATCCAGACCTGAACGGCGTCTGGCAGGTGCTGAACACCGCCAATTACGACATTGAACCCCATGGACCCCGTGCCGCCATGGCCATGCGTCCCGGCCCGGTCATGCCGCTTCCGGCCAAGGAAGTTCTGTCGCTGGGCGCTGTGGGGGCCGTCCCCGCCGGAACCGGCATCGTCGTCGGCGGTGAAATTCCCTATACGCCCGAAGCCAAGGCCAAGCGGGATGAAAACCGGGCGGACTGGTTGAACCGCGACCCGGAAATCAAGTGCTATCTGCCCGGCGTGCCGCGCGCCAATTACATGGCCCTGCCCTTCCAGATCTTTCAGTCCGGCCCGGCCATGCTGATGGCCTATGAATATGCCGGGAGCGTGCGCAACATCCTGTTCAAGGACCCTGGCCCTGCACCCGTCGATTCCTGGATGGGCCAGTCGGTCGGCCGCTGGGACGGCGATACCCTCGTCATTACTGTCACCGGCCAGTCGGATTCCACCTGGTTTGACCGCGCTGGAAACCACCATTCCGCAGACATGGTTGTGGTTGAGCGCTGGCACCTGACCGACCCCGACCACCTGACCTATGAGGCGGAAATCACCGACCCGAACACCTTTACCCGGCCCTGGAAGATGTCCATGACCCTCTATCGCCGGGTGGGCGAGGACGCTCGACTGCAGCAGTTCAAGTGCGTCGAGTTTGTCGAAGAGATGATGTACGGCAAGCTTCGCAAGGGGCCTGCAAACTAGACCTGCCTGAATGGTAGTTTCCTGAAATGAGCTGGAGTCCAGATATGACCTTCAAGAAGACCCACCTGATCGGCGCCCTTTGCGTGGGCGTCGCCATTGCCGCCCTGGCCGCCGGGGCCCAGGCCCACCACGCCTTCAGTGCCGAGTTCGACGGCAATGCACCTGTGCTCCTGAAGGGCAATGTCAGCAAGGTTGAGTGGATCAATCCCCACGCCTGGGTGCACGTCAATGTGGTCGGCCCGGCCGGCAAGACCCAGGAATGGATGGTCGAAGGCGGTACGCCCAATACGCTGCTGCGGTCCGGCATTGACCGCAATACCCTGAAGCCTGGCACTGCCGTCATCGTCCGGGGCTATCAGGCCAAGGACAAGGCCTGCCTGCCCGCCTGCAAGGCCAATGGTCGTGAAGTAACCTTCACCGATGGCCGGAAGGTCTTCATGGGCTCCTCGGGTACGGGTGCGCCGAAGGACGGGGCCGAGGGCAATGACAAGCATTAAGCATCAGGGTCTGGCCCTCGTCGGGCTGGTCGGTCTGTTGGGGCTGGCGGCCTGCTCAAAGCCTGCGCCGCCGGTGGCCTTCAATACGGAAGCCGATGTTCATACCCTGATGGTTCATGTGGTCGATCCGGCCTCGGACCATGTCTGGGACTCGTCCGGCTGGGTTGATACCGCCGAGGGAACAACCGACCGGCTTCCCAAGGAAGACGCGGGGTGGAAACGGGCGGCAGACTCGGCGGCGATCGTGGCAGAGGCTGGCAACAGCCTCATGCTTCCAGGCCGGGCGCGAGACCAGGGCGAGTGGATGACCTATGCGCGGCAAATGTCCCTGGCCAGCACCAAGGCCATGAAGGCCGCCGAGGCCCACAATGGCCAGGGCCTCTTTGATGCCGGCGGGGAAATGTATGTGGCGTGTAACCTCTGCCACGCGAAATATCTGATCCAGGCAAAATAACCATGCTCGACACCTTCGTGACCTGGCTGGCCGGGACCCCTGGAAGCATTGCGCTCCATGAGTCTCTCTATGCCTATTCGGTTATTGAGACCCTGCACGTCATGACTCTGGCCCTGTTTGTCGGGACGATTGCCCTGGTGGATCTGCGCGTGCTTGGCGTGGCCCTGCGCCAGGTGCCCCTGTCGAAAATGCTGTCCAAAATCCTGCCCTGGACGGTGGCCGGATTCCTGATCCTGGTGGTCACGGGCCTGGCCCTGTTCTACGCCATTCCGGAGCGGACCTTTCACAGCATATGGTTCCGCAGCAAGGTTCTGCTGCTGATCCTGGCGGGCGTGAATGTGCTGATGTTCCACAATCAGGTCATGCGCGAGCCTGAACTCTGGGATTCGGGTCCGACGCCCAGCAAGGCCCGACGCTCGGCCATTTTCTCGCTCTGCCTCTGGGCGGGTGTGATTATTTTTGGGCGATTCATCGCCTATAACTGGTTCGACTGCGACAAGCCGCAGCCGCCCTTTGTCCAGTTTGTAGCTGCCTGTCCGGTGCGCCCATGAGTCTCTATGATGCCTTTCAGGCCATTGAAGCCCTGAAGCTTTCCCAGGCCATTCGGGAATCCCTTTGGCTGTTTCCTGCCATTGAGGCCTGCCATCTCCTGGCCTTTGCCCTGATGGGCGGCGCGATTTTCATTGTGGACCTGCGCCTGATGGGCGGTGGCCTCACCGGAACGTCAGCCGTGGTCGTCGAGCGGGAAGCCCGGCCCTGGTTTATGGGTGGTCTCCTGGTTATGCTCACCACGGGTGGACTTTTGGCCATTTCCGAGGCGGGCAAGCTCTATGACCGTCAGGCCTTCCTGGTGAAGATGATCGCCCTGGCCTGTGCCCTGACCCTCACCCTCATAGGTCGGGCCCTGCTGATCGAGAAGATTGAGCCGGGCAGGCTGCCGGCCAGACTTCTGGCGGCAAGCTCGCTCGGGCTCTGGCTGCTGGTCGCCCTGGCCGGGCGCTGGATCGGGTTTTCCTGAAGCCAGGTCAGCCGCGACCAAGCACCTTGGCCCGCAGCCTGCGCATTCCGCCCAACCAACGATCATAGTCACCGGTCTTGCGCTGCATGTAGGTGAGCACCACCGGATGGGGCAGGATCAGGAAGCTTTCGGCCTCCAGTCCGGCCAGCACGCTTTCGGCGACATCCTCTGGCGTCAGGACTCCGTCGAGGTTCTGCGGCTGGGCCGAGCCCCCACCAGCCCGCAGCATGGCCGTATCCACGCCCTGGGGACACAGAACACTGACCTTGATCCCGAGATCGCCCTCGGTAATGGCCAGGCTTTCGGCAAAGCCAATGGCGGCGTGCTTGGTGGTTGAATAGACGGCGCTGCCAATCTGGGACAGGAGCCCGGCGGCAGAGACCGTATTGAGGAAATAGCCTTCGCCCCGGGCAATCATCCCCGGCAGGGCGGCGCGGGCCGCATAGACATGGGCCATGACATTGACCCCCCAGCCCCGGGCCCAGACATCATCCGGGGCAGAGGCGGCATTGTCGACCTCGGCATCCCCGCCACCGACACCCGCATTGGAGCAGAAAAGGTCGATCCGTCCGTGGTCGGCTTCGACGGCGGCGACCATGGCGGCAACAGCGGCATAGTCCGAGACATCGACCGTATAGGCCTTGCCGCCAATCTCGGCGGCAACCTGGGCCGCACCCTCGCCATTGCGATCCACAACGGCAATGTGCGCGGCTCCGGCCTTGGCAAACCGGCGACACAGGGCCGCCCCGATCCCGTCCGCGCCGCCGGTCACGATAACAATCTTGCCCTGAACATTCATCGGTAGGTTCCCCTAGTCATAGGCCATTAAAACTTCATCCAGAGCCCGCTCCAGATCCGTAACCGTCGTACAGTGGGACAGGAGGGTGCAGAAGGGCTTGTATTGCAAGAGGCAGCTGTCGCCCGTGCCCCAGTTGCCCTCGGGCTCCGGGCAGAGCCAGACCACGCGCTTGGCCTGATCGGCAATCTCCTGGAAGATATCCAGGCGCGGCGCGCTGTAATTCGACCGTCCGTCCCCCAGGATCAGAACCGTGGTGCGGCGGTCGATGATCTCGCCATAACCCGACTTCAGCTGGAGAAAGGCCTTGCCATAGTCCGTGCCGCCGGAGCCGACCTCGTCGATGATCCGCATCATGGCCTCTTCGAAGGGCAGGGTCTCCAGGGGGCGCGCGACATCAGCCAACTCGGCCGAAAAGGCGAAGGTTTCCAGATCGGTGACCTTCTCCTTCAGGGCAAAGAGAAAGAGCAGCAAAAAGCGGACATATTGGGCCACGGAGCCTGAGACGTCGCAAATGGCCACGATCTTCGGCCGATCCTTGCGTTTGGTCTTCCAGACCACGTCGAAGGGCACGCCATCATGACCGGCATTGGCCCGAAGGGTACGCCTCAAGTCGAGCTGACCCCGATTGCGGACCTTGCGTCTTCGGGCATGTTTTACCGCCAGTCGCTTGGCCATCTTGGCCACGACCAGCTTCATCCGGTCCATGTCGCCCCGGCCCATGGCCCCAAAGGAACGCTCCACCAGGACTTCGTTCATAAAGGCTTCGGTCGCGGACCGGCCAAAGACCTCGAAGCGGGCATCGACATGGACCCGGGCCATGCGCTGCACCCGGCTGCGAGCCTCCATGAGTTTTTCGGCTTCGGCCTCGCCTTCCGGCGTACGCTGACCCAGTTGCTCCATCAGCCGGGCTTCCAGGGCCTCGACGCCGAGTTCCTCCATCATCCGGCGGACATAGTATCCGGTCTGGGTGGCAAACCGGATCTCATCGACCCCGGCCCTCGCGCCTGCCCGCTCCATGGCCATGGCAATCTGGCCTGCATCCGCCGTCTGGGCCAGGTCCATGAGGGAGGTGCCCCGGGACTCCTGCCCGCTGGCTTCACCGCCGCCATCGTCGTCATCGGAATTTGAGCCCGAGTCCGGGTCTTCGGAAGACGTGTCGGCCTCATCGCTATCGTCCGACTGGGCCGAGGCCGCCGCCGCAGCACGACTGAAATAGAGCTCGAACATCTGCTCATGCAGATCTTTTTCTTCGACCGACTTGGCCAGCACAGTCCCCAGGGCGGTCTTGAGGACCTGGCGATCCCCATAGCCGACAATTTCCAGGGTCCGGGCCGCATCCAGGGCCTCGGTGGTTGAGACCCCGGCACCGGCCGAGCGCAGGGCCCGGATATAGCTGGTGAGGGTCCGCTCCATCAGCGGGTCGACACCGCGTCGGCCTGGGCCGCCTCAAGCAGGCCATCGACCTTGCCCGCGATTTCGACAATGTCGGTCTGGCGCTTCAGGATGACATTCAAGGTGCTGCGGACCATGGCGGGCTCAAGCACGTCGGCGTGGAGCAGGATGAGGGTCCGGGCCCAGTCTATGGTCTCGCTGATCGAGGGAAGTTTGCGGATGTTTTCCCCGCGCACCTGCTGAATAAAGCCAACCAGCTGGGCCAGAAGTCGCTCGGAAATGGCGGGCACCCGGGTACGGACAATCCGGGCTTCAAGTTCGGCATCCGGGAAGTCGATATGCAGATGCAGGCAACGGCGCTTGAGGGCGTCGCCAAGTTCGCGGGTATTGTTCGAGGTCAGGATGACCAGGGGAGGAACCTGGGCCTCGATGGTTCCGATCTCCGGGACGGTGACCTGATAGTCCGAGAGGATTTCCAGCAGCAGGGCCTCGAATTCCTCGTCCGACTTGTCGATCTCATCAATCAACAGGATGGAGCCGCCGGTTTGCTCCATGGCCTTGAGCAGGGGGCGGGGTTCGAGAAAGTCCCGGGAAAAGAACAGGTCCTGAAAACCCGCCAGCTTCTTGAAAGAGGCATCCAGACCATCGGAATCCTCGATCAGGTGATGGATCTTTTCCTTCAGGATCTGGGTGTAGAGGAGCTGCTTGCCGTATTTCCATTCATAGAGGGCCTTGCTCTCGTCCAGGCCCTCATAGCACTGCATCCGCAGGAGCGGGAATTCCAGGGCCTGGGCCGCCGACCGGGCGAGGTCCGTCTTGCCGACGCCCGCTGGGCCCTCGATCAGAACCGGCTTGCGCAAATGGTGGGCCAGATAGACCGCCGTTGAGATTTCCGGGGTGGAGATATAGCCGACCGAGGCCAGGAGGGCGGTGACGTCCGCAATGGACCCCAGGCCTTTGGGGGTATGTTCAGGGCTCATAAATCCATCCCGGCAGAAGTGTTGTGCGGTCCAGAAACCAGGGCCTGAGACTCATGGCCTTCTGGTGACGTTTCCATTTTCCGTTACCTCTTATCTGACGCCTGAGGCCAGACCAACCTTCATCCCTTCCGGCGCTGTGGAATTTGCGTAGTATGCCCTCTGGTCCCGTTTTCTGGAGTTTCCATGACCCCTGTCCTTGATGGCATTCGCGTGCTCGACTTCGGGCGCTATATCGCCGGTCCCTATTGCGCCACCCTGTTGGCGGATTTCGGGGCCGAAGTCATTCGGGTGGAAAAACGCTCGGGCGGTGAGGATCGCTTTCAGGCCCCGCTGACCGACAAGGAAGACGGCGGGCTGTTTCTCCAGATCAACCGCAACAAGCGCGGCATGACCCTGGACCCCATGACCCCGGAAGGCCGCGAGGTCGTGCGTCGTCTGGTGGAGACGGCTGACGTGGTTGTCGCCAACCTGCCGCCCCAGACCCTGAAGTCCATGGGGCTGGACTATGACAGCCTGAAGGCGATCAAGCCGGATATTATTCTGACCATGGCCACCGCCTATGGCCAGGGCGGACCCTATAGTGACCGGGTGGGCTTTGACGGTATTGGGCAGGTCATGTCGGGGGCGGCCTGGCTGACCGCCGAGGGCCCGGGTGAAAAGCCCTATCGCTTCCAGGCCCCCTGGGTCGATTTCACCACCGCCCTGCACTGCGCCTTCGGCACGGCCCTGGCGCTCATGTCCCGCAATCAGACCGGCCGTGGTCAGGTGGTGGAGGGTGCCTTGCTGGCCTCGGCCCTGACGGTCAGCAACCCCACCATTATTGAACAGGCGGTCCTGGGCATAAATCGTCAGCCTACGGGCAATCGCGGCCAGACGGCGGCTCCGGTTGATATTTTCCAGACCCGGGATGGCTGGATTTTGGTCCAGGTCATCGGTCAGCCCCTCTACAAGCGCTGGGCCGAACTGATGGGCGAGCCGGAATGGTTGTCTGACCCGCGCTTCCGGGACGACATTCATCGCGGCGATCATGGCCCGCTGATTTCCGAGCGCATGACCATATGGTGTGCCGAGCGGACAAGCGAAGAGGCGCTGAACATTCTGGGCGCGGCCCGCATTCCCGCGGGTCCCGTGCTATCCCCCCAGCAGACCCTGGATGATCCGCATGTTCAGGCCATGGGATTCTACCAGCCCATGGACTATCCCGGCCTTCCACGACCGGCCCCGATTGCCCGGGCCGCCGTCAGTCTGTCGGAGACGCCTGGCTCCGTGCGCCACCGGGCCCCGACCCTGGGCGAGGAGACCGATGTCATATTGGGCGAGCTTGGCTATTCTGCGGATGAAATTGCCGGACTGCGGCAGGCGGCTGTGATCTGAGGTCCCGGATGAAACTCTACCACTGTCAAAATGCCCGCTCGCTTCGTCCGCTTTGGGCTCTGGAAGAGCTGGGGGTCGACTATGAGCTGGTCAATATGGCCTTTCCGCCCAGGGCCAGTTATCCGGGCTATCTGACGATAAATCCGCTCGGGACGGTGCCCGCCTTTGTCGACGGGCCCACAACCCTGACCGAGTCCACGGGCATTTGTCATTATCTCGGCGAAAAGTTTGCGCCGACACCGCTTCGGGTGGACCCTTCAGAGCCGCACTATGGCGACTATCTGAACTGGCTTTATCGCAGCGATGCGACCCTGACCTTTCCCCAGACCCTTGTCCTGAGATACTCCCGGCTTGAGCCTGCCGAACGTCGACTCCCCCAGGCCGTCGAGGACTATACGGTCTGGTACCTGTCGCGGCTGCGCGGGGTTGAGGCGGCCCTGGAAGGCCGGGACTTTCTCTGCGCCGACAGGTTCACCATGGCCGACATTGCCGTGCATTACGCCCTCTTCCTCGGGGAAACCCTGGGCCTGGCGGAACGCTACAAGCCCAATTGTCTTGCCTATCTTGAGCGGCTCAAGGCCCGCCCCGCCTTCCAGAGGGCCCAGACGCTCCAGGCTGAGCTCTCCCCGCTTCCGGGCGGGTGAATTTCGGACCGCCTGAATTCTAGGCGTTGAAAGCCTGGCCATCTTGCCGTCATATCGCGATCAAGTGAGCCGTCAGGGAGGGCGCGAAATTGTCTGAAGTCGATCCCAAGGATTTCGCCGCCTATGCCGAGGGGGCCGATGCCTGGTTCCGCGAGAATGTGGTTCGGGACCCGGGTTTCATGCTGCCCCTGACCTTCATGGAGGTGGGCACGGATCGCCAATTCGACTTCCTGCGCGACTGGCAGAATCGGGTTTATGAGGCGGGCTATCTGGGGGCGGCCTGGCCCAAGGCCTATGGCGGCGGCGGTCTGCCCCAGGCTTTTCAGAATGAGGCCAACCGGGCCATGCGTCGGCATCACGGTCCGATCATGCTCAATGCGATCGGCCTGAACTGGACCGGCCCCCTGCTCCTGGACCTGGGCAGTGAGGCGCACCGACAAAAACACCTGAAGGGAATCCTGTCCGCCGAAGACATCTGGTGCCAGGGCTTCTCTGAGCCGGAGAATGGATCGGACCTCGGCAATGCCCAGACCCGCGCGGTCCGCGACGGGGACGATTATGTGGTCAATGGCTCCAAGATCTGGACCACCCTTGGCCGGTTTGCCAAATATATGATCCTGCTGGCCCGCACCGACACCACCGCTCCGAAAAAGTATGATGGCCTGAGCTTCATCCTGACGCCCATGACGGTGCCCGGCGTTGAGACCGTGCCCATTCGCAAGCTGACTGGCGAGCACGGGTTTACCCAGACCTTTTTCACCGATGCCCGCATTCCGGCCGAGGGGCTGGTGGGGGTTGAAGGCGGTGGCTGGAAGGTGGCCATGCGCACCCTGGAATATGAGCGTGGCGCGCGGGGGGGACAGGCCGGGGGCCATGTCGCCATGGGCACCAATGCCTTTGATGTAGTCAATCTCGCCAGCCGTATGTCGCGGGCCGGGGCCCCGCTCCTGGAGGATCCGCTCATGGCCGACCGCATGATCGAGTTCATGATGGAAATTCAGAGTCTGGCCCTCTGTAGCCAGCGCACCCAGGTGCCGGCCCTGATCGCCGATCGGCCATCGGGGATTCCCCTGAGCTCCAAGCTGATGTCCACAGAAATGACCCGGCGACTCAATGCCTTCGCCATCCGGCTGACCGGCCAGAGCGGGGCCTATTATGTCGATGAACCTGGGGCCGTCGACAACGGCATTTGGGCCAGGGCCTATCTGAATTCCTTCTCCGCCACCATCGGCGGCGGGACCTCGCAGATTCAGGCCAATATCGTCGGGGAACATGTCCTCGGCTTGCCAAAAAGCTGACCTGGAACCTGGATCATGACAATTGACATGCGAGACCTTGGCCGCATCGGTTTTACAGAAGACCAGGCGACCCTGCTCGATCTGGCCACGGATTTTTGTCTGCGCCGCTCCCCCATATCGACGGTCCGCCGCCTTATGGAAGACGAGATGGGTCATGACCCCGCCATCTGGCAGGAGATGGGCGAGCTGGGCTGGCTGGGCGTGGCCATACCCGAAGCCTTCGGCGGCTCGGGCCTCAGCCTGGCCGAGGTGGTGCCCCTGGTCGAGCAGATGGGACGCCGACTCATGGCTGGCCCCTTTGTGTCCACCACCCTGGCCGCCCAGGCCATACTGGTGGCCGGGACCGAGGATCAACGGCGCACTGTCCTGCCCCGGATTGCCGAAGGGGTGCCTGCAAGTCTGGCACTGGCAGAAGCCGAAGGGAACTGGGACCTTGAAGCCGTGACCTGTCTGGCCAAGGCGGCCGGGCCTGGTCGCCTGACCCTCTCCGGGACCAAGGTTCTGGTGGGGGATGCCCATGTCGCCCAGTGGTTCGTCGTCTCGGTGCTCTATGAGGGGCATCCCGCCCTGGTGCTGGTCCCGGCTTCGGCCCTGCCTGACGGGGCCATGCGTCGGGAGGGAATTATCGATGAGACCCGTCGGGCCTTCCGGCTCTGCCTGGATGGCGTGGACCTGCCGGACAGCGCCCTGATGGACCCCGCCCTGGCCCAGACGGGCCTGCGCCACCTGCACCTGGCCGGTAATCTGCTGGGGGCGGCGGAAATGGTCGGCGGAACCCAGGCCTGCGTTGACTATACGATCGATTACCTGAAAACCCGCACCCAGTTCGGCAAGCTCATCGGGTCCTATCAGGCGGTGAAGCACCCGACAGTTGAGGCCTATGTGGCCTATGAACAGGCTCGCTCACACCTCTACAGCGCCGCCCATTGCTTTGCAGAACAGGGAACAGGCGAGATTGCCACCCGCATGGCCAAGGCCCAGGCCGATGCCGCCTACAGCTTTGCCGCGGACCGGGCGATTCAGTTCCATGGCGGCTTCGGCTTTACCTGGGACTGTGATGCGCAACTCTATCGCCGGGGGGCCATTTGGCATGCCGCCCAGTATGGCGACGGCGCCTATCACAAACGCAAACTGGTCAGCCTTCTCTTCTGAAACGCGACCGCTTCAAGCCTTCACCTGGAGTCTCCAACATGAAAAAATTTCTCATCACCCTCGCCACGGCCGCCGCCGTCCTGGGGCTGGCTGGCGCGAGCCAGGCCGAGCCAAACTATGCGGTCATCAAGATGGCGACGAAGGTGGATCGCTCAGCGTCGGAGACCTGGGCCAAGGTTGGCAAGTTCTGCGACCTTGGGACCTGGCTGAAGATCGACTGTGCCATTACCTTCGGCGACGGCGGTATCGGGACCGTGCGGTCCATTGCGGGTGGGCGGATCACCGAGATCATGGTGGCCCAGACAGACCTGTCCTATGGCTATACCCAGCCCGTCACGCAAGGGAAGGCCTATGACCTCTACCATGGCTTCCTGGAGGCCCGTCCGATCTCGGCGACCTCGTCCCAGCTGATCTACACCCTGTTCTATGATGCCTCGGCCCTGCCGGATGAAGCCGCGAGGACGGCCGATATCAACCGGCGCCGGACCCTGTTTGAAGGGGCTTTGAAGGCCATGAAGACCACCGCGGAAGCAAAATAGCTCCAAGCAAAAAGCAAAACGGCCAGACCCTGGAGCCCAGAAACTGGAGCCCAGAAACTGGGTAGGGTCTGGCCGCCGCAGATAACGGATGGCCGTTCGGAGAGATCCCGAACGGCCATTCGATCTTTTAGGACCTAGTTCCGCCAGACGACGGCTGAGGTCTGGTCCTCACCGCCGCCTTCATACTGACGCAGCTCGTGACGGCCGACCACCAGGTGGTGAACGGCATCCGGACCATCGGCGATGCGCAGGGTGCGCTGGCCGGTATACATGCGGGCAAGCGGGGTCCATTGCGAAACGCCAGTGGCGCCATGCAGCTGGATGGCGTCATCGATGATCTTGCAGACGCGTTCCGGCACCAGGGCCTTGACCATGTGCACCCAGACGCGGGCTTCACGGTTGCCGAGCACATCCATGGCCCGCGCCGCCTTGAGGACCATCAGACGCATGGACTCGATCTCGATCCGGGCCCGGGAGATGACCTCCACATTGCCGCCGAGCCAGGCAATCTTCTTGCCGAAGGCTTCACGGGACAGGCCACGGGTGCACATCAGGTCAAGCGCGCGTTCGGCCTGGCCGATGGAGCGCATGCAGTGGTGGATCCGGCCGGGGCCGAGGCGCAGCTGGGAAATCTCGAAGCCGCGACCTTCGCCGAGCAGCATGTTTTCCTTGGGCACTCGGACATTGTCGAAGCGGATATGCATGTGGCCGTGGGGCGCATCATCTTCGCCAAAGACGTTCATCGGGCCGAGAACCTGAACACCGGGGGTGTCCATGGGCACCAGGATCTGGGACTGCTGCTTGTGAGGCGGGGCGTTGGGGCTGGTCTTGACCATGGTGATCATGATCTTGCAGCGCGGATCGCCAGCCCCGGAAATGTAGTACTTTTCCCCGTTCATGACCCACTCGTCGCCTTCCAGCACGGCGGTCATGCCGATGTTTTTCGCATCCGAGGACGCGCGATCCGGCTCGGTCATGGCGAAGGCAGAACGGATTTCGCCGTTCAGCAGGGGCTTGAGCCACTTTTCCTTCTGGGCCGGGGTCCCGACCCGCTCCAGGACTTCCATATTGCCGGTGTCGGGCGCAGCGCAGTTCATGACTTCGGAGGACAGGGGGTTCTTGCCCAGCTCCACGGCAATATAGGCATAGTCGAGGTTCTTCAGGCCTTCGCCGGTTTCAGCGTCGGGCAGGAAGAAGTTCCAGAGTCCTTCCTTCTTGGCCTGATCCTTGGCCGCTTCCAGCAGTTCCAGCTGACCGGGCGCATAGCCCCAGCGGTCGGCCCGGTTTTCGCCGAGCTTGTAGAATTCCACGGACATGGGTTGAACCGTGTCCTTCACAAAGCGCCGCACATGCTCCAGCAGCGGCATGGCCGAGGCCGACATTCTCAGGTCGTGCAGGTCGTCCTGGGGATTAAGGCCAAAGGCCGATCCGGTTTTCGTGCTGGTGGTGGTGCTCATGTCCTGTGTTCCTCGTGCTTGAGCGCTCAATACTGTTGGATTTTACAAAGCGGCAGAAATGCTGACTGTGCAACTGTCAGGTGCCTTGATCGGGTGTTTTCAGTCTCCGGCGAGCCCCAGGCGGACGGTGGCCTCGTCCCGCAACTGGCGTTTCAGAATCTTGCCCGAGGCAATGCGCGGCAGGGGATCCGGCGAAATGTGAACATACCGCGGGATTTCGAACCGAGCCAGCCGGGGCTCCAGAAAGGCGCGGAGTTCGGCCTCGCTCACCGGCGCCTGGGTGTAGAGGGTCGCCCCGATTTCTTCGCCCAGACGCTCATCCGGTACGCCATAGACGCTGGCCTCCAGAACCGCCGGATGTTCCAGCAGGGCCGCCTCGACAGCCCCGCAACCGATGTTCTCACCGCCCCGAATGACCAGGTCCTTGATCCGGTCGACAATGTAGACAAAGCCGTCCTCGTCGATATAGGCCACATCCCCGGTGCGCAGCCATTCCCCGTCGAAGGTCTCTGCATTGGCATCTGGCCGGTTCCAGTACCCGCGCATGATCGACGCTCCGCGAACCTGAAGTTCGCCGCGCGGGCCCTGGCCCAGATCCTCTCCCGCCTCATTGACGACCCGCAGGTCGAGGACGCAGGCGGCCTGGCCGGAGCTGGCGGGATGGTCGAGATAGGCCTTGCCGATAATGCCGGTGCCAATGGCATTGGTCTCGGTCATGCCCCAACCGGTATTGGGCCGGGCATTGGCAAAGGTCTGGTCAATGGCCCGGACCTGTTCCGGGGCGCGGGAGGCTCCGCCGCCGCCCAGGACCTGAAGCGAACTCAGGCTGCGACCACTGCGCCGGGCTTCAGCCACAAGATCCCCCGTGACCGCTGACGGGGCGACGAGGCTGGTAATCTGCTCCCGCTCGATGAGGTCGGCGGCCGTGGCCGGGTCCCACTTGTACATGCTGACCATGCGCCGCTGGGCCCGATAGCTCGACAGGAAGACGGCATTTGAGCCAGAGACGTGAAACAGGGGGATCCCCAGCAGGGTTGCGGCCTGTGGCCCGGGCTCGGCAGGGGGCGCTGGAAGGTTTCCCGTCAGCACATTGGCCTGACCGTCCAGTTCCCAAGACAGGAGGGCACTCAGGATGTTGCGGTGGGTGGACACGGCCCCCTTGGGGTGGCCCGTCGAGCCGGACGTGTAGAGCATGATGGCGTCGTCATCCGGGGCGATATCGACCATCGGCATGTCGACCTGACCGAGCCGGGCCATGCAGGTCTCGAAGGTCACGGCCCCGGGCGGGAGGGGGGCGGTGGTGCGAACCGCGATCAGGCCAATTCCCTCAGGGGCGCCCTTCGCTGCCGCCAGCCGGTCCAGGCGTTCCTGATCTGCAAACAAAACCTTGGGCGCAGAATCGGTCAGGCCATAGGCCATCTCATGTGGCTGCCAGAGGGCATTCATGGCCACGACAATGGCCCCGATCGAGGTTGCCGCATTAAAGGCAATGACCCACTCGGGGAAGTTGCGCATGGAAATCGCCACCCGGTCTCCGGGCTGGACGCCATAGGTATCGATCAGGACATGGGCCAGGGTCGAGGCGCTCTGCCAGACATCCTCAAAGCTCAGCCGCTCGTCTTCATAGACCAGGAAGGGCAGGTCACTGCGGGTGGTGGCATAGAGATCGCGCAGGGTGGGCGGCGCGTTCTTGAAGACCCGGGAACGGCGGCCCAGGGCTTCAACTTCGACGAGTTCATAGGGTTGGTCTGCCGCGGTTAGCTGGGCAATCGCCTCTTGCCGATTCACGTCGTTTCGCTCCCCATGGTCCGGTCATTGATCCGGTTGGCCCGGCGACGAGGTCGCAAGGCCAGCTACCTCTAAGCCATAGTGCTGCGATGTAAAAGACCCCTGGATCAGGCGTCCCTGGAGGCCCCCTCCCCGCCCTTTTCCGAAAGGGTGCGCAGGGTCGCCGCATGGGACGACCGGGTGATGTCATAGCCGAACAGAAGCAGGAGCCCGACCAGATAGAGGCCGATCACCACGGGCAGGTAAATCAGTGCCATGTGCCGCAGGACATCAAGCGGGACCTGATCCGGGGCCATGCCGGTCTTCAGGCCAATGGTGTCGATCAATACCCCCGCCCCCAGAACACCGAAGCCGGAGACCGCCTTGGAGACAAAGGAGGATGCCGCGAAATAGACCCCTTCAGACCGGCGGCCCGTGCGGAGCTCGCCCACCTCCACCACGTCGGCCACCATGGAGGCGCTCATGGCCCCCGCGACAATGGCGCAGGCCGTGCCCAATATGGAGGTCACCATGATGATCCAGAAGATCACGGGGCTTCCATTGGCCGGAACCAGGTTCATCAGCCGCAGGATGATGGGTGTGCTCAGGATGGCAACGGCCAGGAGGAGCAGGGTCATGGCACTACGCCGTTTGCCCAGCCAGCGCGAGAGGCGTGGGCCGAGTGCCAGGCCCATAAAGGCAGACAGAAAGACACCCAAAGTAAAACCGGCAATCTGGTTTGCGGAAAAGCCCCAGAAATAGGTGTTGAAATAGCCATTCATCGAGGCGACCAGACCGCCAGCAATGGCCGTGGCAATGCTGGAGGCCAGGATAAAGAGGAAGGCACGGTTGGACAGGGTTTCGCGCATTTCCTTGGCGCTCTGGGCCAGGGTCAATTTCCGGCGCGGCGGCGGTGGGCGCATGGTGGGAATGTGGCGGTGCGTGCCGGCCGCCGAGACCAGTATGGCCACAAACATGATGCAGGCGGCGATCAGGCCATAGCGGGCATATCCTGCAGGATTAAGCTGGCCAACGGGATGGGTCGCATCCGGCTTCAAGAGGACGGCAAAGGCCAGGAACTGAATGCTGAGCCCGCCGATCCAGGCAAAGAAGACCCGATAGCTGAGCAGGGTGGACCGATCATCGTAACCGCTGGTGAATTCCGCGGCCAAGGCCGAGCTCGGCACCTCGTAAAAGGAGATGAAGGTCCGGATCACCAGGGACAGGACGACCAGATACCAGAACAGGGCCTGAGGGTCCCAGTGGGGCGGATTCCACAGGGCCATATAGCCCAGGGCGACCGGCAAGGCTGCGGCATACATGAAGGGATGGCGGCGCCCCCAGCGACTGTGCAGGTTGTCAGAGGCATAGCCGATCAGGGGGTCCATGAAGGCGTCGAAGATCAGGGCCAGGGTCAGGGCCAGGGCCACCTGGCTTGCGGGGAGGCCGATGACCTGGTTGTAAAACAGCAAGAGGAGATAACTAAAGCCGTTGTCCTTGACCCCAAAGGCCACCGACCCTAGGCCATAGAAGAGCTTTGTGGAGGTTTCGAGCCGACCTTTTGGCTCAGGCGCGGCAGATGTATCCGCAGCTGTCATGGCACGACCTCCTCGCGGGTCTGTGCCCGTCCGGGCCATTGGCTCCAAATTCCCGTGGAAGGTCAACAGGCAATCAAGTCCGGACTGGAACTTGCCGACGGCTTGGATATGGTTCGAAAAACGCCGGTCCGAATGCGGTCCGCCTCAGGGAGATAATGGACCATGACGAAGGCTCCGGCTGAATACCCCCTGGCAGGTCTGCGGGTGCTGGATTTTTCCCGCGTGCTTGCGGGTCCCTTTGCCGGACGCATGCTGAATGATCTGGGGGCCGATGTGGTCAAGATCGAGCCGCCGGACGGCGATGTCACCCGGTCCTGGGGCAAGGTGCTTGGCGGTGTGCCGGGCTATTATCACCAGCAGAATGCCGGGAAGCGCAATATCTGCATCGACCTTCGGGCGGAGGGGGCCCGGGAACTGGTGTTTGACCTGGTGCGCCAGGCCGACATTCTGATTGAAAACTATCGGCCCGATGTCATGCCGCGCCTGGGGCTGGGCTATGAGGCTCTGGCGGCCATCAATCCGCGCCTGATCATGTTGTCGATTTCAGGCTTTGGCCGGGAGGGCCCGGAATCCCGGCGACCGGCCTATGCCCCGATTGTTCATGCCGAGGTTGGCCTGCTGGCGCGATCCCTGCGACGGGACAAGTTGCCTGCCCGCGACCTGCCTCTGTCGGTAGCCGACACCAATGCCTCCCTGCATGGACTGATTGGCCTGCTGGCGGCAGTCATCTTGCGGGAAAGGACCGGGCAGGGTCAGCACATCGACATGGCCATGGTGGACGCCACCCTGGTGACGGATGACCAGGTTCATTACGAACTGGAGGATTCCGAGGCGACCATGGGCCTGCCCAATGACATCTGGGAAACGGGCGCGGGTCCCATCCTTCTGTCCGCAGATTTTCGGCTGCTCTGGCGGCAACTGACCGGGGTTCTGGCCCTGGCGGACCCCTCTGCCGGGATCAGTGATCTGGAGGCCAAGATTGCAAGCCGCAGGGCCGCTGTCTCTGACTTTATGGCAGGGCTGAAGACCTGGGCCGAGGTCACCACCGCCATGGACCGAATGAACATAGCCTGGGGTCAGCTTCGCCCGGGGGCAGAGCTTCGCACCCAGCCAACCCTGGCCCATCGCCACTCCATCATCGAGATCGATGACCGGCAGGGCGGGACCCGGCCCATCCCGCAATCGCCCTACCGGTTTTCCAATGCCCTGAGCGGGGTCCGCGGGCCTGCCCCTCACAGGGGCGAGCATAATGTCGAGGTGCTAAGCGACTGGCTGGCCCTCTCGGCAGACAAGGTCCATGACTTGCTGGAGCGCGGGATTCTGGCCCGGGACACGGATCTGGTGCCCTGAGGGTCCAGCGCTTGCCATTCACCCGTGACGGGTCAAGTCTGTACACGACCCCGAATAGCGGGGCGAGATTATCAAGGATCGGGAGACGCCATGGATCTGTCCTACAGCCCGGAACATGAAGCCTTTCGCGGCGAGGTTCGCAGCTTTCTGGAGACCCATGGCACCCAGGCCCCCCGGGGCGGCGGGCCCGAGGCCCTGGCCTGGCAGACACTTCTGATCGCCCATGGCTATGCGGCCCGGACCATTCCCAAGGCCTATGGCGGGTTTGGGGCCGAGCCCGACATTCTCAAGTCCCGGATCATTTCCGAGGAATTTTCCCGGGCCCAGGTGTCCACGGGCCTGGGCGGCCAGGGGATTTCCATGCTGGTCCCGACCTTGCTGGAAATGGGCACAGAGGCCCAGAAGCGCGACTTCATTGGCCCGACCCTGCGCGGTGAAATGGTCTGGTGCCAGGGCTATTCCGAACCCAATGCCGGCAGCGACCTCGCCAACCTGGCCACCCGGGGCACACTCGACGGGGATGACTGGGTGATCAATGGCCAGAAGATCTGGACCAGCACGGCCCATCTGGCGGACTGGATATTCTGTCTGGTGCGAACCGAACCGGACGCGCCCAAGCATCAGGGCATCAGCTTCCTGCTGTTTTCCATGAAGACCCCCGGCATCGAGATCCGTCCCCTGGTCGACATGACCGGCGCAGCCAATTTCAACGAGGTCTTCTTCACCGACGTGCGGGTGCCCAAGGAGCAGATTGTGGGTCGGCGCGGAGAAGGCTGGAAGGTGGCCAATACCATATTGGGCCATGAACGCGGGTCGCTGGCCGATCCCAACCAGATGCAGACCCGGCTCAACGCCCTGATCGACCTCATGCGGACCGAGACCGTGGGCGGGGTCCGGGCGATCGACAATCCGGTGTTCCGTGACCGGTTGATGGCGATTCAGGGCCGTGTCCTGGCCCTCAGATGCAATGACCTGAGGCTCTTGTCCGCCGCCGTCAATCACCAGGGTGCCGGTCTGGCCGGTTTGGTGGTCAAGCTACAGGGAACAGAACTCCGCCACGAACTGGAGGCCCTGGCCATTGATGTCATGGGCGAGATGGGCACCCTATATGGCGACACGCCGGGCTTGCGGGACCAGGGCAGCTGGCAAAGGAACTACATGTATTTCCTGGGCCTCATCATTGGCGGCGGCACATCCCAGATTCAGAAAAACATCATCAGTGAGCGCGGGCTTGGCATGCCGCGCGAACCCAAGCTGGCCCAGGCCTGAGGCGCGCACATGGAATTCGGTCTCTCAGAAGAACAGGTCATGCTCCAGCAGTCCGTCGGACGATTTCTGGAAGATGCGGGCGGTCTCGCCCAAACCCGCGCCCTGGCCGCCAGCGGGGCGCGCCGCACGCCAGACCTGGTGACGGGGCTGTCCGAACTGGGCGTCATGGGGTTGATCACGCCGGAGTCCCAGGGGGGCACAGGGCTCAGCCTGCTGGAGGCGGCCCTGGTGGCCGAACAACTCGGCGCCCATGTCAGTCCGACACCCTTTATCGGCACGGCGATCCTGGCCCCCCTGGCCCTGCAGCTTGCGGGCAGTCCGGGACAGCAGGGCCTCTGGCTTCCCAGACTGGCGGCGGGCCAGGTGACAGCTGGTCTGGCACTTAGCGAACAGGCGGGCGGGCGCGAGGATGCCGGACTCGAAGGGCGCAACGGAATCCTGAATGGACGGGCCCTGTTTGTGATCGACTATGAGGCCGACCTCTATGTCGTGGCCGATACGGCGGGCCGTCTGTATCTGGTTCCGGCCACGGCCCCGGGGCTGGTCCGCACGGACCTGACGACCATTGATGTCTCCCGACCGACCGGCGAACTGCGATTTACCGGGGTTGTCGCGGAACCCCTGGCCGGAGCCGGGCCGGACCTTGTTCAGAGATTGCTGGATGTGGCCCGCCTACTCTTTGCCGCCGACACCCTGGGGGCCGCTCAGGCCATGCTGGATCAGGCGGTGGCCTATGCCTCATCCCGGGAGCAATTTGGCCGACCCATTGGCAGCTTTCAGGCGGTGAAGCATATGTGCGCCGAAATGGCGGCTGCCCTGGAACCCTGCCGGGCCATGGTCTGGTATGGGGCCCACGCCCTGGATCATCTGCCCAGCGAGGCGCATGTCACAGCCTGCCATACCAAGGCGCATGTGTCTGAGGTCGGAACCTTTGTCGCCCGCACAGCGACAGAGGTGCATGGCGGCATGGGCTTCACCGACCTGGTGGGCTTGCACTACTGGTTCAAGCGGATCGGCCTGAACCGCCAGATGCTGGGCGGGCCCCAGGCGCTGCGGGACGAAGCGGCGCGGGCAACGGGTTTGGTGAGCTGAGGCGGATCAGACGCCGTCACCCTCCTTGGCCCTGACCTCGGCCAGGGTGCGCAGATTGGCCTCGTGATCCTCGCGATTGATCGAATAGGTGCTCATGATGGCCAGCATGATCATCCAGAGGCTGACAATGGTGGGGGCATAGAGCAGGCCCATCTTGAGCACGGTCGCGGTAGAGACCGTACTGGGGTCCGCCCCGCGCGCCAGGCCTGCGGCGGCCAGAATGAAGCTGGCAATGATTATGCCGGCCCCGCTGACAATCTTGTTGATGAAGGCCGAGGCGGCAAAGAACATGCCCTCGGACCGTCGGCCCGTTCGGACCTCTGCCTGCTCGACCAGATCGGCCATCATGGCTGTCGACAGAATCTGGAAGCAGATGATCAGGCCGACATCAAAGACGGTGTTAAAGAAAACCAGCCAGAAATTGACCGCTGCACCCGCGGGCGGCAAGACGCCCAGCAGTCGCAGGGTGATGGGAAGGGGCGAGCCCAAAAAGGCAATGAGCCCCACAATGATCGCGCCCTTCTTCTTGCCCAGGGTCTTGCTGATCCATGGGGCAAGGGTGGCCCCAATAATGGCAGAAATGAAAACCCCGCTAGTGACCATGCTGGCCTGAGCCGAGGTGAACTTCCAGAAATAGGCATAGAGCAGGAAGGCCATGGAGGCGGACAGCCCCGAGGCAATCGACCCGAAGATCGAGGACAGGAAGAGGGCCGCGAAGGACTTGTTCCACAGGGTTTCCAGGATTTCCCGGAAAATAAGGCGAACGGACATGTCCCGCTTGGGCGGCGGGGCCTGAAGGTGCTTGATCTGGGAATGGGTGCCCAGACTGGAAGCCATAATGGCCAGGAAGATCAGCGTGGCAGAGATGATCCCATAGACCCGATAGGCGGCCGGATTGAACTGGCCATTATGAAAACTTGGGGTGACAAATAGCGGGAACAGAAGCCCGAACATCAGGACGCTCGCGGCATTGCCGCCGGTCCAGGCGAAATAATAGCGAAAGGCCTGAAGGGAGCTGCGCTGGTCGTAATCCCGGGTGATTTCCGGTGCCAGGGAATTGCTGGGAATCTCGTAGAGGGAAAACAGGATTCGGATCGTCACCAGGACGCCCAGAAGATAGACAAACAAGGCCTGTTGTTCGAGCCCCTTGGGCGGACTCCAGAGCAGGAAATAGGCCAGGGCCACCGGAACGGCCGCGGCATACATGAAGGGGTGACGGCGTCCCCAGCGGGAGCGGAAATTGTCGGACCAATAGCCGATGACCGGGTCAATCAGGGCATCGATCACCAGGGCCAGGGTAAGGGCCAGGCCCACCAGACGGGAGTCGAGGCCAGCGACCTGACTGTAAAAAAGCAGAAGAAAATAGGCGAGGCCATTGTCCTTGACCCCGTTGGCGATCGCCCCGATGCCAAAGGCCAGCTTGGTTCCGAAGGCAGGCTTGTCGGCTGGCCCGGTCGGAGCCTCGGTCGTGGTCATGGTGTCCCCCCAGGACAGTCCTGTTTTCTTAGCGGATTGTTCCGCCGCATGACGCCAACAGTGCGGTCAGACAGAGGGTCTGACAAGCGCTTTCATGGCGCGAGCGACCTGGGTTTCCCCGTCAGACGAGGGCGGCCAGCCGACTGGCCTGGTCAATGGCGCGCTTGGCATCCAGCTCGGAGGCCTCAAAGGCCCCGCCAATCAGGGTCGATGCCTGCCCGGAGGCCAGAAGCTCATCATGGAGGGTGCGAAGCGGAGTCTGGCCGGCACAGACAATCACCGTATCGACCTCGAACAGGCGAGGCTCCCCGCCCACCAGGGTATGCAGGCCCGCATCATCAATCTTGAGATAGTCCACCCCGGCCATCATCTGCACACCCCGACGCTGCAGCAGGGTGCGATGGGTCCAGCCCGTGGTCCGGCCCAGCCCCTTGCCCAGGGCATCGGCCTTGCGCTGCATGAGGGTGACACTGCGGTCCGAGGCTGCGACCCTCGGGATCACGCCGGTAACCCCGCCCCGGGGATGATTGTCGAAATCTATGCCCCATTCCCGGGCGAAGACCTCGGCATCCAGCGCGCCTGAGGGGCCTGAGTGACTGACCAGCTCGGCTACATCAAACCCGATACCGCCCGCCCCCATAATCGCCACCCGCTGACCAACCGGCCTGCGCCCCATGATAACGTCGATATAGCTCACAACGGAGGGGTGGTTGATGCCCTCGACCTGCGGGGTTCGGGGGGAAATGCCGGTGGCAATGACCACCTCGTCAAAGCCCATGGCCGCCAGGGGGCCGGCCTCAATCCGCTGACCCAGGCGCAGGTCAATCTTCAGGACCTGGATCTGGCGGCGATAATACCGCAGGGTCTCGTTGAACTCCTCCTTGCCGGGAATTCGGCGGGCAAGGTTGAACTGGCCCCCAATCTCGTTGGCGGCGTCGAAAAGAGTCACCTTGTGGCCGCGCTGGGCGGCGACGGTGGCATAGGCCAGACCCGCAGGCCCCGCCCCGACCACCGCAATGGTCTTGGGCTGGAGGCTGGGCGCATAGACCAGCTCGGTCTCGTAGCAGGCGCGGGGATTGACCAGGCAGCTGGTCAGCCGCCCGGTGAAGGTGTGGTCCAGGCAGGCCTGATTGCAGGCAATACAGGTATTGATCTCGTCTTCCCGGCCCTCACGAGCCTTCAGGACCAGCTCCGGGTCGGCCAGCATGGGTCGGGCCATGGAGACCAGATCCGCTTCGCCCCGGGCCAGGACCGCCTCGGCCACGTCAGGCATGTTGATCCGGTTACTGGTAATGACAGGAATGCCCAGGGCCTTGCGCAACCGCCCCGTCACCCGGGTAAAGGCCGCCCTTGGCACCATGGTCGCAATGGTCGGCACCGGCGCTTCATGCCAGCAGAAGTGGGTGCTGATGATATTGGCCCCGGCGGCCTCAATGGCCTGACCCAGGCTGACCACCTCGTCCCAGGCCATGCCGCCTTCGAGCATGTCCATGGCCGCAATTCGGAAGATCAGGATGAAGTCCGGGCCGACGGCCTCGCGCACCCGGCGCACGACCTCGACGGGGAACCGCATGCGGTTTTCGAAACTGCCGCCCCATTGATCCTGACGACGATTGGTCTTTTCGACCAGGAAGGTGGACAGGAGGTATCCCGCCGAGCCGATGATTTCGACACCGTCATAGCCGGCCGCCCGGGCCAGGGCTGCGCAATTGGCGAAGTCGGCCAGTTGCTGTTCGATCCCGGCCTCGTCCAGCTCATTGGGGGTATAGGCCCCGATCCGCGACCGGACGGAGGAGGCAGCCACGCAATCCGGGGTTCGCGCCAGAGGGCCGGAATGCAGAATCTGCATGCAGATCTTGACGTCGGGGTCGGCGGCGTGGACGGCCTCGGTGACGATCCGGTGCTGGTCTGCCTCTGCCCCAGTGGACAGCTTGGCCCCCGGACCTGCGCCGGAGCTGGGGGAGACCCCGCCGGTAATGATCATGCCCACCCCGCCCCGTGCCCGTTCGGCAAAATAGGCGGCTTGGCGGACAAAGCCGTTTGGGGCTTCTTCGAGGCCCGTATGCATGGAGCCCATGAGGACCCGGTTCTTCAGCGTCGTGAAGCCCAGGTCCAGCGGGGAGAACATCAGGGGGTAGCGGTCTGTTGACATGATGTCCCCTTCGCAGGTCTGGTCCCGGATCAGGCGTCGAGGCGGTCGAGCCGGTTGCGGATAATGTCGTGGGCCTCGGCCATAATGCCGTCGATCAGTTCCTTGCAGGTCGGAATGTCGTGAATGAGCCCCGCCACCATGCCGCAGGACCAGGCCCCGGCATCCATGTCGCCCTCTTGCATGATGCGCGGATAGACCCCGGCCACCTCGCCGATAATGTCCTCGAACTTCATGTTCGGCCCGAGATCGCGTTCCTTCTGGAGCAGACGGTCCACAGCGGCATTGGCCAGGACGCGCTCGGTATTGCGCAGGGGACGCATGACCAGCCGGGTGTCCAGTTCGCTCGCCGCCACAATGGCATTCTTCACGTTCTGGTGGACCGGGGCTTCCTGGGTCGCGATGAAGCGGGTCCCCATATTGATCCCGTCGGCCCCCAGGGCCAGGGCGGCCACGAGCTGACGGCCATTGGCCACACCGCCCGAGGCGACAAAGGGAATCTTTAGTTCTTCCGCGGCCCGGGGCAGGAGGACGAAGTTCGGCACATCGTCTTCGCCGGGATGGCCGCCGCACTCAAAGCCGTCGACACTGACGGCATCACAACCAATCGCCTCAGCCTTCAAAGAGTGACGCACGGAGGTGCACTTGTGGATGACCTTGATCCCGGCGTCCTTCAGGGCGGGCAGCCACTTCTGGGGATTGTTGCCAGCTGTTTCGACGGCCTTCACGCCGCTGTCGATGATGGCCTTCACATAGCCCGGATAGTCGGGCGGCGTGACCGAGGGCAGGAAGGTCAGGTTCACGCCAAAGGGTTTGTCCGTCATGTCCCGGCACCGGGCGATTTCCTTGGCCAGGGCCTCAGGCGTCCGCTGGGTAAGACCCGTAATGATACCAAGCCCCCCTGCATTCGAGACCGCTGCAGCCATTTCTGCGAGGCCAACAAAGTGCATGCCGCCCTGGAGAATGGGATGCTGAATACCGAAGAGATCTGTGATGCGGGTCTTCATGGGATCTGGTCCTGGGTTTGACGTGCGAAATTAGCGGCCGTTGAACACCGGAGGGCGCTTATCAACAAAGGCCTGGGAGGCGGACTTGTGGTCCTCGGTCATCATGGTGCGGATCATGTGGATGGCCTCGGAGTCCAGAACATCTGCCAGACTGCCGTGCTCCGCGCGGTTCAGGTTCTTTTTCATCTGCCCAATGGCCAGGGTGGGCAGGCTGGCCAGACGCTGGGCCAGGGCCGCGGCTTCCCTCGGCAGGTCCGCGGCCGGGACGGCGCGATTGACCAGACCCAGTTGAGCCGCCTCAGCCCCGGTAATGACATCCGCCATGAAGTAGAGTTCCCGTGCCTTGGCGGACCCCACCAGGTGGCTCATGAAATAGCTTCCGCCGTAGTCGCCCGAGACCGCGATCTTGGAAAAGGCGGTGGTCATCTTGGCTTCATTGGCCGCAATGCGCATGTCGCAGGCCAGGGCCATGGACAGACCGGCTCCGGCTGCGGCGCCAGGAATAACGGCCAGGGTCGGCTTGGGCATTTCGTGCAGCCAGCGGCTCAGTTCCATACCGGTCCGCAGGCTGTGGGTACGGGCTTCAAAGCTTGGGCCAGAGGCCGCATCCGGGCCACGGGTATTGTCGGCAGCAAACCCCTTCACATCGCCCCCGGCACAGAAGGCATTGCCGGTCCCGGTCAGGACAACGACCCGAACCTTCGGATCTCCCGCCAGGCGCAAGGCGGCTTCGGACAGGGCTTCCAGCATCTCCCCGGACAGGGCGTTCCGCGCCTCTGGCCGATTCATGGTCAGGGTCGCAATGCCGTCTTCAAAGGTCTCAATCAGGTGATCGGTCATGGCGTCCTCCGGGGGCTTGGCTGTTTTGGCGCGTACGCCCAGTCTTTAGGTGATTAAACCGCAGTCCTGACAGGCTGAATAGTCACCAATTCAGGTCCGGCGGGAATTATTGGGAAATTCTAGTCAAAGCCCCGCCAGATCGCATTCCCTGGCGACCAGAATGGGCCGCAGGGCCCAATAGGCGGCAGGCGTCCGGGTGAGGGGAATGCGCGGATGCAAGTGGTGGATGATATGAAACTGCATGCCCATTGTACCGATATTGCCCAACCAACTGCGGAAGGCGCGGGTATCCTTGTAGCGCCCCTGATTTTCCGCAGGGTGATGGGGCGCCCAGCTGAGGACGAGGGAAATATAGGTCTGGCCGATATGCCTGGGCAGCCACCAGAGCAGGGCAGCTTCCAGGGCATGGCCGGTCGCGGCGCTGATGAACAATATGGCCAGGAAGCCAAGCTGGAAAATCGCCGCGTCGCGCTTGGCGAGCGCCGCCTCCGGCCCGCCAATCCGTTCAAGGGCAGCGGTATAGCCCGCATTGCCATCCCCCTTGGGCTGACGTTTGGCAATGGAGGCCTTTAGGAAGTCAGAGATGGAGGCTGCCTTGCTGGAAATGTCCGGATCGAGGTCCGGGTGGTTGGTATGCTTGTGATGCTCCATGTGGGTCAGGCGCAGGGTCCGGTAGGGACCGACCATGGGGATGGTCGAGACAAACCCGACCAGCTGGTTGAGCCAACGCAGGGGCTCGCCCGGCCGCGCAATAATGTCATGCTGGGCCTCATGCGACGGCAGATAGCAGAGCATGACGTTCAAGGTGGCAATCGGAAAGGCAACCCAGAGCGGCAGTATGCCCATCAGGGTCAGGGGCCAGAGGGACAGCCAGACGAGGAGATTTCCCAGGCCCCAGGCAACGGCAAGCCAGGGCACGCCGCCCATGAATTCCCGGGCGATATCGTTTTCCAGCCCCATCAGGGCCTTGCTGTCCATGCCAGCCAGGGTCGCAGCATCCGGCAATTGGGTTGCAAGTTTCATATCCAGCGTCCTTTCCAGGTGGCGAAGGCCCCCCAGGGAGCCCCGATCAGGAGACCGATCACCACAGGATGCAGCCCCAGCGGCGGAACCCAACCCATTTTTTCGATCAGTCCTGCAATGGCCGGAGCCAGGAAACCCGCCCCGAACCAGAAGGGCATGAGCTGAAAAAACTTGCCGATCAACGCCTTCACATGACTCTCCTGCGGCCTGAAATCCGGCTCGCCGGGAAGGTTTTAGGCTGTCCCATCGGACTTTGACAAGGCCGGGGTCCCATCAGTGGGAGGACGCCTTGAGGGTTTCAGCCCAGAGGTCCTGAAACAGCGGGCTGTCGTCCAGCAGACTTTCCAACCTGCCCCGCGCCGCAATCCGCCCGTCTTCCAGAACAAGAATTTCGTCGGCCCGACGATAGGCCTCGAGGCGGTGGGACACAGCCAGACAGGTCGGGCGCTCGCTCTGGGAGAATAGCCGGTCCCAGAAGATCTGTTCGGTGCGCACATCCAGGGCGCTTGAGGCATCATCGAGCACCAGCAGGTCAGGCTTGCCAGCAAACATGCGGGCGGCGGCCGAGCGCTGGACCTGCCCCCCGGACAAGGTCACGCCCCGGGTTCCGACCCGCGTCTCCAGCCCCTGCTCCAGGCGGGCGACATCCTCGTCGAGGACGGCCAGATGAATGGCCCGCTCCATGTCTTCGGAGGTCAGGGGGCGACCCATGCGGATATTGTCACCGAGGGTTTCGGTAAACAGCCGGGGGGTCTGGGGGGTATAGGCGCATCGGGGCGGGACGAGGAAGGTGGCGGGGTCCGGTATGGGTTCGCCGTTCCAGAGCAGGCTGCCGCCCTGCATGGGCAGGAGGCCAAGCATGCCCTTCAGCAGGGTGGACTTTCCGGCCCCGACCCGACCTGTGATAATGACCACCTTGCCCCTGTGCAGGGTGAGATCGATCCCCTCCACACCCCGTCCAGAGGTCGGGTGCAGACAGGTCAGACCGCGAATCTCGAGGGTCTCCAGGGGCACATGCTCGCCGATCGGCTCAGCGACCTGGAACCGGGCTTCCGTAATCCGTTCGGGCGGGGCGTCCCCGAGCAGGCGCTCAATCCGCATGAGGGCGACATCGGCGGTCCGCTTCCGTGCCAGCAGTCGGCCAAGCCAGCGGGGCGCGGAGGTTGCCGCCCCGACATAGGCCGCAAACAGGGTAAAATCGCCAATCGAGAACTGCCCGGCCCGCATGGCGCTGGCCGCCAGCAGCAGGACAAGTCCAAGCGCCAGGCTGGATGTGCCTGCGCCGAAGGTGTCCAGCAGGGTGACATAGATCCGGTACCGGACCGCCGTCCTGCGGCGCACCTCGTTCAGTCCGGCCAGCCGCTGCAAGACCCGGCCCTCGGCTCCGGCCACCCGGATGGCCTGAACCGCCGTGAAGGATTCGCCAACAAACGAGGTCACCCGCGCCTCGGCCTCCCGGGCGACCCGACTGTAACGGTGTATGCCCTGGGTGATCCTTTGGGTGATGGCGACCACGAGGATCATCGGGGCCATGACATAGAAGGTCACCGGCACATTGATCTGCCACATGATGACCAGGGCCAGAACGGCAAAGACACCCTGACCAAAGGTATCGTTCCAGCCCTCGATGAAGCTGATGACTTCGGCCACATCGTCCCGGAACCGGCTGAGGGCCTCTCCGGAGGTCCCGGGCGAGACCCGCGATCCTCTCGCGAACATGATCCAGCCCAGCATGTTGGTGCGCACCATCAGCCGGGACGCCGAGGTGAAGGTCACAAAGGCCCAGTTGCCGAAGGAGGCCATGACCAGGGGGGACAACTGGGCAGCAAACCAAAGGGCCGCCAGGCTCCAGAGGTTCAGGCCCGCCCGGGCGTGGCCGCTCATGGTGTCGAAGATCTGACGCTGCAAAAGGCCCGGCACCAGGGGCAGGGTGTAATAGCCAACATAGAGCCCCATGCTGAGGGCAAACAGCCAGGGTCGGGCCCGGGCAATGCGGGCGGCCTGGATAAAGGCCGACTGGCGGGGCGGGGGCAGGTCTTGCTGGGGATCAAGCGGAACGGACGTCATGCCAGGGCCTCCTCAATGCCCGAGCGCAGGAGACGCGCATAGGCCGAGGTCGGATCGGCCTCCAGGACCTGCCGATCCCCGGCCTCCAGGAGCCGCCCCTGATCCAGAATGACAATACGATCGGCCCGTCGAACGGTGGAGAGCTTGTGGGCAATGATGAGGGTGGTCCGGGTCTTCCCCGGACTGGAGGCGGTGAGAAGCCGGTCCAGGGCCTGTTCGATCAACTGGTCGGTGGCCGGATCGAGCCGCGAGGAGGCCTCATCAAGAATGACCAGCCCGGGGTCCTTGAGAAAGACGCGGGCAAAGGCCAGCAACTGGGCCTCGCCAGCGGACAGGCCGCTACCTGCGACCAGCAGGGTCTCCAAGCCCTTCGGCTGACGGGAGAGCCAGGGTCCAAGCCCGAGGTCGGTCAGAACGGCCAGGACGCGGTCATTGGAAATGTTGTCATCAAACAGGGCGGCATTGTCGCGGATGCTGGCGTCGAAGAGCTGCACTTCCTGGGTGACCAGACCAATCCGTCCACGAAGTTCGGCCAGGCCGGCATGCCGGATATCCTGTCCATCCAGGGTGATCCGGCCTGACTGGGGATCATAGAGCCGGAACAAAAGCCGGGTCAGGGTGGTCTTGCCGCTGCCCGTCCGGCCCAGGAGGCCCACGACCTGTCCAGGTGCGATGGCAAGGTCTATGTCCTGGATGACCGGCGTATCCGGGCGATAGGCAAAGGTCAGATGTTCGAAGGCCAGGGCGGGAGGCTGGGTACGGGCCTGATCCCAGCCGAGACCCGGGCCATCCAGCAGGACGGACTTGAACCCCAGAAGCTCACGAATTCGGGTCAGGCTTGCGGTGGCGGTCTGAAAGGCCTGGAGCTGCTGGCCGATCAGGATGATGGGCATGGCCATCATGCCGGCATATTGCATGAACATGAAGACCGTGCCGATGGTCGCGGCCTTGTGCTCAAACAGGTAGAGCCCGAAGGTCAGGGCCAGGGCAAACCCCACGGAAAACAGGCCGCTGGCCGTAATGAAAATCCACTGGCCCCGCCGTGAAGCGGCGACATTACTATCCATGAGCTCGACATTGATGATGGCCATGCGAGCCATGACATGGCCCCCACCCCCATTGGCCCGGATATCATCCAGTCCGGCAATGCGCTCTTCCAGAAAGCCGGACAGCTCCGACCAGGCCTGACGGAGTCTTTCCCAGTGGCCACTGGCGATCCGCCGGATCGCGTGAAGTATGACCCCCGCCACCAGGGCAAAGCCCGTCAATAGGACCCCGATCCGCCAGTCCTGCAGGAACAGGACCGCCAATATGCCGACCAGCAAGAGGCCGCCGCCCAGGATTTGCAGAATGAACTGGGAAAAGAAGGCCGCCAGGGCGGCGACATCGCCGTCCACGCGCTCAATCAGCTCCCCCGGTGAGCGGGCATTATGAAAGGCCATGTCCATATGCAGGGTATGGGTCGCAAGGTCCTGACGCATGTGGTTGGTGGCTGACCAGCCAAGTTGCTCACTGTAATAGGTCGAGCCGATCGCCAGGATTTGGGCGGCAAGGGCGGTGGCAATGAACTGTCCCGCCAGGGTCCAAAGCCGGACCAGGGAGACCGCTTGTCCCCCGCTGGCTGCGGTATCAATAAAGCTGCGCAGGATGAGGGGGGAGACCAGCTGTACCCCCGTCCCGGCGATCAGGAACAGGGCCAGAAACCCCATCCGAAGGCCCTGGGCGCGCAGATAGGTCGCCAGGATCGTCCAGTCACTCGGCGGCTTGATCTGACCGGTCATGCCCCTCGCCCCATGCGACAGGCTTTCAACACCGCCGATCCGGCGGCGGTCTCAACGAACAAGATCATCCCGTGGCCCGTCTGGCAGGCGGTCAGCTGGCCGCAGGACGGTAGATGGACCGCTTGGGCTGGGCCACAATCCGCCGGATCATGGGCTCAAAGGCCGACAGGGGCATGGACTCATAGGCCGGGTCAAAGCTGTTCTGATCATAGAGGTGGCAGAACTGGGCCGTGTATTCGAACCATTCATGGCCGCGATACTGCTCGCGCATGTCGCGGTCCAGACCCAGATGCTGGAAGAAGTAATAGCCCTGGAAGATGCCGTGTTTGTCCATCATCCAGTAGTTCTGTTCCGACACATAGGGCTTCATGATCATGGCCCCCAGCTCGGCATGGTTGGACGGAGCCAGAATGTCGCCCACATCATGCATCAGGGCGCAGACGACATATTCCTCATCCCGGCCATCACGATGGGCCCGGGTGGCGGTTTGCAGGGAATGCTCCAGCCGGGTGACGGCAAAGCCGCCGGAGTCGTCCGACAACATGTTCAGGTGGGAAATAAGCCTGTCAGCAAAGGCCCGGTGAAACGGCGCGCCGGCACGGCCAATGGCCATCCAGTCTTCCTTGGTGCCTTCGATCATGGCGTGAAACTTCGCCTGATCCTGAATTTCCCCGTCGGCCATTTCGCTCTCCCAAGGCATGTGTTTTGAGAATGGTGATCTCCTGCCCCCGGCCTGTCAATCGTGTGAAGCTTCCGATTCCAGTTTAGGCCGGGCTCTCTGCCACCAAAGAAAAACGCCGCCCCTATGAGGAGGCGGCGTTTCTGGTTTCAAGGATGACCCAAAAATCAGAACTTCTTGCGAAGCCCGACCTTGTAGGTGCGGCCCAGGGGGTTACCGACAAAGGGATCGTAGCTGTACTCGATCCGGGCCCCCGGAGGATCCGTATCCAGGACATTCAGCACCGAGGCGGTGAGGGTGATGTCCTTGGGCAGGAGCAGCCGGTAGGTCAGGTCGTGGGAGATGAAGGCGTCCTGTTTCAGGCCGAAGGTGATCAGCTTGCAGTTGGTCGCCGTGCCCGCTGTGGCATTTGCCACATTACAGTTGGTCGAAGAGCCGGTCTGAACCGTGGTCGGGCCGCGATTGTCCTTCACGCCATCCGTATAGTTGATGGTCCAGCGCAGGTTGTGGCTGCCATGGCTATAATCGGCATAGAACTGGCCGCGCCATTTCGGGATGGTCCCGGGCAGACGGTCATAGTTGGTATAGCCCACCGCATCATAGGCACCAGAAACCTTGACGCCGCCATAGGTGAACTCGCCCTGCTCGTATTTCAGGACATAGCTGACGTTGGCACCGACATTCAGTCCGCCGCCCATGACATCGTCGAAGCGATAGTCGATGTCGCCGTCGATCCCGTTGGTGGTGATCTTCGGGCCATTCGTGGTGTCAGACCGGACCCGGGCAATGTCGTTGCCGACGGTCGTTCCCTGGGTGCAGGCGTTGTTGTTGTTGAAGGTGATCAGATAACGCAGCCCATGGGAGCAGTTCACAGCCTGGGAACCGTTCCCCGTGCCACCAACTGCGGTGGCAACCACATTGGCCGGGACGGTGGTGATCTGGTCATTCAGCTCATAGGACCAGTAATCCAGGGTCGCGGTCAGGTGGCTGACCTGGACAATCGCGCCCAGGCTGAAGGTCGTGGCCGTTTCCGCCTGAACCTTTGGGTTGCCGAAGAAGTCCACCGACTTGAAGTTATTGCCCGCGGCGGTAATGCCGGAGAGGCCCGTCGTCCCGGTCGGGGCGACATTCTGGGCTGTCGGACCCCGGAAGGAGGTCCCGACCGAACCGCGCAAGGCCAGCCAGTCCGTCGCCTGCCACTTGGCCCGAAGCTGCGGATTGGTGGTAGAACCTGTCTGTCCGCCATAGTCTTCATAGCGAACGGCCAGCTGGGCATTAATGGTCTCAGTCACGGGCAGGTTCATTTCGCCGAACAAGGCAAAGACGCTCTGTTCGAGGTCCAGATCCTTGTTCTGGCCCAGGAAGATATAGGGGCCCGTCTTGAAGGTGCAGTTGGTCACGCCAGACACGGGGCAGGGCGTGATTTCCGAATTGTAATAGGGGCTGCCGATTTGCTGGCGATAGCTGACCTTCCGGTACTGGGAGCCTGCCGCCCAGCCCAGATCACCGCCCGGGAGGGTGATGGGAAGCTTGCCGTTCAGAACGGCGTCGACAACAAAGGTGTCCTGCTGACGCTTAAACTTCTGGCGATCAAACATCCAGGCGATGAGCTCCTTGGAGTTTGCATTGGCCGAGACATAGCCGGGATTGGTCAGGTTCAGGGCAGGATTGCCTGAATAGGCATTCGAGAAGGGGTTGAAATACTGGCAACCATTGGCTCCCGGGGTGGAGCCGGTGCAGTTTGCACCGCCCAGACCGTTCAGGGCCCGCTGTTCGCGATCGATCAGAATGTCGGTGGTCTGCTGGTCTTCCCACTCGTGGATATAGGTCAGCCCGACGTCATAATTGATGCCGAAATAGCCCGTCTCACCCTTCAAACCGCTGGTCAGGCGCATTTCTTCATACTTGCGGCTGCCGCTCTGGCCACCCTTGCCGCCGGTGGAAATATTTCCGCCATTGCCAAGCGCCCGCCACAGGGTTGCCGTCGCGCTCTGGGCGGTTCCCGCCAGGGCGCTATTTCCCGTCTGGGACAGGAAGGTCGCAAAGCCCGGGTTTGAGGAGGGCACATAGAAGACATTGACGCTGCCCGGACCACTCGGTCCCGAGGTCTGGGGATAGGACGGCGAGAAGCGCGTGTCGGGCAGGTTGGTCTGGCTGTAGAGGGCCTCAACGTGGAACTTCGAGGTCTCGCCAACGTCGGAATTGAACTCGGCATAGCCCTGATACTGGTCAGTGGTTTCAACCAGGTTGTCGAAGGGCAGATAGCTGAAATAGCAGGCAGGTGTGGTGCCGCTGTAGCCGGCAAAGCCGCCGACGGCCCCGCAATTGGCATCAACCGCAAAGCCCACGGTCGAGCCCGTGCCAGCACTGCCGTTCTTGATGGTCCAGGCACCCGGATTGCCCAGGACCGACCAGCCCGAGGGGTTGGTCGTATAGGGGGCATCGACCCATTTGCGCTCGGTATTGCTCAGCTCTGCGCGGTGCTGATAGCCGACGCTGACCAGGAGGTTGGAGGTGTCGCCGACCCAGCCATAGAGCAGGCTGCCGGTATAATCGCCGCCATCCGAACCGGGGACATAGCGATAGTCCGCAGCCACTTCCAGGCCGGTGAAGTTCTTGCGGGTAATGAAGTTTGCAACCCCGCCGATGGCATCCGAGCCATAGGTGGCCGCCGCGCCGTCCTTCAGGACTTCAACCCGGCCAATGGCCGAGGCGGGCAGAAGGTTGGTGTCAGCCTGATAACCGCCAAACCGCTTGCCATTCAGCAGAACCAGGGTCCGCTGGGGTCCCAGGCCGCGGATATTGATGGACCCGCCACCATTCCGGCCCTGGGCCGCTGTCGAAAACTGGTTGGTGTCGCCCAGAACAGGTCCGCTGATCGGCAGGGATTTGATCAGGTCAACCACTGACGGCGAGCCGCGCTTTTCCAGCTCCTGCTGGCTGATGACGGCGATCGGGATCGCGGTTGTCTTGGGGGTTCCGGAAATGAAGGACCCGGTGACGACGACTTCTTCAACCGTCGTCGCTTTTTCCTGGGCCAGGGCCGACCCGGCCATCAGGGCGGAGAGCGCCACCGCCGCTGCCGATACGCCACAAAAATAACGTGCCTTCATCATCTGATTTTCAACTCCCTAGATGGGTCCGACTTCCGCTCATTGAGAAGCCTTGCCTTGCACAATCTGTCAGCCCTTCGCCTGAGCCGCCATAATATTTATGTCACACTCGTTATTTTCTAGCAGTATTTTGGACGGGGCAGAGCGAACCGATCAGCCCTTGCGGAAGTCGGCACAGTTTGATCGAAGGTAGGATGAACGACCCATCAAGGCAGATGCGGCAAAGCCGGGAGAGAAGCATGACAACGACATTTGACGGACTGTTCTCTGTGCAGGGCAAGGTGGCCCTGGTCACGGGCGGCTCGCGGGGCATTGGCGAAATGATAGCCGCCGGACTGCTGGCGGCCGGAGCCAAGGTCTATATCTCATCACGCAAGGCCGCGGTCTGCGATGCGACGGCGAAGCGGTTGTCAGAGGCCTATCAGGGCGAATGTATTTCCCTGCCAGCGGACCTGTCGGTCATGGAGGGGGTCACCTCCCTGGCAACCCGGCTGGCGGACCTGGAGCCCCGACTCGACATACTGATCAATAATGCCGGAGCCGCCTGGGGAGCCCCGATTGACGCCTTTCCCGAGGTGGGCTGGGACAAGGTCATGGACACCAACGTCAAGGCGGTCTTCTTCCTGACCCAGAAACTCTTGCCCCTGTTACGCAAGGCGGGTGCCGAGGGCGCGCCAGCTCGGGTCGTCAATATTGGCTCAATCGATGGCCTGAAGTCCGCGACCTTCGACACCTTCTCCTACGGTGCGTCCAAGGCGGCTGTGCATCACCTGACCCGGTTCCTGGCGGCACACCTGACCAAGGAACGCATTCTCTGCAATGCCATTGCGCCAGGCCCCTACCCCACCTGGATGCTGTCCACAGGCGTGGGCTTTGGCGGCGAGACAGAGACGGCGGACTGGGACCGGATCGGTCGCAACAACCCAAGTGGCCGGGTTGGGACGCCTGAGGACATTGCGGGTCTCGCCATCTTCCTCTGCTCCCGGGCCGGGGAATTCGTGGTTGGTCAGGTCATTGCCAGCGATGGCGGTGTCGTCGGCGTCTCCTGAGGATTGCCCAATGTCCATGAGGCTGAGACAGATTGCCCTCGTTGCCCACGACCTTGAGGCTGCGGCCGCCGACATCACCGAGGTCCTGGGGCTGGAGATCGCCTATCGGGATCCGGCCGTGGCCAAGTTCGGACTGGTCAATGTCGTGCTGCCGATCGGCGATGGTTTTCTGGAGGTTGTCTCGCCCAATGAGCCGGGCACGACGGCGGGTCGTCTGCTGGACAAGCGCGGCGGGGATGGCGGCTATATGGTCATTCTGCAAATGGAGGACATTGTCGCCGCCCGGGCCTTGGCTGAAGCCTGCCAGGTGCGGGTTGTGGCCAGTGCCGATCGTGACGGGGTCTGGATGACCCACCTGCATCCCCGGGATGTGGGCGGGGCCATTTTGTCCCTGGATGCCATGGAGCCGCCCGAACGCTGGGACTGGGGCGGCCCGGACTGGCAGGCCCACGTCAAGACGGATGTGACCCAGGCCCTGACAAGTGTCGAGCTTCAAGGTCCTGATCCCGAGACCCTGGCCCGACGATGGGGCGAGGTTCTGGGCCTGCCCGTGGAAGCCCTGGACGATGGCTTTGCGCTCGCCATGGACCTTAGCACAATCCGCTTCGTGCCGGCCCGGGACGGGCGCGGCGAGGGTGTCAGCGCCCTTGAGGTCTTGGTGCGGGACAAGGCGGAGGTCCTGGCTCGGGCCAGGTCGCGGGGCTGTTTGAATGCCGAGGGTCAAGTCGTTTTGAGCGGAACCCGGATTGATCTGGTCACGGCCTGACCTTTGGGTTGTCTGGTCGGGCGATTAGCGCCAGTCTGAGGCCAAGGGTTGAGAACACGCCCGGATTGGGGAGAGACACATGCTGCTTCAGGGCTTGAAGGTGGTCGAACTCGCGACCTGGATCGCCGCCCCGGGCTGTGCGGCCATCATGGCGGATTGGGGGGCAGACGTTATCAAGGTCGAGTCCCTGACGGGCGATGCCACCCGGACCTTCTATCCAGAGAGTGCCGACATGCCCGGCAGTCCGATCTTCAGCATGGAAAACCGGGGCAAGCGGGGTATTGCCCTGGATATCGCCTCCGACGAGGGGCGCGCAGCCCTGCTGGCCGTGCTCAGGGATGCCGATGTTTTCATTACGAATGTCCGCCCGGGTGCCCTCAAGCGGGCGCGGCTGGATTATGAGACCCTGAAGCGTCAAATGCCGCGAATGATCTATGCCAGCGTCTCGGGCGTAGGGCTGGAAGGCCCCGATGTGGACCTGCCCGCCTTTGACATCACCGTCTTCTGGACCAAGAGCGGCGTCGGCCGGTCGCATATTCCACCGGATCAGGAACCCTTTGCCTGTCGCCCGGGATTTGGCGATCACGCCACGGCTCTGGCCACCTTGTCTGCCGTCCTGGCGGCCGTCCATGAACGCCATGAGACGGGACGCGGCCGACTGGTGGAAACCTCACTCCTGCGCACGGCCAACTATGCCCTTGGGTGGGACATGTCGACCTATCTGCGGTTTGGCGAGGCCCCGACCACCCAGGCCCGGGACCAGAGGCCCCATCCGATTTCAGGGATATATTTCCGCACCTCTGACGACCGATGGCTTTGCTTTGTGCTCAAGGGCCCCAGTTGTTACCCGACCCTTATGCGGGTTCTAGGTCATGCGGAGGTGGCGGCAGATCCCCGCCTGGCCCTGCCCTCCCTGGACCTGGACATTGTCCGGGAAATTCGCGCCCTGGTGGACGCCGCCTTTGCCCGAATGACCCTGGCGCAAGCCGCCGAAATTCTCACCGCCGCCGATCTGGCCTGGGCCCCCTTGCAGACCCTGGGGGAGATGGCGGGCTCGCCCCAGTTTGCCGCGTCTGGTTGTGCCGTGGAGATTGGCGATGGCTGGGGCGGTAAAATGGCCTCGCCGGCAGCGCCCGGGCGGTTCCCGGAAGGGGCCCCGGAGGTCAGCCGGGCCGCCCCCAAACTCGGGGAGCATACCCGCGAGGTGCTTGAGGAAGCTGGCCTAGATCCCGCCAAGATCGACGCCATCCTGGCCCGGCTTCAGGCCTGACCTACCAGCTATCGATCCAGCGCAGCTTCTTTTCCGTCCGGACAGGCACCGGCGGCAGGGACTTGAGACCTGTGGCGACCCAGCGGCGGGTGTCGGCAGGGTCGATCACGTCATCCAGGGCCGGACCCGAGGCCTGGGCAAGCGCCTTGCCCCGGGCATAGGCGGCGGCGACCATGTCATCGAATTTCGCCTTGCGGGCCACAGGATCGGCAATGGCCGCCAGCTCATTGCGGTAGCCCAGCTTGACCGAGCCCTCCAGCCCCATGCCACCAAACTCCCCGGTGGGCCAGGACACGCAGAACATGGCCGCCTGATAGCTGCCCCCGGTCATGGCTATGGCCCCCAGACCATAGCTCTTGCGCAGGACCACAGAGAAGATGGGGACGGTCAGATTGGCCCCGATGACAAACAGCCGCGAGCAGTGCCGGATGAGGCCGGTCTTTTCCGCCTCTGGACCCACCATGTTTCCGGGGGTGTCTGACAGGGACAGGATCGGAATGTCGAAGGCCTCGCAGAGCTGCATGAAACGGGCCGCCTTGTCCGAGGCATCCGCATCAATCGCCCCGCCGATATGCTGGGGATTATTGGCCATGACTCCCATGGGACGGCCCTCCACCCGGATGAAGGCGGTCACCATGGCCAGACCGAATTTGGGCCGCAGTTCCAGGAGGGTGCCGGTGTCCGCAATCAGCTCGATCACCTTGCGAACATCATAGGCGCGCAGGCGGTTTTCCGGGATGGACCGGCGGAGCAGACGCTGGTCAGCACAGGTCCAGTCCGGGACGGGTCCCTGGAAATAGGAAATGTATTGCTTGGCCACCGCCACGGCCTCTGCCTCGTCCTCGACCAGGACGTCGATCGTGCCATTGGCCTGCATGACCTTGACCGGCCCAATGTCTTCCGGCCGGAAGACGCCAAGCCCCCCGCCTTCAACCATGGCGGGGCCGCCCATGCCCAGGGCGGAGTCCTTGGTCGCGATAATGACGTCGCAGCAGCCGAGCACGGCTGCGTTTCCGGCAAAGCAGCGGCCGGAATTGATCCCCACCAGAGGCACGGCCCCCGACAGGCGCCCCCAGAGCTCAAAGCCCCGGGTAAAGCCACCGCCCTCTGTATCGCCCGGACGCCCGCCGCCGCCTTCGGTGAAGAAGACCGTAGGCACGCGCCAGCGCAGGGCCAGTTCGCTCATCCGGTCGAGCTTCCAGTGGTTATTCGCCCCCTGGGTTCCCGCCAGAACCGTGTAGTCATAAGCCATGACCGCCACCCGGGCGCGATCTTCGGCAAACAGGTGACCATTGACCTGGCCAAGCCCCATGACCATGCCGTCGGCAGGCGTGGTGGCAATCAGCTCTTCCATGGAATTACGGCGTCGGCGGGCGGCCACCACCATGGGGCCGTATTCGACAAAGGAGCCAGGATCGCAGAGGTCGTCGACATTCTCCCGGGTGGTTCTCTGGCCGGTCTTGCGCCGCCGGGCGACCGCCTCAGGCCGGGCCTCGTCCCGGGTGGTGGCATGACGGGCCAGGACTTCGGCCAGATCGGGCCGGATCTCGTCCAGGTCGATGTCAACCTCGGCATGCTGACGGGCCGGGCCGATATCGGCCTCTTCGATAAAGGCCAGGGGGTGATCTTCGAAGACGGTGTCGCCCAGGGCAACATTCAGTCCGCGGATCCGCCCCGAGACCTCGGCGGTGATCACATGTTCCATCTTCATGGCTTCCATGACCAGCAGCCCCTGGCCCTGGCGAACCTCGTCGCCGACCGCGACGGACAGGGCGATGATCGTGCCCTGAAGCGGGGCGCGCAGGGGCCTTGTGCCTTCGGGGCCGTCCAGATCTTCGTCCGCAGGAGCCCCTGCATCCGGACCGGACTTACCCAGGGCGAGGACCGCCAGGGGATCACTGGTATCGACCGGGCTACCGGCGCGTTTTGCCGGTCCCGCGCCGGAAACCTGGCCTTCAAAATAGAGCGACGGGGCCGGAGCCATGGCCAGAAGCTCGGTCATGGACTCTTCGATGAACCGGGTATGGACCTCGCCGCGCAGGACGGCAGGATGGGCCAGCAGGCCTTGCAGAAAGGCGATATTGGTAGGTGCCCCGGTCAGGCGAAATTCAGAGAGGGCCCGGCGGGTCTTGGTCATGGCTGTGGCCAGTCCGCCACCCGTGGCGTGGACAATCACCTTGGCCAGAAGGCTGTCATAGCGGGCACTGGTCCGGTAGCCGCTATAGCCGAACCCGTCCACCCGAACCCCGGGGCCGGAGGGCGGATCATAGGCGGACAGGGTTCCCCCTGCGGGACGGGCTGAGCCGTCCGTCTGCATGGTTTCCAGATTGACCCGGGCCTGGACCGCGAGGCCACGGGGGCGGGGGACATCGGACTGGAGCAAGCCCAAGTCGGCAAGACTGCGCCCACGGGCCAGGTCGATCTGAATCTGTACGAGGTCAAGACCCAGCACGGCCTCGGTGACCGTATGCTCCACCTGAAGTCTGGGATTGGCTTCGATGAAAAAGACCCGGGGCTGGTCGACACCTGCTTCGACCAGGAATTCCACTGTGCCCAGGGCGCGATAATTTGCCGCCCGGCCCAGGGTGATGGCGGCCTCGAACAGGGTCTCGCGAACCTCCGCAGGCAGGGCCTCTGCCGGAGCGACCTCAATGATCTTCTGCCTCTGGCGTTGCAGGCTGCATTCCCGGTCCCAGAGATGGGAAACCACCTGACCATCGCCCGCGATCTGCACCTCGACATGGCGGGCTCGGGGCAGGAATTGTTCGACATAAAGGCTGCCATCGCCAAAGGCAGCCTCGGCCTCTGAGGCACAGCGCGCAAAGGCTTCGGTCAAGTCGTCCGCCGAAGAGGCGGGACGCATGCCCCGTCCCCCGCCGCCGGAAATGGCCTTGACCATGACAGCCCCCCCGGGACCCAGGGTTTCCAGAAAGGCCAGGGCCGCCTCCAGGCTCGTCGGCCCTTCGGTTCCGGGCAGGACAGGGATCCTGCATCCCTGGGCCAGGGCGCGGGCTGCGGCCTTGTCGCCGAACAGGGCCAGGGTTTCGGGGGTGGGGCCTATGAACCCGATTCCCGCCGCCTCGCAGGCGCGGGCGAAGTCGGCATTTTCACTGAGAAATCCGTAGCCTGGATGAATCAGGTTGGCTCCCGCCGTACGGGCAAGCTCCAGGATCTGGGACCCATCGAGATAGGCCGACGGGCCGGAACCCCGCAGGGCCAGGGCCTCATCGGTCTTTCGAACATGCAGGGAAGTCGCATCATCTTCGGCATAAACCGAGAGGGTTGTCAGGCCCATTTCTGCGGCCGTCCGGGCAATACGGATGGCGATTTCGCTGCGATTGGCGATCAAAAGCCTGGACATGACCTCACCCCGATCGGCCCATTAAAGACCCGGCGCGACCGGCCGCTGATCACGCCCGTATCAGCAGGTCTGCCGGACCCTGAGGCCCGACAGACCGCTGCAGCATCAGCTATAGATTTCGAACAGGCCAGCGCCGCCTTGTCCGCCACCGATACACATGGTCACGACGCCCCACTTGGCCTTCCGACGACGGCCTTCCTGAAGGATGTGACCCGTCAGACGGGCGCCGGTCATGCCGAAGGGGTGGCCAATGGCGATGGAACCGCCGTTGACATTGTACTTTTCAGGATCGATGCCCAGGAAGTCGCGGGCATAGACGCACTGGCTGGCAAAGGCTTCGTTCAGTTCCCAAAGGTCGATGTCCTGAACCGTCAGGCCCTGGCGCTTCAGCAGCTTGGGGATGGCGAAGATCGGGCCAATGCCCATTTCGTCAGGTTCGCAACCGGCTGCAGCCCAGGAGACGAAACGGCCCATGGGCTCAAGGCCACGACGCTCGGCTTCCTTGGCTTCCATGACCACAACCGCGGCGGCCCCATCGGACAGCTGGCTGGCATTGCCGGCCGTGACGAACTTGCCCGCGCCCTTGACGGGTTCCAGCTTGGCCAGGCCTTCATAGGAAGTATCCGGGCGATTGCATTCGTCACGATCGACGACGTAATCCACGATGGTTTCTTCCTTGGTGGCCTTGTCGACCTGCTTCATCTTGGTCTTCATGGGGACGATTTCGTCCTTGAAGAGACCGGCCTGCTGGGCGGCCGCCATACGGCGCTGGGATTCCAGGGAATACTGGTCCTGGGTCTCGCGGCTGACCTTGTAGCGCTCGGCGACGATGTCGGCGGTGTCGATCATGGCCATGAAAATGGCCGGGGCCACATTGATCAGCTCGGGGTCAATGGCTTCACGGGCCATGCCGCTGCCGGGAATGGAAATGCTTTCCACGCCCCCGGCGACAACGCAGTCGGCATTATCGCCACGGATGTGGTTGGCGGCCATGGCGATGGTTTGCAGGCCTGACGAGCAGAAACGGTTGACCGAAACGCCCGCCGTGGTCACGGGCATGCCAGCCAGCAGGGCCGCCTGACGGCCGATATTGGCAGCGGCGTGGGCGTTGTTGCCCAGGTAGCAGTCTTCGACAAAGTCCTTTTCAAGACCGGACTTTTCGACCGCATGACGGATGGCATGGGCAGCCATGGACATGGGGGGTGTCATGTTGAACCCGCCCCGTCCGGACTTGGCCAGACCGGTGCGCGCATAAGAAACAATTACGGCTTCACGCATTTTGATGCTCTCCCTGAGTGATTAACATTTATGGCCGGGCCAGACGGGCCTGACAATTCCCAATTCTTGTGATGACCCCGGCGTCTAAACCTTCGCCGGATTGATGAGGTATTTTTCGCCGGTCGCGCGACGATTATAGGCCTGGATCATGTCCGGTTGCAGGACCTCACCCAGGGACAGTTCGCGGGTATAGTGGCTGGCGAATGTGGTCTTCAGCTCGGCGACAACCCGGGCGCGGAGCTTGTCGGCCTCAACCTTGCCGATCTTCATCAGGAAGGGGGTCAAGAGCCAGCCCCCCATGCCCCAGGCCATACCGAACCCGCGATTGAATTCGGTGGGTGCAATGTTCAAGCCGCCATAGATGTAGACCTGCTTGTGGATGGTGGAGCCATAGCGGCTGAAGCCGGTGGCGCGCTGGTTTGCGGCGGCTTCCATGCAGGTCAGGATCTGGCCCGCCAGGCGTCCACCGCCAATGGCATCAAAGGCCAGGGTGGCACCGGTCTCGACCAGGGCGCGGGTCAAGTCTTCGGTAAAGGTCTCTGCGGAGGAATCGCAGACATGTTTGGCGCCCAGACCGCGCAGCAGGTCGGACTGAGCGGAATTCCGCACAATGTTCACCAGATCGACGCCGTCCTTCAGGCAGATCTTGTTGAGCATTTGCCCAAGGTTGGATGCCGCGGCCGTATGGACCAGGGCCGTGTGGCCTTCCCGACGCATGGTCTCCACCATGCCAAGCGCCGTCAGGGGATTGACGAAGCAGGAGGCCCCCTCGGAGGGCTTGGTGCCCTCGGGCAGGACCAGGCAGTCCGCCGCCTTAAGACAGCGGTATTCGGCATACATTTCACCCCCCAGGATGGCGACCGTCTTGCCGAGCAGGGCCTGGGCTTCCGGGGCGCTGCCCGCCTTGACCACAAGGCCTGCGCCTTCATTGCCCACCGGCATGGAGACATCCAGCCGGGCCGCGACACTGCGCAGATAGGCGGGCGGAATGGTCGCGGTGAGGGTGGGGTTTTCAGCCGTTCCGCCGGCCTTTGCCGTGCTGGTATCGGCCGGGCCAAGGAGGAGGCCCAGATCGGAGGGATTGATCGGCGAGGCTTCAATGCGGACCAGAACCTGATCGGCGTCTGGCTCCGGCATGGGCAGGCGGGCCAGGGAGAGCTCCAGCTCACCGCCTGAGGTGATCAGGGAACGCAGTTGAAGAAAGGTGTCGCTAAGGGTCATGGCCGGTTCATCCCTGATTTTTGAAGACATGTTGCTGTTTCTTGGGGACACCATAGCCCGACCCTCGCCGGAAACGGAACACCCGATTTCGGGCAGATCGGGTCTGACACGACCTAGGGGCTAATCCGGGCCGGGGCCGCTGTGGCCAGCCCCGTGGCCTGAACGGCGGCGAAAACGGCGTCTCCCCCCTCGGGCGCAGGTTTACGCAAGGCGGTCTTGATGGCCGCAAGCCCCTGACCAGGATAGCCCGCCAACTGGGCCGCAAGGGCAAGGGCGCGCGGAGCCACGTCGTCATCGGCCACGACCTCATAGGCCAGCCCCAGTCGCAGCAGGTCGGCTGCGGATGTGCGTCGGGCTCCAAGGGCCAGTTGGGCAGCAATGGCTTCATGGGTTCTCAACCGCAACCAGGCCAGATTCATGGGCGCGTGCATGCCAAGCGCGGCTTCGCCGATGAGCAGGCTGGAGGTCTCGCCCGCGATGAGAAGGTCTGCGGCCAGGGCCATGGAGGCCCCCGCATTGATGGCATAGCGTTCCAGTGCACAAATAATCACCGCCCGGCAGTGAAAGAGGTCAAGGTGCCAGCCCGCCCATTCCTGGGACCAGCCTGCCCGCCAGTCAGGTGCGGGGTCTTCGGCAAAGGCATCGACATCCAGCCCTGAGCAAAATACGCCGCCATCGCCGCGCAGGACGATGGCCCGGGCCCCGCCCGCCATGAGCGCCGCCAGACCTGCCCTAAGCTCACTCGCCATGGGGCCGATCAGGGCGTTTTTCCGGGCGGGCCGCGACAGGATCAACTCGCCCCAGCCGTCATGGGCCTGCACCCGGACAGTCGGGGATGGGTCTTGGGTCATGGGTTTGATGCCTTTCGCAGATCAGGGTTCGGGGAGCATGTCGGCCAAACCCGCAAAAGAAAAGGGCGTGCCGGTTATCCGACACGCCCCTTCCGAAGTCAGGTCCGATGACGCCGAGGCGTCAGCCGGGATCAAAAGAACTTGTACTGAAGCTCGATGCCGAAGGTCCGCGGCGCGGTCAGCGGATAGGTCGATACCGTGTCCTGAACCACGTTCAGCTGGGGCTGACCGAGGGCAGGATTTTGATAGATCGACCCGTTCCGACGGGTGCCCGAGGCACCTCCTTCATACCCGATCTTGTCGGCCAGGTTCTTGCCATAGACGATCACCGTCACCTTGTTGCCTTCAGGCTTCCAGATGAAGCGGGCATCAATCTGATCCCAGGAGGGCGAGCGCGAATAGGAGCGATTGAAGATGCTCCCGTACTGCACATCCCGCCAGGAATAGCTGATCGATCCCGTAAACCGGCCCATTGTGTCGGTCTCAACGGTATAGTTTGCATTGAAGGCCACCTTGTTCTTGGGGGCATTCGGCAGGGACTGGCCCTTCAGGTCCTGACCGCGCTGGTAACCGCCATTAGTCTTGTCTGCGGTGTAAATGTCGACGGCGCATGGCGACGGGGTCGTTTTGCAGTAGGACGTCGCGTAGAGGGGTTTGGCCTGGGGATCCAGGGCGGCCGGGTCAGCCGGGTCAATCGTTCCCGAGGAGTCCGTAATGTGGGCATCCAGGTAGGAATAGTTGAACAGAAGCTGAAGGTTACGCACCGGCTGCCAGATGGTCTCCAGTTCCACGCCCTGGGAAATCGCCTTGGGCACGTTGTAGAAGATGGAGTTGGCCTGACCCAGACCCCCACTTGTCTGGGCGACGGTCAGGGGCACCTGGGCATTGCTGTAGCCGTAATGGAACAGAGCCAGGTTTGTCTGAAGGGTCGCGCCAAAGTTCTTCTTCAGGCCGACTTCGAAGGAGTCTGCATATTCCTCCTTGGTCTCAGGTGAGGAGCCGAGAACAGTATCAATGCCGAGGCGATAGCCACCGGCCTTGTAGCCACGGCTATAGCGGGCATAGGCCATGGTGTCGCGGTCGGGTTCCCACTGAACACCCGCCGTGCCGGTGGTGGCCGCCCATGTATCGTTATAATGACGCATGGCCATGCCGGTTGCCGGATCATAGGTCGTGTAGCTGGAAACGCCATCCGGCAGCTTGGTCCCGGCAGCCGGTGCACTGACGACGCTGGGTAGCTGGGTCAGGTCCACGGCGGGCAGGCCCGTCGGGCCGAGGAAGGGGTTCAGTTCCGGCTTGGCATAGCAGGAGGCGACCCCGAAGCAGAGCAGGCGGACCTGTTCATAGCCATATTTGTGGTCGCTCGAATAGCGCAGGCCCACGGTCAGTTTCCAGGTCTCGGTGAACTGCCAGTCGATCTGGCCAAAGGCGGCCTGGGACACGATGTCAAGGTGGGGGTTGTTGTCATAAACGCGGCTGAGCGGGTTGGGCGCGCAAACCCCGCCCGTCTGGGCGCAGAAGGTGCCGGGAAGTCCGAGAGCCTTGGTCAGCTGGGTCTGGTCCGCCATGGTCGTGTAGACCGGCTGCTCATAAGCCTCGTGATAGTAATAGGCTCCGACCAGCCACTGGAGCGGCGAATCTGTCGTAGAGGACAGGTTCAGTTCGTTGGAGAACCAGCGCTCGTCTTCCTGATAGTTGAAGGCATAACGCGGGTTGATCACCAGACCATTCGGCACCGTGTAGGAGGTGATGGGGGCGGTGTTATCGACCGGTGTCGGCCCGTCCAGGTAGTAGTGATAGCGGGTGCCACCCGCCACATATTTCAGGTTCATGGTGTCGAAGTGATAATTCCACTCCGAGGCGAAGATGTAGGTGTCGCGCAGGGCCACCTTGTAGGGAACGGTCGAGGCGATCTTCCGGGCATCCGTCCCGGCCGGATTGACGCAGCCCATGGGGGATGCGTTCACAACATTGGTCGCAATTCCGTAGCAGCCATAGCCGGGGTTCAGGACGATGGCCCCATTTCCCTGCTCATAGGTCGGATAGGTTGAGGACTTGGTCCAGGTCATGCGCGAGCCGGGACCACCTGCGCCATTGTCCCAGTTGATGGTGGAGAGCTTCATCCAGCCATCGAACTTGTCATTGAAGTCGAACTTCAGCTGACCTTCGATCATGTAGGTGTTGATGATATTGCCTTCGTCCGGCATGCCCGGGACGATATTGTCGATCCAGCCCTTGGTCTGCTTTTCGTTGTTCGCCGCCAGACGGTAGGTCACGCCCTCAATGCCGGTCGGGCCGGAAATGGCCGCTTCGGCGACATAGTGGTTATAATTTCCGTAGTTGAACCGCGCCTCGGCATAGGGCTCCTTGGTCGGGCGCTTGGACAGCACGTTGATCGCGCCGCCGATCGAGTTCCGGCCATAGAGGGTGCCTTGCGGGCCACGCAGGACTTCGGTCCGGTCCACGAAGAGGGGCGTCTTGCCCGCTTCAACGGTCGAAGAGGTGTAGATGCCGTCGGAATAGATGGCCACAGCGCCATCGGCTCCGTGCACATTGGTCAGACGACCCACGCCGCGCAGGCTGATCCGGTCCAGCTGGCTGGAATACTGCAGACCCGGGGTGAAGTTGGTGATGTCGGCGACGGTATTGATACCGATCAGGTCGCGCTTTTCGGAGGTAAAGGCCGTCACGGCGACGGGCACATCCTGGAGGCTTTGTTCGCGCTTTTCAGCGGTAATGACCAGCTCTTCGATGGTATTTGCCGCAGCTGGCTTGGTCTGGGCGTGAACCCCGCCCGCCAGGATGGAGGCCGCAAGGGCCGTGGTCGCAAACAGAGTCAGCCTCTGGCGCATGGTTTCAACTCCCTAAAAACTGACACTTCGGCCAGATTGCTTAAAGTTAATCTATAGATTGGGGTCTGAATTGGAGGCGCGTCAAGCGAATAAATTCGGGGGTGGGCGGCCTCAAGGCGGAGTCTGGACCGAATTGGGACAAAAAAAAGGAGCGCTGCGGTGATCCGCAGCGCTCCGATGTCTCAGACCCTTGAGGGGGTCAGGCAGGTTTAGAAGCGGTACTGGACTTCCACCCCGAAGGTACGCGGGAAGTTCAGCTTCACCGTGTTGCGAAGGGTCCCGGCGGCGGTCAAAGCGCTCTGGGAAGAGCTCTGATAGGCCACTTCGTCCGTGACGTTCTTCACATAACCAATGACGGTGTACTTGTCGCCCGCACCCTTCCAGAGGGCACGCAGGTCGGTGATGGTATTGGCCGGTGCGGTATAGCCGCTCTGAGCAAAAACCGTCGTCTGCATGTCACCGGTATAGGTGCTGGTCACGCCGAGGGTCAGGTTACCCTTGTCGAACATGAGGGTGTAGTTGGCCCCCAGATTGACCTTGTTTTCCGGGGTCATGGGCAGGGAATTGCCGACCAGGGACTGGGGCTTGCTGCCATTGGCCAGAACGGTACCGGTTGGTTGAGCGCCGGACTTCAGGGCCTTCGGGTCAGCCGTATCCACATAGCAGCAACCGGTCTGAAGCTCGGTGTTCAGATAGGCATAGCTGCCGAAGACCTGAAGATTGTCGATCGGAGCCCACTGGGCTTCGATTTCCGCACCCCAGTTGATCGAATCGAGGTTCAGGAACTGGGTTCCCGTCGAGCCGGTCGTCTGGTTCAGGACCACGGTGAGCGGGGCCTGGAAACCCTGGTAGTCTGCGTAGAACAGCGAGGAATTGATCTGGAGACGACGGGCAAAGGTCTTCTTCAGGCCGAGCTCGTAGTTGTCCACATATTCCGGCGCCGCATAGGGATAGGGGGTCAGGCCGTTGGAACCAACCCAGCCACCGGACTTATAGCCGCGGCTGTAGCGGACATAGGCGTTGGTGTCAGAGTCAGGCTTCCACTGCAGGCCAGCGGTCCCGGTCCAGGCATCATAGGAGCCAGCCATCTTGCGCGTCAGACCACCAGCAGGGGCCTCGGTCAGGTTGGCATAGAGCGGGTTGGCAAGGCAGGTTGCAATCGTCGGACCACCGCAAACAGCGAAGGTGGTCAGATCGACCGCCAGACCCTGACCAACGGCGGCCGGGATCTTGGCCCCGATCAGGATCGTCGTGGTGGTGGGGGTCCGGGAGACATAGCGAGCCATGTCCGTGCCGGTCTTGTCGTCCTTGGAATACCGCAGGCCACCCTGGAAGGTCAGGGTGTCGGTGATCTTGTACTCAACCTGGGCAAAGCCAGCATAGGAGTCGACCTTCAGCGTACCGTCCACCAGCAGATAGTTGCCGAGGGGGTTGGGAGCCGACGCCCCACCGGTCGCCAGATTGATCGGGCTCAGCATGGAGGGATCGCCCAGAACGCGCAGGCCCTGGGGCTGTGCGTAGTCCTGATGGTACTGATAGATCCCGGTGATCCAGGACAGCTTGCCATCGGTGTTGGACGACAGGTTCAGCTCGTTGGACCACCACTTCTGGCGCTCTTCATAGAAGAAGCGCTCGCGGGGCGAGACGTTAGTGGCCGTATAGGCACCGTAAGGCGTTGCCGTATTGATGCTGAACAGGCCTGTGCGGTTCGTGCGGTCTTCGTCACCATTGGTGTTGTAGACATAGGACTGGTACCCGGAGAGGTACTTCAGGGTCATGCCGTCGAGCTTCCACACCAGGTCGAAGTGGATGCGCTCGTGGTTGCTAAGCTTGCCTTCCATGGTGTCGTTCATGGAGATCTTGTAGGGATCGGCGATCGACGGATTGGTGCCGGTATAGCCATTGGTCGGGTTGTAATAGAGGCTGCTATTGCCTAGGCCCGTGGCGGATGTGGTGTCGTAGGGGCTGATGACCGACTCGTGGATGTTGCCCACGCCGTAGCTGTCATCCCAGTCGATCTTGGTATAACGCAGGCGAGCGGTGATATTTTCGCCCAGGTCGGCTTCCAGCTGGCCTTCCAGCAGGTAACGCTTCATGCCGCTGGTGTCACCACCGGTGCCGGTGTTTTCGATGTAGCCCTGGTCGCGACGCTCAACCGAGGCGCCGAGAAGGTAGCGCAGGCCGGGGGCCAGAGGGCCACGGATCATGGCCTGGCCAGCCCAGGCACCATAATTGCCTGCCGAGGCGCGAACTTCGCCCTGGAAGGTTTCCGTCGGACGCCGGGAGATGATGTTCAGGGCACCACCGATCGAGTTCCGGCCATACAGCGTGCCTTGGGGGCCGCGCAGGATTTCGGTACGGTCGATGAAGATCGAAGGCGTCGAGGAATCGGCCATCGAATTGGAGAAGATGCCGTCGGAATAGAGGGCGACCGAGGGATCGGTCCCGATGGAGTTGGTCAGACGACCAAAGCCGCGGATCGAGATCCGGTCATTGTTCGTATAGGCCATGCTGGGGCTGACGCGCGCCAGGTCTTCCACACTGGTCACGCCGAGCAGGTCACGACGGGCGCTCGTATAGGCCGTCACGGCGACCGGCACGTCCTGAATGCTCTGCTCACGCTTTTCAGCGGTAATCACGAGTTCTTCAATGGTGTTGACGGGGGCCGACTGGGCGTGTGCCGCCCCTGCAAATACGGCGGCGACGAGGGCCGTCGAGGCGAGCAGCTGAATTCGGTTACGCATGGATTGGACGTTCTCCCTAAGGACGGCTCTGTGGCCGCAATAAAACTATGGGGCTTCATTGAGTTCCCTTTACGGAAACGTCAATCTTGCCAGCACCCAAAACATGAAAATCTATCCATGATCCGGAGCTATGTGACCTTAAGGTCGCACTTTTTCGCCAGATTCAGGCGGCTATCAGAACAATTTTGCCCAGATGCGCCCCGGCCTCAAGCCAGGCATGGGCCTCGCCCGCCTGGCGAAGCGGGAAGGTCTTGTCGATTCGCGGCTTGAGCTTTCCGGCCGCGATCCAGGGCCAGACCATGGCCTCAATCGCCTCCGCCAACCGGGCTTTTTCGTCCGCACTCCGGGGGCGAAGGGTCGATCCGGTTATGACCGCACGCTTTTGCATGATGCGGAAAATGGGCAGGCTGAGCTCAGCTCCGCCCAGGGAGGCAATAAAGACGATCCGGCCATCCATATTGAGGGCCTCCAGGTTCTTGGAGACATAATCCCCGCCCACCATGTCCAGCACCACGTCAGCACCACCGGCGGCAAGGGTGCGTTCGGCGAAGTCTTCGGTCAGGGTATCAATGGCGATGTCAGCCCCCAGGTCCAGGGCGGAGCGGGCCTTGTCTGCGCCGCGCGCCGTCGCAATAACCTTTGCGCCCGCGGCCTTGGCCATCTGGATCGCCGTCGTGCCGATGCCGGACGTCGCGCCATGGACCAGCAGGGTCTCGCCTGCCTTCAACCGGCCATGCTCAAACACATTGGCAAAGACGGTAAAGACGGTTTCCGGCAAGGCCGCGGCCTCGATCATGGATAGCCCGGCCGGGACCGGCAGGGCATGACGGGCATCGACCACGGCATATTCGGCATAGCCACCGCCGCCCAGAAGGGCTGTGACCTTGTCGCCCGCCGTCCAGCGACCTGCCCCCGTGACAACTTCACCAGCAACTTCCAGGCCCATGGTATCAGGAGATCCCGGGGGCGGAGGATAGCCGCCCATGCGCTGAAGAATGTCCGGGCGATTAATGCCTGCAGCCTCAACCTTGATCAGGATCTGGCCAGGTCCGGCCACGGGGCGGGGGATTTCGACGGCCTTCATCGCTTCGGGCCCGCCGCGTCCGCCGTCCACAGCTATGGCGATCATTGTGGATGAGTTCATGATTCAGCTCCCTTGGCCTTGCGGGGGTAGATGCTTTGACGTCCTGATAGGCTGAAGTTGGTGGGTCGGAAAGGGCCGAGCGCGTCATGGATGAACCGGAACGCCCAAGGTCCGGCCGTGGCCATGCCCTTTCTGAGGCCATTTGTGAGGATCTGGAATTGTTCGCCGTCTCTGATCTGTCCGAGCGCATCGAGATTCTGAAGGCAGAGATCATGCGCGCCGAGGCGGAGATTCTGCGCAAGCAGGCCGGACGGTCCGCAGCCGAGGCCCTGTTTGGCGGGGCCGGTTCCTGAATGTATTCTGATACAGATATCCTGGAGGCGACGCCGCCGTCACCGCCGCTGGTCGCTGATTTCGTCAAATCTGCCCTATTTGACCGGACCTTCCGGGAAGGAATGGCTCTGGTCGAGGAGACCGCTGCCTATCTCGACGGGGCGGGTCGTCAGGAGTCCAGGCAATTGTCGCGCCCTGATGCCATGCTCTATGCTGCGGAAAGCATGCGGTTGACCACCGGCCTGATGGATGTGGCCTCCTGGCTGCTGCTCCAGCGGGAGGTTCGGGATGGAAAGCTTGGGCCGGATCAGGCCGCAGGCACGCAATACCGTCTGAATCTAGGGGTTGTCGCCAACCCCCTACCCCTGGGCGCGTCCCTGCCCGCAGGCCTGCTTAGGCTCATGCAACGCTCAGAGGCCCTGTTCGATCGCGTTCGTCACCTGGATCGTCGGCTCTATCTGGAAAATCTCGGGATCAGCAATCCTGTCGCCTCCCAGCTGGACCGCCTGAGGCTGGCCTTCGAGGTCTGATCCGCCCCTCCAGACAAACGAAAAGCGCCGTGGTTGCCCACAGCGCTTTCAGATCGTCAGACTTCGGCCGCCTACTTGCGGGTGAAGCCGCCGAACTTGGCGTTGAAGCGGGAGACGCGACCGCCGCGATCCAGCAGATGCTGGTTGCCACCGGTCCAGGCCGGGTGGGTCTTGGGGTCGATGTCGAGGTTCAGGGTGGCCCCTTCCTTCCCGTAGGTCGAGCGGGTCTGATAGCTGGTGCCATCAGTCATGACCACGTTGATGAAGTGGTAGTCGGGATGGGTGTCTTGTTTCATCTCGGGAGCATCCGACGTAAAGAAGCGGGCAATTAACAATCGCGTCGCCCCAAGGCGGCCGCGAACGAGCGCCGCTTCTACAGCAAAGGGCGGGCTCAGAGCAAGGGTACGTTTCAAATGAGTGAGTCTCCGGCCGAGTCTGCGCAGGATGGCCGTCCCAGCGCCGGGGCAGCCCTGGCCCAGGAGATTACCGAGTCGGCGGGACGTCGGGGGCGGAGTCGCAATCTGAAGGCCCTGGGCCAGCTCCTGCCCTATGTGGCGCGTCACAGGCTGGATTCCCTTGCAGCCCTCGTCTTTTTGCTGGCGGCCGCCAGTGCAAACCTGGCCCTGTCCGGCGCGCTCAGGTTTCTGGTCGAGCATTTGACCGCTGCAGGGCGGTCCGGCGGATCGGTCGATCCCTGGTTCTGGCTCCTGGCCGGTGTGGCCGTGGCCCTGGGGCTGTTTTCGGCCCTGCGTTATTTCTTCGTCACCAAGCTGGGGGAGCGGATTGTCGCTGACCTGCGCAAGGGGGTCTATGCCCACATCCTGACCCTCGACCCGGCCTTCTTCATGCAGACCCGCACTGGCGAGGTCCTGTCGCGCCTGACTACGGACATCCAGATTGTCGAGGGCCTGCTCACCACCTCGGTCTCGGCCTCCCTGCGGAACCTGATTGTCCTGATCGGCGCGCTGATCATGATGCTGGTGGTCAGCCCCAAGCTTACGGGTCTGGTCCTGCTGATCATTCCAGCGGTCGTGGCCCCGATCTTCCTGCTCGCCCGGCCCTTGCGGAAGCTGACGACCGCCACCCAGGACCAGTTCGCCAAGGCGGTGGGTCATGCCGGTGAAACCCTCGATGCGCTGGAGACCGTCCAGGCCTTTGGCCGCGAAGCCGCCGCCGCCGCCCGGTTCGGGGATGCGGTGGAGACCAGTTTTCGGACCTCCCTGCGGCGCATGACCGCCCGGGCCTTTATGACAGCCTTTGCAATCATGCTGATTTTTGGCGGCGTGGTCGGCGTCTTCTGGCTTGGCGTCCATAGCGCCCTGAGGGGGGAGCTGAGCTGGGGCGGCCTGTTCCAGTTTGCCTTCCTGGCCGTCTTCGCCGCCGGTGCCGTCGGCACGCTTGGGGAAACCTCTGGCGATGTCCTGAAGGCCGCAGGCGCCATGGAGCGGATTTCGGAACTCCTTCAGGCCCGACCCGGGATTGCCCCGCCGACCCTGGTCCAGGCCCTGCCCGCCATTGGGGCCATTCGTTTTGACAATGTGACCTTCGCCTATCCGGGGCGTTCAGAGACGCCCGCCTTGCAGGGATTTGACCTCGATGTGGCACCCGGCGAGCGTGTGGCCCTGGTTGGACCCTCAGGGGCCGGCAAGAGTACGGTCTTCCGCCTGCTGTTACGGTTCTATGACCCGGATCAGGGCACGGTCAGCGTCGATGGAATTGACCTGCGCCAGGCAGATCCGGCCCAGGTTCGGGACCGGATGGCCCTGGTCGCCCAGGACAGCCCGCTGTTTTCCGGCTCCGCCGTGGACAATATCCGCTTTGGTCGTCCACAAGCCGATGTCAGCGAAGTTCGCCTGGCCGCGCGGGCAGCACAGGCGGAGACCTTCCTGGACGCCCTGCCCGAAGGATTCGACACCCCCCTTGGCGAAAGGGCGCGCGGCCTGTCTGGTGGGCAGCGCCAGAGGCTGGCCATTGCCCGGGCCCTGATCCGGCACGCGCCTATTCTCCTGCTGGACGAGGCCACCAGCGCCCTGGATGCGGAGAACGAGCAACTGGTTCAGCTGGCCCTGGACGAAGCCATGGTGGGACGCACAACCCTGGTGATCGCCCACAGGCTGGCGACCGTGCTCAAGGCGGACCGGATCGTGGTCATGGACGAGGGCCGCGTGGTCGAGCAGGGAACCCATGACGAGCTCACAGCCCGGGGCGGACTCTATGCCCGGCTGGCCGCCCTTCAGTTCGGAGCAGCAGCCAGATAGCGGGCCCGGGCCGCAAATTCCAGGCCGGGGAAGTCGCTGAACAGGCCATCGACCCCGCTCTCGAACAGGGCCTTATAGACGGCCCCGACCTCTCCGGGGTCCGCCGGATTGGACCCGTTCCTGAGGCTTTGGGGCAGGAAGGCGTTCTCGGCGCGAACCGTCCAGGGATGGACGGCAAGTCCAACGGCATGGGCATTGCGCACGAGATCCGTGGCGGGTGCCAGGGCACCGTCCTTTAACGGTATGACCATGGACCAGTCCGGGCCGACGCCCTGGGCATAGCCGGCAATGGCCTTCAGACCTCTCGCGGTGACCATGTCGGGATAGCTAACACTCGGCTGATCCGCCGGACCCCCGGTTGCGGAGACAAGCTGGACAAGCCGGGCCCGGGTCAGGGCACGAATGGTCTTGAGGGGCTGGACCTCAAAACACTGCACGAAGACGGGGGCCTCGGCAGAATCCAGGTCCAGGGCCTTGAGGGCCGAAGCCAGCCGCGCCTCGAAGGGCAGGCCCAGCCTGGCGAAATAGCCGGGATGCTTCATCTCTGGATAGACCCCGATGACGCGGCCCACGCGCTGAGACTCAGCCCGGGCCAGGGCGACCACGTCGTCAAAGGTCAGGATGGGGTCTGTGCCATCGAAGCTCGCGCTTTCGAGACGAAGGGCGGGCAACCGCTCCCGGCAGCGCAGGGTCTTCAACTCCGCGAGGGTGAAGTCCTCGGTGAACCAGCCTTCGATCCACTCCCCGTCCACCTGCTTGCGAGTCTTGCGGGCGGCAAATTCGGCATGGGCGGCAATATTGGTGGTTCCGCCGATCTCGTTTTCATGGCGCACCACCATGGCCCCGTCGCGGGTCAGAACCAGGTCCGGTTCGATGAAGTCAGTCCCCTGGTCGACGGCCAGCCTGTAGGCCGAGGCCGTGTGCTCGGGGCGGAGCCCGCTGGCCCCCCGGTGGGCGATAATGATCGGGCGTTTTCGGGCGGGCGACATGGCGAAAGCCCCTCTTGGGCTGGCCATCAGGGCGGTTGCCGTAAGGGCCGCGGAAATCATGGTGCGTCTGGATAAGGTCATGGAGACTATCTAGCCTCGCTTTGTGACGGTTCCGTCAAGCCCCGATCACCTAGGTCGCGGCGCGCAACCGGTCCAGGATCAGGGGATGCAGGTCGAGATTGGCGGCGCAGATCGAGCCCGTATCCAGAATATCGTCACCGCCTTCGATGGTGGTGACCTTGCCGCCAGCTTCCGTCACCAGCAGAAGGCCCGCCGCCATGTCCCAGGAGGACAGGTCCCGTTCCCAGAAGCCATCCAGGCGCCCGGCGGCCACATAGGCCAGGTCCAGGGCGGCCGCGCCAAATCGCCTTACGCCCGCCACACGCTGGCTCACCTGATGAAGCTCTTTCAGGAACCGGGCATGCTGGCCATGGCCCAGGAAGGGAATGCCGGTGCCCAGAACCGCCTCGTCCATCCGCTGACGGGCCGCGACCCGCAGCCGCTTGTCATTGACGAAGCAACCCTTGCCCTTTTCCGCCCAGAACAGTTCGTTGGTGACCGGATTATAGGTCACCGCCGCCACGACGGCACCCTCGCGCTGGAGAGCGATATTGATGGCGAAGTGCGGGATGGCATGCAGGAAGTTGGTCGTCCCATCCAGGGGATCGACGATCCAGGTATGGGTCTTGTCCGTGCCCGCGATCAGACCGCGCTCCTCGCCCAGGAAACTATAGCCGGGCCGGGCCTTGGTCAGGCTTTCGAAGATGGTTTCCTCGGCCTTGAGGTCGGCTGCCGAGACATAGTCTGCCGCCCCCTTTCGCGAGACCTGGAGCTCGGCCAGCTCACCGAAGTCACGGTTTAGCCCCCGGGCGGCCTTGCGCGCGGCGTCGGACATCACCTTGAGGAGTGCAGATTGGGTCGACATGAGGGGGCGGAACCTAGTGGTGCGGAAGGGTAAAGGCAAGGCAGACCGGGATTATCCCCGATCCGCGCATCCCTGGGCTATGGCCGCATTAAAGGCGCGAATGGCGGCGGCGGGTCCTTCGGGATGGTTCCAGACCCCGCCGGACACAGCCAGGAAGTCTGCACCGGCCTGTGCGAGGCTGGCGGCTGTCTCGACGGTAATACCGCCAATCGCAACGCAGGGCACCTGCATGGTGTCCTGCCAGATCGTCAGAATTTCAGGATCGGGCCGGGTCAGGGCCTCCTTGGTGTCGGAGGGAAAGAAGGCCCCGAAGGCGACATAGTCCGCCCCGGCTTCCGCCGCTTCCATGGCCAGATGACGGCTGTCATGGCAGGTCACGCCCACCATGCGATCCGGCCCCATCAGGCGACGGGCCTCGGCATAGGGGCCGTCCGACTGGCCGATATGGACACCATCACAGCCCAGGCGGGCCGCCAGGTCCGGCCGGTCGTTCAAGATGACCGCCACGCCCCGGGACTGGGCAATGGGGGACAGGACATCAACCGCCGCGGCGATGATCTCATCCGGGGCGTCCTTGAGCCGGATCTGCAAGGCCGCGACATCGCCCGCATCCAGGGTCTCGGCCAGGCGGTGCCCGAAGGCGGCCAGATCGTCGATCCTGGGCGGCGTGATCAGATAGAGGCGGCATTCGGGGGCGGTCATAATGCGGTCCATAGCTCACCTGCCCGCAGGTGTCAGGCGAATTGACCTGAAATCCTCCAGACTGGAGCCTGGCCCCGGACGGTCGCCACCTTACGGGTGAAGACCGGCCCAACAGCCTGTAGGGATGGCGGATGCAGACCGATTCGCCTGACATGGGCCTTCCACCCTTTGGCCTTGCCCTTGATCTGTCCCTGGAAGATACGCCAGAGGCACGTCAGGCCTTCGCCCGACAATTGGCCAGGCTGGGGGCAGATCTCACCCGCCAGGCCAGCGCCACCCGTGTCCTGCAAGGCTGGTGCGATACCTATGGCTCGGCACAGGGTGCGGCGATCGAAGCGCGACGCGTAGAGGGTCTGGATCGCCCCGCCCCGGCGTATGTACGCAGCGCTCTGGCGGTTGGCCCGGACCAGGCCCTGTCCTATCGCCGTGTCCAGCTGGTGTGCGGGGACCTTCAGCTGGTCAGTGCCCACAACTGGTTCCGACGCGACGCACTGACGCCCCAAATGGCGGACCAATTGGCAAGTACGGACGTTCCGTTTGGCCTCGTGGTGCGTGACCTCGATTACCGTCGCGAGACCCTGACGGCAGAGACGCTATTTGATCCTGGTGAAGCTGAGGCCAATGATCGAGGGCGCGTCGATGTCCCTGACGTCCTTCTCAGACACAGGGCGGTGTTGATCCTGCCGGACGGACGCCCCCTGGCCTTTGTCGATGAAGTCTATGGTGCAGGTATTCCCGGGCTGCTCGAGGGCTAGTCCCGTCAGGCAACTTCCAGGGTCTTGGCGGTCACGGGCTCTGACGCCTGGCCTAGAGACTCCCCCCGACGTGTGGTGACCAGAATAGGCCTGCGGATCGGGGCCGTTGCACTGGTCGTGCCCAGTTCTTCAGGGGTCAGCAGAAAGCCTGCCAGACGCACGGCCAGGCCAATCCGTGTCCGCGAGGTCAGCATTGACAGGGCGGGCGCAAAAAGGAGCGGAATGACGATGGGCGAAAAGACGAAGGTCAGGTCCGGACGGGCCAGAAGGGCGGCGGTAAAGACAATACCAGCCCGCAATTCCCAGGCGTGAAAGGCGCAGGCGCTGGCCCAGGTGATCTGATCGGCCTGACGCTGTTGCGGCCGCCAGCCTGAGTCCTTGCCAGAGAAGATTTCGATCAGCATGCGGGTATGGCTGACCATCATGATCGGAGCCATGACCATGGACATGACCATTTCAAGGGCGGCCCCCTTGAGGACGGAGGCGGCCCCTCCGAAGGACCGGCGCTCATCCTTGCGCATCAGAACCAGGGCCGAACCGAGCAGCTTGGGACCGAACAGAAGCAGCCAGGTGAAGGCCGTCATCCACAAGAGGGCCAGACTGTCATGACGGGGCAGGACAATGGTCCGCCAGCCTTGCAGGGTGGCGATTTCTTCAAGCTTCGGGGCGGTCTGGAACTGGATGACCATGGCGGCCATCAGGGACAGGAGCCAGAGGGGCGAGGCCAGATAGGCCATGATCCCGATCAGCATTTGCAGGCGGCTCATGCCGTGCAGGCCCGGGGTCGCCAAGAGCTGGATGTGCTGCATATTGCCCTGGCACCAGCGACGGTCCCGCGACATGAAGGCCTGAACCGACGGCGGGGCTTCTTCGAAACTGCCGCCGAGGGCAGCGGTCAGGTGAACGCCCCAGCCTGCGCGCCGCAGGAGGCCCGCTTCCACCATGTCATGGCTCATGACATGGCCGCCAAAGGGCTTGCGCCCCGGCAGGATCGGCAAGCCGCAGGTCTCGGCAAAGGCCCGGACCCGGACAATGGCATTGTGCCCGAAATAGGTCGCTTCAGACCCCGACCACCAGGACAGACCCGCCGCCGCAACCCGGCCATACATCCGGACGCCGAACTGCTGGGTCCGCTGGTAGAGGGTTTCGCCATTGATAATGGCCGGAGTGGTCTGGATCAGGCCGATGTCGGGCTTGCGCTCCATGGCATCGACCAGGTGGAGTATGGTCTCGCCGGACATGACACTGTCGGCATCCAGGATGATCATGTGGGCATAGGCAGCGCCATGGCCCTGGACCCAGTCGGCGATATTTCCGGCCTTGCGCTCGGTATTCTGCGTGCGCCGACGATAATAGGCGCGGCAATGGGAGGTCAGCCGGAAGGCCTGGAAGCAGTCCCACTCCGCCTGGAAGGCCTCGGGCTGGGTGGAGTCGGACAGGATAAAGATGTCGAAAGCACTGCTGGCATCAAAGGCTGCCAGGGAGGACTCGATCTGGGCCAGTCGACCGAAGGCGGTCTGGGCATCTTCGTTATAGAGCGGCATGAGCAGGGCTGTCCGCACCTTCGGGCGGCGCGCGACACCCCGGAATTGCAGCTCATCGCCCCGGGCGCGGCCCTGGAGGCGGAGATAACCGGCCACCGAACTGCAAAACCAGCAGGACATGGGAATGATAAGAATGCTGAACAGGCTGAGCGCCAGGATTTCCAGCCCGCTGAATCCATCCTCGGCATAGATCCGGGCCGGGGTCAGGAAGGCCAGGAACGCCAGGGCCAGGGTAGCGACCAGTATGGCCGCCCGACGCAGGACAATATTGCCAGGTGAGGTCGCAGGCTTGTGGTCGGACCCTGCGTCTTCCAGAGACTGGCGGGGCATGGCCAGAGGGGCAGCCGGGGGCATCCAGACATGGTCCGCCTGGGCAGGCTGACCAAAGCCCTCCCGCGTGTAGCGCACTGCCTGGGTCGTGATGCCGTCCATCGCCGCTCGAGACCTCCTGATCCTGCAAGAGCGCCCCGGGCGGATAAATCCCAGACTCATGCGTCGATCACGAATACGTTATGCTGCAATGCCGTGGTCACAATCAAGTGTTGAATTTGGGCAGCAAAAAATGACCTAGCGCCTTTTCAATGCCATTTTTCAGTGCGCGGGCGGGCAAACTGCCCGATTTTCCAGCTCATCCCGACGTGAGATTTCCAGCTTTTGCGACCAGTTGTCGCTCAAGGGCATAGGCAGCAATTCCGGTCCAGCCCACGAGAACCACGGCAAAGGCCCGTTCCCACCAGCCAACATTGGCATCATTGACCAGACCCTTGAACACAAGATGCTTGGTCAGGACGGTGAGTATGGCCATGGCAATGAAGACGCCGACAAGAAACCATCGAAGCCGTCCCATCCCCTCGATCCTGCGCAGACCCCACAGCAAAAACAGGGGGGCAAGCTGGATTCCAAGCCCCAGATTGATGGCCAGGTGCCGGGGGTCAGGCCAGGGATAATAGCTGGCAATCACCATGCCGATCCCGGCCAGGGCAAAGCACAGGGTGATAAAGGCCGACGCCAGCCGGGACCCGCCCAGGGTCACGAGGGCTAGGGAAAATCCCAGACCTCCGGCAATGGCACCAAGTCCGGAAACGACCACCCCGGCATTGAAAATCACCGGATGCGGGGCTCCGACGCTACCCAGTTCGCTGAGATATTGTCGGGCATTATTGAAGCCGGGATAGGTCACGGCGGCCAGACCGACACTGGCAAAGGCAAAGACCGGGGCCGCCACGCCCACCTGAAGCAGGACCCGGCGCTTGCGGAACCGGCTCATCGCCCCGGTCTCGCCAGCGGTTTCAGACCCCAGAGGGGCCGGATCAGATTGATCCGCTTGACGACTTCATAGACGGCCAAGCTCCCGCCCAGGGTGGCCAGAACCAGCAAGCTGGCTTCAAGCCCGGCACTGAGGTTGGCCCCCTTCAAGAGGTGGGCGCAGATCACCAGAATGGTCTGGTGGGCCAGATAGCAGGGAAAGACCGCATCGGTCAGATAGCGCAGGACCGGCCCATCGGCCTGGCGAATATGGCGGCTGGCAAAGCCCAGGACAGTTCCCATGGTGGCCCACTGGTCAATGGCAAACATGCTGTTCTTGACCGAGCCTGCGAAGGCCATCCCGCCGGGGTGAGCTTCCAGGGCAATCAAGAGAGGTAGGGCTGTCACCATGACGGCCAAAAAGGCCCAGCGCAACCGCTCGAAATCCCGCCAGACCTGATCGCGCAGGGCCAAAAGGAAACCCAGACCGAAGACCCCCAGGGACATGGCATGGTTGTACCAGTCCGACGTCAGGTGATTGCTCAATCCCCAGTGGGCAAACAGGAGTTGGCGGATCAGGGCGAGATAGAGAATGGGCAGGATCAGCAAGCGCCAACCTCGCAGGGCTTCCTCAAGCCCGTCCTGCAGGAATTGCATGAGCCGGGGCAGGGCCAGGAGTCCGACCGCAATCAGGCTGTAGACGCCGATATAGAGCACAAACCAGAGGTGGTTCAGGGGCACGCCATTGCGCAGGCCTGTCAGGCTGAACTCGCCCAGCCACCAGGCCAGGAGGCTGTCATGGAAGCTGCCCTTTTCGATGGCCTCGATCCAGGCCTGGGGCGGGACCAGGACAAGCACGCCAAATAGAAAGGGAGGCACCAGCCGGGCCAAACGGGCCTTCAAGACCTGACCGGGCAGATATTTGCGGCTCATGAGCCGCAGGGCGATCCCAGACACCAGGAAGAGCAGGGTCAGCCGCCACGGATTGGTGATTAGGGCCGCATAGCGCAGAATTTCAAAGGTGTGCGGACTGTGGACGTGCCAGTCCCAGGGGGCATAGACCAGACCCACATGGTAAAGGATCAGGAGGCCAAAGGCGGCGACCCGGATCCAATCAATGTCGGCGCGGCGAGATGCGGGCGGCGTGAACACGCCCCTCCTATGCGTCGGACTGGGGCGTCTTGTCTACGCCCCAGCCCGCAATTCCGGTTTCAGGCAAAATCCCGGGACAGTTCCGCCCGGGTCGCCGGGGTCAGGACGGCCAGGTGCGCATAGGCCTCATGGTCCGATCCAACCATGACCTGGGTGCCGGGATCACGGAAGACGGCGATCTGGGCCGGCGACAGGACGAAGTGCAGGAAATGCACCGACGATGTCTTGCCGTCATCCCGGGTCCGCTCCACGTCGCCTTCGGGAATGGCATAGACCTTGTCATTGCCGATCTGGATGAAGAGGTGATCTTCGACGCCGCCCATGCGGGCCAGGGCCGAAGCCCTGCGGACCGGGTCTTCGATTTCGAACATGACCGTGGCGACCAGTTCATTGCCCTGGGGGATCAGGGGATTATAGGCCGCGAGTTCGTCTTCGACCTGGGGCGCGCCACCCTTTTCGATCAGGAGCATTTCCTGGATCTGAAACAGCATGGTCTCGTAGCACTCGAAATAGAAGGAGCAGTACGGCCCGAGATCGACCCGGCGCAGACGCTTGGTCGGCAGGAGTTCCGCCCGCCTTTCCTTGCGCTTCAGGGCAAATTCGGCGTCGGGGATGAGGTCCTGGGGGGTGATTTGGCGATGGGATACAGACATGGTTCAGATCATTCCATAAGCGCGGGCGAGGATTTCAATGGGGTGGGATTGACGGGGCTGCGGGGCATCCCCCGCCCCCTCGGCCATGATCTGGCCGATATGCTTGCAGGCCAGGGGGCAGTCCGAACAGAATTCGGCGGAGTCCTTTTGGGCCACCTGTTTGGCCGTGGGCTTGCCGATTTTCACGGCGAGGGGATAGGTCTCCTTCATAACCCCGAAGGTGCCGCCATGGCCGGAACAGCGCTCGACAATCTCGACCCGGGTGTCCGGGATGAGCCGCAGCATGTCAGCGGACTTGGGGCCCATATTTTGAGCCCGGGCATGGCAGGCATGGTGGACGGTGACCCCGCCCTCGACGGGGGTCAGTCCCGGGGCCAGGCCAAAGGTCTTTGACAGGTCCACGACATATTCGCTGATGTCCCGGGTCGCGTCGGCCAGCTTGCGCACCGTCGGACTGTCCGGAAGGATCAGGGGCCACTCAAACTTCATCATCAGGCCGCAGGAGGCGGTGAGGGCCACGACATCATAGCCCTGGTCTATATAGGGCTCGAAGGCATTGGCCGTCCGCTCTGCACGTCCGGCGACATCGCCCAGATCCCCGGCTTCCAGCTGGGGCATGCCGCAGCATTCAGGATAAACCAGCTTGGCATCAACGCCCTGCCTGGCCAGGACCCGCGCCGCAGCCACGGCGGTATCCGGGGCATTATAGTCGACGAAACAGGTGGCATAGAGGGCGACCTTGCGCTGACCAAAGGCCGGGCCGGTTGCGTCCGGCGCGATGGGGGTGGGCAGGAGGTCGGAGGCCGTCTTGGCATAATACTTAGGCAGCTCAACCTCGGCATCGATCTCGGCAATGGCTTCGAGCAGCTTGCGCAAAGGGGTGTTCTTCCGCGCGGTGGCCCAGTTGGCGATCTTCGCAACGGGCTTGGCCATGTGACCATTCCGATCGGTCTTGCCCAGCTGGTCGCGGACGAAGTCGCGTTCCCCTGCCCGTCGCTTTGCTGCGCGATAGCGAAGGATCAGGTGAGGAATATCGATATTGAATTCATGGGGCGGCACATAGGGGCACTTGGTCAGGAAGCACATGTCGCACAGGGTGCAGGCTTCATCGACCTTGGCGTATTCGCTCTTGGCCACGCTATCGAGCTCGCCGGTCTTGGACTCGTCGATCATGTCGAACAGGCGCGGGAAGCTGTCGCACAGGTTGAAACAACGGCGGCAGGTGTGACAGACGTCGAACTGACGTTCCATCTCGGCCTCAACCTCGGCCAGATCATAATAGGACTCTTCCTGCCAGGCGATGGGGTGCCGGAAGGGGGCTCCGAGACTGCCCTCGCGGGCGGGCTTTTTTGGGGTGTCGGTCATGATCGGCAGTCCTGTGAGGCGCGTTTTCAGAGAAACTCGCGACGGCAAGGTCTGGCCCTGCCGTCGCTGTCTCAGCCTTTAGTCGAGGGAGTCGAGGGCGCGCTGGAAGCGGCCGGCGTGGGACTTTTCAGCCTTGGCCAGGGTCTCGAACCAATCGGCGATCTCGTCAAAGCCTTCGTCGCGGGCCGTGCGGGCCATGCCGGGATACATGTCGGTGTATTCGTGGGTTTCACCGGCAATGGAGGCCTTCAGGTTGTTTTCCGTGCCACCGATGGGCAGGCCCGTGGCCGGGTCGCCGACGGCTTCCATGAATTCCAGATGCCCGTGGGCGTGGCCGGTTTCACCTTCGGCGGTGGAACGGAACACCGTGGCGACATCGTTATAGCCTTCGACGTCGGCCTTTTGTGCGAAATAGAGATAGCGGCGATTGGCCTGGCTTTCGCCGGCGAAGGCGTCTTTCAGGTTTTGCAGGGTCTTGCTGGTGGCGAGGCTCATGATCTTCTCCAAGGTTCTAAGGATCGTGCCGTCGCACGACCTGACAGAATGCTTTTAACGCCGGAGGTTTCTATAGGACAAATCAAATTATTTTATGATTAGCATCGAGAAAATCTATTTATGGGAGCGTCCGGCGGGCCCCGCGACGGAATTTCTTTTTTCGGCCGTTCGATCTCAGGCCTTGGTATTTGCCATTTTTTGGTCTTCAGCATGCCGCAGTCAGTGCACAAGGCCCTGAGGAGTTTTCGCCATGCCCAAAATCCCGCGATCCCCGGCCCGGGCGGGCGCGAGGCTTGGAGCCCTGATGGGCGGCCTGGGCATTGCAGCCTCGGGTCATGCGGCGGCACCTCCAACGGCTCCCGCACCCACCGTCTCTGAACTGGTGATCGAGGGCTCCCGGAACCAGGTGGGGGCTGTGGCCGGGGATGTTAAGCCCGACCTGCAAATCAGTCCGGAAGAGATTCAATCCTACGGCGTCAGCAATATGGCAGAGCTGGTGGCCCAGCTGGCCCCCCAGACCCAAAGCGGACGGGGACGCTCCCGGGGCGCGCCCCTGGTCCTGGTCAATGGGGCCCGCGTCTCGGGGTTTGCCGAACTCAGGGACCTGCCACCGGAGGCCATTCTGCGGGTCGACATCCTGCCGGAAGAGGCCGCGCTGAAATATGGTTTCCCGGCGGACCAACGCGTGTTGAACTTCGTCCTGAGAAGCAAGTTTCAGGCCCAGACCCTGGAGGGGGTTGTTCAGGCTCCGACCGCCGGTGGCCGCACACTGGGGCGGGTGGATGCCGGTCAATTCCGCATTCAGGATACCGGACGTTTCAACGTCTCGCTGAAATATGAGGGCAGTACCGAGCTTCTGGAAAGCGATCGCGGAATTCATCAGGCTTCCGGCGGGACCTATTTCGACCTGATGGGAAATGTCGTCTCGGCCCAGGCCGGGGCCCAGATTGATCCAGCCTTGAGCGCGCTTGCGGGCAAGTCCGTGACCTATGCAGGTGTGCCAGCGACGGCCGCCACCAGTCCGCCCCGCCTGAGCAGCTTTGTCCCGACAGCCCAGACCCTGAATACCACCGATGTTTCGCGCTACCGGACCCTTCTGCCCGATAGCCGTCAGGCGACCCTGAATGTCGTCTATGCGCAATCTAGCCTGGGGGGCGTGGCCATGACCCTCAACGGAGCCTTGACCTCCGGCCAGACAGACGCCCTCAGAGGCCTGCCAGGGACCATGCTGGTCCTGCCCGTCGGCAGTGTCTGGTCACCCTTTTCCAAGCCAGCGGTTCTCTATCGCCTGACGGATGTCGATGGCCCCCTGCATCAGACGGGGGACAACTGGACGGGGCATCTCGGCCTCACCCTGAATCGTAGCCTTGCCGACTGGCGGTGGTCCCTGACGAGCGCCTATGACCACGTCGATAACATTACCCATACCGATACGGGCCTGTCTGCCGCGCCCGCCCAGGCCCTGCTGAATTCAGGAACACAGGGGTTCAACCCTTACGGTGTTCTGACACCCGCCCTGTTTCTGAGCCAGCCCCAGGACAGCTCGCGGACCCGGACGGACAATTTCGACATCCAGTTTCTCGCCAGCGGCAGTCCGCTGCGTCTCCCGGCAGGGCCCGTCCAGGTCTCCGTCAAGCTGGGGGAAGCCAGCAGTGCCATTGCCTCCCGGTCCCTGCGCCGGGGTCTGCTGCAGGAGACAAGCCTCGGACGGAATGACCTCAATGGCCAGGTGAATCTGGACGCGCCCGTGCTTCGCCGCAGCGGGGAGATCCTGACCTGGCTGGGTGACCTCACGCTCAATGCCAACGGGGCTGTGGCCGCGACGTCTGACACCGGAACCCTCGGAACCTGGGGCCTTGGGATGAACTGGACACCTGTCCAGGCCTTCAACGTCATCTTGTCGACGAGCCACGATCAGTCGCCGCCAACCCTCACCCAGCTTGGGGGTGCGGTGACAACCCTGTCCGGGGTGAGAACCTATGACTATGTGACCGGTCGCACCGTCGACATTACCCAGACCAGTGGCGGCAACCCCGCCCTGCTGAACGATACCCGGGATGTCAGCCGCCTTGGCCTGACCTGGAAGCCCATTTCCGACAAGGAATTGAGCCTGACAGCGAGCTATGTCACCAGCCGGATTCAGAATACGACCAGCACCTTGCCCGCCGTCACGGCCGAGGTCGAGGCTGCCTTCCCCACCCGGTTTGTTCGTGATCCCACCGGCACCCTGATCGCCATCGACAATCGCCCTGTCAATTTCGAGCTGACGCGCCATGACGAACTGCGATGGGGTGCCAATTTCTCTCTGCCAATTTCCAATGCAGCAAGCCCGGCTCGCGGTGGCCAGGGCATGGGCGGCGGACGTCCTTCCGGGCAAGGCGGGGGCGGTGGCGGTGGCGGCATGATGGGCGGGCGCGGTGGCGGCTGGCAGTTGGCCGTCTATCATACCCTGGTCTTCAAGGATGAGATCGAGGTGGCCAGGGGGGTTCCGGTCTTCGACCTGCTCAATGGCTCGGCAGCCGGAAATAACGGCGGCACGTCCCGCGACCAGGTCGAGGTCCAGGGGGGCTATTACAACAATGGCAAGGGCGCGCGCCTGTCGGCCAACTGGAAGAGTGGCTCAAGGGTCAAGGGTGGCGGAACCACCGGGGACTTGAACTTTTCGGATCTCGCGACCTTCAACCTGCGCTTTTTTGACGGCTTCACCGGACATCCGGCCCTGCTCAAGCAATGGCCCTTGCTGAAGGGGGCCAGGATCAGTCTGGCCATTGATAACCTGTTCGACACCCACCGGGTCGTGAAGGACTCCACGGGTGCCGTGCCCCTGAGCTATCAATCGGGCTATATGGACCCGCTTGGCCGGACGATTGAGATCAGCTTCCGCAAGACCCTGAACTAGGCCTAATTATCCGAGAAGCCGAAGGGGGCGGTGGTTCGGCGGATGTCGTCTGACAGGATCTGTCGGCCAATGGGCGGCGCGGACCGGGCTGTACACTCCATACGATGGCAAAGTCGGCAGGCCACGCCGATGGGGGTTGCTGAGGCGGCCGCAGCGCCAGGCTGGGTCTGGGTATAGATGAGCTTGGCCGCATGTTCCTCGGAGCACCCCAGGGCAATGGCCCTTTCCATTCTTTGACTCCCGAAGGCCCCGCCGCCCGCCGTGACGGTCCGGGCGATCGAGAAGAATTTTTGCCCGTCGGGAAGCTCAAGCCACTGGGTGACAATCTGGCGCGGTGTGCTGAAGACCTGATGGACCGACCAGAGCGGGCAACCACCGCCATGGCGGGCGAAGGGAAATCCGGCCCCGTCCAGCCGCTTTGACACATTTCCCGCCGGATCGACGCGGATAAAGAAGAAGGGGACCCGCTCCTGCCCGGGCTTTTGCAGGGTGGTCATGCGGTGGGCGGTCTGTTCGAAACTCGTGCCAAACTGACGCGCCAAAGCCTCGACGTCATATCTGCGAACCTCAACGGCCCGGGCAAAGGCCGAATAGGGCATGAGCAGGGCGGCCGCGGCATAGCTGGCCAGGGCGCGCCGGGTCAGTCTTTCGCCGCTTTCTGTCGCAAAGCTCCCCTCGCGTAAGATGGCGTCAATATCGCCGCCCAGTTCCAGATAGGCCAGTTGCAGGGCGAGCTGGAAACTCTGGCTGGCATTGTCCAGACCATCATCCAGGAGGACCTCCTTGCGATGCCGGTCCAGGCGTCGCACCGAACCCACCATGACACTTGAGGGCAGGCGTCGCGTCCGCAGGCCATGGTGGGCCTTCAGATAGCCGGTCAGGCTGTCCTGCCGGGCCACCGCCTGAGCCAGCCGCTCGGCAGCGTCGTCCAGGCTGGGGAAGCTGTTGCGGCGGGCGCCTAAAAACCGGCGGGAGTCGGCCACGGGGTCGGACAGGTCGCCCCCGGTATCATCCCCAAGACCCCGGGCCTCGTCGCCCCGGTCTGCCAGGGCCAGATGCTCCTCCTGATAGGCGGTATAGAGGCGCAGCAAGGCCTCGGTCATGCCGGGAAAATTTGCCGCCAGGTCGGCGGTCTCCACGGCGGGCAGGTCGATGCCGGCAAACATGGAATCCTTGAGCACAGCCTGAAGCCGGGCAGCATCCTCGGCTCCGGCAGTCCCGGCCAGCTCCGACATGTCCATCTTGTAGGTACGGGCGAGCCTGAGCAGCATTTCCGCACTGAGCGGGCGGTGGTTCCGTTCAAGCAGGGCAATATAGGAGGCCGACACATCCAGATCATTGGCCATGTCGGCCTGGGTCAGGCCCAGATCCCGGCGCAGGCGCCGAAGGCTCGGACCGACATAGAGACGGCGTTCAGTGGACATGGCGTCACGGGCTCCGGCCGGGTTTGTCTTGTCCTTACATCATTACAGAGAAATCTTGTAAAGCCTGACAGCTGCACTTCAGGCAGACTCCACATGGCTGTTGGCGTCCTCTAGGTCACCCGCTCCGTTTCCCTGGCATACCGAGGTAGAGCCCATGTCCTATCAAGACCATATCCATCAGGTCGACCAGCTCATCAAAAGCAAGAACGGTCCCTGGGATGGCATCAATCCCGAATCCGTGGCGCGCATGCGCTTGCAGAACCGGTTCCGCACGGGCCTGGACATTGCGCGCTATACCGCTGCCATCATGCGCAAGGACATGGCGGCCTATGATGCGGACTCGGCCAATTACACCCAGTCCCTCGGCTGCTGGCATGGCTTTATCGGCCAGCAGAAGCTGATCTCCATAAAGAAGCATTTCGGCAATACCGACGGCCGCTATCTCTACCTGTCCGGCTGGATGGTTGCTGCCCTGCGTTCCGAGTTTGGTCCCCTGCCCGACCAGTCCATGCACGAAAAGACCTCCGTCCCGGCCCTGATCGAAGAGCTCTATACCTTCCTGCGTCAGGCCGATGCCCGCGAGTTGGGCGGCCTGTTCCGGGATATTGATGCGGCCCGTGAAGCTGGCGACACCGCCAAGGAAAAGGCCCTCCTGGCCGCTGCCGACAATTACCAGACCCACGTCGTTCCGGTGATCGCCGACATCGACGCCGGTTTCGGGAATGCGGAAGCCACCTACCTGCTGGCCAAGAAGATGATCGAAGCCGGGGCCTGCGCCCTGCAGATCGAAAACCAGGTGTCCGACGAAAAGCAGTGCGGTCACCAGGACGGCAAGGTGACCGTGCCCCACGACGACTTCCTCGCCAAGGTCCGGGCCTGCCGCTACGCCTTCCTGGAACTGGGTGTTGAAGACGGCATCATCGTCACCCGCACAGACTCCCTGGGCGCTGGCCTGACCAAGCAGATCGCCGTCAGCCATACGCCTGGCGACCTGGGCGACCAGTACAACAGCTTCCTGGACTGCGAGGAAATCTCCCCCGCCGACCTGAGCAATGGCGATGTCGTTCTGAACCGCGACGGCAAGCTGCTGCGGCCGAAGCGCCTGCCCAGCAATCTGTTCCAGTTCCGCGCCGGATCCGGCGAGGACCGCTGCGTGCTGGATTCCATCACCTCCCTGCAAAACGGGGCCGACCTGCTCTGGATCGAAACCGAAAAGCCCCATGTGGAGCAGATTGCCGGCATGATGGACCGCGTTCGCGAGGTCTTCCCGAATGCCAAGCTGGTCTACAACAATTCGCCGTCCTTCAACTGGACCCTGAACTTCCGCCAGCAGGTCTATGATGCGTGGAAATCAGCCGGCAAGGACGTCTCGAAATATGATCGCAATGGCCTTATGAGCGTGGACTATGACACCACGGATCTGGCGGCCGAGGCCGATGAGCGTATCCGGACCTTCCAGGCCGATGGCGCAAAGCGGGCGGGCATATTCCACCACCTGATCACCCTGCCGACCTATCACACGGCGGCCCTGTCGACAGACAACCTGGCCAAGGAATATTTCGGAAGCCAGGGCATGCTGGGCTATGTGCTCAATGTCCAGCGCCAGGAAATCCGCCAGGGTATTGCCTGCGTGAAGCACCAGAACATGTCCGGCTCGGACATTGGCGACGATCACAAGGAATATTTCGCCGGCGAGGCGGCCCTGAAGGCGGGCGGCGCGCACAACACCATGAACCAGTTTGGCTAGGCTGCGTTCTCTCCAGCGCATCTGAACCACAATACGGCCCGGGGTTTGCGCTCCGGGCCGTTTTTCTTTGGCTGACTTCCGAGGTAAGGCCGGACTAGAGTCAAGCCATGCTCGATTCCGCAACATCGCCCCTGATCACCCGGGCCGGACCTGACGACATTCCAGGCATTCGCGACCTGATGATGCGCGCCATCAATCAGCTTCAGGCGGGCTTTCTCACGCAAGACCAGGTGACGGCCAGCCACGCTGTCATGGGCCTGGATACACAACTCATCGCCGACGGGACCTATGTCATCGCCTGGCTGGAGGGTCGAATGGCGGGGTGTGGCGGCTGGAGCTATCGCGCCACGCTTTATGGGGGCGACCATAGTGCTGACCAGCGGGATGCCAGGCAATTGATCCCGGGGCAGGACCCGGCCCGAATCCGGGCCATGTATACCCACCCGGACTTTGTCCGGCGCGGGATTGGACGGCTCATCCTGAAGACATGTGAAACGGCTGCGGCACACGCCGGATTTGACCGGGCGGAACTCATGGCCACCCTGAGCGGCGAGCCCCTCTACAGTGCCTCTGGATACACGCCCATCGAAACGGTGGGAGACAAGGTCAATGGGATCACCGTTCCCTTGATCCGCATGGGCAAGAGGATCGGGGACTGAGCAACAGCCCCCGATCTAGACTCCACCTAGCCCTTGGGGTTCGGGTTCGCCTTCATGAAGGCCCGGCAGTCGGGCGAGACCTTGTCGACATTCTTTGCCAGGCAGGCCTGGACGGCCGTCTTGTTGAAGGTCGCCATTTCGGACTTACAGACAACCTTGGCATCAGCAATGCAGGCCGCCTTGCTGGGTTCGGCATGGGCCAGGGCCGGCGCGCTCAGCACGGGTGCGCTCAGGGCCAGGACAGCGGCGAGGTAGAGGGAGCGTTTCATGGAACTTCCTTTCGGATCAGGCAAATGATGGGGAAAACGATGTTTCCCGACCCGACTATTGTCAATCATTATTGAAGTTAATTGTCTGAAATAAGGCAGGCTGGGTGATGGATCTTGCCGGAAAACGCCCAACCGCGCACGTGGCGGGCGCGGCGAAAGGGCTCTGGGGTCCAGGTTTGCTCCAGATCAAAATCTCTGCCTGTACCGAAAAGTGGATCGAAATGTCCGATCCGGTCCTATGCGCTTCCCTTCCCGACCCTCAGGGTCAGTGAAGGCAACACGCGGACAGGGAGGGACTCAATGGACAAAATCTTGTGGCTTGCCCTGGGCGCCATACAGTTGGTGACAGGAGTTCTGGCCGTTTTCTTCGGCTAGACCTCAGGCGAGCAACCCCTCCACCGGCACATGGGCATGCCCCAGGGCCTTGGCGACCGCCTCATAGGTCACCTGCCCCTCATGGATATTGAGCCCTGCGGCGAGATGCGGGTCCGCCCTCAAGGCCCCCTTCCAGCCAAGGTCCGCCATGCGCAGGGCGTGGGGCAGGGTCACATTGTTCAGGGCATAGGTGCTGGTCCGGGCCACGGCACCGGGCATGTTGGCAACACAGTAATGAACAATGCCATCAACGATGAAGGTCGGATCGGCATGGGTGGTGGCATGGCTGGTCTCGAAACAGCCGCCCTGGTCAATGGCCACGTCGACCAGGACCGCGCCGGGCTTCATGGTGGCCAGCATGTCCCGGGTCACCAGCTTGGGGGCCGCCGCCCCCGGGATCAGGACTGCGCCAATGACCAGGTCCGCCCCGGCCACCAGGTCTGCAAGCGCTGCCTTGCCGGAATAGACTGTCCGGGCCCGTCCCTCGAAGTGGTTGTCCAGCCATTCCAGCACGTCCGGGTCACGATCCAGAAGCGTGACATCCGCCCCCATGCCCACAGCCATCTGGGCCGCATTGAAGCCCACCACGCCGCCGCCAATGACCACCACCTTGCCGGGAAGAACCCCCGGGACGCCGCCCAGAAGCACGCCGCGACCGCCATGGGCCTTTTCCAGAGCCGTGGCTCCAGCCTGGATGGCCATGCGCCCCGCCACCTGGCTCATGGGCTTCAACAGGGGCAGGGAGTGTCCGGCGCCGGTCACGGTTTCATAGGCAATGGCGGTAACGCCTGAGGCCAGGAGGTCCTGAGTCTGCTCCGGATCGGGCGCGAGGTGGAGATAGGTATAGAGCACCTGTCCCTTGCGCAGCATGGCGCGCTCGACCGCCTGGGGTTCCTTGACCTTGACGATCATGTCGCAGGCCGCAAAAATCGACGCGGCATCCGGCTGGACCCTGGCCCCGGCCGCCGAATAGGCCGCGTCCGAAGCCCCGATCCCCAGTCCGGCCCCGGTTTCGACCCAGACCTCATGGCCATGGGCGACCAGCTCCCGCGCGCTCTCCGGCGTCAGGCCAACGCGGTATTCGTGGTTCTTGATTTCACGGACGGTACCAACACGCATGGGAGGTCTCCTGCAGGGAATGTCGTCCTGAGAAATTACGCCCCCTCACCTGAAAGGTCTCGCCGATCTGCGGCCTTGATGGCGGACAAAATGGCGATTATTTCTTGTTTTTTGTTATTCAGCGGGAAAATTCACCATGGACAAGACTGACCGCGCCATTCTTGACGCCCTGCAGAAGGATTCGTCGCGCCCCATGGCGGAACTCGCCGAAGCGGTCATGGTCTCGCCCTCGGCCTGCCACAGGCGCGTGCGGGCCCTGGAAGAGCGAGGGGTGATCGAGGGCTATGTCGCCCGGCTCGATCCGCACAGGCTGGGGCTTGCCGTCGAGGTCCTGGTCGAAATCACCCTGACCAGCCAGAACCGCGAGGCCATGGACACTTTCGAAACCGCCGTCGGAGGCTTTGACGACATACTCGAATGCCACCTCATGTCCGGCCAGGCCGACTATCTCCTGCGGGTTGCCGCCTCTGACCTGGAGCAGTTTGACACCCTCCACCGCAATTGTCTGGCCCGCCTGCCCGGCGTGTCGGCCATGCATACCAGCTTCGTCCTGCGCCGGATCAAGCGGATGACCGGCTATCCGGTCGGGCGGGGCTGAACGGGCTCGACAGACGCGCCCGCCGTGGCAATCTGTCCGCCATCGCCAGGACATGGCAAACCTTTGACGGGAGTCTCACGCATGTATGTCGCCGGATTGGTCATTCCCGTGCCTGAGGACAGGATGGACGCCTACAAGGCCTGGGCCGAAAACGGGGCGGCGATCTTCAAGGACTATGGCTGCCTGGAGATTGTCGAGTCCTGGGAAGACTTCGTGCCCGACGGAAAACAGACCGACTTCCGCAAGGCGGTCGCCGCCAAGCCCGGGGAAAAGATCGTCTTCACCTGGCAGGTCTGGCCCGACAAGGCGAGCTTCGAGGCCGCCGAGGCCCGCATGCACGAAGACCCGCGCATGGATAATTCCGGCGAGCCCCCCTTCGACCCCAGCCGCCTGATCCTGGGATGTTTCCAGCCGGTTTTCACCCTGGGGCGGGATGGCTGAGGGCGTGCGGACGACGGCCCGGGGAAGACCTAGGCATTTGCCCGAACCGACCTGCGCCGCGTCATGCGGCCACCGCCTAAGGCACCCACCAAGGGCCGGGCGCAAGGACGCCGGTTGATCCTTGCCAGCGCCTCAAACGCCCCCTAAACTTGTGAGTCCGGGATAAAGCGGTGTCCCGGTGAGGCCTCGGCCCAAGCACCGCGCAACTCCTTATGGAGACGCGCATGATGTCTGCCCCCTATCCACGCCAAAACTCAACACACCCAAACCGCAGAGCCCTCCTTCTCGGCGCTGGACTCGCCATGGCGGCGAGGACGACGCGCGCCGCCTGCCCGCCGGTCAGGGTACTGTTCGTCTGCCCGGCAGGCTCCGTCAAAAGCGCCATTGCGCGCGAGACCCTGAGAAAGCGCGCCGCTGCCGAGGGCGTGTCCGTGATTGTCGCCTCACGCGGCGTCCACCCGGAGGATCACCTCTCCGCCACCCTGGCGGCGAAGCTGAAGAGGGATGGCATTGATCCGGCCTCGGAGCCCCTGCGCGGGTTGATGCCGTCCGACATTGCTCAGGCAGACCTGATCATCGCCTTCGATGAGGCGGCAGACGAGCCGGCCTTGCGTTCCGCAAGGGCGTGGAAAACCCCCTCCTGGAACGACCACTATGACAGCGCCAAGGCCGATCTGGAGCATAGGCTGACCGGCCTGCTTGCGGACCTCAAAATACGGGCAGGGCGGCCTTGCGCGGTGCCCTGACCCTGGGGTTGGGCGTTAGGATGATGTGACGGGGGTGGGTCGGGAAACACCAGGTTCAGACTTGCGTTGCGGCCGCAGCTGCCGGAGCATTTCAACCTCCTCGGGATGGCGATCGAGGATCGCGATCAGCCCCACCGCGGCGTCACTCGGCGGGGTCGCCCCGCTCTCGTATTTCTGGAAGGCGCGCCGCCCGCCGCCGATCAGGCGTAATGATCCGCTTATATAGCATAGAGAGCCCCCCTACCCTACAGATCCACCGTCGCCGTAACCGCCTCATGCCCTTCGGCTTCGATCACCACATAGGTCGCCCCTGAACCGACCGCCTCGTGCAGGTTGATCTGCAAGGTCCGATCCATGATCCCCTTGGCTGCGTCCCCCTTATTGTCGTGGAGGAGGCGGATGGGCACGCCGGGGGGAAAGCTCTTCAGGAGACTGCCGTCCCAGCAGGCGAAGAAATCGTGTTCCACCTCTCCGCCGCTATAGCTGACCTTGACGGTCACAAAGGGGCCAGCAATCCCGGTTCCCCCCGTCGCATCGGCAATGCCAAGGAGGAGATCAGACGGTTTGTCGGGCACAGCGTCGACGCGCTTCAGGGCGATCAGGATAACTTCATTTTGCGGCGCGGAACTCATGCGACAGGCTCCCTCTGTTGGATGGATCAGATTTCGGCGATTTCCGGCGAAAATATCGCCAGCAAGAAACTTTATAATTCAACGCTAGTTTAAGACGCTAGAATTCAAACCTAAGCCCTGCAACGGAAAAGTGCCGGGATGCCGATATTTCGTCAGGGGGCCGCGTCGAGGAGGGCCCTGACGGTCGCCATGGGCAGGAACAGGCGCAGGGGATTGGACGCGAGGGGCTCGAACCCGTAACCCCGGTAGAGGGCAAGGCGTCGCTGAACCTTTTCGGGATCACCGCAATCCAGAACGTCCAGCATGACGACGGCGACGCCCAGGGCCTGGCTGGCCTGGGCCAGGCGACCCAGGCAATCGATCAGCAGGTCGCCGCCATAGCCCTTCCCCTGGACGCCCTGGTCAACCCCTATCATCGAGATGTAGGCGGCGGGGATTTGGCCGTGACCCGGCCGGGTCCGCGCATATCTGGGTGGAAGGTCCTGATAGTCGACGCTGTGGGCATTGATGGCGTAGAAGCCGATCAGCCCCCCCTTGGCGTCCGTCATCAACCAAAGGCGCAGATTGCCGGATTTCGACAGCTTGTTGGCCGTCTTCTTGAAAAAGTTGTCGACTTGCTCAATGCCGCAGGAAAAAGCCGTCCGGTCGTGTTTCTCAGGATCGAACGGCTCAATAATGTTCAGCGCCTTGGCCCTGGCTTCGCCTGCACTCACCGACTGGAGACCGTCTTTCGGTGGCGGACAAAGGCCGCACG
>CANCJJ010000011.1 GCA_947378305.1 Phenylobacterium aquaticum | reverse complement strand
GCCCGGGTTCGGTCACGCTTCCCTTGAAGCCGGGCCTGGACACTGAACAGTCCTGCCTTCAAAGCCGGTTTCACACCCAACACCTGTTCAAGACCCGGCAAACGGCCCCCATTGACTCCCCGAGGCTTCCTTAGACAAGTCTCATTCGGATGGAGCAGGCATCTGGCCCCACCAAGCTTGTCTGACGCGACCTTAGCAAGACGGAAATCTTATGCCTACGCCGGATAAGCAAAAACTTTATCTGGGCTATTCTGCCGGAGAACTGGTCGAGAGTCCCTATGCCCGGTTCTTCAGGCCCGACATGGCTCCCTTGTCAGAAACCGTGCGGGCCGCCTTGCTAAATGGAACCGTCGCCCCAGACCTCATGCCCCCGGTAGAGGCAGCCCCTGACCTTCAGTCCGGCTCCGACTGGCCCCTTGAGACGGCCTATACGGTCTGCCTCGACGGCGAGGCGCGGGTCTTTGTGCAAACCCCCATGCCGGGGGTCAGTCCAGCCATGTGGGACTGGTGGTTCGGCTGGCATGGCAGTCAGGCCCAGAGATATAAGCTCTGGCACCCCAGGGCCCATGTCCATGTCGGCTGGGCAGACGGCCGGGATGATCTCGACCACTATGTCGGCCGCACCTCGAAGGTGGTGGAATATGTGGGCTCAACCCGTATGAGCCTGACCATCAGGTTCGTGCCCCCCGCAGTGCTGGGTCTGGACGAGACCCGCCTTGCCGCCGCAGGCGAGGTGGCCATCTGTGCCCGGGCGGGACTGGCCGGGGCCCCGGTTGAGACGGGATGGCTGATCCATCATCTGCGCCCTGTTTCTGGCGGATGCGAAATGCGTTCCCGCTTCTGGCTGGGGGGACCTACTGTCCGCCCGCGCGGGATGTCAGGCCCTCTTGGCCGAACCCTGGGCGGACTGGCCGCCCGCTTGTCGCCCATAACCGCCCTTCAGGCCTCGGAGCTCCTGGTCCACTGCGCCCAGGAAATGAGCCACCTCGCCACCCTCCTCCCAGAGATCCATGCCGCATTCGCCAAGCGCCGGACGAATACGTGACAACCGGTCAGGTCGGGGCAAGTAATTTCAATTTATCAATTGATAGTTTGAATTAAATTATTTTTTTTAAGATATAATTCCCACAACGACTAGTCTATTGGAAGCGGTGAGGAAGTCAGGGATCATGGCGACTGACCATGAAACAGAACGCTTCCTGTCCGAGAGCCTCCCATGCCGACGAATTACCCGCCCTTGACCTCAGAATTTCAGGTCAACCAGATAACGTTCAACATGCAGTCCGAACCCACTATCACCAAGCTGTCGAACGGCGGGTTTGTTGCGGCATGGACGGACACCAGTCACCTGCTGGACAGTTCCGCGTCTGGCATTGTGGGCAGGCTGTTCAACGCTGACGGTACGCCGAACGGTAATGACTTCCTGATCAATTCAAACATCACAACTGACTACCAGTACCGGCCCTCAATTGCCGCCCTTTCGGGTGGCGGTTTTGTCGTCACCTGGCAGGACGAAAGCCATGCCGCTACCGACACCAGCCAGGCTGGCATTCGAGGCCGGGTGTTCAATAACCTGGGTCACGCCATAGGAAGTGAGTTTCAGGCCAATACCTCGACCGTAAATGACCAGTATCAGCCCTCGGTCACAGGATTGTCCGATGGGGGATTTGTCGTAACATTTATTGACTATAGCTCGGGGCAGCGTGTCGCTCGGGCGAGGTTGTTCAATGCCGATGGATCATCGGGCACCATCCCGACCGATTTCGTGGTTTCAGGCACCTCCGATCACTCGATCAATGGCCTGCATGTTTCCGCGCTTCAGGGCGGCGGGTTTGTAGCCACCTGGTCAACTGTGGGTTTAACGACCACGATCGACCAAGACGGCGGATCCATAGTAGCAGTCACCGTCAGCGCCAGTGGTACCGTCAGTCCTGAATTCCAGGTGAATTCGACCTACGCAAATGATCAACAGCTACCGTGCATTACCACCCTGGCGAATGGCAAATTCGTCATCTCCTGGACGGATTTCAGCCAAGTGACGGATACCTCGGGTTCCGGGATTCGCGCCCGGCTATTCAATGCCGACGGCAGCGCCAGTGGCCCCGATTTTCAGGTCAATACGACAACAGCATATGGCCAATGGTACTCCTCCATCTCCGCCTTGTCGAATGGCGGATTTGTCATCACCTGGGGCGAAGAAAATGACGGCAGTGACGAGGATATACTGGGCATCAGGGCCCGGACCTACGATGCCAATGGAACCCCGGATTCTGAGGACTATCTGGTCAATTCCACAATCGTCGATAACCAGGAGACTCCCACCGTCACCGGACTGTCAAACGGTCGGTTTGTCGTTGCCTGGAAGGACTTTAGTCTGGTCGAAGATACCTCCTCCACCGGCATCCGGGCGCGAGTCTTTGGTCTGACCGGAGATACACCAGCGGCTGTCGAAAAGGTCGACCAGTCCCTCAACCTGTCCTTCAGTGCGGGCGGCATGGCCTATCAGGCCGACGTCGGCAATGACACCCTGGTCGGCAGCCGCTTCAACGACACCCTCTCAGGCGCAGACGGCAATGACGCTGTGGTCGGTGGCCTGGGCGACGATCAGCTGAATGGCAATCAGGGCAATGACACCGTCTCCGGCGGCGAAGGCAATGACTGGGTGGTGGGCGGTCAAGGCAATGACCTGGTCTCCGGCGAGGCTGGCAATGACGTCGTTTATGGCAATCTCGGCAATGATACCGCCCTCGGCGGCGACGGGGCCGACACGGTCCGTGGCGGTCAGGGCGACGACAGCGTTTCCGGTGGCGCAGGCAATGACTGGCTCTGGGGCGACCGGGGCAGTGACACAATCTCGGGCGGCGCAGGTGCCGACAGCTTCCACAGCTTTACCGGCGCAGGCCTGGACCGCATCACCGACTTCAACCGCACCGAAGGCGACAAGCTGATCCTCGACGGATCACCGACCTATACCGTCAGCCAGGTCGGCGCAGACACCGTCGTCGATCTCGGCCATGGCGACCAGGTGGTGTTGGTGGGGGTGACCTATGCAACCCTCAGTGCGGGCTGGATCGTCGGGGGATAGGGTCCCTGGCCAGACTGCCAAAGCATTTACAGCCACCCCGGAGCAGCCTAGCTTTTAGAGCTAAATAACTCGCGTCACTGCGGGGACCGCCGCGTATTGGGTGGCATGAATGGGGACACTCGGATGACCAAGACATTCCTGGCAGGTGCAGGCTTGTTGACGCTCATAGCCGCTGGGGCTCTGGCCGCGATGGAGTCCTCCGGCCACCACCGACTTCAGGCCGCTGAGGCGGCCACCCCGATACCGGCCCCGGCGGGATACAGGGCCGCGCCCGCGGAACGGCAGGTCTATTTTGGCGAACTGCACCTGCACACAACCATGTCCTTCGATGCTTGGACATTTGGCACCAAGACAACACCAGACCAGGCCTACAAATTTGCCCGGGGTGAGCAGGTCATGGTGTCTCCGACCCAGTTGGCGACCGAGCAGGGGCGGACCAGCGATGTGCCTGTTCCGGCACAAAGGGCCTGGCCCCTCGATTTTGCGGCGGTCACAGACCACTCGGAATATCTGGGCGCGGTCAGCCAGCTCGATAATCCGACCAGTCCCTTCTCCCTGAGCAAGATCGGACAAATGCTCAAATCAGGTGGGCGTGCAGCCTTCTTTCTGGCCGGTCAGACCATGCGCGGGGGCCAAAACGACGCCACCAAGGACTTTGCGGCTGCCGCAGTCGCTGCGGACGGCTGGACGATTGAAAAACGCGCCGCGAACGAGAATTACCGCCCAGGGAAATTCACCACCCTGATCGGATATGAATGGACGTCCAGCCCCGGGACCGGGGTTCATACCCACCGCAATGTCTTCTTCAGCGGTGATGATGCGCCGGCTCCTTTTTCGGCCATTGATTCCAATGACCCGCGCGACCTGTGGGCCTTCATGGCATCCGTCCGCGCCCGCGGACAGGATGTGCTGGCCATTCCGCACAACAGCAATCTGAGCGACGGGGTGGACTTCAGTTACAAGACCTGGAAGGGCGAGCCGGTGGATGCAATCTATGCACGCGCCCAGGCTCTCAATGAGCCCCTGGTTGAAATTTCCCAGGTCAAAGGCACCTCGGAAACCACGCCCCAACTGTCGCCCAATGATGAGTATGCCGGCTTTGAGATTATGGACCGGGTCTATGCCGGGCAGACGAAACCGACCCAGCATGGCTCCTATGTCCGCGAGGGACTAGGCCGGGGCCTCGAAATCAAGGCCAAGGTGGGGGTCAACCCCTTTCACATGGGCTTCGTTGGTGCAGGGGACATTCATAACGGCCTGAGCGTCAGCGACGAGAACCAGACGGCCACCGGAACCTACGGCCTCGATACCCGGACCATGGACCTGACCGGCGATCCGCTGCGCCGGGCCCTTGGACTTACAGATGACGCCAAGACCATTCGCCCGAACGGCCAGCGGGAGAACGACCCGCTTCAGGGCAGCTCTGCGGCCATTACCGGGGTCTGGGCCGAACGCAATGACCGTCCCTCGATCTTTGCCGCCCTGCGACGCAAGGAGACCTTTGCGACGTCCGGGACCCGCATAAGGGTGCGAATGTTCGGGGGCTGGACGTTTACCAAGACAAGCCTGTCCCGCAAGGACTGGGTCAGCCGAGCCTATGCCGAAGGGGTTCCCATGGGCCAGGATCTTCCGGGCCGACCGTCAGGGGCCTCTGCGCCCCGGTTCCTGATCCAGGCCGCCAAGGACCCGACCGGGGCCAGCCTCGACCGGGTTCAGGTCGTAAAGGTCTGGCTGGGGCCCGATGGGGCCCACGAAAGGGTCTACAATGCCCTGACCTCGGCGGGAGCCAAGGGCAGCGCCACCCTGTCTGGAACCTGGACGGACCCCGACTTCAACCCGTCCCAGCCGGGGCTCTATTATGCCAGGGTCCTGGAATTGCCCACGCCGCGCTGGAGCACCCTGCTGGCGACACGCAACCACATGGCTATTCCCACAGGTCCGACACCCATGATCCAGGAGCGCGCCTGGGGCTCACCCATCTGGTTTACGCCCCAAGTCAAACGCAACTAGGGGACTAAACGACGACAGTCTCATGCTTTAGCAGCCAGGCCTTGCGCGCAAGACCGCCTGCATAGCCCGTCAGGCTCCCCCCGGCTCCGATCACCCTGTGACAGGGGACGACCAGGGCGATCGGATTGGCCCCATTGGCCAGCCCAACCGCCCGCATGGCGGTCGGCCTGTTAATGCGACCGGCCAGTCCCTTATAGCTGTCTGTCTGACCGGTCGGTATCGTGCGCAGGGCTGCCCAAACAGTTCGCTGGAAGTCTGTGCCGTGGGTTGCGACGGACAGGGGCTCCAGGGCCTTCAGCTCCCCGTCGAAATAGGCTTCAAGCGCCCCGGACACAGTACCAGGCACCTCGGCCTCGCGCCGCGCCAGGTCACCGTAATGGCGGCCCAGCAGCCGGACCATCCGGTCCTCAAAGTCAGCAAAGTCGAGGGCGCGCAAGGTTTCGGTCTCATCCACCACAATCAGGATTTCGCCCAGGGGGCTCTTGATCCGGCCTGACAGGAGGTCGCGGGGCCTTGAGGCAGGCGGAGTCGTCAGCGGCATGGTCCTGGTCCTTGGCTTATGAAGTCTGGGGCGAATCTTGGTCGGAAATCCGGAGGCCCTCGGCATCCTGAGCCCAGATGTGGGAGGCGGCATAGGCTCTCCAGGGACGCCAGGCCTCCGCTCGGGCCAGCAGGGCCTCCGGGCTCGGTCGCTCCCCGGCCTCGGTCTCGAAGGCCCGGCGCAGGGCCAGGTCCGTATGCGGAAAGGCATCAGGCTCACCGAGGGCGCGCAGGGCGATATACTGGGCTGTCCAGTCCCCGATCCCCGGCAGGGCTACGAGGCGGGCCACCGAAGCGTCCAGACTGGCCCCCGGGCGGAAGGTCTCAGGCTCTGACATGGCAAATCCGGCCAGGGCCTTCAAGGCCCGGCCCCGGGCCCGCGGCATGGGAAGCTGGTCTTCGTCCAGCAGGGCCAGGGCCTCTGGGCGCGGAAACAGTCGGGTCAGGCCCAGGGCTTGACCTGCCGGGTCGGTAAAGGCCTCGCCATAGGCCGCCGTCAGTCGCCCGGCCAGGTTCCGGGCCGCGGTGACCGTGACCTGCTGGCCCAATATGGCCCGGACTGCCAGCTCGAACCCATCCCAGGCCCCGGGCGCACGCAAGCCGGGACGGCGACGGACCAGGGGGGCAAGGGTCGGGTCCCGGGACAGGTCATCGCCAATCAGCTGGGGATTGGCTGCCAGGTCGAAGACTCGCCGGATGCGCGCAATCACGCTTGCCCAGACCTCAACCCGGGAAAAGAGGAGGCCCACCTTCAGACGATCGCGATCCGCCAGTTCGACCGTAACAAAGCCGGATATGCCGCGCACCGACAGGGTCCGGGCGTATTTGCCATCCTGCACCCGCTCGACCCCGGGAATGGCGCGGGCCTCAAGAAATCCCAGCAGGGCGGGCCAGTCATAGGGCGCACGAAATGGCAGATAGACGCTACCGCCCCCGAGCTCATCGCCGCCCTGAAGCCGTCGCAGGGCGGCAGGTGGCCGATCAAACACCTGCTGAAAGGTCTCATTAAAGCGCCGCACACTGCCAAAGCCAGAGGCCAGGGCAACCTCGGTCATGGGCAGTCGCGTCTCGTGCAATAACTGCTTGGCCAGAAGCAGACGCCGGGTCTGGGCGACGGCTACGGGCGAGGCCCCGAGGTGTTTGCGAAACAGCCGCCTGAGATGACGCGCGCCGACGCCCAGCCGGTCCGCAAGACCGTCCACATCGCCCTCGTCCATGGCCCCCTGTTCGATCATGGCCAGGGCGCGGGACACGGTGCCGGAACTGCCGTGCCAGGCCCCGAGATCTGGCGAGGATTCCGGACGACATCTCAGGCAGGGCCGAAATCCAGCCGCCTGGGCCGCGGCCGCCGACGGATAGAAGGTGACATTCTCAGGCTTGGGCGTCCGCGCCGGACAGACCGGACGGCAATAGATCCCCGTGGTTCGCACGGCCCCGAAAACCTGACCGTCAAACCTGGAGTCGCGCTGGGTGAAGGCCCGATAGCTGGCGTCTGAATCTGGATCCATGGCCGATCATCGACTGAGCCCGCGCAAAAGTCTCGCGGTTTTCGGACCTTAAAACTCCAGAACAATCTTGCCGAAGTGCTCGCCGCCGCGCATGGCCTCGAAAGCGGCCTTCACATCCGTCCAGGCAAAGACCTTGTCCACCACGGGGGTGATCCCGTGCAGGCTAATGGCCCGACACATGGCCTCGAACATGTCCCGGGACCCCACCGAAAGCCCCTGAAGCCGGGCACTATTGCCGATGAGGGCTCCGGGATTAACCCCCTCACCCGCCCCCGCCACCACGCCAATGATCGCGACATGGCCACCGATCCGCACGGCCTTGAGACTTTGCTGGATGGTGCCTGCCCCGCCGACTTCCATGATGAAGTCAGCCCCCTGGCCCCCCGTCGCCGCCCGAACGGGACCTGACCAGTCCGGGGTGGTGCGATAATTGACCAGATGGTCGGCCCCCATGGCCTTGGCCCGGGCCAGCTTCTCGTCGGACGACGAGGTGATCACCGTGCGATAGCCTGCAGCCTTGGCAAATTGCAGACCGAAAATCGAGACGCCGCCGGTACCTTGCAGAACCACCGTGTCGCCAGGCTCCAGCCGGGCGTCTTCGAACAAACCACGCCAGGCTGTCAGGGCCGCGCAAGGAAGTGTTGCCACCTGCTGGTCGGTCAGGACGTCCGGAACCCTGGACACGCCCTCCTGGGAAAAGACCTGCAATTCGGCCCCGGCTCCCGGAATTGGAAATCCAAGGGCTGAGGAGAGTTTTTCAAGGGTAGGACGACCAGACACCCAGTTCTGGAAAAACAGGGTCGCAACCCGGTCCCCAACCGCCACGCGGGTCACGCCCTCACCCACAGCCTCGACATAGCCGCAACCATCCGAAAAGGGCGTAATGGACCCGCCCATGGTCGGACCGCGACCATATATGCCGCTGACCATGAGCAGGTCGCGATAGTTCAGGGAGACGGACTTCATCCGCACCAGCACCTGGCCGGGACCGGGGACAGGGGCCTCACGGGTGACAACCCGGATCGCATCCAGGCCCCAGGGTTCTGCAACTTCAAGTGCGCGCATGTTTCTCTCCCACAGTCTTTTCCGGACCATAGACCGGCTCACGGCGCTATGGATAGGCCTCCAGATCCTTCTCTTTAGAGAGCTGGAGCGCCCCCACCAGTCCGACCGCCGCCATGAGGGTCATGGCCAGATACCCCCTGGCGCCGACGGCATCAAACAGCCGGCCTGAAACGATCATGGCCAGGCCACACAAGATTCCGCCCTGCATGGCCGCATTGATCAACTGGGCGCTGGACGCCGTTCTTGGGCCGGAGAGGCGCTCAGCCAGCTGGATTGAGGCCAGAAAAGTTGCCACAAAGCTGAAGGTGTGCAGGGCCTGCAAGGGAAACAACACCCAGAGCGGCGGGGAAAATGCCAGGGCGGTCCAGCGAATAATGCTCCCCACCCCGCCCAGCAGCAGCAGGTTACGCGGCCCCATCCGACGCTGCCAGGGTGCCATGAACCAAAGGAATCCCACCTCGACAACCACCCCCGTGCCCCACAAGAGACCGGTCAGGTTTTCGGGCAGACCCTGGCCCTTCCAGACCAGCGCGGAGAAGCCGTAATAAAAGGCATGGGCCGACTGGATGAGCCCCGCCGAGACCATGGCCAGCATGAATCTACGATCCATAAGCAGGGATTTAAGACCCGACAGACGTTCGCCCAGACTGGCCGGTGGCTCCGTCCCCAGGACCGTGTCGGGGGCCATGACCACCAGGCAGACCGCCGCCGCGACCAGGGTCACGACAATCATCCAGCCCAGTACCCATTCCGGCGACAGCCGCGCAATCAGACTGCCGACGATGACCGCCGTAAAAATATAGGCCAGTGAGCCCATGCCCCGGGGCAAACCAAAATTGAACCCCTCACGCCGGGCCCGTGACAGGGCAATCACATCCGTCAGGGGAGACATGCCCATGAACAGGCTGGCCGCCGCAAACCAGAGGCCCAGAAAGCCCCAAAAGCCCCAGTTGGGAATCAGGGCGAGAAATCCCGCCGCTGCGCCTAGTCCCAGCAAGACAATCGGAGTCCGGCGCAGGCGAAACCCGTCTGCCCAGACCGCAAGCCCGGGAGCCGTCACAATCTGCAAGATCATGGGCAGGGCCAGGATCAGGCCAATCTGCTGGCCCGACATGCCACGATGGTGCAGCCAGACCGGAAAATAGGGCGTGCTGGCCCCATTCACCGTGTAGATGGCTGCGTAGATCAGCCCAAAGCGGAAAATACTCGACATGGCCGCCAGCCTTAAGGCGAGTCGATCCCCACTCCAGCCTGCGGGCCATCGGCTGGACTTCAACTCGGCAACTTAAATATTAATATTAAGTTTGACATATATTCCTGCCTAGGTTTTTTGATTTTCGACTTTGATTCAGTCCCCATCCGCGATCCACCCGGCGCGAAGTTTCAGGAGCAAATTGACATGTCAGAACCCAACAAGGTCTTCCAGCTTGAGAAGTTCGGCATCGTGATCGTCAGTGTCTGCATTGGGCTCGTGGTCGCCGCCATTGCCATCACCGGACACCCTGGCTGACGCAGTGTCTGCCCAACAGGGCAGGCTTTGATCCCTTCAAAAATTTGAATGCCCTCGAAGATCACTGAAGGGGTGGCCGGAACATAGGCGCTTTTAATGTTGTTCTACCGGAAACATTTTGCCGCCAAGACACTTGGACTTGTTCTGGTCATAACGGCAATTGGCTTGTCGGGATGTGCGTCATTCAAGCCCAAACCGACATCAGGCGGGTCGACAGATTACACAGTCACTCTTCCGCCGCCGCCGCCGCCGCCGCCAGTCGCAAGCGAACCTGTCGCGCCGACAACTCCAGATGTTGACAACGCCGCGTCACAGCCGCGCGTTCCTGGGATAAAAATCCTGTTCGGCACAGACCGCTTGGCTGACGTGAAGAGTCCGGGCGGCTTTGGGTATTTGCGCAATAAAGAGCTTACGCTGGGCGAGGCATATATCACCATCCCGCCCCAGCACAGTTGCGGGCGAACAGAGCGCCCCACCGTCTTGTTCACAGTTAGCCTTGAACGGGAGAATGGTGAAAAACATCTTGTCCTAAAACGGCCGCTAACCATTTTGTCGGAAGATGAATTTCGGGCAGCAATTGAAGCTTATCATGGCGAGCAGTCGCTTTTATTCGTCCATGGCTACAATACAACCTTTGAGGCGGGCCTCTACCGTACCGCCCAGCTTGCCAATGATTTCAATATAAAAGGCCCCGTATTTCACTATAGCTGGCCATCTCGCGGCAAAATTCTGGCCTACAACTATGATTATGACAGTGTTAGAATATCAGAGAAATATTTTCAGCATTATCTGACACTTATAACATCCAATCCGAACGTCAAAAACCTCACCATAATCGCTCATAGCAAGGGGAATGATCTCGTGCTCGAGTCCCTTGCGCGAATGGCACGGGCGGCCGCGTTAGATGGCAGCAGGAGGCAAGGTCCGCGGGATCCGTTTGATCAGTTGATCCTGGCCTCTCCAGATCTGGCGGAAGACCTGGCGCATCAGTTGATTCCGGAGGTTACGCCCATGTTCAAAGGGGTAACCCTCTACGCCAATAATCGGGACATCCCCCTGTTCATTTCCCGTTTTGTAAACGGGCTGAACTTTACCCCCCGGGCCGGCCAGCTCAGCAGTGACGGATTGCCACTCAGGGAAAAGGGCGTGGACTCCATTGATGGAACAGCGGGAGACTTTGCTTTCCTCAGCCTTAAGCATGATGCCTATGTGGCCGATCAATCCCTGAGAAATGACGTCAGAAAGCTTATTCAGACCGGGATACGACCGCCTGAGCAGAGGTCGCCGGGCAAGCTGATCCCGATCCCTGCGACGAACCCAGACTTCTGGCGCCTCATCCTCAACCCGTCTGCACCGCCCGAACCCGACAGTTGCCAGCCCTCGCAAGGTCGTTAAGACTGATCTCCTGCCAGGCCCCCGCCTGGCTTGGGGGGACAGCGGGAATGGACCATCATCTGGACAAGGCCCTCAGGGCGCGGGCCGACGCCGTCATTCCCGGGGGCATGTATGGCCACCAGTCCACGGGCATGTTGCCGGACGATTATCCCCAATTCTTCAGCCGGGGGCGCGGGGCCCACCTCTGGGATGTCGACGGCAACAAATACCTGGATTTCATGTGTGCCTATGGCCCCAACCTGTTCGGCTATGGCCATGAGGCGATTGATGCGGCCTATGTCCGCCAGCTTGGTCTGGGCGATACCCTGACAGGGCCGAGCGAATTGATCGTCCAGCTGGCAGAGGCCCTGACCCGTACGGTCAGGCACGCCGACTGGGCCATCTTCTGCAAGAACGGCACCGACGCCACCTCCATGGCCCTGATGGCGGCCCGGGCCCATACCGGACGAAAGACGATTATCCGCGCGCGCGGGGCCTATCACGGCTCAGCGCCCTGGTGTACGCCGCGCCCGACCGGGGCTCTGGAGACCGATCGCGCCTATCAGATCTTGTGCGATTACAACGATATTGCCAGCCTGGAGGCGGCTGTTGCCGAGGCCGGGGAAGACCTGGCCGCCATCTTCGCAGCCCCCTTCAAACACGATGCCTTTGTCGACCAGGCAGAGCCCGACCCGGCCTATGCCCAAAGGGCGCGCGACCTTTGCGATGCAGCGGGAGCCCTGCTGATTGTCGATGATGTTCGCGCCGGCTTCCGCCTCAGCCGGGATTGCAGCTGGTCACGGATCGGCGTTCAGCCCGACCTGTCGACCTGGGGCAAGTGCATTGCCAATGGCCACCCCATCTCGGCCCTGCTGGGCTCAAATGCGGCCCGCAAGGCCGCTGCCTCGATCTATACGACCGGCTCCTTCTGGTATCAGGCCGCCCCCATGGCCGCAGCCCTGGCGACCCTGACCCTGATCCGGGACACTGACTACCTTGATCATCTGGAGCGTATTGGTCAGCGCCTGGCGACTGGTCTGGGAGAACGGGCTTCAGCCTCGGGGCTGGGCCTTCGGGTCACCGGACCGGTGCAAATGCCCCTCTTCCTGTTTGATGATGACCCTGACCTGCGCAAGGGCTTCTGCTGGTCGAGTGAAATGCTCGACCGGGGGGTTTATGTGCACCCCTGGCACAACATGTTCATGTGCGCCGCCATGACCGATGACGACATAGATCAGGCCCTGAATGCCGCCGAATCTGCCTTCAAGGTCCTCAAGGTGAAGGGTCCGACCCTGCCCCCCGTGGCCAAGATGGCCTTCCTGACTGCCAGCCGGAGCTAGTGCCATGACCATCGACTCCTATTCCGAATTTGACGGCCTGGGCCTTGCCGGTCTAGTCGCCCGGGGCGAGGTGACCCCCCTGGACCTGGTAGACGCCGCCATCAGCCGGATCGAGCGGCACAACCCCGCCCTGAATGCCGTGGTCTACAAGGCCTATGAGGAAGCCCGGGCCATGGCCAAGGGCCCACTGCCCGAGGGGCCCTTTCGCGGCGTCCCCTTCCTGATCAAGGATCTGGGCATGCCCGTGGCCGGATGGCCTCGGAGTTCGGGCAGTCGCTTCGCGCGTAATATCACCGACACCACGGATGGCGGGCTGACCCGCCGCTATCGGGAGTCCGGGATCATCCCCCTGGGCAAGACCAATACGCCAGAATACGGCATTACCGGCACGACAGAGAGCGCCCACCTCGGCCCCTGCCGCAATCCGTGGAACCCGGCCCACATTTCTGGCGGGTCGTCAGGCGGGTCTGCTGCCGCCGTGGCCGCCGGGATCGTGCCCATGGCCCATGCCAGCGATGGCCTGGGCTCCATTCGCATTCCCGCAGCCTGCTGTGGCCTCGTCGGCCTGAAGGTCACCCGCGACCGGGTCCCCAACCTGCCGGATGCCTACGATTACGCCATGGGGTTCGTGGTCGATCATGTGGTGACCCGCACTGTGCGGGACAGTGCGGCCATGCTGGATGCCACGGGCAAGCCCGAGATCGGCGATCCCTACCCCGCCCCCGCCAAGGCCCGGCCCTATATGGAGGAGATCACCCTCTCACCGGGTCGTCTGCGCATCGCCTGGTCGTCTGAAACCGCCTCGGGCCGGCCAATTGATCCGGAAATCCAGGCCGCCCTGGCGCGAACCGCAGACCTGCTTAAAGGGCTCGGACACGAGGTCGTCGAAAAGGGCATGGGCATAGACTATCGCGCCCTCTACGCCGCGCGAGGTCCAGTCTCCGGGGCCAATTTCGCTGCGGGCATGGGACGGCTGATCGAGGAGATCGGCCGGGAACCTGAGCCTGACGAGCTGGAGCCCCTCACCTGGGCCGCCCTCAAGGGGGGACGAAGGGTCACGGGCGAGCAGGCCTTCCGGGGCTATCAGGACCTGCGGATGCTAAACCGGCAAACCCTGCGCTTCTTCGAGGACTGGGATATCTACCTGTCACCGGTCATGGGAACGCCGGTACCGGAGGTGGGCTATATGGACCCGGTCAGACTTGAGCCCCGGGAGGTCAACCGCCGCCAGGGTCAGGTCTTCCCCTATACCCCGCCGTTTAACTTCTCTGGCCAGCCTTCCCTGTCCCTACCCCTGGAAATGTCAGCGAATGGGCTTCCCGTCGGCATGATGTTCACCGCCCGGTATGCGGACGAAGCCACCCTGTTCCGGCTGGCCGCCCAGCTCGAAAAGGAAGCGCCCTGGCATGGGCGCAAGCCCCAGGTCTGGGGCTGATGGCGGGCCTGCATCGCCGGACGTGGATGACCCTGGGAGCCATGACCGGGTTCGTCTCCATCGCCATGGGGGCGTTTGCCGCCCATGCGATCAAGGACCCCGTGGCCAAGGACCTCATCAAGACCGGGGCGCAATACGGGTTCAGCCACACCATGGCGACCTTTGCCTCGGCGGCCTTCATGCAGATGGGCGCAAGGTCGGCCCGGTTCGCGCCGGCCATGTTCCTGCCGGGGATCGTCCTGTTCAGCGGCTCACTCTATGCCCTGGCCTTGGGCGCACCCCGCTGGATCGGCGCGATTACCCCCATTGGCGGGCTCCTGTTCCTGTCCGGCTGGGCCTGGCTGGCCTGGTCTGCGCGTGACCTGGACAGGCCACTGCATCCCTAGTCCTTGGGCAGGGCCAGGGTTCTCAGCGCCAGGGCCGAGCCAACAACAGCTGCCAGCATGACCAGGGCCATGGGCCGGGGCGTGCCGTCGCTCAACGCCCCGGTCAGGGTCGAGCCCAGGGCACCTGCGGCAAAGGACATGAACCCCATTAGGGCCGATATGGATCCGGCCCGGCGCGGGTCGATATTCAGGGCCCCGGCCATGGTGTTTCCCTGCAGGAATCCATAGCTCGCCAGCAGAAGGAACAGCAAGGGCAGGACGCTGAAGGCGCCGCCAAACCCGGTGACGGCGGCAAGGGCCAGCAGGACCGCCACCAGACAGGCCACGAGGCTGCCGGACTTCAACACCTGATCCGGCGTCCATCGCCGCAGGATCACCCGGTTCACCTGTCCGCTTCCAATGACGGCAAAGGCATTGACCCCGAAGACCAGGCCAAAGATTGACGGCGAAATCCCGTAGGTCTTGATCAACAGGCCCGCCGAGCTGGAAATATAGGTAAACAGGGTCGCTCCGTTCAGGGCTCCCGCCAGGGCATAGCCAATCAGCCGCCTCTGGCCCAGCAGGGACAGATAGGCTCGAAGCGGCGATTCCGATCGCGCCTGGATTTCGGTTTCCGATGACCGGGACTCTCCCAGTCGGATCACCACGACCACGCCGACGACGAGGCCGAACACGGCGAGCACCCAGAAATTCGCCCGCCAGCCGCCCACAGCCAGGAGAAGACCGCCCAGCATGGGGGCCAATATGGGCGCTATTCCCATGACAAGGGTAAGCAGGGACAGCATCCGGGCCGTCTCGGTATGATCAAAGCGGTCCCGGACCACGGCGCGGGCCACCACAGCGCCGGCACACCCGCCCAGGGCCTGAACAAACCGCGCCACAATCAGCCCCTCGGCTGAGGTCACAAGGGCGCAGGCGACTGAGGCCAGCACATAGATGACAATACCCACCAGTATGGGGCCGCGACGGCCAAACCGATCCGACGCAGGGCCGTAGAAGAGCTGACCAATGGCCATGCCGGCCAGGAAGGCCGCGACCGTCGACTGGGTCAGGCCAGCACTGGCTTTCAGGTCGGCCCCGATGGCCGGCAGACTGGGCAGATACATGTCGATGGACATGGGGGCGAAGGCGGTCAGGGCCCCCAGCAGGATGACCAGACCCCAAATGGGTTCAGACTTCGTCGTTTCTGAAGAGGCGTTCATGCCTCGGCTTCTACATCGAATTGGTAATTCTGGAAGTCGCCTGTGGCATGTTGTATCCCGAATTGTCAGGATCAATCCCGACCTGCGCCCGAAAGCCCCGCTCCATGCCCGCCCCCATCCCCCACATGCCGCCCGTCCAGTACGCCCAGGTCAACGGGATCGACATGGCCTATTACGAAGTTGCCAGGGGCCAGGGCATTCCGATCATTTTCTGCCACGGCTTCCCGGAGATTGCCTTTTCCTGGCGCGCCCAGTTGGCGGCCTGCGAGGCGGCGGGCCAATGGGCGATTGCCCCGGATCAACGCGGATACGGCCTGACCTCCCGCCCAGAGGCGGTCACAGATTACGATATGGAGCACCTGACCGGAGACCTGGTGGGCCTGCTGGACCATCTCGGCGTGGAAAAGGCGATTTTCTGTGGCCATGACTGGGGCGGCTTCATTGTCTGGCAAATGCCCCTGCGCCATCCGGATCGCGTCGCAGGCGTCATTGGCCTGAACACGCCCTACCTGGCCCGTGCGCCCATAGACCCTATTGCCGGCATGCGCATGATGTTCGGCGAAGACATGTACATTGTCTGGTTCCAGACACCGGGCGTGGCTGATGCCGCCCTGGCCGCCGATGTCGACAAGACCATCCGTTTCTTCATGCGCCGCCCGGCACTGTCGGCCCAGGCCGAAGCCGGAAATGCGCCTGCGCCGACCGCCGTTCCTTCCAACTTCGCCTTTGGCCAGATGCTGGCGGACTGGGACAAGTCCGACACCAGCCACCAGTTTCTCAGCGCCGAAGACCTCGCCGTCTATGTTGAGGCTTTCGAGGCCTCAGGATTTACCGGGCCGATCAACTGGTACCGGAATTTTACACGCAACTGGGAGCTGTCCGCAGGTCAACCCACCCGCCTGGATGGCCTCCCCTGCCTCATGATCATGGCCGAAAAAGATGCCGTTCTGCGACCCGGCATGGCTGACGGGATGAGCGACCTGATCGGCAATCTGGAAAAGGCCCTCATTCTGGACAGCGGCCACTGGACGCAGCAGGAAAAGCCCGACGAGGTCAATCGCCTGATCCTCGACTGGATGGCCCGACACTTCCCTCGGGCCGGTTAGGCCAATGCAGGATTACACATCGACCATGGGATTCTCCTCCAGCACGAACCGTCGCGGCCTGTTTCGCGAGACCACCCCCTTCGCCTCCGGCATGATGACCACCGATGGTCCTCACAAGATCTATTACGAGCAGTGCGGCCGTCCGGACGGAAAGCCCTGCGTGATCCTGCACGGCGGGCCGGGCGGGGCGATCAACTCAACCATGCGCCGCTTTTTCGATCCGGACCTTTGGCACATGGTCCTCTTCGACCAGCGCGGATGCGGTCAGTCGACCCCCAATGCCAGCCTTGAAGACAATACGACCTGGACCTTGATCGAGGATATCGAGCGGTTGAGGGTCAAGCTCGGCTTTGAAAAATGGACGGTCTTTGGCGGGTCATGGGGATCAACCCTGGCCCTGGCCTATGCCATCAAGCATCCGGATCGGGTGGAAGCCCTGGTCTTGAGGGGCATATTCCTGCTCACCCAGCGCGAGGTTGACTGGTTCTACCAGGGCGGAGCGTCCATGCTGTTCCCCGACGCCTGGGAGCATTATCTCGCGCCGATCCCGGAGGTGGAGCGTCATGATCTTCTGGGGGCCTTTCACCGCCGCCTGATCCATCCTGATCGTGCGGTCCAGGCCGAGGCGGCCACGGCCTGGAGCCAGTGGGAGGGCGACATCATTTCCATTCGCGGGCCGGAGGCGCGCCCGGCCAAGTTTGGCGAGGTCGATTTTGCCATCGCCTTTGCCCGGATCGAGTGCCACTTCTTTGTCAATAAAGGCTTCTTTGACGAGGACGGATGGATCTTGAAAAATCTGGACAAGATCCGGCACATACCCGGCTGGATCGTTCAGGGGCGCTATGATGTTGTAACCCCCATGGCCTCGGCCTGGTCCCTGAAGGCCGCCTGGCCAGATGCCCGTCTCAACATTGTCTGGGATGCCGGCCACGCCTCGACGGAACCGGGCATTGTCGATGGACTGGTCCGGGCAACGGATGCGGCCCTGAAGCTCTAGAGCAGGGCCCCCGTGCCGCTGGTCACCTCCGAGTACCTGTGGACCTTGACGGACTGGACCAGACCAAAGCCAATCATGACGGTCAGCATGACGGTGCCACCATAGGACAGCAAGGGCATGGGCACGCCGACGACCGGGGCCAGACCCATGACCATGGCCCCGTTGATCAGCACATAAAGGGCAAAGGTTGCGGTGACCCCAGCTGAAGACAACCGGCCGAAGTGGGAATGGGCCAGGGCGGCTGTTCGCAAGGCCAGGAAGATCACGGTTCCATAGAGGAATAACACCACCATACAGCCAACAAAGCCAAACTCCTCCGCCAGGGTGGCAAAGATGAAGTCGGTCTGTTTTTCCGGCAGGAAGTTAAGCTGGCTCTGGGAGCCCAGACCATAGCCCTTGCCCAGTAGCCCCCCGGAGCCCAGGGCAATCTTGGACTGCAAGATATGATAGCCCGACCCGGACGGGTCACTCTCGGGCTTCAGGAAGGTGAAGATCCGGTCCCTCTGATAGTCGTGCAGGACGAACATGATCACCGGAGGCACGGACACCAAAAGGGCGATGATGCCAGCCAGGATCACCCGCCAGGACAACCCCGCCAGGCACACGACGGTCAACCCTGTCAGGGCCAGCAGAATGGCCGTGCCCAGGTCCGGCTGGCGGGCGACCAGTAGCACCGGGGCACCGATGATGAGGGCGGGAATGAGCAGCCACCAGGAGAAGCGCGCACGCTCCGCCGAAATGCCGTGGTAAAACCGACCCAGGGCCAGGACGAGGCCAAGCTTCATGATTTCAGAGGGCTGGAAACTGCCCAGAGGCCCAAGATCCAGCCAGCGTCGCGCGCCCAGTCGCACATCGCCAACCACCGCGACCGCAATCAAAAGGGCCAGCCCTACCCCATAGATCGGATAGGCCATGGCAAACCAGTAGCGGACGTCAATCATGGCGAGCGCAATCATCATGAAGAAAAACAGGGTGAACTTGGTCAGGTGCGAGCCTGCCCAGGGTTCCCAGTTCGATCCGGCTATGGAAAACATCATCAAGGCACCGATCCCGGCAATCAGGATCAGGGCCAGACAAAATAGCCGGTCGAGCTCGCCCAGCTTGACGATCAGCCGATCCCGCTCACCGGCACTCGACAGGGCCGTCATGCTCATGGGATTGGCCCTTCAGGTCCGATGGGTGTGGGTTCTGGCGGGGCGGAGCCTTCCGCCACGGCCTCAGGCGGGATGTCCGGCATGGGCGTCGGATGTTCGATCTGAGCGCGCAATTCAGGGTCCTTCATCAGGGCAACCCGCATGATCTCCCGCGCCTTTGGAGCCGCAGAGTCGCCCCCAAATCCGCCATGCTCCACCAGCACACTGAGGGCATATCGCGGGTTGTCCAGGGGGGCAAAGGCGACAAACCAGGCATGATCGCGCAGGGCCCATGCTCCCTGGGTTCCATGCACGCCACGCCCTCCGCCATAGGAATGGGATTGGGCGGTCCCGGTCTTTCCGGCCATTTTCAGGTCACCCAGACCCAGCTGGGCCGTTGCCGCAGCCGTGCCGGTGGTCGTCACTGCGGCCATGGCCGAGCGCACAAAGTCCAGATGCCGGTGATCCACATTCAGGTCGGATACAGCAGACCCCGCAGGCTGGGCCACCCCGCCAATGGCCTCAATCAGGCGCGGATGCAGGGCCTTCTGCCCATTGGCCAGACGCGCAGCCATGACACAGAGCTGAAGGGCATTGACGTTGGTATAGCCTTGGCCAATTCCCATGCTGGGCGTTTCACCCGGGTGCCAGACAGGGTCCTTTTTGAAGACCCGCCGCTTATAGGCTTGATCGGGGACCAAACCTGGCTTCTGGCCGGGAATACCAATGTCAAAGACTTCACCCAGGCCGAACTTGCGGGCGACTTCGGCAATGCGGTCGGGCCCCAGCATGAGGGACACCTGATAGAAATAGATGTCGCAAGACGTTGAAATGGCGCTGTGCATGTCCACGACCCCGTGATGCTTGTCACAGTGCCAGACACGCCCACCCCAGGCCCAGGCGCCGTTGCAGACATGGGTCGCCTGAGGATCAATCCCGTATTCCAGGGCCGCCAGAGCGACCATGGTCTTGAAGGTCGATCCCGGCGGATAGGTAGCGGTCAGCGCCTTGTTGAACAGGGGCTTGTGATCATATTCGGCCAGGGCCTGATACTGAGGCCCTGTCATGCCACGCACAAAACCGTTCGCGTCAAAACTCGGGGCTGATACCAGGCAAAGAATATCTCCGCTGCGACAGTCCATCATGACTGCCGCGCCACTCTCCTGCCCAAAAACCTCCAGGGCCCGGGTCTGGATGTCGGCATCGAGGGTCAGCTGGACTGTCTTGCCCGGTATGGCGGCAATATCTCCATCCGACGTCTGTCGAACCTGGCGACCACGGGCATCGACCTCGACCTTCTGACCCCCGGGTCGCCCCCGCAGGTCGAGATCCAGCGATTTCTCAAGGCCCTGACGGCCAATCCGGAATCCCGGGTGCAGAAGGATGGGCTCGGAATTCGGTCCCGTAGGGGTCAGGTCGGCCTTGTTGACCTTGGCCACATAGCCAATGACATGGGCAAAGGCCCCGCCATGGGGATAGACCCGGACCTCGCCCATGTCCGCCGTAACCCCTTGCAATTCAGGGGCCCGGATATTGATGGCCGAGAATTCTTCCCAGGTCAGGTCGTCCATAATCGACACCGGCGTGTGCTTCGGGGCGTTTTCCAGATCCCGGATCAGGCGCGCCTTTCGGCTAGGGTCGAAGGCCACAAACTCCGAGAGCGAATTCAGGATGGCCTCGGGTTCTGCGCCATCTTCCCGCGAAACCAGGAGCCTGAAATTCGGCCGGTTGGTCGCCAGGACGACACCGTGACGATCGGTAATGACCCCCCGGGGCGGCGGCACCAGACGGAAATTGAACTGGTTCGAACTCGAAAGCTTGGCATAGCGATTGGTCTCGACCAGCTGGAGATAGGCCAGTCGGCCGCCCAGGGCCGCCAGCCCTGTTCCCACCAGTCCGCCCAGCAGGAAGGCACGCCTGTGGAAGGCCCCCTGGCGCTCATTGACCTCGGAAAAGAAGATAGAGGGTTCAGCCATAATCTGCCCTAGCCGAACCTGACATCAGCATCCCGAAACCGGTCAATCAACCAATCGGTAAAGGGATAAAGCAGACTGGTCACCGCCAGTTGCCAGAAGACGGCGAGAAAACTGGGCAGGGTTCCCGTCATGACCTTGGTAATCAAAACCCCGCTGACCTCGGCGAGGAGACAGGCGATTGCAAACCAGGTCCACATGACCCCGGGTCCCTGGCCCGCGAGAATATTGCGGATCGACAGGGTCAGGCCATAGGCTAGCAGGAGGGACAGGGGCCAGAGGCCCGTGGGATTTCCCCAGAGCAGGTCCATGGTCAGGCCCAATATCAAGAGGGCCAAAGGGGCCAGGATCGAGGGGCGAATGACGGCCCAGGCAAAGGCCGGAACCATGGCAAATATCGGCTCGGGAGGTTGAAGTCCAAACACGCGGATCGGGGTCATGAACAAGACAGTGACCCCAAGGACGACCAGGGCGGGCAGGCCAATCCAGCGCCAGGGTGACAGGGGGCGTGCGGGTGAAAGGCTCATGGAGACGGTGCGCTTACCGTAGGCGGTCCCGGAGGCAGTGACGGGTGGTCGAGCTTATCTGTATTCACCAGCTGGCCAAAGTCCTGAAACAACAAGACCCGGACATAGTCGATTGGCCCGGCATCCGAGGACAGGACGACCCGCCAGGTGCCATCCAGACTCTTCACCGCCCGGCCCACCGGAAGGCCCCGCGGGAGAAGCCCGCCATCCCCCGAGGTGAGGATGCGGTCATTTTGCGCAACGGCCTCGCTCCCCCGAAGATAGGCCAGCTTGGGGTTATCGCCGCCATCCCCCAGCAGAATGGCCCGGGCATTGGTTCGCTCGATCATGACTGGCGTGCGGGAGGCGGCATCGGTCAGCAGGAGGACCCGGCTTGCGCTCTCCGTGACCCCGACGATCCGGCCGACTAGCCCGTTCTCGCTCATGACGGGATTGCCGATCCTGACGCCCTTGGCCTGTCCCGCATTGACCAACCGTGAATTCGCAAAAGGCCCGCGCGCATCGGAAATCGCCTGCCCCGTGACCATCGGCACAGGGGGCTCAAAACTCAGCCCGAGCAGGGCCTTGTAGCGGCGATTGGTGTCAGCCAGGGCCACTGCCGACTCCCGCCAGCGTGCCGCGTCCCGCAGTTCCGCCTTCAGGCGACGGTTTTCTGAGACGGCGAAGAAATAGCCTCCGACAAAATTTGCCCCGTCGCCCGCCCAACGAATGGGGAGGGACAGAACGGCCCCGACCGGCGCGGAAACCTTGTCGGTGACCTGCCGCGTTACCCCATAGGCCTGGGTCTGGACGGTTTCCCGACGGTCAGCAAACAGCAGAATGAGCGCCACCAGGGCCGCCACGACAACGGAGGTGGCCGCCATCAGCAAGAGGGGCAACCTGACTTCCCCGAAAGGGTTATCTCTCAGAGCCACCTGGCTGAAGCTCCCCTAAGACAAGGCCAATGCCGGAGGTCTGACGCCCGTATCAGGCATCCCCCAGCGGCGTTCGTCGCGACAAAGATCGTTCAGCGACATAGACTTCTGTTCTGCCAATCAGGCCTGCCCCAAGGAAAGAGGTCTAGGTCAGGGTGGATTCCATGACGCCCTTCATCCATTTCGGATGCTCGAGAATCTTCCCGCAGCCAAGCGCCACACAGGATAGCGGATCATCGGCCACACTGACGGACAGGCCCGTATGGTCGCGAATTTCCGCGTCCAGCCCGCGCAGCAAGGCCCCGCCGCCGGTCAGCATGATACCCTTTTCGGCGATATCCGAGGCAAGCTCGGGCGGGGTCGCCTCAAGCGCCATCTTCACCGCATCGACAATCTGGCTGACCGGTTCGGCCAGGGCATCTGCGGCCTGACGTTCCGAAATCCGGACCTCGCGGGGCACGCCCTGCATAAGGTCCCGGCCCTTCACTTCAATCGCCAGGCCCTCGCCTTCAGCCGGCGCCCGCGCCGTGCCGATTTCCTTCTTGATCCGCTCTGCGGTGGTCTCACCGATCAGGAGGTTATGATTGCGGCGCATATAGGAAATGATCGCCTCGTCCATCTTGTCCCCGCCCACGCGCACCGAGCGCGAATAGACGATCCCGGACAGGGACAGCACGGCGACCTCGGTGGTCCCGCCGCCGATATCGACGACCATGGATCCGGTCGGCTCATGAATGGGCAGACCCGCCCCAATGGCTGCGGCCATGGGCTCATCGATCAATCCCACCCGACGCCCGCCAGCATTCAGGCAGCTGTCATTGATCGCCCGCCGCTCAACGGCCGTCGCGCCAGATGGAACGCAGACAATGACCTTCGGATTCACAAACCGGTTGTGATTATGCACCTTGCGAATGAAGTATTTGATCATCTCTTCGGCGACTTCAAAGTCAGCAATGACCCCATCGCGCAAGGGACGAATGGCCTCCATATGCCCAGGCGTCCGGCCCAGCATCTGCTTGGCATCCACGCCCACGGCATGAACCAGCTTGCGCCCCCCAATGGTGCGAAGTGCAACGACGGAGGGCTCGTTCAGGACAATGCCCTTGCCGCGCATATAGATCAGGGTGTTTGCGGTACCCAGATCAATGGCGATGTCGTTGGAAATGGCGCCGAAAAAGGACGAAAACATACGGGACCTTGGGGTGGAACGCAGCTGGGGGCTGGGACTGCGAATACCGGTGGACGATGGCTTCCGGCTCAAAAAGGGAGCCCGACACCCCGCTCCAGCCCTCGCAGGCCGTTGCTCAATCGTTTGCCCTGCCAATGGGGTGAATTCAAGGCCAAAGAATAATTTACCCGGCTTTCCCAACGTGAACCTTGTCACCGGAAATGCGCGCTGGAACCGAGAAACCGTGCTCCCGGAATATCTTTACAGCCGGGGGAGATGCCAGAAACTGTAAAAACCTGCGGCTGACTATCGTCTGGTCGCCACCTGTCACAGGGGCAGCTGGATAGACAATGGCGGGATGAGTGGCCTCTGGAAAGACGCCGACGGTTCTTACCTGGGGCTCCTGGCGCGCATCGGTTTCATAGACAATGCCCAGAGGAGCCTCACCCCGCGCCACAAATTGCAGGGCGGCGCGGACGGAGTCTGCGGGGGCCAACTGGCCGCGCACACTCTCCCAGACCCCCAGTGAGGTCAGGGCAGACTGGGCATAGCGCCCCGCTGGCACGTCGGGTCCAGCCAGGGCAAGCCGTCCACCGCCAAGGGCCCGGGCGAGGTCCATGCGCGGCCGGATTGGCAGGACCAGGCGCGATCCCGTCGGGGCAATCAGGACCAGACGGTTTCCGAGCAGATTGATCCGCTGGCGCGGATCGATCAGGCCCCGATCCGCGAGGTAGTCCATCCAGTCCCGATCTGCCGAAATGAAGATGTCCGCAGGTGCCCCGTTCTCAATCTGTCGGGCCAGGGCGGATGATGCCCCGAAGGTCAGACTGACCGGCTGACCCGTTTTTGAGCGATAGGAAGCGGCCACGTCATCCAGGGTCCCTTGCAGGGACGACGCGGCAAAGACGCGCACGGGGCGGCCTTCCGCCAGGCTCTGGCCGGCACCGAATGCCACACAGCCCATCAGGAAAAGACAAATGAAATGCAACCTGATCATGGATCGACAACCAATGGAGGACTCCAGTCCGGATCAAGGCTCTTCAAGGGATGGGAGGCTGTCACATGCCCCATGAAACTCGGCCAGATGGCATAGCCCAGCAAGGCCTGCAAACGCGGCGACATGGCGCGAACCTGAGGTCTCGGTACGCCAAGAAAGAAGTTTTCCTGGGTTCGGCCCCAGGGTTGGCAATACTGGTTTGTCAGGGCCAGGCGGGGCGCTGAACTGCTGTTTGCACCGCCGCGGTGCAACAAGGTGCCTTGAAAGACAATGGCGGCCCCTGCAGGCATGACGACAGGCTGGAGTTGCGCTTCAGCAGCCTCACGCGACAGGCCTGCGACCTCCGCGTCGCTCCATAAATGGCTGCCAGGGATAATTTCAGTCGCCCCATTTTCGGCCGTAAACTCATCTATGGCGAGGATCAGGCTTTGGCTAATGGCAGGTCTCGGACGCGGCAGGCGGTAGAAGCTGTCGTCGGTATGCAGGCTTTGCGCCTTTTCACCCGGATAGATGCAAATGGATTGGCTTGCGGTCAGCAGGTAACCGGGCAAAAGCACGCCATCAAGGAGGGACATAAGACTTGGGTTTTCTGTGATGTCCTCAAAGACCTTTCCACGCGCCACGAGGGTATAGATCCGCTCGGTCTGGAAACCCTCAAAGGCATTGCGGCCCAGGTGTCTTCCCATACGCGATGCCAGGGCGGATCGCACCGAGGACAGACCCGCATCGTCCAGGAAGTCTTCAATGACGGTGTAACCCTCCACCCTCAATTTTTCTGAGTGGGTCCGAAGATCAAAATCCGTGTCCTTGCCCACGATTGGCGCTCCTGATCAGGATATAATCCATCTTGTCAGCCCAGGGCGGTCATGACCACCCCGACGGCGGTCAGGGTTCCGCTGAGCATTTGTCGCAGGGTCAGGTGTTCGCGAAACAGCCGCCGTCCGGCAGCCGCTGCAATCGGGGCTTCGATAACCCCAACAGCCCGCACGGCTCCGGCCGGGGCCATGGCCAGGGCGGAAAACCAGAAGGCCGAAGCCGCAGCACCGCACGCGCCCGCGCCGAGGGATCCCCGCCACGAGGCCAGAACAGACGCAAGCGCCCCGGGCCTGAAGGCAGCGAGCAATCCCCCAACGAGCAGGGTTTGAATGGCTTGGGCGGCGACCACGGAGCCTATGCCGGCATAGATCGGGTGGTGGGGTTCCAGGGCAATGCCAGCCTGTCGATAGCCGTTCAGGGACACCGCAAACCCGACACCTGCGGCCAGGCCAAACAGCACCCCCGCAACCTGTGCGCGTTCAGCGGCCCGCCCCGGCCAAGACAGGATCGCCAGCCCCGCACAGGTGACGGCAATCCCCGCCCACTGAAAGCCGCGCAGGCTATCGCCGAAGACCAGCCAGCCGATCAAGGCCCCAATGGGCAAGGCACCCTGCTGCAGGAAGGTCGCCACGGCAAATCCCGACCTCTGCATGGCCATAAGCATGCAGGATGTACCGGCAATCTGGCCCAGGCTCCCCAGGGTCACGATGAACCAGAATCGAAGCGTCGGGTTGGCATGCGCCTCGGGCGTCAGGCGGATGACGACCAGAAACAGCAGGATGGAAAAAGGCAGGCCAAACAGAAAGCGCACCAGGGTGGCTCCCCACGGACCAGCATCCCCCATCACCCCCCGCTGAAAGGCATTGCGCGCCACCTGAAGCGGGGCCGCCGCAACCGTGAGCAAAATCCAGAGCATGTCGGGCTCAGAACTGGCTGGCCAGGGCCCCAAGTGGCCGCTTGTCCTTGCGGGCCATCAGATTGTTGAGCGCATTGACATAGGCCTTGGCCGAGGCGGTCAGGGTGTCCGTATCCGCAGCCTGGCCTGTGGCGATCCGGCCCTCTTCCTCCAGACGAACCGAGACCTGGGCCTGGGCATCTGTACCTTCGGTAACGGCATGAACCTGGAACAATCGCAGGTCGGCACCATGGGGAACGGCCATCCGTATGGCATTGAACACCGCATCCACCGGCCCGTCGCCGGTTGCCGTCGCACTATGATCCTCGCCATCCACGGTCAGGACCAGGTCAGCGGACTGGGGGCCCTCTGTACCGGCAATCACCCGAAGGGACTTGACCTGAATTCGGTCCGTGCCCGAGGCCAGGGCATCATCGACCAGGGCAACAATGTCATCGTCAAAGACATGCTTCTTCTTGTCAGCCAGGTCCTTGAAGCGCTGAAAGGCCTCGTTCAGGGCGTTCTGGCCCAGTTCATACCCCAGGGTCTTGAGCTTTTCCCGGAAACCGGCGCGGCCGGCATGCTTGCCCATGACCAGATTGGTCGCCCCCTGCCCCACGTCTTCGGGCTTCATGATCTCGTAGGTCTCGGCATTCTTCAGCATGCCGTCCTGGTGAATGCCGCTCTCGTGGGCAAAGGCGTTCTTGCCGACAATGGCCTTGTTGAACTGGACCGGAAAACCCGTGATCGCCGAGACATAGCGGCTGGCGCGGGTAATGTGCTGGGTCTGGATGCCCGTGTGGTGGCGCAACCGGTCACCGCGCACCTTCAGGGCCATGACGACCTCTTCCAGCGCCGCATTTCCGGCCCGCTCGCCCATGCCGTTCATGGCAACCTCGACCTGACGGGCCCCGCCCTGGAGCCCGGCCAGACTGTTGGCCACGGCCAGACCCAGGTCATTGTGGCAATGAGTCGAGAAAATCACGCCGTCGGCACCCGGCACATTCTCGATCAGGTCCCGGAAAATCGCTTCATATTCAGACGGGTAGGTATAGCCCACCGTGTCCGGGATATTGATGGTCGAGGCCCCGGCCCGGATGGCCGCCTCGACACAGCGGCGCAGAAAGTCCCGCTCGGTGCGGGTCGCATCCTCGGCTGACCACTCCACATCCCCGCACAGATTGCGGGCATGGCTGACCGACCGGGTCACCATGTCCAGAACCGCATCGGGCTCCATCTGCAACTTCCACTTCATGTGGACCGGGCTGGTGGAGATGAAGGTGTGGATACGTCCCCGCTTGGCCGGACGAATGGCCTCGGCGCAACGATCAATGTCCGCCTGCCCGGCCCGGGCCAGGCCACAGATGGTGCTTTCCGTAACGATCTCGGAAATCCGCCGGACGGACTCAAAATCGCCATTCGAGGCTATGGGAAAGCCCGCCTCGATCACATCGACGCGCATGTCTTCCAGAATCTTGGCCAGTTCGAGCTTTTCATCCAGGGACATGGAAGCCCCGGGCGACTGCTCGCCATCGCGCATGGTGGTGTCGAAAACAATGACCCGGTCCTTGGGGTCTTGGGCAATAACAGTGTCCGCGCCAGCGGCGGCAGTGACAACTTCGGTCATGGGAGGTCTCAGCTTCAGGTAGGGATCGGATAGGGTTCGGGCGGATCAGTCATCCCCTGAAGCGCCCGGCCGCGACGATGCGAAGCCTAGAGGGGCGCCCAGGGGCCGCTAAGCCCCAGGTCTGGCCGTCGAATGTGTGCGAACCTAAGCATGAACGACTTCCTATAGAATTCGCCACTATGGCGCAAGACTATTCCACAAAATCCTCATTCGACGCCCCAGTCAGCAAGAACCTTGCGCACACTTGCCCTTTCGCGCATCCGCTGGAAGTGGGCATTGACCTTGGGGAACTGGCTTCGGTCGATCCCGTCCCGCTCCAGCCAGCCCGCGACAGTAAACAGATAGGGGTCGCAGATCGTGTAGGTCTCCCCCATCACATAGGGGCCTTTGAAATAGTCCGCCTCGATGAGGTTGAAACACTCGGTGACGACCTCGGGGGACTTGCGGCGCATGTCGGCAATGGCCACCGGATCATCGGCCCAGCGATAACCACGGTGCCGGTGGGCGGCGGCCACATGAACTGTTGCGCACAGATAGGTATTGAAGGCCTGAACCTGGGCCAGGGCAAAGGGGTCCAACAGCGGGGCCAGCCCCGCCTCGGGCCAGGTCTGGGCAATATAGGTCAGCATGGCCGGGGCCTCGGTCAGGACGCCGCGATCCGTGACCAGGGCCGGGACCCGGCTCTTGGGATTAATGGCCAGAAATTCAGGGCTCCGCTGCTGCTGGCTCAGGAAGTCCACCCGCTCGGTCTCAAAGTCGGCCCCGGCATCTTCCAGGGCAATCTGCACGGCCAGGGCAACGGTCCCTGGAAAGTAATAGAGTCGCAACACGGTCAGATCTCCGAATCTGGGGAGGGCGAGCGGTCTCGCAGCCACCGTCGGGCCGCCCAGCCGATCAGAACCCAGGCGGCCAGCCCGGCAACCAGAGCCAGGAGGCTTTCCATCCCGCCCCCCTTGAGCGACCGGACGATGGAGTTTCCGGCAAAGGCGGTCAGGGCGATCTTCGGGACAATCCCAAGTGCCGTCCCGGTGGCGAAGTCCAGAACCCGCATGGGGGTAATTCCCGCTGCCATATTGATGACGATGAACGGGGCCGAGGGGACCAGCCGAACGACGAGACTGGCCAGAAACCCGTTGCGGCCGACCTGGGCCATGAATCGATTGAGGCTCTCGCCAGCCAGGGACTTGAGCGCCTTGGCCCCTGCCAACCGACCCAGATAGAATCCGACCAGGGACGAGACCATGGTTCCGATCCAGCTATAGACAAACCCGTCCCAGGCCCCGAAGGCGACGACCGCAGCGGCAATCAGCACGAATTGCGGGACACCGAGAAAGGCCAGCCCGGCAAAGGCGGCCACGGCCACAGGCAGGGCCCAGGGCCCGGACGCGACCCCAAGCCAGCGCTCCAGCGTCGCCTCGCCATCAAAACCCAGCGCCTGAGCCCCGAACAAAAACACCAACCCCACGCCACCAAACAACAGGAAGGAGACGGCAAGCGTCTGCCAGGCCTGACGGTCCATGTTTGTGATCAGTGTCCAAAGCCTGCGCATGGCCGTTCCGTCGCCTGTTCGCCCGCATCGGTCAAGCGGGGCCTATGCCTGCGGCCGACCTTCAGCTAAACCGCCGCCTGTCTACAACCCAAAATAGTCCGGAGTTCGTCCGCAATGTCCCTTGAGTCCGCCAACCTCGCCCGCGTGAAGCCGTCCGCCACCATGGCGACCGATCAGAAGGCGCGTGAACTGAAAGCCCAGGGACGGGACATCATTAGCCTGGGCGCAGGCGAGCCGGACTTCGATACCCCGGATAATATCAAGGAAGCGGCCATCAAGGCGATCCGCGATGGCAAGACGAAATACACCACCGTCGACGGTATCCCCGAGCTGAAGCAGGCCATTGTCGACAAGTTCGCCCGGGAAAACGGGCTGACCTACAAGACCTCCCAGGTCAATGTCTCCCCAGGGGGCAAGCCGGTCATTTTCAATGCCATGATGGCGACCCTGAACCCCGGCGACGAAGTCGTAATCCCGACGCCCTATTGGGTCAGCTATCCCGACATGGTCATTCTGGCAGGCGGCACGCCGGTCTTTGCGCCGACCTCCGTGGCCACGGGCTTCAAGCTGCGTCCCGCCGACCTCGAAGCCGCCATTACGCCGCGCACCCGCTGGCTGATCTTGAACTCGCCCTCAAACCCGTCTGGGGCGGCCTATACCCGCGAGGAACTCAAGGCCCTGGCCGATGTGCTCCTGCGCCATCCCCAGGTCTGGATCCTGACGGACGACATGTACGAACACCTCCTGTTCGACGACATGGCCTTCTGGACCATCGCCCAGGTGGAGCCCGCCCTCTATGATCGCACCCTGACCATGAATGGTGTCTCCAAGGCCTATGCCATGACCGGCTGGCGGATTGGCTATGCCGCCGGCCCCGAGCCCCTGATCAAGCTCATGGCCAAGGTTATGAGCCAGTCGACCTCAAACCCGTCTTCCGTCTCCCAATATGCCGCCGTAGAGGCGCTGAATGGCCCTCAGGACTTTATCAAGCCGAATGCCCGGCTGTTCCAGTCCCGCCGGGACCTGGTGGTCTCCATGCTGAACCAGGCCTCTGGCCTGAAGTGCCCGACGCCGGAGGGGGCCTTCTATGTCTACCCGTCCTGTGAAGCCCTCATCGGCAAGACGGCCCCGTCGGGACGGGTGATTGGCTCGGACAAGGACTTCGCCAATGAGCTGCTCGACAGCGAAGGCGTCGCCGTTGTCTTTGGGGAAGCCTTCGGGCTCTCGCCCTTCTTCCGCATCAGCTATGCGACCTCCAACACCATCCTGGAAGACGCCTGCGGCCGCATCCAGCGCTTCTGCGCGTCTGTCAAATAGGTCCAGGGGCGATGACAGTCGTCAGTCTCAACAAGGTCCGCAAGGCCAGGGCAAAAGGCGAGGCCCAGGCCCAGGCTGCGGCCAATCGCGTGAAGTTCGGCCAGTCCGCTCCGGAAAAGGCGCAGGCAAGGGCCGAGGCCGAAAAGGCGCGCCGCTTGCTGGATAATGCCCGCAGGGAAACCTAGGCGCTTTTAGAAAGCTCATCGAACCACTTGCGGATGAGCGGAACTGCGCGAAGCGCCGACTCTCCATGCGTATAGGGCCCCACAGCCAGCGCTTCCGCATCGCCGCCGCGGCTGCGCGCAGCCTCGGCGAAGTGGAGTGAGTCCTGTGGGCTGACATCTACATCTCTGGTCCCAAAATAGGCGCGATAAGGCGCCTGAGGAGCCCACTCCCGCACGTCGTTGGCGCGAGCCGCCTCAAGAAACCAGTGCCTACCGCCTGTCGCCTGGGCATGCAGAAAATCGGCTCGGAACATCTCGCGCGGATTGCGTGGCAATAGCTTTAGAACGTCATGCCCATGAGACCCGTTCAGGGCACGAGCCACCAGATTCGACGCGGGAACGGTCATAAGGGACTGCAAGTCTTGGCCGTAATAGGTTGCCCAGGACTGAGCCGCCAATCCCAGATAGGCAGATGAACCAGCGGATCGTCCTTGCAGTGCGAAGGGAATTGAAGTCCCGGCCAGATCATATGCCCCGGCAACCGCTGCCGTCGCCCTTACCTGCATCGGTGGGCGCTCTGCTGCTTCCAGAGCGCGATGAATGACCGCCGCGTCATGGCCGCCCTGCGAAAAGCCGGCAATAAACAGTTGCCTCTCAGGAACTTGAAGCAGTCCGCCAAGCCCACGCGCCGCAACTTCCAGCAGGTCTAGCGTCACGGACAGAGTGCTCGGATTGTATAAGTAGGCCTGTGGCGATCTGGACACCCCAAGGCCTACGAGATCGGGGGCCATGACGGCATACCCGCCGCCAGCAAAAGCGGCAGAAACCGCAACGCCCTCTTGAAGGCTAGGCTCTGAAACAGACTTGGATCGGTCCGCATTTGTCCCATGCATCCATAGAACAAGTCCGCGCGGCACCCTCTCGCTGGGAACGCTCAAAAGTGCCGAGACCAGCACCGGTGTGCCATTCGTCGTCGACCAATAGATTAGCCGGTAAGGCGTAAAACTGCAGTCAATCGGGATGGCGGGCGCGACTTTTGCAAGCCCAAGAACCAAGCGGTTCACCAACGCCGGATACCAGCCTAGCCGCTTAAGGGAAACGATCGTCCCGGGTGGGCGTGGGTCACCTAATAGATAACTGGAGTCTTGGCGCTCAGCGCATCCCATGCCTAGGGCTAATCCGGAGGCCCCGATGAGCCCGCCGACGAAAGCACGACGACCGAAAGTGTCCTGAAACTGACTGTCCACCCAATGCTCCCAAGCATACGAGCTGAGAGTATAGCGCATCAGACGGTAGTCAAATCATGTGGCGGGTGCCTGAATCCGGCCTTCCAACCCCTAGGGTATCAAGGTCTAGACTCGCCTGGATAGGCCTTCAGCCTAGGCCGCAACCGCCTGGGGCACAGCCGCGTCGCGGGCTTCCGCCGGTATGGCATTATAGAGGGTCGCTGGCGTGATCCCCAGCCGCTGGCGGGCAGCCTCAAGCGGTTCACCCAGCAGGTGTTCGTAATCTTCGGCCAGGAGCCAGCTTGCGGCCTTGCCGCGCTGATAGCCCTGCCAGATCGCCCGCGCATAGGGATAGTCCCCGCCGCTGGACCGCAGGACCGCCGCCACCGCAATCAGGGCCCAGCCCAGTCCACGAAGCTGGGCATAGGAAAACGCCACGAGGCAGGCCTCGCCCAGGGCATCCCGATGATAGCCGGACAGCACATGCCAGATGTCATGCACGTCCCGGGCTCGTCGCCCCATCCAGGCATGGGGATGGGGAACATCGATATCCCCGCCGGTTGTGCGGCTCACCTCGGCCAGACCTTCGGCCGACAGATGCTGGGAGCGAATAAAGTGGCGATAGGCCGCCCCCAGGGTGCCAGGGGCAAATTGATCCAGCCAGGCATCATCCATCAGCCGTTCCACAAGTTCCTTGCGCTCAAAGGCCTGGCGGCCACCGGACAGGGTGGTGAGCATCTTGTCATAACAGTCCCGGATCGAGGTGCCGTTCAGGGCCCGCATGATTTCGAAGACCTGGGTCGTGTCTTCCTTGTCCTTCACCAGCTTGCGCACGGCCCGAAGGGCAGCACCCCATTCCCGGCGCGGCTTCGGCAGGGGACGCATTGCGGCGGGAAGGGTGTCGATGGCTTGAACAGACATGATCCTGATCCTCAAAAAGAGCAGAGCCTAAAGATGACGTCCACGTCACCCTTAGGCAAGACCTGACATGGGATTTCGCAGGAAAACAGAGGCTGTGCTTGGCATCTAGCCGGGGCACGGGCCATAATTGCCAACATGCCTCCAAAGCCCGCCCCCTTGTCCCGTCTGCGAAAACGCTCCGTCCTGCTGGCAGGCCATGCGACCTCCATCGCCCTGGAGCCCGAGTTCTGGGCCGTCCTCGACGCCATGGCCCAGGCTCGAAACCAAAGCCTGGCACGTCTTATCATCACTTTGGACGACGCGCGCGGCGAGCGCCCCCTGGCCTCGGCCTGCCGACTTGCCGCCCTGGCCTTTGCGCAAGGCCACCCCCTCGATACCTAAGGAGGCTTAAGCCTCCTGCGGCATGTGCTAGATATGTTCTCATGTCGTCCCCGGAATCACCCGCACCCGCCCCGCGTATCAGTGACCTCGCCCGCGTTCGTGGCCCGGATTACCTGGAGGGCCTGAATGCCGAGCAGAGGCAGGCCGTGGAGACCACCGAGGGTCCGGTCCTGGTTCTGGCTGGGGCTGGCACGGGCAAGACCCGGGTTCTGACCACCCGCCTGGCCCACATCCTGTCCAGCGGCCTGGCCAGGCCATGGGAATTGCTGGTCGTGACCTTCACCAACAAGGCCGCCCGGGAAATGCGCGAGCGGATCACCAGTCTGATCGGACCCCAGGCCGAGGGGCTTCGCTGGCTGGGCACCTTCCACGCCATCGCCGCCCAGATTCTGCGCCGTCATGCCGATCTGGTCGGATTGAAGTCGAATTACACCATCCTGGACACAGACGATCAGGAACGCCTGATCAAGCAGGTCATGGAGGCCGAAAACGTCGACGCCAAGCGCTGGACGCCGCGCGCCATGGCCGGGCTCATCGACCAGTGGAAGAACCGGGGCCTGACCCCGGACAAGCTCACCCCGTCGGAAGGGGCCGGGTTTGCCGGCAACAAGGCCCAGACCCTCTACAAGCTCTATCAGGACCGCCTTCGGGTGCTGAATGCCTGCGATTTCGGCGATCTCCTGTTGCACAACCTCACCCTGTTTCAGACCCACCCGGATGTGCTGGCGGAATATCACGGCCGGTTCCGCTATCTGCTGGTCGATGAGTATCAGGACACCAATGTCGCCCAGTACCTCTGGCTTCGGCTCCTGGGACAGGCCAGCCGGAATGTCTGCTGCGTGGGCGATGACGATCAGTCGATCTACGGCTGGCGCGGGGCCGAGGTCGACAATATCCTGCGCTTCGAGCGCGACTTCCCGGGCGCGCAGACCGTGCGGCTGGAACGGAACTACCGCTCAACGGCCCATATTCTGGCAGCGGCATCGGGCCTGATCAGCGCCAATAAGGGCCGGCTCGGCAAGACCCTCTGGACCGAACAGGTCGGCGGCGAAAAGGTCATTGTCCGGGGTGTCTGGGATGGCGAAGCCGAGAGCCGCCTCATTGCCGACGAGATCGAAAAGGCACGGCGTGGCACGACAGACCAGCCCCCCCGCCCCTATCGCAGCATGGCCATACTTGTCCGGGCCTCCTTCCAGATGCGCGCCTTTGAAGAACGCTTTGTCTTGCTGTCCATTCCCTACACGGTGGTGGGCGGACCGCGCTTCTTCGAGCGGGCGGAAATCCGCGACGCCCACGCCTATCTGCGCCTGATCCAGTCTCCCGACGACGACCTGGCCTTTGAGCGGATCGTCAATACCCCCAAGCGCGGCATTGGCGAGACCTCCGTCCAGAAACTCCTGCAACTGGCCCGGCTTTCGGGCGTTCCGGTCATGACCGCAGCCCGGCAGATCATCACGTCAGACGACCTCCCCGCACGAACCCGCACCGCCCTGGCCAATTTCATCCGCGACATCGACCGCTGGCGCGCCCAGGCCGATGTGGTGGCCCAGTCCCGGCTGACGGAACAGATTCTGGAGGAGAGCGGCTATACTGACGCCCTGCGCCTCGACAAGACCCCGACGGCCCAGACCCGGCTGGAAAACCTGAAGGAACTCGTCCAGTCCATGGGCGCGTTTGATACCCTTCAGGCCTATCTCGAACATGTCGCCCTGGTCATGGACATGGACCGGGGGCCCCAGGCCGATGCCGTCCAGATCATGACCCTGCATGCGGCAAAGGGGCTGGAATTCCCCCTCGTCTTCCTGCCTGGCTGGGAGGAAGGCGTCTTCCCCTCCCAGAGGAGCATGGACGAGACCGGGGAAAAGGGCCTCGAAGAAGAGCGCAGGCTCGCCTATGTCGGCCTGACCCGCGCCCGGGAGGAAGCCCGGATTTCCTTTGTCGCCAACCGCATGGTCTATGGGCGCTGGACCAGCCAATTGCCCAGTCGCTTTGTCGATGAGCTGCCGCTTGCAAATGTCGAGGCTGCGTCAGAGACCGGCTATTATGGCGGCGGGCCCGGTATGCAGCAGACCGCCAGTCGCTGGGATGAAACGCCGAGCTTCGGCGGCGGGTATGGCAGCCCGGGCTGGAAACGTGCCCAGGACCGAACCCCCGCCTCCGGTCCGTCTGCAAACCGCTCACGGGTGATTGAAGGCCAGGGCCGCCTGATTGCCTCCTCCGCCCCTTCGGTCGCCAGCGCCTTCAGCCGGGGCGAGCGGGTCTTCCATCAGAAGTTCGGCTATGGCCAGATCACGGTGATTGACGGCAACAAGCTGACGGTGGACTTCGAAAAGGCGGGCGAAAAAAAGGTCATAGACAGCTTTGTCGAAAAGACCTGACCCGCAAAACAACAACCGCGTCTCGCCAATTGCGCCTGGAGCCTTTAGAGGGAGCGCATGAGTGAAGATGCCGTTCAGATCATTGCCCGGGGCGCACGCGCCGAGGCCGAGGCCGCAGCCCAGGCCATAGATGCCGATCCAGCCCTGGAAATGGTCACCTATTCCATTCTGGAAGAGGACGAGGACAAGGGGCTCTGGCGCATTGATGCCTTCCCGACCACGACCGAGGAAGCCGAAGGGCTGACCCGTTGCCTGGCGGATTTTCCGGGCATGATTACGGTTGTCGAGAAGCTCGCAGACGCCGACTGGCTGGCCATGGCCCTGTCCGGCCTGCCCCCGGTCCGTGCCGGGCGTTTCTTCGTTTATGGGGCCCATGACAAGGGACGGGCACCGACCAATGCCGTCACCCTTCGCATCGAGGCAGGTGCAGCCTTCGGAACCGGCCACCATGGCACCACGGTGGGATGCCTCCTGGCCTATGACACCCTGCTCAAACGCCGCCGGTTCAACCGGGTTCTGGATGTGGGCGCAGGCACCGGCGTTCTGGCCATAGCTGCGGCGCGCACAGGAACCCCCATTGCCGTGGGGACCGATATTGACCGGCCCTCAGTGCGGATTGCCGGCGAAAATGCCAAGCTGAACCGGGCCGCAAATGCCCGCTTTGTCTATGCCTCCGGGCTCGGACACCGCGATGTGCGCGTCCAGGCCCCCTATGATCTGGTCTTTGCCAATATTCTGGCGGCGCCCCTCGTCGCCCTGGCCCAGGACATCAAGGGCGCTCTGAAGCCCGGCGGCATTGCTATCTTGTCAGGCCTGCTGCGCACCCAGGAGCGGCGCGTCTTCGCCGCCTATCAGTCCCGGGGCTTCCGGCTGGCCCGGCGGATTCACCGGGATGCCTGGTCCGCCCTGGTCCTGGTCCGCGCCTAGCGGCTGTCGGTATCGACTCAGACGTCGGTAAACACAGCAATCAGGCCCTAGGCGACGATCGGCTGGGCCTTGGGGTCTGAGGCGAGCCAATGGTTCAGCCTTTCCTTCAGCCTCTGGCCGCGCTGATAGGGTACGAGACCCTCCACATCCACGGCCTCGACCACCTCATAGACAAAGGCTTCCGCCCCCTCTGCCTTCCAGGCCGCCTGGAGCGGTCCATTGCGATGGGAGCCCGTGCGAAGTTCGAAAAAGGTGCCGTTCTGCTGGGACCCGAGATTCTGGGTCACACCCAGCCAGCGCGCGCCCGTCCCCAGGTTCCGAACCGCAAAGATTCCGGCCGAAACCTTGCGGTCCTTGAACTGGTTTATCAGGTCGCGTCGATCTGGCGTGGGCATGGTGGGTCGCTCTTGTGCATGGTCCGATAAGTGGGATTGCGCGGGTCGAGTATGGCTTTACATTGCCCCCATGCGCCAGACCTTTACTGAATCCACCACGCCGGCCTTTGGCCCGCGCCACGTTCCTCTCATCCGGGCGGCCATGAAGGCCCAGGGGCTTGATGGCTTCATCATTCCCCATGAGGACGAGCACCAGAACGAATACCTGCCCGCCGCCAATGACCGGCTGGCCTGGGCCAGTGGCTTTACAGGCTCCGCCGGGGCCGCCGTGATCCTGACTGACAAGGCCGCTGTCTTTGCCGATGGACGCTATACCATCCAGGTCCGGGCCCAGGTCGATCCGGCCGTGTTCGAGATCCGGGATCTGGTCGAGGGCGGCGTGCCCGCCTATCTCGCCGAGGCGACCTCAAAGGGTCAGGTCATTGGCTATGACCCCCGGCTGCACAGCCCCGACGCCCTGGCCCATCTAAAGTCCGCCCTTGCCCGGTCCGGCGCCAGCCTGAAGCCCGTCTCCCCCAACCCCCTCGACCTGGCCTGGGGCACGGACCGACCGGACCAGCCCATGGCCCCGGTCTGGCCCCATGCCCTGGAATTTGCCGGCGAAGACTCCCAGAGCAAGCGGAGCCGGATCAGTGCCGCCCTGACCGCCGCAGGCGCAGACGCCGCCGTCATCACCGCACCGGCCTCCATCGCCTGGCTGTTCAATGTCCGGGGCGGAGACGTGAGCCGAACCCCCCTGCCCCTCGCCCAGGCCCTGGTGCGGGCCGATGGCACGGCCCGGCTCTTCCTCGACCCGGCCAAGGTCACACCCGATCTTGGGGCCTGGCTCGGCAATCAGGTGCAGCTGGATACCCCCAATGACCTAGCCGACGCCCTGGCCGACCTAAAGGGCAAGTCCGTCCTCGTCGACCCGGCCCAGTCCTCGGCCTGGTATTTCGATGCCCTGGAATCTGCCGGGGCCAGGGTTGTGCGGGGGGAAGACCCCTGTGCCCTGCCCAGGGCCTGCAAGAACCCGGTTGAGATCGCCGGAACCCTCTCGGCCCATGTCCGCGATGGCGTGGCCCTGACCCGGTTCCTGCACTGGATTGCGACCGAGGCCCAGACCTCCCTGCCCGACGAGATCGAGGTCGCCACCCGCCTGGAAGCCTTCCGCGACGAGGTCGAGGGCCTCAGGGACCTGTCCTTCAACACCATTGCCGCCGCCAGGGGCAATGCCGCCCTGCCGCACTATCACCCCTCAGAGCGCAGCAATACACGCACCGTCCCGGGCTCCCTGCTGCTGGTCGATTCCGGCGGACAATATCCCGACGGCACCACGGATGTGACCCGCACCATGGCCATTGGCACCCCGACCCGGGAGATGCAGGAGCGGTTCACCCTCGTCCTTCAGGGACACCTGGCTCTGGCGGCCTTGCGGTTCCCCACCGGAACAACCGGCTCGGCCATGGATGTTCTGGCCCGTGCTCCGCTCTGGGCACGCGGACTGGACTATGACCATGGCACAGGCCATGGCGTCGGCGTCTATCTCGGCGTGCACGAAGGCCCGCACCGGATCGCCAAACTGCCCAACTTCGTCGCCCTTCGCCCGGGCATGATCGTCTCCAATGAGCCGGGCTTTTACAAGGAAGGCGAATACGGCATCCGGATCGAGAACCTGCAATATGTAACGGAAGCCCACACCATTGCCGGGGGCGAGCGGCCCATGCACGGCTTTAAGGCCCTGACCCTGGCCCCGATCGATCGCAATCTGATCCTGGCGGACATGCTGAGCCCCGCTGAGCAGGCGCAACTCGACGCCTATCATGCCCGCGTCCTGGCCGAACTGGGGCCCCGGCTTGAGCCAGAGGTTCGCAAGTGGCTTGAAGCGGCCTGCGCGCCTATCGCGGGCTAAACGTCAGCCAACCAGGGCAATCCATTCGGCTTCCGTCATGACCTGAATGCCGAGCTCCGTCGCGGTCTTGAGCTTGGAACCAGCCCCCGGCCCCGCGACCACCAGGTCGGTCTTGCGGGAGACCGATCCGGCCACCTTTGCCCCCAGGGCCTCTGCCTGGGCCTTGGCCTCGTCCCGGGTCAGGCGCTCCAGCGCCCCGGTAAAGACGATGGTCTTCCCCGCCACCGCCGTGTCCTGCCGCGGCTGCTCAGCATCCTGGATGGTCAGTTCTGCCACAAGGTCGTCCACAAGACCCCGATTGTGGGCCTCTGCAAAATAGTCGTGGGCCGCCTCTATGACTGCCGAGCCGATCTGGTCCAGGGCATCGAGGTCATCCATCGCTTCAGGGTCCCGGGCAGCCACCCGGTCCATGGCGTCCAGAAAGGCCGTCGCCGTCCCATAGCCCCGGGCCATCACCGTGGCCGTGGCCTCGCCAATGTGGCGGATTCCCAGTCCGAAGATGAACCGGTCCAGAGGGATGGTGCGCCGCGCCTCGATCCCGGCAATCAGATTGGCAACACTGGTCTCGCCATAGCCCTCAAGCGTGCGGAGTTCGGCAAGTTTTTCGCCGTCCCGGGCCAGGCGGAAAATGTCTGCGGGGGCCCGCACCCAGCCCCGGTCAAAAAAGGCCTGCAACTGTTTTTCACCGAGCCCCTCAATGTCATAGGCCCGGCGCGATACGAAATGGCGCAGGTGCTCAATGCGCTGGTAGGGACAGGCAAACTCCCCCGAACAGCGGCGGACAACCGTCTCTGCCCCCGCCGTCGTGGTTTCCCGCGTCAGGGGCGTCTTGAGCGGACAGGGGCAATGGTGGGGAAATTCGTAAGCAGGCGGAGGCGGCTCGCCCCGATCTTCCGTCACCACCCGCACGACCTGGGGGATTACATCCCCCGCCCGCTGGATAATCACCGTATCCCCAACCCGGATATCCTTGCGCGCAATCTCGTCGCCATTGTGTAGGGTGGCATTCTCGACCACCACGCCGCCGACCGTGACGGGCCGAAGTCGCGCGACGGGGGTCACCGCGCCCGTCCGGCCAACCTGAAGATCAATGGCCTCAAGCACTGTGCGCGCCTGTTCGGCGGGAAACTTTCGCGCAATGGCCCAGCGCGGCGTGCGGGTGACAAAACCCAGCCTCTGCTGCCAGTCCAGACGATCGACCTTGTAGACCACCCCATCAATGTCAAAGGCCAGGCGGGGCCGGTCGGCTTCCAGTCGGCCATAGGCGGCCAGCAGGCCCTCCGGCCCGCGCACCACGCCCGACTGGGGCGATGTCTGAAAGCCCCAGGCCTTCAAGGCAGCCAGGGACTCGCCTTGGGTCTGGGCAAAGGGGGCACTCACCAGGCCCCAGGCATAGGCAAAGAATTTCAGGGGCCGGGTCGCTGTAATCCGGGAGTCAATTTGTCGCAGCGAGCCGGCCGCAGCGTTTCGCGGATTGGCATAGGTCTTCTGCCCGGCGGCCAGGGCGGCAGCATTCAGAGCGGCGAATTCGGCATGTCCCAAATAGACCTCGCCGCGGATCTCAATGATCTCTGGCCAGCCGGACCCGGCCAGCCGATGGGGAATATCCATCACCGTGCGCAGATTTTCCGTCACATCCTCGCCGACCCGGCCATCGCCACGGGTTGCACCGCGCACCAGGACGCCGCGTTCATAGCGCAGGGACGCCGACAGACCATCGATCTTGGGCTCGGCCGTGTAATCAACCACCTCATCGCCCAGCCGCAGAAACCGCCGGATGCGGACGTCAAATTCCAGGGCCTCGTCATCGGAAAAGGCATTGTCCAGGCTCAGCATGGGCACCCCATGCTCCACCGCTGAAAACTGCTCGGCTCGCGCGGCTCCGACCTGAAAGGACGGTGAATTCTCCCGCACCAGATGTGGAAAGGCCGCTTCAATCTCGCTATTGCGCCGCTTCAGGGCATCATAGGCGGCATCGGAAATGATCGGCGCATCCTGCTGATGATAGCGGATGTCATGGGCGGCAATCTCATCGGCCAGCCGGGTCAGTTCCTCGACAGCCTCCGCCTCGGTTTGGGGCAATCCCTGGGCTTCAGACATGCATCAGGGCCCTGGCAGCGGCACGGGCGGCGTCAGTCACCTCGGCCCCGGCCAGCATTCGGGCAATTTCTTCTTCCCGTTCCGCAGGCACCAGGGCTTCCACCCGGGTTCGCAGGTCCTCCCCCTCGCCGGTCTTGGCAATGCGCCAGTGATCATGGGCGCGGGCGGCAACCTGGGGTGAGTGGGTCACAACCAGGACCTGGGCCTCGTCAGCAAGCCGCCGCAGACGCAAGCCCACGGCATCGGCCACCGCCCCGCCGACGCCCTGATCAACCTCGTCGAAAATCATCAGGGGCTGCCGGCCTTCCGCACGCCCGGCCAGGGCGGCCTTCAGGGCCAGGGCAAATCGGGCAAGTTCGCCGCCGGAGGCAATCGCGCCCAGGTCACCAAAGGGAGCCCCCGGATTGGTCGAAATCTCGAAACTCACCCGGTCCTGACCAGATGGGCCGGCACGGTCCTCGTCCAGGGTGGCCAGGCCCACCTGGAACCGCGCCTTGTCGAGCTTGAGTGGCACCAGTTCTTCTGCCACGGCGTTCGCCAGGCGAAGCCCTGCCGCCTGTCGCGCCTGGCTCAGGGCACCCGCCAGCCCCAGATAGTCTGCCCGGGCGGCCTCCAGGGCCTGCCGCGCGGCCTTGAGGTCGTCCTCCCCGGACTCAAGGGCCCTTAGTCCTGCGGCCAGGGTTAGCCGCAAGTCTGGCAGGGCCTCGACCGTCACCCCCAGCTTGCGGGCCATGCCGCGCAGCTCGAACAGGCGCTCCTCGGTCTTTTCAAGCTGGTCTGGCCGAAAATCAAAACCGCCGGCCGCCGACTCAATAGCCGCCTCGGCCTCTTGAACCTGACTGAACAGGGCATCGACCGCCGCACTGGCTGCCGCCAACCGCTGGACCGCCGGGCCATCCTCGTGGGCTCCGGCCTGAAGGGTTCTGGCCCGGGCGTGATCAAGGGCGCGAACAGCCCCCGCCAGTCGACCTGACAAACCCTCGAAGACGGTCCCCGCAGCAGAAATATCACCCATGGCCTTTTCAGCAGCCCCCAGCAGGGCGCGTTGTTCCGCCAGATCGGCTTCCTCCCCGGGCTGCGGCGACAGGCGATCCAGCTCAGCCAGTCGCAGGGTCGTCTCCTCGGCCTCGGCAGTGGCACGATCCACCATGGCCTGAAGGCTGGAGACCTGGTCCCGACAGGCTCCCAGCCGGGTCCAGGCCGCGTTGACCGCCTTGACCTGTCCGCCAAGACTTCCATAGGCATCGAGAAGCGGACGGTGGGTGCGGGCGTCCAGCAGACCCACGGTCTCATGCTGGCCATGGACCTCGACCAGAACGGCCCCGAGGTCCCGCAGAACGCCAATACTGGTCGCCTGATCATTGACAAAGGCCCGGCTGCGGCCATCCGCCGTCAGGATTCGCCGAAGAACCAGATCCTCATCCCGCGCATGGGACAGGCCCTTTTCCTCAAGAATATCCCACACGGGATGGTCAGGGGTCGGGGCAAAAATGGCTGAGGTGACCGCCTGGCTGGCCCCGCGACGGACCAGGCCGGAATCTCCGCGTGCGCCCGTGGCCAGGCCCAGGGAATCCAGGATGATCGACTTGCCCGCCCCCGTCTCTCCGGTCAGGGCCGTAAGCCCCGGCCCGAACGACAGGTCGAGGGTTTCGATCAGCACGACATCGCGGATCCACAAGCCAATCAGCATGCGACTAGGATCGCCCGGATTCGCCCAGACCGGAAGGGTATCCCTGCAAGGATTTTCAAACCGCTCGTCCGTCCTGCGCGAAAAATCCCGCCCGCCTCAGTCAGGTTCCAGCCGGGCTGGCGGCCTTGGCCCTGGCGCGCTGGAAGGGCAGGCCCAGAAAACGCTCAGGCTTCGGCGAGGACGCGCCCTCGGGCTTCAGGGTCTTGGACTTGTCCTTCACGAACGGAAGTTTCAGGCCCTGACGGGGCTTGCCATCGGGCAGGACGGCGGGCTTGAGGCCCTTTGACGTCAGCAGCTGATAGGCGTCCCGGTACCAGATATCGCCCGGATAGTTATAGCCCAGGACGGCCCCATTGGCCTTGGCCTCATCCAGCAGGCCCATGGTCAGATAGGCTTCGACCAACCGGTAAAGGGCCTCTGGCGTATGGGACGTGGTCTGGTAGCGATCAATGACCGCACGGAATCGGCCAATCGCCGAAAGGGTGTCGCCGGCGCGCAGGTAATACCGGCCAATGGTCATTTCCTTGCCGGCCAGCTGGTCATTGACCATGTCGATCTTCAGACGGGCATCCGCCGCATATTCAGACTTTGGATAACGCTGGACCACATCACGCAGGGCTTCCAGGGCCTGGCCTGTAGAGGCCTGGTCGCGGCCCACATCCACGATCTGGTCGAAATAGCAGACAGCCTTCATGTAATAGGCGTAAGCCGCCGCCGCATTCCCGGGATAGAGCGACAGGAACCGGTCGGCATCGCCGATGGACTCCGCATAGTTCCCGGCCTGATAGTGCGCATAGGCGGTCATCAAAATGGCGCGACGGGACCATTCCGAATAGGGATGCTGACGCTCGACCTCGGCGAAATAATTGACGGCCTGGGACCACAGATGCTTGTCCATGCGGTCGGAACCCGTCGCATAGAGCAACTCAACCGGGCGCTCTTCATAGGCCAGTTGGGGCTTTTTTGGCTTGCTGGCACAGCCCGCCAGGGCGAGGGCCATCATCACTGCAACCGTTGCCGGTCGAACCCAGGAATTGCGGAGCAAGTACACCGTCACCTCAAATACCAAAGCGCGCCCCCGCGCCTGTGAGACTAGGTTCTACACCACGCCGTGTCCCGCGCAACCGCGCCAAATACAGTTCTGGTCCAGATTGCCTAGACGGCGAGGGCCAGGTCTTCGACCAGGGTGCGTTCACGCCAGGCATGGGGCGAGGCCAGAAGGGCGCGAACCAGGGCGTTATTGATCCCGTGTCCGGCCAGTACGCCTTCGAAACGCCCCAGGATCGGGGCCCCGAGGACCGACAGGTCACCAATGGCATCCAGGGCCTTGTGACGCACAAACTCGTCCGACCGGCGCAGACCTTCTGGATTGAGGATCTCGTCGCCCTCGATCACGACCACATTGTCCATGGACCCACCCCGGGCAAGCCCCATGGAGCGCAGGGCTTCGACCTCATGCAGGAACCCGAAGGTCCGGCAATCGGCAAGCTCGCGCCGGAAGCTGTCTTCATTGACGACGAGATCGATGGACTGACGCCCAATGGCCGCCGAGCCAAAGGCAATGTCGAAGGCGACCTCGAACTGGGCGGACGGCTTGAGGCTGGCCCGCTTGTCGCCGTCAACCACCTCGATCACATCCAGGATTTCAATGTAACGGCGCGGCATGGACTGCTCGCGACGGCCTGCCCCATCCAGGCCCTGGATGAAGGCCAGGGCCGAACCATCCATGATGGGCATTTCCGGGCCATCCACCTCGATGACCGCATTATCGATCCCCGACATGATCAGGGCTGCCATCAGGTGCTCAATCGTTGAAACCGTCACGCCCGCGCTGTTGCCGATGACTGTACCCAGCTGGGTCTTGCAGACCGCACGACCCGTGGCCGGAATCCGGGTATCGCCTTCGTCCAGGTCCGTCCGGACAAAAACCAGGCCAGCGCCAGCTGCAGCCGGGAGGACCCGTACCTGAACTTCAGCGCCTGTGTGAACCCCGATGCCCGCGAAATCCACAGGCGCGCGAAGGGTGTGCTGAAACACGGATCTGACCAAGACAACGCCTTTCAAGTTCAGGGAGAGTGGCGGGGAGGCACACCCAATTACCCTAGGTGAGCCATAGGCCGGATGGTGCAATGCCGCAAAACAAGTCGCGTTTCGGAATGTTTCATAGTTAGGATCAGCCTTAAGTCGCTGTAATCAGGCTTATAAACTGAAGGGTATTACCAGAATCAGAACGGCCGGGAAGACCCCGGCCGCTTGAACTTAAGGCCTGTGTGAAGGCTTAGTTCGCCAGGCGACGAAGAAATGCCGGGATGTTCAGATCTTCCTGGTTGTCCGTCTGGGCAAATTCAGCGGGCGCTTCTGCAGGTGCCGCAGATCCCCTCGTCGGAGACGGCCGGATGACCGGGGTCGGCGCCGGTACATCAACGCGACGGGTTCCGAACATTTTCAGAAACCCACCCTTGGGCTGGCGAGGTGCCTCATAGCTTTCCACCGGGAACAAGGGTTCGTCATCGGCGTCCGCGACCATGGGGTCAACAATCCGGACCACCGGCTGGGACAGTTCAACTTCGGGCGCGGGCTCGATGGTCACTGGCTGCGGTGCTGCCAGAAAAGACTCCGGTGCGTCGGCATAAAGGTCTGCCTGGGCCTCCTGCGGTTCGGCGGCATAGGTCGGCATGGCAGGAACTTCGAAGACCTCGGGCTGACGAGGGGCCTGGGCCGCAGGGGTCGCAAAGATCGAACGCACAGGCTCTGCCGCAGGATTGGCCGCCTGGGTCACATCAGGGGCCCGCAGGGGCGGGGCCTGAAGGGGGCCGCGCTCGACCTTGCCTTCAATGGCGGCAATCGAAGCGCCGTCCATGCCCGTGGCGACTACGGAAACGCGGATCATGCCTTCCAGGGACGGATCGAAAGCCGCACCGAAGATGATATTGCCTTCCGGATCAACCTGCTCGGAGATGGCATTTGCCGCCTCGTCGACTTCCAGCAGGGTCATGTCCAGACCGCCGGTGACATTGACCAGAACCGCCTTGGCCCCGCGCAGGGACACTTCGTCGAGCAAGGGGTTTTGAATGGCATTCTGGGCGGCCATCAGGGCGCGATCCTCGCCGGAGGCCTCGCCAGTCCCCATCATTGCCTTGCCCATTTCCGTCATGACGGTCCGGACGTCCGCAAAGTCCAGATTGATCAGGCCGGGCAGAACCATCAGGTCCGTGATCGACCGGACGCCGGAATGCAGCACCTGATCGGCCATACCAAAGGCTTCGGCGAAGGTCGTCCGCTCGTTGGCCACCCGGAACAGGTTCTGGTTCGGAATAACAATCAGGGTATCAACATAACGCTGAAGCTCGGCAATGCCGGCGTCGGCCAACCGCATCCGGTGACGCCCCTCAAAGTGGAAGGGCTTGGTAACAACGCCAACGGTCAGAATGCCGCGCTCTCGGGCACATTTTGCAATGATCGGGGCCGCGCCGGTCCCGGTACCGCCGCCCATGCCCGCCGTAATGAAGACCATGTGCGCGCCGTCGAGATGCTCACCGATCTCGGGAATGGACTCTTCAGCGGCGGTCATGCCGACTTCAGGATGGGCACCCGCGCCCAGTCCCTGGGTGACCTGAACGCCGAGCTGGATGCGCCGATCCGTCTTGGAGAAGGAGAGTTGCTGGGCATCGGTATTTGCAACCACGAATTCGACGCCTTCGAGACCGGCCTCGATCATGTTGTTGACCGCATTTCCACCGGCACCACCGACGCCAAAGACGACAATTCTGGGCTTCAGTTCGGTTGCCCGCGGGGCGGATAATGCAATTGCCATAGGACCTCTCGCGTCTTCAATAGTCTGGCCGAAATGCCCGAAAACGACTCACGCAAACGGGCGATCGATGATTGAGCTTAACCAAAGCCCCATCATGCTTAATCGGCAGTTAACCGAATAAGCCGAGTCGCCCCGAGGTCGATGCAAAGGCGACTTTTTCTGTGGAAATCTTGATCTGGATCGCTGGGCGCGGCCCTGACCTGGCCCCTAGAGGTTATCCTGCAGCCAGGCGACGGCCTTGGCGACCGGGTTAGCTCCGGGATCGAGGGGAAGCCTGCGAATATCCGCCTTGGCCAGGGCCTTGGCTGAAACCGCCTCGCGGGGTCCAAAGGCCGACCTGTGCAGGACACCGGCTGCGGCACAGAAGGCTGGGCCCGATGCGGCATCGGCGAGATGCGGAACGCGGCGCGGACGCCCCAAACGTACGGGGCGATCAAAGACCCGCGTGGCAACTTCCAGAACCCCGGCCAGCTGACTGGCTCCACCAGTCAGGATCAGCCCGGCATCGGGTTCGATCACCGCTCCGGAGGCGCGAAGCCGATCCCGCAGCAGCTCCATGGTTTCCTCAACCCGGGGTGCAATTATGCCCTTCAGCAGGGAACGCGGCACCGACACGGGACCGGCGCCCGGATCGTCTCCGCGCGGCGGCGCTTCTACCGTTTCCTTGTCCTCATTGGCCGAGGCAATGGCCGACCCGTGCAGGGTCTTGATGCGCTCCGCACCGGACAGGGAAGTCGAAAGGCCACGGGCAATGTCTGAAGTCACATGCTGACCGCCGACCGGAACTGTCTCGACATGCACCAGACTTCCGCCGGAGAAGACGGCCGCAGACGTTGTGCCGCCGCCCATGTCGATACAAACAGCCCCCAGGTCCATTTCATCTTCGGCCAGAGACGCAAGGGCCGACACAAAAGGCGCAGCAACCACGCCCTCAAACTGAAGGTGTGCCCGCTCGACACAGGCTTCCAGGGTCTGGAAAACGGCCTCGGCGACAGATACCACCAGGAGCTGCACCTGTAGAACGCGCCCATACATGGCGCGTGGATCACGGATCCCGACCTGGCCATCCACCGCCCAGGCAACCGGCAGGATGTGCGCGGCCCGGCGTCCGGGAAGCTTCACCTGATCCAGAGCCGCCCGGATCGCCCGGACAAGATCCGCGTCTGAAATCGGCCGAGCGCCCAGGGACACCCGTCCCGACACCCTGTGGCTGGCCAGTTGTCCGCCTGCGGTGGCGACCGTCACGCCCTGGACCTGAACACCGGCCACGTTCTCAGCGCGCTCCACGGCCTGGGCGATGGAATCAGAGGCTTCTTCGAGATTCACAATGGCACCGCCGCGCACGCCACGGGACTGGACATAGCCCACACCGGCGGTCGTCAGCGTCCGGTCGATCCGGCGCACGCCATCAGGCTTCATGATGAAACAGGCGACCTTGCTGGCCCCCAGATCAAGCGCGGCAACAACAGGCTGGCGGCCAAGCGAGACCTTCAAGCCTTCGCGGTTGTCGCGATAGGTTTCCGCCAAGGTCGCCAGTTTTGCTCCCGCGCGCATTTAGTTCACCCTTGCGACAGTAGGCTCCGGCACTGCCGCCGGAGTAGATTCAACACTGGGGACCGCCTCGGTGGCCCGAATTTCCGGCGCGGCCAGACGCGGCTGGACGGCAATGACGTCAGGATTTCGCAGGTCGATACGTGCAAATCCGGTCGCCAGAAGGTGGGACTCGCGATCCAGCTTGTCGAAGGCCTTCAAGGCAGATTCCTGGCTCAGGGCCGGAAGCTGAATCAGCCCGCCGCCCTTTAACTGCAAGTCCCAGCGTCTTTGATCCACACGCACCAGCGCCTTTAACTCCCGAGTGATCCCGGGATACTGCACCAAAGAAGTTAAAATCTTACCAGCCTCCGTGCTGGCCCCCTCACCGACCACCAGAGGGAGTTGACCGAACTGCCGGGCGTCCGCTTCCTGAATGACCATGCCGCGCTCGTCGATCACGCGATCGGTGCCACCGTCCTGCCAGACGGCGAGCTGGCGATGCTCGACCACCTGAATCATCAGGGTATCGGGCAGCAGGCGCACAATGCGGACATCCTTGACCCAACCGACGCTCTCGACCTTCCGGCGAAGGTCTTCCATGTCGATGCTGAAGAGCGGCTGATCCTTGTAGACCCCGGCAACCTTGAGAATGTCCGCCGTCGCCAGGGTCGAGGCCCCTCGAACCCGCACGGCCTTGAGCTTGAAACCAAGCCGGGCAAATTGGGTGTCTACGGCATAATCAATCGCCCGGGTCAGTGCCTGCCCCCTGCCCCCGGTCGCAAGACCCAGGCCGCCCGCGAGACCCAGGAGCAGTATGGCTAGCCAGGCAAGCTGAGCCGGAGACAATGCAAATCCCGCCCCCCCCTTTGCCGATCGGCCAGAGGGAGCTGCTGTGGAACCTGTGGGGGCCTTACCCCGGGGTCCCGGCTGAGCGGCCGAGCCCCCCCGCAGCAGCGCGGGCATATGCATCCTCCGTAATCCAGAGCACCAGTTGATCGAAACTCACCCCCAGAGACGCGGCCTGTTCAGGCACGAGCGAGGTCGGCGTCATGCCGGGCTGAGTATTGACCTCCAAGAGGACCAGAATGTCGTTAACGTCGTCATAACGCAGGTCGGCGCGGCTCACCCCCTGGCAGCCCAGGACCGCATGAGCCAGCTCTGACATTTTCAGAGCTTTTTCAAAAACATGTGCCGGAATTCGGGCTGGCAAAACGTGCTCCGAACCGCCCTCAGTATATTTTGCTGCATAGTCATAAAATCCGGCGCGGGGCCTGATTTCCGTCACTGTCATGGCCTTGCCGTTCATGACCCCGACCGCCAACTCAAAACCCCGGATATAGGGCTCGATCATGACCTCTTCGCCATAGGCCCAGTCCGGAGCCCCTATGTCCTTCGGCGGGCGATTCGCGCCTTCCGGAACGATGAACACCCCCACCGACGAGCCCTCGGCATTGGGCTTGATGACATAGGGCGGGGGCATGACATGGTCGGCTGCGGCCAGATGACGGTCAAACAGTCCGCCACCGGGAACCGTCACCCCGCCCGCTGCAAGCACCGCCTTTGACTTCGACTTGTCCATGGCCAAGGCTGAGGCCAGAACGCCGGAGTGGGTATAGGGCAGGCCAAGGGTTTCCAGAACACCCTGGACACAGCCATCCTCGCCCCAGGCCCCGTGCAGGGCATTGAAACAGACTTCGGGGTTCAGGCGCGCGAGAACCTGGGCCAGGTCGCGACCTGCATCGACCCGGGACACCTGCGCGCCCAGCTGCTCAAGGGCCTCGGCGCAGGCCTGCCCGGAGACAAGGCTGACATCGCGTTCTGACGACAGTCCGCCCAGAAGTACGGCAATATGGCGTCCGGCAAGTGGCCCAAGCATAGACAGATATCCCGAATGGAGTCGCGAAAAGAAAAGACCTGCCCGCCCGTCGCCCAGTGCCCGCCCCAAGTCAAGGGAAGGTGCCGGACCCGGAGCTCAGCCCGGCCGTCCGATCCGCTTGATTTCCCACTCAAGCTGGACCCCGGACTGGCTCAGGACATCTGCCCGCACAGCCTCGCCCAGGCCTTCAAGGTCTGCCGCCGTGGCCTCGCCGGTATTGATCAGGAAATTGGCATGCAGGGGCGAAAACATGGCCCCGCCAAACAGCTTCCCACGCCAGCCCGCAGCATCCACCAGCGTCCAGGCCGACTGGCCTTCCGGATTCTTGAAGGTCGAACCACCAGTCTTTTCCCGGATGGGCTGGCTGGTTTCCCGCCGCGCCGTGATCTCGTTCATTCGGGCTTCGATCTCGGCGGGAAGGCCCGGCGTCCCCTGAAAAATGGCCCCGGTAAAGATCAGGTCGCCCTGAGCGGCGCGGGCAGATTTCCGATAGCTATAGTCCATCTCCAGCCGAGAGGGCCGCACCGGCTGACCCTGCCGGGTGAGCGCCTGGGCTTCGACCAGAACATCCTGGGTTTCCGCGCCATAGCAGCCCGCATTCATGACCAGGGCCCCGCCGATGGATCCAGGGACCCCGCGGTAGAATTCCAGACCTGCAATCCCGGCCCGGGCGGCATCGCGCGCCAGATGGGCATCGAGGGCGGCGGCCCCGGCGAAGATCCGGCTGTCACCCAGGACTTCAATCCGGCTGAAGGCGCGCCCGGCCAGGCGAATGACAACGCCGTCAATCCCGCCATCCCGCACCAGGGTATTTGATCCCACCCCCAGGACCGTGACCGGAACACTCGGATCAAGCTCGCCGAGAAAGGCGGCCAGGTCCGCCTCATCGGCGGGCAAAAACAATATGTCCGCAGGCCCGCCTACGCGAAACCAGGTAAACGGGGCCAGGGCTTCCTGCCGCAGGATCTTGCCCCGAACCGCTGGCAGACGGTCTTGCCAGGTCATGTCGCCAGACCCGCAAGGGCGTCGGGCAAGGCATAGGCCCAGCTGGTAATATCCCCTGCCCCCAGACAAACCACGAGGTCGCCGGGCCGGGTTTCCTTGGCAATGAGCCCCGCCAGATCGGCCGGTCCGGACAAGGCCAGGGCGCGACGATGCCCAAAGCGGCGGAGGCCTTGGACCAGGTCATCTCGCCCGGCCCCGGCCAGCGGCGCTTCCCCGGCGGAATAGACATCGGCGACAATCACGGTGTCCGCGTCATTGAAACAGCCGCAGAATTCGGAAAACAGGTCCCGGAGCCGGGTATACCGGTGAGGCTGAACCACGGCGACCACGCGCCCGCTTGTCACCGCCCGGGCAGCCTTCAGCACCGCGGCAATCTCGACGGGATGGTGGCCATAATCGTCAATAATCCGCACCCCGTTGACCACCCCCGTGGTGGTAAACCGGCGACGAACCCCCGCAAACCCGGTCAGACCCTTGCGGATATCGTCTTCGCCGACCCCCAGCTCCCGCGCCACGGCGATGGCGGCCAGGGCATTGAGCACATTGTGATGACCCGCCATGGGCAGATGAAGGTCGTCCCATCTCAGGGCTGGCCCGTCTCTGGGGGCCAGGACGACATCGAACCGCGATCCATCCGGACCCATGGTGATGGAGTCTGCCCGAACCTCGGCCTGGGGATTGACCCCATAGGACACCAGCCGCCGGTTTTCCACCCGCGCCGCCAGGGCCTGAACCTCCGGATGGTCGGTGCAGAGGGCGGCAAATCCATAGAAGGGGATATTCTCGACAAAGTCCTGGAAGGCCTTCCGCGCAGCATCAAACGTGCCGTAGTGGTCCAGGTGTTCCGGATCGATATTCGTGACAATGGCACAGGTGGAGCGAAGCTTCAGGAAGGTGCCATCGCTCTCGTCAGCCTCGACCACGATCCAGTCGCCCTCACCGACCTTGGCATTGGCACCATAGGCATTGATGATACCCCCATTGATCACAGTCGGGTCCAGCCCGCCGCTGTCCAGCAGGGCCGCGACCATCGAGGTTGTCGTGGTCTTGCCGTGGGTTCCGCCCACCGCTACCGAAAACTGGAGACGCATGAGTTCCGCCAGCATTTCTGCCCGCCGCACCAGGGGCAGGTGTCGTGCCCTGGCCTCAACGAGTTCGGGATTGTCGGCCTTGATCGCTGTGGAATAGACCACCGCCGAGGCCCCCTGAAGATTGACCCCGTCCTGTCCGATGAAGATCCGGGCCCCGAGCTGGGCCAGGCGGTCAGTATTGGCGCTGGCCTTGGCGTCCGAGCCCTGGACCGTATAGCCGACCCTCAGCATGATCTCGGCAATGCCGCTCATGCCAATGCCGCCAATGCCGACGAAATGAACCGGGCCGAGGGCAAACGGGATGGGAGGGCGCCGGTTCAACGCAAATGCCCCTGGGCAGCAGTCGCCTCGACAAGGTCGGCCAGGCGCTCGGCGGCATCCGGTCGGGCCAGGGATCGTGCACCCGCCGCCATGCGCGCCAGTCGATCCGGATTGGTTAAAAGTTTCACCAAGGCTCCCGAAAGACTATCCACCGTCAGTTGGGCCTCCCGGGCGACCTGAGCCCCCCCGGCCTGGGCCATGACTGCGGCATTCTGGCCCTGATCATCATCCAGCGCCACAGCCAGGGGAACCAGGATCGACGGCTTGCCGGCAATGGCAAACTCGCAAACTGTCCCGGCACCCGAGCGGCCGATCACCAGATGCGCCTCCCGCAGGCGCGTCGCCATGTCCCTGAAGAAGGGGGCAATCTCGGCCTTCACATTGGCATTGGCATAAACCCGCCGGGCCATGTCCAGACTTTCCGGACGGGTCTGCTGCTGGACCTCAAGGCGCAGGCGCAGGTCTTCCGGCAATTGCGCAATGGCCACGGGCACCAATTCCGACAGGAGCCGCGCCCCCTGGCTCCCGCCCGTGATCAGCAACCTTATCGGGCCATCGGCTTGCGGCGGCTGATAGGGCAGGTCTGCAAGGGCCCGGATCTCTGCCCGGACTGGATTTCCCACCACAACGGCCCGGCTCACCACCTGGGGCGGAGCCTTTTGCAGGACCGGAAACGCACAGGCGACCGTCTGGACCCGCCCCGCCAGGCGACGGTTGGCCCGGCCCATGACCGCATTCTGCTCATGCAGAACCGTCGGGCGATGCTGGGTAATTCCCGCCAGCAGCCCTGGCACCGAGGGATATCCGCCAAACCCGATCACAACGGCAGGATCAATACGGGCAAAGGCGGCCCTGGCCTGAAGCACACCCCGGAAGATCGCCAAACCCGCCAGCATCATGCCAATTGGATCGCCCGACTTGAAGCTGCGGGCCGACAGGCCGATGACCTCCTCGGCCGGAAAGCTCCCGGCATAGGCCGCACCACGCTCATCGCTGGCCAGGACAATGCGCCAGCCCCGGGAAATCAGGACTTCCGACAGGGCCTGGGCCGGGAAGAGATGCCCCCCGGTTCCTCCTGCTGCAACGACGGCGATTTTCTGCATGGGTTGAATCTTACTTTAGCTTGTCAGATTGACCAGGGATGACGGGGGCTCAGCACCTCTGAACCCGCCATTCGATCACCCCTGGGAATAGGCTCCCGGACGGCGACGGGTCAGGGCCAGGGCCATACCCAGGGTCAGACACATGGCCAGCATGGACGACCCCCCATAGGAGATGAACGGCAGGGTCATGCCCTTGGTCGGGATCAGGTTCAGATTCACCGCCACATTGATAAAGACCTGTTCCCCCACCAGCACAAAGAGCCCGGCGGCCGCGACCTGCTGGAAGGAGTCCGTCAGTTTCAGGGCCTTGTAGAGCCCCCGGATCACCAGGAAGGCAAAGAGGCCAATCAGGAGCAGGGAAAAGATCAGGCCGTATTCTTCGGCGGCGACCGAATAGATGAAGTCGGTATGCAGGTCGGGCACGTGGCGCTTCATGACGCCCTCTCCGGGGCCCCGGCCAAACAAATTGCCAGCGGCAATCGCTTCCGCCGCCCGGTCCACCTGATGGGTGTCCGCCTTGTCCGGGCTCAGGAACCGGTCCACCCGACTGGCCACATGGGGAAAGAAGAAATAGGTCGAAGAGAGCCCCCCGACAGCGACCGCCCCCAGCCCCATGACCCAACTTAAGGGCACGCCGGCCATCCAGAAGGCCGCCCCGAAGGCCACGGTGATCAGGACCGTCTGACCGACATCCGGTTGAATGAGGAGCAGGGTAACAGACACTAAATACAGGATAAAAGCGATGCTCACCCCAGGAACGCCCGTCCCCTTCTGGCCTTCGGAGAACATCCAGGCCACGAGGACGATCAGGGCTGGCTTCATGAATTCCGACGGTTGCAGCGAAAAGCCGGGCATTTCCAGCCACCGGGTTGCCCCCTTGGCATTGTGGCCGATGAACGGCAGGGCGATCATGATGAGGATGGCCACTAGGTAAATGCAGAAGGAAGCCCGTCGCACGCCTCGTGCGTCCAGGAGGGAGGCGGCGATCAGAATACAGGACCCCACGGCCGCAAAGGCACACTGGCGAACGGCAAAATGGAAGGGGTCGCCCACATTCATCCGCGCCGCCGCCGCCGGGCTGGCTGCAAACGACATCATCACACCCAGAATAATCAGGAGCCCCACGACGCCCAGCAACCAGCGGTCCATGGTCCACCACCAGACCCCGATCCGGGAGCGGTCTGACCGGGCAAAGGCCTGATGTGTTGGATTGACGGTCATTTTGGCGTTTCCTGAACAACCGGCGCGTGCGCCAGGCTTTGGACAGCGGCCCTGAAGGCATCGCCCCGGGCTTCAAAATCTTCAAACTGGTCAAACGAGGCGCAGGCTGGCGACAACAGCACAACCGCTTCGGCTCCACTGGCCGCCGCATCCTGATAGGCCCTTTGCGTCGCCGCCGCGATCGTCCCGCATTCCGAAACCGGAGCCTTGCCGCCCAGGGTCTCGGCAAAGGCCGCCGAGGCTTCGCCGATCAGATAGGCGCGCTCAAGTCTTGGAAACAGGTCGCAGAGCCCGCCGATCCCGTCGGTCTTGGCGCGTCCACCGGCAATCCAGTAGACCTTCGGATAGCTCGACAGGGCCTGACGGGCGGCATCACTGTTCGTCGCCTTGGAATCATTGACGAATCGGACCTTGCCAATCACCCCGACCGTTTCCATCCGGTGCGCCAGACCGGGAAAGGTCATCAGGCCCTCGATAATGTCCTCTTGGGGAATCCCCAGACCCCGGGCCGCTGAATAGGCTGCCGCCGCATTCTGCCAGTTGTGTCGTCCGGGCAAGGATCGCGCCTGGGTCAGATCGGCGACCGCAACCGCCCGCTCGCCCGTCGCGTCATAGAGCTTGCCTTGCAGGACATAGACGCCGCGCCCCATGGCCTTGGAGGCGGAGACCGGGATGATGGTCCGACGATTGGCCGCCGTGATTTCCGTGCAGATCATTTGCCCAAAGGGATCATCGACCCCGATGACCGCTGTGTCCCCCTTGCCTTGGTTCAGCAGCAGGCGGCGCTTGGCGGCGACATAGCCCTCCATGCCCCCGTGGCGTTCCAGATGATCGGGCGAAATATTCAGCAGGACCGAGACATCCGGCTTGAGGCTGGACGTCAGGTCCAGCTGGTAGGACGAGAGCTCCAGCACATAGACGGCACCTCCGTGCATGTCCTCCAGGCTCAGAACGCCAAAGCCGATATTGCCCCCCACCCGGGTATCGCGTCCGGCCCGGGCGCAGATATGGCCGATCAGGGCGGTGGTGGTGGACTTTCCATTCGTCCCCGAGATGGCGACGATCCTCGGGCGCTTGTGGACGGGGGCTTGATTGACGGTTCGGGCAAAGAGCTCGACATCACCCAGAATTTCTACACCCGCCGCCCGGGCCCGGCGCACGGTCCAGTGCGGTTCCGGATGGGTCAGGGGAACCCCTGGCGACAGCATGAGGGCGGCGAAGTCGGTCCAGTCAGACTTGGACAAATCCACCAGCGGAAGTCCTGCCGCGAGCGCCGCCTCGCGCCCCTTGGCCTGGTCATCCCAAAGCGCCACCCTGGCCCCGCCCGCCAGCAAGGCGTGCGCCGTGGCGAGACCCGTGCGGGCCAGGCCAAAAACGGCGACGGTCTTGCCTTCAAAGCCGCGGACCGGGATCAAGTCATCCTCCCCTACCGCAGTTTCAGGGTGGCGAGGCCGACAATGGCCAGCATGACCGCCACGATCCAGAAGCGGATCACAACGGTGGACTCCGACCAGCCCAGCTTTTCGAAATGGTGGTGGATCGGGGCCATCAGGAAGACCCGCTTGCCGGTCATCTTGAAATACATGACCTGGATAATGACCGAGAGGGTCTCCAGCACGAACAATCCGCCGATAATGCCCAGGACAATCTCATGCTTGGTGGCAACGGCCACGGCCCCAAGCGCCCCGCCAAGGGCCAGGGAGCCAGTATCGCCCATGAAGATCCGCGCGGGCGGGGCATTGTACCAGAGGAAGCCCAGACCTGAACCAATCAGGGCCCCGCAAAACACCGCGACCTCCCCCACGCCAGGCACGAAATGCAGCTGGAGATAGCGGGCAAAGACATAGTTTCCGACCAGATAGGCAATCAACCCAAAGGCCGCCGCCGCAATCATGGCCGGAACAATGGCCAGGCCATCCAGGCCATCGGTGAAGTTGACGGCATTGGCCGCCCCGACAATCACAAAGGCTCCAAAGCCCAGATAGAACCATCCCAGATCAACCACAATTTGCTTGAAAAGCGGCAGGGCAATGGAGGTAGACAGGTGCGGGGCTTCGGGTGCGCGGCCCCCATAGACAATGATCAGGGTCACCGCCGCCATGGCGATCAGCCCTTCAAGAAGCAGCCGGACCCGACCGGAAATCCCCGCCGTGGTTTGCTTGGTCACCTTGGAATAGTCGTCCAGAAAGCCCAGCAGGCCATAGCTGGCCGTCACCAGAAGCACCGCCCAGACATAGACATTCGAAAGATTGGCCCAGAGCAGGGTCCCCACCGTCAGTCCGGCCAGGATCATGACGCCGCCCATGGTGGGGGTTCCGGCCTTCTCGATGATGTGACGCTCAATGCCTTCCTTGCGGATCGGCTGGCCCTTGCCCTGCTTGGCCTGCATCCAGCGGATGAAACGCGACCCCATGGCCATGACGACAATCTGGGCCGTAAACAGGGCCATGCCAGTCCGGAATGTCAGATATTTCAGAAGGTTGAGCAGGGGCACGTGCCCCGCCGCCGACATGTGTTCATATAGCCAGTAGAGCATTATACGCGACCCCCGGAGCCCGGATCGAGGGCCAGCAGTGCCGTCACAACGACACCCGCCCTTGAGCCATTCGACCCCTTCACCATGACCAGATCACCAGGCTCAAGGTCCCGCGCAACCTGCGGCGCAAGATCCGCCGCCTGTTCGGCGTAGCCGCCACGCCGAGTCGAGGGAAGAGCCTCCCACAGGAACTTCATGAGCGGGCCCGCGCAATAGACCCGGTCGATCCCTGCGGCATCCAGCAAGGGCGCAAGGTCGGCATGGTAACTTGCGGCCGCCTCGCCAAGCTCAAGCATGTCGGTCAGGACAACCAGCCGTCGCCCGGAGGTCTTGCGTGCGCCCAGAGAGCCAATGGTCGCTGCCATGGAGATGGGATTGGCGTTATAGCTCTCGTCAATCAGGGTGAAGTCACCGGCAGGTCCGCCCACCCGACGTTCCGCGCCCCGGCCCGCCAGGGGCTCGAAGGCTTCCAGGGCGGCGAGGCCGGTCGCGGTCTCAACCTTGAGCGCCTCCAGCATGAGCAGCACGGCCATGGCATTCAGACCCCAGTGGCCTCCCGTCTGACGCAGGCTGAAGGCAAGCTCGCGGCCATCAAACCGCGCCTTGACCCGGGCCAGCCCGGCCTCGACCTGGAAATCGACCAGCTGGGCGCGGCAGTCGGCTTGGCGGCCAAAGCTGTGAACCTGCAATCCCCGGCCAAGGGCTGAGTCCCTCAGGGTCTCGAACCAGGCATTGTCGGCATTCAGGACGGCTATGCCCCCCGCTGCCATGCCTTCAAAAATCTCCGCCTTGGCCCGCACCACACCGGCCTCGCCGTCCGGGAAATTTTCCACATGGACAGGCCCCACCGTTGTAATCACCGCCACATGGGGCTGAACCATTTGCGAGAGCGGCGCGATCTCCCCCGGGTGGTTCATGCCAATCTCAAAAATGGCCCGCCGGGTCGCCCTGGGCATGCGCGCCAGGGTCAGGGGAACCCCGATATGGTTGTTATAGCTCTTGACCGAGGTATGTGACGGGCCTGCTAGGGCCAGGCCTGAGGCAATCGCCTGGGTCACACTGGTCTTGCCGACCGAGCCTGTGACCGCCCCGCGCAGGGCCTGTCGCGCACGATCCCGCGCGGCCATGCCCAGGTCTTCGAGGCCCCTCAGCGTATCGGCAACCTGCACCCAGGGCCCATCCACCGCGCGGGAAACCAGGGCGCCGCTGGCCCCCGCCGCCAGGGCCTGGGCAACAAAGTCATGCCCGTCGCGCACCCCGGACAGGGCGACAAACAGGTCACCGGGCTCCACACTTCGCGTATCAATCGACACGCCCTGGACGGCAAAATCGCCCTGGACCTGCCCTCCCGTCGCCCGGGCAATTTCCTGAGCGGTCCACAGGGGATCAGCCATGCCCCACCTGCAAGGCCAGACGGGTTTCGACAACATCGTCAAAGGGATAGGTCACGCCCGCCACGGTCTGGCCCTGCTCATGGCCCTTCCCGGCAATGACGACCACATCGCCAGCCTTGAGCTGACCCAAGGCATGGGCAATGGCGAAACGCCGGTCTCCGATTTCAATCAGCCCCGGATTGCCCGCCATGACCTCGGCGCGAATGGCGGCCGGGTCCTCGCTGCGCGGATTGTCATCGGTCACAATGGCCAGATCGGCCAGCCGCGCGGCAATGGCCCCCATCAGCGGACGCTTCGTCCGGTCTCGATCGCCGCCAGCCCCAAACACCACAATGAGCCGTCCTTCGGCATGGGGGCGCAGGGCCTCAAGTATGGTCTGAAGGCCGTCGGGCGTATGGGCATAATCGACATAGGCCTCTCCCCCTGACACCGCGCCTCCAACCCGCTGAAGGCGCCCCGGTGCCCCTTCCAGTTGGGACAGGGCCTCAAAGACGGCCTGCGGAGTCTCGCCCGTGGCGAGGCAGAGCCCTGCGGCCACAAGCGCATTTGCGGCCTGAAAACCTCCGGCCAGCGGCAGCTGCAACTGAAAGGTCTGTCCCTGATAGGACAGGCTCAGGGCCTGGCCCTCCGGATTGGGCTGACGGTCGAGGAGGCAAATCCCCTGCCCTTCGGCCCCCACAGACATCACGGTCTGGCCCGCCCGCACGGCGCAGGCCGCAAAGGCCTCATAGACGTCGGAATCCGCATTCAGGACCGCCGTGGCCCCTCGCGGCAGGAGTTGGTCGAACAGGCGCAGCTTGGCCGCACGATAAACCGCCATGTCGCCATGATAATCCAGGTGATCCTGGGTCAGGTTCAGAAAGCCAGCGGCAGCCAGCCGCGCGCCCTCCAGGCGGCGCTGGTCCAGACCGTGGGAGGAGGCCTCCAGGGCCAGGTGGGTCACCCCCAGATCAGAAAGGCGAGCCATGAGTTCGGCCACATCGGCCGCATCGGGAGTCGTCAGGCCCGGCGGAGTCAACTGGACGTCAAACCCCTCTGGCCCGGTGGCCCGAACCCCCAGCGTGCCCATACTGGCCGCCTTGTGCCCGCAGGCCGCAAAGATTTGCCGACAGAAGGCCGCCACCGAGGTCTTGCCATTCGTCCCGGTGACCGCGACGACCACCTCTGGCTGGGTCTGCCAGAAATTTGCGGCGGCTAGGGCATAGGCCCGCCGTGGATCCTCAACCTGAATGACCGGTACGCCCGCCTCCGGGATGTCATCTCCCGCTAGCACCGCCACGGCCCCGGCCTTGACCGCATCCGGCACAAAGCGGCGACCATCGGTAACAGCGCCTGGCAGGGCCGCGAAGAGAAAGCCCGGCCTTACCTTACGACTGTCTGCGGTGACGCCGAGAATCTCGGGGTCCACCGACAGGTCACGCCTGATCAGGTCTGACAGGCGCCAGATCATTAGCGTTCCGCGGCCGCCGCCGCATCCGGGGCCTGAGCCACAACAACCGTGCCCGGGACATCCAGATGGCGCTGGACCTTCAGGAAGGGGGCAATGCGATCAATGACCCGCCCGGCCGCCGGGGCGGCTGTCCAGCCCCCGGTGCGAAGGCCAAAGCTCTCCTTGGACCCGACGGGCTCGTCGAGCATGACGAGAACAAGATAGCGATCAGCTTCCAGGGGACCGTCAGTGGGAAAAACCGCTGCGAAGGAAGACACCAGCTTGTCGCGCACATAATGGCCGCCAAGGGCCTTTTCAGCAGACCCGGTCTTACCTCCGACCCGCAGGCCCGGAATATTGGCATGGGTGCCCGTCCCCTTCACGGCATTCAGCCGCATGAGGTCCAGCATCTGGCGCGAGGTCTGGGGCGAGACCACGCGACGGCCCGTCATGACCGTCCCCGGGGCAATCGGATGCAGGGTCAGGGGGACATAATTTCCCCCATTCATGATCGAGCCTATGCCGGCGACCAGGGCCAGGGGCGAAACCGAAATGGCATGTCCGAAGGAGGCCGAGGCGACCGTATCCTCATTCCACTTGCGCGGCAGAATGGGCCGCGCACTCTCGCGCAGTTCAACCGGAGCGGCCTTGAACAGGCCAAACGCCTCGAAATACTTGGTCATGGTATCGCCACCGGTCTGGAGGGCGATCCGGCTGGCACCGATGTTCGAGGATTTCAGGAACACCTCGGACACGGTCATATTGTAGTCGACCTTGTCATGGTCATGTATGGCGCGGGAGCCGAGATTCATGGTCTGGCTGGTGTTGAACACCGTCCCCATATTCACCTTGCCGGAATCCAGCGCCATGGCGACGGTAAATACCTTGAAGGTCGACCCCATCTCATAGACCGAGCCTGCGGCGCGGTTGAGCAGGGCGTAATCCGGGGCCTTGCCCGCCTGGTTGGGGTCATAGTTCGGATAACTGGTCAGGGCGAGAATTTCGCCCGTCCGGACATTGGTCACCACGCCCACGGCTCCCTTGGCCTGGAAGATCTGGGCCGCCTTGCCGACTTCGCTATCCAGGGCCGCCTGAACCCGGAGGTCGATCGACAGGGGAACAGGGTGTCCGGCTGAATTCGGGTCGCGGATTGCGGCGTTCAGCCCGGCTTCAGCCCCCGAAAGGCCCATGCCGCCACTGTCTGAAATTCCGATCACATGAGCGGCGACCCCGCCCAGGGGATAGACCCGCTTGGATTCCGGCTCAAACAGCAGCCCGGGCAGACCGAGATCATGTACCCGGGCGTGCTCACTGGGGCTGAGCCCCCCTGCAATAAAGGTGCGCCGTCCACTGGCAAAAACCTTGTCGAGGCGGGAGTCCTGAAGGTCAGGAAGCACTGACTTCAGGGCCCGACGGGTCTCTGGAACATCCCAGACTTCACGCGGATCGAGGTACAGGCCGTAATGAGGGAGGTCCGCCGCCAGCAGGACACCATTGCGGTCCACCAGCTTGGCCCGGGCCGTTCCATCCAGGCCGCCTGCGCCAAAATCACGCACATTGGAGGGGAACAAGGCCATGCGGGCGGCTCCAACAGCCAGGCCCAGGAAGGCGAAACTAAACACAGCCAGAATGAACAGGATTCTCAGACGAACATCGTCTTGCGCCCGACCCGCCGTACGCGCGCGCTGAAAGGCATGCTCTAGATCCCAGAGGCGGTCCTTAAACCATCTCCAGCCCGGTGCCGGGAATCCAATATGTGCCAGGCTCATGGCGACACCCCTGTCTTTTCAGTCCCGCTCGACTTCAGCGCTTCGGCCAGTCGATCCGGTGTTGTTTCATGGCCCGTCTTGACCGGGGCCAGACCCCGAAAGCCGGTCGCCAGGCTCTCGATCCTGTCCGGCCGCTCAAGGTGCGCGACCTCAGCCTCCAGCAGGGCGACCCGTTCATTTTCTGCGGCGATCTTGCGTTCCACCGAGGCGATTTCAGCCCGCTCACGCCCGGCTATGGTCTTACCGAGATACACCGAGAGGATCAGCACGATCAGGACACCCAGTCCGATCACGTCGATCAGTCGAAAGCCATAAACGCGATGGGTCAGGATGTTCATGCCGCATCCTGCCAGACAGGGGCCGATGTGCGGATGGCGGCCCGCAGCTTGGCGGAGCGTGACCGGGGGTTGGCGGCCAGCTCAGCCTCGCCGGGCCCCTTGGCCCCGTTGAACATCAGCTCAAAACTGGGCGCAGCTCCGGCCACGACCGGCGGCGCATGCCGTGAGCCACCGGGCAAGCGTCCGGCCCGCAAGGTCAGGTAGGACTTCACGATCCGGTCTTCCAGGGAATGGAAGGTGACAACCGCCAGACGCCCACCTGTCTTCAAGACGCGCTCGGCAGCGACCAGACCGGCCTCGAGTTCCGCCAGCTCGTCATTGACGGCAATGCGCAGCCCCTGAAAGGTCCGCGTGGCCGGATGGACCTTGGCCCCGCGACGCCCGCCCAGCACGCGCTCGACAAATCCGGCAAATTCTAGGGTGCGGGTAAAAGGCTCTTCAGCACGCCGGCGAACAATGGCCGCAGCAATGCGACGCGATTGCCGCTCCTCGCCATAGACCCAGAGAATCCGCGCCAGCTCGCCCGCTTCGGCCGAATTGACAATGTCGGCAGCCGTCGGACCATCCGGGCCCATGCGCATGTCTAGAGGCCCGTCCCGCATGAAGGAAAAGCCTCTGTCGGCCTCGTCCAGCTGCATTGAGGACACACCGAGGTCCAAGGCGACCCCGTCCACGGACCCTTCCCCCAGGATTGTGTCCATTTCTGAAAACCGGGCCTCGATCAGGCGAAAGTCCGGCCCCAGCCCCTCGGCAAAGCGCCGGGCCGTCGGATCGCGGTCAAAGCCCACCACCTGGGCACCTGTGGCCAGAATGGCCCGGCTATAGCCGCCTGCGCCAAAGGTTCCATCTACGAAGATCCGCCCCGGTCCCGGGTCCAATGCCGCGATCACGTCGTCAAGCAGGACCGGGACGTGAGGCGCGCTCATCCGGCAACTCCGGAGCGCGAGAGCCGCTGGGCTTGCCTGAGCTCGGCCAGGCCCTCCCGGGCATAGGTCCTTTGCGCGGCGCGATGGGCCTGGAACGCCTCCCGCTCCCAGATCTGGAAACGGTCTCCGAGGCCAACAAGGACGACCCAGTCCGTCAGACCAAAGGCATCACAAAGGGTTTCCGGCAGGGTCACCCGCCCGGCCGTGTCGAAACTCATCCGGGCCATGCCGCCCAGGACCGAAGTCTCCAGGGCCGAGCGCAGGGGGTCCCCGAAGTCCAGTTCCTCAATCACCCCAAGATATCGGTCCAGCAAGACCTGTCCGCCTCCTTCGATGCAATCAGCTTCGATGGAGGGAAAGCAGATGATTCCGTCAAAAGGGCCAGAGGTCAGGGCACGAAATTCCTGCGGCACAACAATGCGCCGCTTAGCATCCAGTTGCTTCTCGAACGTCGAGACGAACATCCCGCCGCGCCCCAATTAGCAGCCGACCTGGCCGCGCCTGTGAAATGTCCGCTGATCGTGCTGCATCCCGGCTTGCGCACGGGTTCAACGTCCTTAACGGAACGCTTTGGGATAACATGGGCCAAAATGGGATACAATGACTCTAAATGCCATTTTGAGCGGAATTCTCGGAAAATTTGACCTGCTATGGTTAAAATCCACAGGGTATCCACAGGCCATACAAGGAACACACCCAAGCCCCGTCAAACCCCGTCGGCAGACTGGGGATAAGTCGCTCGCGGCGACTGCAGTTTGAAAAATTTGGAAACCAGACGGCCTGTAAGCCGGGTTCTGTGCCACCTGCCGAGGCAGATGCGACGATCATTCCTCTGGACCGGCCATTGCTGGACGGTTCTCGCGACCTACCCGGACCTTCCAGGCCTACGACAGCCCTGCTGACCCGAAGGTCAACGCGAGGTCCCTATTCGGTCTTGCTCCTGGCGGGGCTTGCCATGCCGTCCCCATTGCTGGGTCCGCGGTGCGCTCTTACCGCACCCTTTCACCCTTACCCGGGCCGAAGCCCGGGCGGTCTGCTCTCTGTGGCGCTATCCCTGGGGTCACCCCCGGCGGGCGTTACCCGCCGCCATGTCGAAGTGGAGCCCGGACTTTCCTCTCCTGTCCGAAGACAAGAGCGATCGCCCGGCCATCTGGTTCCGTCTGGATAAGTGACGCCTGCGCCCTTCAGCGTCAATCCGCGAGGCGACTATAAATCAACTGATCCCAATACCGGCCCTTCCAGAAGCCATAATCCCGCAACCGGCCTTCAAGCTCGAAGCCATGCCGCCCAAGCAGGGTCGACGAGCGCTGATTGCCCGCCGTGACCATGGCCTCCAGCCGTCGCAAGGCCAGGTCCTGGAAGCCAAAATCAATTATGCGCGGCAAGATCCGGCTCATGACTCCAGAGCCCCATTCCGCGCGGGCAAGGTCATAGGCAATTTCCCCCAGCCGTCCCCGGTCGCGCTCGATGCGGTTAAAGCCTGCCGTGCCGATCAGGGACCCGTGACCATTCCGCCGGATTCCCCACCGGACCCCGCGCCCCTGGCGGGCGAGCGACATGGCCCAGTCGATTATGTCCCGGGCCTCATCCACGTCCGTCAGGCTCGGAATGTCCATGAATTCCGTGACCTCAGGGTCCGAAAACAGAGTCAGGAGGTCTGTTGTGTCCGCCGCGCAGAGGGGCTTCAGTACAAAATCCTCGACGATCAGGTCCGGGAAGGACAGGCCGCCGCCCATGGCCAGATCAGGCCCCCAGCCGCAGCAAGGCGATCAAGCGGGCCCGGGTCGCCCCGTCAGCAATCCCGTCAACCCGGTCCTGCCGCCAGTGACGCTGAAAGGCGGTGACCACCTCGGTGGTGGCCGCATCAAACTGACCAGAGGGCGCGCAGTCATAACCCAGGCGGGTCAACCCGGCCTGGAGAGCAAAAACCCCGGCCCCTTCGGCACCTTCGGCCAGGGCCGCACCCGGCGCAGGGTCAGGCTCGACCCAGAGGCCATGTCCAGCCTCGGCCAATTGCTTCCAGGGAAACAGCTCGCCGGGGTCCTGTTTCCGGCCCGGCGCCACGTCTGAGTGTCCGACAATATCGCCATCTGCCACCTGCCATCGGGTTCTAATATCGGCCACCAGGCCGATAACCGCCGCGATCTGCACCGCCGGAAAGGGTCGATAACCCCATTCGTGGCCGGGATTGACGATCTCCACCCCGATGGACCGGGTATTGATGTCGCGCTCGCCCTTCCAGAAGGATACCCCCGCATGCCAGGCGCGGCGCGCCTCGTCGACCAGGGCGAAGATCCGCCCGTCCTCTTCGACGACATAGTGGGCACTGACCTTGGCGGCCGGGTCCCTTAGCCGCGCCAAGGCCCCCTCCCCGCTCTGCATGCCCGTATAGTGCAGGACGATCATGTTGGGCGGAGCCTTGCGGGGCTCGAAATTCGGGGACGGCGCGTCGATCAGGACCATGACGAAAACCTAGGCCAATCGCCGCCTGAGCGCCATAGCCAGCCCCAGAATCTGGTTGAAGCGGAAGGCGATCAAGAGCACCCCGGTCAGGGCCATGGCCGTTCCCAGGCCCAATTTCCAGTCCAGCACGTCGTGGGTAAAGGCGACCCCCATACCAATCGTCGCCAGGGGCGTCATCAGGGTCAGGGGTGAAATGACCGTGGCCTCATGGCGCTGGATCAGGGCGTAATAGAGCGTGTGGCCCAGGACAGAGACAAAGAGGCCGGAAAAGAGGGCGGCCGCCAGAAAGGGCCAACCCGCCGCCATGGCAATCTGCACCTGCCCGTGCTCGAACATCAGAGACCCCAGGGCCGTGGGCACCACCGAGGACAAACCCACCCAGGCCTGAAACTGGAGGGGCTGGACGCCTTCCATCTGCTTCATCATGACCGCCCCCAGCGAGGCCAGGGCCGAGGAGGCCACGACGAACAAGAGGCCGGTGGACAGCCGAAACCCGCCCGGGTCCCACATGACGAGCAGAACTCCGCCCAGGGTCAGGATCATGCCCGCCAGACGTCGGGCCGTCAGGCGCTCGCCCAGCATGATGAAGGACAGGAGCGTCGTCATGGGCACGCCCAGCTGGCTGACAATGGCCACACTGGAGGGGCTGGAGGTCTTCAGCGCGATAAAGACCAGGGAAAAACTGCCGCCGCCCATCAACAGGCCCACGACAACCATCCGCCAGCGCGGTCGCGGCATATTTCGCAACCAGGGAGCCACGGCCAGGACCACAATCCCGAACCGGACTGCCGCATAGAACATCGGCGGGACACCCATGTGGGTGACGACGAATTTCGAGACGATATTGTTGAGCGCCCAGACCACGCAGACAAAGGCAAGCAAGGCAAAATCGCGAACGGGCATGGCCCGGCTTAAGCCCGGTTCGGCCAATCAGGCAATGTCAAACTGGATGACGCCGCTATATCCTTGCGGATGTCCGGCCCGACTCCGCTGGAGCCAGGCCCGGCATCTGGACGCATTCAGCCGATGGACAGGCCTTCATAGCGGGCCAAATGGTGATCCGTGGAGCCGAAGAGGCCCTCGATCATGGTCGAGCGTTTGAAATAGTGACCAATCGCCATTTCATCGGTCATGCCCATGCCGCCATGCAGCTGGATGGCATTCTGGCCAACGAACTTGCAGGCCTTGCCGATCTGGACCTTGGCCGCCGACACGCCCTTGGCGCGCTCGACATCGCTGTCCGAAAGCTTGATCGTCGCCATATAGGTCATGGAAATTGACTGTTCGAGCTGGATGAACATGTCCACCATGCGATGCTGGAGAACCTGGAAGGCCGAGATGGGCTGACCGAACTGCTTGCGCTGCTTGGTATATTCCAGGGTGCCTTCATGCAGGCGGCGCAGAACACCGCAGGCTTCGGCGCAGGTGGCCGCGACAGCTTCGTCCATCACCTGTTCGACGAGCGGCAGGGACTGACCTTCCGGTCCGACCAGGGCGTCGGCCCCGACACTGACGTTTTCGAAATAGACTTCCGAAGCGCGGAACCCGTCTACCGTGGGATAGTCGCGGGTGGTCACGCCCGCCGCCGACTTCGGCACGATAAAGACCGACACGCCCTGGGCTTCCCGCTGGGACCCACCCGTCCGGGCCGTGACGATCAGGTGGGTGGCATAGGGTGCGCCGATCACCACGGCCTTGTGGCCGTTCAGGACATAACCCGCACCCGACTTGGTCGCCGTCGTCTTGAGATCGGAAAGGTTGTAGCGTCCCTGGGGCTCGGCATAGGCAAAGGCGATAATGGCTTCACCGGCAATGATCTGGCCGATCAGCTCGTCCGCACCGGCAGGCTTGCCGTGCTTCAGGAACCCGCCACCAATGACGACCGTGCCGAGATAGGGCTCTACCACCAGGGCCTTGCCCAGCTCTTCCATGACAACCATGTTTTCGGTCGCCCCACCGCCGAGGCCGCCCTGCTCTTCCGAGAAGGCTGCACCCAGAATGCCCAGCTCATCGGCAAAGGCCTTCCAGACGTCAGGACGCCAGTTGGGCTCTGCCTTCAGGGCCGCGCGGCGCTGATCAAAGCTGTAGTGATCAGCCAGATAGCTGGCGACCGTGTCGCGCAACATGGACTGTTCGTCGGTGAAGCTGAAATCCATCTGGTTTCCCCGCCTTTGAGCGCCGGCCCCGTTCGTGGGACCGGGCGCTGGGTAAGTCTGAATTGAGGTAAGCTTTAGCCTAGAGGCCCAGGACCATCTTGGCGATGATATTGCGCTGAATTTCGTTGGAACCGCCATAGATCGAGGTCTTGCGGCCATTGAAATAATCGCCGGCTGTGTCCAGGGAATGCAGGGGACCCACACCGGAATTGTGACCGGCTTCACCCAGGAAGGGCGCGCCATAATGGCCCGCGGCTTCCAGAGCCAGGTCCTGCAAGCGTTGCTGGATTTCCGTGCCCTTGATCTTGAGGATGGAACTTTCCGGGCCGGGGCCCTTGCCGCTCGATTCCCCCGCCAGGGTGCGAAGTTCGGTGAATTCCAGGGCCGTCAGGTCGATCTCAAGCTCCGTCACCTTCCGCTTGAAGAAGGCATCGCTGAGCAGGGTCGCGCCCTGGTCCGACATTTCGGTCGACGCCATTTGACGCAGACGCTCCAGGCCGCGCTTGGACCGCGCAACCCCGGCAATGCCCGAACGTTCATGGGCCAGGAGAGCCTTGGCACAGGTCCAGCCCTGGTTTTCATGGAAGATGCGGTTTTCGACAGGCACCTTCACATTGTCCAGGAAGACGTCATTGACCTCGTGGCCACCTTCCAGGGTCGTGATCCGGCGGACTTCGATGCCCGGGGATTTCATGTCGATGAGCAAGAAGGAAATCCCCGACTGCGGCTTGGCGGTCTGGTCGGTGCGCACCAGGAAGAAGCCCCAGTCCGCGTGCTGGCCAAGCGTGGTCCAGGTCTTCTGGCCATTGACGATGTAATATTCCTTGCCGTCATCCCCGGTCACGCGCTCGGCGCGGGTCTTGAGACTGGCGAGGTCGGAACCGGCACCTGGCTCGGAATAGCCCTGGCACCACCAGACGAGACCGTCGCGAATGCCGGGCAGGAACTTGGCCTTCTGCTCATCCGTGCCGAAGGTATAGAGCACCGGGGCCAGCATGGAGACGCCAAAGGGCAGGATTGTGATGGTATCGGCCCGGGCTTGTTCTTCAGACCAGATATACTTTTGCGTCGCCGTCCAGCCGGTGCCGCCCAGCTCAACGGGCCACGAGGGGGTCGACCACCCCTTGGCGGCCAGGATGCGGTGCCAGGACAGATAGTCTTCCTTGGTCAGGGCCTCACCCTTGTCCTGCTTGTCGCGCAGAATCTTGGGATAGTTCTGGGCGATAAAGGCCCGCGCTTCGAGGCGGAAAGCATTATCTTCGGGGGCAAAGTCGAGGTTCATGGTCAGGCTCCAAGACACGGGTGCGAGAATGCCGCAGCGCTTGCCCTTCACATAACCAGCCCGCCCAGGAATTGGAAGATGAGGCTGACGCCTGCGTCAACTTTTTTCAGGCAGCTTGAATCTGAGGGTAAACCGAATGCGCCCCTGCTGGATGCGACGGTCAGAGGGCGCGATGTGATAGGCCCCCGCCAGCTTCAGGGCAAAGGCCCCGACATTGGCCCCCTTGGGCTGCTCGGACACCACAAGACACTTCACCAACTGACCCTTGGGCGTAACCTTACAGTCCAGGATCGCTCGCCCCTGCTCGGCCTCGGGGGTTCCCACCATCAGGCTCGCGGCGGCAAGGGCGGACAGGAACATGAAACACCTCGCAATCAACGGGACCGCCAAGCCTTAGACCCAAGCCACTCCAATTGCATCCAGGGGTTTCCGTCTGCCCGAGATTGCGCCTATTTAGGCAACAGGACCTTAAGTACCCCGCGCGAGCAGACCCCGTCATGTCCAGCCCCAGACCCCCGGCCCCGATCAAAACCCCCTGCATCAAGGTCTGTGTCGTCGATGGCGAAAGCGGCCTGTGCCTCGGATGCTATCGCCGCCTGACCGAAGTGGCCGGCTGGGCCCGAATGTCGGACGAAGAGCGCGCCGTAATTCTGCAGGCGCTACCCGATCGCCGGAGCCTCATCCGCCCGGACAAGCTGGGCCTCTTCTGACGCCAGACCTTCGGGCTCAATGTTCACAGCCCAATGTTCACAGATTGAAAACCACGCCCGGTCTAGACTGCCCTCGCCCCAAGGCCAGAAGGCCGTCGGAGAGAGACCTGATATGCGTCGCCTGGCCTTGCTATCCCTGACCGTCGCCGTGGCGGTTGTCGGTTTCGCGGAAACGCGAAACCTCCTGATCCGCCCGAACCGGGCCGCCAGCCTGCGGCCCGCCACCGCCAGCCGCCTCCAGACCCCCGCCCCTGCCGAGCCCGGTGCCATCGCCCTGGGAGAGGACGGACACTATTGGGCAGAGGCCCGGGTCAACCAGGTCGGAATTCATGTCCTGGTCGATACCGGGGCCAGCCAGGTCGCCCTGACCCCCGACGATGCCCGCAGACTGGGCCTTGATCCAGACCATCTGGCCTATCGCCTCAAGGTCATCACCGCCCATGGTGAAGCGCGCGCCGCCACCGTCCGTCTGGCCTCAGTCTCCGTCGCCGGAACCCATCTGGAAAACGTCGAGGCCCTGGTCCTGGATCACGGCCTGGACGCCTCGCTCCTGGGCATGAGCTATCTCGGCCGCCTCTCCGGTTTCGACGCCACCCCGACCCACCTGACCCTGCGCCCCTGATACTGCGGCCAGGGCCAGGTCCAGAACCTCAAGACCAGCACCGGGGCGGATGCCCTCGACCGTCAGTATGCGCCGCCAGGCGCGCGCGCCGGGGCGTCCGTGAAACAGGCCCAGCATGTGGCGGCTCATGGCGGCAAGCGGGGTGCCCAGGGCCAGTTGCCCGGCCATATAGGGGCGATAACGCTCGATCGCCGCCTCCGGCGTGACCTCCCCCGCCTCGCCAAAGATCAGCTGATCCACCCGCCCCAGCAGGTCCGGCGTGTGATAGGCGGCCCGTCCCAGCATGACCCCGTCCAACTGATCCAGATGCGGCAAGGCGGCCTCCAGGGACCCAATCCCGCCGTTAATGACAATGGTCAGCTCGGGCCGCGCCTGTTTCAGTCGCCAGACCAGGGGATAGTCCAAAGGCGGGACATCCCGGTTTTGCTTGGGCGACAGGCCCTTGAGCCAGGCCTTCCGCGCGTGGACGATAAAGGTCGTCACCCCGGCGGCGGCGCACCGGTCCACCAGGGTGAACAGGCTCTCCTCCGGGTCCTGGTCATCCACCCCTATGCGACACTTGACCGTCGCCGGGACTGAAACCGCCCCGCGAATGGCTGCCATGGCCTCGGCCACAAGGTCGGGCTCGCGCATGAGGCAGGCCCCGAACCGTCCGGACTGAACCCGGTCCGAGGGGCAGCCGACATTCAGATTGATTTCCTGATAGCCAAAATCCTCACCGATCCGCGCAGACGCCGCCAGATCTGCCGGGTCCGAGCCCCCCAGTTGCAAGGCCAGGGGATATTCCCCCGCATCGTGCCCAAGCAGCCGATCGCGGTCGCCGTGCAGGACCGCCCCGGTGGTCACCATCTCGCTATAAAGCAGGGCGTGGCGGGTCAATGCGCGGTGCAAACTGCGGCAATGACGGTCCGTCCAGTCCATCATGGGGGCGACGGAAAGGCGCGATGAGGCATGTTTAGGCAAAATAATAGGGTCTCATGGTGGATTAATCAGCATTCATAGCCCTTCTAGGGCCTTCACGCACGTGACATCCGGCTCAGGTCTTGGCAGGGTCCACACATCGATTCCCTAAAGAAAGGCATTACATGAACATTTCCGAACTCTCCGACCACGTCGCAGCCTCGGATTCCAAGCTGACCAAGGCTCAGGCCAAGGCCATTGTCGAATCCGTTTTTGGTGCGATCCGTGACGCCGCCGTCAAGGGTGACGAAGTCTCCATCCCCGGCTTCGGCAAGTTTGCCGTCCAGTCCAAGCCCGCCCGTACCGGCCGTAACCCCTCCACGGGTGCTGCCATTCAGATCGCCGCTTCCAAGGCGCTGAAGTTCAAGCCTGCCAAGGCTCTGAAGGACGCTCTGGTCTAGGACGACCCACGTTTCGCCCCGGCGCCCGGATTTCCGGGCGTCGGTCGCGAGCGGGTTTTGCGACCCCTCTCTTGTTTGACAGTCAGGAAGACCGCCATGCGTGCCCATTATTTTGGAATTAGCCTGGCTGCCCTGATGCTCTCAGCCTGCAGTCCCCAGGGATCAGGCAATCCTCTTGTCGGATTTGGCGCGGCCCCGGCCCTCCCCGATCCCCAAAAAAGCGCCCTTCCCCAGGTCGCCATTGCCAAGGTCGCCCCCTGGGGTCCTGGCGAAACCCCCAAGGCTCCTCCCGGATTCGTGGTCACACGATTTGGCTCAGATCTCGATCATCCGCGCTGGATCTACCAGCTGCCCAACGGTGACGTCCTGGTGGCCGAATCCGCCTCGGAGCCCAGCAAGAAGCCGGGCCTGAAGGAAAAAATCGCCAGTCTCATCATGAAGCGCGCGGGCGCGGTTAAGCCCAGCCCGAACAAGATCATCCTGCTGCGCGATGCGGACGGCGACGGAATTGCCGAACATCGCAGCGTCTTTTCCGAGGGCATCAAGCGGCCCTTCGGCATGGCCCTGGTCGGAAACAAGCTTTATGTCGCCGCCGACAACGCCATAGTCAGCCTGGACTATGTCACCGGTCAGGAAACTGCCAGCGGCCCGCCGACCAAGGTGTTTGACCTGCCCGGAGAGCCCATCAACCACCACTGGACCAAGAACATCATCGCCAGTCCCGATGGCACAAAGCTCTATGCGACCGTGGGCTCCAACTCCAATGTGGGCGAGAACGGCATGGCCGCCGAGGCCGGCCGCGCCCAGATCACGGAATTCACCCTGCCCAACGGCCCCTCCCGGCCCTTCGCCACCGGCTTGAGAAACCCCAACGGTCTGGATTTCGAACCCGTCACCGGAGCCCTCTGGACCGCCGTCAACGAGCGGGACGAGATCGGCCCCGACCTGGTCCCCGACTATATGACCAGCGTTAAGGACGGAGCCTTCTATGGCTGGCCCTACAGCTATTACGGGGCGCATGTGGACAATCGCGTCCAGCCGCAACGCCCCGATCTCGTGGCCAAGGCCATTGCCCCCGACTATGCCCTCGGCCCCCACACGGCCTCCCTGGGCCTGGCCTTTTACAAGTCAGGCGTCTTTCCGGAGAAATATCGCGGCGGGGTCTTTATCGGCCAGCACGGCTCCTGGAACCGCAAGCCCATGAATGGCTATCGGGTGGTCTTCGTGCCCTTCGCCAAGGGCAAGCCCGCCGGTCAGGCAGAAGTCTTCCTCGGCGGCTTCCTCACCGCTGCCGGTGAGGTGCGCGGCCGCCCGGTCGGTGTCGCCGTTGATCAGCGCGGGGGCCTCTTGGTGGCCGATGATGTCGGCAATATCATCTGGCGGGTCGCCCCCCGGGCCAAATAGACCCAAGGTTCAAGCGACCTATCCGCCAAATCCCTAACCCAGGGTCTTGCGCAGCTTGATCTGAACCGCGCCATCCCACTGCAGGCTGCGATAGTCGGTATAGCTGAAGCTGGCCGAATTACGCGGGCCGGACCAGACATCACGTATGCGCACCACATCGCGGTTGAAGGGGGCCTGGACCTCGATCCTCACAGAGGTATCCGGTGTGAACTTGACCTCGGTGAAGAGCACAAACCAGGTTTCCATCTTGTCCGTCTCGACCTCGCTCAGCCGGAAAAACTTGTCGCGATAGCCACCGACAACACTGAACCCCCAGTTGGACTTCAGTTTCGGCAGGTCTTGCGTATAGAGCAGGTCCCATTCCGACGGGCGCACCGCCGACAGGGAGGGCGCGGGTTGCAGGTTGGTGACCGAGGAGATTTCCCGCTTCAGATGGGTGGTCGGGTCCGTGACCTCCGTGTGGCGTACCGTCGCCTGGCCCTTCAGGGTCGCCAGTTTCAGGCCCAGACGATCCAGCGGTACCGCCAGACTGAATTGAATTTCATCCTTGGTGCCCTGGCCGATATTCGCCGGCGCATCTGCCACCAGAGTGCCGAGATAGATGGGGGCCCGGTCAATGACGTCTGTCAGGGCATAGTGGCGCAGGGTCAGAATGGCCGCCCCTCTTTGCCAGAACCGCCGCTCAAGGGCCGCCTCGCTCACCCAGGCCTGCATGGGCGACAGATCGGGATTTCCGGCAATCACCGCCCCGGTATTGGCCACGCTGTTCGAGGCGACAAAGTCATCAAAGTTAAGCTGGCTGACCTCGCGCTCCACCCGCATCCGGACCTGGGTCTTGCTATCGGGGGCCCAGGTCACCGCCAAACGCGGCTTGGTAAAGCTCAGGGACTTTTCGAGCACCAGATCGCCGGTCGACGTCACCGTGGAAAATTCCTGGCGCAGTCCGCCCTCCCACGACAGGGTCGGCGAGATTTGGCCGGTCACCACCGTGAAGACTTCACCGCGCTTTTCATTGACCTGCACATTGGCCGCCGGAAGCCGGACGAGGCCGCTATTCACCGTCAGGCGGGTCGCGCTGTCCAGCGTATTATAGGCCCCCTCGACCCCTGCCTCGACATTCAGTCCACCAATCTTGCGGCGCAGGTTCATCCGGCCAACCGTCTCGCCGACATCCTTGCTCGCTAGAAACAGCCGGTTCAGGCTGGGGCTTTCGAACCGGGTATAGCTGTCTACATTGTTCCACTGCTGGAAGACCAAGGCTTCCATCTGGGTCTCACCAAACCGGCGGGTGAAGCGTCCGCCCAGCTCGGCCTGCAACCGGTCATCCCGGGAATACTGATACTCCCGCGAACTTCCCGGGAAACTAAGGCGGTCATACAGCTCACCGAACCCGGAATTGAGCATATAGGCCCCGTTGACACGCAGGCGTCCCTTGGCAAGAGGGGTCTCATAGGCCCCGATCAACCAGTTGCGGGTCCCCTGGGCATCATAGTCCACCTTGGAATTGATCTGGGTTTGCCCGGTCGGGCCGACCCGGACCCGATAACCGTCGCCCGCCTGGTCATTGACCCCGGAGCCGATCACCGTGGACAATTCCAGCATGCGCGGACCCCAGCGCCACTCGCCCTCGGCCCGGATCCCGTTCAGCACCCGCCCGTCATAAATGGGCCAGCTGGTCAGGGTGGCTGCGCCCTTGAAGCCCGAGCCAGACTTGCGAATAATATTGGCAATGACCGTCCGGCCCTGCATGTCGATGCCGGGCGCACTGCCCCGGATCACGTCGACCCGCAGCACCGCCGAGACCGGAATCCGGCGCAGGATCTCTTCCAGGGAATCGTTCTTGGCAACCGGCGCTTCCCCGTCGATCAGCACATTCCCGCCCGACCCGGACAGGCCGCGCACCGCCGCCCCCTTGTCAAAGGCAAAGCCGGGCAGTCGCATGACCATGTCCAGGGCAGTGGTCGGCCCGACCTCTGCAAAAAAGGCGGGTGGATAGGAAATAACGCCAGTGCTGGCGTCCGGAGAGGCGGCAGGGGCCGGATTGGGGGCGACTTCGACCTGAGGTGCCGCATGGGCAAGACTGACGCTGGCTGCGGCCAGGATCGCGCTGAAAACCATGTCACCTATCCCCCGCCCGGGCCCGTCTGAACGACCGGCTCCAAGCTATACCCCATGCCAGCGGGGTCATACCTGCCGGTCTCATCCCACACAGATGCAATCCTCTGGCTCTGGAGCTGCCGGGGCACTCCAGAGCCAGAGGTCTAATTAACCTAGAGCCGCTCGATGATGGTCACATTGGCCAGACCACCGCCTTCGCACATGGTCTGGAGACCATAGCGACCGCCACGGGCCTGAAGGCCATGCAGCAGGGTGCTCATCAGCTTGGTGCCGGAAGCGCCCAGGGGGTGACCGAGCGCAATCGCCCCGCCATTCACGTTCAGCTTGCTCTCATCCACGCCCAAATGTTGGGCGAAGGCCACCGGCACGGAGGCAAAGGCTTCGTTGACCTCAAACAGGTCGATATCCGAGACCTTCATGCCGGCCTTCTTCAGGGCGCGCTCGGCAGCCGGGATCGGGGCTTCCAGCATGATGACGGGATCATGGCCCATGACCGACACGTGATGCACCCGGGCCAGAGGCGTCAGGCCGTGATCCTTCAGCGCCTGGGCCGAGACGACCATGACACCGGAAGCACCGTCGCAGATCTGGCTGGAGGAGGCCGCCGTGATCCGGCCGCCTTCCCGCAGCAGCTTCACGCCCTTGATGCCGTCGAGGCTGGCATCAAAGCGGATGCCTTCATCGACGGTGTGCAGGGTGACATTGCCGTCAGCATCCGTGACTTCCACGCCCACGATTTCGCCCTTGAAGGCGCCCGCCTGGGTGGCCGCAATGGCCCGCTGATGGCTGCGATAGCTGTATTCGTCCAGTTGCTCCTTGGTCAGCCCGTACTTTTCCGCCACCATTTCTGCGCCGACAAACTGCGAGAACTGGATGTTCGGATAGCGATCTTCCATCCGGGGGCTCTTGGGCAGACCAAAGCCGTTCTGCGCTGGCAGGGCCACGGACAGGCCCATGGGCACCCGGGTCATGCTCTCAACGCCGGAGGCGATCACAATGTCCATGGTCCCGCTCATCACCGCCTGGGCGGCAAATTGCAGGGCCTGCTGGGAGGACCCGCACTGACGGTCAATGCTCGTGGCCGGAACGCTCTCCGGGAGCTTGGAGGCCAGGACCACATTGCGCGCCACATTGGTCGACTGCTCGCCGACCTGCATGACACAGCCCATGATGACGTCTTCAATGGCGGCGGGATCAATCTGGGTCCGGTCCACCAGTTCATTCAGAACCGTGGCTCCAAGGTCGGCGGGATGCCAATCCTTCAGCTTGCCACCCTTGCGTCCGCCTGCCGTACGTGTCGCGGCAACGATATAGGCCTCACCCATGGTCCTGCTCCCTTGATCTTGCGCCAGCCTTTTGGGCGCGTATGCCGATTACATAGTCTGCGGACGCAGGGGAAGCCAACCCGCTTGCGCCAGTTTCAGACTGCCGTGCTGAAAATTCGCGTCAGTATGGCCTCAAGGCCCGCGGCGTCCACCTGGTCAAAGGCTGCGGGTTCGGTGGAATCCACGTCCAGGACGGCGATCAGTTGGCCATCGGCGTCCCGCACCGGCACCACAATCTCGCTGGCCGACAGGGAGTCACAGGCAATGTGTCCGGGGAAGGCATGCACATCGGCGACCACCTGGGTCTGACCGGTCAGGGCCGCCGTCCCGCAAACCCCGCGCCCAAAGGCGATCCGCAGGCATCCCAGACTGCCCTGATAGGGCCCGACCACCAGTTCCCGGGGCTTTTCCGGGTCCACCACATAAAATCCGGTCCAGAAGAAGGTCTCGAAGGTATGGGCCAGCATGGAAGACACCGTCGCCATCCGCGCCACCCGACTGGGCTCGCCCGCCAGCACAGCGGCAATTTCCTCCGCCAGGGCCGCATACCGCGCGGCCTTCTCGCCAGGCAGGACCACTGAATTGAAAGCCTCAGCCATGGGACATGTCCTTCAAAGGAAGTCGCACTGGTGGGCCCGGTAGGACTCGAACCTACAACCAGACCGTTATGAGCGGTCGGCTCTAACCATTGAGCTACAGGCCCTGCGCAGAGTGCAGGAGGGGCGAACTATCACGGGTGCGCCGGGGCATAAAGCCCGCATTAAGCCTCAATTGTCGTCAAGTCTGATCCCGGCCATAGTCCGACCCTGGCCGGGAGGCCCTTCAGGAGATTGATCATGCGACTACTCCCCACCCTTGCGGCCATGATGATGAGCCTCATTCTGGCCCCCGCTGCCCTGGCCCTGACCGAACCGGCAGCAATGCCCCCGTCCAGTCTCAGCCTGTCGGCCCAGGGCGAGGTCCGGGCTCCGGCCGACATGGCCACCCTGACCCTGGGGGTCGTCAGCGAGGCCCCCACCGCCGCCGAGGCTATCGGGGCCAATGCCGCAGAAATGACCCGGGTCCTGGCCGCGCTCAAGACCTCAGGGCTGGCCGCCCGGGATCTGCAGACCTCCGGCCTGAACCTGTCGCCCCAATATGACTATACCCCTGGCCAGTCGCCAAAACTGCGCGGCTATCAGGTCGCCAACCAGATCACCGTCACCGCGCGCGACCTCTCCCGTCTGGGCGCGCTGATCGATGCCACGGTCAGGGCCGGGGCAAATTCGGCGGGCCAGATCAATCTCGGCATGGCCAATCCCCTGGCGGCGGAAAACAGGGCCCGGCTCCTGGCGGTCAAGGCCCTGAACGACAAGGCCAGCCTCTATGCCAAGGCCCTGGGCTATGCCTCGGCCCGCCTGGTCTCCCTCAAGGAAGGCAGCACCGAGTCACCCCCGGTCTTTATGGCCCGCATGGCCGCTGCCCCCATGGCCGACGGAGGCCCAACCCCCGTGGCACCCGGGGAAATGACCGTCTCGGTCAATGTCAGTGGCGTTTTTGAACTGGTCCCTTAAGGGGCGGGTACGGGCGACAGGCCGGCGCGGCGGAAGGCCGACTTTATCCGCTCCGTAATCACAATCCCCGGCGGGGTATTTGGCCCCTCCATGACGGCGACATAGGCCAGTCCCGGCTGGCCCTCCACCGGCCCCATGGACCAGGCCACCTGCCGGGCACCGTCGGCGGTTGAGGCGCAACTGGCGTGGGTTTCACCGGCCCCGCGCAGGCGGTCCAGCGCGGTCTTTAGCACTGGCCCCGAGCAGACGGGCCAGGGGCGGGCACAGACCGTGTAGGCCCCGTATCTATGCAGAACCTCCCCGGTCGACGCCTTGCCGACCAGGACGCAGGTATTGGGATCGCCAATCCCCCGGGTCAGGGCCGCGTCCAGAGCCGCCTCATCCACGCCCTTGGCCAGATGCGGCGAACAGGCCCCCAGCCCCAGGGCCATGACCATTATGGGACCTGTCATCCGACCGGAAATTCGGAACATGGCTCAAAGTCTCCCTGAAGGCGCTGGAGCCAGATCGATAGCGCCCGGCTCCCCCCGCATATGACCCACGGATCGGGCCGGAGCAAAGCGATCCAGATCAAAATGGTTGCGACGGGGACAAACCGCCGAAAGAGAGCCGCAGGACTCCTTATCCTCTAACTCATATTTTAACAATTATATTTGATATTTATGATAAAATTTATCAAATAATCAAATACGATTACTTTAAAAACTATTTTATTAAATTGAAATATGAACAATAAAATCAGCTTGAGACTCATCAGGTTGTTGAATATGACATGATCCGTGTCATTAAATTCCGTGTCTCTCAGTTGAGAGCCCGGCCCAGCCACCCCGCCCGACCCGTTCTCCATCCTTGCTTTGAGTTAAATCATGCCCACAACCATAACGTCCGCCCCTCCCGCTTTCCACGTCAATACGGAGGCCTCAGGCGACCGCTATCGCCCCACGATAACTGGCCTTGCCAATGGTGGGTTTGTCGTCATCTGGGAAGATCAAGTCGCTCACGCTGTTGGGGTGAGTAACGAGGACTGGGGCATCCGGGCGCAGATTTATAGTGCGGCAGGGACGACGGTCGGCAGTGAGTTCCAAGTCAATTCCAACCCGGCTGGCCGTCAAATATTTGGTAGCGCAACAAGTCTTTCCAACGGCGGATTTGTTGTCACCTGGCAAGACGGAACAGGAGCCGGGGCGGATTGGTGGACAGGCACGAGTACAAAAGCCAGGATATTCGATGCCAGCGGAACTGCAATCACAAGCGATTTCCAAGTCAATTCAACGACGGCAAGTAACGAATCGGCCCCCATCATAACCGCGCTGAATAACGGCGGGTTTGTCGTCACCTGGTATGACAATAGTCTAGCGGACGGAGATGCGGGATACGGCATCCGCGCCAGGATCTTCAATGCCAGCGGCAGCGCGATTGGTAATGATTTCCATGTGAACACGACGACGGCAGGTCAACAAGATTCCCCCACCATCACCGCCCTAACAAACGGTGGATTTGTTGTCGATTGGCTGGATCGTGGCGGTGGGGCTACCGAAATTCGCGCTCAGGTATTTAGCTCTAATGGCCAAAGGGTTGGGACCGAAATTCACGTCAACCTGGGGCAGACAAGTGACCCCGATGAACCGGCAATAACCCGACTTGCTAACGGTGGCTTTGTCATGAGCTGGAGCGATTGGAATGGCGGGGGAATCAGGGCAGAAATATTTGATTCTTCAGGTAATATAGTCGCAAATGAATTCCATGTTAACTCGACAACATCCAATACTTCATGGACATCGAAAGTAACAGGTCTAAATAACGGAAGCTTTATTGTAACATGGGTTGAATATTCACCTGGAGATACTAAACTTTTTGGCCAAATTTTTAACCCAAGAGGCGAGAGAGTTGGAGGTGAATTCCAGGTAAATTCCCTTACAGCGTCTGATTTATTTACACCTACTATTACAGCTCTGTCCTCAGGAGGATTTGCTATTGCCTGGGGTGACGACGCCGAACATTATCGCGATATCCGGGCGCGTATATTCAATGTTTCCGGCACTGATGTAACGACAAGCGAAAATACGACAGCTATAACGAACCAGTTCTTCAACTTCGCCTACAGCGCTGGCGGCATGGCGAATACTGCAGACGCGGGGAATGACACCCTGGTCGGCAGTGGCTTCAATGACACGCTCTATGGCGCGGATGGCAATGACAGCATCCTCGGCGGCGCAGGCCATGATGACCTCAACGGTAATCAGGGCAATGACACCGTCTCGGGCGGCGAAGGCAATGACTGGGTGCTTGGCGGTCAGGGCAATGACCTGGTCCAGGGCGAGGCTGGCAACGACATCGTCTACGGCAATCTCGGCAATGACACGGCCCTCGGCGGCGACGGTGCCG
>CANCJJ010000010.1 GCA_947378305.1 Phenylobacterium aquaticum | reverse complement strand
CCCCGGGGTCCCGGTTGCCGGGAACTGGAGGCAGGCAATGGATGCGATCAATGCGATCTATGGGCGAAGGTCCATCCGGGATTACGCTGATGCCCCGCCGCCGCAGGCGCTCATCCGTCAGGTCATAACAGATGCCGTTCAGGCCCCGAACTCCCTGAACCGCCAAGCCTGGACCTTCACCGTCATGATGGATCGCGACCGGCTCACGGGGATCTCCCAGGCCGCCAAGCGGTTCGCCCTGGACGGCGGACTGGGGGCCATTCCCGACCATTTGCGGACCCTGCTCACAAGCCCAACCTTCAATATTTTCTACAATGCCCCAGCCCTGATCGTCATTACCGCAACCAGCCCCGATGCCATGGTGATCCATGACTGCTGCCTGGCCGCACAGACCCTCATGTTGTCCGCTCACCGTCATGGGCTGGGGACCTGCTGGATCGGGTTTGCCGAAGCTTGGCTGGCTACGCCGGAAGCCCGGGACCATCTCGGCGTCGGACCGGACCAGATCCCCGTGGCCCCGATCATCATCGGCACACCCAAGACCGTGCCGGATTCTCCCGGCCGCAAGTCGCCCGAAATTCACTGGCTCGGTGAAGTGGAGGCCTAATCGGCGCGGAAATCTGGCCGGGATTGACCCCGCTCAAGGCATGGCCTCCATAAAACGTCATGGCTGCCGACTCCTATTGTCGGAGACACGCCATGGAACTGGACAAGGACGCTACAGGCGCTTCCGTCACGCCAGGCGATGTTCGGGCGATTTGCGGTGAGCTTCTGGACTGGAAGGTCACCGCCATAATTGACCTGCAACCTGCCCTGACCGATCTGGCCGCTGCCGTAGCCTGGGCAAATGGTCAGGACAATCTGGGCGAGGAGGGCCACCCCCTGACGGGCGAGACCGCGCGCATCTATGACATCCTGGTCTCCGATCCCCCCTGAAACGGAACCGGCCCACTCGCGCGTGCGAGAGGGCCGGTCTGACTTGGTCACATCAGGTCAAGTCCTTGCGACGAGACGCTGACGCCGGATGGCTCGCAACACCTTTAGATGTTGGAACCTGAGGCCCCGGCAAACCCTTCGAGGTTCCGGAACGCCCTCAGCCTAGCCGGGCCTCGCCTTCGGGCTTTGTGGAACATCAAAATTCACCTGATTTCGCCATCAAAACCGGAGGTGATCTGTCCCTAACCTTAGTCATAGTCCCAGCTTTGTCCGCGCTGGAGGCCACCCGATCGAGCCTCAGCATGGCATCTAGCGAAGGGTCTGCCGCCCCATTGCGTTTGCATCTTGATCGATCCAATGCGAGGCAAGGGCAATGTGGAGGCAAAGAGTCATGACAATGCGGATGAAATCCTTAGCGGCGGGCCTTTTGGCTGGAGGCCTGTTAACGGTACTGACAGCCGGTGGCGGGCAGGCTCAGGACGCCGCCCCGACAGACCCCGCATTCGCGACAACCTGCACCCAGTGTCATGCCCAGGAAATGGTCACGGCCCAGAGGCGAACGCCCCAGGAGTGGGACGACATCCTCAACCGCATGGCGGGTTATGGGGCCATGATGACAGAACAGCAAAGGGACGAGATCACGGTCTATCTCACGACCAATTTCGGGCCCAAGGCCGAGACAGCCAAACCCTGACCGCCACCTTTGCGATGAACGGCGGAATAGCCTAGAGCCGTTGAAACGACGAAAACTGAATTTGGGGGAAACAGACCATGATTGAACTACCGAAGCTGACTCGACACCTGCGCGCGGGCTTGCTGGCCTGCGCTGCCCTGGGCGCGACGGCCCTCTCCCTGCCCGCCCTTGCCCAGACACAGGCCCCGATTGTCAGGACGGCAAGCGGGCCCGTCCAAGCCACGGTCCGTGACGGCATGCGGACCTATTTCGCCATTCCCTATGCCGCCCCCCCGGTCGGCGACCTCCGCTGGCGCGCACCAAGGCCTGCGGCCAGTTGGGCAGACCCCATTGCCAAGACCAAGTCCGGCGCAGCCTGCCTCCAGACCGGCGCGGCCGCCTTCCGGTCATCAGGCGACAGCGAAGACTGCCTCTATCTCGACGTTCACACCCCCGCAGGCCCAGGCCCCTTCCCGGTCATGGTCTGGATTCACGGCGGGGCCTTTACCAGCGGCAGCGCTGGCGTTTATGCCGATCCGACCCCGCTGGTCTCCAAGGGCGTGATCGTTGTGGCGATCAATTACCGGCTGGGCGCCATGGGCTTCATGGCCCTGCCTGCCCTGCGCGAGTCCGATGGCAGTGCCGGCAATTATGGCATTATGGACCAGCAAGCGGCCCTGGGCTGGGTGCAGAAAAACATTTCGAGCTTTGGGGGCGATCCGAAGAACGTGACGATTTTCGGGGAGTCTGCGGGTGGCTTCAGCGTCATGTCCCACCTGGCCGCCCCCGGATCGGCTGGTCTGTTCCAGAAGGCGATCATCGAAAGCGGGGCCTATGGCGTCTCCGGTCAGTTGACCCAGGCCGAGCTTGAAGCCCTCAGCACCGAGGCCGTGAACACGACCCTGACCCGTGCGGGACTGGCCGCGCCCGGGACCTGCACCGTCGGGACCCCTTCGGCGGCCTGTCTGCGCGACCTGCCCGAGCCCGTAATCCGCGCCATGCTGATGTCCGCCTTTGCCTCTGCGGTGCCGAATATCATGCCCTCGGTGGACGGCAGGGTCCTGCCCCGGACCATCAAGGCCACCTTTGTCGCCGGGGCCAATAACAAGGTGCCGGTCATCAATGGTTCAAATCAGGATGAAAATCTGCTGTTCCTGGCCCTGCAGGAACTGGCGGCCCGATTTAGCGCCAAGCCGCCCAACTTCGACCCGACCAACCGCAGCTTTCTGCTGACCGCGGACGGGGCCATGGCGAGCGCAAAGGCCCTGGAAGCCCAGACCGGGATTTCCGCAAACGACCTGTTGAAGAAGCACTACCCCCTGTCTGCCTATGGATCGGATACCGTCCTGCAACCCAGCCTGGCCGCAGGGGCTGCTGGAACCGACAGCACCTTCTCCTGCAACGGCATCAATGTCTCGGCCCGGATGATCGGCCAGGGCTCCCCCGTCTGGATGTACGAATTCCGCGACCAGTCAGCCCCCTCCCTGGTGGGCAGTTTCGGCGGCAAGGCGATATTGAGCCTGCCCCAGGGGGCGGCCCATGCGACAGAGCTGTCCTACATCTTCAATCTGATGGATCTCGGCTCAGGCGACCGCAAGGCGCTCAAGGACACCATGTCCGGTTACTGGGCCAATTTTGCCAAGTCGGGTAATCCCAACGGGGCCGGCCTGCCCGCCTGGGGCGCGTTCAAGGGTGGCCAGATCCAGGCCCTTGATGTCGCATCTGACGGCGGCGTAAAGCCCATGCCGATTGTGGCCTTCCGGACAGAACACAAGTGCGATTCCGTCTGGGGTCGGCAGACCTTCTAGGTCAGGGGTCTGACAGGGACGTTCATGACCGACAGGTTTGACTACATCGTCGTAGGCACCGGGTCGGCGGGCTGCGTACTCGCCAACCGGCTGTCTGCGGACCCGGCCAACCGCGTCCTGGTGCTTGAAGCCGGAGGCCAGGACAACTGGATCTGGTTTCACATCCCCGTCGGTTACCTGTTTTCCATCGGCAATCCGCGCTCGGACTGGATGTTTGAGACCCAGCCCATTCCCGGGCTCGACGGTCGGCAACTGAGCTATCCCAGGGGCAAGGTGATCGGCGGCAGCTCGGCCATCAATGCCATGATCTACATGCGCGGCCAGGCCGAGGACTATGACGCCTGGCAATCGATGGGCCTGTCCGGCTGGGCATGGGACGATGTCCTTCCCCTTTTTATGGCCCAGGAAGACCATATTGATCCGCCGAATCCCCTGCACAGACGCGGGGGGGAGTGGCGGGTCGAACATCCGCGTATGCGCTGGAAGGTGCTGGATGCCTTTGCCGAGGCCGCCGCCCAGGCTGGCATTGCCCCCGTCGACGACTTCAACAGCGGCAACAATGCAGGCGTCGGATATTTCCAGGTCAACCAGAAGTCCGGGGTCCGCTGGAGCGCGGCCCGGGGATTTCTCAAACCCGTCCTGCATCGCAAGAACCTGAAGCTAGTGACCGGCGTCCACGTCACCGAAGTCCTGATCGAAGACGGCCGCGCGGTGGGTGTGACCTGGACCCGGGACGGAGAGCGGTTCGAGGCCCGGACCGATGGCGAGGTCATCCTCTCGGCGGGGGCAGTGGGGACACCCCAACTGCTTGAGCGCTCCGGTCTCGGCGATGGAGCGCGCTTGCAGTCGCTGGGCATCGAGACCCGGGCGCACCTGCCGGGGGTGGGCGAAAACCTTCAGGATCACCTGCAGATCCGCCCCTATTACAAGGTCAGCGGCGTGCCGACCATGAACGAGCTCTATGCATCCCACTGGCGTCGTCCGCTCATGGCGCTGGAATACGCCCTCCTGCGGCGCGGGCCCATGTCCATGGCACCGTCACAGATGGGGGCCTTTGCAAAATCGTCGCCAGACCAGGCCCGACCAAACCTGCAATTTCATGTCCAACCCCTGTCCCTGGACCGGTTCGGCGAGGCCCTCCATCCCTTCCCGGCCATGACGATCAGCGTCTGCAACCTGCGGCCCACCAGCCGGGGATCGATCCACATTTCCGGCCGGACGCCGGACGATCGCCTTCAGATCCAACCGAACTATTTGTCCACCCCGGAAGACGAAGCCGTCGCCATTCAGGCCTTGCGACTGGCCCGGCGGATTGTCGCCCAGAGCGCCCTGACGCCCTACGCGCCGCAGGAGCACAGACCCGGCCCCGAGGCCCAGACCGATAAGGACCTTCTCGCCGCCGCCCGCGCCCTGGGAACGACCATTTTCCACCCGGTCGGAACCGCCCGCATGGGGCTCCCCGGTGATCCCGACGCCGTGGTCGATGACCAACTCCGGGTCTTCGGCGTCAAGGGCCTGCGTATTGCTGACGCCTCCGTCATGCCCACGATCACCTCGGGAAACACCAATTCCCCGACCATGATGATTGCAGAAAAGGCCGCCCGGATGATCCTGTCGGGCAGCTAGTTGCGCGCCGTCCCCAACCTAAGGATATCCGAGCAGAGCTGAAACGGGTGCGGCCTGTGAGAGACGAGGATCAGGCTCTGGGCGGGGCCAACTCACAAAACCTCGAATTGCCCCTCGAAAACGGCGCGACTTTGCTTATGAAGGACCTGCGCGCTGGAGTCATGATCAGCGATCGCCTGATGTGGGGACAATTTTCGATGACACGCCGCCTGATGCAATCCGCCCCCGCCCTGATGGCGGGCCTGATTCTGACAAGCTCGGCCCTGGCCGCCAGCCCGCCGCCGTCCGTCCTGGCCATTATGGGCGCGACCGTCTTTGATGGCACGGGGGCACCCCCGACCAAGGCGAATGTCATCGTCCGCAACGGGCGAATTGAGGCGGTCGGCCCCAAGGTCCGGGTCCCTGCCGGAGCCATGATCATCAAGGCCCAGGGTGAAGCCCTGCTGCCGGGCTTCTATGACCTGCACACCCACTGGACCCCAGCGGGTGCGCCGTCCACCACGCCCCAAATCGCCTCGGCTTATGTTTCGTCCGGGGTCACGACGGTCAATGATTTCAATGCGTCCCCGGAATCCTTTGCGCCGCGCCGCGCCTGGCTCGCCGGGCTTGTCGCGCCCCACGTCAATTTTGCGGCGCGGGTCTCAACCCCTGGGGGACATGGTGCAGACTGGGCCGATACGGCGACCACCAAGTGGGTCAACACCCCCGATGCCGCCAGCCTGGCCATCGAGTCCCTGGTTCCCTACCACCCCGACCTCATCAAGGCCTTCACCGATGGCTGGCGGTACGGCATGGCCCCGGACAATACCAGCATGGATGCCTGGACCCTCAGTGCCCTGGTCGAAGCCGCGCACAAGAACCACCTGAAGGTCTTCACCCATACGGTGAGCGCGGATCGCGGCGCAGTCGCCGGTCAGGCCAAGGTCGATGTCATCACCCACAGCCTTCAGGATCGCCTGCTGGACGCCAAGACCCTAGCGGCGATCAAGGCTGGCGGGACAAGCATCACCCCGACCCTGGCAGTCTATGAGCCCGTCAAACCAGGTCAGGCCGCACGGGACGCCAGCGATCCGCGATATGCGCAAACCTTTCAGAAGTTCGACTATGCCCTGGCCAACGCCAAGGCCCTGCACGATGCTGGCGTAACCATCGGCCTGGGCACAGATGCGGGCATGCCGGGAACCCAGCACGGAACCTCTACCCTGCACGAAATGGAACTGCTGGTCCGGGCCGGTTTGACACCTACCGAAGCCCTGGTGGCCGGAACCTCGGCCAGCGCTCGCCTGATGGACCAGATTTCTGACCGCGGCATCATTGCGGCTGGCAAGCGCGCCGACCTGGTGCTTATCAAGGGCGAGCCCTGGAAGGACATTGCCGACGTCCGCAAGATTGACCGGGTCCTGATCGACGGCAAGCTGGTCTTCGGTCCCGGTGCCCCCGAGATGAGCGCAAATGCTGCAAAGACCTTGCCCGCCCTCGTCCTGAAAACTGCCCTGGTCGATGATTTCGAGCGCCCGGATGGTCGGACACAACTGGACACCCTGCGCACCGACGAATTCGATGGCGGCAGCGACCGCACGGTCGAGGTCAGCCAGACCTTCGCCAGGCCCTCAGGCGGCCACGCCCTGTCGATCGCCGCCAAGCTGTCCGTGAAGACGGCCCCCGTCGCCGGGGCAAGTTTCCCCCTGTCGCGGGGCGGGATTCAGCCCATGGATATCCGCGCATTTACCGGCCTGCAGTTCGAGGTCCGGGGCGATGGGTCCTATAATCTGGGCTTTGAGGGCACCGGCGGCCGTTGGACCCAGGCCTTCAGTGCCGGCAGCGACTGGCGCACTGTGCGGGTTCCGTTCAGCGTCCTGACCGGCCGCGCGCCCTGGACCGGGGATGACCTGACCTCCTTGCAGTTTACGGCGTCGGGCCAGGCCGGAAAAAAAATCTGGCTCGAGATAGACAACGTCACATTCTATTAGTCGTGAACCTTGTGTCGAAGGCGATTCATGGGCTAGGTGGCCCATCAATGGGCTATTATGGCGGAATTCGGGCGAACCGAACGGGTCCTGGGGCCGATAACTTTTACTGGGGGCTATCCGAAAATGAGAACGACAACACTGCGCGCCGGTATCCTGGCGACCACCGCCATTTGCAGCAGCTGGGCCAGCCTAGCCTTTGCTGAAACCCCAAAGGCCGCCACAGTAGACGAACTCGTCGTTGTGGGTTCGCGGATCGAAGGGGCCAAGGTCACAGCCGCCCTGCCCGTGACCGTTGTCGGCCAAGAGCAAATCCAGGCCGTCGCCGCGACCTCGGGCGATGAGCTCTTCCGCTCCATCCCCCAGATGGGCGATGTGAACTACAATTCCAGCTATCTGCCCGGCAGCAGCAATTCCGCTCGTGGCGATATTGGTTCGGTGAACCTGCGCAACCTGGGTTCGGGCAATACCCTGGTCCTGTTGAACGGCCGCCGCGTCGTCAACCACCCGACCAGCCAGGCCGATGGCCTCAGCCTGGTTCCGACCCTGACCTATAATACCAACGCCATCCCCACGACCGGCCTGAAGCGGCTGGAAGTCCTGCGGGACGGTGCGGCGGCCATCTATGGTACAGACGCCGTGGCCGGCGTGGTCAATACGGTTTTAAAGGACAATTTTGATGGTCTGCAGGTCGAAGCCCAGTTCGGGCAGGCCCAAGGCACCCACATGTCGGACTATGGCTTAAACGGCCTGTGGGGCAAGAATTTTGACCGGGGGAACCTCACTGGCTTCTTCAACTATAACAAGCGCACGGCCCTGACATCGACGGACCAGAGCTTCACCTCCTCGTCGGATCGCCGTGCCCTGTTTGCAGGTACCCGTTTCGACGGCGCAACCTCGCTGGATGCAAGGTCGACCATCACCCCCTGGGGTAGCTTCACGGCTGCGTCCTCTGTCAAGCTTGGCGCCACCTCACTGACCAGCACGGCCGGGGCCTTCCACATCCAGCCGACCACCAATGCAGGCTGCCTCGTCGGCGTCGGGACAGGTATCTGTATCCAGAGCGGTGCGCCCGCGACCTCGACCGATGACCGCAATCTTCGTTTTGACAATTCGGCCCTCGGCCTGACCGTCATGCCTGAAGTTGAGCGGGTCAATGTCTTCGTGACCGGCAATTACCGGGTGACAGACGACATCACCGCCTTTGGCGAACTCGGCCTCTATACCGCCAATACGACGTCCTATCAGGCTCCGATTGGCACCAGCTCAGCCCAGGTCATCACTGCGCCGACCTCCAGCTATTACAACCCCTTTGGCCCGACGACCTTCGCCAATGGCTCCACAAATCCCAATCGCCTGGCGGGCACCACGGCCCCCACGACCGGTCTGGCTGTTACCTTGACCAGCTATGACTTCGTTGATGCTGGCCTGTCCAAGGTCGATGTTGAGAACCTCCAAACCCGCTTCCTCCTGGGCTTCAAGGGCGAGAAGTACGGCTTCAAATGGGAATCCGCGGGCCTCTATTCCGAGGCACGGGCCAAGGACGTTTCCGACGCCATCAGCGCCACGGCCGTTCAGCGCCAGATCGGCCTGTCGACCTCGGACGCCTATAATCCCTTCAATGGCGGCACGGTGTCGTCGCCCAGCTACGGCGACAGCACGGCCAGCGCCAAGGCCGCCCTGGATGCCATCCGCTTCCGCGCCAAGCGTGAAAGCACCAGCACCCTGGCCTCCGGCGACTTCCGGATCTCAAAGGCTGACCTCTTCGCCCTGCCCGCAGGGTCGATTGGCATGGCCGCAGGTCTCGAATTCCGCAGGGAAACCCAGAAGGACAACCGCGACAGCCACGTCGACGGCACCATAACCTACACAAACTCCGTCACGGGCCTTGTCTATGCCAGTGACATGGTCGGCACCAGCACCTCGCCCGATACCAAGGGCAAGCGCAATGTCTCTTCGGCCTATGTTGAGTTCGCGGTGCCTGTGGTTTCCCCGGAAATGGGCATCCCCCTCGCCCGGAATATCGAGCTGCAGATTGCGGGCCGGTATGAGGACTATAGCGACATCGGAAACGTCTCGAAGCCGAAGGTCGCCCTGGCCTGGGATGTCTTCGACGGCGTTCGGCTGCGGGGTTCCTGGGCTCAGGGCTTCAAGGCCCCCAATCTGGAACAAATCAACGCAACCGTGGTGACCCGTTCCAATACCCGGACAGACTGGGTCCGTTGCGAAGCGGACCTGCGGGCAAAGCGCATTACCAGCTTCAGCAACTGCTCCCGTTCGCTTAGCGTGTCTGCGCAACGCTCGGGTAACCCCGACCTGAAGGCAGAAGATTCCGAGACCTACGGCTTCGGTCTTGTCCTGGAACCCAAGTTTATCCCGTCCGAATATGGCCGCTTCACCTTCACCGCCGATTTCTGGGATGTGAAGCAGGAAGGCATTGTGGGTCTGTTTGGCGAGGGCAATGCCCTGACCGCCGACTATCTGGCGCGCATGTCCGGTGGATCCAACGCCAATGTCGTCCGGGCAGCCGCAACGTCTGACGACATTGCCGCCTTTGCCGGCACGAGCCTGACCGCTGTGGGGACCGTGCTCTACGTGAAGGACCAGTACGTCAACCTCCTGCCCCAGGAAGCTCGCGGCATTGACTATGCCCTGAACTGGACCCTCCGTGGCTCGCGCTTCGGCGACTTCAACGTCCAGGTCTCAGCCGCCAATGTGCTGAAGTTCTACCAGCAGCCCTCCCCGGCCATTTCCGAGCTTCTCGACGCTCGCGCGGCTGGCAAGATCAATGCGGGTACGACCATCACCGGCGGTGGTGATCTGGTGCGGCAGAATGGCCGTCCGGAATGGAAGCTGAACACCACCCTGACCTGGTCCCTGAACCAGTTCACCCTGGGGGCCTACACCCAGTATATCTCGCCCATCGATGACACGAGCCTGCTGGACTCCACAGGCTCGCCCTGGGTGATCGACTCCCAGATCACGGGCAATCTGTACGGGGAAGTCGCTCTGGATGAAGGCCAGTTCGCCAATACGCGGATCAAGCTTGGCGTCCGAAACCTGACCGACGAAAAGCCACCCCTGTCCTCCAGCGGCTATCTCGGCAGCGTCTATCAGCCCTATCGGCGCTACGTCTATCTGAGCGTCCGCAAGTCTTTCTAACCAACCCGGCCGTCCGTTGGCGACAACGGGCGGCCGCAAAGTTTGCTGGTCAAGGGGCCTGATTGGGCTCCGGATAGGCGATCCAGCAGTTCACTTCAGCGTGGAAATGCAGCCAGGCCCTAAGGGTTTCCCCTGTGCCAGGATCCAGCATGACCCGAACCCCTGCAACCAAGGCCTCGCCCATCGCCTCCAGATCAGCCACGGACCGGGGATGATGCAGCCAGTACTCGGTACGGCCCAGGGCGCTTGTCGGGATTGATATCTTATACATTGACCGCCCTCCGAACGCCCGGATCGGGACGCTTACTATAAGCGCAAATCAGTTATCCTCAGTCTGGACAAGAGATTCGCTGAGAGACTGACCCGTGGGTAAAGGCCTGGTTCACGTTCGACCTAATCCCAAGCACCGGATCTGTGCAGGCATGGTCATTTTCGCGTCCCTCATGGTCGGGGCTGCCTATGGGCAGGTCCTGGAAATCAAACCAGATGGGCGGGTCATCACCCATTCCGGCCCGGCAACCTATCTGGGCCCAGGCCAACCCTCCCAGAGCCTCCTTCCGGTGCCCGGAGGACAAGTCCGTCAAGGCCCTCAATCGCCCATGGAAGCCCTAACAAAGGCTTCGAAAAACGCGGAGCTCAGCCCCGCCCTGATCGAAGCCGTGGCGTGGACAGAGTCCCGGATGAATCCGGCGGCCCGCTCAGCCAAGGGGGCGCGGGGAATTATGCAACTCATGCCGGAAACAGCTCGGCAGATGGGCGTGGACCCCGATCAGATGGAGGCCAATATTGACGGCGGGGCCCGATACCTCCGCGGCTTGTTGACGACCTTTGATGGCGATGTTGCGAAATCCCTAGCGGGATACAATGCCGGCCCAAATGCCGTACGGCGATACAAGGGAGTGCCCCCATACCGTGAGACGGAAGCCTATGTTTCTGCGATAATGGAGCGACTCGCGGACAAGGCCCTGGGTGGGGATAATTATGAAAAGACAAAATAATTTTTCACGATTTCTAGCCTTACCCCTCGTCTTAGGCCTCTCACTTGCGGGCAAGGTTCATGCCCAGGCGGTCGACCCCGCAGGATCCGGCCCGGTTCTTGGGGCCCTGATCTGGATCCAAAATACCCTTATGGGGACGGTCGCTACCACGGCAGCTGTCATCGCCATTGCGGCTGTGGGCTTCATGATGCTGACAGGGCGTATTGACTGGCGCAGGGGCCTGACGGTTATTTTAGGGGCCTTTATCATATTTGGTGCCGCCGCAATCGTGGCGGGAATCCGGGCTGCAGCAACCGGGGTGGCATCTTGAGTAGGCTGCAATCGGACCCCTTGTTTGCAGCCCTGGCCCGTCCACAAATGATCGGCGGTGTCACCTATAGCTATGCCGTATTTAACCTGATCGTTACCCTCGAAATGTTCTTGATTACAAAGAACTTTTGGGGCCTGCTCATCGCGCCCGCGCTCCACATTATAGGCTATTTGGGGTGTCTGAATGAGCCGCGGTTCTTCGATCTATGGATTACGCGCGCCCGTGAATGCCCCCGGATCAGAAACTTCAGTTTCTGGCGCGCAAACACTTACCAGCCTTGAACGCCAGATTTCACACCCTGGGTCTTGCGGGTCGGCTTGCTGCAAAGGAAGCCAGGATCGGCCAACGATTACCTTTTGCTGGCCATGTGGACGAGGCGACCATTCGGACCCGAGACGGGAACCTGCTGCAGGTTCTGCATCTTCAAGGCCTATCGTTTGAGACCCGCACTGACGATGAGCTAAATTATCGCAAGATTTTGCGCGAAACCCTGCTTCGCAGCCTCGCGACGTCCAGACTGGCCGTCTATCACCATGTCATTCGCCGTGAGTCCCCGGTCACCATGACAGGTCATGCGGAAACGCCTTTTGGGAGGGGTCTCGACCTCGCTTGGCAGGACCAACTCTCCGCGCGCCGGTTGTTTGTGAATGACCTTTACCTGACCCTGGTCTACCGCCCGGCTCGCGGTGAAACGAACAGCCTTGGCCAATGGTTTAGCCCCCGACAGCGTCAAGCTGATCTCGCTGCCGGTGTCCGCAGTCTAAATGCTCTGCGCGAAGCGGTCCTGGCGGCCCTTGCCCCCTATGGCCCACGCCTTCTGAGGACCCTTGAGGGAAAGACAGGTACCCGGTCGGAACCTGCAGAATTTCTGGCGAACTTGGTGAATGGAGGGGCCGCAACCGTCCTGGCCCCCACAGGCGATCTCGGAGATGCCATTGCTTCGCGTCAGCTGAGTTTTGGCAGTGATGCGATTGAATTTGGGGCAAATGGTTCCAGGCCAGCCACCTTTGGTGCCATGGTCTCGATCAAGGATTACCCGGCAAGGACGGTTCCCGGACTGCTCGATCCAGTCCTGCGCCTTCCCCATGAAATGGTGCTGAGCGAAAGCTTTGTGTTTCTCGACCGGCCTGTGGCCATGGGGCGAATGAACCTTGCTCTGCGTCGCCTGCAAGCCGCGGATGACCAGGCATTTAGCCTGCGTTCTGACCTTGTGGCAGCTCGGGATGACCTCGGTGCCGGACGAACAGTCTACGGCGAACATCACCTTTCAATCCTTGTTCAGTCAGACGACCTGGCGGACCTGGATATGGCTTGCGCTGAAGTTCAATCGGCCCTTGGCGAGTCCGGGGTTATTGCCGTTCGCGAAAACATAAACATGGAACCGGGTTTTTGGGCTCAATTTCCCGGGAACTTCAAATATATAGCTAGAAAGGCCTTAATCTCAGCGGCGAATTTTTCAAGTCTTGCCAGCCTGCACAGCCATCCGCTTGGCCAGACGGAAGACTTGCACTGGGGAACGCCCGTCACCCTGCTGGAGTCGACGGCTTTCGGCCCCTACAATTTCAGCTTCCACACGGGCGATCTGGGCAATTTCACGGTCATTGGTCCAAGTGGCAGCGGCAAGACCGCCTTGCTGAATTTTCTTGCCTCCCAATCTGAGAAATTTCGGCCCCGGATCGCGATTTTCGACAAGGACCGAGGGGCAGAAGCCTTTATTCGAGCGAGCGGCGGGCGCTATGACCGTTTGTCTCCTGGCGAGCCGTCCGGGCTGAACCCCCTGCAACTCCCGGACACAGCTGAGAATCGGGCCTTTCTTCGAGACTGGCTTTCCAGATTGCTGACTTCGGATGGGGAGATCCTGGATTCCGAGGAACGTGCGGCCATCGCCGAGGCTATTGATGCCCTCTATCAGCAGGCTCCTGAACTGCGCAGGTTAGGCAATGTTCGGGAACTTTTGCAGGGAATGCGTAGACCCGTTCCTGGAGACCTTGCGGCCCGGCTGATCCCTTGGATTGGTCAGGGGGAACATGCCTGGCTCTTCGATAATCAGAATGATCGAATGGACCTGAGCAGCCGGATGTTCGGGGTCGACATGACACGGCTGCTGGATAGTCCGGCCCTGCGTACACCTGCCATGATGTACCTCTTCCATCGTATCGAGCAGAGCCTGGACGGCACGCCTTCGATCATCATTGTCGATGAGGGCTGGAAGGCGCTGGACGACGAAATCTTTGTCCGCCGCATCCGTGACTGGCAAAAAACCATTCGCAAACGCAATGGCATACTGGGGTTCTGTACCCAGAGTGCCTCGGATGCCCTTGAGAGCAAGATTGCGTCAGCCATCGTCGAGCAGTCCGCGACCCAGATATTTTTTCCAAATCCGAAGGCCAGGTTCCAGGACTACGGAGATGGCTTTGGTCTTACAGAGCATGAGTTTGACCTGATCAGGACCTTGCCCGACACCTCACGATGTTTCCTGGTCAAACAGGCAGATCACAGTGTCGTCGCACGGTTGGATTTGTCAGGCATGCCGGGCTATTTGCGGGTTCTCGCGGGAACCGAACGCAGCATTCGGGCGCTCGATGCGCTTCGGGAACAGTTTGGAGATGCCCCTGAGGCTTGGCTGGAGCGCTATATGCTGGGCGCGGACGGGGCGCGGGCATGATTACGGAATGCGCGGCTCTTGCCAAATCATCCGGGGTCATTGTCGATGCCATGAATGCCGTAGAGTGCCATTCGCGCACCTATGCGCAGTCTGGATATGAGGCCCTTGGCGGGGCGGGATCGCCATTTCAGACCTGGCTCAATGTCCTGCTGGTGATCTATGTCGCCCTCCTCGGTTACAGAATGATGCTGGGAACTCAGCTCAGGCCATTCAACCTGACCTCGATTGGCCTGACGGTTGGGGCCATTCTTGCGCTTGTCGGGAACTGGACCCTTTTTCAAACTCTCGTGTTTGACCTCGTAACGCGAGCCCCGATTCAGATTGCGGGCCTCATCACACACCCAGACACGAACCCCTCAGCCTTTGCGGCCGATCCGCGCGCATCCCTGCAGGTTCTCTATGATCAGCTGGCCCTTGCAGCCAGGGCGTTTAGCAAGATGGCCGGGCCCAATGCGCCAGCCTATGCGGGGGGTGCTGCCGGAGCCGCTCAGGCCCTTTGGCAATCTGCCCAAGGCTTGTTCTTTGCGACAGCGGGCGTGTTTAGCCTTGGGGTGATCACGGCGGCAGTCCTCACATCTATCGGTCCCATCCTGATCGCCCTCTCCTTGTTTGAGGCCACCCGAGGGGTCTTTGCGGGCTGGATTCGAGGGCTGCTGGCGTCGCTTTTCGTAAGCCTTCTGGGCTGGCTTTCCGTTTCATTGATGCTGTCAATTATTGAGCCCAGCCTGATTGAACTGGCGCGTCAGAGACTCGACGGGGAATTGCAAGTCGATACAGCCCTAACGGTTAGTGCGCTTGTTATGCTGTTCGGGTTTGTGCAGGTTGGAGTCGCTGCTGCCGGGGTCATGATGGCCATGGCCTTTCGTTGGCCCCTCGGCGGAATTGTGGGGGGGATGCCCGCAAAAAGGCCATCAGACGGGTCGGAAACGCCCAGAGACAATGATGGGTACCGGGGGGGTGTTTCGAGGGCTGATCAACTCGCTGCAAGCCTCAGATATCCGCCCCCTGTCGCGTCATCAGAGGGGATTTTGCCTATCTCCAGCGGACGAGCAGCCAACGCGCGCGACAAGACCTGGACGGATTTAGCCCAACGCACCAGCAGTTCGTCGGGCAGGCGTCCCGGCCGCCTACCGGGTCAAGACAGGGTGAGACCTTGATGCGAAATCTCGTTCTTCTGCTAGCGGCGCTCGCTTTCCTCGCCAGTCCAGCCCTTGCCGCGGTCAAACCTGCGCCTGGGCCAGGAGACGCGCGAATCCGGACAACCCCCTACGACCCCAATCAGGTTGTGCTTTTGACCGGCGTCCTGGGATATCAGTTCTCGATCGGCTTCGAGGCTGGCGAGCGCATAGAAAACGTTTCAATTGGCGATGCCATGGGTTGGCAGGTAACGCCCAATGCGCGAGCAACCCTCCTGTTCATTAAGCCGATCCTTGCCGGTGCAACGACGAACATGACCGTCGTGACGAACCTCAGGCACTACGCGTTTGAGCTTAATGTCGACAAGCGCCCCGGACGCGCAGCGGCAGGGACCGCCCTCTATGGCCTGCAGTTCCTGTACCCCATGACAGTGCCCCCGGCTCAGGTGCCCGCGCCCGTCACCCCAGTAGAACCGACCGTCAAAAATACAGCCTACAGCTACGAAGGCTCGACCAAGACCCTTCCGAGCCAGGTTTTTGATGATGGCCGGGCCACCTATTTTCGGTTTGAAGACAGGGGGGCCTATCCCGCCATATTTGTTCTTGAGGACAGGAACGGGGAATCCATTGTGAACACCGCGACACGAGGGGATTATTTGGTCGTAGATCAGGTTGCCCGGGCCTTTGTTCTCCGTCAGGGAGATGAGGTGACCCGCATTTATAATGATGGCTTCGAAAGCCAGGTCGTGGGCCCCCTCAGTCCCCGCCCTCGGGCCCCAGCGAAGTCACGAGCGGATCTGAAAAAATGACCCGTCCCGACGAAAAAAGTCCTCTCTTCGACCACGGCCGTGGTCTGGCCCCAAGGGTTCAAGTGCGCACGTCACCGTGGACAGTTCCACTTGCCGGGCTAGGTCTGCTCATTCTCGGCGGCTTGGTTTTCTCTACGCTTCAGACGGCTCGCCTCGAAAGGCAAAAACCAAAAGCGCAGGCGTCGGTCCCTATAAGTCCGCCACCTTACCAGGCACCGGCACCGGCGCCGATCATTGTGGCCCCAGTACAGCCTGACCTGCCTGCTACCCCTGCTGTCGCGGCCCCAAATCCAGCCTCACCCCCCGTCGCCGACCTCAGCCTGCGCCTGAAAGCGCCAGCGGTGATCGTTGATCTTTCTGCCGCAACGCCCCCGGTACCGGTGCCCTCGCCAGCGCCTGCGGCAGGTGCGCAGCAGGGCACAGACATGAGCCGCCTGTCCGCAGAAGACCGGTTCACGACCAGGGTCTTGGAAGGGTCCGCCAATGCCGCCAAGGCCAGTCGGATCGGGGACCTTTCGACGACCGCAGTTCAGGGTACGGTAATCCCGGCCGTTCTGGAAACAGCCATCAATTCCAGCCTGCCTGGATTTATTCGCGGTGTCGTAACCCGGGATGTCAGGGGCTTCGACGGGACGCGCATTCTTATTCCTCGTGGTTCCAAGCTCATTGGACAGTACCATGCCGGCGTTGCTCTGGGACAATCCAGGGCCTTTGTGGTCTGGTCTCGCCTGGTCACACCTGAAGGCGTATCGGTCGATGTCGGGTCTCCGGGCACAGACCCCATGGGCCGCGGTGGCATTGAAGGTGAAACGGATAACCAGTTCTTCCGCCGTTTCGGGGGCTCGATCTTGCTGTCGGTTCTCTCAGCCGCGCTAGACTCGGCCTCCGGACGGGGCTCATCAAGCACAGCGATTGTTATTGGCTCAAATACCCAGGCCAGCAGCATTGCCCAGATTGCCTTGCAAAAACAAATTGATATCGCGCCAATTATCCGGATCCCACAAGGGGAACCCATTCGGGTCTTTCTCGTTCGAGATCTCGACTTCTCAAAGATCAGCGGTCTGGATGTAACCCCCGCCTCAAAACCTCAATGACAGACGGCATCTTCCTTCAGAGTTACCTTGCGCCGCTGGAGCCCTGGTTAAGCCGTGGGGATGTCACGGACATCCTCGTCAATCAGCCCGGTGAAGTCTGGATTGAGACCCAGACAGGCCTCTTGTCCCGGCACTCCGCCCCGGAGCTCACGGAAGTTGTTCTTGGGCGACTTGGACGACAGATCGCCGCTGCGACACACCAAGGCCTTAGCCGCGAGCATCCCCTTCTGAGTGCAGCCCTGCCCGATGGCTCCAGGGTACAGATAATTGCGCCCCCCGCCTCTTGCCGAGGCCTCCTCTTGGCGATCCGACGACATGCCATTGTCGATCTGGACCTGAACCGCCTGGCCCTCAGTGATTTTTTTGCAATGGATAGAAACAGGGGTCTGCAAGCCGATGAGGGTTCACTGAGGGACCGGCTTGCCAGCGGCGACGTCCTGGGATTTCTGTCAGAAGCTGTTCGCCGCAAGAAAACGATCGTGATCTCCGGCGGTACCGGCTCGGGCAAGACCACCCTGCTCAATGCCTTACTCAAGGAAATTCCGGAGGAGGAGCGTCTCGTCCTGATCGAGGATGCTCCGGAAGTGAAGCTCTCACGCGACAATTCCATTGGCCTGCTGGCCGTGCGCGGTGGACAAGGGGAAACCCAGGTCGACGCTCATGATCTTCTGACGGCGGCCCTGCGTATGCGACCCGACCGCATCTTGCTGGGCGAGTTGCGCGGCCGGGAAGCACTCGCATTTCTCAGAGCGGTGAATTCGGGGCACCCGGGCTCCCTGACCACCGTCCACGCGAATAACCCTGAAGGAGCCCTTGATCAGATCACCCTTCTGACCATGGCGGGCGACGTCTCACTGGACTGGCAGACCGCCCGCACCCAGATCGAACGAATGGTCGATATCGTCGTCCAGGTTAGTCGCAGGAACGGGCAACGCGGCGTGGTCGATATCCGCTACTCGCCCCAGGCAGCAGGTTAGATAAATCCAAGGTAGCGTGAGCTGAAGTTCTTCAGATTTGGAAAAATGGTCGACAGATCGCTATCTGAAGCGCCGAACCAGCGCCCCAGGGTCGCTCCATATTGATCAACCGATATTCGAGGGATCATGATCGATCCGGCAAAGTCCGGATTGTAGAAGGTCCCCGCATCGAGCCCGACGGTTGGAAACTGACCATAGATATCCTTGCCCTGGACCGCGCCGCCCATGACGAAATGGTGCCCACCCCAGGCGTGATCGGTTCCATCACCATTGCTCGCAAAGGTTCGGGAGAAATCAGATGCAGTGAAGGTTGTGACATTTGCCCGCATGTCTAATCCCCCGATGTTCGCCAAAACACCGTCGAAATAGGCAAGAGCATGTGCGACCTGTGCCAGAAGGTTCGGCTGCACATCATTTTGATAGTCGTGATTGTCAAAGCCACCCAGGCTGACAAAAAACAGCTGCCGACGAAGACCCAGGGAAGGTCCCGCGGCAATCATCTTGGCCACGGACTGGAGCTGAACAGCCAGTGAATTTTGACCAATCACGCCCGTTGAGGGGTTGGTATAGGTCGTAGGTGCAGGTACCGCCAATGAGGCTGCCCCCTGGAACGCCGCATTCAGGCCACCGGCGGCATTGATCGAACGGGCATTCAGGTCCGCATAGTCCGCACTCAGGATGTTTGCGCCATTGGACGACTTAACGATGTCGCTGATGATTGCCGGCGCGGCCGACGACCCGAAAACACTGGCTGCCGTAGCTCCGGTGAAGGTCAAGGCCGGGGTATTCCCCGTCGTGATCTGATATTGGGCAATGGACTGGCCAGCCAGGAAAACGGCATTACCCGCCAGGGAAATGCCGGTAAAAAGCGTGTTGCTGCCATTCATTCCGGCGAGCAAATCGGCAAACCGCCCACCCCAGCCGACCTTGGCACCTTCGACATTTCCGGACTGCCAGGTCGAGACCTGGTCATTATGAGAAAACAGGTTCGCGGGAAGGGTTGCCTTCTTTGCGACATAGGCGGCCTTCGTCACTGGCGTGACAAGGGTTCCAATACTGGCGACGGCTGCCAATCGTCCCGCATTGAATATGGGCCTCAAGGCCGACATGGCGGGATGAAGAGCAAAGCTTCTGGCGCTGGCAGAGGTCCCTGCCGGAACAGGATTTACCGTATTCGGGACAATGGGTAATACGCCGCCCCAGGCTTCCGGCATATTCATAGCAACTGTCCGCCGGGTCAGGCTCGAGACCTGACCAACAGGCGTTGCTGGCGTCCCGACCGGCATAAGGGCGATCGGCTCGTTACCAATGTTGCGGGTCGCATAATAGCGACCCCAGGAATCCGTATCGGTCGCCAGCAGCATATTATTGGCATCGTTACCACCGACCATGAACAGACAGACCAGCGCCTTATAGTCCGGTGTACTTTCGCTCGCCGCCGAACCCACAGCCGCCATCTGAAGGGCGAAGGGGGCCGCTGTGCCCAAAATCGAAAAGGCACCTCCAGCTCGAAGTAAATGGCGGCGATCCCAATTCCCGTTGACCATTAGATCCGCCTCACTTTTGCACCAGATATTCTGGGGATATCATGGACATGTACACTGCGAGCTTGGCGCGGTTTAGCTTGGCTGTATCGATCTGTGTCTGGGTTGCGGTGCCGGATGGAATGGCAATGCCATTAACGGCGGTTGTGATCTGTCCCCGTAACTTGGAGGACATCTGCCCCGAGAAGAGCATCTTATCCATGCGGTCAACCAGGGCTGCGGGATCAGTTGCCAGGGCAATTTCCCGGTCATAGGTGGACCGAACGTCATTGCTGGTTCCATAGCCAGTATTTATGGCCGTCAGCATGGTGTTGGCATACCCCGCGACGCTGACTTCCTCTGCAATCTGAAATTCAGGGCCGGTGAGGTTTGCGCGTGCCAGACGCGTATTGGGCGGGACAAAGCCGGGGCGATAAAAGTTGAAGACCGTGGGGGCGGCTAAAGGCGACTGGGCAAGCGAGGTCCGCGCGCTGGTGCTCGCGATCAGATAATTCCCGGACGACGAGGTGGCCCCAAAGGTGCGCATCCAGTTGGCGAACCTGACGATAGGCTCCCTCAACTTCCCGTAGGACTCGCCTGAGGCCTGGGCGGCATCGCGGGCCTCGGAATCAAGCAATATGGCCCGGACCACAGCGGCCATATCCCCGCGAACCCCTGAGCCATTATTATTGAATATCGTGGCAACCCGGGCGACGTAGGCCGGGCTTGGATTGCTCGTGACCAGGTTCTGGATCAACCGCTTCGCGATAAACGGACCGACATTTGGGTGGTTATAGAGGGTGTCGAGGGCGATCTTGATATCCCCCTCAGGATCGGAGGTCGTTGAAGCCGGGATTGTGGTGTCCAGGAAACTCTTGGCCGAGGTCGAATGAAAAGCCGGATACAGGATCATCGGCGTTACCGTGGCGTTCACATTCTTCTGACCACCCTGATATGTGGTCGTAGAAGGATTTGTCGAATACCAGCTCATCCCTGTAAAAACCTTGGCAAGACCTGATATGTCTTGGGGCGTATACGAGGATATCGGGGCTCCAGTGGAGTCGACGGCAATGGACCCGTCCAGATTTAGCTTGTAAACACCAATGCTCATCAATTGCATGACTTCGCGGGCATAGTTTTCGTCGGGCTGACGCCCGGTTGTTAAGTCCTCTTTCTGATTGCCCAGGCTCGTAAGATAGATCCCCATCATGGGATGAAGGGTTACGGCTTGCAGCAGGGTGCGATAATTGCCGAAGGCATTCTGGCCGAGCATGTCGTAGTAGGACGCCGCCCCTCGGGGATCGACATTGGCGTCGGCCAGAGAAATTACGAAGATCTGCGACAGGGCAAACTTCACCCGCTGGCGCAACTGATCAGGCCCTGCCGCGGCCTGGGACCAAAAACTCTGATAAAATTCCGTCGTGGTGAGGGCCGCCTTAGGGTTTGCGACCTGAAGCTCTGCCAAACGGCGTTCCATAAAAGCCTGATGAGACCCAGACGGTGCCATGGCCAGTTGGCTTGACACCCAATTGGCATAGCCATCTGACTTTACCTGGGCCAGATCCTGATCGGTGATGCCAAATGTGGCTTGGGTGAGAAAACGACCCGCGTCGGAATCGGATATTACTTGGGCAACCGGACCGGGTGTCACAGTCGACGAGCCGCCGCCCCCACCGCCGCAGCCGGAGAGGCCGAGGGCCAGAATTACGGTCAGCAAAATCAGCCGTCTCAATGCCCCCTCCCAAGCTCAAGTTAACCTAACACCACTCTATGGCAGTTTTTTTATGATTCCATTTTTATTCAAACACATTGGATGGCCTAGACTTGAAATCGTTAAAAAATGTGAGTTCGGTATTTTGGACGTTGAGAAGCCTCGAGCCCCTCACGTCCTTGCCACCCTCCAAGCCGACCTGTAAATCCATAATATAGTTATCTTTTGAGAGTTAGATTATGTCGCAGAAACCACCGGCAAGCCTATCGATGGTCGCAGAGACTGGAATTTCAAAGACTCGCGTTTTCAAGGCCATGGCTCTCATCTCGATCATCTGGGCCTCAGCATTCAGTCCGGCCCGGGCCGATCCTCTTATCGAGGCACAAACCAAGAAGCCCAAGGTGGCTCTGGTCTTGTCCGGTGGTGGCGCTCTGGGTCTGGCCCATGTGGGCGCGATTGAGGAACTGGAACGCCTAGGCATTCGGCCCGACATGGTGGTCGGAACCTCCATGGGCTCCATCGTCGGTGGGTTATATGCTTCCGGGCTCGACAACGCCGCCCTGGAGCGTGCCGTCAAGGAAGTAAATTGGGATCGTGTCTTCAATCCTGCCCCAGACCGCGACGATCTGACCTACCGCCAGAAGGTTCAGGAGGGCGATTTTCCGGTCAAGGCCAGCCTGGCCATTACCCGCACCGGAATCAAACTGCCTGCGGGACTTATTTCTGATCAGGCCCTGCTGCAGGAGTTGCGTCGCTTTGTCCCCGTCAAGGGCGAAGTCGCAAGTTTCGACCATCTGGCCATTCCCTTCCGCGCGGTCGCCACAGATATCGAGACCGGCAAGGCCATTGTGATCGACCATGGCGAAGTCCCGATGGCCATGCGCGCCTCCATGGCGGTTCCCGGCGTCTTTGCCCCGGTGAACATGGACGGACACCTCCTGGTGGACGGCGGCATGGCGGCCAATATCCCCATCAGCGTCGCCCGGGACATGGGGGCCGACATTGTGATCGTGGTCGCTACCCAGAGCTCTCTTCTGCCAAGTAGCAAGATCAGCTCCGCCGTCGACTTGCTCGGCCAGACGGTAACCCTGTTGATCCTGGCCAATGAACGCGACCAGCTCTCGCGTCTGACCGACCGCGACGTCCTGGTCACGATTGAGGCCGGAGGTCTGAACGCGGCAGATTTCACCAAGGGGGCAGAATTTGTCCTTGCCGGGCGGCGTTCCCTGCTTGTGCAGGCTGAGCCCCTGAAGCGCATTGCCGCCGGTCGGGACAAGGTGACCTATGTCCCGCCCGCACCAACCACGCCGCCGCCCATCAGTTATGTGCGCGTGGACAACAGTTCCCGACTGGCAGACACGGTCCTGGCCCGACGCCTGACCCACCTGATCGGCCACCCGGCGGAAGACAAGCCCATCCAGACGGCCCTGAATGACGTCTATGCCCTGGGGGCCTTTGAACGCGTGGACTATGCCCTCGAAACCAAGGACGGCAAGACGGGTGTCCTGGTTCGGGCTCAGGATACAGCCCCCGATGCCGGGCACATCCGTGTCGGCCTGACCCTGGCCAAGAACGATAATCGGGGTTCCGATTTCGATGTGTCCTTCGACTATCGCACGCCGGCCCTGGATCGCTATGGTTCAGAGGTCCAGTTGCAGGCGACCTTCGGGGACCGAAACATATGGTCGGCGGAGTATTTCAAGGTTCTGGACCCCAGCCAGTCCTGGTTCACCACATCACGTGTCGACCTCGAAAACCGGCCGGTGGACATCTATGACGCCAAGGGTTTCAAGTTGGCGGGCTATGACCTGAGCTACGGCGTGGTCGCCCTTGGCGGCGGCTATCAATTTGGCCGGGTTGGCGAGGTTCGCCTGCAGGTCGAACGCGGTCAGGGCAAGGCCAGTCTGAGCGACGGGATTGCGACGCCCCGCAAATATGACCTGGATATTGGACGACTGGTCGCCTCTGGAGGCCTGGACACCTTGGACAATCCCTACTTCCCCGAACGGGGTGTGCGCCTGGGAATGCGTTGGGCCGAAGGCTTTACCGGCCTTGGAGATAACAGCAATTATCAGACCCTCGCCGCTTCAGGGCTGAGTACCTTCACCGCAGGACGGAATACGGTGATTACTGCCATTGCGGGGGGCTCCAGCCTCAATGGCCACGCGCCGATTGACAGCCTCTATCGCCTGGGCGGACTGTTCAGCCTGTCCGGATACCGGCGCGACGAACTGGCCGGAGAGGCTTTTGCCTCGGGCCGCCTGGTCTACCGCTATCGCCTGTCGGAAGGAGCCCTGGCGACCCTGGGGTCGAGGACCTTTGTTGGCGCTTCTCTTGAAGCAAGCCAGACCTGGGCCCGCCACCAGGACTTCGACCTCCAGGACCTGCGATATGGGGCCAGCCTCTATCTCGGTGCCGATACCGCCCTGGGCCCGGCCTTCGTGGCCTATGGTGCCTCTGATGACGGTCGCCAGGCAGTCTACCTGTTCATCGGTCGCCCGTTCTAGGGAGGGGCAAGAGAGGGCCTGAGGTTAAACAGACTTAACCTGACAAACTGGCAGAATTCGGCTAGGGACTCGTCCATATGCGCCATTGAGAGCGCACAAAGGAAAGCTGCCCATGCGTTTTGCCGCCTTTATCCCTGCCCTTGGTCTGGCCCTTGCCCTGACCGCAGCCAGCACGCCACAGGCCATTGCTGCCCCGCAGCAGAGCGCAGCGGCTGCGCTCCCCGCAAAGGTGGACAATTTCCGGCTGGTGACCGCAGAGGGCCGCTCCCAGGATCTCTACCGCTACAAGAACAATAGCGCTGTGGTTCTCGTCATGCACGGGCTGGCTAGCCCTGAAGTGAAGCGCATCGCGCCCGCCATCGAGGCCCTCCGCACGAAATTTGCCCCCAAGGGCGTGCAGGTCATGATGATGAATTCCAGTGGCCGCGATACCCGCGAAGCCATTCTGGTGGAAGCCAAGAAGCTAGGCCTGAGCCTGCCCATCATGATGGACGATGACCAACTGGCGGGCGATCAGATGGGGGCAAATCGTGTCGGGGAAGTCTTTGTCCTTAATCCGAAGTCCTGGAAGGTCGTTTATCGCGGCCCCATGAGCGATGCCGTCGCCACCACCGTTGACGCCCTGGTCTCTGGCCAGCCGGTTACCGTCACCGACCTCGCCTCGACCGGAAGCCTGATCCGCTTTGCCGACCGCAGCCCTGCGGCCCTGGCCAGCTTCCAGAAGATTTCCTATTCGAAACAGATCGTCCCGATCCTGGAAGAAAAGTGCGTCGCCTGCCACCAGCAGGGCGGGATTGCGCCTTTTGCCATGGACAGCTACCGCAAGGTTAAGGCCTTCGCCCCCATGATCCGCGAAGCCGTGCGCACCGACCGCATGCCGCCCTGGGACGTTGACCCCAAGGTCGGCAAGTTCTTGCATGACAAGAGCCTCTCGCCCGACCAGATCAAGACCCTGGTCCGCTGGGTTGAGGCCGGGGCCCAACGCGGCGACGGGCCGGACCGGCTTGAAACCGTTCACCACGAGGCCCCGGAATGGCCACTGGGCAAGCCTGACCTGATTGTGGACATTCCCGCCTACAAGATCCCGGCCACGGGCATTGTCGACTACCAGTATCCCGTGATGGACAACCCCCTCACGGAAGGCCGCTGGCTCAAGGCCTCGACCGCACGGGTCAGCCAGCGTCAAGCCGTTCACCACATTCTGTCAGGCTATATCCCCGCCGGTGAGGGCCGACTTGGCGGCATGGCCGATTGGGGAGGTAGCGTCGGCGGCTATACGGTCGGCATGGAGAGCATTGTCCAGCCCAAGGACATCGGGACCTATATCCCGGCCGGTGGATCCATCGGCTATCAGATGCACTACACCCCCTTCGGCAAGGAAGTGCTCTCAACCCAACAGATCGGGCTCTATTTCTACAAGCCCGGCGAGCAGCCCAAGCTGATGATGCGGGAAAACACCATTGTGAACCTGCTGATCAAGATCCCTGCCAATGACGAGGCCCACAAGGAGGTCAGCTATCTGAACTTCCCCCATGACGCCCTGCTCTATTCGGCCGTGGTCCATGCCCACTATCGTGGCACCTATTCGGAGCTGCGCATCCAGTATCCCGACGGCAAGGAAAAGGTGCTGGTGAATGTGCCGCGCTATGACTTCAACTGGCAGCGGATGTATGAATTCGCCGAGCCCATCAAGGTTCCGGCCGGATCGAAGCTGGTGGCCACCTATATCTATGACAACTCCGCCAAGAACCCCGCCAATCCAGACCCGAACAAGGAAGTCGTCTGGGGCGAGCAGTCCTTTGAGGAAATGTTCTTCACCGAGCTCCGCTATCGCTGGGTGGACGAAACCGCCGCAAAACAGACCACCTATGACGCCGACATGATGCGCACTCGCTTCCTGGGCATGATGGACGCCAATCTGGACAACAAGATTCAGATTGATGAGCTGCGTGGCCGCCTGGGCGACATGATCCGCCCGAGCTTTGCCCTGGCTGATGTCAACAAGGACGGCGGGATCGACGAGAAGGAATTCGAGCCCATCCTGAAGATGATGTCCAACCGGCCCCGCCGCAAGGCACCGGACAAGGTGGCCCAGAACTAGTCTGGCTTGCCGGCTGTCCTCAGGACAGCCGGTCCCGGAAGTCCTCATAGGCAAATTGCCGGACCATACGCAGGCCCTGTGTGTCGCTATTCCACAGGGCGATGGCTGGCAGGGGCACACCGTTGAAGGTGTTGGTCTTGACCATCGAATAGTGTGCCTGGTCCAGGAAGGCTATGCGCGTGCCCGCGACGGGCGGTGAGGCAAAGACATAGTCCCCGATAATGTCCCCTGCGAGACAGGACGGGCCCCCGAGCCTTACGCTTACGCCCTCAGACGCCTCATTCAGCATGGCCGGGCGGTAAGGGGCCTCGATGACATCGGGCATGTGGCAGGTGGCCGAAATATCGGTGATGGCCACGGACAGGTCGTTTTCGAAGGTATCGAGAATTTCTCCGACCAAGATCCCGGCATCCAGGGCAATGGCCTCCCCAGGTTCAAGATAGACCTCAAGGCCATGGCGCTCGCCGATATGCCGCAGAAGCCCGATCAGGGCCTCTCTCTGATAGTCCCCCCGGGTAATATGATGCCCCCCGCCAAGGTTCAGCCATTTCACCTGGGGCAGGAAGGCGGCAAGTCGGGGTTCAAGGCTGGCCCAGACCCGCTCCAGCGGCTCAAATCCCTGCTCGCACAGGACATGGAGGTGCAGGCCGTCGACGCCGATGAGATGCTCCTGACGAAGCTGCGAGACTGGAAAGCCCAGTCTGGACCCGGTCTGGCACGGATCGTATTTTGCAACGTCGCATTCACTGTGTTCAGGATTGAGCCGCAGGCCGATGTCAAACACCTCGCCTTGCTGGCGCGCAGCATCGATCAGGTCACGAAACCGGGCAATCTGGGCTGGCGAATTAAAGATCACCGTGTCTGAAAGCCTCAGGATTTCCGCAAGGTCCGCTCGCCGGTAGGCGGGGGAATATGTGGTCAGCTCGCCCCGATAGTGCTCCCGGGCCAGCCGGGCCTCCCACAGGCCGGACGCACAGACTCCGTCCAGATAGTCACCGACCAGATCCGCCAGGGACCACATGGAAAAGGCCTTGAGGGCCAGCAGCACCTTGGCCCCACCTCGCGTCCCCACGTCCTTCAGTACGGCCAGATTGCGCCGCACCGCCGCTTCATCGACAACAAAACAGGGCGATGGCACGCTGGCGAGGTCAAAACGCGCAAATGCGCCGGGGCCAGACGCCTTGGTTTCCATGGGATCAGAAGGCCAGAGGGGCGGGCAGATCATGGACCTGCCAGGGAAGCCCGTGCTTGCCGAGCATGTCCATAAACGGGTCCGGGTCGAGCTGCTCCATATTGAACACCCCGGCCCCCGACCACTTGCCCGTCACCATCAAGGCAGCGCCAATCATGGCCGGAACCCCCGTGGTATAGCTGATCGCCTGATTGCCGGTCTCGGCATAGGCGGCCTCATGATCGCAGACATTGTTGATGTAGACGGTCTTCTGCATCCCGTCCTTCAGGCCCGTGGCAATGGTGCCGATATTGGTCTTGCCCCGGGTCGTCGGGCCAAGGGAGGAAGGCTCGGGCAAGAGGGCCTTCAGGAACTGCAAGGGCACGATCGCTCGCCCCTCGAACATGACCGGGTCAATCCGCGTCATGCCAACATTACCCAGCACCTCCAGGTGCTTGAGATAGGCGTCGCCAAAGGTCATCCAGAAGCGGATGCGTTTGATCTCGGGATAGAAATTCGCGAGGGATTCCAGCTCCTCATGATACATGAGGTACATATTTCGCGGGCCGACCTGATCAAAATCGAAGACCTGCTTGTGGGCGAGGGCGGGCCCCTCAATCCAGGTCCCGTTTTCCCAGTGCCGCGACGGGGCGGTCACTTCGCGGATGTTGATCTCGGGATTAAAATTGGTGGCAAAGGGCTGCCCGTGGTCGCCACCATTGCAGTCCAGAATATCGAGGGTGTCGATGACATCCAGAAGGTGCTTGCGCGTATAGCCGGTAAAGACCGAGGTCACGCCGGGATCAAAACCGCTGCCCAGCAGGGCCATGAGGCCCGCCGCCTTGAACCGGTCCTGATAGGCCCATTGCCAGCCATATTCGAACCGGGCCTCGTCACGCGGCTCATAATTCGCTGTATCGAGATAGTTGGCCCCACCGGCAAGGCAGGCCTCCATAATGTTCAGGTCCTGATAGGGAAGTGCCAGATTGACGACCAGCTTGGGCTTCAACGCCAGGATCAGCGCCGTCGTCGCCGCAACGTCGTCGGCATCCAGCTCAACCGTATCAATCACCCTGCCCGTGCGGGCGAGAACTGAGGCGGCAATCGCGTCGCACTTTTCCCGCCGGCGACTTGCCAGGGTGATGTGCGAGAAAATTTCCGAAGACATTGCCATCTTGTGGACGGCGACCGAACCGACACCGCCGGCTCCGATCACAAGTACCCTACTCATCTGGGTCCCTCCTGACGCAGGCCGTTCTTTCGCAGCATCTTGCGAAAAGGGCTAGGGAAAATCTGATCCGGACGGGGTTCGCCCCGCCCGAACCTGACTTGCGCGACGATCACCGTCGGGCAGCAATCCAGCCATCGACCCGGCGTTCCAGGATCGACAGGGGCATGGAACCCGAGCCCACGACCAGGTCATGGAAGCTGCGAATGTCGAACCGGGGTCCCAGCTCGGCTTCCGCCTTCTGACGAAGGGCCATGATCTTGAGCATGCCGATCTTGTAGCCCGTAGCCTGGCCAGGCAGGGTGATGTAGCGACGCACTTCAGAGCGCGCCTGATCTGGCGGCCGGCGGCCGGTCTTCATCATGTAGTCAACGGCCTGATCCTCGGTCCAGCCCTTGGCGTGGATGCCCGTATCCACCACCAGACGCGCGGCCCGGAAGATTTCGGCGTCCAGCCGCATGAAGTCAGCCGCTACATCAGGATAGACGCTCATTTCCTTACAAAGCGCCTCGGTATAGAGGGCCCAGCCCTCGTTATAGGCGACATAGCCATAGCTCTTGCGGAACTTCGGACCACCCTGCTGACGGACCTGGATATCGCCCTGCATGACGTGGCCGGGAATGCCCTCGTGGCACATCAGGTTATAGAGATCCGCCGGATCGTCCGTCATGCCCAGCAGGTGCACATAAACCCGACCTGGACGAGCCCCGTCCGGGCTTGGTCCCCCGGCATGGGCCGCGCCACCGGCAACTTCGCTGAAGGACGGCTCGCGAACCACCTCGGCCTTGTAGGCTGGCAAGAGGCCGAACCATTCGGGCAGCAAGGTTCGGGTGTGGGCAATGGTTTCATTCGCCCGAAGCAGATAGGCCGTGCGGGCCTCGTCGGTCCAGGGCGCGGGCGGATAGAGGCGGGCGCGCTCATCATAATAGGCCTGCCGATCCTTGAACCCGGCCTTTTGCGCCAGCAGGTCCTGGGCGTGCTCGATCCGGGTCACTTCGGACAGGCCGATCTGATGCACCTGCTCCGCTGTCAGGTCGGTGGTTGTGTTGATCTTCAGAGCCGCAGCATACCAGGCATCCCCGCCCGGCAGGGAGACGGCCCCCACGCGCCCCGAAGGAGCCGAGGGCAATTCACCCTGTGCCCAGGCCATCACGCGCTGATAGGCGGGCGCCAAACCCAGAAGGCTCTGGCGAGTGTCCACCAGCAGGCTATCGGCCTCGGCCTGGCCAAGCTTGCCAGCCGCCACCAGCTTGCCGACCTTCCCCTTGGCGTCGGCCCACAGGGGGGAGTCCGGCCCGCCATCGAAGGGCGCGCCGGAAATGATCTGCCGACTGCCGGAAATCACCCGCTCGACCTCGAAACGCGGAGCCTTGATCCCCTGGGCAGTGGAAAGCTGACTCTGGGCAATGGCCGTATCCAGCGCGGCCGGAAGGGCACGAAGCCTCGCATTATAGGCGGTCATGTCCGGGGCGGCCTGCACCAGATGGGTGTTGATCAGGAAGTTCGGAAGTTCGGAATGGGCAGAATAGAGGAAGGAGTAGAAGGGCGGCTGATATCGGCGAAACTTATAGGTCAGCTCGGCACGGTCCAGCTCAAGCGCCCAGATGTCATAATTCGCCTGGGCGGCGGGCGACAACAGTTCACGACGAAACTGCGCCTTCATCTGCGCCACGTTCTGGCGACGCCATTCGAGGCGCTTGAGCAGACCGGCATCGCTATTGTCGTCCAGACGGTCCTGCCCGTCCTTCAGGCCCAGGCGGGTGGCCAACTGGGGCCGCAATTGCAGTTCCTGGCCGAAGGCATCATCCAGGAAGGCCGTAAAGCGCAGGTCCTCGGCAGAAGGCGCAGCAACAACCGGCGAAGAGGCGGTCTCGGCCCGGGCTGGACGGAGCGCAAGTCCGCTCAGAGGAACGGCCAGAACCAGGGCAACAGCGGTTGCCGCCGCCGAGTGGACAAAACTACGCATGACAACCCCCATGAAATCTTTCGGGGGGGACCTTAGCCCGGCGCGCTCGCGAGGCAAGTCTCCATCCAGCCCTCCCCCGGCTAATTGCCAGCAAGTGTCAGCCGGACCGAATCCAGGACGGTTCTGAGCGGATAATGGTCGCCCAGGAGCATGATCCCATGCATGGCCAGGGCCGCCGGTATCACAACCTCTGCGCCCGCCGACCGCGTCATGGCACTCAGATCGAGCAGGGCCAGCTCGACCCGACGATCCCGCTCGCGACTATCTGCCACCGTCAGGCTGGCGCCTGAGCCCTTCACCTCAATCATGGGGTCAGCCAGGAAGACCGACAGCATCCCGCCGTGAGACTTGAACTGCACTTCGCCGAGGAAGCTGCCCTGCCCCTCCAGGAGCCCGTCCGCCGTGAGGACCAGCCCGGACCCATCAGCACCGGCAAAGACAAACTCGCCCTCGGCCGTCCGGCTTGCCCCAGCCCCCGCCTCCGTCACGCCTCCAGTGGAGTCGACATAGGTCCGGAAACTCTGCTTCACCCCCCAGACAAGGCTGGTCACCCCAAAGGGGCCGTTCTGATCCGCCATCGGTTTCCTCCTCGCGAGGCCGCATGGTGCCTGTTCCTCCGCATATGTCCAGTATTGCTGAGGGGCGTTGAACCTTGTCCCAGGACCTTCCAGACAAACCACCCCTGATGACAAATGGCTTAAAAACTATTCATTGCGCTTTGGCCGGAACCTGCCAAACGGAGCGCTCATTTCGCGAACGAAGGTGATTTCCCTTGCTGATTGAAAAGCTGAACTGGCGCTATGCCGCCAAGAAGATGGACCCAGCCAAGGTTGTGCCGGCCGAAAAGGTCGAGCGTATTCTTGAGGCCGCCCGCCTGGCCCCCACCTCAAGTGGCCTGCAGCCACTTGAAATCATTCTGGTCACCAATCCTGAGGTCCGTGAGCGGATCAAGGCCATTGCCTGGAACCAGTCGCCCATCACAGACGGCTCTCATCTGTTGGTCTTTGCAGCCTGGGACAATTACACGGTCGACCGCATCAATCACATGTTTGACCTGGTGAATACCGAGCGCGGTTTCGAAAACGAAGGCTGGGAAAACTATCGCCAGATGCTTCTGGCCACCTACCCCCAGCGCGACACGGAGGTCAATTTCGAGCACGCCGCCCGTCAGGCCTATATTGCCCTGGGCCTGGCCTTGGCCCAGGCCGCCTTCGAAGGCGTGGATGCAACCCCGATGGAAGGCTTCGACCCAGCCGCCCTCGACGACATCCTCGGCCTCAAGGCCCGGGGCCTGCGTTCCGTTGCCATTGTTCCGCTTGGCTATCGCGAGCCTGAAGGTGACTGGCTGGTGAATCTGAAGAAGGTGCGCCGTCCGCGCGACCAGTTCGTCACCGAAGTGAACTAATCCACCCCATCCTGGGCACAGGCGGCGCTAACCTGCCCGCCTGTGCCCGAAGGATTGGCGCGCCAGCCCTGTGAAAGGGCTTGCCTTGCCTAGGGTTAGCTTGGCAAGACACGTCCCGAACCTCGGAGACCTTGCCATGCGCCTGATCAGTGACACAGTTGAAGTCGGCGGCATAAAGGGCCCGGCCAATCCCCGCATCTATCCGGCCTCGCCGGTCGAACTCTGGAATCCCGAGGTCTTCACCAAGGGCCCTCCCCTTGACGCCTTCGCCAGGCTTCGCGCCGAGGCCCCGGTGGCCTGGAATGATGAACCCGGCCATCGCCCGGGCTTCTGGTCCGTGACCGGCTATCACGACGTCATGCAGGTTAATGCCGATTATGAGACCTTTTCTTCCCAAAAGGGCGGAATCCTCATGTCGCATGAGCGGTCCGAAATGCAGCTGGCCCGGGCCTCGCTGGACACCATGATCAATATGGATGCCCCCAACCACATGCAGCTGCGCCGTGAGCACATGCCCTATTTCACGCCCTCCTATCTGCGGGGCCTGAATGACCGGGTCGAGGGCGAGGTCACTCGCCTGCTGGACGCCATGGCAGGCCAGGGACGCTGCGATCTGGTCACGGCCCTGTCCTCACACCTGCCGCTGTTTACCCTGTGCGAAATTCTGGGCGTGCCGGTCGAGGATCGACCCAAGTTCCTGACCTGGATGCACTATCTGGAAATGGCCAATTCCTTTGCCGCCGAGCGCAGCGGAGCCACCGGCGGAAGCCTGGAGGGGGCCGCCGCCGACCTGCCGCCGGAACTGAAGATGTTCCTGGATGCCTTCCAGGCCGCCATTTCGGAAATGTTCGAATATGGTCGCCACATGCTGCACAAGCGCCGCCTTGACCCCCAGCCCGACCTCATGAGTGCGATTGCTCGGGCCCAGGTGGATGGCGAGCTCCTGGCCGACGAATATCTGGATGGCTCCTGGCTGCTGATCGTCTTTGCCGGCAATGACACGACCCGCAACACGATTTCCGGGGCCATGGAGCTGCTGACCCAGTTTCCCGAGCAAAAGGCCAAGCTGATTGCCCGTCCCGAGCTCATGCCCAATGCGGTCAATGAGTTCATCCGCATGATCAGCCCGGTCATCTATATGCGCCGGACCGCAACCCGGGACGTTCTGGTCGGTGGCCAGCAGATCGCCGAGGGCGAAAAGGTCATCATGTATTACGGCTCCGCCAACCGCGATGCCTCGGTCTTTGCCAATCCCGACCAGCTGGATATCGAGCGGGCCAATGCCGACAAACACATCGCCTTTGGCTATGGCCCCCACACCTGCATCGGCAAGCGCGTGGCCCAACTCCAGCTTGAAGCCGTCTATCGCCAGATCCTGGCCCGCTTCCCGGACATCCACCAGTCCGGCCCCAAGGATGTCGCAGCCAACAACTTTGTCTATGCCATCCGCTCCATGCCCGTGGAATTTACACCACGCCCCTAGGGCCGGCACCAAAGGGGGCGACTGATGGCCAGGGCTGTCATAACCCGCCCTAGGCTCGTCCATGATGCTTTCTTATTGAGTCCCCATTTAGACTCTAATGAATTGACGGCTTGATCCGCTGCTGGATGACTTGTGTCCCGCCCCCAAGTGCCGGGGCCCTTGGCCGCGGAAAAAGAAATGGGGGAGAAAAAATGGCTCAGGACCAGACAGAGACATCTCTAGACCAACCGAGCGGTGTGTATCGATATGTCGTGCTGGCTCTCCTAATGGGGGTCTATGTACTGAGTTACCTGGATCGTCAGTTGGTCTCGATTTTGGCCCAACCGATAAAGGCCGAACTTCACCTGTCTGACACGCAACTTGGTCTGGTCAGCGGCGTCTTCTTTGCCCTCTTCTACACCGGTTTTGGCATACCGATCGCCTGGCTGGCGGATCGTAGCCACCGGACCCGAATTGTAGCTCTGGCGTGTGGACTCTGGAGCCTCTTCACAGGGGCTTGCGGTTTGGCTGGGAACTTCGGGCAACTCGCCCTGGCACGCCTGGGGGTCGGGATAGGAGAAGCGGGCGGAACGGCCCCTTCCTATGCCCTGGTTGCGGACTATTTCCCACCAAAGGCCCGCGGGGCAGCCCTTGGCCTGTTTTCATTGGGGCTTCCGATTGGTACGGCGCTCGGGGGCATGTATGGCGGATGGATCGCACCGCTATATGGCTGGCGCATGGCGTTCTGGGGGCTTGCCATTCCCGGCATACTGCTGGGTGTAGCACTTCCGTTCCTCGTCAAGGAACCCCCAAGAGGTCAGCTTGATCTTGCGACCTCCAGCGATCCGAAACCTGGAATTCTGACGGTCCTGTCAGCCTTTGTACGCTCTCCGGTCCTGGTCTGGACGACCCTTGGATGTAGTCTATCCGGCATGGCTGGCTATGGCATTCTGACCTGGGCTCCCGCCTTGCTGATGCGATCCTACGGCATGACGCTGCCCATGGTTGGCGCGATCTACAGCCCGGTCATGGGGCTAGCGATTGGGGCTGGCGTCTTTCTAAGTGGCTGGATCGCCGATTCCTGGGGCAAGTCTGACCCGCGAGCCTATGCCTTGGTTCCCGCGCTCTCCTTCGTAGTTGGAGGTCCCCTGCTCTATCTCGCGCTACATGCCTCTAACTGGCACTCGGCCATCCCGCTTCTGGCCGCCCCCCTCCTGCTGGGCTTCACCTATCTCTCGCCAGCCCTTGCCGTCGTGCAAAACAGCGTGCCCGCTGAGCGGCGAAGCACGTCCAGCGCAATTCTACTGTTTGTCCTGAACCTGTCGGCGATTGGACTGGGCCCGGTTCTAGTGGGCCTGGTCTCTGACTGGGCCGCGCCATTGCATGGTGAGGATGCCCTGAAGGTTGCCCTACAGATCCTTGTCCCGACCTTCTTTCTGGGGGCCGGTGCCAATTTCATGGCAGCTCGGGCGATGCGATCTGCAAGCCAGAACACCTAGTCCCGCACGCTGGCTTTCAAAATTCCATTAAAAGGAGCGCTATCATGCCTCAAATTCTCGCCAGACTGCTCAATTCCCCAGCTGGAAACCTGGTCATTCGCCTGACCTTGTCGACCATGTTCTGGACCTCGGGGATCGAAAAAGTCTTGAACTGGGACGCCTCGCTTGGGGAAATGGCCCATTTTGGGCTCTTGCCCGCCCCCCTGTTTGCCGCAGCGACAGTGGCGACGCTGTTCGGAGGCCCGATCCTTTTCCTGTCCAGGAAGTATGTCTGGATCGGCGCAGGGTGGATGGCGGTCTTCACCCTCCTGACCATCCCCATTGTCCACAACTTCTGGGCCATGACAGGACCGGAGAAGGTCGGCGAATGGCGCACCGCCATGGAGCACATATCTGTGGTCGGCGGCCTGGCCATGGCCGCCGCCCTGGCCTCGCGCGATCAGGCTCAGTCCTGATCGCCAGACCGACCTCCCCCGCTATGGGTCAAGCCGCAAGGTACCCCATGACCCACTCCAGCTCCATGACGACATAGTCGACAATGTCCCCGGTCTTGAGGTGATCGGGAAGAACGTCCCAGGTGTAGGTCTCGATTTCAAGCTGGGCGCTCAGCGGGTTCTTCTTATGAAAATCTAGGGCTTCTTCAATAGCAAAACGCGTTGTCTTGAAGTGCTCGCCCAGCTCCTCCAGGAAGACGGGGACGTGGAAGTGAATCCGCCATTCCCTATGTCCCGTCGGATCGGCTTCATAAGCTGCAAAGGCATCCTGAAGGTTCAGGAACCGGGTCAGCTTGCCATCGCGGCGCTCAATGGTCTGGGTCAGATAGACGGAGTCCGCATAATCCTTCAGGGCCGCGATGGACTCGTCGGTGACCGTCGGAATGCGAACGGCCGCCGCTTCCTGAAGTTTGAAGACCGGTATGTCATTGTCCACCAGACTTTGAAGCGAGGCCGTAATGTCCTCAAATTCAACAGCCTGATGGCAGATGTCATAGACCGTGCCGACGTGGCGGTGAAGGATCTCACGCGCTTCAGCTGAACTCACATTCAGGTCACTGGCCAGTGCGGCCAAGGAGGCATCTGATCGCAGGACACGGGTAAAGAAGTCGACGGTTTCTTCCGTCGTTTCCAGGAAGCAATAGGGTTCAGGCTCGACAGCAAGGGTGACGGTCCGCCCGGTTTTCAACCGAAGCCGATGCAGGAACCCGGCCAGCCGTCGCAGGTTGGCCGCATAGGACTCGACGACATCTGGACCTGTGACCCTGGGCTTGAATCCCAAGGGTGGGCTTTGAATGGACGGATTTACAAAATCCGGAGCCACGTCAGCCAGGATTTCAGCGACGTTTTCCGTGTACTTGGCCCGCTGTTCGGATCTCCAGTCAGGCTCATAGACCTGTTCCTTGACCACGGTATTTTTGAACGGGCCATAGGGAAAGGCATTCACCGTATAAAGATACATGTCGTTTGCAGACAAAAAGGCCTTCAGCTTCGCGCGCTCGTCCGGCGATTTGACCAGCGTATCCGCTGAAGATGCCGAAAGTCGTAGCGAGACCCCAAATGGGGCATTCGGTGACATGCGCGCCTTCACGCGGGGCACAAAGGTGGTCAAGCTGTCCCACATTTCCTCCCAGGTATCGCCGGGATGGACAAGGGTGGAATAGGTCAGGTGACCGTGCTTGCCGAGATCCATGAATTCACTCCAGAAATTTGAATCGCCCTAGGCGACGGTTTCGACCTGGCCCGAGCGGGCGGATTTGATGATCGCTTCGGTGACGGATGCACCGTGCACCATGTCATGGTGACTGATGGGGAAGTCTGTCCCGTCGGCAATTGCACGACCAAAGGCTTCCAGCTCAGCGCGGTTGACGTCAAACACCGGCACGTCAAGCGCTATGGCCTCGCCTTGCACCGGCTGGATCACATAGCTTCCGAAGAGGCCACTTCGACGCTGATGGGATGACTGTCCCGCGACGTGAACGCTGCCGCCAAGCAGGGCCATGGCCTTGGATCCATAAACCTGAAACCGGAAGGTGCCCGCCGTCGCCATCATGGTGCCCAGATAGGCCGACATGCCGTCCTTCATCCGAAACAACACGCTGGTGGTGTCGTCATTTTCATTCGGTACAGCCCGGCGGAAGCTTTGGCAGTAGACGGTGTCGACATCGCCCACGATATCCAAAAGTCCATCAATGGCATGAACCCCCATCGGGGTCAGACCCCCACAAGGGGCCTCTGCGGCCTGAGAGCGCCAGGCCTCTGCACTGGCAGTAAGGCCATTTGGACCGCTCATCGTGCATTCGATATGCAAGATCGTGCCGAGTTCACCGTCCCGAATGCGGCGCTTCAGATCAACCCAGGAAGGGTGAAAACGGCGATTATAGCCCAAGCCCAGGCTGACACCGGCCTTCTCCACGGCCGCAACCGCCGAGGCGGCATCCACCTTGTTTAACGTGAATGGCTTCTCGCAGAAAACATGTTTGCCTGCCTCTGCGACGCGCTTGATTTGCTCAGCATGACCCGATGGGGGCGTCGCCAGGACCACGGCATCCACATCGTCGCGGGCCAGGAGCTCATCCAGCCCGCCAACCAGCGCCATGCCGCGCTTTTCGGTGGCCTGACGGTCTCGCTCCGATTGAGACCGGGTCGCAGCTGCGACAAACTGGATGACGTCGCTACCCTCGACGGAGTCAATCAGGGTTTCACCCCACCAGCCAAGCCCAACGATACCCGCCCTAATCACCCGAAAAATCTCCTTGCTGAGCCCCAACTCACCGTTGAATCGGCCCAATCATTATGGGTCAAAATGTTTCTCGACCCCCTAATATCGAAAAATATCGATTTTCCAAAATAAAATCGATTTATTCACCGATCAAGCTGTAAGGACTATTCCAGTCCACTTTTTCGGAACTGTTCCCGGGCCATTACCGCCCAATCCAGACTCGCCTCGCCGCGCCCACAGGCGGACAACAGGTGGTCACGCCAAACATTTCCGCTCGGAAGGGGCATGGACATCCGTTCGGCGGCTTCTAAAGCCAGTTGCGCGTCTTTGAGTCCGATCGCGGCTGTTGCCCCGACCCGGCCCCAGTCTTCCTTGGCAATCACGTCGCCATAGCTCTGGTACGCCACGCAATTGAACAAACCCTTTGTCAGCACCTCATAGAACAGTTCGGGATCAACGCCGTAACGCCGAACGAGCGCCATGCTCTCGCCCATGGCCTCAATCGCGCAGCCCAGGACAAAATTATTTGCGATCTTCACAGCAACAGAGGTCAAGGGGTCTTCTCCCGGCTCGAATATCTGCTCTCCGAGGACCTTTAGAACCGGCATCAGCCGGGCAGCCGCTTCGTCTGGGCCAGCGACAATGAGGCCAAGCTTGCCTTCTGCCGCGCGATCAGGGCGTCCCAGGACTGTGCAAGAGACCAGCACCTGGCCAACCTTCAGGTGCTCCGCCTTGAGGCGTTCCATAACGGTAACCCCATGGGTTCCGCTGACCATGTGGATCGCTCCGGGGGCCAGGACCTCCGTCAAGCCGCCTTGACCAACGGCCACCTCGGCCAGAATGGCGTCACTCGGCAGCATTGTAATCACAACGTCCCGGCCATGGCACAGATCGGCCAAATCGATGGCGACCCGCCCACCTAGGTCTTCGAGAGCCTTCGTCTGGGCAGCGTCCCGATCAAAGACGGCGAGGTCAAATCCAGCCGCCAGGAGACGTCGCCCCATGGCCCCCCCCATTCGGCCCAGCCCAATCATACCAATCTTCATTGCCAACACCGAAAACTAAACCCCAAGGAGAGATCCGGTTTTTATCGGCAATCTTGCAACAATTGCAATCAAATCGATAATGTAGGAAAAACCGCAAAGAAACGCAGCTGACCCTGACACGGTTGGGCTGGCTTCCGACTTGGTCAGGAGCTCAATAGGACAACAGGCGAAACGCTGAATCATGACCGAACCTAGCCTGGCCACGATGACCTTATGCCTGAGGACCATTTGCGGCCTGTTCTTCATTCCTCACGTTATCGGAAAGATCATCCAGCGCGACGCCGCCCTGAATTTCTTTACCCTCGCCGGCTTTCGTCCCGTGGTTCTGTTTGCAAATTTGGCCCTGATTTTGGATTTAGCGCTGGGGACCGGGCTGGTCTTGGGTCTTCTGCCTCATTTTCTTCCCTGGCTCGCCATGGCCTATCTTCTGATTTGCGCCGGGGCCGTCATTCGCGTTGAGCGCAAATGGCTTTGGCATATCGGCGGATGCGAATACCCCGTCTTCTGGGCGGCTTGCTGCGGCCTGGTGGGCTATGCACAATCCGCCCTGTAACACCCCTCCAACTCACAGACATTTCTACGGAGCCCGGCTTTGAAAATCGGTTTTATCGGTCTCGGGCGAATGGGACTGGCCATGGTCAGTCGCCTGCTCGCCGCGGGTCACGAGGTCTATGTCTTCAATCGCACGGCCTCGAAGTTGGCTTCGCTGGTGTCGGAAGGCGCAAAGGCTTGCGAAACACCTGGCGAGGTCGCCGGGCACGCCGATGTGGTTCTGTCCATGCTCGCAGACGACACCGCCCTTAACGCCGTTACGGCCGGAGACGGCGGACTGATCTCGGTTATGTCGAAGGGGGCGATACATATCGCCATGGGCACCCATGACGTCAATTTCATTCGCCAATTGGCGGATGATCATGCTGCGGCCGGACAAATCCTGCTCGCCGCGCCCGTCCTTGGACGACCTGACGCTGTAACGGCGGGACGTCTCGGGGTTATTGTCGGCGGAGACCCGAAGGCCGTGAGCCACTGCCTTCCAGTCCTCGAAGCCCTTGGCCGTCGGGTATTTCAGGCCGGGACAGATCCGGGGTCAGCCTCTGCCATGAAGCTGGCCAACAACTTCCTTCTGGCCAGTGCAATCGAGTCCATTGGTGAAGCCTTTGCCCTGGTCGAAAAGAGTGGCGTTGACGTTCAGGTCTTCCATGATCTTGTTACCGACGGCCTCTTCGCCTCCCCTGCCTACAATACCTATGCCAAGATCATCGCAAACAAGTCCTGGGATGAAGTCGGATTTACCGTCTCACTGGCCCTCAAGGACATCAACCTGGCCCTGGCCGCCGGGATGGCCGCAGGCGTTCCCTTGCCAAGTGCAAATGTCTGCCGCGATCGTTTGATCGGTGCGACCGCTCACGGAGAAGGTGAGTTGGACTGGGCCGCCATGGCCCGCGAGCAAGCCCGCGCCAGTGGACTCATCTGAACAATGAACGCCCCGAACAGGCCCGACCCAAATGATATCCGCTCGCCAGTGACGATCCTGACGGGGTTTCTGGGGAGTGGCAAAACGACCCTGCTCAATAGGGCCCTAAGCTCGCCAGACCTTCAGAAGACAGCTGTCATCATTAATGAATTCGGGGATATCAGCATTGATCACGCCCTGACGACATCCAGCGATGATACCATCATGGTGCTAGAGAACGGATGCCTCTGCTGTACCGTTTTTGGAGACCTCGTGCAGACCATGAACCGGCTCTACCACGCCCGTGCCGCCGGGGAGATCGCCTTTGATCAGGTCCTTATTGAAACCTCTGGCCTGGCGGAAGTGGGACCTATCCTGCAAGCGTTCTTGTCAGAGCCGACCCTTGAGGGCCTGTTTCAGGTCGGGGCGGTCATTGCCACAGTTGATGCCGTCAATGCGGCCGCAACCCTGCGTGACCATGCGGTTTCGATCCGGCAAATTGCCCTTGCCGATGCCATCATTATGACAAAACTCGACCTCGTTGCCCCCGACCTTCGGGATGCATCCGAGCAAGGTCTGCAAGCCCAACTCAGGAAATCCAACCCCCACGCCCTGATCTGGAATTCTAGCGATCCTGCCGCCGATCCCGTTCGGTTCATGAGCCATAGGGTCGCAAATCCGGCTTTTGGGCCAGAAGCGGCCAGGGCCTGGCTGACGGCTGAAATCGACCACCCCAAAGCCGCTATCGAAACGGGTCATGACCACGACCATCATGATCATGAGAGCGACATCTCCTCCTTTACCCTCGTGCAGGACGACCCCTTAACCCGAGACGCCTTGAGCTTTCTCCTGTCCTCCCTTGAACGGCATCTTGGCCCGAGCCTCTTGAGGGTCAAGGGACTGGTCAACGTCATTGAAGAGCCCGGCCGACCAGCCGTCATCCAGGGCGCGCAACACTTGCTACATAACCTCAGCTGGCTGGACCGCTGGCCCGATGACGATCATCGCACAAGAGTGGTTTTCATAACTCAGGGGCTGCCGCCTGGTGAACTGGAGGAACTGGTCGGCCTGCTAGACCGTATTGCGCAACGGACCGCGAAGGCCCGGTTGCAAGCGGGCTTGCATTCCTGATGGCATGCCGCAATCACTGAACGATATTTCCTGTACAACCCGAGAACCGAGCCGAAATGGTCGACCTAACCGACGACAAGCCCGCCCTGACCCTCACAAAGACGGTCTATGAACAACTGCGCAATGACGTCCTGCGTGGGCACCTGAAGCCGGGACAGAAACTTGCCGCCGAGGCGCTTCGCAAGCGCTTCAATACCGGCAGTAGCCCCGTGAGAGAGGCCCTGAATCGCCTGTTGGCAGAAGGCTTTGTGGCCCTGGAGGAACAAAAGGGCTTCAGGGTTGCAGCCGTGAGTACAGCTGAACTCAGCGAACTGGTTTCGGCACGATGCTGGATCGACGGAACTGCGATTACCGAGGCTATCCATCGCCGGGAGACCGCATGGGAGGAAGCCCTGGTTCTGGCTCTTCACAGGCTCACGAGAACCAGCCGAAAGTCAGAAGATGGAAGCGAAAATACCGAGTGGGAGACCCTGCACAAGTCCTTCCATATGGACCTGGTCCGGGGCTGCGCAAATCGATGGATCATTCATACCAGCGAGCAGCTTTTCGACGCCGCAGAGCGGTATCGCCTTCTGGGCGCGGATCGGGTTTCCGAGCGCAACGAGCTCAATGAACACAAGGCCATTGTAGATGCCTGTCTAGATCACCGGGCTGATCTGGCCGTGGATTTGATACGGTCTCATTACAACCAAACCTTTGAAGTCATTGTCGGAACACTCAAGCCCTAGGGCACTGGTGATCACGGATGACCTTGCCCAGCCACCGTGGATCGACTGAGAATATCAAGAGGGCAAAGAGGGGGAAGACTATGGGCGAAATCAGTGACACCGGGTCCACAGTGGCTCCAGTAACCCCGGGGCTCTTGGGGTGGATGCGAGACCTGAACGGGAAGGAACGCAGCACATTCGGGGCCGCCGTCGGGGGCTGGGCCCTCGATGCCATGGACGTGCAGATTTATAGCTTTGTCATTCCGACTTTGATCTCGGTCTGGGGTATTTCTCGCGGTCAGGCCGGGCTGGTGGGAACGGCGGCCCTTGTCACGTCCGCCCTTGGTGGCTGGCTCGCGGGATGGTTGTCTGACCGGATCGGTCGTGTCCGTGTGCTCCAGGTGTCGATCCTCTGGTTTGCCGTCTTTACGCTGCTGTCGGGGCTTGCCCAGACCTATCCCCAATTGTTTGCAGCACGGGCCTTGATGGGTCTGGGCTTTGGCGGGGAGTGGGCGGCCGGGTCCGTGCTCCTCGGTGAAACCATTCGGGCAAGTCACCGGGGCAAGGCCCTGGGTTTCATGCAAGCCGGCTGGGCCTTGGGCTGGGGAGCCGCGGCCCTGATCTATGCGGTGATTTACTCCTTCCTACCCCAGGAACTCGCCTGGCGGGTCCTGTTCTTTGTCGGCGTAACGCCCGCAGTGCTTGTCTTTTTCCTGCGCCGGCTGGTCAGTGAGCCCGATGTCTACCTGGAAAATAAGGCCAAGGCGGGTGGCCCGGCCAAAGGCCAATTTCTTGAAATCTTCAAGCCCCCCCTTCTCAAGGTCACCCTGCTCGGCGGTCTGTTCGGGACAGGGGCTCAAGGGGGCTACAATGCCGTAACCACCTGGCTTCCAACCTTTCTGAGGACAGAACGCCACCTGTCAGTTCTCGATTCTTCTGGCTACCTGGCCGTCTTGATTGCGGGATCCTTCTTTGGCTACGTCACCGGGGGATATCTGTCGGATCGTCTGGGCCGAAGGGTGACCTTCCTGGTCTTCGCCATCTGTGCCGCAATTGTCGTCGCAACCTACACATCGGTTCCCTTTGGCAATACCACAATGCTGGTGCTCGGTTTCCCACTGGGCTTCTTTGGAGCCGGGGTGTTCAGCGGGATGGGTGCCTTCTACACCGAACAGTTCCCCACCAGGGTTCGCGGCGTGGGCCAAGGGTTTTCCTATAATATCGGACGCGCCATCGGAGCCTTCTTTCCCGCCATGGTCGGCTTCCTGTCAGGCCGCATGGGTCTTGGTCTCGCCATCGGCGTCTTCGCCTTCAGTGCCTATTCTCTGATGGCCATCGCAGCCTTCATGCTTCCGGAGACCAAGGGAAAAGCTCTCACGGAATAAGCGGCAGGACCCGGATTATCGAAAATAATCGCCGGGAACTGACTTTTGTCCATATTGACGAAATTTCTTGCACATACACCGGGTTTATCGATAAAAACCCGTTCAGAGACCCTGGCGCTTCCTTGCCGGGAATCCCGCAAGAGGCCCCGCTTCAAATATGCAAACCGTTCGCCATGCCGAGGCTCCGTCTTATGATGCTCCCAAGCATTTTGATGTGGAGTCGTTGAGGCTTCAGAGCCCCGAAACGTCTGGTTCGGAGTTCTGCATGGTCGGCCTGTCGACCTATCGGCCAGGTGGACGCGCGGAGATGGATGCTGGCGCTCAAGAAAAGATTTACGTCGTTCTGAGCGGTGAGATTCAGGTCACTCTTGGCACGGGTGAGGTAACTGTTTTGCGAGAACATGACAGTTGCCGGATAGGCCCTGGCGAACACCGCGCCGTGCTCAACGCAACTTCGGCAGATGCCAAACTCCTGGTGATCATGCCCACCGCTCCGCCCGCCGCATCATAGACTTGCTGCGAACCCAATCCTAACGCCCCAGAGGTAAGTATGGCGAAAAGCCCAAAACAGGATCGATCGGTTACCGCCGTCGTCAATGACGACATTAGCGAAGCCAAACGCTTGGAAATGTTCCGGGCCCAGGTCCTCATGCGTCAAGCCGAACAGCGCGCCTTCGACCTGTTTCTTGAGAATTTGGTTAAGGGCACAAGCCACCTGTCCCTGGGCCAGGAAGCCATCGCCGCTGGAGTGGCCGCAGCCATGGAGCCCGGTGATCTGAGCTTCTGTACCTATCGCGGACATGCCCACACCTTGGCGCGCGGCGTGCCTGTCGAGAAGGTCCTGGGCGAACTGATGGGGCGCGACAATGGCCTTATGAGGGGTAAGGGCGGTTCCATGCACCTGACCTCGGTCGAGCATGGAGTCATGGGGTCCTATGCGATTATCGGGGCTCACCTTCCCATTGCCTGTGGAGCGGCATGGCGCGCCCAGTACAAGGGGCAATCCGACGTTTCGGTCTGTTTCTTTGGAGATGGCACGACGAATATCGGGGCCTTCCATGAAGCCTTGAACTTCGCAGTTATCTGGAAGCTGCCGGTTGTTTTTGTGTGCGAAAACAATCTCTATATGGAATATACGCCGATTTCTGAGGTCACCGCCGTCGAGCACCCCGCAGCGGATCGGGCGTCGGCCTATGGACTTCCCCGGATTATTGTCGATGGCAATGATGCCGATGAAGTCTACCGCACCATGCTGGAGGCCTTCCGCAAGGCGCGTAGCGGGGAAGGCCCATCCCTGATTGAGTGCTTGACCTATCGTCATTCAGGACACTCCCGGGCGGACCCGGCCAAATATCGCCCGGAAGGGGAATTGGAGCGGTGGAAACTAAGGGATCCGCTTACAATCTATAAGGCGCGCTTGCGCGAATTTGGCGTCTCTGAAGCCGACATGAAGGCCATCGAAGATGACGTGAAGCGTGTTGTCGATGAGGCCACGGAAGCCTGCAAGGCTGCCCCCTTCACTTCGACAGATATCCTTTTCACCGATGTTTATGCAGATGGAGGCTGGGCATGGCGCAACTGACCTATCGGGACGCCGTTGCACGCGGCATTGCCCAGGAAATGGCCCGGGATGAAGACGTCGTTTTCCTCGGCGAAGACATTGCCAAGGCCGGAGGCGTGTTCAAGGCCACGGTCGGCTTGCTGGAGCAGTTCGGTCCCCTGAGGGTCCGTGACACGCCGATCTCCGAACAAGCGATCCTGGGGGCCGCCATGGGGGCCGCCATGACCGGGCTGAAACCCATCGCAGAGATCATGTTCGCGGACTTCATCGCGGTTTGTTACGACTATATCGCGAATGAGTTTCCCAAGAGCCGCTATATGACCAACGGTCAGGTCAAGTGTCCGCTCGTGGTCCGGGTCGGCAATGGCGGCGGCGCTCGTTTTGGTGCCCAACACAGCCAAAGCATCGAAAACTGGGTCATGCAGTTTCCAGGCCTGAAGGTCGTCGCCCCCTCCTCTCCCGTCGACATTGTGGGGCTCATGGCCGCCGCGGTCCGCGATCCGGACCCGGTCATCTTCATTGAACACAAGTCGCTCTATGCGACGACGGGCGAAGTCCCGGATGGCGAAATCGTCGATACCCTTGGCACAGCAAAAATTCTGCGCACCGGTTCAGACTGCACCCTCATCGCCCTGGGGATGATGGTTCCTCGGGCACTTGCAGCTGCTGAGCGTTTGCAAGCAGAAGAAGGCATAAGCTGCGAGGTGGTGGATGTCCGCTCCCTGGTACCTCTCGATACCCAGACCATTCTGGGATCTGTCGCCCGGACCCACCGGGTCTTCACCATCGAAGAGAACCCCCGGGTCCTCGGATGGGGCGCAGAGATTGTCTCCATCATCGCTGACGAGGCTTTCTACGACCTTGACGGCCCGCCGGTCCGCATCACGACCCCGAATATCCCTCTTCCCGCCTCCGACATCCTGGAGGACCTCGCCATACCCAGCGTGGGACGTATTTTCGAAACCGTCCTCCGTTCAATGAGAAGCTAGGGGTTGGCTCATGACACATCCCCTAGTTGAGGGCGTTGCGACCGACCTTTGGATTGACGGGCAATGGTGCCCTGCCTCCGATGGTGGAAGGTTTGACGTGGATGACCCTGCGACGGAGCAAGTCATCGCCTCCGTGGCCAGTGCCACTGTTGAAGACTGTATCCTGGCGGTGGACGCCGCGTCTAAGGCTCTAAAGGCTTGGGCTGGACTGACCCCGCGGGCGAGGGGTGAAATTCTGCGTCGTGCCTATGAATTAATGGTCCAGGAGGGCGAAAAGCTCGCTCAGATCGTAACGCTTGAGAACGGTAAATCCCTTGCCGACGCGCGGGGCGAAATTGCCTATGCGGCCGAGTTCTTCCGGTGGAATGCCGAGGAGGCCGTGCGAATTTCAGGGCAGTTGTCCCACGCGCCGAGCTCTGGCGCGCGCATACTCGTCAATCACAAACCCATCGGAGTGGCCCTTCTGGTCACCCCCTGGAACTTCCCGGCGGCTATGGCGACCCGGAAAATAGCCCCAGCCTTGGCGGCCGGATGTACTGTGGTGATCAAGCCGGCGTCAGCAACGCCGCTAACCCTTCAGGCCCTGATCCCGATCCTGACGGCAGCGGGCGTCCCTGCCGGTGTGGTCAACCTGGTGCCCTCACGAGCGTCGGGCAAGGTTGTATCCGCCATGCTTATGGATGATCGGGTCCGGGTCATTTCCTTCACGGGCTCTACCGAGGTGGGTCGGGTTCTTTTGCGCCAGGCCGCAGAAAAAATTGTCCGTCCAGCCATGGAACTTGGCGGAAATGCCCCCTTCATTGTGTTTGAAGATGCCGACATCGAGGCGGCTGTTGACGGCGCAATGATCGCAAAAATGCGGAACATGGGAGAGGCCTGCACAGCCGCCAATCGCTTCTATGTTCATGCCGCGGTCAGCGACGCTTTCTCCAGGGCCATGGCCAGCCGTATGGCCGCGCTTAAAATGGGCAACGGACTGGAGGATGGGGTTGCGGTTGGCCCCTTGGTCAATGCTGACACCCGCGACAAGGTTCGAGATCTTGTCAACGACGCAGTGGCCCGGGGTGCCAAGATCCTGACAGGCGGTGAATGCCCGAATGGTCCTGGTTTTTTCTATCCGCCAACGGTTCTGACCCATGTTGATCCCGAGTCAGACCTTGTCCGCGAGGAAATCTTCGGCCCCGTCGCTGCGATTCAGACCTTCACCTCGGAAGACGAGATGGTGGCGCTTGCAAACGCGAGTGAATACGGCCTGGCCTCCTACATTTACACCCAGGACCTGACCCGCGGCCTTCGGGTCGCCGAGCGCCTCGAAGCCGGCATGGTGGGTCTTAATCGCGGGCTGGTGTCAGACCCGGCGGCCCCCTTCGGCGGGGTCAAGCAAAGTGGATTGGGCCGCGAGGGCGGTCATGAGGGCGTGCTGGAGTTTCTAGAAACCCAGTATGTCTCTGTGAGTTGGTAACGGAGAGCTGGGAATGGAAATCTTGATGCCCCAACTCGGTGAAACCGTCACCGAGGGCAAGATCGTAGGATGGCACCGCAAGGTTGGCGACAAGGTCGAGGCTGGCGACGTGCTGTTCGAGCTTGAGACCGACAAGGTCACCATGGACGTGCCAGCGACCCTGGCCGGGGAGATTACCGGGATCTTCGTGAATGAGGGCGATATTGCCCCCGTCGGCGCGGTCGTGGCGATCTTGACCCAAGAGGGAGAGGCACCCTCGACCTATGTTCCGCCCACGGCAGCCCCGTCCCCCGCAACAGCCACTCAGCCGGTGGCCGTGCCCTCGCCCGCAGCTGCGCCAGCCACCGTGAGCACGCCATCACCCTCAGCCCCCCTGGATCCCTACAACTCCGTCCGGACGCCAGAACGGATCTTTGCTCCGGCCCGGACGGCGACGGGACGCCATGCGACCCCTCTAGCCCGACGCCTTGCGGGACTGGCAGAGCTTGATCTGGCCCGCGTAACAGGAACGGGGCCTCATGGCCGTATTGTCGCACAGGATGTGCGGGACGCTGAACGCGGGCAAGCCTCAGGAACGGCATCGGCCATGCCAGGCGGCGCGTCCCGAGAGCAGGTTCTGGCGCTCTACAAGGGCACGGATTTCACCGAGATTCCCCTCGACGGTATGCGCAAGACAATTGCCCGACGCCTTCAGGAGTCCAAGCAGACCGTCCCCCACTTCTACCTGGTCGCCGATGTGAACATCGACGCCATGCTGGCCTTGCGACAGGAAATAAATCTGGCCCTTCCCGAGAAGGTTTCCGTCAACGATTTCGTGGTGAAGGCCTTTGCCATGGCCCTGGTCAGGACCCCGGCCGCGAATGCCGTCTGGGCGAGTGACCGGATCCTGCAGTTCCAGCACGCCGATGTCGGCGTCGCGGTTGCCATTGATGGCGGGTTGATCACGCCGGTCATCCGGCAGGCCAATACCAAGGGCATAGCGGCGATTTCTTCCGAAATTCGTGAGCTGGCAGAGCGAGCCCGAAACCGCAAACTCCTGCCCCAAGATTATCAGGGAGGCTCGGCCTCCGTATCCAATCTTGGGATGTACGGCGTGCGGGAGTTTTCAGCGATCATCAATCCACCCCACGCAACCATCCTGGCCGTTGGCGCGGGCATGCGTCGCCCCATTGAGGCACCCGATGGATCTGTCCGGTTTGCGACAATGATGACGGTGACGCTCTCCTGTGACCATCGGGTTGTTGATGGTGCCCTGGGGGCCAGTTTGATGGCAGATTTCAAAAAACTTCTCGAACAACCCCTTGCGACATTGCTCTAAACGCGTCTGGGCCCGGTTCGGCTCGAAAGGATGACTCATGAAGTATAATCAACCTCACGCAGGCGCGAGTTGGGGCACTCAGGCAAAGGATTGGGAGCGTGGCATTGATTATGACCGGCTCTTCAAGGCCCGCCTTGCCCGCGCTCAGACGGCGGTAAAGTTTGCGGGACTGGGCGCTGTCCTGTGCTTCAATTTTGATAATATCCGCTATGTGACGGGTACCCACATCGGTGAATGGGCGCGTGACAAGTTCATGCGCTATGCCCTGTGCCCCGTGGAGGGCCCGCCCTTTCTCTGGGACCCAGCCCCACCCGCAAAACGTCTGTCCTCGCCCTGGATCGCCGACAATGTCGCGGCACCGATTTCCACTATGCAGGGTGGATTGCCCCCGTGGATGAATATCCAGGGCGACTTCGCCAAGCAGATCAAGAAGGCCCTGGTCCACTATGGCATCGAAAAAATGCCCATCGGGATCGACATTATGGAACTCCCCATGCTGCGCGCCCTTGAGGCAGAAGGCATTGAGGTGGTCGATGGTCAGCAGGCCATGCTCGATGCGCGTGAGGTCAAGACACCGGACGAGATCGAGCTCCTGAAGATGGCCTCGGCTATGGTGGACGCGACCTATGTGGACATCTGTCGTGCGATCCGGCCGGGCACCAAGGAAAACGAACTCGTGGCCATCGCCAATGATCGCTTGTTCCGCATGGGTTCTGAGCGCGTTGAGTGCGTCAATTCGGTGTCAGGCCCCCGCGGCAGACCCCACTCACACACGTTTTCTGATCGTATGATTCAGCCGGGCGACATGGTGTTTCTCGACATCATGCATTCCTTTAACGGCTACCGGACCTGCTATTACCGGACCTTCGTCTGCGGCGAGCCGAACAAGCATCAAATCGATGCCTATGAGAAGGCTTCCAAGTGGATCAGCGCCTCGATTGACATGATCCGCCCGGGGGTCACCCCAGACCAGGTCGCGGAAGTCTGGCCTGATGCCCAGGAATTCGGCTATCGCGATGAAGCTGAGGCCTTCCTGCTTCAGTATGGGCACGGGGTTGGCCTGTCCCTCTGGGAGCGCCCCATTATCTCGAAGCGCTATCGCGGACAGAACACGCCCCTCAAGGAGGGTATGGTCTTTGCTCTGGAAACCTGGTGCGGAGCCGCCGACGGCTCAGGTGCCGCCAGGATCGAGGAAGAGGTTGTCGTCACAAAGGACGGGTGTGAGATCATCACAAACTTCCCGTCTGACCGACTGATTTCCTGTGGTCTCCCTGGATGCGAGGTCTTCTGACGTAAACGCAGTCACGGCCGTCCAATCAAAACCCCCAGCCTGCGCAAGCAGACTGGGGTTTTTTTTATGCCTGCGATAACAAACGGCTCAGCGCGTCAGGGTGAAGCCAATCCATCGACCGAGGGTCACCACCCCCAGCCAAATTCCAAGAGACAAGGCACAGGCAAGGCGTGCTCGCGCCGGGGCCACGGTCTTCTCATCCCAATCCGCTACCCCCTGGAAGGGGCCGATATGAAACAGGGCCATATTCAAACCGGCCGCAAGCAGGAGACACATCTTCAGGAGAAACTGCAGGTTGAAGAAATAACCATCCGCCTTGGAGATAAACATAAGACCCCCGGAGATCGCCGCCAGAATAAAGGCCGCCCAGGTCCAGGGAAGCACCTCATGTGACAAGGCCGTCACCGGTCTGCGGCCCGAGGCTAGGCCAAGGACCCGCAAATCAACAATCAAGACGGTTCCGAAAACCAGGGTGATCGCCACAACATGGGCCGTCTCGATCGCCGGAAACATCCAGGATGAGACTTGAATTTCCTCAGACAGGGGCCAGGCTTCTATGGCCTTCAATGCGTCATGGAGGCTCATGCCTTATCTCCTCTCCTGGTGATTAAGGAGGTTGTGATGGCCTCCCTGGCGTGAGCGTCAAAACGCTCCAAAGCTGTTGAACGGACAGGCTCCATGGACAAATTCATCCCGGTCCGCCTCAATATTCGGGCAGGATCATGTAAGCGATCCAGCGCCCGGCGATAATAATGCCCAGCCACAATCCAAGGGTTGCTAGGGCAACGAGTCGCGTGGTTGGAGATATGGCGATCGTCGAGCCACCCTGTCCTACCCGCCCCACAGTCCCTTGGAACAAGAGCGTCATCCCCATGGCCAGGACCAGCATCAGCATCTTCAACTGGAAGGCAGGATTAGGTAGCGATCTCACAGGTTCGGCGATCACCATGATGGATCCCGTGATCGCCAGGACGACCAGAGCAACCCAAATCCAGGGGACGAACCTCTGGGCCGTGTCCGACACCGGACTGGCTGGGTCAGCCTTGCCGAGAAGCCGCAGGACAATCATCCCCACCGAAGAAATCACGACGGCAATAGCCAGGATATGGATGGTCTGAACGGTGGGAATGACCCACAGCTCATTCTGCAACAAAAGGCTCAAGGGGGTTGCTTCAAGCCATTTGGCGAAATGTTGCAACATCGGGTCCTCCGGCGTCTTATTCACGGGCCACGGAACACATGACCCCTTGGTTAGTCGTCCTAGGGCTAAATTATGCTAGAATTACGCATAGGGACCCGACCTGCCCCAGACACGCTTCCTTCACATATGCAGAACACGATCAAAGGCATCCAGGGCGGACTCATGCATGGCTTCACTCATTGTGGGGTGCGGGAAGACGGTTGCATGAATTTCCGCCTCAGTGGCCTCCAGGGTCATAGCCAGAGCGAAGCCCTGGACCATCTCTGTCACCTCAGCCCCGATCAGGTGAGCGCCGACCAAGGCTCCTGTCTCAGCGTCGAAGAGGGTCTTGATAAAGCCATCCGTTTCCCCTGACGCTATGGCCTTACCATTCCCCTTGAAGGGAAAGCGTCCCACACGAACCTTAAGCCCCTTTGCCTTGGCCTGGACTTCGGTCATGCCGACAGAGGCAATCTGTGGATCGGAATAGGTGCATCCTGGAATTGGGGCCTTGAGAGCCGCCCCACCCTGTCCTGCAAGATGCTCCACACAGTGGGTTCCCTCATGGCTGGCCTTGTGTGCTAGCCACGGCGGACCGGCGACGTCTCCAATCGCATAGAGCCCCGGGACACCCGTTGCGCCATGGTCATTTACGATAATGTGGGTCTTCTCGACCTTCACACCCAGGGCTTCCAGGCCCATGTTTTCTGTATTTCCCACAATGCCAACGGCCATAATGGCGACATCGGCCGTAAGGGTTTCGGCCTTCCCGCCAAGATCCAGGGCCAGCGAGATACCTGTTTTTGTTTTGGTCAGCCCCTTTACACTCGCCGCTATGCGGAACTTGAGCCCCCTGCCCTCAAATGCCTTCTGGGCCGCCGCAGAGACCTCTTCGTCTTCAGCGGGAAGTATTCGCCCCATAGCCTCAATCACGGTGACATCTGCCCCGAGTGCCCGATAGAAGCTCGCAAACTCAATGCCGATTGCGCCTGAACCAATCACCAGCACGGTGGCTGGACAGGCCTTGGGCGTGAGGGCCTCTCGGTAACTCCAGATCCGCTCCCCATCTGGCACCAGTCCTATATCTGGCAAGGTCCTGGCCCTTGCTCCCGTCGCAACCAGCACGTTTTTGGCCTGAAGCGTTCGGCTACCTCCGCCCGCCAGAGCGACGACCACCTTCGGAGCGGGAACAGACTTTTCAAGCCTAGCCGTCCCGAGAATGACCTCTATCTTGTGTTTCTTCATCAGGAAGGTCACCCCGGCGTTAAGTTGGGCAGACACCTTTCTTGAGCGCGCGATCACCGCGGCGAAGTCAAACGAGACATCCTTGGCCGATAGTCCAAACGCATCGAGGTGAGACATTTTTTCATAGAGCTCACCCGACTTGAGCAGCGCCTTGGTCGGAATGCAGCCCCAGTTCAGGCAGATGCCGCCAAGGGCATCTTTTTCGACGATGGCGACCTTCATTCCGAGCTGGCTGGCCCGGATCGCGCTCACATAGCCGCCAGGCCCCGAACCGATCACGACAAGGTCAAATTCCATCAGGCCGGTTTCCTAAATAACTAATTTAATTCAAATAAGTGCAGAAAAATTGCCATCAAGGCAAGCGCTTACATTCCGGATTAAACGCGAAGAATGTGAAGAAAATTCTGCTTACCCGCCCAAACCTGCATCGCTCTACACAAGGGGTCCGAAACTGCGGCTGATGAACCAGAAAACACCCAGCCCGACAAGAAAGCTTGAGGCGACCTCCACGACAAGCGGACGCGGCAAGGCCAGTTTGAATCGGGTCAGAAGGACGGCCAGGCCTGCAACGCCAAGAACCAGGGTCATTTGCCCCGCCTCAACCCCCAAATTGAATCCCAACAACAGTTCCGCCAGTCGATGGGTTGGCAACTGGAGCGTCAGAAGGTTTGCCGCAAACCCAAACCCGTGGATCAGTCCAAAAACCAGGGTGATAACCATCCGCAACCGCCCTGCATCCGCCAAACGGCCGGAAACCATCAGATAGCAGGATACGAACAGACCCGATCCCAGCAGCAGTGTTACCGGCAAGCCGCCAATTCCCAGAATTCGCAACCCTGCCATGGCGGCAAGACTTGCTAGCAAGGCCAGGGCAATCGGACGGGGATTACCCGTCTCGACAGCAAGATTTTCAGCCCCAATAAGGGCGATGGTCAGGGCCACCAGGGCATCGATATATTCAGCCTCAGGCCGCAATATCCCGGTCACGGCCAGCAGGAGCGTCAGGCTGTGGCCTATCGTGAACCCCGTGACCACAAAGACCAGGTCCTTCAATCGCCTCGAGATCAATACCAGTCCGATCAGAAAGGACATGTGATCCACGCCAGTGAAGATGTGCATCATCCCCATGCGTACGAATTCGAGAAAACCCGCCGTTTGCAGGGCTGAATTTTCACCGGCCGTAATGTCTATGGTCTGCCGATCCGTCGTAATGAGTTCCTCGGAAAACTCGCCGGTTTCCACATTCTGGATTTGGGCAAAATTGACGTGACTGGGGACCAGATCGAAAAAAATCGCAGTGTGCAGTTGCAGGTCACGACCAGACGGGCAGCTGAATGTGAGGTCGAATTTCCGGTATCCCGGGGCGGCCGTTAGGACGACCAAGGGCGGAACCAGAGCGCACGGCTTGCCCTTGGATACCGGATAAACCCGTGACTGCAGATAGGCTTGGAGTTGGGCGTCGCTGGGTCTCTCACCTGAGGCCGTAAGACGTTTTGCCTCCAGGTCGGGAATGGTGATCACCAGATCGACAGCACCCCCATGAATTTCCCAGGTCGAATGACTTTCGCTTCGAACATGGGCCTGAGCCGGGCTTGCCAGAAGCCCGATGAAAGCCCAAACGAGGCCAATCCAGAGGCTCTTGTAATCCGCCTTCATTTGAGGTCACTGGCGATAAGAATATTGGACCGATGCCGAAAAAATTGGTCCTCGCCCTTCGTTATCCGTCGCGCTGCCGCATTGGCATAATCCGAAGCGACCTTGAGCCGAACTTCATCATAGGGCTGAACCTTGGGTGCCAGATTCTCCTGGACGAAGACGAAATGCACGCCATCGTCCATGACAAACGGACCTGCAATTCCTCCCGCGGACAGCTTTCTGACCTGATCAAAAGCCTGGGCCCCGAGGTGAATACGGGCGGCAAAATAGAATTCCTGCCCGTCGAGCCTTGCCGTTTTCTGGCCCATCAGAGGGGTCAGAACCTGCGGGGTTGGCCCAGACCGGGTCAGGGCGTCTCGCACAGTTTCGGACGAGGCGGTTTTTGGAAATACCAGGTCAGTTGCGGTGATCAGTCCTTCGCTGGCATAGGCGTCTTGATGGGCTTGAAAATAGGCGCGGAGCACGGATTCATCAGGCTTGGCCGTTAGGGCATCGGAGGCCACCTGCTGCTCCACAGCACTGACCATGGCGGCACGAACTTCAGGATCAGAGCTGGCAACATCGATCTCCTTGGCGCGCTGAACATAGAGTTCCTGGCGGATCAGGTCCTGCAGCACCCTCTGTTTCTGGGCAGGGCTGGCCTGGGCAACATCAACACCATAAAGCGTTTCTATCTCTGCGTTGAAATCCAGCCGAGAGACAGGCTGCTGATTGACCATGGCGACTGCATCTGCTGGCACGATAAGGGTGGACGTGCCGCGTGCCGTAAAGAGTCCATAGCCTGCTAGGGCGAGACCCAGACAGGCCCCGATGGCCATAAGCAGGATTCCACGCCCGCTGTTGACTCTGCGAAAATCCCAGAAGCGTTCGGAGGCTTGCCGGGCCTCTCGCGGAACATTGGAGCTAGAGGTCATTGTCCCATTCCTGGTCGTGCCGGTGATGCCGGGTTTAGGCTGTGAAGGTAGAGGGTGAGATCCCGGATCTGGACGGCGTTAAGCCTGCGCCGAAACGCTGGGCAAGCCCCGGCCCGCCCCTCACTGATGCTGATGATCAGCGACTGCCGCCCACCATCGCCCCACAGTCGCTTGCCTTGAGTGAGGTCAGGTGCCCCGATGGCGCTGTCCCCCCGCGCATCCGCACCATGACAATCTGAACACCCTGCTGATTGATCGTAGATTTCGCGCGCCATTACCGTGGCGCTCGAGTCCGCTGGCATCTTGCCGCTCAAACTCAGGATATAATCTGCCATCAAGGATATCTGCGCCGGGGTCAGCGGCTCGATGGGATAGGGCCCGTAGGGCGTCTCACGACCATAGGCGGGCATATAGGCAAGCGAGCCTGCCCCGCGTGGATCATGGGCACGAATTCCATGGGAGATGAGTCGTTCTATTTCCTGAGGCGTACCCTCCCCATGCAACCAGACCCCATCTGTGAGGTCGGGAACTCCATGACCGGCGTCACCCCTTGCATCTGACTGATGGCAGGTCTGGCAATTGGCTTGGAATAGATGACGTCCCCTGCTGACCGATGCCTGCACAAGACCAGGCTCAGACAAGATCTCGGGGAATCCCGCCTGGATCAGCCGTGCCTTCTCTCGCCCATCCCAGAGGGCTCCTGCGAGAAGGCCGAGCCCGATAACACCCATCAAGACATAAAATCGGAAAGGCATCTGACACTTTTTGATCGGGGCGACCCGAGAGTTTAGCTGGATCGAGGCATTTGAAAGCTAAGGACAGCTTCATGCAGATAATTGGCACGGCAACAAGAAACAAAGAAGCCGTCCAACCGGGGCTGGACGGCTTCAGTTTGGTCTACCGAAGGCTTAGAGGTCAGAAACGATAGCTCGCCTGGGCTCCGATCGTCCGGGCGGTCTGGTAATTGACCTGAATGAAGGGATTGTAGGTGCCGAAGGTCGAGCAGGTTGGCCCGCCAGTGGCCGCATTGCACTGACCAATGCCATTGCCGACAGCGCCGTTCGGACGATGTTCGTCCGTCAGGTTGTTGACATAGAGGTTGAGGTCCCAGCCTGAATAGGCCACGCCAGCACGCAGGTTGAGATACTGCACGGCGCGCACATAGTGGGTGAAGGGGTTGTAGCCCGCAGCCCCATAGCTAGCACCCTGGTTCTGCCGACCCTGATAGTTGTAATCCAAGCGGATGAAGCTCGGATGCCCCATCAGGTCCAGCTCATACTGAGCTGTTGCGGTGCCCGAAAGCTCGGGGACATTCAGCGTGTCGCCCTTGTTGAACACAACCGTCTTGGTGGCTGAGGTGCCGGGCGCATAGACCGGATCGACATAACCCGAATTATTGTAACCCGCTGACATGGAGAGCGACAGGTCCTTGGTCGGACGGAACTGTGCCTGAAGGTCAAGACCCTTGCTGACAGTGTGGCCACCATTGATCGTGAAGTTCTGTCCACATCCGGCCAGGGTTACCGACACCTGCATGTCGGTCCAGTCGATGTAGTATGCCGCGGCATTTAGCTGCAACTTATTGTCGAACAGACGGAATTTACCGCCGGACTCATAGCTCCAGACGGCGTCAGAGCTATATCCCGTGGGGATGTCCGTAATTGCCAGGCCGAGGTTGGTGAGGCCCGTCGCACACAGGGTCGCATTGACCTGGGTGTTGACCCCACCGCCGCGGAAACCGCGCGAGGCATTCGCATAGACCATTCCGTGGTCGGTGAGCTTGTACTCAACACCAACCTTGGGGGTTGTCGGACTGTCCTTCTGGACGCCGGCAACATAGGCATAGGGATCACTCATGGCCCGCCCGGGGACGACCCCGTAAAGGCGCTGGGTGAAGTCAAACTCGAGGTCGGAATAGCGGATACCAGCTGTCACCTTGAGGCGCGGCGTGATCTTGTAGGACGCCTCGCCATAAGCGGCGACTTCCTTATCCTTCAGAGTCGCCTGAAGGCGGGACAGGACCCCATCGGTGACATCGGGCATGCCAAATCGAGTGGCCTGGCTGATACCGTAGAGCGACTGAAGCGCGCCGTTATAGTCGCCAACGATGTTGTAATTGATGTGGGTCTTGGCCGAGGAAATGAAGATGCCACCCGTGTAGCTGAGCGGGCCATCACCACGCGAGGTCAGCCGAAGCTCTTCCTGAATGGCTTCCCTCTGGTTGCTGCTGACGAAGCGGCCATTATAGCCGGGATAGGCACTGTAGAGCGGGAAGCCCTTGACCGTGGTCGCATAGACGGTCGTGCTCTGGCCAGGTGCCGCCGCACTCCCGTCCGGGGTGTTTCCGGTCGTATGGTCCGTCAGATAGGACGTGATGGATTTGATTTCGAAGGCATCGAAATCGTATTTCAGGGCAATGCTGTTGATTGTGGTCTCGGTTGAGGCTGGGTTCAGCTTCCCGTCCGTCGGCGTAATTGAATTATGCCCATCCAGATAGTCGAACGGTCCATAGGTTGCGGCCTTACGCACGTAAACCGTAGCAGTTGAAACACCATTCGCGGGGCAAACGGCGGCGGTTGGCGTCCAGCCCCCCACGACAGTTGTCGGACGAACCCTGGAGTTACAGATCTGCGGAGTCGTGAAGGTTTGGCCCTTGTTGAGCGGCAAGGTAACGGCACCCGGCCCGCCATTGGACTCAAACTTGGAATAATACCCCATATAGCTGAGCTCAGCATTGTCAGTGACTTGCCAAAGCACGTTCAAATGCGCGGCCTTGGTGTCAGACGAATCGGCATTGCTATGGACAACAGCACCATTGTTGTAGGGGTCAACAACGTCGACGGAACCGCCCTTGTGCTGCGAGGTGGCGCTCAACCTGAAGCCGAGTTTGTCTTGGACGATGGGGCCACCAATGGCACCCGCGATTTCATAGCCCAGATCACCACCATCGACCTTGGAGCCGACAAGCTTCAGAGAGCCCGACATGGTCGTGAGGCTGGCACCCCGGGTAATAACGCGAACCGTGCCGCCTTCGGAACCACCGCCATAAAGAGTGCCCTGCGGGCCCTTCAGAACCTCGACCCGCTCTGTGTCGTAAAGGACAGGCATGGGCGCGCCATTGTTCTGATTGACGCCACTGTTGTTCCGCTTGGTGAGCGAGACATCATCCATATAGACGCCCGTCGTCGCCGCACCCGTTGTTGCGGCAATGCCGCGAATGGAGAAGTTGGCCACGCCCGCCACTGAGTTTGTGACGTTCAAGCCGGGCACAAGGTCTTGCAACTGGGCCAGGCCGTTCAGACCACGGTGATCCAGTTCTTCCTGGGTCACGGCTGCGATGGACATTGGAATGGTATTGACCGTCTCTTCGCGCCGGTTGGCCGTGACGATGACTTCGGACAGGAGCCCCTGCTCTGACAGACGCGCCGGCGGTGCCTGACTGGCGGCCTGCTGCGCCCAACCGGCGGCAGGCAGAGCCATCACGGCGATGATGGGATACAGGTACAGAGCCCGCTTTTTCAGATTTCCAACTTGCTTCAAGTCACACCCCCAATTGTATGCGCTTATTTTTCAAGGCCCGACCGTTCGTGGCCACACCCCAGGAAAAGTGTCGATATATTTCTCAATTTCCCAGACTTTTCGATTTATTGCAAATTAATGTCAAATGAGGAACAAATGAGGATAGAGGCCTTTGGGCGCTCTAAGAGTGGGGATGCCAACGAATATTCCTCACGCCAAAGCTACTGAACGCTAAGGCACTGAAATACAAAAAGGCCCCGGCGCATTCCCGCCGAGGCCTTTCTATTTGTCTAAAGCCTTGTTTCAGTAGGCGGGCGGGGGAGGACCGCCCGGGCCACCAGGACCACCGCCGGGGGGGCCACCGGGACCACCAGGTCCGCCAGGCCCGGCCCCGAGCACCTTGCCATCCGGCAAGGTGACCGACATCAGGCTGCCGCCATTGGCACCGCTTTTAAGCGGATGAATTTTCACCGTCACCTTTTGCCCAGGAACCAGGGCCGTCTTCCGCCATCCCTGACGGGACAGAATATTCGGACTACCGCCTTCAACGCTCCATTCCTCAGCCTTACCAGAGGCTCCAGGGACCATGACCTGAACCCAAACATGCGGATTGGCCCACTGAAACTCCTTCATGGTGCCAGAGATCGTAACGGTCTTGGCATTGTCAAACATTGCAAAGGAATGATGTGCCGAACCCACTTGGGGAACAATCAGAGCTGCCGCGGCAGCCAGTAGGGCAAGTCTGGTCTTCATATCTCAATCCTCATTCGGTTTGAACGTCTTAAAGGTGATGGACGGGCTCGTTTAAAACTACGGATTAAGCCAATCCCTCTTCGGAGAGCTAAAACAGTTACGCGATTAATTCGGTGCAACAATGGCACCACGGGCGGACTCTGCGACGGGCTTGCCCTTCTCTACGGTATACCCGGCAAAGGCACTGCCGCCGGGGAGGTCGCCTTCACTGACAACATTCCCAGGAGCGCCCTGTCCAGCCCCCTGGCCTTGCGGGCCTGGACCGCCACCTGGCCCATTTCGGGGCGGCCCGCCGCCGCCGCCAGGCCCGCCACCTGTCAGGCGACGACGTTCGGGGGCCCATTGCGAGAGCGAAATCGGCGCGCGCGGCGCTGCATTTAGTTGAGCCGTCAGTCGAGCAACAACCTCAGGATATTTCGCCGAGAGGTCTGTTGTCTCGCCCGGATCCTTGACCACATCGAAAAGCTGAAGTGAGGTCGGTCCGCTGATCCCGCGCGGCAAGACCGTTGCGGGCGGGAATTGGGTACCGGGGGTCAGCTGAGCATAAGCAGGGGTCGGAACCCGAAGCAGTTTCCAAGGCCATTCAAAGGCGGACTCATAATAGCCCTCCCCTTGATTGTGATTGCCAATGACCATCTTGGCTGATTTTACCTTGCGACCCTCGAATGTTGGCCTTGCATCGTGCCCGACAATCCTTGGATCTGTGGGAACCGTCACACCGGCGACCTTCAGAAGAGTTGGAAACCAGTCCAGGACGGTGACCGGCGACTCAATCTTTCGTCCACCTTGGAAATGACCCGGCCAATAGGCTACGGCGGGGACACGCTCTCCGCCTTCAAACGTCGTGCCCTTGCCCCCGCGAAGGGGCAGGTTCCGCGAGCCCGCACCGATCTGGCCACCATTGTCGCTAACCCAGACAATAATGGTATCGCGAGACAAACCCTCATCCTCGACCGTTTTAACGACCTCAGCGAGCTTGGCATCAAAGTGGGTCACCATGGCGGCATAGACTCGACGCCTCATGTCCGCGATATTTTCATAGGCCTTCACGTCGGCTTCGGGAGCTTGAAGCGGCGAGTGGGGCGCGTCATATGCCAGGTAGAGGAAGAAGGGACGGGTCTTGTCACGCGCCTTGATCCGGGTGACCGCCTCTTGGGTCAAAAGGTCGGTTGTGTAGCCTTCCTCCCGAATTGAAACGCCATCCCTCTGCCAATCCAGCTGCCCGCCGGGGGTCAGGTGGTGATAGTGATCAACGAACCCGCCAAGAAACCCATAAAAAGAGTCAAAGCCGCGCTTGAAGGGCATCCAGGCCACATCCGCCTGCCCAAGATGCCACTTGCCGACCATCATGGTCTGATAACCCGCGGATTTCAGTTGTTCCGGAAGCAGTTTGGTATCCGCAGGAAGCTGGGAATCAAGGGCCACCGGGGCATCAACCCCTGTTTCAAGGGACGAGCGGCCGCTCATAAGCGCTGCCCGGGTCGGACTACAGACAGCATAGGTATAATAGCGGTCGAGTTGCACGCCCTCATGGGCCAGCCGATCGAGGGTTGGCGTCCGAATTTCCGAGCCATGGAACCCAACGTCCGCCCAGCCCAGATCATCCGAAATTACAAAGATGATATTCGGGGTTGAGGCCGACCTTGGCGGGGTTTGGGCGTGAGCTGTAGCGGCCTGCGCCGTGTCCATCGGAGCTGCGAGGCAAGTCGTTACCACGATCGCCGCAGCGACGGCCGCTGTTGCCTGCAAGACGCGGTGGATCGCAGTCATGCTTGCTGGAAATTTTTCCAAAATGGGCTCCTGCCAGAAATCGGGATCAGAAATTCACCAACGGATGGCCTGTCCATGGCGGCTAGCTAAAGCCAGCCGCCACCAGACCACTCGATTCTGCGTTATTCCACCGGGACCGCGGCATCGCGGTTGTTTTCCGCACAGACATACTCAAGAAGCCGGCGCTCCTTCAGCTGGCGGAAGTGCTTCACGATCGTCCAGGGACCTGTAAATGTACCCGGATCGGTGAGGGTCATGGTCAGTTCCATGGCCCCAGGGGCCGTCATTTTGTAGCGTTCGACCACATGCAACTGGTCTGAGTGGGGAATTCCATCCCAGTTGGTCTGGCCCAACTTGGACAGACCCACCGTATCAATCTCAAGCACTCCGTCATCCCAACGCCCGACCGAGTCGCCATACCAGCTCAATTTCGGGGTCTTGGGGTGCTCGCCATTCATGCGAATGCGCCGGACCTGATAGTCGGCCTCATACATGATGATGACTTCATTCTTCGACTGCAGAAACTGGAATGGATAGGGGATTTCGATAACCGTAGGAACGCCATCAGGCTTACATTCCTGAGTGTTGGTCGGAACGATCACACCGGATTTCAGACCGGCATCACGCTTGGCCATAACGTCCTGGGCCCAAGGCAAGAGCATGGCTGGAACATCGTGCCAGCCCTCTTCGCTACAGCACCCACCGCTACTCCCGTCGCGCCCACGGACTCCACGCCCCGAGGTCCTCCAGAGACCCTGGAAATCAGGATTTGCGCCGGCTGGAAGCGATGACGCGGCCTGGGCAACCGGGGCAGTTTGCGCCTGAACCTTGGCCGGAAGAACCACGGGACTCATGGCCAGGGCGGCCGCAGACGCAAAGGCCAGGAGAGACTTCATACGACTGATCATGGCTTGACCGCCTTTGCAATTTTACGGTGCGGCTCGCCGCAAACGTATTCCTCGATTGTCAGATCCGGCCGGGCCGTGAAGCTGGCCTTCACAGTGAATGGCTTGGTGTAGAACTCCGGGTCCTCGATGGTGATGAGGTCAACGAGTTGACGACCATCCCCGCTCCGGGAGAGCTTTTCGGTGATGTGAAGTTTCTCGCCATGGGGCAAGCCCGCGGCGTCGAGCGGCTCCGAGGCATTGAACCCAACCGTATCCACCGTCAGGTCCGTCCCGGCCCAGCGACCAACGGAATCCCCCATATAGCTTGCAAGGATGTCATCATCCGCAGGGTGGGTCCCATCGATCAGGATAATTCTGAACGTATGATGCGACTCATGAATCACGGTCACCTGTGACGGAGATTGCACAATTTGCATGGGATAGGCGGACTGCATGAGACGCGGAACGCCCTCTGGCAGGCAATAGCGCTTCACCGCATCGATCTCTTTGCCACTCTTCAGTCCAGCCTTGACCTTGGCAAAGGCGCTCTTCCCAGCGGCATTCAGCGGAACAGGAGTACCGTCTACAGTTGCCAGGACGCTCGAAGGGGCGTCATTCAGCCAGATACCCGTAAAATCCGCACCAGACTCGGCAGCATGGGCGCTACCGGCTAGAGCGACCAAGGACACTGAGGCGGCCAGCGCCATCCAGGTCGGCCCGCGCAGCCGAGGACGGCTCACATTCAAGTTTTTCACGTCCTGCATTTTTCCTCAGGCTTTCTTGGAAAATTCTTTGACCAAAGCCCTGGTCAATCCGAGTCAAGCAGGGCCCCTAACCCGGCACACTCTAGGCCAGATTATGAAGGGATTATGGAAACAGGTCGCCCAATCAGGGCTCGAACTTGTAACCCACGCCATAAACGGAGTGCAGGGGCTGCCGCGCGAGCTTCAGGTCCTCAAGCTTGCGCCTGAGCTTCTTGATGTGACTATCAATGGTGCGATCATTGACGACGCGATAGTCCTCATAAACCCGGTCCATAATTTCATTGCGCGTGAAAATTCGACCCGTGGCCTTCATCATGATTTGCAACATCTTGAACTCGATGGATGTCAGCGGGATCTTCTTGCCCTTCGCTTCGACGCAATAGGTGTCCAGATTGAGGGTAATCCCGGCCGCTGCACCGACGTCGACAGGCGCAACGACACGACGCAAGAGGGCCTGGACCCTGGCCGTAACCTCGCGCGGAGAAAAGGGCTTGCAGACATAGTCATCAACACCCGCGTCAAAGGCTTCAAGACGCTCATCCTCGCCGCTCCGGGCCGTAATCATGATGAGAGGCGTATTGGATTGGGCGCGGATTTCCCGACACACGTCCAGGCCATCCCGACCAGGCAGCATACGATCGATTAGAATGGCCCTCGGGTGATTGGTATTCACCCAATCGACAACCCCGTCCCCCCGGGCGAGATGATAGGTCTCGTATCCGCTGGCATTCAGATATCCGGAAAGGATGTCAGCGATTATGACCTCATCTTCGACAATAAGTACAAGTTCAGCCGTCATGCCCGTGCCCCCGGTAGTAGCAGTTCAAATCGAATTCCGCCGAGCTTAGACGGATAGGCGCTCACAGAGCCTCCATGGGCCTCGCTGATCGCGCGAACTATGGCCAGGCCGAGGCCCGCACCTCCACTTTCCCGACTTCGAGATCCTTCCGCCCGATAAAGCCGGTCAAACATGTGAGGAATATCGGCCTCCGGGACACTGGGAGAGGAATCTTCAAAATTTATGGAAACATTGCTCCCAGACCGACCTATCTCTATATTTAAAATGCCGTTTTTATCTGTATATCGGAATGTGTTTTCCAGTAAATTCATGAAAACCTGAGTTAATTTGTCAGAGTCAGCCAAAATAACCGATGATTTCAAACTATTTTTTATCGAAATCTTGATATTCTTGGACTCAAACTTAGCCGCCATGACGAATTGGCAGTGCTTCAAAAGCTTCACCAATTCGACCTTTGAGAAATTGTAAGTAACAGCCCCGAAATCTGTCAGGCTGAGTTGATGCAGATCGGTGATCAACCGGGAGAGGCGCAAGGCTTCGCCATGCAGGGCCTGGACGCCCTTTCGATCCATCGGCCTGACATTGTCCAGCATGGCCTCCGTCGACGCGACGAGGGCGGAGACAGGTGTTCGCAATTCATGGGAAATTTCGGCCAGCCAGATGGTTTGAAGTGAGTCATGTTTGGCAAGGGCTGCCGACAAGCCATTAAAGTCACGACACAGCTCACCCAGTTCATCGTCACTGCTGACTTCCAGGGGAATATGAGTCTGCCCATTGGCCAATCGTCGGGCCGCCTCCCCTATTGCCCGGACCGGCCGTGTCACCTGGCGCGCAATCAGGACGGCCAGCAGAACGGCCAGGAGGGCACTGCCGATAATCGTGGCGACAAGTGCTGTCAGAAACCTTTGCCTCAATCGCTGATCGTAACTGGAGATTGGGCTCGGCGAAAACGCGAGGATCCCAACGGTCCGCCCATTGGCGACGACAGGCGTTCGTCTCAGGTCTCCGCGGACTCTGGGATTTCCAGCCAAAAAGTGGCCCTGTTGATCAAGCAAAACAAACCGCAGAGGAAGGGGCGCAGGAAACGCGCTGGGGAAATCGTTTTCCTTGAAGACTGCAAACATGGTCTCAAGTTTCGAAATTTCCTCTGGCGTCGACCCCACACTGTGCCCGGCCGCCTGCATGGCCATGTTGATCCATAGGGTTTCCGAAGATTGCAGGTGACGCCAGTCTCCGGATTGCCGGTATTCCTCATTGAGGAGCCGGACCATCTCATGGGCCCGAACCTCGTCGAACTGGGTCATATATTCCGTGGTGCCCTTATCAAACGCCCAATTGATCGAGAGCGAAAACCCCACAACCACAATCAGGGTCTGTAGAAGCACGAGAAGGAAAGTTTTAACTGCAAAGGAAAATTTCAGCCGCTGCCGCACGCCAGCGACAGACACTGGCCGGATCCAGCGCGGCCGTGAACGCAGGTTGGAGTCCCGGCCAGAAGCGGCAGACTTTATTCCATCGAGGTAGAATTCTCCCTGGGTCATCGAATTTCCTCGATTTTTAAGCTGAATTCTCAATAATTCCGATTTCTTCGTGAGGCCAGCAAATTCGGTCCTGAGCTAGACCGACCCAGAGGTGCCGGAAATGCTGCGCCCGGGAATGCACAGTCTTTCCTCATTCAACCCTCAATATCCATCCTCAAAGAAACGCCAGCAGGCGTCCGGGGGGCATCGAGGATCAGTTCGAGCCCCTGCGGGACACCGAAAAACAGAGGAATGAATCTTCAGATGAGCCAAGCACGAAGCCTGTTACTGGCACCCCCAAAAGAGCGGAACTTTCAGTTGCTACTTGGCGTCGTGGCAATGATGGCCATCTCAAGTCCCCAGTATGTCTGGACACTCTTTGTCGCACCCATGAAGGCAGACCTGGCGATCCAGCTATCCGCCCTGCAGGTCACCATCGCGATTTTCAGTATCTGCCAGTGCGGCCTCGGGCCGATCCACGGGTTCTTTGCCTCCCGGATAAAGCCCAACCTCTTCGTGGGCGTGGGCGGACTGTTTATCGGAGCGAGCTGGATATCCTCGTCCTTCGTATCCACCCTTCCCGTGCTCTACCTGACCTATGGGGTCATGAGCGGTATTGGGGCAGGCATTGTCTTTGTTGCCGTGACGGACCTGATGAACAAATGGTTCCCGGACAAGCGCGGGTTTGCGGTTGGCATGGTGGCGGGCAGCTATGGCTTCGGTGCCATTCTGACCACCTTCCCGATCGACGCCATGATCAAGGCCCAGGGCTATCGCCATGCCTTGCTCATTTATGGCCTCGTTCTCGGCGTCATCTGCATATTGGCGGCCCTGGGCATGAAGAAGCCGGATCAGCCGATTGAACTTGCCCCGCCCGAACCGGGACAGGCTGCGGTCGTTCAAGACCTGACCCCGGGCCAGATGCTCGCCACGGGTGACTTCTGGATTTTGTTCCTCATGATGACCATGGTCGGAACAGGTGGCTTGATGGTCATCTCAAACATGGCCGTTTTTGCGAAGGACTTCGGCATTGGCCCCAAGACCATGGTCTTCGGCATGGCCGCCCTTCCCCTCGCCCTGACCCTGGACCGGATTGCCAATGGCGCGACACGACCGGTGTTTGGCTGGATCTCTGACCGCCTGGGTCGCGAAAATACAATGGCGGTCGCCTTCGCCATGGAAGCGGCGGCCATCATGTTGCTCATGCTCGTGGGATCGAACCCCATACTTTTCGTCATCCTGTCCGGGATCGTCTTTTTTGGCTGGGGCGAGATTTTCTCCCTCTTTCCGTCTGCCCAGGCCGACCTATTTGGCCTGAAGCACTCGGCCCAAAACTTTGGGTTTCTTCTGGCCTCCATCGCTGTCTCCTCAGTCCTGGGCGGCCCCCTTGCAGCTCTGCTTTATGAGAAAATCGGATCCTGGCCAGCTGTCTTCATGATTGTCGCAGGGGCAGACCTGACGGCAGCGGCCATGGCCCTCCTGGTCCTTAAGCCCATGCGGACGGCCCGCGCCCTGGCGGCGGGGTCCGCCGCCTGATCACCACCGGCTACCCTTGCCTCAGCAAGAGTATGGTCCTCAATTTTTCTCGAGATGCAGTGACTGACATGAAATCTTCAACCCGGCTCAAAGCCTTCCTGATGGCCGCAACTCTGACGGCTGGCCTGGGATCCAGCGCCCAGGCGCACCATTCCGGAGCGATGTTTGATAGGTCTCGGGAGGTCGTTCTGACCGGTACCGTCAAGGACTGGCAATGGAGTAACCCCCATACCTGGCTCGTCCTCATGACCAAATCTGATCAGGGCGCACAGGTCGAATGGAACCTGGAGGGCCAAAGCCCTGGCGTCTTCCGGGGCAAGGGATGGTCTCGCACCATGATGAGCGTCGGCGACAAGGTCACGGTGCATATCAGCCCCATGAAGGACGGGACCAATGGCGGGTCTATTGTCAGCGTCACAACCGCGTCGGGTCAGCGCTATGACTGATCACCACCTTGCCTCAAAAATCCAGCCCCGGCGCGTCCAAGCCGCCGCCTTGGTCGGCGTTATAACCGCGATCGTGGGCAGTGCGGACCTGGCACGAGCGGCCACAACGGCCCTGTCCGGCGTATGGCTTCGGGTAGATTCCAATCAAGAACTCCGCGCTGATGGTAAAGAGGGCCTGCCCTTCACACCCCGCGGCCTTGCGGAATACACCAGGATAAAGGCCGAGTTGAAGAGCGGAAAACTCCAGGATCTGGCGACGGAATTATGTCTGCCAGAGGGCATGCCAAGGGCGCTCCTGGGTCCCTATCCCATGCAGATCATTACGACTCCGGGACAGATTACCTTTGCTCATGAGGCCAATCGCGCCTTCAGAACCGTACAGCTGACGAAGGCGCATGCCGATCCCGCCATTTGGGACCCGTCCTATATGGGCGACGGGATTGGGACATGGCAGGGCGACACGCTGAAGATTGACTCGACCAACTTCAAGTCAGACCAAATCTATCTGGACGCCACAGGCCTTCCGGCCAGCCCACGCCTGCATGTCGTTGAAAATATCCGCCTCACACAGAATGGCCAGCAACTCGAGGATGTCGTCACCATTGACGACCCCGACACCTTCACCCGTCCCTGGACGTCCCGTCAGGTCTTTGTCCGCAGGCCAGACATTGACCTGCGCACGGACTGGGTCTGCGGCGAGCCACACCGCGACCTTTCACAATTGAAGGTTTCGACACCGCCCACAAAGCTCGACCCGACTGCTCCGGGCCTGTCAGAGGCGCAGCTCGCCTTTAATGGCTTCTGGAAGGGGGCTCGTGGACCGGGTGGGGCCCAGCCTGGCCCGCCTCCGGGTCCACCCGGCGGAGACCCCGCCTATGGCGCTCCCGGCGGCCCAGGCGCTCAGGGCGCTCCAGGGGGCCCGGGAGGTCCGGGGCCCCGTCGAGGGCCGCCCCAGGACGGCGTTGGATCCACCGCCAGGCGGTATCAGCTGGACTGGGCCCTGGCTTTTACCGACAGCTTCAGAAAGGCCGAAGCGTCTGGCGAACAGCAGCGCACACCCAACAATCTTTGCCTTCCGTCTGCCGTGCCCGGAACTGGGGTCCCTGGGGGGGGTGCCTATGGAATCGCCCTCCTGGTTGAGCCTGGCCAGGTCAGCTTTCTCTACGAGGAAAACCGGACCATCCGCATTGTCTACATGGATCGCACCGCTCGGGATGCACGGACACAGTCCTGGCTCGGTCACTCGACAGGGCACTGGGAAGGAGATGTTCTGGTCATCGATACCGTCGGCTTCAATGACATGAACATGCTGACGGAGGGTGTGCCCATGACGGCCAAGATGCAAGTCAATCAGCGCCTTCGGATCGTGGACGGCAAACTGGTCGATGAGGCCCGCTTTACAGATCCCGGAGCCTTCACTGCGCCCTTCTCGGTGACAAGCCGATTCGAGCGCAGCCAACCCTTCCAGGAATATATCTGTGCTGAAAACAACCATGAAGGCGGCGTACCCACGGCCCATGGCGTGCCAACCCAGGCCGCCTTCAAGGTGCCGCTGACCCAGACCCAGCCCAAGACTAACTGATCATCGGGGAGATTCCTGGCGTGAAGTTTGCCTCAATCCCCGGGCTCGGGCTGAGCCTGACTCTGGCGATCTGCCTTATGGCCCCATCCCTGGCCCGGGCAGCAAATGTCCCCGACACCAAGTCGGCGGTCACCACGCTGATCGCCATAGACAAGGCAGCCAACAAGATCAGGTTTTATGATCCTGTAACCTTGGCGCTGAACGTCAGCCTCGATTCCCCGGGAAAGACGGTTCATGAACTGGCGATAGCGCCGGACAAGCGAACGGCGGCGATTCCTCTCTATGGTGACGGAATCTACGGCGCAAACCCGGACCCCAACAACAAGGTCCTGGTCCTGGACCTGCCGACCCATAGCCTGACCAAGGTCATCGATCTTGGCGCTTGTCGCGCCCCGCATGGCCTGGCGATCACGCCGCAGTCACAGCTCTGGGTTCTCTGCGACCAGAGCCAGGTTCTGGCCCAGGTCGACCTGGCTACGGGTCGGGTCCTGGCCACCTATGAAACACCCGGAAAGGGGCCACATGTCCTGGCCGTCACGGCCGACAGTGAAAGGATATTCATTTCTGAGAAGGAAGGGCCTCTCGCGGTATTCAACACCCACAGCCATACCTTTGAACCCTCGATTGACCTTGGCGGCAAACCCGGAACGGGTAGCGAGGGCCTGGCCATCAGCCCGGACCAGACACGACTGGTCACCGTGGATAATGATCTTGGCAAACTTCACGTGATCGACCTGGGCAGTCGGCGGGAGATCGCCCAAGTCCCGCTCCTGTCTGCACCGCCAACGAACCCGCGTCGCAGTCGCTTGATGAAACTCGCCTTCTCACCTGACGGTCGCCACCTTGTCGTCACGGGCTATGCGGGGGGCCTCGCCTGGATCATTGACGGGCAGAACCTGCATCGCCAGGTTCCTGTGCCCCTTGCCAAGGGCCCGCAGGCCATTGCCTTCACCCCCGATGGCCTCAGTGTTCTGATCTCCAGCCATGATGATGGCCTGATTACCCGCATAAATCTGAAGTCCCGCCGCCCGGACATGGCCGTTGATGGCGGCGGCGGAATAGAGGTCCTCGCCTTTTACTGAGACGGGTTGACCTCAGGGGGCCCCTGCGAGCCTAAAACCGATAGGTAGCGCCAATCCGGAAGGTTCTGGGTTCTACGACCCGGCTCAGACGGCCCTCGACAGGCGCGCGGTCAAAGGCCGGGACATAGGACTCGTAGACATAGCTGATGTCCTTGTCGCGGCTATCAAGCACATTGAGCACCTCGCCATAGACTTCCACGTCCGAGACCTCCCGGGCGGCCCTGAAATTCACAATCGTGCTTCCGCCATCGCGTGCGGCGTTATCCTCGATCAGGGGGGATGGCCCCAGGTGTCGCAGGCGGGCGCTGGCCTTCCAGATTTCCGAAACATAGGACAGGCCGAGGGACGCGGAGTTCTCAAAGGCGTTGGGAATGTGGTCGCCGTTCGCATATCGCGCGTGGCTGGCGGAAAAATTCCCGTCAATGGCCAGCCAAGCTGTGGGCCGCCAGAACCCGACAATTTCATAGCCGTGCCTGCGGCTCGCGCCAGTGGCTTCAACGGCATTTGAATCGCCGACAAACCTTAACTCCGAGCCGACATTCAGGCTCCACAGGGTCGTCGTCAAGGTCAGGTCACCGAGCTGAAAGCGCGCACCCGCCTCCTTTCCCGTGCCGGCAACCAGCATTGGCACGGGTGTTTCGGCAAACTGGCCGCGAACATCATTGGAATGAAATCCGCGCCCCCAATTCGCATAGACTTCAACATGATTGCTAAGTTCGTAAGCCAGGGCCAGTTTCGGTGAGACCGCGAAATCATCTGCCTGGCCCGTGCCCAGCGCCGCAGCGGACGCGTCAAGGGCCGCGACATCGGCTCGGTAATAGTCTCCCCTCAAGCCACCAATAATCCGCAATCCTGGACGAGGTTCCCAAGTCGCTTCACCAAAGCTTGCAAGAGAAGCCTCTGTCACGCGGAACAATCCAAAGGAGGACACAAACTGCCGGTCGGCCGTGTGGTGGACGCCGACCTTGTCAATCTTGTCGAGGCGGTTTTCGGTCCCGACCTCGATCTGTAATTGCGAGTTGATTTGCCAGGTTCTTTTGGCCGTAAGCCCCAATATGACCCGACGATCGAACTGATGCATCTGTGCACTAGCCCCGTCCGCCTGGGCATAGGTCGGGTTCGAATACATGTCCCAGTCATAGTACTGAGCATAGACATTGGTGTTCCACTGCGAGCCCGTGATCCTGGCATTGACGATCAAGCGCGTCGTCTCGCCAAGCGCGGTCGGGTCTGGCGAACAGAAGACATCCGGGCACACCTTGGACCCAATGATCCGTTCGGGGACCTGTTCCGTCGGCCGCCAGGTTCCTTGATAGCCATGGGCGGTCAGATCCAACTGCCCGATGGAGACATCGCGGATATATTTTGCAAAGCCTGCATAGTGGCGAAGGTGCTCACCCGCCTGCCAGGGTCCATCATAAACCTTCCCCTCCCCCACCAGAGTGAGGTCTCCTCCAGCGAACGAGGACAGGGTCCCGCCACCGGCCAGACGGGAATACCCATAGGATCCGGCCTCTGCGGCGACAAACGGACGATCTATGGTCGCAAGGGTGGTCATGTAGATCGCCCCGGCCAGGGCAAAATCTCCTCCGTCCGCGCGGTAGGGGCCCTTGCGAAAGTCCTCCCGATTGATGATTTCCGGGATCAAACCATTCAAGTCGAGATAGCCTTGCCCATGACCATGGGTGCGAAAATTCATCTGCACACCATCGATATAGGTCGTGAAATCCGTCCCGTGGTCCAGATTGAAGCCGCGCAGAAAGTACTGGTTCGCCTTGCCAGACCCCGAATGCTGGGCGGCGATGAGCCCGGGGACCGCCTCCACAAGTTCAGCCGGTTTCAACAGGGGCCGGACCAGCATGTCGGCCCCGGCAATGGTGCCTTCGCTGGCAGCCTGGGCCACCCCGATCTTTGCCTCGGCCCGGCCAAAAACCACGACCTCCTGGACACTGGTGTCCTTGACGGGAACCGGCTGCGTCGTTTCCGCGAGTGCGGCACCGGCCGTCAACAAGCCAATCGCCCCGACAAGTCCGACAGGCCCGGATCGGTGACGAAGCGCGGAGGCTTGCCGACTTGATGGTCCCACGAGATGTTCGTCCTAGGTCAGGGTCACGTGAAGCTCTCCAAGGGACTGGATAGATGTGACCATCTTGTCCCCGGGCTTCAGCCAAACCTGTTTGTCCTTTGGATAGCCATTGATCACGCCCTCACAAGTCCCGGTGAAAATCACGTCGCCAGGCTCAAGACTGAAATAGGTCGAGCAATAGGCAATGATCTGGGCGCAACTGAAGATCATGAGCCGGGTATTGGTGGACTGGCGGACCTCGCCATTCACCAGCATCTTCATGTCGAGATTGTTCACGTCCACCTGGTCCGCACTCACCAGCCAGGGGCCAAACGGGCCGGACTTGTCCTGGGTCTTGCCCAGCATCCACTGGGCAGAGCGGTTCTGCAGGTCCCGGTTGGTGAAGTCATTTCCGCAGGCATATCCGAACACATGGTCCAGGGCGCTGGCCTCCGGGATGTTTCGCCCGCCCTTCCCCATCACCAAGACCAGCTCGGCCTCATAGTCCCACTTGGGCGGGGCCGTTTCCTGGCTGATCTCGATCGTGCCATTATGGTGGTTAACTGCACTGTTGAACTTGTTGAAAAGAATGGGCTCTTTGGGCGGAGCCCGTCCATCTTCTGCCGCATGGGCTGCATAATTTAGTCCCACGCAAATGATTTTACCGGGCTTTTCAATGATGTTGCCGAAGCGAACCGCAGATTCCGCCAATAGGTAACGCGCGGGTGCGGCGGCTGCCCCCTTGGCCAGCAAGTCCCCGAGAGCCTTTTGGTTCCCGTGTCCGGTCACCAGATCAATGGCCCTGGTGGGAAGGCCGAGTTTCAGTTCGCGTTCAAGACCGGCAACATCGAGAACGCCGCGCGGCGTGCGAATACCGAGGCCCAGCCCCGCCGATGTCACAATATTCGTAATGGCGACATTGCGAAGACGGTGACCAGCTGAGAGTGCCCTGGTGCCCACTCTGGACTCCTGCGCTGTCGCCTCGCCCCCGGACAGGGCCGCACCCGCCCCCAGGCCTAACCCAGCCATTTTGAGAATCGTCCGTCGACTGTGCGCCATTCTAAACCCCCGGTGTTGACCGCCTTCTTAGACGGATCATTGACGCGAATAGTGAAAAAATATCTGCACCGGCTCAAGCACAGGCACGCCAGACCAGGGCAGGTCGCTCAACCCTTGGCTCCAGGGAAGCTGATCTCTGGTAGCCAGCGCGCAAGTCTTGGGAGTAGGCTGAGCTTAAAACAAGCTCTTGGGGGGCGTGATGATGCAAAAGTTCGCAGGAATGATCCTGGTGGTCGGTTTGGCTTTTGGGGCCACACCAGGTCTGGCCCAGACCCGAACCGGAACCTCGACAGAGGTCGGCTACAAACCGCCCCCGGGCGCAAGCGAGGAATTCGCAACCCTTCGCGATGGTACCCGCCTTGCCGCCAATGTGTTCAAGCCCGCCGGCACAGGCCCCTGGCCCGTGATTGTCTCGCGCACCCCCTATCTCAAGGATGGCCGTGGCAGTGCCGAGACCCTGGCCGCCCAGGGCCGCCACTATACCGATGCCGGTTTCGTCTTCGTGCTTCAGGACGTGCGGGGCAAGGGCCACAGCGAAGGCTATTATGCGGCCTATGTGAACGACATCGAGGACGGCTATGACACGGTCGAATGGGCCGCCAGCCAGCCCTGGTCGAACGGCAAGGTCGGCATTACCGGAGCCTCTGCCCTTGGCGTCACGGCCAATGCAGCGGCCATGGCCAATCCCCCCCATCTGAAGGCGGCCTACGCAGTCGTCGCCCCCTTCGACCGGTCCCGGTCGAGCTTTATGGGCGGGGTCATCAAGGAAAAGGACACAATCGGCTGGCTGAAGGGCCAGGGCGTGGCCCAGGGCGAGATCGACTCCCTCCGGGCCCGGGCTGCTGACGATGTGGTCTGGAACCGCTTCGCCATGAGCACCAACCGAAAATACATCAAGGTACCGGTCTATAATGTCGGCGGCTGGTACGACATCTTCAACGAGGGCAATACCTCCAACTTTACCTACCTCCAGAACCAGGGGGCTGAGGGCGCGCGAGGCAACCAGAAGCTCATGATGGGCCCCTTTGGACACGGCCCACTTTCCGGCGACCTGGCCTATCCGGGGGAAGACACCCTGCCCGGGGCCTTCCGTCATGAAATCCGCTGGTTCGATTACTGGCTCAAGGGGTTGGACAACGGCATTATGGATGAGCCCCCCGTCAGCTTCTACATGATGGGGGCGGCGCGAAAGGGAGCCCTCTCGCCTCGAAATGGTTGGCAGACCTCGGCCAACTGGCCCCCGGCCAGTCGCGAAACCCGGTATTACCTGACCCCGGACCGTGGCCTGAGCAAGACCCTGCCCCTCCCCGGCCCGGCCCGGCTGGCCTACCGGTTTGATCCCGCCCATCCCGTCTCCACCTTCGGCGGCGCAAACCTGACCTTCGACCGTGGCCCCCAGGATCAGAGGCAGGTGGGAAACCGGGAGGATTATCTGCGCTTCCAGACCCCGGTCCTCGACAAGGACCTGTCCATCGCCGGAACGGTGACCGTGGAACTCTATGGCGCAACCGACGGGCCCGACACCGACTTCATGGCCAAGCTGGTCGATGTTTATCCCGATGGTTATGAGGCCCTGGTCCTCGACGCGCCGATCCGTACCCGCTATCGCAACGGCCGCATGCCGGATGACATCCGAATGATGACGCCCAATGCCCCTGAGCGGCTGGTCATAGACCTCTGGTCCACCGCCATCACCTTCGAAAAAGGCCACAGGCTGGCGGTCCACATCACCTCGTCCAACAGCCCCCGATTCAACGTCAACCCGAATACCGGCGAAGCCGATGGCCTTCAGACCCAGAAGCCCCGCATAGCGACCAACAGCATCTACATGGACGCCAGCCACCCCTCGGCCCTTGTCCTGCCCGTGATCTATCCGGGTCATCCATGAGTTCATTGAAAGCCTTAATTCAGGAGCTAGCGCACTGAATTTGGAAGAGATTGCCAATTGACCGGGGGCTGACGGGCAGTTGCCCATCCTGAAACTCATGTTAGCCTCGGCAACCAATCCCCCGTCGATGACTGACGCGCACCCCAAAAGTGAAGGCCTCGCATGACCCTCTCCCCTCCGCCCGGCCGGACATTCACGCCCCTGCTGGGGGCCTTGGCCAGCCTATGCCTTCTGGCAGGTCCGGCCAGTGCCCAGACGCGACCGGATCAGGTGGCGTTTCGTGCCACCTACAAGGAATTGGTCGAGACCAATACTACCGCGTCTTCCGGCAGCTGCACCCTGGCGGCCGAGCGCATGGCGGCGCGGCTGCGGGCGGCTGGCTTTCCCGAACAGAACCTGACCAGCTTCAGCCTGCCCGAATTTCCCAAGAATGGCGGACTGGTCGCCGTCTATCCGGGGCGGGACGCGAAGGCCCGGCCCATTCTCCTGCTGGCCCATATTGACGTGGTCGAGGCCCGCCGCGCGGACTGGACCCGCGATCCCTTCACCCTGATCGAGGAAGGCGGGTTCTTCTATGGTCGGGGGTCGGCAGACATGAAGGCCCAGGCCGCCATCTGGGTCGATACCCTCATCCGCTTCCAGACGTCAGGCTACAAGCCCCGGCGGACGGTCAAGATGGCCCTGACCTGTGGCGAAGAGGGCGGATCGCCCTTCAATGGGGCCACCTGGCTGGTCAATAACCGGCGTGACCTGATCGATGCCGAGTTTGCCCTGAACGAGGGCGCAGGCGGTATGCTGGACGATCAGGGCCATCGCCTGGCCCATGCGGTCGAGGCGGGCGAAAAGACCTCCCAGAACTTCCGGCTGGAGGTCACCAATCCCGGCGGGCATTCCTCGCGCCCTGTGCCCGACAATGCCATCTATCATCTCGCAGATGCCCTGGCCCGAATCCGCAGCTACGAATTCCCGGTCCAGCTGAACGACGTCAACCGGACCTACCTCTCCAGAATGTCCACCGTCCTTGGCGGCGAGACGGGCAAGGCCATGGCCGATCTGGTGACCGACCCTGCCAATCTCCGGGCTGACGCCATCCTGTCCAAGGACCCAAGCCTGCACGCCATCCTGCGGACCACCTGTGTGGCGACAACGGTCGAGGCTGGCCATGCCGCCAATGCCCTGCCCCAGAGGGCACAGGCCAACATTAATTGCCGCATCTTTCCCGGGGTTAACCCGGCCAGCGTGCGCGAAACCCTCGAAAAGACAATCAATGACCCCCAGGTCACCATCACCCAGGCCCCGTCACGCCTGGCCCCGGGTGCAGGTCCACCCCTGACGCCCAGGATCATGGAGCCCATTGAGCGCCTGACGCAAAAAATGTGGCCCGGCGTGCCTGTGGTCCCCAGCCTCCAGGCCTGGGCCACGGACGGCAAGGCCCTGACCGCCGGGGGCATTCCAACCTATGGCGTCTCGGCCCTGTTCTTCGAACCGGACCTGGGACGGATTCACGGCCTCAATGAACGGATCAGCGTCCAGTCCGTCTATGAGGGCCGCGACTTCCTCTATGATCTGGTGCGCATCTACGCCGAGCAGAAATAGCCAGGGTCAGGGCTTGGGTGCCCGGGGCAGGACATTTGTGCTGAAGTCCTGCAAGGTGATGGCACTCCAGGCCAGGGCCTTGGCCTCAGACACCGGAAACCCCAGCATACAGAGTGCGAGTTCAGACACCCGCGACCCGGCCTCTTCCCCGGCATCTCCTCTCAATCGGGCAGCGAGGGCCGACAGGATCATGGAGGAGATGGCGTCCACGATGAAGGGGTCGATTTCGCGGTTGAAAATGCCCTGCTTGACGCCCCGTTTCAGGTCGGAGCTCAAATAGGTTTCCACCCGGTGGTTCAGTTCGGGGACAATCCAGGCTGACCGGATCAGCACCCAGCCCCACATGGGCTGGGTCGTCGCCAGCTCAATGAACTGGCGCGTGGCAAAGCTGAAGCGTTCCGCCGCCCCGTCAATTTGGGACATGGCCTCGTCAATCTGCCGGGCGATCTCGCGAGTAATGCCATAGGCCACCTCCGCAGCAATGGCGTCCTTGTCCCGGAAGTGGACGTAGAATGTGCCATTGGCGACATCGGCCAGTCGGGCGATTTCATTGACAGAGGCAGCTTGAAACCCCTCACGGGCAAAGACATCGACCGCCGCATCCATCAGCCGGGCACGGGTTCGTCCACTCTTGCCCAGATTGCTTGCTTCCAGGGCGAAGGGGCCACTCAAGGTCATGACGGGATCGACTCCAGAAAAATCGGAAAAAACCTTCTAACCAATTTCCTATAATTGACAAACCTCCCAAAATTCTCAAAATATCCCTAAATACTAGATCAAGCGAAATGAAGGAGGACCACCGGCATGACGACTGAACCCGTCATTCGTGCCCAGGACGTGGCCTATCCCCACCTTCAGGTCCCGGATCTTGATGCAATCGAGGCCTTTCTGATGGATTTCGGCATGACCCGGGCAGACCGGCGCGCCGATGTGCTCCATATGCGCGGCTCCGGATCAGCCCCCTTCGTGCATTTGATTCACCAGGGCGCGCCCGCCTTTCTGGGCTTTGCCTTCACGCTCGCCAGTCGGGATGACCTGGACCGGCTGGCCGCAACCGAGGGCTTTACCCCGGTTGAAGCCTTGGACTCACCCGGCGGTGGCTGGAAAACCTCGACCCGAGACCCCGATGGCAATCTGGTGGAGGCGGTCTTCGGCATTTCACCCCTTGCCCCCCTGGCCGATCTCTCCCCTCGCCTGCTGAACATGGGCAATGACTTCCGCCGCATTGGGGCCGTGCAACGCATCAAGGCCGGGCCCAGCCGGATCAAGCGCTTCGGACACCTGGCGCTCAATGTGGCCAATGTTCCGGCCTCGCTGGCCTGGTACCACCAGCGCTTTGGGCTCCTGCAGTCAGATCGCGTGAACCTTGCCCCGGGCCAGCCCGTAGCCGCCTTCACCCGCTGTGACCGGGGGGCCGAGCCGGCGGACCACCATTCTATCCTCTTTGCCAGTTCCATGGGCTCAGGCGGCATCGCCGGGCTTAATCACCTGTCCTGGGAAGTCTGCGACATAGATGACGTCCATGCCGGTCGGGAATACCTCACGGCCCGGCGACGGACCCCGGAATGGGGCATTGGCCGCCACCTGCTCGGAAGCCAGGTCTTCGATTACTGGCGCGACCCCTGGGGCCACATCCATGAACACTGGACAGACGGCGATCAACTGGACGCCAGCGTGCTTCCGGGCGACCATCCCATCGGTTTGGGGCGCGTCAGCCAGTGGGGACCGGACATGCCGGAAACGTTTGGGCGCACAATCGCGCCCGCCGAGGCCTGAGGATTTGCCATGACTGAGATTGAAACAACCGTCCTCATTGTTGGTGGGGGCCCGATTGGCCTGCTGGGCGCGCAATTGCTCGGGCAGCGCAAGATCAGGACCCTCCTGGTGGAAAAGCACCTCAGCCGCCTTGAGGCCCCCAAGGCCCATGCCCTCAACCCCCGCTCCCTGGAGATCGCCGCCGCCGCGGGCCTGCCCATGGACGCGATCCATGCCGTCGCCACGCCCGCCCATGAGGGGCGCTATGTCCGCATGATCCAGCGACTGGACAAGCCTGAAATCGGGTCCCTGGTCTATGAGCGCCAGGACGACGAGGTCCGGGACCTCACCCCCTGGCCCCTGATCAATATCGAGCAGCCGAAGTTCGAGGAAATCGTCGAGGCCGCCGCCCTCACCCAGCCCACGGTCGACCTGCGGCGCGGCCTGGAATGGCAGGGCTGTCTGCAACTCGGCGACAGTGTCGTCTCGACCCTGCTGGACCGGGCGTCCGGCGAGCAGATCAAGGTCAAGAGCCGCTACCTGATCGCGGCCGACGGCGCAGGCAGTCCAGTTCGTGACGCGGTCGGCATTGCCATGGACGGTCCGGAACGGCTCGCCGCCAACATGATGATCCATTTTGAGGCGGACCTGAGGGCGCATGTGGGCGACCAGGCCGCCATTCTCTACTTCCTGTTCGGACCCGACGCCGGGGGCGTGCTGATTGCCTATGACGTGGGCAAGACCTGGGTCCTCATGCACCCCTGCGGCATGGACGACCCCCCCGAAGCCTTCGATGAAGCCCAGTGCCGCGCCGCCATTCGCATTGCGGTTGGACACGAGCCTGCCGACCTGAAGGTCAAGGGCGTCCGCGCCTGGAACATGTCTGCCCAGGTTGCCCGTCGGTACAGGGACGGCAATGTCTTCCTGGTCGGCGATGCCGGTCACCGCTTCCCCCCCACGGGCGGACTCGGCCTGAATACGGGCGTGGGCGATATCGACAACCTGGCCTGGAAAATTGCCGCCATCGAAGCTGGCTGGGCCTCACCGGACCTGCTTGAGTCCTATAATGCCGAGCGCCGCAAAATCGCCGAGACCAATATGGGACAGAGCCTTGGCAATGCCATGCGCATGATCACCCTGTTCGGGGCCCTTGGCTATGGACCGGATCAGACCGTGGATGCCGAAACCTTTGCCGCCCGCCTGTCCGAGCCTGAGGCCCGGGCTGCCGTGGACGCGGCCATAGCCTTCCAGAAGGATCACTTTGACAGCCTCCGGCTCCAGCTGGGTTTTGCCTATGGGGATGCCCTGAGGGCCGATGACCTCCTGCCCATCAGTGAGTTCACGCCTAAGGCCGTGGTGGGCGCAAGACTGCCGCACCTGGCCTTGTCCGATGGCCGCTCGACCCTTGATCTTGTCAGCCACAATGGCTTCACCCTCATCGCCGGGCCGGAGGCCGATCCGACTGGGCTTGAAGCCACCGGTCTAACCGTCCCGCTCAAGGTTCTCATCGAGGGCCGGGATTTCGGGGCCACCAAGGGCTGGGCCTCCCATATGGGATTGTCCCCATCCGGAGCCCTCCTGGTCCGACCCGATGGCCACATCCTTTCTGTCCTGCCATCCGACGCGGAAACCGCCGGTGCCCTGGCAGCCATGGAGGCCTATCTTGGCCAGTCACTTCGCGCTCACGCCCCTGTGGCCTGAGCCCTAATCCGTCAGTCGAACGAAAACAGGGGAAAAACATGGAACTCGGTCTTAAGGGGCGCAAGGCGCTTGTTTGCGCATCATCCAGGGGGCTGGGCTATGCCTGCGCCTTCGCCCTCGCCCGTGAAGGCGTTGAGGTCACCCTCAACGGACGGACGGCAGACACGCTGGAAGCGGCAAGGGCTACGATTGCCAAGGCCACGGGGCGGGATGTCCATGCCGTGGTCGCCAATATCGAAACGCCGGAGGGACGCGCGGCCCTGCTCGCCGCCTGTCCGGATGCCGACATCCTGGTGAACAATAATGCAGGCCCGCCCCCTGGCTATTTCCAGAACTGGGACGAAGCCGCCTGGATGGGGGCCATTGACGCCAACATGATGCCCGCCCTCATGCTGATCCGCGGTCTGCTGCCGGGTATGCGGGAGCGGAAGTTTGGCCGGATTGTCAATATCACCAGCGCCATGGTGAAATCGCCCCGCGGCCCCATGGGCCTGTCCACCGCGGCCCGGGCTGCCCTGACCGCCGCCTGCAAGGCCCTTGCCCCAGAGGTCGCCGCCGACAATGTCACCATCAACAACATGCTCCCCGAGCGCTTCGATACCGAGCGTCAGCAGCAGATGGCCAAGCTGGCCATGGCCATGAAAAACATCACCTATGAAGAGGCCCGGGCCGAGATCACGGACTCCATCGCCGCCAAACGTTTCGGCAAGCCCGAGGAATTCGGGGATGCCTGTGCCTTTCTCTGCAGCGCCCAGGCGGGCTTCATCTCCGGCCAGAACCTCCAGCTGGACGGCGGCTCCTATCACGGCCTTATCTGAGGTCATTCACCGGAACGGGACACCACGCGCCTTGTAACCGTCCAGCCGCTTGACCAGGATGCGCCCGAAATCGGGGTCCGCGTGCGGGTGCGTGTCGAAATTTGCAGTCTTGTCGCGTTGGACAATCCCTTTGAGCTCGAGCCCGGACAAGATCAAGGCAGGAAAGATGATCGAACAGGACGGCAAAACCTTCCGCGACCTCGACCATGACGGCATTCTGTCGCCCTATGAGGACTGGCGGCTGTCGCCTGAGGTGCGGGCGCGGGACCTGCTGGGGCGCATGACCCTGGCGGAAAAAGCCGGTCTGATGATGCACGGCACCGCCCCCTCCTTCGGCCCCTTTGGTCCCATGGGATTTGGTCCAGGCTATGACCTTGAGGCTGCCGAACAGCTGATCAATGGTCATGGGGTCAACAGCCTGATCACCCGGTTGAGCCTGCGTCCCCGGGACTTTGCTGTTCAGAACAATGCCCTCCAAACCCTGGCCGCCCGGGGCAGGCTGGGCATTCCCGTGACCGTGAGCACCGATCCGCGCAGTCATTTCAAGGCCACCACCGGGGCCAGCACTGCCGCTGCAGGGTTTTCCCAATGGCCGGAGACCCTGGGCCTTGCTGCGATCGGGGACCTCGACCTGGTGCGCCGGTTCGCTGACATTGTCCGGCAGGAATATCGGGCCGTCGGCATTCACATGGCCCTGTCCCCCCAGGCCGATCTGGCCACCTCGCCGCGCTGGCCGCGCATTGAGGGTACCTTCGGCGAGGACCCCAAGGTCGTGCGTCAAATGGTCGGGGCCTATGTTGAGGGCATTCAGGGCGGGCGGGCGGGCCTGAACCCCGAAGGCGTCGCCGCTGTCGTCAAGCACTGGGTCGGCTATGGCGCATCCCGGGACGGGTTTGATGGTCACAACTATTACGGCCGGTTTTCCGCCTTTCCTGGCGGAGCCTTCCAGGACCATGTCGATGCCTTTCTGGATGCCTTTGAGGTCAAGGTTTCCGGAGTCATGCCGACCTACAACATTCTCCAGAACGTCCAGATCGACGGCGAGGACCTGGCCCCCCTAGGCGCAGGCTTCAGCAGGCCACTGCTCATCAACCTGCTGCGCGGTGACCATGAATTTGAAGGCGTGATCCTGTCAGACTGGGCCATTACCAAGGACTGCAATGAGGCCTGCCGCACCGGCGTGCCTGTCCAGACCCTCGACGACATCGGCATGTCCTGGGGCGTAGATCACCTCTCTGCTGAAGCCAGGTTTGCCATTGGCGTTGATGCGGGCCTTGACCAGTTCGGCGGCGAAAACGATCCCGCGCCCCTGCTGGCCGCCGTGGACCAGGGCCTGATCGACCCGGCCCGGCTTGATATTTCCGCCTATCGCATCCTCAAGCAGAAGTTCGAGCTCGGTCTCTTCGACGCCCCCTTCGTTGATGTGGCCCAGGCCGAGGCCCTCGTGGGCTGCGAGGCCTTTCTGCGGCAAGCGGAAGCCACCCAGAGGCGCGCCCTCACCTGGCTGGAACGCACCCCAGAAGCCGACCTCAAGCCCGGTGACGCGGTCTTCGTCCACGGGCTGGATACGGAAACCCTCACCCGTCGTGGCTTCCGCGTGGTGACCGACCCAGGCGAGGCCAGGATTGCCCTCCTGCGCATGTCCGCCCCCTACCAGACCCTGCACCCGGACTTCTTCTTCGGCTCACGCCAGCATGAAGGCGACCTGGACTTCAAGCCTGGTCATGCCGGACTGGACTGGCTGGAGGCCCTGCCGGACGGCCTGCCCGTGATCGTGTCCGTCCACCTGGATCGCCCCGCCATACTGACCCAGGTTCGGGCCCGCGCCAGCGGCCTCTTGGCCGAATTCGGTGCCAGTGAAGACGCCCTGCTCGATGTCTTGACCGGCCTGGCCCAGGCGGAGGGCCGCCTGCCCTTCGCCCTGCCTGCATCCATGGCCCAGGTTCTGGCCCAGACCCCTGACCGGCCCCTGGACAATCCGGCCCCACTCTATCCGGTGAACTATTGCGCCTGACGACGACCTCAGGCCAGAAGCAGTCCGGTCGCCACGACATTCAGGGTTGTCAGCACACTCGCCCCTAGCAGGTTGGTGTCGACCAGGTGCTCGGCCCCGCCAATGCGGAACCGGAAGGGCGGAATGCCGTTCACATCCTTCAGCGATCCGGCAAACCGCTTCATGTTGAACAGGGTGATGAAAAACGTCACCGGCCAGTTGAAGTTCACAATAGCCGCCAAAATCAAATGCCCCTCAAAGCTCGCCAACCAGGTCAGATAGAGGATCAAAAGCGAAACACCAGTCTGACATAGGACCTGCCACACCACATGGAAGCGTGCATGAGGTGTCCACAAGGGATTGGTCGCGTGGGTCGCGTTGAAATCGGCCAGCATAGGCGCAAAACCGGTCGCCAGAGCCACCAGGGTGATCAGTATTTTCGCCGTCAGGTCCATGGGTCATTCCTCATATGATTTATGTAAAAATGTTGAAATTGGGATATATGTCAATTATTGATTGAGACTGACTAGGGTTGGGGCCAACTGCTTGCCCTCCGAAACAGCGATTTGATCCCACCCGTAGCGTCCCCCTCCCAAAAAAACCTGAGACTTTCATGGCTGCCCCACTCCCCATCGCCCCCCTCGATCAGGCCCTGACCTTTGCCCGGGCCCAAGGCGAGGCCCGACCCCGCCTGCTTGCAATCATGGCCTATCATGGGGATACGGTGAGCGGATTCGACATCACCGCCCTGGCCAAAGGCCCTGATGATGACGCCATCGACCTGTTCCTGCGCCTTGGCTATGACGGCCTGCGCCAGGCCATTGAGGCCGCCCCTGCCGCTGAGGCGAATGTCGCTGACCTCCAAATCCCGGTCCGGCTGACAAACCTGCATGTGGCCGTCGGCACCAACTATCCGGAACATGCCGAGGAATCCCAGGTTCAGGGCACCCCCTTCCTCTTCCCCAAGGTGGTCGAGCCCACCGGGCCTTGGGCGACCTTGCCCGCAGGAAATGGCTTGCTGGACTACGAGGTTGAGCTCTGCCTGGTGCCCCTCTCCCCCCTCGCCCCGGACACCCCCGCCACCGGCGGCCTGATCCTGGGCAATGATGTCACCGACCGGGCCATGCTCCTGCGCAATGTCGACCTGCGCGATCCCCAGTCCGGGCGCGGCTTCACCTCCGGCAAGAGCGGGCCGGGCTATCTGCCTGTGGGCGACCTGTTCGTCATTCCTCGCGACCTGAAATCCTTCCTGTCCGACCTTGTCCTGCAATTGTCGGTCAATGGCCGGGAACGCCAGCGCGGCCCGGTCACGGACTGGATCTGGGATCTGGACGAGATCCTCCGCCAAACCTTCGCCCGCTGCCCGAGTTCGACTGACCTGGCCAACGTTGTAAACCCGCAGAAAACCACCCCGCTGAAGCGCTGGACCTATTGGGGCGGCGAGGCTCGCCTGCCCTTCGATTCCGAGGGGGCCATTCCGCCCCGTACCCTGATCATGGCCGGCACGCCTGCAGGCACCATTTTCAACGGCATAGGCACCCGCGACCGTATGCAGGGCCTGCTTCTCTGGCTGCTGAGCGGCCGAAAGGGGCCCATGCCCACGCGGGTCATCGAGACCTATATTGCCCGGGCCCGCAAACAGAAGACCTATCTGCAACCCGGAGATGTCGTGTCCATATCCGTGCCCAAACTGGGCCGAATGATCACGCCGGTGGGGTCCTGA
>CANCJJ010000009.1 GCA_947378305.1 Phenylobacterium aquaticum | reverse complement strand
CGGGTGTTTGCCCTGTTTCCCCGGGACCAGGTGCGGGTGCTGAAGGCCGAGGACCTGCTGGCCGATCCCGGCGCGGTGCTGGGATTGTTGAATGGGTTTCTGGGGGCTGGCCCGCCGCCGCCGGTTGTCGCGCGCAAGGTGCATGTGGGCCAGGAGATGGAGGGGCTGGAGGCCGCAGACGTGGCCTGGCTAAGGGCGGTCTATCAGGCCGATCAGGCACGGTTGAAGGCCCTGATCGGGTTTGACTATGCGGAGACCCCCTTGCCATGAGCCTGATCGGTTTGGTTCTGGCCCCGGCCCTGGGCTTTCCCCTGGCCTGCGAGATTGGCAAGACCTGTGAGGTCCAGAACTATGTGGACCGGATCGAGGGGCCGGGGGTTGGTGACTATCGCTGTGGGTCGGAGACCTATGAGGCGCACAATGGTGTGGATATTCGCCTTGCCGACATGGCGGCGCAGCGGCGGGGGGTGGATGTTCTGGCCCCGGCGGCGGGGCGGGTGAGCCGTGTGCGCGACGGCGTGGCCGATGTTTCGGTCCGGGTTCGGGGACAGGCTGCGGTGGCCGGACAGGAATGTGGCAACGGGATTGTCATAGACCATGGCGAGGGCTGGGAGAGCCAGGCCTGCCATCTGGCCCAGGGCAGTGTGAAGGTGCGGATTGGCGAGACCGTGCGTGCGGGCCAGCCGATTGCGCGGGTTGGTCTGTCGGGAAATACGGAATATCCGCACCTGCATTTGACGATCCGGCATTTGGGCAGGGTGGTGGATCCCTTTCGCCCGGATGGCGGGGGCTGTGAGGCCGTGGGCGGACCAGGAACCGGATCACTCTGGACAGCGCGGGCAGCGGTCATGATGAGCTATAAGCCCGCGGCGATGCTCAATGTCGGGTTCAGTGGCCAGACCCTGACCCTGGACGGGGTGGATGATCCGGGACCTGTGCCTGCGGGGAAGACGGCCCCAGCCCTGCTGGCCTATGTGCGGGCGATCAATTTAAGGGTGGGGGATCAGCAAAGCCTGGTGGTGACGGGTCCCGACGGGAAGGTTCTGGCAGAGGCCCGGCCTGCGCCCCAGGCGCGCAATCAGGCGCAATATCTGGTCTATGCGGGGCGAAAGACCCCGGCAGGGGGATGGCCCGGGGGGATATATCACGCCCACTACCGGCTGGTTCGGGACAGCGCCGTGGTAATGGAGCGAGGTTTTGAGGTGCGGATTCCCTGAGCGGATGATTTGAGGCAAGGACGGCGGGGGGCTTTGGCTCCCTTTTTTTGTGCCAGGGCATGACCCGAACAAGAAAGGGCCGCCCCGAAGGGCGGCCCTTGTTAGCTCAGACTGGAGAGTCTGGTTCTTTAGGCGACGAAGTCGGTGTTATCGACCGCGAGGCCGGTACCCGAAAGCTTGATCACCGTGTCAACCACGTTGTCCCCGTTGGTATCGGCGAAAACGTAGGTGTTCGTTCCATTGTCGTAGACGGCGATATCGTAGGTGCCGGACCCAATCTGGGTCGTGGCAGAGCTCAGAGCCGTCGCATAGTCGGCAATCAGACCGCCCGAGTAGAACAGGCTCGCTGTGGTCGCGGCATCAACGCCGAGAGCGATGCTGTCATCGGTATGGCTGAAGTTATTGATGGTATCCAGAGCCGTGGAGGTCGTGGAGGACGCATCACCCAGAGCGAAGACAAACCTGTCAGTACCCGCGCCACCGTCGATGGTATCGACGCCTGCGCCACCGGAGATGGTGTCAGCACCGGTTCCGGCTGTGATGGTGTCATTGCCAGCATCACCGGTCACGTTGTTGTTACCGTCAGACGCCACGATGGTGTCGTTGTCGTCACCACCGGAGATGGTGTCGGCACCCGTACCGGCCGTGATCTTGTCTGCGCCAGCTTCGCCGTAGAGCTTGTCGGCTCCGCCACCACCCGAGAGGGTATCGGCATCCGCACCACCATAGATGGTGTCGGCACCCGTACCCGAGGTGATGTTGTCCGCACCGGCATCGCCGTAGATCTTGTTGGCACCGCCTGCATCCGAGATCGTATCGGCATCTGCACCACCGTAGACGGTGTCAGCACCGGTATCACCCGAGATGGAGTCTGCACCGGTTTCGCCGGACAGGTAAGAGCCTGCGGTACCACCGGTGATGACGTCGTTGCCGTCGCCGCCGAAGAGGCTGTCAACGCCAGTAACGCCAGCGATGGTGTCGTCGCCGAGACCACCCAGGACATAATCGATGCCGTCGCCGCCGAGAACGCTGTCGGCGCCGTCACCGGCATCTGCCAGGTCCGAGCTGCCGGCCGCTTCCGAGAGGATCAGCACGTCATTGCCAGCTCCGCCGTAGAGGCTGTCATTGCCGGTTTCGCCCGCCAGGGTGTCGTTGCCTGTATCGCCGGTGATGTAGTCGTTACCGGCTCCACCGATAATGCTGTCACGACCGTCACCACCGATCAGGGTGTCGTTACCGCCGCCAGAAGCGACCGTATCGTTACCGCCTGCGCCGTCGACATAGCTGTTGTCGGTGGCGACAGTGATGGTGTCCTTGCCCGAGCCACCGGTGACGGTGTCACGGCCAGCGCTGCTGGTGTAGGTGTTGTTGCCATCACCCAAGACGACCGTGTCGTTGCCCGCACCACCGTCGATGGTGTCGTTACCGGCCCCGCCCGTGATGTTGTCCTTACCAGCCCCGGCAACCACCGAGTTGTTTCCTTCGCCCGTTGCGATGGTGTCGTTGCCCGTACCGCCGGTGATGGTGTCGTCGCCGTCACCGCCGTCGAGATTGGCTTCACCCGCCGTCACCGTGATGGAGTCGTTACCTGCGCCACCCAGGAGGGTGTCGTTGCCAGCCGAAGAGGCCAGGGTATCGTCACCGGCATCACCGGAAACATAGTCATTGCCAGCGCCGGCATCGAGATTGTCGTTGCCGTCGGCACCGTAGATGGTGTCGTTGCCCGTACCTGCAGTGACCGTATCGTTACCAAGGTCGCCGGACACGTAGTTGTTTCCGTCCGAAGCCGTGATGCTGTCATTGCCCTGACCGCCGAGGATGGTGTCAGAACCGGTACCGGCCGTGATCAGGTCATCGCCCATATTGCCGTGGAGGTAGTTGGCACCGTCGGAACCGACGATGCTGTCGTCGCCCTGACCACCAAGAAGGCTGTCGGCAGATGTGCCACCGGTGATGGTGTCGTTGCCAGCGTTGCCGTTGACAGAGTCGGTACCGCCACCGCCGAAGATGCAGTCATTGCCGTCACCGCCCGCGACGATTTCAGCGGAGGTGGACCCCGTGAAGGTGTCCTTGCCGGTGCCGAGATCAACCAGGTCCGAACCGCCAGCTGCGTTGGTCACGTCATCATTGCCGTCACCACCGAAGATGGTGTCGTTGCCGGAACCGGCGTCGATGGAGTCGTTGCCCAGGTCGCCCGACAGATAGTCTGCGCCCGTAGCGCCAACCAGGGTGTCATTGCCCTGACCGCCGTAGAGCGTGTCCGCGCCCGTGGCACCCGAAACGACATCTTCGCCGAGGTTACCGTTGAGATAGTTGTTACCGTCTTCGCCGGCGAGGGTATCGTTCCCGCTGCCGCCGTAGATGCTGTCGGCACCCTGGCCACCCGAGAGACTGTCGTCGCCCGTGTTGCCCTGCATGATGTCGTTGCCCGCGCCGCCAACCAGGTTGTCGTTGCCCGTGTTGCCGTACATCGCGTCAGCAGCACCCGAACCGGAGATGGTTGCATCCGCCCCGGACGAGCCGAGATAGAGCATGGTGTTGTCCGGGAAGTTGATTTGACCCGTGGTCGCACCGGCGCTGAGCGACGATGTCACGAGGGCGGGACCGAAGACAACCGAGCGACCATTGAAGGTCAGGGTCGTCGAGGCCGAGATAGAGGTCGGGAAACCCGCGGCCGCCTGAACGAAGGCAACGCCGACTGCGGTTGCAGTAGCGCCTGACGTCGTAAAGGTGAGGGTGTCCTTGGTAATGTCAAACGCCAACGCCTGTGCGTCGGTGATTGTCTCGAATGTGTAGGCAGTCATGCTTCTCTCCAGTCTGTGTCACATGGACCGTCGAAACGCCTGGTCTTCACCCTTGAATGAGCGAAGCGGTCCCAGCGGTCCTTAGCCTTCTCCACGAACGTTCGCAGCCAAGGTTAAACGAGCCCTGTTCGAGACCTAGCGGAACAGGAAAAATTACGCAACAGCAAAAAACGCGCTGTTATTTGAAGATATGGTGAATAGTCACTTTGCAGGCACATCTTCCCTAGCCGTCCCGCATGGCGTCGCGGATGGTGTCGGTGAGCGGTCCCATTATGTAGCTGAGGACCGATTTCTTGCCCGTGGTGATCATGACCTCTGCGGGCATGCCGGGCTTGATGACGGCCCCCTTGGGCAGTTTGGTCAGTTCGGAGGGGGCAATCCTGAGATCGGCGCGGAAATAGCCCTGGCCGCTGGTCTGGTCGGTCAGCTGGTCGGCGGAGACATTGATGACGGTCGCCTCCACCGGAGACACCTTGCGGGTGTTAAAGGCCGAGAGCCGGACCTTGGCGGCCATGCCGACCTTGATGTCATCTATATCTGTGGGCTTGAGGCGGGTTGTGACAATCAGGGGCGCATTGGCGGGGACCACGGTCATGAGCATTTCGCCGGACCCGACCACACCGCCCACGGTAAACTGTGTGAGTTCAAGCACATAGCCATCGACTGGGGATTTGTGGATGGTGTCGTCCAGGGACTGACGCGCCGCTGTGAGGCGCGGCATGACGTCGGCGAGGCTGGATTCCATCTGGCGCACGCCCTCGGCCGCCTGGCTGGTGCGCTGGTCGCGGAGGTTGGCCAGCTGGAGGGTACCCTCGCCCTTTTGCTCCTGGAGCCGGGTGAGTTCGGACAGGAGCTGGCCCTTGCGTCCGGCGAGATCGGCCAGGGAGCGCTGGTAGCGCAGGATGAGGGTTTTCGGCGCATAGCCCTTTTCGAACAGGGTCTGGTAGCCGGCGAGTTCCTGTTGGGTCAGATCGATGTTTTGCTCATTGGCTGAAATTTGGGCTCTCGCGCCCGAGATTTGAGCATCGACCTGTTGCGCCCTCTGGCGGAGGATGTCGACCTGGCCATCATAGTACTGAAGGCGGGTGGTAAAGAGCGATTGCTGGTCATGCAGGACCGTCGCCACCCGGGGATCGCCGATTCGGGCGGTGAGGTCGGCAGGGAAGTCCACCGTGCGGCGGCCATCGACTTCGGCACGGAAGCGGACCACCTGGGCCAGGAAGGCATCAGCCTGATTCTGGAGGACATCTACCGAGGCCTTGGGCAGGACGCTGTCGGTAATCAGCAGGACCTGGCCCTGGGTGACGTGCTGGCCTTCCTTGACGAGGATCTCGCGGACCGTGCTGGCTTCGCGCTGGCGAATCAACTTGCGGTTGGATTCCACGCGGACAATGCCCGGGGCCATGATGGCGCTGGAGACCTGGGCCAGGGCCGCCCAGCCGAGTATGCCAACAACGAAGACGCCGATGAGGACAAAACCGATGCGAATCGGCCGCTGGAGCCTGCGGTCCAGATCCGGGTCGAGGGCGTTGTCCCCGGTGCGGAAGGACGGCAGGACATAGGGCTTCAGGGGTTTGAAATCGAGCTTCACTGAGCCGCTCCCGTCTGCACGGGGCGTGGGGCCTGAGCGCCGGAAAACTTGGCCATGACGGCATCGCGGGGGCCGAACATTTCCATGCGGCCTTCCTTGAGGACCAGGATCTTGTCGGCGGACCGGAAGATGGTGGGCTTGTGGGAAACGACGATGATGGTGGCCCCATCGGCCTTTAGGGCCTCCAGGGCGGTCATCAGGGCCTCTTCACCCTCGGCATCCAGGGCGGCATTGGGTTCATCCAGGACGATGAGGCGGGGATCGCCCATGAGGGCCCGGGCCAGACCCACCCGCTGGCGCTGACCGGCACTGAGGGCCAGGCCGGTCTCGTTCAGATCGGTGTCATAGCCCGCAGGCAGGCGCAGGATGAGGGCGTGAACCCCGGCCACCTGGGCGGCGGTGACCACCTGGGTGTCATCCACATCATCGCGGAAACGGGCAATATTGTCGCGCAGGGTGCCGGCAAAGAGCTCGGTGTCCTGGGGCAGGTAGCCGACATTGCGGCCGAAATCGACGCGGTCCCAGGCAAAGACATCGGCCCCGTCCAGGCGCACTGTGCCCTGGGTGGGAGCATAAATGCCCATGAGCAGCCGCGAGAGGGTGGACTTGCCCGCCCCTGAAGGTCCGATAATGCCCAGGGTCTCGCCGGGTTCGAGCCGGAAGTTCAGCCCCTGAAGCACGAAGCGGTTGGCCCCGGGGGGCGCGAAGCTGAGATTTTCCACCGTGAGCAGGCCTGTGGCACGGGGCAGGTTGGTGGCGGGGCGGATCGGCTGGTAGCCTTCAAACAGCCGCATCAGGCGATCATAGGCCCGGGTGCCGTTCATCAGCGGGTCCCAGCTGCCGACCAGGCGGTCGATGGGCTGGAGGGCGCGGGCGGCCAGGATCATGTTGGCGAAGAGCAGGCCGGAATGGATCTTGCCCTTGATGACCAGCCAGGCCCCGATGCCAATGATCAGCACCTGAATGCCCTGCCGCAGGAATTTCGAGGCGTTGGACAGGAGGCTGGCGCGCTCGCTGGCGTCGGAACTGCGGTCCATGGTGGTCTGGCGGAAGCGGGCCCAGCGGCTGCCGAGGGGCTCGACCATGCCCATGGACCGGACGGCCTCGACATTGCGCAGGGCCGCGTCGGTGAAGGCATAGCTGCGCAAGGCGGATTCGTTGGCCTCGCGCATGGCCGGGCGGGTGGCATAGTCCTGGAGAATGGTCACGCCCATGAGCAGGACCGCTCCGACCAGGGTCACAAAGCCCACCAGCGGATCAATCATGAACAGGACGATCATGAAGATCGGCATCCACGGCAGGTCGAAGATCACCCCGAAGGCCGGACCGGTGAGCATCTGCCGGAAGGTGTCCAGGTCACGCAGGGCCTGGGAGCGGCCCTGGGCATTGCCCTTGGCGGAACTGTCGAACAAGGCGGTAAAGACATGGCCCGAGACGCGCTGGTCCATCAGCACGCCGAAATTGATCAGGACCTGGGTACGGTAATGGTCAATCAGCCCCGACATGACGAAGGAGGCCAGGACGCCGAAGGTAATGACATAGAGGGTGGCCAGGTTCCCGCTGGTCAGAACCCCCGTATAGATGTGGGTCGTATAGAGCGGCATGCCCAGATAGAGCAGGTTCGAGGTCAGGCTGAATATACCGGCATAGATGAGCGGCTTGCGCCCTTCCTTCACGGCCCGGGTCAGCGGATTGTCGACCTGTTCGGCAAAGGGATTGAAGATTTTCATGCGAAAAGAGCCGTCCTGAATATGCCCGCTGGCCAAGGTTTGCAGGACAATGCCGCCATATAATGAATAATTTGCAAGTGGACCAGCCCGCGCAGTACGCGCCCCCTGCCCCTGACGGACGCGGGAGGGTGGTTGCCTGTCGATGCCGGGAATGGCAAGGCGAGTGAGGCGCAGCGCAGGCTGCAGCCGGGGCCGGAGCCATCTGACGTGACGAGACTTGCGATCATAGGCAGCTGCATAAGTCGCGATATATGGCGAATTGTGGGCCGGGACGCCTCGGACCTGCTTTATATTTCGCGGACCTCCCTGCCGAGCCTGGTCTCAGCGCGGCCTGAGGGGCTGGTGCTGCCGGAGGTGGCCCCCGAAGGCCTGCGCCCGAATCCCTGGCGCGCCCTGGTCGCCGACCTGACCAAGCAGGCGCTCAATGCCCTGATGGTTCACCGGCCGGACCGGATCATTTTTGACTTCATCGACGAACGCTTTGACCTCCTGTCCATTGGCGGGACCCTAGTGACCCGGAGCTGGGAGCTGGAGACCAGCGGCCTGGACCAGCAAGCCGCCCTGAGGGGTGGCCGGACCATTCCCCGGCTGTCCATGGCCTGTGATGTCTTGTGGCAGGCGGCCCTCAATGATCTGGCCGTGATCCTGTCGAGCAGTCCCCTGGCCGGGGCCGAGCTCATTCTGCATGAAGCCCAGTGGGCGGGGCACTATCGGACCTCTACCCAGGAAATCCTGCCCCTGGAGGATGGCTCGCTCTCCCTGGGGGGCAAGCCCGCCAGCCGGGCGGCGCACAATCAGTGTCTGATCCGCTATCAGGCGGCCTTCATGGCACAGTTTCCCAAGGCCCACCGGATCGCCGCCCCCGAGGCCCTGCGCCTGGCCGATTCCGGCCATCAGTGGGGCCTGAGCCCCTTTCACTATGTCGACGACTATTATTACGCCCTGGACGACCAGATTCAGGCCCTGCTCTAGGCCGGATTGGCCTGGGCTGCGGCATGTTCAAGCGGCGTGATGGCCTGGGCCGCCAGCTCCGGGTGGGCAGCATAATACCGCGAGACGTGGAGACCATTGTGGGCCTGAGCGCCCGTCCAGGCCCCGCCCAGGAGGTAGTCGCTCAAGGGGTCCGCCGCGAAGCGCTCGCCACTGCGCCGATTCTGCAGATACCGCTCCGAATCAAACCAGGGCCCGGGACTGAGCCGCTCGTCTTCCCCGTGGCGCAGGTAATGGCTCAGGGGCTCCGAACCCGCAGACTGGGGATGGTGCTCACGATACCAGGCGGGATCAAAGAGGGGGTGAGGCCTCAGCCCTCTGGCCGAGCCTTCGGTCAGATAGTGGACAAGGGGATTGGCTGGCCGGTCCCCCGAGGCAAGCTGGCTCGAATAATAGGCCGGTTTGAACAGCCAGTGCGGGCTCAGCCCCTGGCCTGCCCCCACCCGCAGAAAATGCGCGAGCGGATTTTCACCGGTCTCGATGAGTTCCGGCACCTGGGCCACATACCAGGCAAGATCGAACAGGGGATGCGGATTGAGCCCGCGCGCTGCGCCCACCCGCACAAAATGCACCAGGGGCGACAGGCCGGTGGCGGCGAGGTCCGCCGCGTTTTTTTCGCCATAGTCCGAAGCATCAAACAGGGGATGGGGGCAGGCTCCCTGGTATCCACCAGCCAGGAGGTAATGCACCAGGGGGCTAAGGCCTGCGCGGGTCACGCCCGGATAGGTCTTGAGATACCAGACCTGATCGATCAGGACCGGGGGCTGTGTCGCAGGATCGGGTCCACGGCGGGCATGGCTGACCATGGCCAGGAAACTGGCGACCTGCCCCTTCCAGCCCGGTATGGCCGTATGCCAAAGGCCCGATCGCAGGATGATCAGACCTCGCCCTATAGCCCCGAACCGATTCAGGACGCGCTCGGCCAGACGACGCAGACGGCTGCGGCGGTCGGGCCGGACCCGGGAGCGGCTGGCGCTCAAATAGCGGGCGAAGATGGTTGACCGGATCGTTTCTTCCGCCCGCGCCCGGGCGGTCAGACTTTCCAGGAGGGCGACACCGAGTCCTGCCAGGGCCAGGGCCTCCTGACGGCCAGCCTGCTGCACCTTGGCCTGGAGCGCAGTTGTACGGCTGGCCAGGTGTTCAACCTTGCCAATAATGACACTGACCTCTGACGGAACCCGGGGTGCCATGTCAGCCGTGATCTTCGGCGGCATACCAGGCCTGGTACTGGCCATCGTAAGGGTCAGGAAAGGCGGTCTGAAGATCCCCGCGCTGGCGATAGAGAACCCGCTCAGCCTTAAGAATCGGCTTGCCATCGGCATAGTGTCCATAGGCCCAGTAGCCCTGGGGTATGGCCGGGTCGGTCGCCTGGGTGACCTGCTGCTTGTACCAGCGCCAGATTTCATAGACCGGATAATTGTCCCCGGCATAGCGCTTGGTCATGACATCGCCGGTCGGACCCAGCTTGGTGAAGTGCCAGAAGCGCAGGGGCGATCCATTGACGGTAATGTCGCCTGCCTTGCTGATCGCCACCTTGCGGGTCGAGAGGTTCCAGCTGGCGACATTATAGCCCGGGTCCCGAATGACCTTGACCCCGTCGAACAGGGCCGGGACGTGGTCGCACCAGCGTTGGTCGACAAATATCCCGTTGGGGATGTCGTCATAGCAATAGGCGAGCAGCCGGTCATTCCACCACCTGGCAAAGCGCGCGCCCTCCCCGGTCGTCCGGATGGCAACAAAGCCCAGATTGAAAATCCCCGTGCGCGAGGCCGACAGGTCGTTGTCGAGTATGGCTGCGGGTTCCACATTTGGATCGATCAAGTGCGGGGTCAGCAGGATTTCATGGTCCGCCAACAAGGTGATCAGGGGATCAAGGCTGGAAAACAGGGCCGTGTCCGGGTCCAGATAGATGACAATGTCGGCGTCCGAGGCACAGGCCTGATGCAGGTATGGCCCCTTCACAGCGGTGCTGATCTCGATCACATCATGGCGGAAGAGCCAGGACTTGAAGTCCGGTATGCCCAGGTCCCGGGCATGGACCACCCGGTCGAAGGGCTCCCTGGCCAGGTCGAATTCAAAGCCCTTGGGAACATCATCCACCATGAGGGCGACAAGGTCCCAGTCCGGATGAAACCGGCGCAGGGTCTGGAAGAGGACGCGGGCGCGGTTCAGATAGGAAAAGGTGAAACTGGAATAGACCTGAACCTTCATCGCGGGGCCTCCAGCACATCAACCGTCATGGCACTATAGATCATGTCGTAAACCTGAGGCCTTCGCGCCTGGCGTGAGAGGGCCAGAACGTCCCCGGACTTGAAGAGGTCAACAAGGGCTGATTCGTCCGGAAGGACCCGACCGTGATCGCCCTCCAAGACATAGGCGGCCACATTGCCACTGTCCGGCCCGGTCAAGATTGCAGCCCCCGCCGCGACGGCTTCATAGGCGGCAAAGGAAAAAGTCTCCCGGCAGAGAGACCAGATGACCGCCACATCCACGGCCTGGGCCTCCATGGCCTCGCGCATGGCCCGGGGGCTCTCGGCGCTCACGGAAATCTCCTGAAATTCATTGGCCGCTCCAGGCACCGGGGTCGAGCCCAGATGCAGGAACCGATAGCGGCCATCGTCGGCGAACTGCTCCGCCAGGGCGGCAAAGACCGGCCAGCCCTTGTGGGTCGCCGGCATGCCGACAAAGCCCACCACCAGGGGGCTACCCTCACGCACAATCGCAGGCCCAGCAGGCTCAAGCCGGGCATGGGGAAGGATGACATACGGCTGGTCTGACGGGGCCGTACTGGCCTTGCGCCAGGTCTCATAGGCCGACCGGGACGGGGCTATGACGGTCAGGTCCAGGTTTGCAAAGAGCTCGGCATGGGCCGTCACATGGCTTGCCCGGCCAGGACCAAAGACGCAGATCCCGCAGGCCGCACTGTCCGCCGGGGGTGCGCCGCAGTCAGCCACCTCATCGCGCATCAAATGATAGCCCGCACACAGGCTGGCAAAATCATGCAGCCAGAAGTAGCCCCGCTTGAGTCCGGCCGCCTTCAAGAGCGCCAGGGTTTCGGGAACATTGTGGCCAAGCAGGCTGTGCAGGGCGAAGCTTCGCCGCCCGTCTCCTGATCGGGCCTTGAGAGTCTCGAGCGCGGCATGGATCGTCTCGAAGGAAAAGAGCCCGAGATTTCGCCCGTTCCAGACCACGCCAAGGGGCCGGGACATACCGTCGGGTCGAATCACCGGCCAGGGGGTTGAAGGATAGATATGCAGATGATCAACGAACTGACCTGCAAGGGCAGCGGACTCCAGGGCCAGACAGAGCTGAACCCCGCCGACATGGGCCGTGTAATCATCGTGACTCAGGGAAATGTGAAGCGCCCCGTCCCGGCAGCGGGACAGGCCAAGGGCCGCCATCAGCCATTCAGGTTCCCCGATCAAGGCGTCAGGGACGCGGGCCGACGCCTGGGCAATCCGCGCCTCCAGAGAGTCCAGTCTGGCAAGGGTGGGATAGCGGAATCCCAGATCAAATCCGACCTGTCGGCCCTCCGCGCGGCCGGCCTGGACGTAATGGATCAGAGGATTGATCCCGGCCCTGGCAATATCCGGATTTAATTCCAGGTAATCGGCAAGCCGGAAACTGCGGGACGGGTCGCGCCCCTCCCACCAGCCCGTGGACAGAAAATGATCCAGTGGATCGCTACCCGCCTGGGCGACATCCGGATTTGCCGCCAGATAATAGGCCGCGTCAAAATCATCGCTCAGGAGGTTTCGCGCAGCTTCGAGGGTAAGGCCAGCGTCCGACACATGAACTGGCACCTGAGCCGCTTCAGGGTCTCCAAACCTTCCATGGTGGCAGGACGCCACCACCACCCGCCCCTCGCGCCAGCCCCGCGAAAGGTAATGATGAAAGGGGTCCTGGCCCTGAAGGTCGGGATAGTGTTCCCAATAGGCCTGGGTGGAAAACCAGGGTGCGGGGTCCCTGCCTTCGCGCCATCCGGCATCGAGATAATGCCTGACCGGATCAACGCCAGCCTCGGCCACATCCTCATAGACCGACCGATAGAAGGCCACATCCAGGGCGGAGGACACAAAGCGATAGATCTGATCCGGTGAGGCCTCGGCCGCCATGCGGGGTATGTCCTGTGCGACGTTGACGGTATTTGCCCTAGAAGCCGCCCCCGATCAACCGGGCGGATACTCACCCTCGGCTTCAGGGCCCTGACTGGCTTTCCTAATGGCTGCGGGTGTTTTACAGGACAGGTCTGCTGAAACCTTCCGGAGGCGGCAAGATATGACCAACCCGCCTGCCCCTCCCGCGAAAACCATTGCGCGGTCAGCCTATCTTGTCCTGGGCATGCACAGGTCGGGAACCTCTGCGGTGACGCAACTACTGGCCCTGGCTGGAGCCAGCCTGCCCAGCCATGTCATGCCGGGGGATGAGCATAATGCGAAGGGCTATTTCGAGCCCTGGCGGATTGCCATTTTCAACGACCAGCAATTGCAAGCCGCTGGCAGCGCCTGGGATGATCCCTTCGCCTGGCCCGGCGGGCCCGTATCGGCAGAGGCAGCGGCAGAGGCCCTGGCCCTGTTTCGCAGTGAATTTGGCCGGACGCGCCACCCCTTGATGAAGGACCCCCGCGTGTCCCTCCTCCTGCCCCTGTGGCGCGGGGTTCTGGAGGCTCAGTCCATCTCCGCCCGATGCGTGATTCCCGTCCGTCATCCCCTGGCGGTCGCAGGGTCCCTGGCCCGGCGTGACGGGTTTCCGGTGATCAAATCCGTCCTGCTCTGGACGACCTACATGCTGGCCGCCGAAGCGGGCAGCCGCGACCTGCCCCGCGCCTTTGTCGACTATGACCGGCTTCTGGGCGACTGGCGCGGCGAGGTGGACCGGATCGAGGCCTGTCATGGGGCGAGCCTTCCGCGACTGACCAAGGCCGCAGCCGCCCAGATTGATGAATTCTTGACCCCTGAGCTGCGGCACAATTCCGGCCAGGGTCGGCTGGAGGACCTGGGTGCGATCGGCCTGGCCGCCAAGGGCGTCTATGACGGACTCTGCCAGGCGGCCGAAGGTGGTCAGCTTGACCCGCGTCCGCTGAATGCCGCGCGCGCCCTGTTGTCCGACTTAAAGCTGCAAATGGGCCCATTTGTCTCGCCCGTGACCCATGCCCTCGATGTTGCGCGAGCCCAGTTGGCCGATGCCCGCAGGGGTCGGGAATTTGAGGCCGGGCGGGCGGCTGAATTGTTATCCGAGGCAGAGGCGCTGAATGCGGCCCTCAAGGGGACGGGCGCTGAACTCCATAAGCTCCGGCTGGCCCTCGCGGCGTCCTCTCGTGAGATCGAGGCTCTCCAGGACAATCTGGCCAAGGGCCAACTGAATCTGCTCGAGGTGAGCCATGCGCTGGACGCCGCCCTGGCACAAACCTAAGCCTTGTCTTTGCAGGGGCTCTGGTGTCGGTTATTCAGCATAAGAGTTCAGTCAGGCTTGAGCGCATTCAATGACGGCGCGCCGCGTGGCCCAACACTTACGATCAGCACGTCCAAACCGAGGGCAAATTCCATGCGTACTTCCCTTACCCTGACCCTTTTGCTGATCTCCGCGGGTCTCGTCCTGTCAGGATGCGATCGCCCCGGCTGGTCAGACGGAACCAAGGCCGATGAGGGTTCGGCCGCTCAGGACGCAGACAAGGCCACAGCCGACCCCCTGCCCAAGCCCCCGGAGTGGCTTGGCAAGATCATGGCCGGAACTGAGCCCCTGCCCCAGGATCGGGGCGGCAAGTGTGACGGCAATTCCGATCTGGTCTTGCTGCGCTACACGGGCCAGGAACCCGGTGCGAAAATCTTTGGCTGGGGCTGGGACATTTCTGCCAAGGCCCGGGTCGATCATGTGGTCTTGCTGAACCCGGACGGGAAGGTGATTGGCGGCGGGGAAGGTGGCGTCCCTCGCCCTGACGTCGTTACGGCCAAACCCACCATCACGGACCCGAATACCGGATGGTATGCCTATACCTCGGCCAAGACAGGCTCCGTGAGCGCCTTTGGCATTGTCGGCAAGGGGAGCCAGCTCTGCCCCCTGGGCCACCTGGACCTCTGACCCCGGCCTAGCCCTCCGGGCTGGATACCTGGACCCGATCCGGGAAGACGAGTTTTGCCATGAGCAGGTAGGACAGGGCGGCCATGGGCACGAGCAGGCAAAACTGGGCCAGGAGCCGATTGCCGATCCAGGCGGCCAGCAGGGTCAACAGGCCCAGATTGACGGCATAGATGGCAAGATAGACCAGGACAAAGGGGAGGATCCGACCCGGCGTCAATTGCCGGAAGACATAGCCGCCGGTGGTGAAAAAATTGAAGACAATCCCGGCCAGGGTTCCCACCAGCAGGGCCAGCCAGGATTGATGGCTCCAGGACTGCACCAGGGCGAAGACCAGATATCCGAACAGGGTGTTTGCCCCACCGGCCAGAAGAAACCTGACCAGTCGATTCTGTCTGGGGCTGAAGCGCGAGCCGGTCCAGAAACTGCGCCAGATCTGCGGGCCGATCACCGGGGCTTGGTTCCGCTGGTGATCAGATTGCCGACATTGACCGCCAGTTTCCAATCCGCCGCCCCGGTCGCCGACAGGGCCCCCATGACAAGGCGGCCAATGATCCCGGGAAGGGGGGCCAGCCGGGCCCAATAGCGCAGGGCATAGCGATTCCTAAAGCCCCGGACTGACACAGTCTCAAAGCCGGATCGGGCGAACAGCTCGCGAAGGCTTCGGGCGGTGAAAAGCTGCATGTGTTCGATATCGATAATGGGGGATTTCTTTCCCAAAATGCGGTTCACCGGGGCCTGATAGTCATGGGTCACAGTCACAAGGGCCCCACCCGGGCGCAGGAGGCGCAGGGCAGAGCGGGCCAGGCTGCCCGGATCGAGGACATGCTCAAGGGTCATGAAGCAGCAGATCAGATCGAAGCTTTCCGGCGCGAAGTCGTTTTCGACGAAAATGCCTTCGCGAATCCAGGCCCGGCGATGCGAGGGGGCGGCCTCAATGGCGGCTGTGGAGGGCTCGACCCCGACGACAGTCTCGAAACCAGCGGCAGACAGATAGTCGAGGAATATTCCGGTGCCGGTACCAATCTCCAGGGCCGACTGGCGGGAGGTCAGGCGCGCCAGGACCGGTTCAATGGCCCGGGCATAGGCCCGCGCCGCGTCATCTGCCTCGTCATGACTGTCAAACTCAGCCTGGTGATAGGCCTGGGCCAGGCGGGTTTGTGTGGGCGGAACATGGACATAGACCAGGTCGCAGGTCGGGCACTTCACCAGACAATGGGACATGTATTCCGGGGCCTTGCGCGAGGCGAAGCTGAAGCCTGACATCCGGTCTGGATCGATGTTTTCGGCGAGAAACAGGCTTGCGGTTTCAGAGCCCGTTCCACAGACCGGGCAGGGCCGCGTCCCGGGCGGATCGCCGGTCAGGGTCGGGTCAGACATCAGATTTCCATTCCAGATGGCCCTGCATGGTCATCGCGCCTTGCCATCGGGCAAGAGGTCGGTGGAGGTGCCATTGCGGATCAGGGCTGCACGAATCAGCCGGGGCCTGGCCTTCACCTCGGACATGATCTTGGCGACATATTCCCCGACAAGGCCAATGGCGAAGAGGTTCAGGGAGCCGAAGAAGAGCACGGCAATCAACAGGGTGGTGATCCCCCGGGGGGCAATGCCCGGAATGAAGATGCGCAAGAGGATCGAGACCACAACCAGGACTGCCGTAATGCCCAGGAGGATCACGCCGCCCGCCGTGAGGATTGTGAGGGGGGCGTCGCTGAAGGAGAATATGCCGCGCTTGGCCCACTCGATATTCTTCAGGAAGTTGTTGGTGCTTCGGCCGAACATGCGCTCTGGCCGGACATAGTCGACACCGGTCTGTTTGAAGCCGACATAGGCCCTGAGCCCACGGACAAACAGGTCCCGTTCTGGACAGGTCAGGAGCCAGCCGACAATGCGCCGGTCCATGAGCGAGAAGTCGCCAGCATCCAGGGGAATGGGCACATAGCTGAAATAGGCAAAGACCCGGTAGAAGAGCTTGTAGAGCAGGCCCCAGTGCCAGGGCATATCGCGTTTGACCCGGCGGCCATAGACCACGTCGAAGCCCGCTTCCCACTGGGCATGGAAGGCCTCGATGAGTTCCGGGGGGTCCTGAAGGTCTCCGTCCAGCAGGACGACTCCCTCCTTGGTGGAGATTTCCATGCCGCTGCGAAAGGCCATCTGGGAGCCGAAATTGCGGGAATGGGTAATGCCGATGACCCGGGGGTCGCGGGCGCTGATGTCTTGAATGACCTGGGCGCTGTCATCGGGGCTGCAGTCATTGACGAGAATGATCTCGTAATCGATGCCGAGTTTCTGGAAGGTCTCGGTGAGCCGCCGATACATGATGGGAATGGCCTCGCCATCCTTGTAGCAGGCCACGATGGCCGAGAGGCTTCGACCGCGCTGCCGGACGAATTTCTTGGTGCCTGTGGTCAGGTCCGCCTCGGTCAGGCTGGAGACCCATTCCGACATGGTGCTCAGGCCCTGGTCGAGACCGGTTTCCGCCCGCCAGCCAATGGCCTGGAGGGCCTTGGCGGAATTCGAATACCAGTCGGCCATGTCCCAGCTGCGGGCGGGCATGGTGCCGAAGTCCGGCTGGGCCGCGATCTTGAAGCGCCTGCGGGTGGTTTCGGCCAGGTCGGCAATGGTGGTTCTCTGGCCGGACCCGATGTTTAGCGTCTCCCCATAGAGACCCGGATGCATTTTTGCGGCGGCCATGATGAAGGCGCGGCAGACGTCGTCGACATAAACGAAGTCCCGGGAAATCTGCGGGCCGACCAGGGGCGGCAATTCCCCCTTCAGGGCGTGTTTCAGCAGGTTGGGCATGAGCCGGGAGGTATCCTCCAGCGGACCATAGACGGAATAGAGCCTGAGATTGATGCCGGGAAAGCCATGGGTCTTGCCCATGAAGCCGAGATAGTTGGCGACCGCGAGTTTCGAGACGGCATAGGGGCTGTTCGGCTCACAGACGGCGGTTTCCAGAGGGCCTGCGCTATTGGTGCCATATTCCGAGGAGCTTCCGGCATGGACGAAGGCGGTGCACCCGGAGGCGGCCAGCAGGCTGACCAGATTTACCGTCGACTGGAAGTTGGTCTGATAGATGAGATTGGCATCTTCCTCGAAGGAATAGGCCCCGTAGGCCATGCAGTTGAAGACCGTCTTGGGGCCGAGGCTTTCCACCAGGTTCTTGGTGGCGGCCAAGTCGTTGAGGTCTGCGGCAATGATCTGGTCTGTAGGGACATGGTTGAGCCGCCAGCCGGGTTCGCGCCGGACCAGGGCAAAGACATCCTTGCGATGGGCCGCAATCGTGTGGAACAGATTGGCCCCGACAAAGCCCGAGGCCCCTGTGATCAGGATCGGCCCCTTCAGGGCCCGGATATAGGCTTCAATGTCGGACATGGTCAGGCCAGCTCCAGGGCCGCGAGCAGGGCGGCCGGGTCGAGCCCTGACCGGGCGCGCAGAAAGGCCTGGGAGCCATATCGCTCAAAGGTGTGGGACCGCGCGCACAGGTGGGTGAAGCGGGGCGGGGCCAGGCCGCGCCGCGCCAGGTCGAGCAGGAGCATACTGGCAAACCCGCCCTGTTCGACATGCTCCTCGGCAATGCAAAGCCGGTCGGCGGAGCCAATCTGCGCCAGCAGGGCTTCTGGGATTGGGGCGTGGGCCAGGGGGAGTTCGGCCACCGCCCAAAGGCTGGGGCGGACGGCGGGATCGAGGGCGCGAAGGGCGGCGATATAGGTTCCGGCCAGGGGCCCAACGGCGATGACCACCGGCCCGCCGCCCTCCAGCAGGTGCCGCCAGGGGGCATAGGCCGGAACCTCGAAATCCGACGGCGGCTCGCCCCGGCCCATTCTGAGATAGGCAGGTGCCCCACAATCCCCGGCCACCTGGACCACGGCGGCGACATCTTCGTCAAAGACGGGGATGAAGGCGCGCAGGTTCGGCAGGGTCAGCAGGGCCCCGTAATCATCTATGGCGTGGTGGGTCGCCCCCATGACGCCATAGCCATAACCGCCGCCATTGCCGATCAGTTTGACGGGGAGGTTGTGGAAGCCAATGTCATTGCGGATCTGCTCGAAGGGGCGGGCATAGACAAAGGGCGCAATGCTGTAGACCCAGACATCGAGGCTCTGGCGCGCCATGGCGGCAGAGACCGAGATCATGTTCTGTTCCGCAACACCTGCATTGATGAAACGCTCGCCCATCGCCGCCTGGAGGGGTTCCAGGGCCATGAAGCCGAGATCGCCGGTCAGAAAGACCATGTCGGGCCGGGCGGACCGCTCAATGAGGGCGTCGCAAAGCTGCTTTCTCATTGGCTATCCAGGTTGTGCATGGCCTGGGTATAGCCTGTGGCATCCAGCGGCAGATAGTGGGACTCCATCCGGCCTTCCACGTCTTGCAGCCCCCGGCCCTTTATTGTGCGCAGGGCAATGAGCCGCGGCCCGGTCTGGGGGGCGGCGAGGGCAGACCGGATCTGGGCCAGATCGTGGCCATCGATCACCTCGACCTGAAGCTCAAACCCCTGGAGGCGCGTCCAGAGGGGGGACATGGAGGCCACATCCGATGTCGACCCAAAGCCTTGCAGGTCATTGTGATCCACCAGGATGGTCAGGGTCTCAAGCCGGTGGTGGCAGGCAAAGATCAGGGCCTCCCAGGTCGACCCCTCCTGCCATTCGCCATCGGAGGTCATGCAGACCACCCGCCCGGTCTGGGACTTGAGGCGAAGGGCCAGGGCCGTTCCTGCCGCCAGGGAGAGGCCATGGCCCAGACTGCCCGTCGCAAACAGCACATCGGCAAGGCCGCTGGCCGGGGGGTGGCCGGAGAGCAGGGTGTCATCCTTGTGGAAGGTCTTCAGGTCGTCGTCGGTCAGACGGCCACAGCTCCACAGGGCGGTATAGAGGGCCCCGGCGGAATGGCCCTTGGAAAGGATGAACTTGTCGTCCGGGCCCAGAAATTCGTGAAAGACGAGGAGCAAGGCGTCCAGGGCGGACAGATTGCCCCCGAGGTGGCCCACGCCACTCTCATAATGCATCTGCACGAGTCGCTTCCGCGCGGATCTAAGTCCGTCAGGCCCGAGTTCAGCGCTGGAACGCATGTGTAAAAGCCTCGCGCTCGGCAGGTTAGGGCGACTGGACTTAAGCTGTACCAGCCAGTATCTAACTTTCACGTTTTCCGCAATTATATCTAGTGCGAACAATGACCCAGATCATGTCTAGACTTCGGGTCTGGGGGGCTCCTGCAATATGGGGGCTGTCCAGCGACCGGCTGCACACGCCCCCCTGGCATCTCTGCTTGCTGTTTGCCGCCGGGTTTTCTGTCCTTGTCTGCTATCCGGCCTGGCCAGGCCTGATGTCGTTCGACAGCCTTTTTGCCTACAAGGAATCGATTACGGGGATTGAGACCCAGATCTGGCCCCCCATGCATGCCTATCTGCTGTTTGTGTCGCGAACCCTGACCGGCGGGCCGGGAGGCCTGTTTGTCTTGCAAACCTTTTTACTGGCACTGGGCGGAGCCGGGATCATCGGGACCCTGACCGGGTCGCGACCCGCTGTGGCTTTGGGCCTGGTCTTTTTTGGTGCGGCCTTCTGGGGATTTCCGACCCTGTTGGGCACGACGATTGCCATCTGGAAGGATGTGCCTGTCGTCAGCTTCGCCCTCATGGCCATGTTTTGCTGGCTGACCGCCCTGCGGCGAGGGTCCGTCTGGATTTATGCTGGTGCCCTGTTTTTCATTTTCCTGGCCACGGCAACCCGGTGGAACGCTGTGACGCTCTACGGGCCCTGGCTCGGTCTGGTCATCCTGTTTCCCTGGAACCTGACGCCGCGACTTGGCCAAAGAGGGATCAGCCTGGTCTGTATTCTCGCAACCCTTGGTCTGGCGACGGCCACCGGGGCCTGGCGCCTGCCAGATTTCAAGAAACTGCCCCCGATTGCCAATGCCATGGCCCCAAACCAGCGCTGGGACATGATCGGCACCTCGCTCTGTGCGGGCAAGGTCCTGATCCCCGCCCAGGTCATTGACGGTCCCCTCCCGACGCTCGGCCAGTTGCGGACCATCTACAGCCCCAAACACCTGAATGAGACCCTACTGGACGAACGCGGGCCGGTCTGGCTGCAATCCACCCTGATGACCGACAAAATGACCCAGGACGCCTGGCTGGACCTGATGCGAAATCACACCGGGTGCTTTCTGTCCCACCGGCTTTTCGTCGAGCAGGAACAGTACGGCCTTGTGAAGGGCCATGTCTTCTACGCCGCCCATGGCGGGATTGATGCCAACCCCTATGGCTTGAAAAATGCCCGGCCCGGTCTGGCCTTGAAGCTGACCGCCTGGATCAACCGGGCCTCAGACCAGGGGTTGCGACGGGCCTGGGTCTTAAGCCTTGCGGGCCTGATGGCAGGCCTATGGCTCCTGGCGAAGGGCCCTCATCGGGGCCTGGTTCTGGCCCTGGTCCTGGGGGAGATCGCGTCCGCCCTGGCCCTGGCCCTGCTGGCCCCGGCAGCGGATGCGCGTTATGCCTTTCCGACAAATGTGATCTCGGCCCTCTTCCTGGCCCTGGCCCTAGCCCAGGTCCTGGATAGCCACCTCAGGCGAAGGCAGGCACCGGTCTAGGCCATGCCCGGCGCTTGCGCCCAAAAATGTGACCTGATACCAGCGCACCCAGTCTTGGAGACCTGATGCAAATCGCCGAACACATGCTGCGGACAGGCTCGCGCGGGACGCGGGATGAGTTCCGGCGGGCGTTTGCTGACCTTGTCGCCTCCCTGGGCAAGCTTGACCTGGCCTGGTCGCTCGCCTGGCATGACGTGGTGTCCCGCTATCGGGGGTCGATTCTCGGGCCCTTCTGGATCACCCTGTCCATGGCCTTCATGGTCCTGGGCATTGGCTTTCTATACGCCGAATTGCAGCATATCTCCCTGCAGACCACCATGCCCTTCGTGGCCCTGGGCATTGTCTTCTGGGGCATGATTTCCCAGGTGATTATCGAGGGTTGCGAGACCTTTGTGCAGGCCTCGGGCATGCTCAGCCAGACCTCATTGCCCATGTTCACCTTTGTCTGGCGCACAGTGATGCGCAATCTGGCCACCCTGTCCCATCATGTCGTGATCATTGTTGCCGTGGTGGTCTGGTTCGGATTCTGGCGGACCATGAACCTGCCCATGGCCATTCTTGGCCTGGTCCTGACCCTGCTCAATATCAGCTGGATCAGCCTGGCGGCAGCTATTGCCTCGGCCCGGTTTCGCGACATTCCCCAGATCGTCATGTCGATCATGCAGTTTTCCATGTTCATGACCCCGGTCTTCTGGCAGCCCGGCACCCGCCAGGGCCTGATGAATCTGGTCCTGACCTTCAATCCCTTCTTTCACATGCTGGATGCCATTCGCGGGCCCCTGCTCGGGGCCCCCGCCGACCTTTCCAGTTATGGAATTCTGGCCCTCATGGCGCTTGCAGGCTGGGCAACGACCTTCAGCCTCTTTGCCTTCACCCGTCGGCGGATTGTCCACTATCTATGAAACCCCCCATGGTCTCCATCAAGGTTCGCGACCTGACGCTGCGGTTTCCGGTGTATGGCGTGGATGCCAAGTCCCTGAAGAAGCACCTGGCCCGGGTCGCGGTCGGCGGGCGACTTGGACGGGCCCATTCGGGGTCCGCCGAGGTCACGGCCATCAGCAACCTGTCCTTTGAGCTCAAGGCCGGGGACCGACTTGGCCTGATCGGTCACAATGGGTCGGGCAAGACCACCCTGCTACGGGCCCTGTCCGGGGCCTATGAACCCGACGAGGGCGAGATCGAGGTATCCGGCCGGATCGCTCCCCTGCTTGACCTGAGCCTGGGCATTGATCCCTCGGCCACTGGGCTGGAAAACATCCGGCTTCGGGGACGGATTGCCGGGCTCTCAGCCCGGGAAATCGACGAAAAAATGGACGAGATCGGCAAGTTCACCGGTCTGGGGCCCTTCCTGGCCATGCCGCTAAAGACCTATTCCGCAGGCATGCAGGCGCGACTGGCCTTTGCCGTGGCCACAGCCGTGGATGCGGACGTCCTCCTGATGGATGAGTGGATTGCCGTGGGCGATGCCGACTTCCAGAAGATCGCTCATCAGCGCCTGCTGAGTCTGGTGGAACGGGCCGGTATTCTCGTCCTGGCCTCCCACGACCATGACCTGATCCGGCTCTATTGCAACAAGGTCATGCGGATGGATGGCGGCATTGGCTCGCCGGTCGTCAGCGTCAAGAACCTGGACGAACTTCTGGCTCAGCCGTCAGAGAGCTGAAGACCAGATCGTAAAGCTGCGGCCTGCGGTGCGCCCGGCTGAGGGCAAGGGCCTCGCCAGAGTCAAACAAACCGATCAGGGCGGCTTCGTCGGCCAGGACACGGCCATGCCCACCGGTCTCGATAAAGTCCGCGACATTTCCGCTGTCAGGGCCGGTCAGGACCACCGCCCCTGCGGCTACGGCTTCATAGGCGGTGAAGCTGAAGGTTTCCCGGCAGAGCGGCCAGACCAGGGCAATATCAACGCCTTCTTGGTGCAAGGCATCGCGCATGGCGGAAGGCTGGTCGGAGGTGACCTTCACCGCATGGGCCGAAATATTTCCGTAGCCTGCGCCCCCCGGCCCAAAATGGAGGAAGGCATATCGGCTATCCTGGGCAAAGCGTCGGGCCAGTTCCTGGAAGACGGGCCAGCCCTTGTGCGGCACGGGGCTGCCGACAAAGGCAATCTTGAGCGGTCCGGCCGGGCTGGCGACCTCGACGGGATCACGCGGGACAAGGCTGGCATGGGGCCGGACATAGGCCCCGGCCCGGGGATAATCACAGGCCTGACTCCAGGTCTCCAGGGCTGAGGCCGAGGGGGCCAGAACCGTGAGCGCCAGGGCCTCAAAGACCCGGCGATGTTCCTCCACATGCAGGCTGCGCCGGGGCTTGTAGATACAGACCCCGCAGGCCGGGCTCTCCGGGGGCGGGGCACCACAATCAGCGACGTCATTGCGCAGGAGGTGAAAGCCCGCGCACAGGCTGGCAAAGTCATGCAGCCAGAAGACCCCGGACCGAATCTCCAGAGCCTCTGTGATCTGCAAAATGTCCGAACTCGAATGGCCCAGGAGGCTATGCAGGGCCAGACTGCGCCGCCCGGCCTTGGGCAGACAGCGCCCCAAGGTCTCCGCCAGGGTTTGGGCCGAAAACTGGCCGATGGGGCGACCGTTCCAGAGCCCGCCGATCAGGCTGGTTTCAGGCCCGGTTCGCAAGGTGGGGAAGGTATCCACCGGAAACAGGTGCAGGTGATCAATGCCCTGGGCCGCGAGCCCCGCCGCCTCCCGCTGGACGCAGATCTGCAAGCCCCCCAGATGGGCGGTATAGTCATCATGACTGACGCTGACATGCAGGTCGCGCAGGCCGGAGCGCGAGGTCTCCAGGGCCTTTGCAAGCGGGTCGCCGGAGGTCGGCCTCAGCTGCGGCCAACGCGCCGCCGCCCTTTGGAGGCGGACGTCGAGGGACGGAAGGTCTGCCAGCACATCATGGCGAAATCCCAGATCATGGCGGGCAAGTCGCCCCTCGGCCTGTCCGGACTTGAGGTAATGCAGGAAGGGATTCTGGCCCGACAGGCCAACATCCGGGTTCAGTTCTGCATAATCGCGCACGGAGAAATCCGGTCTCGGGTCCCGCCCCTCTTTCCAGCCATAGGTCAGAAAATGCGTCAGGGGTTCCATGCCCGCCTTGGCCACATCGGGATTGGCCGCGAGGTAGAAGCCATGATCAAATCCCTCGGCCAGGAGACGATGATCCTGATCCGGCAACAGGCGATGCAGACGGCCCTGGGTGCGTTCCCGCAACCGGCGCAGGCCCTGACGAAGGGGGCGCATCACATGGGTCAGTCGATCTGAGGTCAAGAAAAGCTCCTAGCCCCTGACCTAGAACCTTTTTCGCCGGAAGGGAATCATCTGACCGGTCAAAACCGGATCAAGTGGTCGCAGGGTCTGCAAACCTCTATAGATCGGAAGACCTCGGCTCTGGAGATTCCATGCGTGCACCCGCCCCCCTGACTCAGGCCCTGCGCCAGACAGCGGTTGGCCTTCTGGGTCTGGTGCGCAAGGTCCCCTGGATTCATGGACCGATCCACGCCCTGGCCGTTCGGGCGGCGCAAAGTCCGGTGGGCGCGGAACTGATCAAGTCTGTCCTGGAGCCGCAATATCTGAGCCCCGCCGATTATCGTCGCTGGATTGCCCGTCATGACACCCTGAGCCCTGAGGATCGGGCAGCGATCCAGGCCCATATTGACCGGTTTCACACCCGCCCCCTGATTTCGGTCATCATGCCAGTCTACCAGCCGGACCCGCAATTCCTGAAGGCGGCCATCGCCTCGGTGAAGCGCCAGCTCTATGCGAACTGGGAATTGTGTCTGGTGGATGATGCCTCGCCCGATGACCAAACCTGGGCGATCCTGGAGGCCGAAGCGCAAGACCCCCGAGTCAAGATCCTTCGCCGTCCGGTGAACGGCCATATCAGCGCCGCCAGCAATAGCGCTCTCAGCCTGGCCACGGGCGCATTCGTGGCCCTGATGGATCATGACGACCTGCTGGCCGATCAGGCCCTCTATGAGGTTGTGGCCGAGCTCCAGACCCATCCCGAGGCGGACCTGATCTATAGCGATGAAGACAAGATCAATGCCCAGGGGCAAAGATTTGACCCGCATTTCAAGACCGACTGGAATCCGGAACTTCTGCTCAGCCAGAACATGGTGAGTCACCTGGCCGTCATACGGCGCCGTCAGGTCGAGGCCCTGGGGGGCTTTCGGCCGGGGCTGGAGGGGAGCCAGGATTATGACCTGATCCTGCGCCTTTCGGAGGTCATACCCGCCAATCACATAAGGCACATACCGGCCATACTTTATCACTGGCGTCAGCGGGCCGGGGCCGCCTCGTTTTCCGAATCCGCCCTGGAGGACTGCATCCAGACCTCGTTACGGGCGGTCCGGGACCATTTCGACCGGACCGGTCAAGCGGGGGTTGAGGTTGCCGTCCTGCCCATAGACCCCGCCTGGCGGGATATCCGCCGCCCCCTGCCAGACCCCCCGCCCCGGGTGTCTATCATTGTGCCGACCCGGGATCGGGCTGACCTGATGGCCGCCTGCGCTGCGGGTGTGCTGGAGGTCACCGACTATCCAGACCTTGAACTGGTCATTGTCGACAATGACAGCACCGAACCGGCCACCAAGGCCCTGTTTGACCGGCTGTGCCAGGATGATCGCGTGCGCGTGGTTTCGGCTCCGGGACCGTTCAACTATTCCGCCATCAACAATCTGGCCGTGACCCAGGCCACCGGCGAGGTGCTGGTTTTTCTGAACAATGATGTCCAGGTCCTTCACGCCAACTGGCTGACCGAGCTTGTCGCCCAGGCTGCGCGGCCGGAGGTGGGTGCCGTGGGGGCGCGTCTGGTCTTCGAGGACGGTCGGCTTCAGCATGGTGGGGTCATATTGGGGGTGGGCCTGCCCCCGGCCATTGCGGGCCACCTTTACACCGGAGCCCGGGCGGATGATCCGGGCTATTTCCACCATCTGCACCTGGCGCGGAATGTGTCGGCGGTCACCGGGGCCTGTCTGGCGGTGCGGCGGGAGGTCTTTCGTCAGGTCGGCGGCTTTGATGCCGAGCATCTGGCGGTTGCCTTTAATGATGTCGATCTCTGCCTGAAGATCGGGACGGCGGGCTATCAGGTGATCTGGACGCCCCGGGCTGAGCTTGTTCACCTGGAATCGGCCTCACGGGGCTCGGACCTCAAGCCCGCCCATGCAGACCGCTTTGCCCGGGAAGGGGCCTGGATGCGGCAGACCTGGGGGGATGTCCTGGATCATGACCCGTTCTATGGCCCGAACTTTTCCACCCTGGGCGGCAATTACCGGCTAGCGGACCCGCCGAGGCGCATTCGACCCTGGCTTAAGAGTCTGCCGACGGCCGAAACCAGGTAATCAGGCCCCAGACGGCCGCAGCGCCTGCCAGAGAGGCCGGGACCATGGCCAGGAAGACCTGGTCCGCCGAATAGCCCCCGGCCCGCAACTGACCGGCAATTACCGGACCTGCGATGGACCCAAGACGTCCGACCGCCACGGCAAGCCCCGTTCCTGCGGCGCGAAAAGCGGCAGGATAGTAGGTCGGGGCCAGGGCATAGAGGATATAGAGCCCGCCCAGGACACACATGCCAGACAGGCCCGAACAAACCAGCAGGGAGGGGAGATCCGTGGCCTTGGACAGGCCAAGCAGCGCATGGCCAAGGACGACAAAGGCCAGGGCTGATGGCCAGCGAAAGCCGAACCTGTCGACAATCCGCCCCAGGACCAGGGCCCCGATCATCCCGCCGCCATTGAACCAGAGGGCAGAGCTGGCCCCCTCGCGGGCGGCAAAACCCTTGGCGACAATGAGGGTGGGAAGCCAGTTCAGGAGCAGGTAGGTGATCAGCAGGTTGAGCAGGAAGACGATCCACAACAATAGGCTAGGCCCCAGACGCCCCTGCCCCAGAATCTGACCCGTAGCCTGGGTCCGGGCTGGATCAACCGATGGCGGTCGGGTTTCCGGCAGGACCCACAGAATCAGGGGGGTCAGAGCCAGGGGCAGGGCACCGCCAATCAGAAAAATGATCCTCCAGTCCAGGGCAGGTCCGGCCAGCTGGGCCAGGAGCGCCACCAGGGCCCCGCCGGTCGGCATGCCGCAAAACATCTGGGTCGTTGTCGCAACCCGGCGGTTGGCCGGACTGATTTCCGTGGCAATGGCGATCAGGTTTGGCATGGCGGCGCCGAAGCCAAGCCCCGTCAGAAAACGGCAGACCGTCAGGGTTTCAAACTGTCCCGCCAGGGCGGTCAGGACCGAGAACAGGCCAAACCCGGCCGTCGCCAGGGCCAGAACCGGTCGCCGCCCCCAGCGATCGGCCAGGTGTCCCCCGGCCAGGGCTCCAAAGACCAGACCCACCATGGCCGCCGATCCGGCCATTCCCATCTGGGAGGGGGTCAGGCCCAGGCGCACCACAAGCTGGGGGGCCGCAACCCCGAAGGCCTGGATGTCATAGCCTTCCAGCGCCGCCACTGCGAAGCAGATCGCTACAATCAGGCCCGGAACGGCCTCAAACCTTTTCGCCTGCGTCATGCCCTGCTCCCCGACCGAATCAACACCCCGTCAAAACCTGAGCCTAGGTTACTTGCGGCGCAGGCGCAGGATTGCCATTGTGGGGCTCAGATTTTGGAGTTTCCCCATGCGGCCGCACACCCTTCTCACGACCCTCGCCCTGCTGGCGACCACTGCCCTCGCCAGTCCTGCCCTGTCGGCCCCCAAGAGCCCCAAGCCGGATGCAAAGATCTGGGCCGCTGTCCAGGCGGCACAGGCGGGCCAGCTGAAACTGCTGGAAAGCGTGGTGAATATCGATTCCGGAACGGGCGATGTGGAGGGCGGGCGCAAGGTGGCCGCCATACTGGCTGCACGTCTCAAGGCTCTGGGCGCCACAGTGGAAACCCATGCCGCAGAGATTGACGGTCTGCCCGAAAACACCGTTGCCACCCTGACGGGCACGGGAAAAGCCAGGATCCTGATCATCGGCCATATCGATACCGTCTTCGGCCCCGGGACGGCGGCGAAGCGGCCCTTTAGCGTCAGCGGTGAGCGGCTCACGGGTCCTGGCGTCGGCGACGAAAAGGGCGGCGTTGTGCAAGCCATCACCGCCCTGGAAATCCTCCAGGGGCAGAAATTCAAGGGCTATGGCAAGATTACCCTGCTGATCGAAACCAGCGAGGAGCGGGGCTCTCCGGGCACGCGCAATCTGATCGATGCCCTGGTCAAGTCCCATGATGTCGAACTCAATGTCGAACCGGGTGATTCCCCCGACCTGATCACCGTCTGGCGCAAGGGCAGTGCCACGATCAATATCGACGTCAAGGGCCGAGCCGCCCATGCCGGCGTGGCCCCCCAGGACGGGCGCAATGCCGCGGTGGAACTGATCCACCAGCTGGAAACCCTGACCCCGTTTCCGAAATCCGGGACGGGTCTTACGGCCAATCTGACCATTCTTCAGGCCGGTAGCCGATATAATATCATCCCCGAGGATGCTCGGGCCCAGATCAATGTGCGGGTGCGTCAGGACAGCGATCTGGAGGCCCTGCAAACCGCCTTCGAAACCAGCGCCCGGACGCCCAGCATACCGGATACCAAGGTCACCATCACCCGGGAGACATCCTTCCCGCCCCTGCCCAACAATGCCGGAACCGACGCCCTGGCCGAGCGGGCCAAGGCGATTTATGCAGGCCTGGGCCTGACCCTGGGAACGGGTGGCAATGGCGGGGCCTCGGAATCGGCCCTCGCCCACCTGGCCGGAACCCCGGCCCTGGACGGTCTGGGCCCGGTGGGTGGAGATTTCCATTCGGAAAAGGAATGGGTGGACCTGAAGTCGGTGACCCCCCGGACCTATCTCCTGACCAAGCTGATCATGGATCTGGCGGCGAACACACCCAAGCCCAACCGGTAGGTTACTTTCGCCGGAACCTGGGCTAGCCGTCGAGCTTGTCGGGGCGCAGGTTGAGAACGCCCCGGCTCGCCAGCTCCAGCAGCATCTGGTCAACCTGGCTGCGCAGGTGGAGCATGGCGTCGGGGCTGAGGATCAGAAAGCCGGACTTGGTGAGGTGGGACTGTCCCGTCTCGTCAACCACATTGGCGGCAAGCGCTACCCGGAAGGTTCCGGCCTGAAAGCCAAGGCCCGCGACCTCGTCGGCGAAGACCATGGGCAGGTCAAATTCGGGAAGGCCGGGCGGGCTGGTCATGGCCTCTTCTGGCATGATTCCTGGAAAGTCACCTGTAGCGAAGCGCGCCCAGGGCGGCGGCAAAATCCCGCACCAGATCGCCCGGCTTCAGACCCGCCTTCCAGACCTCGAAGGCCATGACGTTCTCAATCCGCGCATCGACAAAGGCCATGGCCGCCTCGCGCCCGGACTGTAGCCGCAGGGCCAGGGCGGAGATCAGGATGGCGGAGAGAATGGCGCGCTTGGAATAATGGTTTTCGTCGGTGGCCAGATCGCCCGCCCAGCGCCAGAGGCCGTCGGCACTCTCCCAGGTCAGGCGAAGGGCCAGGGGCAGGTTCCGGGGCAGGGCCAGCCAGCCCGCCCAGCGCCGGACGGCGGCCTCGTCCCGGGAGGCAGCCTCCAGCCGCGCCTCCAGGGCCGCGCGGATACGCGCCCGGATCTTCAAGCCAGCAGGGTCAGGCAGGGCCGCCAGGGCCTGGGCGTCATGTCGCCGGGACAGGAGGGCGGCAAGGTCAGCCGGCCCGCCCGGGAGCAGGAGATCGGTCTCCGGGGCCGTCAAACCGCAGGCGAGACCGGCGGCCCGCACCATGGCCAGAGTCCAGCCCGCTTTCGGGGCGAGGATCAGGGCCTGGTCCAGCACCGCTTGCTCGGTCTGGTCCGCCCAGTCGGGGGATGTGAGGTCAGGAACACGCATGATTTGCTCTATAGACCGTAATTAGGAGTCTGTCCGCCGTGGACATGGGCCTTTGGGTCTGCTATCTCGCCGCGCTCAATCCCGGACGGACTGCCGCTGGGACAAGACATTTTCTCCGTTCGCCGCCCTGCCCCAAAGGCAAGGCCGAGCGGCAACGGGTGACAGGAGAGATACCTCTGGTTCAGATTTTCGTGCGCGACAATAACGTCGATCAGGCCCTCAAGGCGCTGAAGAAGAAGATGCAGCGTGAGGGCTCGTTCCGTGAAATGAAGCGGCACGTGCATTATGAGAAGCCGTCTGAAAAGCGTGCGCGTCAGCAGGCGGAAGCCGTGCGTCGGGCCCGCAAGCTCGCCCGCAAGCGCGCCCAGCGCGAAGGCCTGATCCCCGCACCGAAGAAGCCGGTTCGCTGATCCCGTCCTGACGGCAGAAATTGAGGGCCGTGCGGTCACCGCGCGGCCTTTTTGCTGTCTGGACGCTTTTTTTGACGGAATTTGGTTGCAAGGGACACATCCGCCTAGTGAATGTCGCGGCTGATCCCTATTTAACCGGCATAGCTAAACCCGCCGAACTGAACGGACCAATATGAACCTGCGTAACATGGCCATCTGGGGCATTCTCGTTATTGCCCTCATCGGTATATTCAGCCTGATGAATGCGGGAACCCATGCGACGGGGGCCAGCGACATCAGCTATTCCCAGCTGCTGGCCAAGGTGGATGCCGGTGCGATCAAGTCCGCAGAGCTGTCCAGCGCGCACATTGCCTTCACGGACAAGTCAGGCAAGGCGTTTACGGCCACGACCCCGAATGAGCAGGACGATCTGGTCAAGCGCCTGGAAGCCCAGAAGGCCGACATCCGGGTCAAGTCGACGACTATGAATCCCATCCTGGCGGTTCTGTTCCAGTTCCTGCCGTTTATTGTGATGATCGGCTTTTATATCTTCTTCATGCGCCAGATGCAGGGCGGGGCGCGCGGGGCCATGGGCTTTGGCAAGTCCAAGGCCAAGATGCTGACCGAAAACAAGAACCGCGTAACCTTTGATGATGTGGCAGGCGTGGACGAAGCCAAGGACGAACTGGCTGAGATCGTCGACTTCCTGAAGGACCCGCAGAAATTCCAGCGCCTGGGCGGCAAGATCCCCAAGGGAGCCCTCATGGTCGGCCCTCCCGGGACCGGCAAGACCCTGCTCGGGCGGGCGGTCGCCGGCGAGGCGGGCGTGCCCTTCTTCTATATTTCCGGCTCGGACTTCGTGGAAATGTTCGTCGGCGTCGGCGCGAGCCGGGTCCGGGACATGTTTGAGCAGGCCAAGAAGAACAGCCCCTGCATCATCTTCATCGACGAAATCGACGCCGTCGGGCGTCACCGGGGCGCGGGCCTGGGTGGCGGTAATGACGAGCGCGAACAGACCCTCAACCAGTTGCTGGTCGAGATGGACGGCTTCGATCCGTCTGAGGCCATTATCGTCATCGCCTCGACCAACCGGCCCGACGTTCTGGACCCGGCCCTGCTGCGTCCAGGCCGGTTTGACCGTCAGGTGGTGGTGGGCAATCCCGACATTGGCGGGCGGGAGCGCATACTTCGCGTCCACATGAAGAATGTGCCCCTGGCTGCGGACGTCGATGTCCGCACCATTGCACGCGGGACGCCGGGCTTTTCCGGGGCGGACCTGGCCAATCTGGTCAATGAAGCGGCCCTGATGGCGGCACGCAAGAACCGCCGCATGGTCCTGCAACGCGACTTCGAAGACGCCAAGGACAGGGTCATGATGGGCGCCGAGCGCAAGTCCATGGCCATGACCGACGAGGAAAAGCGCCTGACCGCCTATCACGAAGGTGGCCACGCCCTGCTGGCCCTGAATGTTCCGGCGACAGACCCGGTGCACAAGGCCACCATTATTCCGCGCGGCCGCGCCCTGGGCATGGTCATGCAGCTGCCCGAGCGCGATCAGCTGTCCATGAGCTTCGAGCAGATGACATCGCGCCTGACCATCCTCATGGGCGGGCGCATGGCCGAAGAGATCATCTTCGGCAAGGACAAGATCACCTCCGGCGCCTCGTCCGACATTGACCAGGCCACGCGTCTGGCCCGGGCCATGGTCACCAAGTGGGGCTTTTCCGACAAGCTGGGCGTGGTCTCCTATGGCGAAAACCAGGACGAGGTCTTCCTCGGCCATTCGGTCTCCCGCACCCAGAACGTCTCGGAAGAAACCTCCCGGCTGATCGATGAGGAGGTCAAGCGTCTGGTCCAGGGGGGCTTTGACGAGGCCCGCCGTATCCTGATGGAAAAGATCGACGACCTGCACACCCTGGCCAAGGCCCTGCTGGAGTATGAGACCCTGACCGGCGACGAGATCGTCAATGCCCTGAAGGGAATTCCGCCCAACCGCGAAGACCCCGAAGCCGCCCTGCCGCCGCCGCCCTCGGTCTCTGTGCCCCTCACGCCGCCCATTGAGGCGCCCCAGATCGAGCCGCCGCAAGCCGTCACGGCCTGAGCCTGAGGCCATGCCCCAGCCGAAGGTCATGGGCGTTCTGAATGTGACGCCGGACAGCTTTTCTGATGGCGGGACCTATTTGGCGTCGAGCGAAGCCCTGGCCCGGGCCCTGGCCCTGGTCAGCCAGGGCGCGGACATCCTGGATATTGGCGGCGAATCGACCCGGCCCGGGGCCAGTCCGGTGCCCCTGGACACCGAATTGCGACGGGTCATCCCGCTGATCTCGGCCATCCGGGTACGGTCAGGGATTCCAATCTCGATTGACACGATGAAGCCCGAGGTGGCCAAGGCCGCCATCCTCGCCGGGGCAGGCCTGTGGAATGACGTGACCGCGCTCCAGGCCCCCGGCGCGCCCGACATGGCCGCCGCGCTGGGCTGTGAGGTGATCTTGATGCACATGCAGGGCGAGCCCGGCACCATGCAGCAGGCCCCGGCCTATGACGATGTGGTGGGCGAGGTCCTGGGCTTTCTCGCCGACCGCGCCCGGGTGGCCCTCGAAGCCGGGGTGAAGCGCGAGCGGATCTGGCTGGATCCGGGCATTGGATTTGGCAAGACCCTGGCGCACAACCTGGCCCTGCTGGCCCAGCTTGATCGCCTGGTGGCACTGGGCTTTCCGGTCCTTCTGGGGGCCAGCCGCAAACGCTTTATTGCAGAGCTCGATCCCGCAGGCGACACGCCCGAGGACAGGCTGGGCGGGTCCCTTGCCGCCGTTCTGGCAGGGGCAGACGCTGGCGTAGCCGGCGTGCGGGTTCACGATGTGGCCGAGACCGTCCAGGCCCTGAAGGTCTGGCAGGCCATCAAGACAGGCCGCTAGCCCCGGCCGATAAAGGGCATGTTGGTGGCCATGACGGTCATGAACTGAACATTGGCCTCCAGGGGCAGGCCTGCCATGAAGACAACCGCCCGGGCGACGGCGTCAACATCCATGACCGGCTCGACCGCAAGCTGGCCGTCGGCCTGGGGCACGCCCCGGGACATGCGGGCCGTCATGTCGGTGGCGGCATTGCCGATGTCGATCTGGCCGCAGGCAATGTCATAGGCCCGGCCATCCAGGCTGGCGGACTTGGTCAGGCCGGTCATGGCGTGTTTCGTGGCGGTATAGGCCACCGAGCGGGGGCGCGGACTGTGGGCCGAGATCGAGCCGTTATTGATCAGCCGTCCGCCGCGCGGGGTCTGGTCGCGCATGACGCGAAAGGCCCCCTGGAGGCAGAGAAAGGCCCCGGTCAGGTTCACATCCACCACGCGGCGCCAGGCCGCGATATCCAGGTCTTCGAAGGCCACGGGCGGGGCACCGGTGCCGGCATTGTTGAACAAGACATCGAGCCGGCCAAACCGCGTAACGATCCGGTCAAACAGGGCCGTGACCTGGTCCGGATCTGAAATATCCGTGGGCACCACCAGCATGAGATCGGGGTTGGGCGCCGCCCGGGCCGTCGCCTCCAGCGCCTCGACCCGCCGCCCCGCCAGAACCACCGCATAGCCCGCCCCCGCCAGGGCCAGGGCCGAAGCCCGTCCAATCCCCGACCCCGCCCCGGTGACCAGGGCAATCTTCTGAATCTTGCTCATGGGGGGAGGTTAACGGGCGTGGGGGTGGGGGCAAGGTGGGAATTTGCCGTGCATAGCGCCGTCAACCGCGCTATCGGCGGGGCATGACCAGAGCCCTTGGACGCGTTCTCATTCTTGCCGGGTCGGATTCCAGCGGTGGGGCGGGAATTCAGGCGGATATCAAGACGGTGACTGCGCTTGGCGGCTATGCCGCGACGGCGATTACGGCGGTTACGGTGCAAAACACCCTGGGTGTCCAGGCGGTGCATGCCCTGCCCCCGGCCCTGGTCACGGCCCAGGCGCGCGCCGTGCTGGAGGATGTGGGGGCCGATGCCATAAAGACCGGCATGTTGGGCGGGACCGACATGGTCGAGGCGGTGGCCGGGATTTTGGGCGACTGGCCGGGCATGGCCACCGTGATTGATCCGGTCATGATCGCCAAGGGCGGGGCGGCCCTGCTGGATCCCGAAGCCGTCGAGGCGGTTCGCAGCCTCTTGATTCCCAAGGCCTGGCTCCTGACCCCCAATGCGCCGGAGGCCGGGGCGCTGACGGGCCTCAAGGTGGAGAGTCTGGACGATCAGCGCCGGGCGGGCGAGGCCCTGCTGCGGCTGGGGGCCAGGGCCGTGCTGATGAAGGGCGGGCACCTGGCGGGCGAGCGCGTGATCGACCTGCTGATGACCGCCAATGGCGAGAGCGCCTTTGAGAGCGTGCGGATCGAAACCCGGCACACCCATGGCACGGGCTGCACCCTGGCCTCGGCCTGTGCGACCGGTCTGGCCCAGGGCCTGACGCTGACGGAGGCTGTGGCCCGCGCCTGGGCCTATGTGCAGGAGGCCATTCTCCAGGCGCCGGGGTTTGGGGCCGGCCACGGCCCCCTCAACCACGCCTGGCCCCTGAAGGGACGCCTATGAGCCTGGACCGCCAACTCGACGCCATTGTGCGGGCCACGCCCAGCCTGATGCAGGTTCTGGAAACCGCCCGGGACCTGGACCTGCCGGACGGGCTGATCTTTTCCGGCGCGGTCTATCAGCGGGTGTTGAACCAGCTGACCGGACGTGAGCCCGACTATGGGATCAAGGATTACGACCTGGGCTATTTTGACGGGTCGGACCTGTCCTATGAGGCCGAGGACCGCGTCATCAAGCGGGTGGCGGCGGCCTTTGAGCCCCCCTTGCGCGACAAGGTCGAGGTGAGGAACCAGGCCCGGGTCCACCTCTGGTTCGAACAGAGATTCGGCGAGCCCTATACCCCCCTGGAGAGCACGGCGGCGGCGCTGAGCCGATTCGTCAGCCCGATGTTTGCCGTGGGGGTCTGGCTGGCCCCGGACGAGAGCCTGCGGATCGTCGCCCCCTTTGGCCTGGAAGATATTTTCGACCTGCGGCTGCGCCCCAATCCCTTGCGGCCCAACGGCACCGGGTTTGCCCGAATTGCGCAGGCCACACAGGCCCGCTGGCCGGAAATCCGCATTGAGGTTTGAGGGCCGAACTGGGTTTTTGATCTGCTAAAAAAATAGTCACCCGTGCAGAATTTTCTTGCGTCCGGACCGGATCAAGGGTCTTTCGGCGGCGGGCCACGCCCCCCCAACGGGGCGCTGCTCATCTGTAAGGATGGGAGCTATCATCATGACGACCCCGACATCGGGCTTGAAACCGGCCATGCGTCCTGCGCGGCCTGAATTTTCCTCCGGGCCCTGCGCCAAGCGCCCCGGCTGGTCTCCACAAAATCTCCAGAATGCCGTTCTGGGCCGGTCGCACCGGTCCAAGCCCGGCAAGATGCGCCTGCAAGAGGCGATTGACCGCACCCGCCGCGTGCTGGACGTGCCGGACGATTACCTGATCGGCATTGTGCCCGGGTCCGATACCGGGGCCGTGGAAATGGCCATGTGGTCCATGCTGGGCCCGCGCCCCATCCAGATGCTGGCCTTTGAGAGCTTCGGCAAGGACTGGGTGACGGATGTCGTCAAACAACTGAAACTGCCCGCAGAGGTGCTTGAAGCGCCCTATGGGGCCCTGCCCGACCTCAGCCGGGTCAATCCGGACGCCGATCTGGTCTTTACCTGGAACGGCACCACCTCTGGCGTGCGGGTTCCGAATGCGGACTTCATTTCCGCCGATCGCGCCGGGATCGTGATCTGCGATGCGACGTCTGCGGCCTTTGCCCAGGCCCTCGAATGGAACAAGCTCGATGTGGTGACCTTCTCCTGGCAGAAGGCCCTGGGTGGCGAAGGCGCGCACGGGGTTCTGATCCTGTCGCCCCGGGCCGTGGAGCGGCTGGAGAGCTATACCCCCGCCTGGCCCATGCCCAAGCTGTTTCGGATGACCAAGGCGGGCAAGGTGACGCGGGACCTGTTCGAGGGGGCCACGATCAACACGCCCTCCATGCTCTGCGTCGAGGATGCCATTGATGCCCTGAAATGGGCCGAAGAAATTGGTGGCCTGTCGGCTATGCAGGGTCGGGCGGACAGCAATCTGGCGGTCCTGGCCGACTGGGTGGCCAAGACCGGCTGGGTGGATTTCCTGGCCGAGAGCGCCGCGACCCGGTCGAATACTTCGGTCTGTCTCAAGGTCGTTGCCCCTGAGGTGATCGCCCTGTCCGATGCCGATCAGGCAGACTTTGCCAAGAAGCTGGCCGCCCTGCTCGACAAGGAAGGCGTGGCCCTGGATGTGGGTGGCTATCGCGACGCACCGCCCGGCCTGCGCATCTGGTGCGGGGCCACGGTGGACACCTCCGACGTGGAAGCCCTGACGCCCTGGCTTGACTGGGCCTTTGCCCAACTGGCCTCAGACCTGACCCCGGCCTGATCCGCCTGCCGGATCGCCTGACTCCATCTGTTTAAAAAGAGAGACCCTGACCATGCCTCGCGTGCTCATTGCCGACCAGTTGTCGCCCGCCGCCATTGCGATTTTCAAGCAGCGCGGCGTTGATGCCGACGTCAAGACCGGCCTGACCAAGGACGAATTACTGAAGATTATCGGCGATTATGACGGTCTGGCCGTCCGCTCCGCCACCAAGGCGGACAAGGATGTCATCGCCGCTGCCACCCATTTGAAGGTCATTGGCCGGGCCGGGATCGGCGTGGACAATGTCGACATTCCGGCCGCGACCTCCCGCGGGATCGTGGTGATGAACACCCCCTTCGGCAATTCAATCACCACCGCCGAACATGCCATTGCCATGATGTTTGCCCTGGCCCGCCAGCTCCCCGCCGCCGACGCCTCGACCCAGGCCGGGAAGTGGGAAAAGAACCGCTTCATGGGGGTGGAACTCTATGCCAAGACCCTGGGCCTGATCGGGGCCGGCAATATCGGCTCCATTGTGGCTGATCGCGCCAATGGCCTGAAGATGAAGGTCATCGCCTTTGACCCCTTCCTGTCCGCCGAACGGGCGGTGGAGATCGGCGTCGAAAAGGTCGAGCTGGACGATCTGCTGGCCAGGGCCGATGTCATTACCCTGCACACGCCGCTGACCGACAAGACCCGCAATATCCTGTCGGCGGAAACCCTGGCCAAGACCAAGAAGGGCGTGCTGATCGTCAATTGTGCGCGGGGCGGACTGGTGGACGAGGCGGCCCTGCGGCCCCTGCTGGATTCCGGTCATGTGGGCGGGGCGGCCTTTGACGTCTTTGTCGAGGAACCCGCCAAGTCCAATATCCTGTTCGGGGCTGAAAACTTCATCGCCACCCCGCACCTGGGTGCGTCGACCATGGAGGCCCAGGAAAACGTCGCCCTGCAGGTTGCCGAACAGATGAGCGACTATCTGTTGACCGGGGCCGTGACCAACGCCCTCAACAGCCCGTCCGTGACGGCGGAAGAAGCCCCGAAGCTGAAGCCCTTTGTCACCCTGGCCGAACGGCTGGGGGCCTTTGCCGGCCAGATGGTCGATGTCGAGGTGAAGGCGGTCGACATTGCCTATGAGGGCGAAGTGGCCAAGCTGAATACCCGACCCCTGACGGCAGCGGCCCTGGCGGGAATCATGCGGCCCATGCTGGCCGAGATCAACATGGTTTCGGCCCCCGCCGTGGCCAAGGACCGGGGCATTACGGTCTCGGAATCCAAGCAGGACAAGAGCCCGGTCTATGACAGCCTGGTGCGGATTACGGTCACCACCGCCATGGGCAAGCGCTCCTTCGCCGGGTCGGTCATGGCCGGCACGCCCCGGATCATCGAGGTCAAGGGCATGGACCTGGACGCCCCCTTCGGACCGACCATGCTCTATGTGAACAATCTCGACAAACCCGGCTTTATCGGCAGCCTGGGAGCCCTGCTGGCCCAAGCCCAGGTCAATATCGCGACCTTCAATCTGGGACGGGTTGCGGCGGGTGAAGATGCCATTGCCCTGATCGGCATAGACCAGGACCTGAGCGAAGACATGATCGGCAAGATCCGCGCCCTGCCCCACGTGAAGGAAGCGCGCACCCTGCGGTTTTAAGGCCTAGAGCCCGGTTCCGACCGTCACCTGGCGGACCGGAGCCGGGGGACGGTGGCGGAGCTTTTCGCCCTTTAGCCAGATCTTCAGGGCCTCCCAGTGAATGGGAAGAAGTACGCCCAGGGTCATCATGGGATGGCGCAACCAGGCGCGAAACAGGCTGGCGTCTGTGATCTCCGACCTGCGGCCTGAAAAGGCGGCCTTCAGAATCCGGCCCGCAGGTCCGCTCACGTCAATGGCGACAGACACCGCATCCCCCGGCGGAATGATCCGGAAGGCATAGTTCAGGTCCATGTCCATGAAGGGGGAGACGTAGAATGCCTTGTCGATGGACTGGTGAACCGGCCCCCGGACCTCGCTGGCCGGGATCAGATAACAGTGCCGCTCGCCGAAGGTATTGCGGACCTCATAGAGAATGGCGCTCAGCTGGCCGTCCGGGTCGTGACAGAAGAAGACGCTCAAGGGGTTGAATACCCGACCGAAGAGTCGCGGCATGGCCAGGAGCTGGATGGCACCGCCGGTGGGCAGGTTTGCTGCATGAAGCATGGCTTCCACCTGAGCCTTCAGCGGCGTGTCCGCGCCATCGAGGTGGTCCTTGGCAGAAAAGCCCAGCAGGGCCGGGCGCTCGGCCCCGAAGAGGGTCAGGCGGCGATCCAGGGCCTCGACCTCATCGAGATCCAGAAGCAGCATGAAGACCTTGTAGCGCATGCTGTGGGGGCGCGGCAGGAACCGGGCGTGGTTGACCAGGCCAGTGTAGAGGCCAGACCTAAGCCCCGTCTGAACGCCGGTATCTGGCATGGGGTCAGGCGGGCTCAACCTGGCGATCCTCATTGCGCCGGACCGCCTGGGGCTTGAGGTGAATCCGGCCAGATTCATTTTCCACAGTCCAGGGGCGACGAAGGCCGCCCAGGGCCTCGGCCGCAGCGAGTCCGGATTGCAGGGCATCCTCGTGGAAGCCATGCCCGAAATAGGAGCCACAATACCAGACGCCGCCAACCCCTTGCAGGGACCAGAGCTGTTCCTGGGCCGCAATGGCCGGGCCATCATAGAGGGGGTGATCATAGTGATCGGTATGCAAGAGATGCTCGGGGGCGACGGGATGGGTCGGGTTCAGGGTCACGAACAGGTCGGGGGCATCTGTCAGGCTCTGGAGGCGGGTCATCCAGTAGGTGACGCAGCCCTTCTCCGGCTGATTTCGGAAGCCCAGGTGGTTCCAGCTGGTCCAGGCGGCCCTGCGGCGCGGCATGAGCGAGATGTCAGTGTGCAGGGCGACCGTATTCTTGGAATAGCGAAAGGCCCCGAGCAGTTCGCGCTCAAGGGGGGTGGGGGCGTCGAGCAGGCTGAGGCTCGTGTCGGCGTGGGTCGCCATGATCACCTGATCAAAGATCTCGCAGGTGCCATCCGCAAGGTGAACCTCTACGCCGGGGTTGGTGCGGCATATCCGGGCGACCCGGGCACCGGTGCGAATGTCCGCCGCCATTTCGTCGACCAGCTTGCGGACATAGGCGCGGCTTCCGCCCGCGACGGTCCGCCAAAGTCCACGGCCCATAATGCTCATCATGCCATGGTTCTGGAAGAAGCGGATTAGGGAGGCCGCCGGATAGGCGCGGATTTCATCCATGGGCGTCGACCAGATGGCCGCAGCCTGGGGCAGGAGGTGATCATCCCGGAAGGCGTCGCCATAGCCCCTGGCGCTCAGATAATCATCGAGGCTGGTCAGGGGATCTTCAAGGCGGGCCAGGTCGGTCGGGCCTTCGCGGAAGAAGCGGGTGACATCGCGCAACATGCCCCAGAATCGCGGGCGGAACAGGTTGCGCTTCTGGGCAAAGAGGGCGGCAGAGGAATATTCAAAAGCCCCGCCGTCCAGGGAGATCGACAGCGCCATGTCTGCCTCCAGACTGGGCACGCCCAGATGGTCCAGAAGGGCGGTGAAGTTCGGATAGTTGGGCTCGTTATAGACGATGAAGCCCGTATCTACCGGAACAGGTCCCGTGCGGCCGGCCACCTCAACCGTATGGGCATGGCCCCCAATGCGCTCATCGCCCTCAAAGACCGTGACATCATGGTCCCGGCCCAGCATCCAGGCGGCAGAAAGCCCGCCAATCCCGCCGCCGATGACGGCAATGCGTTGGGGTTTGGTCTTGGATGGCAGCATTGGCGCTAACAGGCCCTTTTTACGCGGTCATGATCTTGGGTCAGGCAATTCCTGAGAGGCCTCAATACCACAAATTTGATCTCAAATAAGTTCATGGAAAGGCGGCTGGGCTGATTTCAGGGGGCGCAGGTTTTGACTGGTCCTGACGATGAGGCTGGGCCATGATCGGGCACCTGACGGCAAGGAGACGGCTCCCATGATGAAATATATCGTGACCTATCTCGGCACAGGCCTGGGCTTTGCCGCCCTGGATTTTGTCTGGCTGAGCCTGACCAATGGCCGGATCTATCGCCCGACCCTCAACCCGGTACTGGCCGACCAGATCAACCTGCCCGCCGCCGCCATATTTTATGTCAGCTACATTCTGGGCATGGTGGCCCTGGGGGTCGTGCCTGCAGGCCGGGCGGGGTCTTTGGGCAAGGCGGTTCGCACCGGGGCCATGCTGGGGGCCTTTGCCTATGCCACCTATGACCTGACCAACCAGGCGACCTTGAAGGTCTGGTCAACGACCATAACCCTCATCGACATCAGCTGGGGGACCTTTGCCACAGGCACGGCTTGCGGCCTGGGCTTTCTGGTGTGGCAGGCTGTGACCCGCCGCCGGGCCTGAACACAAGGCGCCGAACACAAAGACGGGGCGTTGTCGTCTGCGCCGTGGCCTGTCATGGTGAGACTCATAGCCGAGCAGGCACACAAGGGGCGAGACAAAGACCCCGGCAATGTCTGCGATAATTTTGCACGCAGGAGGCCGAAGAGCCTCCCCGTCGGGAGGAAGACATTATGACGACAATCACCGAATCCGATCTGGTCGAGACCCTGGAAGCTGCGGGCCTGGTGGGCATGACCACCGCCGTCTGGGCCGAAGTTCATCCCAACAAGATTGCCGTCCAGGACCCTGACGGGACACCTCACACCTTTGCCAAGATCAATGCCAATGCCAACAAGCTTGCCCGGCTGTTTCGCCAGCGCGGCCTGAAGGCGGGGGATTCCCTGGCCCTGATCTGCTCGAACCGGGCGGAATTTGTCGAGGTCCTGGCCGCGACGCTGCGCAGCGGGATCCGGATCACCCCGGTGAACTGGCATCTGAATGCCGACGAAATCGCCTATATCATCAAGGACTGCGAAGCCAAGATCGTGGTGGGTGAGGCCCGGGTTGCCACGGTAGGACCCGCCAGTCAGGACTGCCCCGAGGTCGTGCTGAAACTGGCGGTCGGCGGGGCCATTGACGGCCTCGAAGACTATAACGCCATCCTGGCGCCGATCGACGGCAGCAATATCGACGACCCCGTGCTGGGGAATGGCATGATGTACACCTCCGGCACCACCGGGCGACCCAAGGGTGTGCACCGCCCGGTTCCGGTGGTCACCCCCCAGGCCATGTATGCCCTGCGCGGCTATGATCACGAGACCTCGGTCCAGATGTGTGCCGGCCCGGCCTATCATGCCGCCCCCCTGGCCTTTGATGTACGGGCCGCCATGGGCGCGGGCGTGCCGCTGATCTTTATCGACAAGTGGGATTCAGAGCATGTTCTGCGCACGATTTCCGAACACAAGGTCACCCACCTGCATCTGGTGCCCATCATGTTCCAGCGCCTGCTGGCCCTGCCTGCGGAGGTTCGGGCCAGGTATCCCGTCGATCATGTGAAATACATTGTCCACGGTGCCGCCCCCTGCCCGCCGGAGGTCAAGCACGCCATGATTGAATGGTTTGGCCCCATCCTGTCCGAATATTACGCGGGTTCCGAAGGTGGGGCAGGCTTCACCATTGATTCCCATGAGTGGCTGAAAAAGCCCGGCAGCGTCGGCAAGCGGCCGCAATTGCTCCAGGTGCGTATTCTGGACGAGGCGGGCCAGGACCTGCCCAATGGCCAGGCGGGCGGGATCTATCACCAGCTCCCCCCCGGCGGCGGCTTCACCTATTACAAGGACGAGGCCAAGACCAATGCCTCGCGGGTGGAGGGCTTCTTCACCATGGGCGATGTCGGCTATTTTGACGAAGACGACTATCTGTTCCTGACGGGCCGGAATGCCGAGACGATTATTTCCGGGGGAGTGAACATCTATCCCCAGGAGGTCGACAACGAACTGATCAAGCACGACGCGGTGGCGGACTCAGCCACGGTTGGCATTCCCCATGATGAGTGGGGCGAGCAGGTCAAGGCCGTCATCCTGCTCAAGACGGGCTATGCGCCCTCGGACCAGCTGGCCCAGGAAATTCTGGATTTCGGGCGCAGAAGCCTGGCGGCCTTCAAGGTTCCGCGCAGCCTGGACTTCGTCACCGAACTGCCCCGTTCAGAGGCCGGAAAGATCCAGCGCAACAAGGTCCGCGCGCCCTATTGGGAAGGCCGGACCCGGCAGATCTAAACCAAGAGGCGGAAAGAATACGAAAATAACCGTGTCTGGCGTGGAGGCCCGACGCTGTTTATGAGGCCCTGACGTCTCTTCAGGATCGCATACCCGCCATGGCCATTCCGTTTATCGACCTTCAGGCCCAGCGCCAGCGCCTCGGCCAGCCTCTGGAAGATGCCATACTGCATGTCATCCGCTCCGGGGCCTATATCATGGGGCCGGAGGTTGCAGCGTTTGAACGCGCCCTGGGCGCCTTTGGACAGGCTCCCTTCGTGCTGTCGTGCGGGTCGGGGACCGAGGCCCTGCAACTTCCCCTGATGGCCTGGAACATAGGCCCGGGCGATGCCGTCTTTTGTCCGTCTTTTACCTTTGCGGCGACCGCTGAGGTCATGCCCCTGGTGGGGGCCTCGCCGGTCTTTGTCGATGTCCTGCCAGACACCTGCAACCTCGACCCGGCCAAGCTTGAGGCCGCCATTCAGGCCGTCCAGGCGGCGGGCGAGCTGACCCCCCGGGCCATTATTGCGGTCGACCTGTTTGGCCAGCCTGCCGACTATCCGGCCATTTCAGCCATTGCGCAGAAATACGGCTTGAAGCTGATCGCAGATTCCGCCCAGGGCTTTGGCTGCACCCTGAACGGCCACCACCCCCTGCACTGGGCGGATGTCACGACCACCAGCTTTTTCCCGGCCAAACCCCTCGGCTGTTACGGTGATGGCGGCGCGGTCCTGTGCAAGGACGAGCGGCTTCATGACCTGCTGGTCTCGCTCCGCGTCCATGGCCAGGCGGTCAAGTCCGACATTGCCGGGCGAACCTTCGACCACGATCCGAAATACCTGAACATGCGCGTGGGCATGAATAGCCGGATGGACACGGTCCAGGCCGCCGTCCTCCTGCAGAAGCTGACCATTTTCGAAGATGAGATCCGCGCCCGCAATGTCGTGGCCGACCGCTATGCCGCAGGGCTGGCGGGTCTGGTCAAGGTGCCCCGGGTGATCGACGGCGGGGTCAGTGTCTGGGCTCAGTACACCATCGAAACCCATGACCGGGACGGCCTGATTGCCCACCTGAAGGCCGCAGAGATTCCGACGGCAGTCTATTATCCGATCCCGATCCACAAGCAGGAGGTCTATTCCCGCTATCCCACGCCGGGGGGGCTGCCCGTCTCCGAGGCCCTGGCCGAACGGGTCATGAGCCTGCCCATGCACCCTTACCTGTCCGCCGACATGCAGGACCAGATCATTGCCGCCATAGGGGCCTTTATTCGTCGTAATGGCTAGCCAGACTGATCCCGGGCTTGCCCGGTGCCCTTGACCGTGAGAAGTCGAGTCTAACAAGACTGCGGTTAGGGAGACCGATCATGAAGGCAGCCGTCTATTACGAGAATGGTGGACCCGAGGTCCTGAAGTACGAGGATGCCCCGGACCCCCAGGTGCATCCCAAGGGCGTGATCATCCGGGTCGAGGCGATTGCCATCGAAGGCGGCGACACCCTCAACCGCTGGCGCGGTCCCCTGATCACCCATCCCCACATTGTCGGCTATCAGGCCGCCGGCGAGATCATCGAGGTCGGGGCAGAGGTTGATCACCTGCATGTTGGCCAGAAGGTCGCGACCCTGAATTCCGCAGGCAGCCACGCGGCCCTGCGCGCGGTTCCGGCCCGCAATTGCTGGGTCATTCCCGATGGCTTTGATGTTCAGAAGGCGGCCGCCATTCCGGTCACCTTTGGCACGGCCGACGACTGCCTGTTCGAATTCGGGCGCCTGCAAAAGGGCGAGACGGTTCTGGTCCAGGCCGGGGCCAGTGGCGTCGGTGTGGCCGCCATCCAGCTGGCCAAGCGGGCGGGGGCAGGCCTGATCCTGGCCACGGCCTCCTCGGACGAGCGTCTGGAAAAGCTGAAGCGGCTGGGCCTGGACCACGGCATTAACTATTCGACCCATGACGTGGCCTCTGAGGTCATGCGCCTGACCGACAATAAGGGGGCGAATGTGATCGTCGACTCCGTGGGCGGTCCGACCCTGCAGGGCTCCATCAATTCCCTGGCCTATCGCGGGCGGGTCTCCATGGTGGGGGCTGCCGGGCGCGAACCCATGGTGGTGGATGTGGGCTCGATGATGGGCGGCAACCGCTCGCTTTCCGGGGTCTTCCTTGGGGCCGAGGTCGGCACGGACAGGGTTCACAACAATATCCAGCGCCTGATCGATCTGGCCGCTGCGGGCGAGCTTGAAGTGGTGATCGACCGGGTCTTCCCCCTGGCCCAGGCCGCGGCCGCCCATGCCTATATCGAAAGCCGTGCGGCCGTTGGCCGCGTGGTCATGGTCCCCTGATCTGAGCACGAAGGAGATTTCTATGGGACGTCTTACCGGCAAGAGTGCGGTCATTACCGGGGCAGGGTCTGGCATTGGCCGGGCCGCATCCCTTCTGTTCGCTTCGGAGGGGGCCAGCCTGGTCATAGCCGACAAGTTCGATACCGCCGAGGAAACCGCCGCCATGGTGCGCTCTGCCGGGGGCAAGGCGATTGCCCTGGTGGGAGATGCAGGCGAGGAGGCCTTTGTCGAAGCCCTGATCGGCCGGGCGGTCTCAGAGCACGGCGTTCTGGATGTCATCTGGGCCAATGCCGGGATTTCCGGCGGGGCGACCCCGCGCGAGGAGCAGGACGCCGCCCACTGGATGGAGGTCCTGCGGGTCAATCTGATTGGTCCCTTCCTGGCCATGAAACACGCCAGTGCCGTGATGGTGCCCCGGGGCAAGGGCTCGATCATCATGACCGCTTCGGTGGCCGGAATTCGCTCCGGCGCAGGCGGCATGCCCTATTCCGCCTCCAAGGCGGGGGTCATCAACCTGGCCCAGACCTCGGCAAACGATCTTTATGGCACCGGCGTCCGCGTCAATGCCGTCTGTCCCGGCCTGATCGAGACCGGCATGACCAAGCCCATTTTCGACGGTGCCCGCGCCCGGGGCAATGAAGACAAGATCGGCCAGCTCAATCCCCTGGTCCGTTACGGCGTGCCTTCGGAAATCGCCCATGCCGGTCTGTTCCTGGCCTCGGACGACGCCTCCTATGTGAATGGGCAGGCGATTGCCGTCGATGGCGGACTGTCAAGTTCCCATCCCGTGGTTCGCCGCAAGCGCTGATCCTTGCCAAGACCCGCCCGCCGCTGGCCTTCCGGCGCGGGCGGGGCTACAAACGGCCCACCCTAACCACCGCCGCGTAGAGACCCATGGCCGGACATTCCAAATTCAAGAACATTATGCACCGCAAGGGCCGCGCCGACTCGGTGCGCTCCAAGTTGTTCTCCAAGCTTTCCCGCGAAATTACCGTGGCAGCAAAGGCAGGTCTGCCCGACCCGGCCATGAATGCAAGCCTGCGTCTCGCCGTGGCCAATGCCAAGGCCGAGTCCATGCCCAAGGACAATATCGACCGGGCCATCAAGAAGGCCTCCGGCGCGGATGCCGAAAGCTATGAAAACATCCGTTATGAAGGCTTCGGGCCAGGCGGTATCGGCGTTATCGTCGAGGTCCTGACCGACAACCGCAACCGGGCGGCGGCCAATGTGCGATCGATCTTTTCAAAGAGCGGCGGCAATCTCGGCGAGACCGGGGCCGTCTCCTTCATGTTCGACCATCTGGGCCAGATCACCTACCCCGCCAGCGTGGGCAGCGAAGACGCCATCATGGAAGCGGCCATCGAGGCCGGGGCCGAGGACGTGGACTCCGACGAGGAAAGCCACGTCATCTTCACCGCCTATGACAGCATTTCGGAGGTCTCCCAGGCCCTCGAAGCCGCCCTGGGCCCGGCCAAGTCCACCCATATTGTCTGGCGTCCCAAGACCCTGACCCCGGTCGAGGGTGAGGCTGTCACGACGCTAATGAAGCTCATCGACGCCCTGGAAGACGATGACGATGTCCAGAATGTCTATGGCAATTACGACATTTCCGAAGCGGACATGGAGACGTTTGCGGGCTAGGCCATGACCCTGACCGCCCCATCCCCTCCGTCTCAGGGCCTAAATCCCACAGGGTTGATCGTCATCCTGTGTCTCGGGTCCGCAGCCCTGCTGGGCCAGCAGGACTGGCCGGGCCTGACCTTCGTCTTCGTCATGTCCGGCTGGATTCTGGCGGTGGGGGTCCACGAATTCTGTCACGCCTGGGTGGCCTGGCGGGGCGGTGATTATTCCGTGGTCGACAAGGGCTATCTCAACTTTGACATTCGCCGCTATGGCAACCTCCAGACCACACTGATCTTTCCCCTGCTGGTCCTGGCCCTGGGCGGGATCGGGTTTCCCGGCGGGGCGGTCTATCTGCGCGAGGACCTGATGCGCGGGCGGCTCTGGCGGTCTGCGGCCTCGCTGGCAGGTCCGGTGGGCTCCTTGCTGGTCCTGCTCGGTCTGAGTGGTGCCCTGGCGCTCTGGCCGCCGCCACCGCAACAGGCCGCCCTGACCAATGCCATTTCCTTCCTGGCCTTCCTCCAGGCGACCGCCGTGGTCCTGAACCTGCTCCCCATTCCCGGCCTCGATGGCTATGGCGTGATCCGGCCTTTTCTTCCGGTCCAGGTCCAGGCGAGCCTCCGTCGGTTGGAACCCTTTCTCCTGCCCCTCATGCTGATCGTCATCTTCCTGGTGCCCCAGGCGACCCAGGTCATATTCAGCCTGGCCGACATACTGGCCCGGGCTGCGGGCCTGGCCCTTCCGCCCGTGGTGCAGGGGTGGCACGCCTTCCAGTTCTGGAAATAGGGGGGAATATGTCCGGACCCGATCTTCTGGCGGACCTGTCCGAAAGCCTTTTGAAAAGGCGTCCCGCCACCGGTCCCCTGATTGTCGGCCTGACAGGCGCCGTCTCCGCCGGCAAGAGCACCTTCGCAGGCCAGCTCAGCGCGGCCCTGGCCAGCCGGGCGCTTCAGGTCGAGACCCTCAACACTGACGGATTTCTCTGGCCGAATGCCGACCTCGCCGCCCGGGGCCTGCTCGACCAGAAGGGCTTTCCCCCCAGCTATGACCTTGAGGGTCTGCATACGAGCCTCAGGGCCATTCGCACGGGTCCGGTGCGCATTCCGACCTATTCCCACGTCATTTACGATATCGATCCCGCCCTGACCCGGACCCTGGCCCCACCGGACATCTTGCTGGTCGAGGGCCTGTCCCTGCACCACCGCGCCAGGCCAGGGCCAGGGGCCGACCCCCTAGACCTCCTGATCTATCTGGACGCTGAGGAGGCCGATCTGGAAGCCTGGTATGTCCATCGGTTCATGGGACTGTGGGAGGCCGCCGAACACGATCCGACCTCCTTCTACGCCCGCTTCCGGGCCATGAGTCGCACAGACACCGAAGCCCTGGCCCGGCAGGTCTGGACCCAGGTCAATCTGCGGAACCTGCGTGAGCATATCCTGCAAGCCCGCGACCATGCCGACTTCATTGTGACCAAGGGGAAAGATCACGCGCTGATGAGGCTTGAGTCCAGGCAGGCTTAGCCTCAAAGCCCAAGACCTGATAAGGGCCTCTGTCATGACTGATATCCAAATCTGGACCCGTGCGACCTTCCATCCCGCCTATCGCTGCGGCGGGTGGGCTTTTGTTCGTCAGGCGGGTGGAGCCAGCGGGCGGGTCGGGGGCGAGCGGGACACCACAGCCGACCGCATGGCCCTGGCCGGACTCGTGGCCGCCCTGGAAGACCTGCCGCCAGGTGCCCTGACCCTCAACCTTGGAACGCCCGGACTTGCGCGCCGTGTGCGCCTCATCGCCTCGGGGGCCGACCTTGCAGATGATGAGGTTCCGGCAAGTGATCTCGACCTTTGCGCCCGCCTGGTGACCCTGCTCAAGGGCCGGTCCATCAGCCTGATTGTCGGCGAACCCTCCGGATTTGTCGGCGACCCCGTGCTGTTTGCCCAGGCCTGGGCCGATCTTGCCCAGGACAAGGCCAAGGCGGGAGGGGCCTTTTCCGCCATCATTCCCAAGCCCAATCTTGCCAAGCTGAAGCTGGGTTGATCTGAATCCCGCGATCTCAACGATTGATCAACCCTTCCCGGGTCAAGTGCAGGGCTGTAAGAACACATCACGAACAAGCTCGCGAGTCGCATGAACCCTGCCCCTCTCCGAATCCTTGGCCTGGACCCTGGCCTGCGCAAGACCGGATGGGGAGTGATCCAGGTTGAGGGCACGCGCCTGTCGCATCTGGCGCATGGCGTGATCGCGCCCAAGGAAAGCCTGCCCTTCGCCGAGCGCCTGCTTTGCCTGTTCGAGGCCCTGAGCGATATTGTCGCCCTGCATGCCCCCCATGAAGCCGCCGTGGAGGAGACCTTCATGAACAATAATGCCGCCTCTGCGCTCAAGCTCGGCCATGCCCGGGCCATGGCCCTGGTTGTGCCCGCCCGTGCCGGTCTGCCGGTGGCGGAATATGCGGCGACTGTGGTCAAGAAGTCCGTGGTCGGTACAGGAAGTGCCGACAAGACCCAGGTGGGCTTCATGATTGCCCGCCTCCTGCCCACGGCCGGGCCAACGACCGAAGATGCCGCCGATGCCCTGGCCGTCGCCATTGCCCATGCCCATGCCCGCAAGGCCCGGGACCTCATTTCAAGGCGGGTTGCATGATTGGTCGTCTGAGCGGTTTCGTCGCGGAGTTTAGCGAGGAAGAGGCCCTGATCGACGTGGGCGGAGTGGGCTATCTGGTGCGCTGCGGGGCCAGAACCCTGTCGCGCCTGCCGCCCCTTGGCGGGGCTTGCGTCCTTCAAATCGAGACCCAGTGGACGGAAAGCGCGGGCATGAAGCTCTATGGCTTTCTTGATCGCGACGAGCGCCGGGCCTTTCTGCTCTTGCAGGCCATTCAAGGGGTGGGGCCCAAGGCTGCCCTGGCCGTACTGGACGTTCTGCCCCCTTCCGACCTTGCCGGGGCTGTGGCCCGGGATGACAAGGCCCTGGTGGCGCGGGCCAATGGGGTCGGCCCCAAGCTGGCCCAGCGCATTGTGACGGAACTGAAGGGCAAGCCCATTGCCGATGGGCCGGTGTCGGCGGGCCTGCCCCGTCATGAGGGCGAATCAGCACCGGTGATCCCGTCGGCGACCGGCGAGGCGATTGCCGCCCTGATGGGCCTGGGGGTTGCGGAAATCAATGCCCGCCGCGTGGTCGAACAGGCCGCCGGGCGGCTGGGCGAGGCGGCCACGGTCCAGGCCCTGATCAAGTCTGGCTTGCAGGAACTCGGACGATGAGGCCCCGGTCATGACCCGTCTGATTTCCGGCGAAGCCGCCCCCATGGAAACGCAGGACAAGGCCCTGCGGCCCCAGACCCTGTCGGAATTCGTCGGTCAGGCCCAGGCCAAGGGAAACCTGTCGGTCTTCATCGAGGCGGCAAAGGCCCGGAACGAAGCCCTGGATCACGTCTTGCTGTTTGGCCCCCCGGGGCTGGGCAAGACCACCCTGGCCCAGATTGTCGCCCGTGAACTGGGCGTGAATTTCCGGGCAACCTCAGGACCGGTCCTGGCCAAGGCTGGCGATCTGGCCGCGATCCTGACCAATCTCGAACCCCGGGATGTCCTCTTCATCGACGAAATCCACCGGCTGGCGGCGAATGTGGAGGAGATTCTCTACCCGGCCATGGAAGATCATGTCCTGGACCTGATCATTGGCGAGGGGCCCTCGGCGCGGTCGATCCGCATTGATCTGGCCCCCTTCACCCTGGTCGCAGCCACCACCCGGGCCGGACTTCTGGCCACGCCCTTGCGGGACCGATTCGGGATTCCCCTGCGCCTGGAATTCTATACCCAGCCCGAACTCGTCCAGGTCCTGACCCAATCGGCGGGCAAGCTCGGCCTGTCCCTGGCCCCGGATGGCGCGAACGAGATTGCTGCCCGCGCCCGTGGCACGCCCAGGGTCGCCGGACGGCTCCTGCGCCGGGTGAGAGACTTTGCCGAAGCCGAGGGCGCATCCGTCATCGATCAGGCCGGGGCCGCGCGCGCCCTGGCACGACTGGATGTCGACCCGGCGGGACTGGATGCCCTGGACCGGCGCTATCTCAAGGCCCTGATCGACAATTATGGCGGCGGACCCGCAGGGGTGGAAACCCTGGCCTATGCCATTGCCGAGGCCCGGGATGCGGTGGAGGACGTCATCGAGCCCTATCTGCTGCAACAGGGCTTTATCCAGCGGACCCCGCGAGGGCGCATGGCGTGCGCCCGCGCCTATGCCCACCTTGGCCTGACCCCGCCGCCCCAACTGCCCCTGTCGGCACCCGGGGATCTCTTCGAGGAAGACTAGCATGACACCCACTCCCCCCTCGGCGGGATGGCTTGAGGGTCGCCAGCATTCTCTGCCCGTGCGGATCTATTACGAGGACACCGACTTCACCGGCGTGGTCTATCACGCCAATTACCTGCGCTATTTCGAGCGCGGTCGTAGCGATTTCCTGCGGCTGGTGGGCGTGTCGCACACCGACCTGCTGGATCAGCCGGAGCCTGCGGCCTTTACCGTGGTTCGCATGACCCTCGATTTTCGACGCCCCGCCCGGGTGGACGATGCCCTTCATGTCCTGACCACCTATGATCGCACCAAGGGGCCGAGGCTGTTTATCCGCCAGAAAATCATGCGCGGGGACGAGCTGATCTGCGAGGCGGAGGTCGAGGCGGCGTGCATCAACCTCCAGGGCCGTCCCTGCAAACCGCCCGCCGGCTTGTTAACCAAACTCGCACCGCTCTTTGCCTAAGATGGGGCCGCAAGCTCGCCATTATTCTGACGGACGATCCCTTCATCGGCCTGACAGGGGGCCTGCACCCAATTCCTAGGGGGCCCTGCACGCCCCAGACTGACCGGAGAGACCATGGAGCCCGCGGCAATAACCCCGGAGACGTTTTCCTTTATCGCCCTCTTCCTGCGGGCCGATTGGGTGGTTAAGGGCGTCATGCTGGCCCTGGGGACCGCCTCGCTCTGGTCATGGGCTGTCATCCTGGACAAGGCCCTGCGGCTGGCCCGGCTGAACCGGGAGGCGGAAGGCTTTGAGGCCGAGGTGGCCTCCGGTCGAAGTCTCGAAGATATCGCCGCCGAGGCCGGGGATGCGCCCACCGCCATCCTGCCCCGCATGCTTCAGGGGGCCCTTCGCGAATGGCGCGACGCCCGCGCCAAGGGTCAGACCAGTGATGGTCAGGCGGCCTTTCTCATCCAGCGGATTGACCGGGTGCTGGACACCTCCATTGCCCGGGAGGCCCTGCGGGTCGAGGAGGGCCTGAGCACCCTGGCCATTGTCGCCACAGCGGCCCCCTTCATCGGCCTGTTCGGGACGGTCTGGGGGATCATGCACAGCTTCCAGGCCATCGCCATTCAGAAGAATACCAATCTGGCAGTCGTCGCGCCCAGTATTGCCGAAGCCCTGTTTGCCACGGCCATTGGTCTGGTTGCCGCTATTCCCGCCTATATTGCCTTCAATCACTTCTCGGCCGACGCGGGACGTTATTGCGCCCGACTGGAAGGGTTTGCCGACGACCTGTCGACCGCCATCCAGCGCCGACTGTCGGCAAGGGTCTAGGCCATGGCCCTGTCTGCCAATGACGCCTTTGCCGCGTCGGGACGCGGGGGTGGCCGACGTCGCCGACATGGGCGCGGGCGCCGGGGGGCCCTGTCGGAAATCAATGTCACGCCCATGGTGGATGTGATGCTGGTCCTGTTGATCGTCTTCATGATCTCCGCACCCCTCCTGACCGTGGGCGTTCCGGTGGAATTGCCCAAGACCGAAGCCGGAGCCATTGCGGACCAGACTGAGCCCTTGAGCGTTTCCATCTCGGCCAATGGCGACCTGCATATTGGCGAGGAGGCCGTGACCTATGCTTCCCTCTCCCCGCGACTGATTGCCATGGCCCAGGGCAAGACCGACCGGCCCATATTTGTCCGGGCCGATGGCCGCGCGCCCTATGCCCCGGTGGCCCAGGTCATGGCGGCCTTGTCGACCTCCGGGTTCACGTCCATCAACCTGATCACCGATACGGGTGGCCCGACCTCAGGCCAGACCCCCGCCCAGAGCCCTGACCGCTAGATGACCCTGGGCGACCGCCTTCGTTCGGAGCGCACGACCAGCCTGCTGGCGTCTGCGATTCTGCACGTGGGGGTCGTGGCCTTTCTTGTGTTTGTTCATCCCTGGGCCAGGCCCCTGCCACCGGGCGGCGTTGTCCCGGTCAATATTATCGCCAATGCCGATGTGACCGACCTGAGCGCCGCGACCCAGGCCGAGGCTCCCCAGACGGCTTCAGCCGAGACTCCGGCACCCGAGCCAGAGCCTGAGCCCGCCCCCGCGCCACCTGCTCCCATGGCCCCGCCGAAACCCGAAAAGCCGGTTGCAAAGCCCCAGGCCAAGCCCGTCGCACCGGCTCCGGCACCCGCCAAATCCCAGACCAAGCCCCGACCATCTCTGGACCTGGACGCCCTGGCCGCCTCGATTTCCAAGTCGACCGGGCGGGCCAAGGCCCCGACGCCTGGACCCAACCGGGCGGAGACAGCGCTTCAGGCCCGGGACGCCGCCGGGGCCGGCAAGGGCCTGTCGGTCAGCGCCATGGCCGGATTGGCGGACGAACTCCAGCGCCGCTGGAATCCCAATTGCGAGGTCGAGGGCGGGCGCGATGTGCGAATTCGCGTGACCTTTACCGTCGGCTTCGGTGGACAATTAACCGGGCGGGTTGAAGCGGGCGGACTTGAGTCCTCGACAAATCCCGTGGTTCGGGCGGCCGCCGAACGCGCCATTCGGGCCGTCCACCAGTCTGCCCCTTTCTCGACACTTCCGAGGGATTTTATTGGCCAGGCGGTTGTGGTGAACTTCAATGCCCGCGAAGCCTGTTCCTGATGCTGGAGATGCGTTCATGCGACTGAAGACCCTGATACTTGCGTTCATGGGCTCCCTGCTGATCCTGAACCCGGCCAGCGCCCAGGTCGTTGTTGACGTCAATAAGGGCGATATCCGGCCCATGCCGATTGCCGTGCCGGAATTCAGCGGCGAGCGCGGCGGCGATATTTCCAAGGTCATTACCGGGAACCTGGAAAGGTCGGGGCTCTTTGCACCCATTCCGACCCAAGGAATGGATCAGACCCATCTGGACATCGCCATCCAGCCCCAGTTCGAGACCTGGAAGGGGCTGAATGCCCAGGCCCTGATCAACGGCAATGTTCAGCTTGAAAACGGGCAGTTGAAGGTCGACTTCCGGTTGTGGGATGTCTTTTCCCAAACCCAGCTGCTGGGCTTGCAGTTTACTTCCACCCCTGAAAACTGGCGGCGTATTGCCCACAAGATTTCCGACGCCGTCTATGAACGCCTGACCGGAGAAAAGGGGTATTTCGACACCCGTATTGTCTTCGTCTCGGAAAGTGGTGGCCGACTGAACCGGACCAAGACCCTGGCCATTATGGATCAGGACGGGGCGAACCCCAGCTATCTGACCGACGGCTCCTATATCGTCATGTCGCCCCGGTTTTCCGCCACCAGCCAGGAAATCACCTATATGGCCCTTCGGCCCGAGGGCTCGTCGATCTACCTGTTCAATCTGGAGACGGCCCGCCGCGAAAGCCTGGGCCAGTTTCCGGGCATGGTCTTTGCCCCCCGGTTTTCGTCCGATGGCGGCAAGGTGGCCTTTGCGGTGGAGCGGGGCGGGAACTCCGACATTGTGCTGATGGACCTCAAGAGCCGAACCACCCAGCGACTGACCACCGACCCGGCGATTGATACCTCCCCCTCCTTCTCCCCCGACGGGAACCGCATTGTCTTCAATTCGGACCGGGGCGGATCGCCCCAGATCTATGTGATGAATATCGACGGGACGGGAGCCAGGCGGATTTCCTTTTCTCCCGGGCGCTATACCTCGCCGGTCTGGAGCCCCAGTGGCGACTTCATCGCCTTCACCAAGCAGACGGGCGGCAGTTTCCACATTGGCATTATGCGCCCCGATGGCACGGATGAACGTCTCCTGACCACCAGCTATCTCGACGAGGGGCCGACCTGGGCACCCAATGGCCGGGTCCTGATGTTCAGCCGGGAATCTCCGGGGGCAGAACCCAAACTCTGGACAGTGGATGTGACGGGCCGGATCCTGCGGCCAGCGCCCTATCCCGGTGCGGCCTCTGACCCCGCCTGGTCACCCCTGATCAACTAATCCCGCGAAAAGGGCTGAAATTAGCCTTGATTGATCCTTCTATTGCAAATTAAGCCCCGAAAGCGGCTGCACAGACCCGGAAAATTGCGATAGGTCTCGAAATCAAGCCCGGTGACCGAACCGCCCCCTCAGGAGATAGACAGATGACCTTGAACCGCTCAACAGCCCTTCGCATCCTCCTGGTCTCGGCTGCGGCCCTGTCCCTGGCCGCCTGCGGATCGCGGCCCAAGCCCCCCGTGGTCGTCACCACACCCACGGTCACTGCGCCCACGGCTCCGCCCGCTGCGCCGCCGCAAGTGGCTGTGAAGCCCGTGCAACCCCCCGCGGGCCCCGTGGCCGGAAGCCAGCAGGACTTCGTGATCAATGTGGGCGATCTGGTTTACTTCACGGTTGACCAGTTCGAGGTCAATGACTCTGCCGCGGCGACCCTGAAGGCCCAGGCCGCCTGGCTGGTGCGTTATCCCGCCATTCAGGTCCGGATTGAAGGCAATGCCGACGAGCGCGGTACCCGGGAATACAACCTCTCCCTCGGCTCGCGCCGGGCCAGCGCCGTGCGGGACTATCTCGTTGATCATGGCGTCGCCCCCAGCAGAATTTCGACGGTCTCCTTCGGCAAGGAAAAGCCCATCGACGCCGGGACGGATGACGCCGCCTATCAGCGTAACCGGAATGCCCACACGGTCATCCTGACCGGCGTACGGTAAGCCGGACAGATCGGGGTTTATCCGCGTGGCTAGGGGCTTTCGCCAGATTGCGTGCCTGACGCTGGTGGTCAGCACCCTGGCTGCGACGGCCCATGCCCAGACCCCGATTGATCCCCTGGATGCCCGGGATGGCAGACGGCTGGACCGCATGGAAAAGGTGGTCCGGGAACTCAGGTCCATTGTCTTCAAGGGCCGGGACACCGGCGTGCCAGTGGTCGTCCAGCCCGCCGAGACCGATGGCCGAATTCAGGAAGTGTCCGACAAGGTCTCCGACCTGCAAAAATCCCTGACCCAGTTGAACGGGCAGATTGAATCCCTGGCTTTTGATCTGGCCAAGGCCAGGAGCGAAACCCAAGCCCTGAAGGCCGAGAAGTCGGCGCTGGAGGCCCGGGTCTATAGCCTGGAACATCCGCCCGTTCCGGAGCCCGTGGCCATACCCGTTCCCCTGTCCGCCGCCGAGGTGATGACCCAGGGCCGTCAGCGGCTGGCCGCTGGCGACAATGCCGGAGCGGCGGAGTCTTTCGAGGATTACATCGTCCGGTTCGCAGACGACCCCAAGGCGGTTGAGGCCCATTACGGCCTGGGCAAGGCCAGGATTGGCGAGGGTAAGTGGTCAGAAGGCGCGACGGCCCTGATCGGGGCCATTCGCGGATGGCCCCAGACCAGCTGGGCCCCGGATGCCATTACCGAACTGTCCCGGGCCCTGATCCAGTTGAAGAAGCCTGCCGACGCCTGTCGCATTCTCGGCGAATTGTCCCAGCGCTACCCGAAGGCTCCGGCCACCATCCAGACCCGGGCCGCCGCTCTGCAGAAACAGGCGAAATGCACGCCCTGAGACCTGAGGGTCTCGAAGCCGCAGTCTGGACCCGGCTTGACGGCTCACTGCGCACCGATCATGCCAGCCCCCTGGCAATTGCCGTCTCCGGCGGTGGGGATTCCGTGGCCCTGGCCCTGATGACGGCCCGCTGGGCCAAGGCCCATCAGCGCCCCCTGGTGATCCTGACTGTTGACCACCAGCTTAATGCCGAAAGCGGCAACTGGACCCGCCAGTGTGCGCGACTGGCCGATGAGCTTGAGGCGGCCTTCATTCCCCTGAGCTGGACGGGCCCAAAGCCCGGAACCGGCCTCCCTGCTGCGGCGCGCGAGGCTCGACATAGTCTGCTGGCGACGGCCTGCCGGGCGGCTGGGGCCTCCGTTCTGCTGCTCGGCCATACCGCCGATGATCTGGCCGAAACGGCCCAGATGCGGGCGGAGGGATCGACCACTCCCTTCCCCAGGGACTGGAGCCCCTCGCCGGCCTGGCCCGAGGGCCAGGGCCTATTTCTGCTGCGTCCCATGCTGGGCCTCGCCCGGGCAGACCTTCGCGACTGGCTGAGCCATCAGACCCAGACCTGGGTCGAAGACCCGGCCAATGAGAATCCAAAATATGCCCGGGCAAGAGCGCGGGCGCGCCTGATGGGCCGGGGCATGGCCTTGCCGCCAGCAGACCTTATCCCCGGCCTGGCTGATCTCGCCGGTGAGGTCACTGAGGCGGGGGGGCTGAAGATTGCCCGGGCACACCTGCGCGCCGCGCCAGTTGCGGCAAGCCGGGCCCTGGCGGGGGCGGCCTGTCTGTGTGCAGCGGGCACAACCCGGCCGCCGCGTGGCGACCGGCTGGACAGGCTGGTCGAGGCGCTTCGGAGCCATGAGCCTGTGGTCACGACCCTGGCGGGAGCGCGGATCGAGGCCGATGCCAATGAAGTTCGCTGGATGCGGACCCTGGGCGAGATGAGCCGACAGGGGCAGACCCGTCTGGAGCTAGACGCAGGCGAGACCGGCGTCTGGGATGGTCGCCTCGAAATCTCCACCGATCGGCCAGTGCGCCTGAAGCCTCTGAGCGGCCACACCGGGGGGTTGTCGCGACATGCGCGGCGCGCCCTGACGGATATTCCCCCAGCCGCGCGGGGCAGCCTGCCCTGCCTGGACAACGCCGGTCAGATCCTGGCCCCGGGTCTCGAGCCTGTCTTGGGCGTGAGGGTTCAGTTCCTGACCCTGGGCCGCCTCCACGCACGATGTGGACGGATCAATGCAGAGTGGGGTCTGGGGACATCACCTGGACCAGGGCCTGAAGAATAGCATCGGCGAACGCCGTCCCCAGCAAGGTCGCATGTCCGGCCCCGGCGATGTGGGTGATATATCCCCGGTCCGCCTGACGGGCAGGCGCTTCCTGCAAGGCCTTGACCTCTGCGCGCCCAGGAGCGCCCGCCGTGACCACGGCCACCGGCAGGGCTGGATCGAAGAGGCCATGGCGAATCCCCTGGTCAGACGTCTGCTCCCAGGCCTCCACCTCAAGGGCAGCCCCCTCGGCATGGGAGGTCAGGCCGAATATGTGCCGCTTTTCCCGCGCGGCCTCCGGGTCCAGGCCGATGGAATCTCCCAGCGGGCCCGACAGCAATTTCATAAGGCCCAGACTGGCCAGAACCTTCACAAACCCAAGGCCCCGGCGGAAAAGCCTCACCCCCTGCCCCATTCGCGGATCAGTCATGGCCTCCGGGGTGACGGCATCGACCAGGACCAGCCCGACCACCCGGGCGGCATTGCGCGGAACAAACACACGCAGAAGTTGCCCGGCCATGGAGTGTCCAACCAGGATCAGCGGTCCCTGCTCCTTGAGTTTGGCCAGCAGGGATTCCAGATCGCTGGCAATGGCTTGACCGTCCCGGGGCTTGGGTCCCGGGTCTGAAAACCCCAGGCCCGCCCGGTCATAGGCCAGACTGCGGACGCCAAAACCGGCGAGGCGGGCCTGAACCACTGACCAGTCTGCCGCACAGCCAAAGGCCCCCGACTCCAGAACCACCAGGGGCTGGGCAGACTTCGGCCCGGCCAGCACCATGCGAAGTCGCCGGTCGCCAATATCAACGAATCTGCCGCGCAGGATCAGAGTCCTTTTAGAATGCCCTCGACCATCTTCTTGGCATCCCCGAACAGCATCATGGTGTTGTCGCGGAAAAACAGCTCGTTCTCGACGCCCGCATAGCCTGAGCTCATGCCCCGCTTCACGAACAGGACCGTTCGGGCCTTTTCAACATCGAGAATGGGCATGCCGTAAATGGCGCTGGTGGGATCGGTCTTGGCCGCGGGATTGGTCACGTCATTGGCCCCGATGACGAAGGCGACATCCGCGGTCGGGAATTCGGCATTGATGTCCTCAAGCTCGAAGACTTCATCATAGGGCACATTGGCCTCGGCCAGCAGGACGTTCATGTGGCCCGGCATACGGCCAGCCACCGGATGGATGGCATATTTGACCTCCACGCCCTCTTCCTTGAGCTTGTCGGCCATTTCCCGAAGGGCGTGCTGGGCCTGGCTGACGGCCATGCCATAGCCGGGAACAATAATGACCTTGGAGGCATTCTTCATGATGAAGGCGGCATCATCGGCGGATCCCTGTTTGACCGGCCGGGTCTCAACGACGCCAGCCCCCGCTGAGGCCCCGGCATCCGCGCCAAACCCGCCCAGGATCACGGAGATAAAGCTCCGGTTCATGGCCTTGCACATGATGTAGGACAAGATGGCCCCGGAAGAGCCCACCAGAGCCCCGGTAATGATCAGGGTGACATTCTCCAGCGTGAAGCCGAGGGCTGCGGCCGCCCAGCCGGAATAGCTGTTCAGCATGGAGACCACGACCGGCATGTCGGCCCCGCCAATGGGGATGATCAGGGTGATCCCGATGATCAGGGCCAGGGCAAATATGCCCCAGAAGGCCCAAAGCGCAGAACCGCCGCTGAGGACCAGAACCACAATCAGGGCCACAATCCCCAGACCGATGAGGATGTTCAGCAGGTGGCGGGCTGGCAGCAGGATCGGAGCCCCGGACATATTGCCGTTGAGCTTGGCAAAGGCGATTACCGACCCGGTGAAGGTCACCGCCCCGATGGCCAGACCCAGGCTGAGTTCGATCAGGGAGTTCAGGTGGATCTGGCCGCTGGCACTGACAATGCCATAGGCGGACGGAGTATGGATGGCCGCCACCGCAACAAGGCAGGCTGCCATGCCGACGAGGCTGTGGAAGGCCGCCACCAGCTGGGGCATGGAGGTCATGGCCACACGGCGGGCGATCAGGGCCCCTATGCCCCCCCCGATAGCAACGCCGCCGAGAATGAGCCCCACGGTCAGACCATCGAGCTTGCCCTGGCCCAGCAGGGTCAGAAGGGTGACGCCCACAGCAATGACCATGCCGATCATGCCATTGCGGTTTCCCGCCTGGCTGGTGGAGGGGCTCGACAGACCTCTCAGGGCCAGGATGAAGAGCACCCCGGAGACGATGTAGAGTATGGCGGCGAGATTGGCGTTCATGAGGACAGACCGGGCATGAGGAAGGCCATGGGCGCGGAGGCGAGGCGGGTCATGCTCACTTGTCCCGATCCTTCTTCTTGTACATGGCCAGCATGCGCTGGGTGACCAGGAAGCCCCCGAATATGTTGACGGCCGCAAAGGCCGCAGCAACGGCCCCCGCCCCCTTGGAGATCAGCACATTGGTCGTAAGCGCCCCGTCCGGTGCGTGGGCTGCCGCCGCCAGCAAGGCACCGACGATGATCACTGAGGAAATGGCATTCGTCACCGCCATCAAGGGGGTGTGCAGGGCTGGCGTCACGCTCCAGACCACATAATAGCCGACGAAGATGGCCAGCACGAAAATGGCTAGCCGGAAGACTGTGGGATCAACCGCGTCCATGATTTCCTCCGCCGGGGTCTAGGCGCTCAGCGCCGGGTGAACGATCTGGCCGTCCCGGGTCAACAGGGCAGCCTTCAGAATTTCGTCTTCGAGGTCAGGGGCCAGTGCGCCCTCCTTGGTCAGGAGGAGCCCGGCAAAGGCCAACAGGTTTCGGGCATAGAGGGAGGAGGCATCCGCCGCGATCCGGCCAGGCAGGTTGGGGGTCCCCAGAATATGCACGCCATTGTCCGTCACCGTCGTTTCGCCCAGCTTGACGCCCTCGACATTGCCGCCCTGCTCGACCGCCAGGTCAACAATGATTGAGCCCGCCTTCATCGAGGCCACCTGGGCCGCACTGACCAGGCGCGGGGCGGGCCGCCCCGGGATCAGGGCCGTGGTGATGACAATGTCCTGCTTGGAGATATGGGTACTGACCAGCTCGGCCTGTTTGGCCTGATAGTCCGCACTCATGGGCTTTGCATAGCCCCCGGCGGTCTGGGCATTCCGGAACTCGTCATCCTCGACCGCGAGGAATTTTGCCCCGAGGCTTTCGACCTGTTCCTTGGTGGCGGGCCGAACATCCGTGGCCGTCACCACAGCCCCAAGACGCCGGGCCGTGGCAATGGCCTGAAGCCCCGCGACCCCGACCCCCATGATAAAGACCTTGGCGGCCGCAATGGTCCCCGCCGCCGTCATCATCATCGGCATGGCCCGACCATAGGCCTCAGCGGCTTCGATCACGGCGCGATAGCCTGCGAGATTGGCCTGGGAAGACAGGGCATCCATGACCTGGGCGCGGGTGATCCGGGGGATGAACTCCATGGCAAAGGCCAGGGCACCCTTGTCCGCCAGGGCCTGGACGACTGCGACGTCCTGATGGGGATTTAGGAGGGCGACCACCAGGGTGCCCGGCTTTAGGGCCGCAATTTCCGCCTCGACGGGCGCGCGCACCTTGAAAAGAATATCGGCCTTCTGAATGGCTTCAGCCGCGTTTGGGACCAGTTGCGCCCCTGCGGCAACATAGTCGGCATCGGCAAAGGATGCCGTCAGACCGGCCCCGGATTCCACGATGACGGAAAAGCCGGCTGCGATCAGCTTCTTGACGGACTCCGGCGTCGCAGCGACCCGGGTTTCCTCCGCGCGGCGTTCCTTGGTGACGGCAATCAGGGCCATGCCAATCTTCCCCTAGACCACTTGCCCGCGCCGCAACCGGCCCGGCCATATTACAGATCAACGCAACTGGGGGCAGGAGCCGGGGCTCAAGCCAGAAGACCGAACGGGCAGACTGCTAGTGCGCTGCGTCGGGCTTTTCGCGCAGGACGACCACGCCAACGACGAGAATGACGGCTGCGCTGATAAATCCGGGCAGGAAACCGGCGGGGGTGCAGAACCAGAGGACCAGTTGGGCCAGCAGGGCAATCAAGGCCAGCGAACCCCACTTTGTCAGACCGTTGAAGAGGTGGAAGGTCGCGACCTGCTCGCTGATGTCCATGTCACCGCGGTGATATTCGGAAGCCATTTGGGGGTCTCTCAATAGAAATCTGGAGAAATTTGGTCTTAAAAAGTCCTACACGTTCCGCCGATCCGGCTCAAGCGCCGTCAGGATTTCCCCGGCCAGGCGGCCAGCAATCCCCGCAGAGCGGCAATCAGGGCCAGGGGCTGGTCGACCATGATGTGGTGGGCCGAGTCGGGAATCACGATTTCCAGCATGTCCTTCGGCAGGGGCGAAACCTGGCCTTCAACCCGGCGGGTCATGACGACCGACCTGTCGCCGAAGATATGCACCATGGGAATGCTGACTTCCGGCGGCTTTCCGTTGATGGAGCCCATCATGAGCGACCGGTCGAGCTTGGCCCACATGTTGGGATCAAACCGCCAGGTCCAGCCTTCGCCACTGCCGTCTTCCAGCGGGGCCCGCTTGAGGGACCGGCGGGCAATGAAGTCCGCGACAAAGAGGTTTCCCGCAGCCTGGGGCGGCATGAAGCGGAATCGGGCCAGGGCGGCCTGGAGGGTCGGATAGACCTTTTGCGCCCGGTCCCCGGTGGGAATATTACGGACCTCGCGCGCTAGGCGCTTGGCTTCCTCGGAATTTGGCGGCGGTCCGCCAAAGCCTGTATCCACCAGCACGGCGGCCCGCATACGATCCGGATGATGGGCGGCAGCAAAAAAGACCTGAGATCCGCCGAAGGAATGGCCGATATAGATCGGCTTCACGGTTCCATTATAGAGGCCTGTGGCCTGGGCGACGGCCTCGGCATCCTCTGCAAAATCCTGAAAGGCATAGGTTTCGCGCCAGTCTGAGGCTCCCATTCCGGCCAGCGACATGGAGGCGACCCGATAGTCTTCGGCAAGATAGGGGGCGATGAAGCTCCACCAGTCGGCATGGGCCGAATTGCCGTGCACCAGCAAGAGACCGGGGCGGCCGATCTCACCCCAGGTCAGGACCTCGATCTGGGTCCCCTTGGAGGTCACGAAGGTCCGTTCCGGTTCCTTGGCTATGGCATCCTGGAACCACTTGGGGGCATCTGGCTCACGGCCCTGAAACGGGGCCAGCGGGGCCTGAACCTCGGGCGGCAGGGCCCCGGGTTCGGAGGGAATCGGGCGATCGTCATAGCCGACGGGTGCGCCTTCCTTGATTGCAGGGTCCAGAGCCATGTCTATCCTCGTCCTTCGCGCTCACCCGCCTTGCGGCGGATCGAGCGATTACCCTTATAAACCGCCGTTCCGGTCATCAATGTGCGGTCTGCACACCATATCCGGCCCCTGACGGTGAAAACATCTTCGATTTCGCTGATAATCTCGCTGGCCCCCTCGACCCAGTCGCCCATTTGCGCCCCGGAGAGGAAATCTGTCACGAGCCTCACGGTGACCCAGCCAATTTCTCGCTGGTTGGAAATGACCCGGCCCCAGGCCATGTCGGCAAAGCTCATCAGCATGCCACCGTGACAATTGTTCATGCCATTGGCGTGATAGTCTTCCACGCGAAAGGCCATGGTCTCCGTATTCGTCGCCAGATCGCGACGGGAGTAAAACGGGCCCACGGTCCGGCCGAAGCCGCGCTGCCAGAGATTTATGACAAAGCCATCCGGAATGACTGCGGACTGGCCCTCGGTAAGATCATCAGACATTTCGCGATGGTGATGGACGGACACCCGCAGAATGGCAAGTCCCTTCCGGCTTGGCAGGCTCGGGCAAGATGTGCCAAGGTTAGTGATCATCTCTAAATTTGGGGCGCATAATGCGAATCTGGACCCTGGCCCTGGCCGGTCTTCTTACCTCTGCCCTCTCGGGTTGCGCGACCAATGTTCAGGTCAAGGTCTCCGGCGAGACCAAGCCGGCGGTCGTCACAGCCAAGCCCCTGCCGACCGGCCTGGACCCGGTTGCCAGCGCCAATCCCTTTCCTTCGACCTACAAGCCCATGGCATCGAAGCCTTTCGCCATTGTCGGGGCCTCGACCTTTACTGGCACAGGCAGCCTGGTTGAGAATGCCACGGTTCTGGTTCGCGACGGACGTATCGAGACCGTCTCTGCCGGAACTGCGCCGCCCGCTGGCTATGAGGTTGTTGATGGTCGCGGAAAATGGGTCACCCCCGGCCTGATCGACGCCCACTCCCACCTCGGTGTCTATGCCTCGCCCTCGGTTCAGGCCCATTCGGATGGCAATGAAGCCACAGATCCCGTGACGGCCCAGGTCTGGGCGGAACATTCGGTCTGGCCCCAGGACCCCGGCTTCAACCGCGCCCGGATTGGTGGCGTGACGACCCTGCTCATCCTGCCAGGCTCCGCCAACCTGATTGGTGGCCGGGGCGTGACCCTGCGCAATGTGCCGTCGCGCACGGTTCAGGGGATGAAGTTCCCCGATGCGCCCTACACTCTGAAAATGGCCTGCGGCGAAAACCCCAAGCGGGTCTATGGCGGTCGGGGCCGTGCGCCCTCCACGCGGATGGGCAATGTCGCCGGTTATCGCGCAGCCTGGATCAACGCCGCCGACTATGGCCGCAAGTGGGACGACTATCGCGCCAAGGTCGCCAAGGGCGAGAAGGCCGATCCCCCCAAGCGCGACCTGGCCCTGGACACCCTGGTGGGGGTTCTGAAGGGGGAAATCCTGGTCGAAAATCACTGCTACCGGGCCGATGAAATGGTCCAGATGATCGATATTTCCAAGGAATTTGGCTACCACATCACCGCCTTCCACCACGCCGTGGAGGCCTACAAGATCGCCGACATTCTGGCCGAGAACGGAATCTGCGTCGCCACCTGGGCCAACTGGTGGGGGGTCAAGCTGGAAATGTATGACGCTGTTGAAGCCAATGTTCCCCTGGTCGATGCCGTCACCAAGGGCTGCGGGATTATCAAGTCCGACGATCCCGACCTGACCCAGAGGCTGAACCAGGAAGCCGCCACCGCCCTGGCCGCCGGGCGCGCTGCTGGCCTCCAGATCACGGAAGCCCAGGCGATTCGCTGGATTACGGCCAATCCAGCCAAGGCGCTCGGCATTGCCGCCCAGACCGGCACCCTGGAAACGGGAAAGCGGGCGGACATTGTCATCTGGGATCACGACCCCTTCTCCGTCTATGCCCGAACTGACCGGGTCTATGTCGACGGGGCCATCGCCTATGACCGTCGCGATCCGAAATATCAGGCCCTGTCCGACTTCGAACTTGGCCAACCCGGTGAGGGAGTCCGCTAATGCGCAAGATCAACCTACTGGCCGCCACGGCCTGTCTCGCGCTCGCCGCAGCTCCTGTCCTGGCTGAAACCGTCGCCATTACCCATGCCCGCCTCTTGACCTCCGCCCCCGCCGGGGAAATTGCCCAGGGCACGATTGTCATCCGGGACGGCAAGATTGCCGCCGTGGGCGCCAAGGTCGAGATTCCGAAGGACGCACGGATCATTGACGGTCAGGGCTCCGTGGTGAGCCCGGGCCTGTTTGCGACCGCCAGCATGATCGGAGCGGTCGAAGTCAATGCCGTCGGCAGCGACCTCAGCGTCAGCAATCCCGCCATTGGTCCGGCCTTTGACCTCCAGTATGGCCTCGACCCGGCCTCGACCCTGATTCCGGTGGCCCGTCTGGGCGGCCTGACGAGTGCCGTGGTCCTTCCGGAAACGGCCAATGGCTATGAGGGCGATGAAGACGAGGGTGAAGACCTGACTGCCGGTGGCGGCAAGGAACCGCCCCATGCCGGCGGCATTTTTGCCGGTCAGGGCGTGGTCATCCACCTGGACGGGCAGCCAGACATTGTCACCAAGGCGGGCGTCGGCATGGTCACCTCCTTTGGCCGGTCTGGTGCGCGCCTGTCCGGCGGAGCCCGGGGGGGTGAGTTTTCCGCCCTTCAGGCGACCCTGGCCGATGTGCGCGACTATATGAAGAACCGCGCGGCCTATGAGACCGCAGGCTATCGTGAGCTGGGTCTGTCCAAGGCCGATCTCGACGCCCTGGTTCCCGTGGTTCAGGGGCGGACCCCGGTGATTGCCGTGGTTCACCGGGCCTCCGATATCCGCGCCGTGCTGAAATGGGCCAAGACGGAAAAACTGAAACTGATCCTTGAAGGCGCAGAAGAAGGCTGGATGGTCGCCAGCGAGATCGCCCAGGCGGGCGTGCCCGTCGTGATCAGCCCGACTGCCGACCGGCCCGAGACCTTTGAAGCCCTGGCGTCCACTCTGGAAAATGCCGCCCGTCTGAATGCCGCAGGCGTCCTCGTGGCCCTGGAAGGTCCGGAGGGCAATTCCCACCGGGCCAAGGAAACGCGCTATGGCGCAGGCAATGCCGTGGCCCACGGCATGCCCTACAGTGCAGCCCTGGCCGCCATCACCATCAATCCAGCCCGGATCTTTGGGGTTGCGGACCGTACAGGCTCTCTGGAAGTCGGCAAGGATGCCGACCTGGTGATCTGGTCCGGCGATCCGCTTGAGCCGCTCAGCCAGACCAAGGCCGTCTTCATCCGGGGCGTTTCCCAACCCATGACCAGCCGCCAGACCGAATTGCGCGACCGTTACAAGGACCTGAGCCGTCCCCTGCCCCCCGGCTATAGCCACTAGGCTTAGGCGCGCTGGCGGGCAAACCCGGGAATTTAGCCCGCGCATCGGGGGCCAGGGCGGAATTCATCCCCGGGGCGTCAGGGGCTTCCTCCGGAGGTCTTGTCACCTGGGGTCGAGCCCTGGAACCGTCAAATAGCCACGACTTGCCCCGAACAGCCAGATGCGACCTCAGGTCGAAATCAGCGCCTCGAAGGCATCCACCAGGCGCTCCAGCTGGCCCATGCCCGCCGCCCAGAAGGCTTTTTCGCGGGGGTTCAGACCAAAGGGGGCCAGGGCCTCGACATAGGTCCGGGTTCCGCCCGCCGACAACATGGCTTCATAGAGGGGGGCAAAGCCCACCGGGTCTTCCCGGCGCTTTTCCATCAAGCCGCGAACCAGCAAATCCCCAAAGGCATAGGCATAGACATAGAAGGGCGAATGGATGAAGTGACTGACATAGGCCCAGTAGGACTCATACCCCGCATTCAGGCGCACGGCGGGTCCGAGGCTCTCGCCCATGACCTCCAGCCAGAGCCCGCCTATGGCCTCTGCGGACAGTTCTCCCTGCTGACGGGCGAGGTGGAACCGGGTCTCGAACCTGTGAAAGGCAATCTGCCGGACCACGGTATTGAGGCCATCCTCGATCTGGCCAGCCAGCAGGCCCAGGCGCTCAGACGTCGGCGCGGCTGCAAGCAGCTGTTCAAACACCAGCCCCTCCCCAAAGATCGAGGCCGTCTCGGCCAGGGTCAGGGGAGTATCGGCCAGCAGGGTGCCCAGGGGGGAACACAAGGTCTGGTGCACGGCATGGCCCAGTTCATGGGCCAGGGTCAGGACATCGCGTCGCTCCCCCATATAGTTCATGAAGACATAGGGATGATGGGGGGCTGTCACCGGATGGGAATAGGCACCCGACTGTTTTCCGGCCCGGGGCCGGGCGTCAATCCAGGGCTGGGTGAAGAAGGTCTGGGCGGTTTCGGAAAACCGGGGCGAGAGGGCTGAAAAACTGCTGAGCACCAGGCTGCGCGCCTGATCCCAGTCATAGAGCCGGGGCTTGGCCGTCTCCAGGGGCGCATTGCGATCCCAATAGTCCAGGGCCTCCAGCCCCAAATGCCGGGCCTTCAGCTGGTAATACCGGTGGCTGACCTTCGGATAAGCGTCGACGACGGCGGCCTCAAGAGCCTCCACAGCATCGGCATCGACCTCATTGGCAAGATGTCGGCTGGCCGCAGGGCCGGGATAGTGGCGCCAGCGATCCTCGACCAGCTTTTCAAAGGCCAGGGTGTTCAACACAAGGGCCAGAACCGGCGTCTCGGCCTCCAGGGCGGTGGCAAGTCCCTTGGCGGCCCGGGCGCGCTTGCTGGCGTCAGGGTCTGAGAGGCCGTTCAGGGCTTCGGACAGGGTCAGGCTTCTGTTGCCCACCTTCACGCGCAACCGGGCTAGGGTCTCGTCGTGCAGGCGCGACCAGCTGGCCACGGCCGGACCCCGGTCAATCAGCAGGTGTTCCAGGTCCGGCGTAAGTTCGTGCGGCCGAGACGCCCGGACCCGGCGCATCCAGGGCTGCCAGCGGGCCGCAGGGGGGTGGGCCTGATAGGCCTGGGTGATCTGGACGTCGCTCAACTGGTTCAGTTCGAGGGCAAAGAACAGGCTTTCGGCCCCGATCTGGGCCGAGCGCGCCCGCAGATCGGCTTCAAATCTGGCCCAGTTTGCATCCTCCCGGGCGGTGGATGTCGCAAGGCTGGCATAGGCCCCGACCGCCCAGAGCCCGTTGGTCGCCTGTTCGTAGAGGGTGATTCCCCGGTCCAGCAATTCGCCCAGGCGGCGCGCGTCGTTGGCTTGCGCCAGAAACTGACCCTTCAGGGCCGTCAGCTCGGCATTTGCGGCGCGGGCCGCCTCGATATCGGCCTCAATCCGGGGATCGTCTCGCCCGGCATAGAGGTCATCGAGACGCCATTCCGGCAGGTGAGTCTGGGCAAAATGTGACGTCATGGCAGAAGGTTACCGCGCCAGGGGCGGAGGGGTCCAGAGCGTCAGATCAAGGTTTGCGGCCAGGCGCGGCCTTGTGACTTGCAGGTTCATGGAACTGGATTAAGGATTTGCCCAAGATCCCGCATAGGTTTGCGTTGTGTCTGAAAGGGTTATGTCATGAAGCCGTCCCTGCCTGTTCTCCTGAGTCTCGCCTGCCTGTTCGCTGGCCCTGCCCTGGCGCAGGCACCCGCCAAGCCTGCCCCTGCCAAGTCCCCGTGTTTTCGGCTGAGTGATCTGGAAAACCACAAGATCGTCGATGCCCACACCCTGTATTACGGCGTTCGCGGCAAGGAAGTTTACAAGTTCACCATGTCCGGGTCCTGTCTGGCCGCCGCACAGGATTCCGACCCCCTGGTGCTGGAGCCCTTTTCCAGCACGACCATCTGTCGGCCCATGGACCTCAATCTCGGCGTCATGATTGGCGGCGGCACCCAGACCTGCATCATCAAGTCCATCGAAAAACTGACCCCTGAGCAGGTCGCTGCCATCCCGAAGAAGTTTAAGCCCTAGTCCTCTGCAGCCGGCAGGGGCTCCAGACCCAGGCAGACGGCCACACACCGCCGGGCAAGGGCCTCGCTGGAATCGATCAACGGGACGCTGACCGTTTCGGCGGTCAGGACCAGGGGAACCTCGGTGCAGCCGGCAATGATGGCCTCGGCCCCTTCGGCCACCAGGATCCGGGCCAGATCGGCCATGCCCTGACGAACCTCGGCCCCAACATCCCCGGCCTTGATCTTGTCGAGCAGGGCCATGAAGTCGTCCTGGGCTGGCTGGGGCAGGGCAATGAGGCCCATGCCCTGGGCCGCAATAAACTCGTGGTAGAGCTTGACCGCCTGACGTGTACCCAGAACGCCCACCCGACGGGCACCCTTGTCCCGGGCTGCGCGTGTCGCCGTCTCGATCATGTCAATCAGGGGCAGGCCTGAAGCCCGGCTGACCAGGGCGGCATAGACGTGGGCCGTATTACAGGCAATGGCGAGCACTTCGGCACCGGCCCCATGCAGTCCCCCGGCCATTTCCGCGAGCACCGGGCCGGGCTTGGCAAAGGGATCATTGCGATCGGGGGTATGGGGATTGATGTCGACAATCACCCGAATATGGTCCTGGTCCCGCTTGGCAGGCGTAAGGGCCTGAAGCTTGGTCAGGAAGTCCAGGGTCGCCGCCGGACCCATACCGCCCAGAACACCCAGAACCTTGGTCATGACAGGTGACCATCCAGAACAGACGTATACCCGGACAGGCCCTGGGCCCCTCCGGTGTGCAGGAAGACAACCGTCTCGCCAGCGAACTGGCCCTTGTGAATAAGGTCGATCAGACCCTTCATGCCCTTGCCGGTATAGACGGGGTCCAGCAACAGGGCCTCGGTCCGGGCCGCCAGTTTCAGCGCCTCGATGACGGCATCGTCGACCAGCCCATAGCCGGCACCGACATAGTCGCAATTGGCGACCGTCATGTCCCGGTGAACCCGGTCGCCATGGCCGAAGCGTTCGGCGGTGGCGACGGCAAGCTTGTGAACATTGGCTTCCTGGACATCCTTTGGCGCTCTCACGCCAATACCCAGCACGGGAATGTCTGCGCCCACGAGCGCAAGACCGGCAATCAGTCCCGCATGCGTGCCCGCACTCCCGGTGGCCGTGACGATCCGGTCTATGACCAGTCCCATGGCATTGGCCTGGCTTACCAGCTCAATGGCGCAATCGACATAGCCAAGAGCCCCTGTGGTATTCGAGCCGCCGCCGGGAATGATGTAGGGCTTGCCCCCCCGGTCGCGAACCTCCTGGGCAACCGCCTCCAGTGCCGCCGTCATATCGCTTCCGGCCGGCACCTGACGCAGCTTTCCACCCATCAACCGGTCCAGCTGGACATTGCCCGATTCGTTATAGTCGAAGGCATTGGTCGCCACCCGGGCCTCAAGGATGATTTCGCAATCCAGGCCGAACCGGGCCGCAGCCCCGGCGGTCTGGCGCACATGGTTGGACTGGACCGCCCCCTGGGTCACCAGGGTATCGGCCCCCTGGGACATGGCTTCCCCCAAAAGGAATTCGAGTTTCCGGGTCTTGTTGCCACCCCCGGCAAGTCCGGTGCAGTCGTCGCGCTTGACCCAGAGACTGGGCCCCCCAAGGGCCGCACTCAGACGGGGCATGGGCTCCAAAGGTGTGGGCAGGTGGGCGAGGCGGGTTCTGGGGAAGCGGGCGAGATGCATTTTTGACTCCAGTCAGATGAGCGCAATACACGCAGAAGCGTCGCAAGGCACGTACTCCCGCTCGGCTTTTTCACGTCGGATGACTCTGGCCGCCAAGCTCCGGTAAGATGGTCCGCATGTCTGAGCCAATTACCGCGCCGGTCCTGCAGATTTCCGACCTGAAAAAGTGTGTCCCCGGGGGACGCACCCTGTTCGAAAACCTCAATCTAGGCCTGAGTCCCGGCGAGATCGTCGTTATTATGGGCGAGTCTGGCGCGGGCAAGTCCACACTGCTCAATCTTGTTGCAGGCCTGGATCAGGCTGACTTCGGGGCCATCACGGTGGAAGGCCGGGATCTTTTGACCTTAAGCGATGATGGCCGCACGGCCCTTCGCCGGGACCGGATCGGATTTGTCTTCCAAGCCTTTCACATATTGCCTCACCTGACCCTGGCCCAGAATATCGCCCTGCCCCTCGTCCTGGGGCGCCATCCGGGCAAGACGGCCCTGGATCGAGCAAACGGGCTGCTGGCAGCGGTCGGGCTGCCGGGCCGGGGGGAAGACTATGCTGCCCAGCTTTCCGGCGGGGAGCTTCAGCGCATTGCCATTGCCCGTGCCCTGATCCACCAACCAGCCCTCATCCTCGCCGATGAACCGACTGGCAATCTCGATCCTGAAACCGCCGAACGGGTCCTCGACCTCTTCCGGTCCGCCGTCCGCACCTCGGGGGCCGCCACCCTCATGGTCACCCATTCCGAACGGGCCGCCGCCATTGCCGACAGGGTCTTTATCCTGACCCACAACGGCCTGGTTGAGCGCCATGCCGGCTGACTTGCCCCTGCGCCCGGTCCTTCTGCGGTGGATGGTGGGCGGAGAATGGCGCGCCCATCCGGGGCGGGTGATCGTCGCGGCCCTGGCCATCGCGATCGGCGTAGCCCTGGGCTATGCGGTTCATCTGGTCAATCGCTCGGCCCTGGATGAATTTGCCCGGGCCGTCCAGTCGGTCAGCGGTGAGGCGGACCTGCAGGTACATGCGACCCAGGCGGCAGGATTTGACGAGGCCCTCTATCCGAAACTGGCCCGCCTGCCCGGCATTGCCCATGCCAGCCCGGTGGTTGAGGTCCAGGCCACCCTGCCCGACCGATCCCAGATCACCCTCCTGGGCCTGGACGTTTTTCGCGCCGCCCAGGTCACACCCGGCCTGATTGGCCGCCCCGCTGGAAACCCGGGCCAGGGCCTGCGCGACATGGCCCTGGGCGAGGACGCCATCTATCTGTCCCAGAGCGCCTTGCTGGCCAGCAAGACCCCGTTTGGCCAGCCCCTGACCCTGTCGACCGCCAAGGGCCATTATGCGGCAAGACTGGCTGGAACCTTGCCGGGCCTCGGCCCCAACCGCCGGGTCGCGGTGATGGATATTGCCACCGCCCAGTGGCGGTTCGGCACCCCTGGACGGCTTCAGAGGATCGACCTGGCCCTCAGACCCGGCGTCAGCCTGGCCCGTCTCGAAGACGACATTCGCAAGGTCCTGCCGCCGGATGCCGAGCTCGTAACCCCGAAGTCGGAAGCCCGCCGAAGCGACAGCCTGTCCCGGGCCTATCGGGTCAATCTTGAAATGCTGGCCATGGTGGCCCTGCTGACCGGTGGCTTTCTGGTCTATTCCGCCCAGTCCCTGTCAGTGGCCCGTCGCCGCAGTCAATTTGCCCTGCTCCGGGTTCTGGGACTGAGCCAGCGGGGCTTGCTGACACAAATTCTTCTGGAAGGTTTCGCCGTCGGCGTCATCGGGGCCCTTGGCGGTCTGCTCCTGGGCCTCGGGCTTGCCACGGCCGCCTTGCAGCTTCTCGGCGGTGATCTGGGCGGCGGATTTTTTGCAGGCTCCCGGCCGGAACTCAGTTTCGACCCCCTGGCGACCGGGGTCTTTCTGGGCCTTGGCCTGGCCGTCGCCATGGCCGGAAGTCTCTGGCCCGCTCTGGAAGCGGGCAAGGTTCAACCCGCTGTCGCCCTGAAGACCAGCGGGGACACGGTTGATCCCCGCCACCGCCCTTCCCTGGTCTGGCCTATGATCCTGCTGGGCGCAGGGGGTCTGGCGGCCCTGGCACCGCCGATCCTCGACCTGCCCCTGTTTGGCTATGGTGCCATGGCGCTGACCCTGGCGGGCGGAATCGGGGCCATGCCCTGGCTGGCGCGAACCCTGCTATCGCCCCTGAACCGGCTCAACAATCTCCTGCCTGCGCCCTATCTGGCCATCCGCCGACTTTGGGGCGCACCGGGCCAGGCGGCTGTGGCGCTTTGCGGCATTGTGGCCAGCACAAGCCTGATGGTTGCCATGGCCATTATGGTCTCCAGTTTTCGTGGCTCGGTAGACGACTGGCTGGTGCAACTCCTGCCCTCGGATGTCTATCTGCGCGTGGCCGGGGCAGAGACCGGCGGGCTTGATCCGACCGCCCAGGCCCGACTTGCCGCCCTGCCCGGACTGGCGCGGATACAGTTTCGTCGAAGCCTCACCCTCCGCCTGAGCCATGACCAACCGCCCATCACCCTGATCGCAACACCAATTGATCGCCAAAACCCCGGCAGGAGCCTGACCCTGGTTCGTCAGGCCAGGGCCCCGACCGGATCGCAAGTGCCGGTCTGGGTTTCGGAGCCCATGTCCAGGCTCTATCATGTGAAGTCGGGCGACACCTTCGTCCTGCCCCTGGGGGGCAAGACCCACCGGGTCTTTGTCGCCGGGGTCTGGCGCGATTACAGCCGCCCCTTCGGCGCTGTTGCGATGGATGCAGTCGCCTATACCCGCATGACCGGCGACACGGGACGAAGCGAGGCGGCCATCGACCTTAAGCCTGGAGTTGCGGCCGCAGGGGTCTTGCCCGTCCTGCGCGCGGCCCTGCCTGCCGATCTGGCGGACCGCACCGATCTGGCCCTGCCGAAGGACCTGCGGCGGATGGCGCTGACGATTTTCGACCGCAGCTTTGCCATGACCTATGCCCTGGAGGCCATTGCGATTCTCGTGGGCATGGCCGGGGTGGCTGCCACCTTTTCGGCCCAGACCCTGGCGCGAACCCGGGAGTTTGGCATGCTTCGGCATATCGGGGTGACCCGGGGCCAGGTTCTGGCCATGCTGGCCCTGGAAGGCGGCTTGCTGGGGGCGGTGGGCAGTCTGGCGGGATTGGCCCTTGGTGCCGTCATGGGTCAGATCCTGATCCAGGTCATCAACCCCCAGTCCTTTAACTGGACCATGGATACGCGCTGGCCCTTCACCTTGTTCGGCCTCCTGGTCGCGGCCCTGATTACGGCAGCGGCGGGGACAGCGGTTCTGGCGGGGCGGAGTGCCTTGTCGGGCGATGCCATCCGATCCGTTCGGGAAGACTGGTAATGCGACATTTTCACAAGCCCCTGCTGGTCCTGCTGGCCGCCGTATTTCTGGCTGGAGCCGCCCCTGTGACCTTTCCGAAGGTCGAGCCCCGCCCCACCTTCACATTCCCCAGGGACCATGGAGCCCATCCGGCCTTCCGCACCGAGTGGTGGTATGTCACCGGCTGGCTGAAGACCCAGGACGGCCGGGACCTCGGGGTCCAGGTCACCTTCTTCCGCTCGCGGACAGGCCTCGGGGCGGAAAACCCCAGTCGATTTGCCCCGCAACAGATCCTGTTTGCCCACGCCGCCCTGTCGGACCCTGCCATAGGGCACTTGGTGCATGACCAGAGGATCAGTCGTCAGGGGTTTGGCCTGGCAGAGGCCGCAATGACAGACACCGCGATTGTTCTGGATGACTGGAGCCTGAACCGGGAGGCCTCCGGGACCTTCAAGACCCGGGTCAGGAGTTCGGACTTCGACCTCGACCTGACCCTTGACCCCACCCAGCCCGTCCTCAGGCAAGGCCTAGCCGGTTATAGCCAGAAGGGGCCGAAGCCGGAACAGGCCAGCTATTATTTCACCCTTCCCCACCTGCGAGTGACGGGCACCATTACCCAGGGCGGAAAGCGGGTTCCCGTCACCGGAGAGGCCTGGCTGGACCGGGAGTGGTCATCCACCCTGCTGGATCCCCGGGCGGTGGGCTGGGACTGGGTGGGCCTCAATCTCGACGATGGCAGTGCCCTGACGGCCTTTCAGGTGCGGGACAAGTCCGGAGCCCCCGTCTGGGCCGGCGGGTCCCTGCGCACGTCCACGGGACAGACCACCGTTCTCGGCCCCGGGGACGTCGCCTTTGCCACCCGTAGAACCTGGCATTCCCCCCGGACCGGGACGGACTATCCAGTTGAACGCAGCCTGACCATCAAGACCCCCGGCGGGCCAAGGCAATGGACCCTCAAACCCCTTATGGCAGATTCCGAGCTAGACAGTCGGCGCGGCGGCGGGCCGGTCTATTGGGAAGGGGCGGTTCGTACCGAGGGCGGTCGAGGCTTCCTGGAGCTGACGGGATATCTGACGCCCTTGAGCCTCTAACCCGCCAGCATGTCCGCGCCCAGGCTTTCGAGGTCGCTTCCGCCTTCCATGACAGCGGTCGCCAGGCCGGGAGCCAGGACCAGCACCTGGGAGGCATAGATCCGCGCCAGGGTCGCCCGGGACATCGACCAGTCATCCTCAGCCCCGGAGACCTCCAGGGCCTGCAAGGCCAGCATCCAGCCGCCAATGACTTCACCCGCCAGCCGCAGGTAAAGCGTCGCCCCGCTGAGGGCGTCCGCCCCCTTGTGGGTCAGCATCCAGTCTGTGGCTGTCCGCAGGACATGGAGCCCCGTCTCAAGGCGCGCGGCCACGTCCGACAGTCCGGCGTGGGCGGCAATCCGGGGCAGGGTCGAGGCCATGTCATCACAGAAGCCGGGCATGATCGCGCCACCTTGCAGGGAGAGTTTCCGACCGGCCAGATCCATGGCCTGAATGCCGTTGGTGCCCTCATAGATCGGGGCAATGCGGGCGTCGCGATAGTGCTGGGCCGCCCCGGTATCCTCGACAAACCCCATGCCACCGTGGACCTGCACCCCCAGGGAGGCCACCTCGACGCCAATGTCCGTCGACCAGGCCTTGGCAATCGGCACCAGCAGGGCCTGGCGGTCCCGGGCCAGGTCACGGGCCGCTTCCGTCGGGGCCAGCCGGGCCAGGTCAGCGAGGACGCCCGTCGTCAGGCAGATGGACCGCGCGGCTTCGATCTTGGCGCGCATGAGGGTGAGCATGCGGCGAATATCTGGGTGACCATAGATGGTTTCCCCACCCCAAAGGGTCCGGCCCTGCTTGCGATCCTGGGCATAGGCCAGAGCCTGTTGCAGGGCGCGTTCGGCAATGGCGACACCTTCGACCCCAACCTGCAGCCGGGCGGCATTCATCATGACGAACATGTGGGCAATGCCGTTGTTCAGCTCCCCGACCAGCTCGGCCTGGGCGCCTTCGAACAACATCACGCAGGTGGGCGAGCCGTGGATGCCCAGCTTGTGTTCGATGGACCCCGCCCGAAGTTGATTGGCCGGGCCAAGATTTCCCGCATCATCGACCAGACGCTTGGTGGCCAGGAACAGGCTGATACCCTTCACACCGGGCGGGGCATCGGGGGTGCGGGCCAGGACGAGGTGGCAGATATTGTCCGCTGCATCATGATCGCCCCAGGTAATGAAGATCTTCTGGCCGTAGAGCTTGTAGCCGCCTGCGCCATCGGGCTCTGCCCGGGTGGTCACCCCCGCCAGATCAGACCCGGACTGGGGCTCGGTCAGGTTCATGGTCCCGGTCCATTCCCCGGAGACCAGGCGCGGCAGGACCAGACGCTTCTGGCGCTCGTTTCCATGCAGGGTCAGGGCCTCGACGGCACCCTGGGTCAGCATGGGGCAGAGGCCGAAGGCCATATTGGCAGAATGGATCATTTCGAAGACGGCCAGTTCCATGGCCTTGGACAGGCCCTGGCCACCAAACGCCGGGTCTGCAGCCAGGGAATTCCAGCCCTGGGCGACAAATTCCTTGTAGGCGGCAGCAAATCCAGGCGCGGCCCGAACCACGCCGTTTTCGAATTTTGCGCCGACCTTGTCCCCCTGACGGTTCAGGGGGGCGATTTCATTTTCGGCAAAGGCGGCGGCGGACTCCAGCACCGCCTTGACGGTGTCCTCATCCAGATCGGAAAAGCCATGTCCCAGAAGCGCGGGGTGACCGGCAACCTTCAGGGCCAGCGACAGGCTGTTCAGCGGCGCACGATAGGTCATGACAAGGGTCTCCCGAAAAATTTGCAGATCGGCGGGTTTTGCAATGCGCAGTCTGGGCCGGTTCTGCAACTGGAAAGTCACGGGATTTCCCCCCCGCAATTGACCGCGCCCCCCACACCGCCTATCCGGGTCGGGCGACAGGTTCCCCCGCGAGGGGGATGAAAAGGGAACTCGGGTGCAAGACCCGGGCTGCCCCCGCAACTGTAAGCGGTGAGCCCGCGCGCCACATGCCACTGGGGAAGGACCTTGCAAGGGGTCAGGACCTGGGAAGGCGGCGTGCAAGGGGTGTCGACCCGTGAGCCAGGAGACCTGCCTGTCGTAATCGTCTTTCGTCCGGACGGGGTGTGCCGAGCGAACGGGTTTACCCGAAGGCGATGTCCGCTTGGACCGTGCGCAGGCGCGGGCTGGAAGGGCGTGGGCCAAGACCCCCTCCCCTCCGGACCTCACGACTGCCACGGCCTGTTGTCGTCTGCGCGTCTGGGGGAACCCGAATGAAATATTTCTGCCCACTGGCCCTTGTTTTGGCCACATCTGCCTCGGCTCATCCCGCCCTGGCTGCGGCCCCGGGGCCTGCCGTCCAGGAGGTCATCGTCGTGGCCAATCGGGGTCCACAGGTCCCGGAACGGATCGGCCAACCGGTCAGCGTCCTGACCGCCGAAGACCTTCGAACCCAGCAGGCCGTTATTGTTTCGGATATTTTGCAGCGCATCCCGGGCGTGGGGGTAAGCCGGGCCGGGGGGGTCGGCGGTGCGACGGCCGTGCGAATCCGTGGGGCGGAATCTGACCAGACCCTGGTGGTCATTGACGGGGTGCGGGTGAACGATCCCTCCCTGACGGGCGCAGGTTTCAACAGCGCCAATCTGCTGGCCGGCGATCTGGCCCGGATTGAGGTTCTGCGCGGGGTTCAGTCCACCCTTTGGGGAAGCCAGGCCCTGGGGGGAGTGGTCAATATTTCGACGCCTGAGCCCCTGGCCGATCTCGAAGCCAGCCTTCGCCTTGAAGCCGGGTCCGAACGGACGCACGGGGTGAATGCTGGCCTCGGCGGCCTGACCGGGCCGGTGAGCTGGCGGTTGGCGGGCAGCACCTATGCCACAGACGGCGTGTCGAGCTTTCGGGGCGGGACCGAGGCCGACGGTTATCAAAACCGGCACCTCAGCGGACGGGCGCGACTGAGCCTGGGGGCGGTCTCAAGCCTGGACCTCCGCGCCAGCTGGACCCACAGCCGCAGCGCCTATGATGGCTTTCCGGCCCCTGCCTATAACTTCGCCGACGACCGGGAGTTCGGCAAGACGACGGAAGGGTTCGGTTATGTCGGCTGGAATTTCGCGCTGGCCGGGGGGCGACTGAAAAACCGGCTGGCTCTTGCCGTGACGGATACGGACCGGAAATACCTTGATCCAGACCAGGGGAACCTCGCCCTGACCTTCAAGGCCCAGGGGCAGGTGCAGAGGTGGGAATATCAGGGGGTGGTCGATCTACCTCGCCATTGGCAGGCCACCTTTGGAGCTGAAACCGAACGCTCCAGCCTTCGCACCCTGGCCCCCAGCGCCTGGGACCCGAATCCAGCCGAAACCCGCGCCCATGTGCGTCTGGACGGGCTCTATCTGAATCTGGTGGGCGACCCTGCCCCGGACCTGACCCTGACCCTTGGGGGACGGCGAGACCGCCATGAAACCTTTGGCTCGGCAGACCTGGGTCAGGCCGCAATCGTCTGGCGACCCGGTCAGGGACATACCTTTGTCCGTGCCAGTCTGGGGCAGGGTTTCAAGGCCCCGAGCCTCTATCAACTCTACAGCGAATACGGCAACCGCAGCCTGGAGCCAGAGACCGCCACGGGCTGGGACGCGGGGATCGAACAGCGCATCGACCGCCTCGACACCCGACTGAGCGCCACCTGGTTCCAGCGCTCGGCGCGAAACCAGATCGATTTCGTCTCCTGTGCCTATACCTCGAAAACGGCCCTCTGCGCGCCGGGGGGCAATTACCGCTATGGCTATTACAGCAATACCAACCAGACCCGGACCCGGGGCCTCGAACTGACCGGCGAGGCACATGCCGCCGGAACCGGGATCACGGCAAATTACACCTGGACGCAGGCGCGCAATGCAACGCCCGGCGAGGACTATGATCACGCCCTGGCCCGGCGGCCCGAGCACATGGCGAACCTGACCCTCAGCCATAGCCTTCCCGGAAAGCTGGAGGCCGGACTTGGTCTGCGCTATGTCGGCGAGAGCTTCGATGATGCCGGAAATACCCGCCGACTGAAGGCCTATAGCCTCATGGACCTACGCCTTTCCCGCCAACTGAACGACCGGGTCGAGCTCTATGGCCGGATCGAGAATCTTATGGGCGTTTCCTACGAGTCTGTTGCCAATTATGGTGCCCCTGGTCGCGAATTCTATGTCGGCGTCCGCGCGGGATTCTAGGGGCATGGCCATGGATCTGACCCGGAGATCAGCCTTAAGCGCAGGCATAGGACTTGCCCTGGGCAAGGGGCCGGGACCTGCCCCCCGGCGGGTGGTTTCCTTGAACCCCTGCCTGGACGCGATCCTGCTGGATCTGGCAGATCGCCAGCAAATTGCTGCCCTTAGCCATCTTGCCCGCAGTCCGGAAAGCACGATTCCCGCCCCGGTCGCCTGGTCCCTGCCCCAAACCTGGGAAACAGCAGAGGAAGTCCTGCTATTACGCCCCGACCTGGTCCTGGCCAGCACATTTACGCCCTCCAGCACGCGCAAGGCCCTGGCTCGTCAGGCCATTCCCCTGGCCTTGTTCGGACTGCCACCCTCCGTGGCCGCCAGCCTCGACCAGATTCGCCACCTTGCCCGTCTGCTCCACCAGCCCGATCGTGGCGCGGCCCTGGTCTACCGGATTGAGGCCGCCCTGGCCGCCGCCGCACCCCCGCCAGGACACCCTCCGGTCAAGGCCCTGATCCTGCAATCGGGCGGATTTTCTCCCGGGTCAGGCACACTTGCTGATGAGATGCTTCAGAAAACAGGCTTTGAGAACATGGCCCCGCACTACGGCACAAGAAGCTGGCAAAAGGTCGAGCTGGAACAGATTCTGGCAAATCCGCCCCAGGTCTTGCTGACTGGAACCCCGCAGGACCGGGCCCGGAGCCTGGCAGCCCACCACCTCGATCACCCGGCCCTGGAGGTCCTGAAAGGACGCATGCTCCGCGCCGATTTTCCTCAAGCCCTGCTGAACTGTGCGGGCCCGACGCTGATCATGACCGCTGAACGGCTGGCCCGGATTCGCAACACCCTCCCGGCAGGCCTGGCATGACCCGTCGGCAAATGACCCTGATCGGCCTGACCCTGGCCCTGATCCTCCTGGCCCTGGCAAGCCTGTGCGCGGGCAAGGTCTGGGTTCCCTTCCCGCTTTGGTTCGGATCGCCCACAGACCCGCTCTGGGGAATTCTTTTCCAGTTGCGCCTGCCCCGTACCCTGCTGGCCATGGCGGTGGGAGCCACCCTGGGACTGACCGGTGCCGCCCTGCAGGGCTATACGCGCAATCCCTTGGCCGACCCGGGCGTGCTGGGCGTATCGGCCATGGCAGCCCTCGGCGCAGTCACGGCCCTCTCGCTCGGTCTGGCAGGGGCCGCTTTTCTGCCCACGGCCGCTATGGCAGGCGCCCTGATCGGGGTGGTTATGCTGTTGATGCTGGCCGGGACCGGCACCTCCATGGTCACCTTCGTCCTCGCCGGTGTAATCCTGAACACCCTTGCCGGGGCAGGCGTGGCCCTGGTCATGTCGCTGGCCCCGAACCCCTGGGCCGCGGGCGAAATCATGGACTGGCTCATGGGATCACTGGTGGATCGCAGCCTGGCCGATCTGGCCTTCGCCCTCCCCTTCATGATGGCAGGCTGTGGCCTCGTGGGCCTCACCGGACGGGCGCTGGACGCCCTGACCCTCGGCGAGACCGGGGCGAGGTCCCTGGGAATCAATCTCTCCCGGACCCGGCTCTGGCTGGCCTTGGGCGTCGCGCTCTCGACCGGGGCCGCCGTGGCCGTGACCGGTGTCATCGGCTTTGTCGGGCTGGTGGTCCCGCACCTGCTGCGCCCGTGGGTGGGCGCGCGGCCCTCAGGTCTGCTCATGCCCGCAGCCCTCGGCGGTGCCGTACTTGTCCTGGCCGGGGATGTCCTGGTCCGCCTGATCCCCGCAGAGGCAGAAATCAAGCTGGGTGTGGCCATGGCCCTGCTGGGGGCACCCTTCTTCCTGACCCTGCTGATCTCCCTGCGACGGAGGCTGGCATGAAGGTTTTGGAGGGTCGCAATCTGACCGTCAAACTGGGCGCGCGTCTGGCCCTGGAGGCCGTGTCCCTGAGCCTGCGTCCGGGCGAGGTCACAGTCATTCTCGGGCCGAACGGGGCGGGGAAGTCGACCCTGCTTGCCTGCCTTGGCGGCCTGCGCAGACCCGATCACGGCGAGGTCTGGCTTGAAGGCCAGCCCGTCATGGGCCTTCCCCCTGCCGAAAGGGCCCGGAAGATTGCCTTCATGCCGCAAACCCCGGAGATCGCCTGGCCCCTAGAGGCGCGAATCCTGGTGGGCCTGGGGCGGATTCCCTTCATCGGTGCCCGGGGCTTGTCGGCGGAGGATGCAAATGCCATCGACCTGGCCATGCGCCAGACGGGGACAGAAGGTCTGGCCGAGCGTGATGTCTCCGCACTCTCGGGCGGGGAGCGGGCGCGGATCCTGTTGGCCCGGGCGCTTGTCGGGATGCCTGACTGGCTCCTGGCCGATGAGCCCCTCACCGGGCTCGATCCGGGCTACCAGCTGGATAGCGTCAACTTGCTGCGAACCCTTGCCAAGCGCGAAGGTTGCGGGATTGTCGTCACCCTCCACGACCTGACCCTGGCGGCCCGGCTGGCGGACCGGATTATCCTGCTCAAGGCCGGGCGGTGTCTGACCGAAGGGAGCCCGGCTGAGGTCCTGACGTCTGACCATTTGGCCGAAGCCTATGGGATCGAGGCCGCTCTTATCAATGGCCCCGGCGGCCCGATCCTCGACATTCTGGGACGCAGCTAGGCCGGGGTTGCGAGACGGCTACGGTTACGACCATAGACGAGATAGACGACCAGCCCCACGCCATTCCAGGCGAAGAACAGCATCTTGGTCAGGGTGGGCAGGCTCCAGAACAGATAGACACAGCCCAGGACGGCCAGGGGTCCAACCAGCCAGCCGAGCGGTGTCCGAAATGGCCGGGGAAGGTCCGGGTGGGTGCGCCGCAGCACCAGCATGGCCACCGCCGTGGCGATAAAGGCGGCCAGGGTTCCGGCATTCGCCACCTCGGCAATGAGCTTGAGTGGCAAGATACCCGCCATGATGGCGGCAAACAGGCCGGTAAAGACGGTCACCACCACCGGGACCCCCCGAGGGGAAACCCTGGACAGGCCACGGGGCAGCAATCCGTCCCGGGACATGGCAAAAAACACCCGGCTCTGGCCAAACATGAAGGCCATGATGACCGTGGGCAGGGCCACGACCGCAGCCCCCGCAATCAGGGCGGCGGCTAGGGGATGGTGCCGGTCGCGGAGAATAAAGGCCAGGGGCTCGCTGCTTTTGGAAAAGACATCGAAGGGCGAGGCCCCAAGGGCAGCAGCGGCCACAATCATGTAGATCACGGCGCAGAGCACCATTGAGCCAATAATACCGATGGTCAGGTCTCGGCCGGGATTCTTGGCCTCCTCGGCGGCTGTCGAAATCGCGTCAAATCCGTAGAAGGCAAAGAAGATAAGGGCGGCCGCCGCCATGACGCCACGCTTGGTCCCGTCGGGGTCCTCATGGCCGCCAAAGCCGAACGGCATGAAGGGGTGAAAATGGCTGGCGTCAAACCCGGGCAAGGTCAGGGCGACGAAGGCGATCAGGGCCACGACCTTGAAAATCACCAGATAGAAATTGACCGTAGCGCTCTCCCGGGTTCCCACCAGGAGCAGGCCGGTCACGGCCAGGGTGATCAGGACGGCCGGCAGGTTGACCAGGCCGGAGACATCGCCGCCAGGTCCCGCCGCCAGAATGGCCGGAAGTCCCCAGCCATGGCTGGCCAGAAAGCCCTGGGCATAGCCGGACCAGCCGACGGCCACGGCAGAGCAGACCACGGTATATTCCAGGATCAGGCTCCAGCCGATGATCCAGCCGATCAGTTCCCCCATGCCCGCATAGGCATAGGTATAGGCACTGCCCGCATGGGGCATGAGGGTGGCCATTTCGGCATAGCAAAGGGCGGCAAGGGCGCAGACGGCACCGGCAATGGCAAAGGAGAGGATCACACCTGGCCCAGCAAGCCCGGCCCCCACGCCGGTCAGGGTATAGATCCCCGTACCGATAATCGCGCCTACACCCAGGGCAACGAGATGGGGCCAGCTCAGGGTTGCCTTGAGCTGATGTTCACCAGGCTGGCGAACCGGGGCGGTCACCGCCTTGCGGCGGGTGATGAAATTCATGTCGCTTACCCCCAAGATTTGGTCGTTAGCATGACCTGCATTGGCGCTCCGCATCAAGAGGGGTAGGACTTGGTTCTTGTTCAGGAGATCATGATGCGTCGCTTTGTGTTTGCTTTTCTGGTTTTGGCGCTCGCCCGTCCCGCCTTGGCCGACGATGGCCAGGTCAAGCGGCTGATCGCAGACTATGAAGCCTATGGGCGGGCCGACAGTCCCATCCAGGCGGGCCGGGAAGGCGACCGCGCCGCCTTGGGACAAATGCCCGATGTCACCCCCGCCGCTGACGCACGTCGCGCCCAGGCCCTGGAGGGGTTCAAAAAGCGACTGTCCGGCATTTCAGACAGCGGCCTGTCCCCAGAGGGGCAGTTGAACCGAAACTTTCTGGCCTGGACCCTGGACCGGTCCCTGCAAAGCCTAAGCTTTGACGAGGCGCGAATGCCCTTCAATTCCGATGGGGGCTTCAACCAGACCATGGGCTATCTGGCGACAACCACGCCGGTGCGATCCCAGGCTGATGCAGAGGCCTGGATTGCCCGGCTCCGCGCCCTACCCCGATATTACCAGGACAATATTGCCAACGCCCGCCGGGGCATTTCCACCCGCTTCACCCAGCCGCGCACCACGGTTGAGCAGGTGATTGACCATGCGCGGTCACAAGCAATGGCCCCGGTGGAGTCCGATGTCCTAATGACGCCGCTGAAGATCCTCCCGCCCACGATTTCGCCCGCAGATCAGGCCCGACTGCGGTCAGAAGCGGAAACAGTCATCAAGGATCAAGTCAGACCGGCGCAAGAGGCCTTTGTGACCTTCCTGACCTCGGAATACTTGCCGGTGGCCAGGGCAGACCTTGGGGCTCGCAGCCTTCCCGGCGGAGAGGCCTATTACCGTTGGCTGGTCGCTGACCATACAACCACAGACCTGACCCCGGACCAGATTCACGAGATCGGCCAGTCTGAAGTCCGGCGCATCCGTCAGGAGATGGAGACCGTCATGGCGGAGACCGGCTTTAAGGGCGACTTCAAGGCCTTCCAGGCCTATCTGCGGTCTGATCCCCGCTTTTACGCCACCTCCAGAGAGGCCTTGCTGGAAAAGGCCTCCCGGATTGCCAAGCGAATTGATGATCAGCTTCCGGGCTGGTTTGCGACCCTGCCCCGGCTGACCTATGGCGTAAGGCCCGTGCCTGCGGATATTGAGGCGACCTACACCACCGGACGTTATTTCGGGGGTAGCCCAGCCCAAGGCGTTGCGGGCGGCTTTATGGTCAATACCTCGCGCCTGGACCAGCGACCGCTTTATGAACTCCCCGCCCTGACCCTGCATGAAGCCGTGCCGGGACATCATCTGCAGATCGCCCTGGGGGATGAACTGACGGATGTTCCAGCCTTCCGGCGGGCCGCAGACGTCACCGCCTTTACCGAAGGCTGGGGCCTCTATTCCGAAAAGCTGGGCGGCGAGATGGGTATCTACCAGGACGCCTATGAGCGGTTCGGGCGCTTGTCCTACGAAATGTGGCGAGCCTGTCGCCTAGTCGCGGATACCGGCATGCACTGGAAGGGCTGGACCCTGGACCAGGCAAGAGCCTGTTTCACGGATAATACGGCCCTGTCCTCCCTGAATATCGAGGTTGAACTGGCGCGCTATGTGTCCTGGCCGGGGCAGGCCCTGGCCTACAAGATCGGCGAGATGAAGATTGTGCAACTCAGGTCCCGTGCTCAGGCGGCCCTGGGGGACCGATTCGATATCCGGCGCTTCCACGATGCGGTCCTGCTGGGCGGGCCCCTGCCCCTGTCCCTGCTGGAGCAGAGGATTGATCGCTGGATCGCCCAGGAAAAGCGCCGCTAGTCCAGGGTTCTGAGCTGGACACGAGCGGCCCATAAAAAAGACCAGGAAGCGGCTGCCCCCTGGTCTTGTTCTAAAGCGTCCCCCCTTGGCAGGGAGGAGTCCGCCGACCCAGGCCGGGTCGGCGGTTCCGACTGTCCTAGTACTTTACGCGCAGTTCCACACCGAAGGTGCGGGGCGGGTTGAAGTTCGCATAGTCACCAATCGTGCCACGGTTGGCGCCCGAGATGCGGTAGATGTGGGACTCGTCGAGGAGGTTGCGGCTCCAGACCGAAACCGTCGCGGAACCGCTTCCCATGGTGATGTCCGCCAGGGCCAGGTTGGCATTGACGATGAAGCTGGAGTCCGTCTTCACGGCAATCTGCTGGATCGACTTCCCGGTCGGCGAGACGTCGGCAAACTCGGCCTGGAAGGCATATTGCGCATCGGCATAGTTGGCGTCGATGTGACCAACGAAGGTCATGTCGCCAACGGGGACCTGATAGTCAATATAGCCCGAGGCTGCGTTCGGCGGGGTGTAGACCACCTTCACGGGGAAGGGAGCACCGTAAGCAATGTAGTTTCCAGAGCCCGAGAAGGGGAAGGGGGCCGCCGGAACCTTCACGTCAGTGTAGGCATAGCTAAGACCCACGGTCATGGCTTCCGAGACCTTGGCGGTGACGTCAGCTTCAATGCCGCGGATCTTGGATGTCCCGGGGGAGTTCCGCGTTTCCTCAGTGTGAGCGCCAAGGGTCGGGCTACCCGGCGTGGTGTCAACGCTGTCGAAGTCCGTCTGGGTCTTGTCGCGGTCCATGGCATAGGCAGCCAGGTTGACGCGCAGACGGCGATCCAGGAGGTCCATCTTCAGGCCCAGCTCATAGGCCTTGACGGATTCTGCATCAAAGGCCTGGAAGTTTGAGGACCGGTCGTTGGCTCCACCAGCGCGATAGCCGGTCGAGTACTTGGCATAGACATTGATGCCTTCGGCCGCATCGTAGGCCAGGTTGACCATGGGGTCGAACCGGCTCTTGTCATAATTGAACTTAAAGTTCGAAGCCTTGCCGCTCACCATATAGAGCAGGCCATCACGCTTGTCGGTGGTGAAGCGCCCGCCCACGGTGAGGTGCAGGTTCTCCATCGAGGCTGGCGTATAGGTGCCCTGGCCATAGACGGCATAGCTCGTAGCATCGGCATGGCTGGCGCGGGCCAGCAGGCGGGTGCCCTTTTCCCAGCCGGCCAGGGTGCTCGTATTATAGGGCGCTGTGCCATAGGACGAACGAAGCGAATAGGCTGTGCCGTCTGCGTTCCAGAGGTTGGTAAAGGGCGTTGCAGCCGATTCCTTTACGTATTCCCGGAAGTAATAGGCCCCGGCCACATAGGTGAAGTTTTCACCAAGGCTACCCACCGCCTGGAATTCCTGGCTGAACTGGCGCTGGTAGAGATCTGAAAGGCTATAGCGGCCAAAGGTAGGGTTCGGGTTTGCCGTGGTGAGTGCGGTAAACACGTTCCGGCTTTCGATACCCGAGTTATCATACTGGTTGGTTCCGACGCCCCGCGCCGAAGTGATCGAGCGCAGTTCCAGCGAAGGCGAAACCGTATATTTCAGAACTGCGGAAAGGCCGCCGGTCTCATCAAGGCTGGGCTGTTGGATCGTGCCAATGTCCGAGGCGGTTTGGCGATCGGTGTAGACGTGCACCAGAGGGGCAAGCGGGTTGATGGTTCCAGACGGGGCGCTGGCCGAGGCCTGGACTTCCGCAAGGGTGCGGACGCGCTTGCCATAGGGGTTGAAATTCACCAGCTGGCTAAAGAAGGGCGTATTATAGTCCTTCGCATAGTCCGCCGAGATCATGGCGCTGAAGTTGTCGGTGGGCTTGTAGAGGGCAGCAATCCGGATGCCCTTGCGGTCATACTGGTTCCAGCCTGCCTGGCCGCTTGCCGGGTTTTTGACGGTAGGATCCTGATGCTGGATGATGGCATCGACCTTCATCGAAATGTCGGCGAAGGACTGGAAGTCCTGGTGGAGTTCGCCGCTGTAAGCCCCGTAATTGCCAACCCCGGCAACGACCCGGCCACCAAAGACGCCCGTGGGAGCCTTGGTGACGATGCTGAGCGCACCGCCTTCGGTGTTACGACCGAAGAGCGTGCCCTGTGGGCCGCGGAGGACTTCGACGCGCTGGACATCGAACAGGCCCGCATTCAGGCCTTGCTGGCGGCCGAGATAGACGCCGTCGAGATAGACACCAACGCCCTGGTCCCGGGCGGTCTGGTTCGCGTCAAAGGGGACAATGCCGCGAATGCCGACGGTCAGCGCAGATTGGCGCGCCTCGAAGGTGGCAATCCGCAGAGAGGGAACCGCGCCGTCAGCCAGGTTAATCAGGCTTTCCACGTGACGCTGGGACATGGCCGTCTCACCGATCACGGTGATGGCGATCGGGGTCTTCTGTAGGTTCGTCTCAGTCTTGGTCGCAGTGACAATCACCTCGCTGAGCGTGGTGCTGCTGGACTCCTTGGCGTCTGCAGAAGCCTCTGCGGACCAGGCATTGGAGGCGAGAGCCAGCATCATGCTGGACAGCGCAACCGTGGAAAACCACTTGTTCATAAACTTCCCCTGAGGCTCCGGCCATTTTTCGGCCAATTAGACTTCAGGTGCGTTAGAGGCTCTTCGATACGGTTTTGTGTAAGGTTTGAGACAGTTTTGTAACGTCACTGCCCTACCGTTGCACCCTAGCAGGCTGTTGAGGCTCAATTGGGCCAGGCAGGCCTCAATCCATCCACAGGTCCAGGACCTCACCTTTTCGGTTCAAGGCCCGCACGGCGCGTTTGACGACGCTGATGAGCCGGTCTGCCCGGCGGGTCTGATCATAGGTCATGGCCCCGCGCGCCAGGCCCTCCAGCAGAAACCGTCCCAGGTCGCGGCTTGCCTGAAAACGGGGATCAATGCCCGCTTGGGCGAGGGCGTTGAATCGGCCGCCAAGCTGAGCGCGGTCAAATCGATTTTGAGCGTCCGAAAGCGCGAGCCTGATCATGTCATCGGCGCGGGCGGCCGCCTCCAGTTCGGCAAAGGCCAGGAAGGGCGTCTCATGCAAGAGCTTCCAGTAACTATCGATGGCGTGCTCGGAGGCGTCCACGCCAGCCGGTGCCACAGCTGCCTGCTCGAACAGGGCAATCCGCTCTGCCTCTATGTAGGGAATAAGGGCAAGCACCAGATCTTCCCGGACCGGGAAATGATAAAGCAGGGCCCCGCGCGTCAGGCCGGCTGCAGCGGCAATACAGGCATTGTCGGCCCCGTGATAACCGACCAGCGCCATCTGGGACATGGCGGCCCTGAGAATTCGCGTGCGCGTCCGCAGCGACTTGGCCGTTTCCCGGGAGTTTGCAGCAGGGGTGTTCATCTCCGCAACCCTAGAGCGAATTCAACCCGGAAAAAAGCCAGTTCCGGGGTTCACAGGACTGACATGCAATCACCCTAGGGGGGCAGACACTCGGGTCATTTTGCGGGGGGTTAAAAATGACTGATCTGCCAAGCCGTCATTATCGCACGGTGTTCATTTCCGACATTCATCTGGGGACCCGGGGCTGTCAGGCCGAACTCTTGCTGGACTTCATCCGCCATGTCGAATGCGACACCCTGTTCCTCGTGGGCGACATTATCGACGGCTGGAAACTCCGGTCTGGCTGGTACTGGCCCCAGGCGCACAATGACGTTGTCCAGAAGGTCCTCAGGCTGGCCCGGAAGGGCGTGAAGGTCATCTATGTCCCCGGCAATCATGATGAGGTCGTACGCGACTTCATTGGCCTGCACTTCGGCGGGGTGCTTGTGGTTCGCGACCATATTCACGAGACGGCAGACGGGCGTCGGTTCCTGGTCACCCACGGGGATGAATTTGATGGCGTTGTGCAGCACGCCCGTTGGCTGGCCTTCATGGGGGACTATGGCTACCGCATGCTCCTGTTTGCCAATACCCTGTTCAACCGGCTGCGGCGGCGCATGGGCTTCGGCTACTGGTCCTTTTCAGCCTATGTGAAGACGCGGGTGAAGAAGGCGCTCCAGTTCATTGAAAACTTCGAGGAGGCCGTCATTGAAGAAGGACGGCGGCGCGGTGTGGACGGGGTCATTTGCGGCCATATCCACAAGGCCGAAATTCGCCAGATGGGTGACTTGACCTACATAAATGACGGCGACTGGGTCGAAAGCTGCACGGCGGTGGTGGAACATTTCGACGGTCGGTTGGAAATCCTTGACTGGGCCAAGCTCAGTACGCCGGTCCACTGGGAAAAGACACTCGCCCAAGTGAACCAGATTGCCCAAGAACCTCAAACATCCTATTGACGAATAAACCAAATTAGTGACAATTCCACTGTCATGAGCCTGCCACCGACGCAATATCTTGCAAACCTTCGCAGCCGGCAAAAGGCCGAGACTCGCGATCGTATCTTGCAGGCCGTCGCCAGAAAGCTGAATGCCGGCACGCTGGACGATGTCAATTTTTCAGCGATCGCCAAGGAAGCCGAAATCGGTGAGCGGACGGTGTATCGCTACTTCCCGACCCGGGAGGCCCTGATGGGGGCCTTCTGGACCTGGCTACACACCCAGACCCTCTCCCCTCCAAAGCCCTCAATGTCCAGAGTTCGCGAAGGCGTCCGCCTGGAGATTGATGGTCAGAAGCCCATGCGAATTCTCATCGCCACCGATGCCTGGGAGCCTCAGGTCAACGGCGTGGTGCGCACCCTCACCCGGGTCATCGCCGAGATGGAGGCCATGGGCCACACGGTGGAAGTCATTCACCCTGACCAGTTCAAGACCTTCCCCATGCCCACCTATGCCGAGATCAAGGTGGCGGTGGGGGCCTATGAGCCCGTGCGGGAAAGGTTCAAGGCCTTTGAGCCCGAAGCCATCCACATTGCTACCGAAGGGCCGATCGGCCTGGCGGCCCGCAGGCTATGCGTGGAGTGGAAACTGCCCTTCACCACCAGCTATCACACCCGGTTTCCGGAATATGTCTCTGCCCGGCTCCCCCTGCCCCTGGCGGCGGGCTATGCCTATATGCGCTGGTTTCATAAGCCCTCAGGCCGATTGATGGTGGCCACACCGACCATGCGCGATGAATTGCTGCAGCATGGCTTCGGCAATATCACCCCCTGGTCCAGGGGCGTGGATACGGTGCAGTTTCACCCCCGGACATCGACCGAGCCGGATATTTTCAAGGACCTTCCACGACCAATATTCCTGTCCGTCGGGCGGGTTGCGGTCGAGAAGAATATCGAGGCCTTCCTCAGCCTTGACCTTCCTGGCACCAAGGTCGTGGTGGGCGATGGTCCACAAAAGGCCGAGCTGGAAGAGAAATATCCTGAAGTGGTCTTTCGGGGGACCCGCCTGGGGACCGACCTCGCAGATCACTTTGCCTGTGCCGACGTCTTTGTCTTTCCGTCCCTGACCGACACCTTCGGGCTGGTGATCCTGGAAGCCATGGCCGCAGGCACGCCCGTCGCTGCCTATCCAGCCCCGGGTCCGATAGACATTATTCCGAATTCAGGCGCTGGAACCCTCGCAGTGACGGCCACCGAGGGCCTTCGCGAGGCCTGCCTGGAGGCCCTTAAGCTCGACCGCGCAAGGGTACGCCAATTTGCGGAAGGCTTTTCCTGGCGCGCCTGTGCCGAGGATTTTGTACGCAACCTCCAGCCCTATCCTGAGGCGGAAAAGACCCGCTTCTGGCGTAAGCTGCGCCGACTGGCCCGGGTCAAGCGGCCCAGGACTGAAGCCGACTGACGGCTGCACGACACGCTTGGCTTCATAACCCGCCTGAGCCCTCAAGGCCCAGGCGGAGACCATGAAAAAGTCTAGGCCGCAGGACGCGGCATGGCGGGAGCCTTTTGGACCTGATCCTTCTGAGCACTATGCTGACCCGCTGGCAGCGGAATCAGACCCCGTGACTGAAGATAGCCACCCCGGCCGGTCGCGGCATCTGACACGAACTCGGTGACGAATTCCTTGAGGCCCTTGGT
>CANCJJ010000008.1 GCA_947378305.1 Phenylobacterium aquaticum | reverse complement strand
CCGGACCCCAGATCGGGGTCAGGCCCGCATAGATGGCAAAAGCCAGGGCCAGCACGACCACGGTCGTTGCCGTGGTCGCGGCCGCCAGGCCACAGAAAATCACAAATAGTCGCCTGAGGATCAAGACTTGCGCCCACTGGACATCAGGAGCCCGACCAGAACGCCAACCCCAAGCGCAATGCCGGTGGTCACAAGCGGACGCTCACGGGCCTTGTCGGTGACATAGGCCTGAACGTCTTCGAGGTGCTCCGATGTCGACTCGGCAAAGGGCTTGGCCTGGCTCTTGAATTCCGCAAACCCGTCAGCAATCATTTTCTCAATCTTCTTCAGGGCTTCACCAAGACCGAGGTCGTGCTCCTGATCCACGGCATTAACGGCATGATGGATCGCGTCCGCCGCGGGCTTGATCGAATTTGAAATTTTTGCAGGCATTGATGACTCTCCGGCTGAAGCAGTTGGGATACCCATCCTGAGAAAATCAGGTGAGGGTGACGCCTGCTAGGCCTCAGGAACAGGAATTGCGCCATGGTTTAGCGCAAATTTTGCTCACCGTCATCTGGGCAGGCTCAGGCCTTCAGAAATTCGATCATGGCCGCAACAGCAGATCGATCCTGCAACATGAACATGTGGCCGCCTTTGAAAAACCGAAGGACCGAGCCTGGAATTTGCAAGGCCAGATTTAACTGGGTCTCCGGGCGGGCAATGCCGTCAAATCGGCCTGCGGCAATCATCACCGGTATCTGTATGTTCGGAAGTCTGTCCCAGACATTATGGGCGGCCCGGGCGGCAATCTGGCGGGCGGCGCCCTGGGCGCGACCGGGTTCGAGGGCATAGGGATCAGCCAGGCTCTGGGCCAGAAGTTCAGCATGACGTTCGGGGTTGGCCTCTGCCCATGCTGCGTCCAGGCGCGTGTCGTTGAAGGGCATGAGGTGGCGGGCCCGGTCTTTTGCCGTCAAATGGGCGATGTCGTGGAAGGGGTAAGAGGCCCCGCCCGCCCCGCCTGGGGAGGTGCAGGCCAGGACAAGCCGGCTAACCCTTTCAGGATGTCGCAGGGCAAGCTCCTGGGCCACCATGCCGCCAAATGAGACTCCTACCACGTGCACGCGATCCCATCCCTGGGCCAGGATCAGGGCTGCGGCGTCATCTGCATAGTCCGCCATGGAATAGGGCTGGTCCGGCTTGTCTGACTGGCCGAGGCCGCGCTGGTCATAGGCCAGGACGTCGAACTGGCGGCTAAACGGGCCATCCAGAACATTGGGCTTGTTTCTGAGGTCTGCGCCTGTGCCGGATATGAAGAGCAGGGGCTCGCCCTCCCCGGCACGCTCAGAGTACAGTTTCAGGTCATTAACCGGGACAAAGGGCATATTGAGCTCCGCAAGCTAAGCCTATTCCTTGTGAATGGGGTCGATCCAGCGGACCTCTTCTGGCCGCTCTGCAGGCTCGATATCCAGGTTCACGACGACGGACTCATTGTCACTCCGGACGAGGACGCATTCCAGGGTCTCATGCGCTGAGGCATTGATTTCCTGGTGGGGTACATAGGGGGGCACATAGATAAAGTCTCCCGGCCCCGCCTCGGCGACGAACTCCAGGGCTTCACCCCAGCGCATCCGGGCCCGGCCCCGAATGACATAGATCACACTCTCCAGGGGGCCATGATGATGCGCTCCGGTTTTCGCGTCGGCATGAATATGGACAGTGCCGGCCCAGAGGCTTCTCGCCCCCACCCGGGCAAAATCAATCGCCGCCGCCCGGTTCATTCCTGGGGTTTGGGGTGTGCTGGTATCGAGCTGGTCGCCGGGAACCACCCGGACGCCACTGTTTTTCCATCCATCTTCTGTGATTATTTCGGGGTCAGTCTTGTCATTCGTCATGGAATCCCCCTGGATCATCTTGCAATGTGCCGACCCTATCGGCTAATTCAATAAAAGTGTTGAATGTGAAAAATATCCCCTGGTCAGAGACTTTTCACGTCGCGTCAGTTGACTATTAGGGGGCAGATTCATGGATTTGGCCAGTGGCCTCCCTTTTTCAGACCCCTTTGATGTCGGAGGCGAGGACACCCTCATTGCCCTGACCGGCGAAGGAGCCAATGATTATCTGAATGCCGATTCCCGAACCGGCACTGCAAGCAATGGCAAGATCAGCCTGACTATCGACCAGGCTGCCGTCCGCCTGACGGGGGGAGAGGGGGGCTGGACCTATTTGGGCGGTGCGGTTCAGGTTAGCTATGCTTTTCGGGCGAGCGAACCTGTCAATTATCCGACGGGCATTTCCGGCTTTTCCCGGTTCAGCTCGGCACAGATTTCCCAGACCGAGCTTGCCCTTGCGGCCTGGTCAGATGCCGCCCGCATTACCTTTGTGCGGGTGGGTTCAGGCACGAGCGGAGACTCTGCCTACTCCAATTTCGCGACCATGCTGTTTTCGAACTACGATACGGGCCTGTCGGGCAGTGCGGCCTTTTCCTATTATCCGGGATCAATGAACTCTTCTGCCGATAGCGGCGATGTTTGGGTCAATAGCACCCTGAGTTACAATAATACGCCCGTCACCGGGGGTTATGGCGGTCTGGTACTGATCCATGAGATCGGCCACGCCATTGGCCTTGCGCACCCGTCTGACTACAATGCGACCACGGGATCGACCCTGACCTACGAGGCCGATGCGAGCTATTACGAAGATAGCCGCCAATATACGGTCATGAGCTATTTTTCGGCGTCCAAGACCGGGGGAATGGTGCCGGGCTATTCTGCCGCGCCCTTGCTGGACGATATTGCCGCGATCCAGATGGAATATGGGGCCAATATGTCGACCCGGACGGGGGACACGGTCTACGGCTTTCATTCAAATGCCGGTTTTTCCTGGTTTTCGGCGACCTCCGCGACCACGCCCCTGTACTTCGCTGTCTGGGACGCAGGCGGCAATGACACCTTCGACTTCTCCGAATATCGGTCAAACCAGATCATCGATCTTCGGCCAGGGTATTTTTCCGATGTGGGCGGCTATGTCGGCAATGTGGCGATTGCCATGGGTGCCGATATCGAAAATGCCATTGGGGGCTACGGGTCTGACCAGATAAATGGCAATCGCCTGGACAACCGCATCGAAGGCGGGGGCGGGAACGATACCCTCATGGGTGGCGATGGGGCTGATACCCTTACGGAAAGGTCCGGGGACAATTATATCCGGGGCGATTCCGGGAATGATTCCCTCCAGGGGGGAGCCGGCTTCGATGACATAAACGGCAATCAGGGGAATGACACCGCCCAGGGCGGCAGCGGCAATGATTGGGTCGTCGGCGGCAAGGATAATGACCTGCTCTACGGTCAGACCGGAGACGATATCGTCTATGGGAATATGGGGAATGACACCCTCTACGGCGACGAGGGCAATGACACGGTCCGGGGTGGCCAGGGCGATGACATCATCTACGGCGGGACGGGGAATGACTGGCTGTCCGGCGATCGCGGCGACGATACCCTGACCGGCGGGGGCGGCGCTGACGTCTTCAACAGTTTCGGCGACGCCGGGATTGACCGGGTTCTGGACTTCAACCGTTCCGAAGGCGACCGCATCCGGCTGGAGCCCGGTTCCACCTATGACTATGCCCAGGTGGGTTCAGACGTGGTCATCACGGTTACGGGCGGGGCAACCGTGATCCTGGTCGGCGTATCCTTGGCAAGCCTGACCGGAGACTGGATGATCTGAGTCAGGTGTCGGAGGTTCTGGAAATAATCCCCTTGTCCCGAAGGTCGGTCAGAGCGTCTTCCGTCAGGCCAAGAGCGCCCAGGACCTGCTCGGTGTGTTCGCCCAGTCGGGGCCCCGGCCACCTGACCGCTCCGGGGGTCTCTGACATTTTCGGAAAGGTGTTCTGCATCTTCACCTTGCCGAAGACGGGGTGGTCCGCTTCGACAATCGCCTGACGGGCCTGAAACTGCGGATCAGCCAACATGTCCGGGGCCCGGAAGACCCGACCGCAGGGAATGCCGTCGGCCTCCAGCCTTGCCAAAAGCTCGGTCAGGGACTGGGTCCGGGTCCAGTCGGAAATCAGCCCGTCCAGCTCGCCCTGATGCAGGCCGCGCGCGGCATGGCTGTTGAACCGCCCGTCCGCGACAAGCTCAGGCCGCCCCATGGTCTCGGCCAGGCGCGCAAAGACCGTATCGCCATTGCCACCGATCAGAATGCCTTCGCCATGGAGGCAGGGATAGATGTTTGACGGGGCAATTCCGGGCAGGATTGACCCGGACCGTTCGCGGACATAGCCGGTCAGGTCATATTCCGTGACGAGGTTTTCCATGACCGAGAGCACGCTCTCGTAAAGGGCGACATCGATCATCTGCCCTCGCCCGGTCCTGGCGCGATGGTGCAAGGCCATGGTCACGCCCATGACCGCGTGCAGTGCCGTCAGGCTGTCACCAATCGAAATCCCCGCCCGCGCCGGGGGACGGTCCGGTTCACCGGTCACATAGCGAAGCCCGCCCATGGCCTCTCCGATCAGCCCATAGCCCGCCCGTTCCGCATAGGGGCCTGTCTGCCCGAATCCGGAGACCCGGGCCATGATCAAGCCGGGGTTTCGGCCCGCCAGAACCTCAAATCCCATGCCCCACTTTTCGAGGGTCCCCGGGCGGAAGTTTTCAATCAAAATGTCGGCCTGATCGATCAGCGCCATGGCCAGGTCCCGCCCCTCCGGAGTCCGCAGGTCCAGGGTCACTGAGCGTTTGTTTCGACCAATGACCGGCCACCAGGGCGACAGGCCCTTCGGCAAGGATCGCCCCCATTGGCGCATGGGATCGCCGACCTTGGGGTCTTCGATCTTGACAACATCGGCCCCGAAATCCCCGAGAATCTGTCCGCAGAAGGGTCCGGCGATCAGGGAGCCCATTTCAATGACCTTCAGGTCAGTCAGGGGGCCGGTGGGGGCGATTGTGGTCATGAGGCGCTCCAGGCAGGTTGCAGGCTATGAGCGGACTTGGTCGGAGCCTGTCAATCTTTGGTGAGGGCCGGGCGCGGGGTTCCCTTGAGCCGTCGTCAGGGGTATCTCGTGGCTATGACTGATTTCCTGTTTGCGCCGTCACCCCAGGTCTATGTCCCAGTCGAGGGCCAGTCCGCCGTCTTTCCAGTTCACCGTATCTACTGCGTTGGCCGCAACTATGCCGCCCACCGCCGGGAAATGGGCGGGGATGACCGCGATCCGCCATTTTTCTTTGCCAAGCCCGCCGATGCGATTGTCTTGCCGGGTGCCGACATTCCCTATCCGCCCCGAACGTCGAACCTGCACCACGAGATTGAACTGGTGGTCGCGCTCAGGTCCGGCGGGGCAAACCTGTCCGAAAAGCAAGCCCTGGAGGCCGTCTTCGGCTATGCTGTCGGGGTCGATCTGACCCGTCGCGATCTTCAAAACGGTGCCAAGGACAAGGGCCAGCCCTGGGAAGCCGGTAAGGCCTTTGATTTCTCCGCTCCCATATCGGCCTTGCGGCCCTGGACCGGAGCCCCGCCGCAGGGAAATATTTCAATCTCGGTGAATGGTCAGGTCAAACAGTCTGCGAGCCTGGCTGACATGATCTGGAATGTCGCAGAAGTGATTGCCGAGGCATCCAAGCTTTGGACCCTGACCGCCGGGGATCTGATCTTTACGGGCACGCCCGAGGGGGTTGGTGCCCTCATGCCCGGGGACAAGGTTGAGGGTGCGATTGATGATGTCGGACATCTCGCCTTCAAGGTGCTCTGAAATGGCCCTGACCCTTTACGGCTCGGCCTATGCCCCGGCCCCCTATCGCGTGCGGATTGGACTGGCGCTGAAGGGGCTCGATTATGAGTCCGTTGCCGTCGACCTTCTGGCCGGTGCCCAGCACAAGCCCGCCTATCGGGCGATTAATCCTCAGCGCCTGATCCCGGCCCTTGATGCAGGCGACGGGGATATCATGACCCAAAGTCTGGCCATTCTGGAATGGCTCGAGGAAACCCATCCCGAACCCGCCCTGCTTCCGGGCTCAGCGCGGGACCGGGCACGGATTCGGGCCATGGCCATGGTGATCGCCTGTGACGTCCACCCCCTGGTCAATATCCGGATTGGCCGGGCCATGGAGGCCATGGATGTCTCCCCGGCCCGACGCAGCAAGTGGAGCGAGCGCTGGATTGTGGATGGCCTTCAGGTCCTGGAGCCCATGGTCGAAAAATTCGGTCGCGGCTTCGCCTTCGGGGACACGCCGACCCTTGCGGACTGTTGCCTCATTCCCCAGGTCTATTCGGCCATCCGCCTGGAGATTCCCATGTCAGGTTTTCCGGCCATCAGTGCCGTTGTCGAACACGCCGCGCGCCATCCGGCCTTTGTCGCGGCCCATCCCGATCTTCAACCGCAGGCGAGGCAGGCTTAAGGTCATGCTCGAAAACCTGAAGGACAATAACCGTCGGTGGGCCAGCGCGAAGCTGTCCGTAGACCCGGGCTTTTTTCAGCGTCTCGCGGGCCAACAGTCGCCGGAATATCTCTGGATCGGCTGCGCGGACAGTCGGGTGCCGGCAAACGAGATTGTCGGGCTCGATCCCGGCGAGCTTTTCGTCCATCGCAATGTCGCCAACCTGGCCCCGCCCCAGGACGCAAACTATCTCGCGGTCCTGCAATATGCGGTCGATGTCCTCAAGGTCCGGCACATTATGGTCGTCGGCCATTATGGATGCGGGGGGGTCATGGCCGCCGTGGATGGACAGCGTCGTGGTCTGGTTGATCACTGGCTGCACCCGATCCGGGAAATCTATGCCGATCACCGCCAGGCCCTCGAGGCGATGGAACCTGCGGCCCGGTTTGATCGGCTCTGCGAGCTGAATGTCACCCGTCAGGTCCGGAATGTGGCCTCCGACGTTTTTGTCCAGGAAGCCTGGAGCCGGGGACAGGCCTTGAGCGTCCATGGCTGGGTCTATTCCATCGCCGATGGCCTGTTGACGGACCTTGGCGTGAGTATTTCAGACCCCGACGGCGTCGAGGCCATGTTCAACGTCTAGAGCGCGTTCCGGTCTATGTGTGTCAGAGCAGCTTTATCTCGCGCAGCCGCTCCTTGAGGAAGTCATCTGCGGTGATGGGGGCCAGACCTAGATCGGGATGCTCAGCATCCACGCACGTTGGCAGGGTCCGGATTTCGTAATCCGGGTTGAAGTGCAAGAAAAACGGCATGGAATACCGGGCGAACCCCCGCCGCTCTGGCGCGGGATTGACGACCCGGTGGGTCGTCGAAGGTAGCCGGTGATTGGTCAGGCGCTGCAGCATGTCGCCGATATTGCAAACCACCGAGCCGGGGGGCGGATGAATGGCCAGCCACTGGCCGTCACGGTCGAGGACCTCAAGGCCTGCTTCCTCTGCGCCGAGCAGGAGGGTGATGACGTTGATATCTTCGTGGGCCCCGGCCCGGATATTGGGGCCATCCTTGGGAACCGGCGGATAATGCAGCAGACGCAGGATTGAATTGCCGGAGTCTATGGTGGGCGTGAAAAATTCGGGGTCCAGGTCCAGATAGTGGGCAATGGCCCTCAGGACGCGATTTCCCAGGTGGTCGAGGGCTGCATACAGCCAGGTGATTTCGGACTGAAAGTCCGGGACCTCGTTCGGCCAGACATTCCCGGGCATGAGGTCGGCATATCGGTGGCCCAACGGCAGGTCGCGACCCATATGCCAGAATTCCTTGAGGTCGGAATGGGCGGAGTCCTTTGCCGTCTCGATTCCGAAGGGGGTGTAACCCCTCTGGCCGCCCTGGCCCACGACGTAGGCGCGCTTGGCGGCATCCGGCAGGGCGAAGAAGGCCTTGGCAGAGTCTGCCGCCGCCGCCAGTCTGGAAGAAGGCAGGTCGAGATCGCTGATCACCGCAAATCCGTAGCGGGTGAAACTCTCGCCCAGGCGACGGGCAAAGCCGTCGAAATCGCGGGTCAGGTCGTTGAGCGAGACGGGCTCTATGGCGGCGGCTGACGAGGTCTGGGTCATGGGGTCTGCCTACACTGACTTGGCATCAAGCTCCAGAACCTGACCTGGATATTTGCAAGCCTGATCGGGTGGCGTAGTCTCCGCCCCATGGCTGACAAATCCCGCTCAAATGCGTCCGAGGCCCTGGCAGGCCTCCTGTTCGACGGCATGACCGTCATGGCCGGGGGCTTTGGGCTCTGCGGTATCCCTGAAAACCTCATCTCGGCGATCCGGCTGGCGGGCACCCGGGACCTGACCATCATCTCGAATACCGGCGGCGTGGACGGGTTCGGCATCGGAGTGCTTCTGGACTCCGGTCAGGTGCGCAAGATGGTCGCCTCCTATGTGGGCGAGAATGACCTGTTTGAAAGCCTCTATCTGGCTGGAAAACTGGAGGTGGAATTCGTTCCCCAGGGCACGCTGGCCGAGCGCATCCGCGCAGGGGGGGCTGGAATCCCCGCCTTTTTTACCCGGACAGGCGTGGGTACACTGGTCGCCGAGGGCAAGGAGACCCGCGATTTTGACGGTGAAACCTATCTCATGGAAATGGCGCTGAAGGCGGACCTGTCCATGGTCAAGGCCTGGAAGGGTGACCGGGACGGCAATCTTGTCTATCGAAAAACCTCCCGGAATTTCAATCCGATGATGGCGGCAGCTGGCCAGGTCTGCGTTTCGGAGGTCGAGCATCTGGTTGAGACCGGTACCCTGGACAAGGACATGATCCACACACCAGGCATTTATGTGAGCCGCATTTTCCAGGGCGAGATCTATGAAAAACGTATCGAGCGACTGACCACACGGCCCCGCAGCGAAAAGGCAGATGCCTGATGGCCTGGACCCGAGACGAAATGACCGCCCGGGCCGCCCTGGACCTTCGCGACGGATTTTATGTCAATCTGGGCATTGGCATTCCCACCCTGGTGGCGAACCACATACCGGCCGACATGCATGTGACCCTGCAATCAGAGAATGGCATGTTGGGCATGGGCCCCTATCCCCTTGAGGGCGAGGAAGACCCGGACCTGATCAATGCCGGCAAGCAGACCATTACCGAATTGCCGGGCAGTTCCTATTTCTCCAGCGCCGAGTCCTTCGCCATGATCCGGGGCGGCCATATTGACCTGGCCATTCTGGGCGGCATGCAAGTGGCGGCCAACGGGGATCTTGCCAACTGGATGGTGCCCGGCAAGGTGGTCAAGGGCATGGGCGGGGCCATGGATCTCGTCGCCGGGGTGAAACGGGTCATCGTCATTATGGAACACGCCGACAAGTCCGGGCAGTCCAAGTTGGTCGGGACCTGCACCTTGCCCCTGACCGGCAAGGCGGTGGTGGATCGCGTGATCACGGAGCTGGGTGTCTTTGATATTTTCCGCGGCAAGGCCCCGGTTCGCTTGCGCGAACTGGCCCCGGGTGTAACCGTGGAGGAAATTCGGGCCCGGACCGATTTCGACTTTGAATTGGACCTGGCCTGACCTGCGAAGCCGAATAGATGTTTTCCATACGATTATGCCAGGATCATCCACCATGAAACCTCGCCTGTCCGCCCTGGTTGCCGGGGTCTGCCTCTTGCTCGCCAGCGGGGCCCCTGCAGCCCAGGCCTATAAGACCGCCATCTTTGCCGGGGGCTGTTTCTGGTCAGCCGAACACGACATTGAGCACGCGCCCGGCGTTGTCGATGTCCAGGTGGGCTATTCCGGCGGGGCCCGGAAGAACCCCAGCTATGAGGACCACGAAGGGCACCTTGAAGCGATCCGGGTCACCTATGATCCGGCGCGGACCAGCTATGCCCAACTGGTCGATGCCTTTTTCCACCATATCGATCCCACCGATCCCAATGGCCAGATCTGTGACCAGGGCCCGTCCTATCGCACGGCGGTCTTTGTCGCCGATCCAGAGGAGCGGGCCGCTGCCGAACAGGTCAAGGCCCAGGTCGGCCGGACCCTGGGGCGGACGGTCGCCACCCGTATCCTGCCTGCGGGGCAATTCTGGATGGGGGAGGGCTATCACCAGGATTATGCCCGGAAGAACCCTATTTCCTACAATTCCTACCGCGTAGGCTGTGGCCGGGATGCACGCCTAAGGGCGGTATGGGGCCGGGCCCGCTGACACTTGATGCGGCGGACACGTCAACACTTCTGATTAAAGCGTGTCTTATTTGCAGCACTTTTCGGTCGCGAAGGGGTCGCAACAAAACCGTCATGCACTTTTTTAAGAATCCGCACTATAGGGGCGGCATTCAGGAGGCGTTGGGGTCATAGGGACCCTGAAGGTCTCCGATCAGGGGATTCAGATGAAGTCCATTTTCCGCAACGCGCTCTACGCCTCGACCGCCATGGCCACCGGCCTGCTGCTGGCCGGTTCGGCTCTTGCCCAGACCACAGGTTCGGCCACCCTTGACGAAGTGGTTGTCACCGGTGCCAAGGCTAAGCAGATCGAGGGCATCCTCGAGCAGACGGCACCGAAGTCCAAGGTCGCCATTGGCCAGGACTTCATCGCCAAGCAAATGCCTGGCCAGACCATTGCCGAGACCCTGAACGTGGTCCCCGGCTATAACTTCACCAATTCTGACGCCTACGGAAATTCCGGCGGCAACATGCGTCTGCGCAGCTTTGACGGTCCCCGGATCTCGCTGCAGTGGGACGGCACCCAGCTGAACGACAGCGGCAACTACGCCATCTACACCAACCAGCAGCTCGATTCCGAGCTGGTTGAGCGCGCCGAAGTCAATCTGGGCACCACCGACGTCGACAGCCCCACGGCCTCGGCCACCGGCGGTTCGATCAACTATGTGACCCGCAAGCCCTCCAAGGAATTTGGTGGTCTCGCCGACGCCCAGCTGGGGTCCTTCAATTTTGGCCGCGCCTTCGCCGTCGTCGATTCAGGTGCCTTCGGTCCCTTCGGAACCACCGCCTTCCTGTCGGGCTCCTATACCAAGTACGACAAGTTCAAGGGTGAAGGCACGCTTGAAAAGAAGCAGGTCAATGCCCGGATTTACCAGTCCATCGGCGACAACGGTGACTTCGCCTCTGTGGCGATCCACTACAACGAAAACCGTAACAACTTCTACCGCAACCCGACCCTGGCCCAGTACAACCAGTACGGCTACAGCTTCGACGAAGACGCTCATTGCGCGCGTCCGATTGCGGTCAACGGAACCGCCCAGAACGACGGCACCCAGTCCAGCTATGTTGACTTCCTGGGCAATACCCTGACCGGCAGCTGCACCAACTATGCCGGCGTCCGGATTAACCCCTCGAACACCGGCAATATCCGCGGTCAGTTCAAGTACCACCTGATGGACAATGTGGTCTTCACCTTCGACCCGTCCGTCCAGTACGTCCTGGCCAATGGCGGCGGCTTCACCCTGCTGTCAGAAACCGACAACCGTCTGCGCGGTGCCGGGGCTCCGACGGGCGCAGGCGTGGACCTGAACGGCGACAAGGACACCCTGGACACCGTCCAGACCTATACGCCCAGCAACACCAACACCCATCGCTACGGCATCAACAGTTCGCTGATCTGGCAGATCAATGACAACAACCGCGTGCGTCTGGCCTATGCGCTGGACTATGCGCGTCACCGTCAAACCGGCCAGTTCACTTCGGTGGACGCCAACGGTAACCCGTCCAACGTCTTCGGCGGCAAGACCGACTACGGCACGCCGATCCGGACCGCCGATGGCAGCATCATGCGGACCCGTGACCGTCTCTCCATCGCCCAGCTCAACATGTTTGCCGGCGAATATCTCGGCAAGTTCATGGACGGGGCTCTGGAAGTTCGTGCGGGTGTCCGCGTTCCCTACTTCCAGCGGGACCTGACCCAGTATTGCTACACCCAGAACGGTACGAGCAGCGTGCTCTGCACCACCCAGACCATTGCCTCGACCCTGTCGAACGGCAATGTGCTGCTCACGGGTCAATCGGCCACCACCCAGTACATCAAGCCATTTTCCACCACCAAGAAGTACGACAAGGTGCTTCCGAACATTGGCGTGAACTACAAGCTCTCGGCCAATAACAGCGTCTATGTCAGCTATGCGGAAGGCCTCTCGGCCCCCCGTACGGACAACCTCTATACCGCCGTTCGCTCTTCCACGGGTGCCATCACCAACCCGAACGCCCAGCCGGAAACCACCAAGACGGTGGACCTTGGCTTCCGTCACAGCTCGGCCAACCTGCTGATCTCGGCGGCAATCTACAGCCAGAAGTTCCAGAACCGCATTGTCTCGTCCTATGATCAGGACCTGGGTATCACCCTCGACCGGAACATCGGCGATGTGGACATCAAGGGCTTTGACGGTCAGGTCGTCTGGCAGGTCGCTGATCCGCTGACCTGGATCGGGTCGGTCTCCTACAACGACTCCGAAGTGAAATCGAACATTCCCCTCTCCGGCGGTAACTATCTGCCGACCAAGGGCAAGACCCTGGTCGAAACCCCGAAGTGGACCCTGGTCGAGCGCGTGGAATGGAATGTCACGGACGCGGTCAGCGTCGGTGTTCAGGGCAAGTATGTCAGCTCGCGCTTCTCAACCGACGTGAATGACGAAAAGACCCCGGCCTATTCCATGTGGGATGCAAACCTGCGCTGGAACCTGCCTGTCGATCTCGGCAAGGGTGCCTACTTCCAGTTCAACGTGAAGAACATCTTCGATGCCAAGTATCTCGCCAGCATCAGCTCGCAGTCCAATGCGATCACGGTGACGGGTGCTACCGGCTTTGCGCCCAGCTACTCGCTGGGTTCGCCCCGGACCTTCCAGGGTACGGTCAGCATGAAGTTCTAAGCCCGTCTCAGGACTGGATGTTAAGGGGCGGTCCGTTTGCGCGGGCCGCCCTTTTCATATGCGACGCTTGACGCCAGAATGGAGTTGGCTGGAAAGCGTGTAACGGGGTCGTACCGAGGATATTCATGGCATTGATTGTTCCCGCCGAATGGGCCCCGCATCGGGCAATGTGGCTTGGCTTTCCCAGCCATGAAGCGCTTTGGATCGACAATCTCGAGGCGGCCCAGGCTGAAGTTGCCGCCCTGGCCCGCGCCCTGGCAGGTCCTGGCCGGGAGCATGTTCGGCTAATGACGGGCTCGCCGGAGGGCGAGGTTACAGCCCGCCGCCTGCTGGGTGATGTCTCGGGAATTGAAATTGTCCCTGGCCGGTTCGGCGATATCTGGCTGAGGGATACAGGTCCAATCTTTGCGCAAGGCCCGGACGGGGCCCGCCATGCCGTTGGCTTTCAGTTCAATGGTTGGGGTGAAAAATTCCTGATGGACCATGATGACGAGGTGGCTGCCCAGATTGCGGTGGCGTCGGGTGTGCCCCTTACACCCTGCGACTTTGTCATGGAGGGAGGATCTCTGGACCATGATGGATCGGGAACCCTGCTAACCACCCGGCAGTGCCTCCTGAACCCCAACCGAAATGCAGGCTGGACCGAGGCCACGGCTGAATCCGCCCTGGCCGAGGCGCTTGGCGTGCGCCAGGTGATCTGGCTCGGGGAGGGTCTGGCGAATGACCATACCGATGGTCATGTGGACAATCTGGCCCGGTTTATTGCTCCAGGCTCTGTGGTCTGTCCGATTGCCTGGGGGCGGGGCGATGTAAATACCGAACTCTATGACGAGACGGCTGCGATCCTGGCCCGGGCCCGGGATGCGGACGGGCGACCGCTCAAGGTTTTCCGGCTTCCTTCCCCGGGGTGGATCGAGGCTGAGACGGGTGGGGCATCTCCTGCCAGCCACATGAACTTCATCATAGCCAACGGGGCCGTCATCATGCCCACCTATGGCGATGCCCAGGCCGGAGCCTTCGCGGTTGAAGGCTTGAAGTCCCTGTTTCCGGACAGAACCATTATCGACCTGCCCTCAAATGCGATCTTGAGCGGGGGCGGGTCCTTCCACTGCATAACCCAGCAGGAGCCCGCCTGATGGCCAGAACACTCACAGTGGCGGCCTTGCAAACCGCCTATGGCCCTGACATGTCCGAAAACATCGCCCGGACGGCAGACCTCATTCGTCAGGCTGCAGGCCAGGGGGCCCAGGTGATCCTGCCGTCGGAATTGTTTCAGGGCCCCTATTTTTGCGTGACCCAGGAGGAGCGCTGGTTTGCAACCGCCCATCCCTGGCGGACCCATCCGTGCGTGACCGCCCTGGCCCCGCTGGCCGCAGACCTTGGCGTTGTCTTGCCGATCTCGATCTTTGAGCGGGAGGGGCCACACTATTTCAATTCGGTGGTCATGGTCGATGCCGACGGCTCCCTCATGGGCGTCTACCGCAAGAGCCATATTCCCGATGGCCCAGGCTATATGGAAAAATACTATTTCCGGCCCGGCGATACCGGATTTCGGGTCTGGGACACACGGTTCGGCCGCATTGGCGTCGGGATCTGCTGGGACCAGTGGTATCCGGAAGCCGCCCGGGTCATGGCCCTCATGGGGGCAGAGGTTCTTCTCTATCCGACTGCCATTGGTTCAGAGCCCCATGACGCCAGCCTGGACACCGCCCTGCCCTGGCGTCGGGCCATGCAGGGTCATGCCGTTTCGAATGTCATCCCGGTGGTTGCCGCCAATCGCATCGGCTTCGAGGCCTGGGAGGGCTATCCGGGCGGGGGGCAGGGATTCTATGGCTCCTCCTTCATTGCCGATCACCGGGGGGACCTCGTGGCGGATCTCGGCCGGGATGAGGCGGGAATCGCCCTGGCGCAGTTTGATCTCGACTTCCTGGCGACCTATCGGGCGGCCTGGGGCTTTTTCCGAGACCGGCGCACCGACCTTTACGGGGCGCTTACTGCGCCGCGTCCGGCCTGATCCCGGGGTCTTTCCATGATCCAGACCGAACGGCTTGTCCTGCGGGCCTGGCGCGACACGGATCGTGCCGATTTTGCGGCCCTGAATGCAGATCCCCGGGTCGGGAACTGGCTGGGCGGGACCCTTGATCGCGCCGCCAGTGACGCCATGATTGACCGGATCAACGCCAGCATCGCCGCCAACGGTTTTGGCTTCTGGGCGGCAGAGCGCAGGTCTGATGGCCAGCTTGTCGGTGCGATCGGCATCCGCCGCCTGGAGGAGGCCCCCGGCCCTGGCATAGAGGCGGGCTGGCGTCTCGCGCACGCGGCCTGGGGCCAGGGCTATGCCACCGAAGGCGCCCGCGCGGCCCTGGACTGGGGCCTCGCCCACATAGAGACCCCGGAAATCCTGGCCTTTACCGCGGCTTCCAATCTGGCCTCCCAGGCGGTCATGCGCCGCATCGGCATGGTGCCGGACCCCAGCCGGGACTTTGATCATCCCCGGCTGGCGCCAGATCACCCGCTGAATCGCCATGTCATGTTCACGACGAGAGCCCCTTCCCTTTAGCCGGCACCGACCAAAGGGACAAAAAGGGCTCTCATTCAAAGAGGTTGAGCCCGTTTCGATCCGATAACCGCTTCCCGCTTATCGGAACAGGCTCTGGACGGCTTTAACCTCAACGCAGGACGGTCAGTCCGTTCTTGATGACGGTGGCATTGCGCGCCTTGACCCGGGCCTCGAAGGAAATCGCCTTGCCGTCTTTCCAGATGTCGACCGTGATCACGTCGCCGGGAAACACCGGGGCCGAGAACCGGGCCTGATGCGAATAGATCTGGTCGGGATCAAAATCGGTCACGGCCTGCAAAATCGCCCGGCAGGTGATTCCGTAGGTGCAGAGACCGTGCAGAATGGGCCGGTCAAAGCCTGCGCGCCGGGCGACATCGGGGTCTGAATGCAGAGGGTTGCGGTCGCCATTCAGCCGGTAGAGCAGGGCCTGGTCTTCCCGGGTGCTGAAATCAACAGACAGGTCCGGGGCACGGGTCGGAACCACGTGGGGTTCCGGGGCGCCTTCCGAAGGCCCGCCAAATCCGCCGTCGCCCCGGGCGAAGGTTGAGCCTGTCAGGGTGGCGATTTTTTCGCCCTTTTCATCGGTCCAGACGGTTTCATTGATGATGACGGCACCCTTTCCTTCGCCCTTGTCAAAGGCTCCGACCGTCCGGCCTTCAGCGGTGAAGGTGCCATTGGCGGGCAGGGGCTTGTGCAGTTCGACCTTCTGTTCGCCGTGCACCACCATCAGGAAGTTAATCTGGCTCTGACGATGACCGGCGGGCATTTCCGGGGCGGGTCCGGCAGCGCCCCGCAGGCCAGCGGCCAGAACGGTGGCGGCGGTTGGGATTACCTTCAGGTTTTTTTCATAGACGAAGGCAAGCTCGGTCTCGTCCATCGGGTCCTGACCCAGGCCCACGCCAAGGGCGTAGAGCATGACGTCCTTGTCCCCATAGGTGAAGGTTCGAGGCGCTGTGCGCTGGTTCAAAATGTCGGGGTAGAAAATGGCCATGGTCTGTTTCCTCAACTGAGCTGTTCGATCTCGCTCTTATGGTTTCAGATTGAAGCGCCTTGACGGCGGGTATGCAAGCCTCAAGCAATGGATTTGCGGGCGCCTCCATGATCGGTTAGAAGCTCTCACCTCGCGCTGCGGTCCCTCGGGATTGTCTGCGTATCCCCTCTCGCCCAGCACATCGAAGGCACATCATGGCGAACGAAACCCAGATCAAGAGCGGCGGCCAGATTTCCGGCAGTGTGCTGTTTTATTCCAAGCCCGAACCCCTCTCCCCGGACCTGCACAAGGGCCTAGGGGTCAAGCGCATGGATGGCCCCTTCGGCTTTGCCCGGACCGGCCATGCCGTCCCGCTTGCCGTCACCGAATTCAGTATGGCGGCCCTCACCAGCCCGATCATCTTTGTGGGCGAAGACAAGACCCCGCTGGCGGTCATGGGGCTGAACGCCGACGAAAACATCTTCCTGCGGGACGATGGCCTGTTTGAAGCTGGCATCTACGTTCCGGCCTATATCCGGCGCTATCCCTTCGTCTTTGCGAATGACGACGCAGCCCAGCAGTCGATTCTCTGCATCGACCGGAACGCGGAATTCATCGTCGAGGGCGGCGATCTGGCCTTCTTCAATGACGACAATTCGCCGACCGAATACACCCAGAACTGCATCGAATTCTGCAACAACTACGAAGTTGAGCGCCAGAAGACGATGAATTTCGTGGCCCTGCTCAAGGAACTGGACCTGTTTGAGGTCAAGACGGCGACCCACACCCAGGTCAATGAAGATGGCTCTATGGGCGAGCCTCAGATCGTTGCCGAGTATTTTGGGGTGTCAGAAACCAAGCTGAACGCCCTGGCCCCCGACAAGCTGGCGGAATTGCGCGACAGCGGTGCCCTCACCCAGATCTATGCCCACCTGATCAGCCTGTTCGGCTGGGATCGCCTGATTGCCCTGCAGATCTACCGCAATTCAGAGCTGCTTGCGGCCCAGTAAGACCGGCATTCTGAACCTTCAGCGTGAAAATACGCTGCGGGTCAGGCAAGAAAAGACCAGCCGACCCGCTTCATCGAGCAGGTCGTGCTGGGCGATTATGATTCCCTTGTCATCCCCGACCGGGTCCTTGCCCATAACCGTCATGCGCCCGCGCAGGGCTTCGCCGGGCGGAGGGTTGCGGACCCAGCGAAGGGCATCAACCCCAAGGCGCTTGGTCTGGGGCCAACCCAGAGACGCCGCCGCATCCAGTCGCGCCCACAGGGCATAGACCATGGCGTCGGGCGCGCCGCGCTCTGAGGGCCAGCCTGGCGCGAAGGCCTCAATGAAGGTCTCAAGAGACCGGGTATCTACACGGACCTCGCCCAGGGTGACGACCTGACCAATAGCAATCTCGTCAAAGGGCGCGGGCAAGGGTGTGTCTCCGGTCCATAGGTAGATAATGGTCGCATCATTGGCCGCTCGTTTGCGGAAGTCGAGCCCCCGTCAACCGCTGGACCTATGCGCGGCGGTTAAAAACCGGCATATTGCCATCAGTCTCATTTCCCTGGAGCCATGCTGTCATGCGATTTGTCGCCAGAGCCCTTGCCGTGCTCGGTATCGTCTCGGCCATGGCACTGCCAGCCTTGGGGGAGCCCGTCCGGACATCTCACCTGACCGCTGAACTTGTGGCGGCTCAAGACGGCATTCGGCCGGGTGGAAGCCTGCAGGTCGCCCTTCGCCAGGATATTCAGAAGGGCTGGCATACCTATTGGAAAAATTCCGGGGATTCCGGGGCGCCGACCGAGCTCACCTGGACCTTGCCGCAAGGCTGGACGGCGGGCGACCTGGTCTGGGCCGCGCCGTCGCGTCAGCCCACGGGTCCGTTGATGAATTACGGCTATCAGGGAGCCGTCCTGCTGCCCCTGACCCTGACGGCACCAAAGTCCGTCAAGACTGGCCAGACTGTGACGCTCAAGGCCCATGCGGCCTTTCTGGTGTGCGCCGATGTCTGCGTCCCGGAAGATGCCGATCTCACCCTGGCGGTAAAGGTTCTGGCCACAGAGCCGACGGCGGACCCCGCCTGGGCTGACAAAATCGCCGCCGCCTTGGCCGCTGCCCCCAAGACGGATGAACTGACCGGGGCCTTTGAACGCAAGCCCGGCCAGATCCGGTTGGCGGTCACTGGACCGGCGCTGAAGGGCGTAGATCTGAGCGAGGCCTATTTCTTTCCGAATGCCGGAGACGTCATCGACCATGCCAAGCCCCAGGCGATTGAGCGGGGACCGGAAGGCCTGACCTTGACCCTCGTGGGATCGCCCCTGCCGGGGACGTCGCCGACGGGTCGTCTGGCGGGCGTGCTGGAAGTGGCGGGCAAGGCCTATGAGCTCGACCTGCCGCTGGGCCCCTTGCCCGCCAAGGCGTCCGGGCTTGGACCTCCGCCGGCCAAGGCCGGTCCTGCGGCGACGCCAGGCGCAGACCTTGGCCTGATCGCGGCCATCGGTTTTGCCATTATCGGTGGCCTGATCTTGAACCTTATGCCGTGCGTCTTCCCGATCCTGGCCATGAAGGCCGCATCCCTGGCGGCCCACGCCCATGAGCGAAAGGAAGCCCAGGCTCAGGGCCTGGCTTTTCTGGCCGGATGCCTTGCCACATTCCTGGGGCTTGCCGGTCTGCTGATTGCCGTTCGCGCCGGAGGGGCCGCCGTGGGCTGGGGCTTCCAGCTCCAATCCCCCATTGTGGTGGCCAGTCTGGCCATGTTGATGCTGGCCGTGGCCCTGAACCTCTCGGGCCTGTTTGAAATGGGAAGCTCGCTTCAGGGCCTGGGTACCCAGGCCGCTGGCCAGGGCGGAATGGCGGGGGCCTTCCTGACGGGGGCTCTGGCGGTCATTGTCGCGGCCCCTTGTACGGCTCCCTTCATGGCTCCGGCCCTGGGCTGGGCCCTTGTTCAGCCACCCCTGGTGGCCCTTGCGGTCTTTGCAGGGCTTGGCCTGGGCTTTGCGGCCCCCTTTACCCTGGCGGCCTTTGCGCCCGGCCTCCTGACCCGCTTGCCCCGACCCGGCCCGTGGATGGACGGGTTCCGCAAACTGATGGCCTTCCCCATGTATGGTACGGCCGCCTGGCTGGCCTGGGTTCTGGCAGTTCAGTCCGGCTCTGACGCCTTGGCCAAGCTGTTTGCCGGTGCGGTCCTCCTGGCCATGGCGGCCTGGGTTCTTGGCATGGCCCAGAGCCGGCACGCTGCCGGCAAATCCGGCCTCACCCTGGCGGTCACCGGGGCCGGACTTCTGGCCCTGGCCGTTGGGTTTGCCGTCTGGCCGGGTTCCGCAGCCTCCCAGGCCGGAAACGCGGCTCCTGGAACAGAGTCCGGCGGGCTCATCCCCCATGAGGCCTATAGCGCCGAGCGTCTGGCTGCAGCTCAGGCGGCAGGCAAGCCGGTCTTTGTGAACTTTACCGCCGCATGGTGCGTCACCTGCCAGGTCAATGAAAAGGTCGCCTTTTCGACCCGTCAGGCGGCCGAGGCTTTTTCGCGGACTGGCACGGTCTACCTGAAGGCCGACTGGACCCGCAGGGACGGCGATATTGCGGCTGAACTGGCCAAATATGGTCGGGCCGGTGTCCCGCTCTATCTGGTCTATCCGGCCAAGGGCGGCGCGCCGGTCATTCTGCCCCAGCTCCTGACGCCGGATATTGTCGCCCAGTCCTTGACCTCGGCTGCGGGTCATTAGGGGTGGAACCTGCGCCGGACCGGGTCGATCAGGTCTGGCGTGACCTGGCCCTGGCGGGGGAGGCCGCGGGTGCGCGGTCTATTGCCGACCTGTTTCGCCTCGAGCCCGACCGGCTGAGCCAATTCACCCTTGAGGGGGCCGGGATTTACCTCGACCTTTCCAAGCACCCCTGGTCGCGATCGGATCATGGCCTGGCGATCGACCTGGCCCGGGCCGCCGGGGTGGAGGCTGCGCGGACGCGGCTGTTTGCTGGCGAAGCGATCAATACGTCCGAGCATCGACCTGCCCTGCATATGGCCCTGCGCGCACCCGGGGATCAGGCGTTTCATGCGCTTGGGGAGCCGGTCTCCGGCGAGATTCAAGCGACGCGGCGGCGCATGGGAGACCTGGCGACGGCCATCCGGTCCGGGGCACATGGCGGGGGTAATGGCCAGGCCTATGAAGCCATTGTCCATATCGGCATTGGGGGCTCTGACCTGGGACCGCGTCTGGTCTGGGAGGCCTTGCGTCCGCTTTCGCCGCAGATCGACCTGCGGTTCGTGGCCAATATCGATCCCTCCGAACTCTCCATGGCGCTGGACGGCTTGAACCCGGCCCGTACCCTGGTGGTTATCGTCTCGAAGTCCTTTACGACCCAGGAGACCCTGATCAATGCCACGGCAGCCAGGTCCTGGTTGCGCGCGGCCCTGGGCGCTGGCGGCGACCAGCAAATGATCGCTGTCTCTGCCGCTCCTGATCTGGCCCGGGCCTTTGGCGTGCCGGAGGATCAAGTCTTCGGTTTTCGGGACTGGGTCGGTGGCCGCTATTCGCTCTGGTCAGCCGTTGGTCTGTCCTGCGCCATTGCTCTTGGGCCTCGCGTGTTTGAGGCCCTGCTTGAGGGTGCTGCGGCCATGGATGCGCATTTTCAGTCGGCCAGCCTGGAGGCCAACCTCCCGGTCCAGCTGGCCCTCGCCCATGTCTTTAATCGCAATGCGCTCAACCGACCGGTTCGGGCCGTCGTGCCCTATGCCCAGCGCCTGCGCCTGTTCCCGGCCTTTCTTCAGCAGCTGGAAATGGAATCCAACGGCAAGCGGGTCGACAAATTGGGTCGCCCTGTCCGTCACCTGACGGCGGCAAGCGTCTTCGGCGATGCCGGGACCAACGGGCAACATGCCTTTTTCCAGGCCCTGCATCAGGGAACGGATGTGGTTCCGGTGGATATACTTGCCGTCGCCGAGCCTATGGCGGCGGGGGAGGCTGCCCATACCGGTCTTCTGGCCAATGCCGTGGCCCAGGCGGAAGCCCTGATGGTGGGCCGATCGGCGGATCGGGTTCGTGCTGACCTTGAACAGCAGGGGCTATCGGCCGCAGAGGTTGAGGCCCTCGTACCCCAGCGCACCTTCCCCGGAAATCGGCCTTCCAGCTTCCTGATTCTGGACTGCCTGAGCCCGGAGCGTCTTGGGGCCCTGATCGCCCTCTATGAGCACAAGGTCTTCGTCGAGGGGGTGCTTTGGGGCATAAACAGTTTCGACCAGTGGGGCGTGGAGCTGGGCAAGCGCCTGGCGTCTGTCGTCCTGCCGGAACTGGAGGGCGCGGCTGCGGGCGATCATGATCCATCCACGGCGGACCTGATCCGCCGACTGAAACGCTAGGGGGAAGACAAATGGACGACGTAAAGGGCAAGACAGCCTTCATCACCGGTGGGGCCAGTGGCCTGGGTCTGGCCATGGCGCACGCCTTTGGCGAGGCGGGCATGCAGGTCATGCTGGCGGATATTGAAGAGGCCCCGCTGGCCGCTGCTGTGGCAGACCTCGAAGCCCGTCAGATCAAGGTTGGCGGTGTCATTTGCGATGTCTCTGACCGTGCGGCCCTTCAGCACGCTGCCGCCGAAACCATTGCCACCTTCGGCAAGGTGCACCTGGTTTGCAATAATGCCGGTGTGGGAGCAGGGGGCGCGATCGACCAGGTAGCCCCTGCAGACTGGGACTGGATCGTGTCTGTGAACCTGTTGGGCGTGGTCTATGGCATGGAAACCTTCCTGCCCCTGATCCGCAGTCATGGCGAGGGCGGCTGTTTCGTCAATACGGCCTCCATGGCCGGCATGGTGTCGCCCCCGGGCATGGAGCCCTATACAGCGACCAAGTTTGCGGTCGTGGCCATGTCGGAGGGCTGGGCCGGTCAGCTGGCCCCTGAAAATATCCAGGTGTCCGTCCTTTGCCCGGGCTTTGTGCGGACGAAGATCAACCAGTCCGGACGGGCGCGTCAGGCCCGGTTTGGCGGACCCGTCATCAATCCGATTGTCGCAGGTAATCTGGTCGATAGCGGGATCGATCCGGAACGGGTCGGTCGCCGGGTGCTGGAAGCTGTGCTGGCGGGTGAGTCCTATATCTTTACCCATCCGGATATGCGCGGCGCCGTGCAACAAAGGTTCGAGCGGATCATGGCCGGCTTTGATGCAGCCGACGGCAGCCAGGCCCTGGCCGGCATGGATTATCAGACCCCCGACCTGACCGGCGGTATCACGCCCGTCTGATCGAAGTGGGTTGGCCTTGGCCAGGCTTTTGGTGTAAGGGGCCGGACCATGAACCTTGGCTTGATCCATCACGGCCTTCACCATCCGACCTGCCTGAGCGGGATCGGCCGGGATTGTGTGGCTTAAGCCGACAGTCCAGGTACCGGCCCCGCTTAACGCGGATGGGGCCGGTTGTCGGTTCCATCCCTTGATAGACCTTCAGGGATAATCCCCATGACCGACGACATTTCCCGACCCCTCGCTCGCGCCCCGCGTGGCTTTGTGGATCATCGCGCCCGCGACCTTGCCGCGGAACGGGAAATCCTGTCCCGGGTCTCGGCGGTCTATGAGCGCTATGGCTTTGAGGCCTTTGATACCGGGGCGCTTGAATATGCCGACGCCCTGGGCAAGTTTTTGCCGGATGCCGATCGTCCCAATGAGGGTGTTTTCGCGCTGCAAGATGATGATGAGCAGTGGATGGCCCTTCGCTATGACCTGACCGCCCCCCTGGCGCGGTTCGTGGCCCAGTCCTGGGAGACCCTGCCCAAGCCCTTCCGCCGCTATGCCTTCGGAACGGTTTGGCGGAACGAAAAGCCAGGACCCGGGCGGTTCCGTGAATTCACCCAGTGTGATGCGGACACTGTGGGTTCCGCCCGGCCCGAGGCGGATGCCGAAATCATCGCCATGGCCGCCGAGGGGCTCGGGGCAGCGGGTCTTGCCCAGGGAGACTATGTTTTAAAGATCAACAACCGCAAATTGCTGAACGGCTTGCTGGTCAGGGCCGGTGTGACCACTGAGGGCCAGAAGCTGGCGGTTCTCCGGGCCGTCGACAAGCTCGACCGGCTTGGACCCGACGGGGTTCGGTATTTGCTGGGGGAGGGTCGGAAGGACGAGTCCGGGGCCTTTACCAAGGGGGCGGGCCTGAGCACGTCGGCAGCAGACGCCGTCCTGGCCTTCACTGCGGCGGGTCGCGCAGACCGGACTGAAACCCTGGACCTTCTGGCCAATGTGATCGGTGGATCGGCGGAGGGCGATGAAGGCCTGGCCGAGCTGTCCCGCATAGATCAGGCCCTTACCGGGCTCGGGGTCGGTGCCGATCAGGCGATTTTTGATCCCTCCGTCGTGCGGGGCCTGGAATATTACACAGGTGCCGTGTTCGAGGCCGAGCTCCTCCTGCGGAGCCTGGATGAAAAGGGCCAGCCCATCCGGTTCGGATCAGTTGGGGGCGGGGGTCGCTATGATGACCTTGTGGCACGGTTTACCGGCGAACCCGTTCCTGCAACGGGTTTTTCCTTTGGCGTGTCGCGACTGGCTTCGGCCCTGCGCGCGGCGGGCCAGGATCTCGGTCGTCAGACCCGGGGGCCGGTGGTCGTTATTGTCTTTAGTCCCGATGACATGCCCGCCTATTTCGCCCTCGTCGCCGAACTCCGGGCTGCGGGCATTGCCGCTGAGGTCTATCTCGGAAGCTCCGGCATGAAGGCGCAAATGAAATACGCCGATCGTCGCCTGTCCCCCGCCGCCATCATCCTGGGCGGCGACGAGATTTTGGCCGGGACAGTGACCATCAAGGATCTCGACTTGGGTCGGGCCTTGTCGACCGGGGTCACGGATAACGCCGCCTGGCGGGCGGAGCGACCCGGACAGCAGACCCTTCCCCGCGCCGAGCTTATCCCGGCCCTACGCCGAATTCTGGAGGCCTGAGTCCAGATGCGGTCAGAACCCACCGTCCCAAGCGCGCTCCTGTCCCGGATTCGCGCGCCGTTTCTTGAAACGGGGGCCTTGCTCATCGATCCGCCGATCCTTCAGCCCCTGGGGGTCCTTCTGGACCTGGCCGGTGAGGACATGCGGGCCCGATTGTTCGTTGTGCAGGCCGAGGGGGGGGCGGAGACCTGCCTGCGTCCGGACTTCACCCTTGCGGTCGCGCGCGCGCATCTGGAGACGGGTCGGGTCTCTGGGGCCTATTTCTACGAGGGAAAGGTCTTTCGTGCGGCCCCGGCCGATTCGGATCGGCCGGAGGAAGTCCTGCAAATCGGCCTTGAGCAGTTCGACACAGGGGGGGATCGACCGGAGGTCGATGCCCAGATCATCAGTCTGGCCTGGCGTGCCGCCTCTGCAGGGACGCGTGACGATCTCGGGCTCTGGCTTGGTGATGTGGCCCTGTTTTCCGCCTTCGTTGAGGGGCTTGATCTCAATCCTTCACTGTCGGCCCGACTGCACCGTTGCGCCTCGCGGCCCCGGCAATTGCGGGCGGAGCTGGCGAGAGCCGGTCAGGCTGCAGACCCTGCACCCGCCCAGGGCGGGTTGGCGGGGCTATTGGCGGCCCAGGCCGAAGGCGATGCGGGCAAGATGCTGGAAGAGGTCTGGGCCCTGGCTGGAATTTCCCAGGTCGGGGGTCGCTCCGCCGAGGATGTTGCCCAGAGGCTGATTCGCCGGGCCCGTGCGGCTCAGGCCCCCGCCCTGACCCTTGACCAGGCCAGGACCCTGGAGGCCTTTCTCGCCATTAATGCCGAACCTGCCGAGGCTTTGGCCAGCATATCCGGCCTTTTGGGGGCGGGGGCGACATCCTTGAGTCAGGCTCTGGAAGCCTGGTCCATCCGGCTTGACCACCTTGCAAAGGCTGGCGTGCCGCTGACCGGTGCCCGATTCGCAACCCATCTGGGCCAAGCCTTCAACTATTACGACGGCCTGACGTTTGAAATCCGCTCTCAGGCGCTGGGCTCAGACCGACCCGTGGCTGTCGGGGGGCGCTATGACAGCCTGCCGACCCGCCTTGGGGCTTCGGGCGATGTCCGGGCTGTGGGCTGCATGGTTCGTCCCCATCGGGCTTATTCGGAGGGCGTGGCATGACGGAACCCCTGATTCTGGCCATTCCGTCCAAGGGGCGACTTAAGGAACAGGTTGAGGCCTGGCTGGCCGATTGCGGCCTGTCCCTGGCCATGTCCGGCGGTGCCCGGGGCTATCGCGCGGACCTCAAGGGCGTCGACGGCATTAGCGTTCGGCTTCTCTCGGCTGGTGATATTGCCGAGGCGCTTGATCTTGGCGAGGTTCATCTTGGCATTACGGGCGAAGACCTGTTGAGGGAGCGGGGGGGAGATGTTGATTCCCGGGTTCTCCTGCTGCGGGCCCTTGGTTTTGGCCGGGCCGACCTTGTGGTTGCCTTGCCTCGCAGCTGGCTGGATGTTGAAGACATGTCCGACCTGGAAGATGTCGCCCACGACCTGCTGGTCTCCACCGGGCGGCGCATGCGGGTCGCCACCAAATACCTTGTCCAGACCCGACAGTTCTTTTCGCGCCATGGCATTGCCGATTACCGGATCACCGAATCCGGCGGAGCCACGGAAGGCGCACCGGCAGCGGGTGCCGCCGAATTGATCGTCGACATCACGACGACCGGGGCCACTCTTGAGGCCAATGATCTCAAAATCCTGTCCGACGGAATCATATTGCGGAGCCAGGCGCAATTTGCCGCCTCCCTGCGGGCGGATTGGTCCAGGGGGCAGTTCGGCGCCGCTGAGCGGTTCCTGAGAATCATTGAGGCGCGGGCGACGGCGCATGAAAGCGCGACCTTGATCTGGCCTCCGGCGGCGGACGATGAGGTTCTCGTTGAGGCCCTGGTGACGGCAGGGGCAATCCGGCGTCCGAATGGGCTTCTGGTCGCCGCCGACCAGATCGCTCAGGTGAGCGCCAAGCTTACGGCCGCCGGACGCGGCCCTGTTACGGTGGCGCGTCCTGACTTTGTTTTTGACACGGTGAGTGTCTCTTCCGACCAGTTGAAGGACAGATTGGACCATATTTGACAAATTCGTCAATTATGACGGTTCTGTGATTGATCTGAACCCGGTTTTAGGGGCAATATCGGCCAATTGAGGCGGGAACCCTGTTGTGTTCCATTGACTCGCGCACAATTTTGCCTTTTTCTTGGTCCTGCGAGAGACATGACGGCCCTAAGTTCGTCAGTTTCCGGCGTTTCGGGGAGGAAACGCCCTCTAAAATTGAGCTCAGGCTCAGAACGAACCCGCTGCGATGGCTTGTCGTGGCGGGTTTCTTTTTGCCGAAATTTGATTTTTGACAAAATTGTAAATTCTGGATCGGGGGTAATCTCGACCGCGCGTGAGACAAAGGGTTTCCCAAGTGCCCCTGACGGCCGTTAAACCCCCAATATGGTCGAACCACTGTCTCCAGTTTCAGACGTCATCGTCATAGGTGCAGGCCCGGCTGGCTTGATGGCGGCTGACGTTCTGAGTTCCCAAGGCCTCCGGGTTACGGTGCATGACCGAATGCCCAGCCTTGCGCGGAAATTCCTGATGGCAGGGCGAGGCGGGCTAAACCTGACCCATTCGGAGATCTTGCCCATTTTCAAAACCCGTTATGGCGCGGCCCAAGGGTTTCTGTCGGACATACTGGAGGGCTTTCCCCCTGAGGCCGTCATGGCCTGGTCCCAGGCCCTGGGACAGCCGGTCTTTCGCGGGTCGAGTGGCCGAATCTTCCCCCGGGCCCTGAAAGCCTCACCCTTGCTGCGTGCCTGGCTGGCCCGGCTTCAGGTCCAGGGCGTGACCTTTCGAAGCCGATCGACCTGGCAGGGATGGGACCCTGATGGCAATCTGGTTTTCCAGGATGCTCTCGGACATCAGGAGACGGCAAGGCCCGCCGCAACCGTGCTGGCCCTCGGGGGCGCGAGTTGGGGGCGACTGGGGTCAGACGGCACCTGGGCGGAAATCCTCCTGGGCAAGGGGCTGACCCTTACCCCCTTTGCGCCCTCGAACTGCGGGTTTGGCGTGGCCTGGACTGACGAGATCAGGTCGCGCTTCGCAGGCCAGCCCCTGAAGGCCATAGCTTTCAGCTTTGCGGGCCAGACCCTCAAGGGCGAGGCCATGATCACTGATGACGGGATCGAGGGCGGGGCAATCTACGCCCTGTCGCCGCAATTACGGGCAGCACTTCAGGCGGGTCAGGACACCGTCGTGACGATCGACCTGCGCCCCGATGTCCCCCTGGACGCCATTTGTGCCCGGCTTAGCCACTCACGCCCTGGCCAGTCGCTCAGCAATCGACTCAGGAAAGCTCTGGGATTTTCACCGCTTGAAACCGCCCTGGTCCGGGAAATGGCGGGCAATATTCCCCTATCGGTGCCGGAAGCCCTGGCCAGTCTGATCAAGGCCGTGCCGGTCCGGCTCACGGGGACGGCCGACATGTCCCGGGCCATCTCTACCGCAGGCGGCCTTGCCCTCCAGGAGCTGGATGAGGGCCTGATGATCCAGAAATGTCCGGGCGTCTGGGCTGTCGGGGAAATGCTGGACTGGGAGGCCCCGACGGGGGGCTACCTGCTCCAGGCCTGTCTGGCGACCGGCGCACATGCCGGTCGCGCAATTCTGGCGCATCTGAACCCGGCAGGCTTGCCTACCAAATCTTCACCCGCTTAGCCGGTTCGACAAACATTCCCGTCCCGGGCGTCACGCCGAAGGCCTCATAGAAGGCCTCGACATTTCGCATGGGGACATTGACCCGGGCGAGGGGCGGGGAGTGGGGATCGGCGACAATCAGCTGTCTGGCCCGATCATCGCGTACCTTCGAGCGCCAGACCTGGGCCCAGCCGAAGAAGACCCTCTGGTCGCCGGTCAGTCCGTCCAGCACCGGAGCAGGCTGGCCCTTGAGCGAGACGTGATAGGCGTCCAGGGCCAACAGGATTCCGCCGAGATCGGCAATGTTCTCGCCCATGGTCAGGTCCCCCTTGATGAAGGCACCGGGCAGGATTTCTGTGGCGGAATATTGCGCGCCCAGCTTGGCAGCCTCGACCTGGAACTTGGCGGCATCTTCCGGGGTCCACCAGTCGGCAAGACGACCATCACCATCAGACTTCCGGCCTTGGTCGTCAAAGCCGTGGGTGATTTCATGCCCAATCACGCCACCGATCCCACCATAATTGATCGCCATGTCGCCGTCGGGATCGAAGAAGGGAGGTTGCAGGATGGCGGCCGGGAAGACGATGCCGTTCTTGGTCGGCGAGTAATAGGCGTTCACCGTGGCAGGCGTCATGCCCCATTCCATTCGATCGACCGGCCCATTCATCCGGGCCAGGTTCCGATCCCACTCAAAGCGGTTGGCGCGCTGAACATTGCCGTAAAGGTCACTATCCTTGAGCACCAGGGCCGAATAATCCCGCCAGGAGTCCGGATAGCCAATCATGACGCTGAACTTGGAGAGCTTCTCCAGGGCCTTCGCCTTGGTTGGGGCGGACATCCAGGTCAGGTTCTCGATCCGGCCCTTCATGGCGGATTTGATGTCATTGACCAAGGCCTCCATCTTGGCCTTGCTTTCGGGCGGGAAGTAGGTGGCCACATAGAGCTTGCCCAGGGCCTCGCCCACCTGTCGGTCCACCAGATTGACCCCCCGCTTCCATCGCGGTTGCTGCTGGGGCTGGCCGGTCAGGGTCTTTCCGTGAAAGTCAAAGTGGGCGGAATCAAAGGCCTTGGACAGATAGGGGCTGGCCTGGTCGGCCAGGGTAAAGGCTTGATAGGCCTTCAGCGTGCTAAGGGGGGTCTTGGCATAGATCTTCGCGATCTTTGGAATGGCCGAGTCTTCACTGACCACCAGGCGATTGACCTTGCCCAGGCCGGCACCCGTCAGAAAAACCTTCCACGGGAAATCCGGAGCCTTGGCCGCGAGATCGGCTGTGGCATAGGCGTTATAGGTCTTGTCCCGATCACGCCGCTCTGCCTGGCTCCAGGAGGCCTGGGCAATCTCGGTTTCGAAGTCGACAATGGCCTTGGCGGCTCCCGTCGGGTCCTGCCATCCCGCGAGTTGCAGGGTCTGGGCGACATAGGCCTGATACTTGGCCTTTTGCGGCGCGAACTTGGCCTCAAGATAATAGTCCCGGTCGGGGAGGTTGAGCCCGGCCTGGGTCAGATAGACCGTGTATTTCTGGGGGTCCTTTTCATCGTCCGAAATGTACAGACCAAAGACCGACCCACCGAAACCGGCCTGGTTCTCGCCCATGATTCTGACGAGATCGGTGCGTGACTTGGCGCTTGCAATCCGGGCCAGATCCGCCTTCAGGGGCGTGGCCCCCAGGGCCTCGACCTTGGCTTCATCCATGAAGCTGCGATAGAGCGCACCGATGGCCTGGCTGTCGCCCTTGGCTGCCTTGTCCGCGGCGGCCATTTCGAGAACGGCGCGCATCCGGTTTACGGACAGTTCGCGAAGGGCATCGAAGGCCCCGTAGCTCGACCGGTCAGCCGGTATGTCCAGGGCCTTGAGGTAGGTTCCGTTCGCGTGGCGGAAAAAGTCCTGGTTGGCGGGCGTGTCCAGGTCACGGCCCTTCATGTCAAATCCCCAGGTGCCCATCCGGGGGGCGGACAGGGTGTCGGCCGCCAGGACCGGCAGGGCCGCAGAGAGGAGGGCAGATGCCGCACAGGCAGAAATCCAGACGCGCTTCATGCTAAAATTCCCTATTCAGGTCAGGCATTGACCGGGCAAGACTGCCCATTAACTCGCTCGTTATTCCATTGGCAATCGGTCAGGCAGACTGGGCCTGGAGTCGCTCAAGGGCCAGGTTGCGCAGGGCCTTATAGTCGAGCTTTCCGTTCGGGGCCCGGTTAACGGGTGCAAGAACCAGCTCTCTCGGGGCCTTGTAATCTGCAAGCAGGCCCCGGACGTGGGCCGCCAGGTCGCTAAGGCTTGGGGCTTCGGAGCCAGCGGTTTCAACTATGGCGCAGATCCGTTCGCCAAAGCGGGGGTCAGGCAGGCCGACGACCGCCGCATCCCGAACACCGGGAAACCGCTTGAGGGCCTCTTCGACTTCTTCCGGAAAGACCTTTTCACCGCCGGTATTGATAACCTGTGAGCCCCGGCCAAGCAGGGTAATCGAGCCATCTGTCTCAAGCGTGGCCCAGTCACCGGGCACGCTCCAGCGGGCACCTTCAAAGATCCGGAAGGTCTTGGCCGATTTTTCCTCGTCCTTGTAATAGCCGACGGGCGTGTATCCACCCACCGCCACCAGACCCCGTTCCCCGGACCCGGCCGTGACCCGGCGGCCATCCTCGGTAAAGACTGCGGCATTGGGTCCAGCCTGGAACTTCGCCGTTCCAGCCGCCGCGCCGCCGCCTGAGGTCGACCCGGCGAGCCCCAGAGCTTCAGACGAGCCCAGGCTATCCATGAGCATGAGCTGGGGCAGGTGCTTGAGCAGGCCCTGCTTGTTCTCGGCCCCCCACATGGCCCCGGACGAAATGATCCTTTGCAGGGTCGGCAGCGTCCAACGGCCCGGATTTGCCTCAAGGGTTTCCAGCATGGGCACGGCGAAGGCAGGGCCGACAATGACGAGGCCCGTGACGCCCAGCCGCTCGACCTCGTCAAACAGGTTGGCGGGATCAAACCGGCGGGAGGTCAGGGTTGCAATCGCGCTTCCGGCGCACAACTGACCAAAGCTGATGAACTGGCCTGTGGCGTGCATAAGGGGCGCGACCGGAATGGTAATGGTCTGAACGGCCAGGGCGCGCGCGCGCTCACCGGCTTCGGCGCAGCTGGTGAGGGGCGGAATGCCAAGCAAGAGGTTCGCGCCACCGCCCAAAGCCTTGAACAGGTCTTCCTGGCGCCACATCACGCCCTTGGGCATACCGGTCGTGCCACCGGTATACATGAGAAGCAGGTCGTCGCTGGAGCGACCCCAGGGGGCTTCAAACCGGTCCGCGCCGGGTGTCACCAGGGACTCATATGCGATGGCCCAGTCGGGAGCAGGAAAACCGGGCTCTTCGACCACGATCCAGGTCTTGACCTTGGGCAGGCGGCCGCGGACCTTGTCGGCGACCTCAGCAAAGGCCGAATGAAATATCACGGCCTCGGCGTCGGCATTGTCAAACAGGTAGGTCAGTTCGTCCGCGCCATAGCGATAATTGGTGTTGAACGGCACCAGGCCAGCCTTGAAGGCTGCGAAATAGGTCTCGAGGTACTCAGGGCCATTGTAGAGCCAGGCCGCGACCTTGGATTGTTGGGTCAGGCCAGCTTCGACCATATGACGCCCAAGGGCGTTGGCCCGGCGGTCAAAATCTCGCCAGGAGGTCTTGTGGGCTCCATGGATCAGGGCCGGACGCTCAGGCGTGGCGGCGGCGACCGCTTCCCAGATATTGGCATAATTCCAGACTTCCAAGGGTTTCCTCCGGGTATCATAAGTGGCCAGGCCAGGGCCTGAGGTAGACTATAATCGAGTGGCCGCGACCTTGGGCTCGATGATCGCGGCGCAGATCGTCCTGCCCATTGAATGACAGGTTTGTTGGCGTTTGGCTGATAGCGGAAATCATCCCCAGAGTATGGAAAATTTGCGATCCGTCATAAACGCGGCCGGACTCTTGCCCTAACCTGACCGTGGATGGGGGCTGCTCCGAAAAATATCTGGGTCAGAGTCACGCCTACAAGGCGGAGCCGCGTCGGGGCTGGCTCCTCGGAGCCCCGGTCTCGGAATGACCAGCTGTCGGTGGTTTGTAGGAATAGGCGAAGGTGTTGCTTTTCTATCACTTCCGTACAATGAAAGGCTTGGTATAAGAGACATGAAAAATAAGACCACAAAACGGTCATGAGAGTGTGCACCTTGATGAACACCAAGCTTTGTGCAGACCCAGCCCTTCAGGCTGATTACGCGGCACGCCGCGCGGCTTCCGGTAATGGCAAACTTTCTGAAGTGCACATGAAGGCCATGGGCACGTTCGCCCGGCGGCTTTTTAGGCTCACCCTTTCGTTTCAGGCCATTTGTTAGAGATCGGCCTGAGGTATTCCTGTTAATCGTCTATGAGAGGACACTTAGACATGAAGTTCAAACTCTTCGCAGGAGCGGCCCTCGCCGCTGTTGCTCTCGCCTCGGGGGCATCTGCCCAGGAGACGGGTTGGTACGGTGCGGTGGACCTGGGCTATCATCTGCCCACCGGTTTCGACCTGACCTCCTCCTTGAGCGCGGCAAATGGCACCCCTTACAACTGGTCTCTGGACCAGAAGGAAGACTTCGTCACCGCCATGCGGCTTGGCTATCAGGTCAGCAGCAACTGGCGCGTTGAAGTCGAAGGCAGCTACCGCCCGGGTGATGTCAATGCCTTCCGCGGTGGGTCATCGAATTCCATCCTCGGCCTCTGCACCCCCGGCATTGTCCGGTCGTCCAGCGCACCGGGCTGCGGTTCGCCGACCGGCAGCCTGCAGGTCGTCAACTTCATGGGCAATGTCATTTATGACATCATGCCCTCGGCCAATATCAACCCCTTCATCGGGGCAGGCGTTGGTCTGACCGCCATGAAGGCGGATGCCATCACCGGCCAGTTCTCGACCATTACCCCGGCCGGAGCTGCCGCGACGACGGCAAACCCTGCCATCCAGAACCTGGTTGTCGATGACAATGACACAGCCTTTGCCTATCAGGCGATCGCCGGTCTGGCCTGGAAGGCCACGGACCGTCTGAAGGTTGATGTGACCTACCGCTATGTCGCTGGTTCGGACGTGAACTTCACGTCCAAGGGCACCAACGCCCTTCAGCCTGGCATCTTCAGCGGCCAGTATCAGGACCAGTCGGTGACGCTCGGCCTGCGGTATTCCTTCGCCGCTCCTCCGCCTCCGCCCCCGCCGCCTCCGCCCCCGCCGCCTCCGCCGCCTCCTCCGCCTCCGCCCCCGCCTCCGCCCCCTCCGCCGCCTCCGCCTCCCGCATTTGAGGCCAAGCAGTTCGTGGTCTACTTCCCGTTCGATCAGTCGATCCTGACGCCGGAAGCCCAGACCGTGGTTACGGAAGCGGCAACCTACGCCAAGGCCGGTCATGCGACCCGCCTGATCGTCGTGGGTCACACGGACTCCTCCGGCTCGACGACCTACAATGTTCGTCTGTCGGAACGTCGTGCAAAGGCCGTGGCTGACTCCCTGGTTGCCCAAGAGGTTGCCCAGGCCCTTCTCCAGGTTGACTGGAAGGGTGAAAGCCAGCTCGCCGTCGCCACAGGCGATGGTGTGAAGGAACCCCTGAACCGCCGTTCGACGATCGATATCAACTTCTGATTTCGATCCCCGGCTTTTCAGCTGAGATTACAGAGGGCCCGGTCGCAAGACCGGGCCCTTTTGTTTGTCTGGAAACCCGATCCCCGATCAAGGATTCACACTCTCGTGACCAGGCTGTGGACGGCTGACGGAAACCCCTGTGTGTTCAAGCCCGAAGCTGGCTATTAACCTTTCGTTAGCAAAAAACAAACGGGGACAACTCCTTCTCCCCGTTGACGAGTCATTAGGGTTCATGGCCCCATGATGTAGCGCAATCTGGTGGGCGACCCACTAGATGTAGACATATACGGGTGGGGCTGGGGCTTCATTCGATTCGAATGACAGTATGGATTTGAGATTATGAGCGGCAGTGAATCAGTTTTGCGGATGACCCCGGCCACGGCCAAGGCTGGGACGGACAGGGTGGAGCGTCCCCAGCTGCAATTGATTCGGAAGGTCGAGGTGGACCGCTCCCGGGATGCCCTGCTGACCGATTTCGGCAAGACGACCCTGGAAGACCGCTATCTGCTGCCTGGCGAGAGCTATCAGGACATGTTTGCGCGGGTGGCCACGGCCTATGCCGACGATGCCGACCATGCCCAGAGGGTCTATGACTATATTTCCCGCCTCTGGTTCATGCCGTCCACGCCGGTGCTGTCGAATGGCGGTGCCGACCGCGGCCTGCCGATTTCCTGCTTTCTGAACTCGGTGGGGGATTCTCTGGGCGGCATCCAGGGCATCTGGAACGAGAATGTTGCCCTGGCCTCAAACGGCGGCGGCATTGGCACCTATTGGGGCGGTGTTCGCTCAATCGGCGAAAAGGTAAAGGGTGCGGGCCAGACCAGCGGGATCATCCCTTTCATTCGCGTCATGGACTCCCTGACCCTGGCCATCAGCCAGGGCTCTCTGCGCCGGGGCTCTGCGGCTGTCTATCTGGATGTCCATCACCCCGAGATCGAGGAGTTCCTTGAAATCCGCAAACCCTCGGGCGACTTCAACCGCAAGTCTCTGAACCTGCATCATGGCATTTCGATTTCGGACGAGTTCATGGAAGCTGTTCGGGACGGGGCCATGTTCGGTCTGCGGTCGCCGAAGAACAACGAAGTCCTGCGCGAAGTTGACGCGCGGTCCCTGTGGCAGAAAATTCTGGAAATTCGTCTCCAGACCGGCGAGCCCTATCTGATCTTCTCCGACACCGTAAACCGGTCCATGCCCCAGCACCAAAGGGACCTCGGCCTGTCGGTGCGCCAGTCGAACCTGTGCTCGGAAATCATGCTGCATACCGGCATGGATCACCTGGGTCATGACCGGACCGCAGTCTGCTGCCTGTCCTCCGTGAATGCCGAGAGCTTCATGGAATGGCGTGATCATCCGACCTTCATCGAAGACATTATGCGCTTCCTGGACAATGTTCTGGAGGACTTCATCTCACGGGCCCCGCCGGAAATGGCCAATGCGGTCTACGCCGCCAAGCGGGAACGGTCGGTGGGTCTGGGCCTGATGGGCTTCCATTCCTTCCTGCAAATGCAGAATGTGCCTTTCGAAAGCGCCATGGCCAAGTCCTGGAACATGCGCCTCTTCAAACATCTGCGCCGACAGTGTGATGCGGCCTCGCGGACCCTGGCGGTCGAACGGGGGGCCTGCCCTGACGCGGCCGATCGCGGCATTATGGAACGGTTCTCCCACAAGCTGGCCATTGCCCCGACGGCGTCGATTTCGATCATATGCGGCGGCACCAGCGCCGGGATCGAGCCAATCCCCGCCAATATCTATACCCACAAGACCCTGTCCGGCAGTTTTGCCGTCAAGAATCCCTACCTGGAGCGACTCCTCGACACCAAGGGCGCCAATACCCCGGCAGTTTGGGACACGATCCTGGAAAACGAGGGCTCCGTGCAACATCTCGATGTCCTGAGTCAGGACGAGAAGGATGTCTACAAGACGGCCTTCGAGCTGGATCAGCGCTGGGTGATCGAACTGGCAGCCGACCGGACACCGGACATCTGCCAGTCCCAGTCGGTGAATATCTTCCTGCCCGGGGACGTCGACAAATGGGACCTCCACATGCTGCATTGGCAGGCCTGGGAGCGGGGCTGCAAGTCGCTCTACTATCTGCGCTCAAAGTCGGTGCAGAGGGCAAGTCACGCCGGTGGAGAAGCCATCGTCCACGTCGACCTGGGTCCCCAGGCCCCGACGGACTATGACGAGTGCCTGGCCTGCCAATAGTCCGGGTTAACCTCGCTGCCAGTTAGATCAATATCTAGGGGTCGTTTGGGAAATCACCTCTAGATGTTGTGCCACAAGGGCGGTTAGTCTCGCGACTCAATCGCTAAACCCAAGTCCGAGTCGCAGGAAAACGCCCGTGTCCGCCAGTCTCATTCTCCCAGGCCTCCTTACGCCCTCCTATGCCTACAAGCCCTTCCGCTATCCGTGGGCCTATGAGTACTGGAAGAAGCAGCAGCAGGTGCACTGGATGCCCGAGGAAGTTCCGCTTGGCGAGGACCTCAAGGACTGGGCTACCAAACTCAATGACGGCGAGCGCAACCTGCTCACCCAAATTTTCCGCTTCTTCACCCAGTCGGATGTCGAGGTAAACGACAATTACATGGAGCGCTATTCCCGCGTCTTCAAACCGACCGAAGTCAAGATGATGCTGTCATCGTTCTCCAATATGGAGACGATCCACATCGCGGCCTATGCCTTGCTCCTTGAGACCATTGGCATGCCGGATTCCGAGTTCACCGCTTTTCTGGAATTCCAGGAAATGCGCGACAAGCACGATTACATGCAGAAGTTCGGCGTCGAGACCCACGCAGATATCGCCCGGACGCTCGCCATGTTCGGCGGCTTCACCGAGGGGCTCCAGCTCTTCGCCAGCTTTGCCATGCTGATGAACTTCCCCCGGCACAACAAGATGAAGGGCATGGGACAGATCGTGTCTTGGTCCGTCCGGGATGAGAGCCTGCACTGCGAAGGCGTGATCAAGCTCTATCATGCCTTCAACAAGGAAACCGGGGCCGTCACCAAGTCCGTCGCCGACGACATTGTCGATTGCTGCAAGACGGTGGTGGGGCTTGAGGACAAGTTTATCGACCTGGCCTTCAATGCCGGCGAGATCCAGGGCATGACCCCGGATGACATCAAGGCCTATATTCGTTTTATCGCCGACTGGCGTCTGCGCCAGCTGGCCTTGCCGGAAGTTTACGGGATCAAGGAAAATCCGCTGCCCTGGTTGCAGTCCATGCTCTCGGGCGTCGAACATGCCAACTTCTTCGAGGCGCGCTCTACCGAATATTCCAAGGCGGCCACCAAGGGTCAATGGCATGGGTCAAGCGGCGTTTGGGGCGAGTTCGACAAGCTCATGTCCCGTCGTGTGGAAGAGCCCGTCGGCGCCAAATAGGCCCGGTCAGCAGCGACGATTGGCCATGTCGAGCAGGGCGGCCACCCGTTGGCCTGTGTCGGGGTGAGTGGAAAACAGGGCATCGACACCGCGCGCTTGCCGCCGTTCCTGAAAGACCCCTGTGTCCGAGAGGCGCAATGAGCCGGCTTCAAAACCCTGTCGCCTCAAGGGGTTGACGATGAACAGGTGGCTGGTTGCAGGGTGGACCAGGGCTGTCCTGTTGGGCACGTCGCGCACGGAGGCAGCAATTTTCCGCAAGGCGCTGGCCAGAGCCTCGGGATCTCCGCAGATGTCAGCGCCGATCCTGTCCGCCTGAAACACCCGATGTCGACGGATCGACATTCGTACCAGGGCGGCGGCAACCGGTGCCAGCAGGCTCGAGCCCGGACGGCCGGAGCGCGCGCTCTGTCTTTCCTCTTTCTGCAAAATGCCCGACAGGGCTGAAAGGCTTCCCAGGGCAGAAAGTGTTCCGGCCATTGTGGCTGTGAGGGTCATGGGCAGGGTATGGCCCGAGATGATATGGGCCAGTTCATGGGCCATTACCGCCCGGATCTCGCGTCGGTTCAGGACCTCAATCATACCTTGTGTGGCAATCACGGAGGCGTGGGCTGGGTCTCGTCCAGCCGTAAAGGCATTGGGCTGGGACTGGTCGGTAAGGTATATCCGCGGCAGGGGCATACAGGCCTGTTCCGCCATTTTCAGGGTATCTTTGACAAAGGCCTGAATGCGCGGGTCTGGATCCGTGCCATCGACCGCCCTGGCGCGATAAAGGGCCAGAACGAACCGGTCGGCATTCAGATAGGCGACCAGGCCTAGGCCAAGGGCCAAAACCAAGCCGATCAAGATACCCCGCTCGCCTCCGGCCATGTCCCCGACAATGAGGAAAGTAGCAATCAGGCCCGTCAGCAGGAAAAAAGTTCGAAGAGGATTGCTCATGACACCCGTAAGCCTCGCCTTCAGAGGCTAGACATAGGGTGTCAGGGGGAGGTTTTTAAGCGCCCGCCTGAGCTTCTTTTCCAGGCTCGACGATCTGGTTTTCCCAACGCGCGACCACGGCACTGGCAACGGAATTGCCGACCACATTCGTGGCGGAACGTCCCATGTCCAGCAACTGGTCAACGCCAAGGATCAGGCCGATCCCGGCCTCAGGCAGTTTGAAATAGGTCAGGGTGGCGGCGATCACGACGATGGAGGCCTTTGGGACTCCCGCCATGCCCTTTGATGTGACCATCAATAGCCCCAGCATGGTGATCTGCTGCATAAGCGACAGGTGCACCCCATAGATCTGGGCGATGAAGAGGGTCGCAAAGGTGCAGTACATCATCGATCCGTCCAGATTGAACGAATAGCCAAGCGGCAGGACAAAACTGGCCACCTTGCGCGAAACCCCGAAGTTCTGGAGCGCTGACAGGGTGCCTGGATAGGCCGCTTCTGACGATGCCGTGGAAAAGGCCAAAAGGATAGGCTGGCGAATCCCGGCAATCAGGCGGAAAGCCCGGGGCCCGACAAAGACCACGAGGGCCCCAAGTAACAGAACCCAGAGCAGGCCCAGGGACAGGTAGAACCCTCCGACAAACCGCGCATAGGCCCCCAGGATATCCAGCCCCTTGGTTGAAATCACCGAGGCCAGGGCGGCGAAGATCGCCAACGGCGAGGCCAGCATGACATAGCTGGTGACCTTGAGCATGATGGCGGCGATCTGTTCCACCAGCACCATAACGGCCGGCGCTCGGTCTTCCAGGGAGGACACGGCCGTGCCGATGAAGACGGAGAAGATCACGATCGGCAGGATTTCGTTATTCGCCATGGCCTTGATGATGGAGTCTGGCACCAGGTGGGTGGTCAGGAATTCCTTGAGGGTCAGGGCCGGGGTCGTCGAGGCCGCCTGGGCGGCTGCAACGGCAGGGTCGAGCGAAATTCCCGCTCCGGGCTGGAGCAGGTGAACCATAATCAGACCAATGGTCAGCGAGAAGATCGAGGCCATAATGAACCAGAACATGGCCTTCACACCCACCCGGCCCACGGCGGCTGCATCTTCCATGTGCGCAATCCCGGCCACCAGGGTCGAAAAGACCAGGGGCGCGATGATCATCTTGATCATGCGAAGAAATATGGTCGTGATGATGGACAGGTTGTCGGCAAAACTGGCGGTCTGGTCCGGGGTCAGGAAGGTGTGCGCCGCCCATCCGGCACCGACGCCTGCGACCATGGCCAGGACCACGAATGTGGTGAACAGACGATTCATGAGCGATCCCCGAGACAAGCCTAGGCTGACCTTGTCGCCGGGATTGCAGGCTTCGTCCAGACCGCCTGAACAGAGCATCTCGAAATTGCCGGGAAAAGCTGCTATTAGACATCATGACAACAGAACAAGACGCCGTTCGCATCTGGCAACGGTTAGACGATGAATACCGTGCTTCGGTCGAAGCCCTGCGCGAAGCCTTGAAAACCTTCCTGGCAGGTGGCCCGCCTCCGGACCCGGCGGTCCGGGCCGCGCGTGCCTTTACCTATCCCAGACTGACGCTGAACTGGCCCGCAGGCCAGGACTATCCCCGGCTATCGCGCGCCTATGCCCGGATCGGCACGCCCGGCCAGTATGCGGTGACGGTGACACGCCCCGATCATTACAAGGCCTATCTGATTGAGCAGATCTCCTTGCTGATGCAGGATTTTAAGGTCGAGATCGACGTCGAGCGGTCAGACCAGGAAATTCCCTTTCCTTACGTCCTCGATGGGTCCGTGGACCTCGCCAAGGCCGATATTGGCGCGTCCGAAATCGCCCGGCACTTCCCGACCACGGAACTTGCAAACATCGGTGACGAGGTCGCCGATGGCCAATGGCACATGAACCCGGATGATCCCCGCCCCCTGGCCCTGTTTGATGGCCTTCGGACGGATTTCTCCCTGGCGCGCCTGACCCACTACACCGGAACACCGGCTGAGGACGTCCAGCAGTTCATCCTCTTCACCAACTATCATCGCTATGTGGATGAGTTCGTTCGCTGGGCCTGTGGGCAGCTCAAGGGCGACGGCCCATATACTGCCCTGTCCGCAGCCGGGCGGATCCTGGTCACCAAGGAGACCCCAAATCCCGAACAGATGGTGGCGGAAGGCCCCTGGCGGCGTCACCAAATGCCGGCCTATCACCTGATGGCCGAGGGCCGTCGCGGCATTACCCTGGTCAATATCGGGGTCGGCCCGTCCAATGCGAAAACCATCACCGATCACCTGGCGGTCCTGCGCCCCCAAGCCTGGCTCATGATCGGCCACTGTGGCGGACTACGTGGCTCCCAGACCATTGGGGACTATGTCCTGGCCCATGCCTATCTGCGGGACGACCATGTTCTGGATGGTGTCCTGCCACCGGAAATCCCAATTCCCCCGATTGCCGAGGTTCAGGTGGCTCTTGGACGCGCGGCCGAACAGGTCACGGGCGAGGCGGGTGAGCTCCTGAAGCGCCGTCTGCGGACCGGCACGGTGGTCACCACCGATGATCGAAACTGGGAATTGCGATATTCTTCCAGCGCGATCCGGTTCAACCAGTCCCGCGCTGTGGCCATAGACATGGAAAGCGCCACGATTGCGGCTCAGGGCTACCGCTTCCGGGTGCCCTACGGGACCTTGTTATGCGTGTCTGACAAGCCCCTGCATGGCGAGATCAAACTGCCGGGCCAGGCCAATGCCTTCTATGAACGTGCAATCGGCCAGCACCTCCAGATTGGTCTGTCGACCATGGACCTCCTGCGCAACGAGGGGCCCAGGCTGCATTCGCGCAAACTGCGCAGCTTTGACGAACCTCCCTTCCGCTGAGGCCTGGCAATATGACGCGACACCTTGACCTCGAAGGCATCGAGAACTTCCGGGACTTCGGCGGCTATGAGACCGTCTGTGGTCGGGGCCTGAAGCGGGGTCAGCTCTATCGGTCTGCCAACCATTCCGGGGCCACCCCAGCAGATCTGGAGGTGCTCAAGGCCCTGGGGATCAGCGTGATTGTCGACCTCCGGCGTCCGCTTGAGCGTGGGCGTGAACCCTCCCGGCGCTGGGACGGATTTTCGGGCCAGGTCGTTGAAAACCATGAGGAGCATGTCAACGAAGACTGGTCTGTTCTCCTCAAACAGGCCGAAACCCTGGATGGCGACTGGTTCCGCAAGGATTCCCTGAATTTCTATCACAACCTGCCCTATGAGGCCCGCCACATAGACCTGTTTTCCCGCTATTTCCGGGCATTGGGTGAAACAGACGGAGCGATCCTGGTTCATTGCGCGGCGGGCAAGGATCGCACGGGCATGATCTGTGCCCTCACCCATCACCTGGCTGGCGTCCATCCTCATGATGTCGTCACCGACTATCTCGCCACAAATATCGAAGGCCGGATCCAGAGCCGGGTGCGGTTCCTGGATTCCTACATTCAGGACCTTACCGGCCTAAAGATCGATGACCAGGCCTTGCGGGTCGCCGTCTCGGTCCATGAATCCTACCTGGATCGTGCTTTCCGGCGCATTGTCGACACGTCGGGCTCGATCGACGGCTATCTTCAGGATGTGCTGGGCATTGACGCCGTCCTCAGGTCCCGGATCGAGGCGCGATTGCTGGGCTGAATTGGCAGGCTGACATCGGTCCCGGCTTCCCGTAATCCTTGCGGGCAATTTTCTTGAGGGCGCACCATGCAGAGTTTTCATCCCCCCCGCCGCATACTGATGGGCCCCGGCCCCTCGGATGTCAGCCCCCGGGTGCTTGCAGCCCTTGCCCGTCCGACCATCGGTCACCTCGATCCTGCCTTTCAGTCCCTGATGGAAGAGATCAAATCTTCCCTGGGCCGCTTGTTCAACGCGCCTGACCATGCCTGCGTTCCCCTGCCGGCGCCGGGCACGGCGGGCATGGAAGCGGCCATCATGAACCTGCTTGAGCCGGGTGACCGGGCGGTCATTGCCATTAACGGGGCCTTTGGGGGCCGCATGGCCGACATGGCGGATCGGGCCGGTGCGGAGGTCACCAAGGTTGAGTTTGACTGGGGTCTGCCCGTGGACCCCCACCAGATCGAAGAGGCCCTGAAGTCTGGCCCCGTCAAGGTGCTGGCCTTTGTCCATGCCGAGACCTCGACCGGCGTGCGCTCCGACGCGGCAACCCTCTGCGGCCTGGCGCGCAAATATGGGGCCCTGTCCATCGTGGACTGCGTGACCTCGCTCGGCGGCATTACCGTGGATGTCGCGGCCTGGGATGCCGATGTGGTCTATTCCGGGACCCAGAAGTGCCTCTCAGCCCCTCCGGGCCTGTCGCCCATTGCCCTGTCCCCGCGCGCCCAGAAGGCCATTACAGGGCGCAAGACCAAGGTTCGGAACTGGTTGCTCGATTTCAACCTGCTCATGAGCTACTGGGGCGGCGAGGGTGGGCGGACCTATCATCATACCGCCCCGATCAATGCCCTCTACGGCCTGCACGAATCCCTTGTGGCCCTGTTCGAGGAAGGCCAGCAGGCCGTCATGGTCCGCCATGCCCGCACCCATGAGGCCCTTGCTGCCGGACTTGAGGCCATGGGTCTGAAGTTTCTGGTGGCGGAGGCCTCGCGCCTGCCCCAGCTCAATACGATCCTGGTGCCAGAGGGCGTCGATGAAGCTGCCGTCCGCGCCCACGTGCTCAAGGCCTGGGACCTGGAACTCGGGGCCGGGCTGGGACCGCTCAAGGGCAAGGTCTGGCGTATTGGCCTGATGGGCTCTTCGGCGACGCCCTGGCATGTCCGGCTATGCCTGACGGCCCTAGCGGAGGCCCTTGCGGCGCAAGGCTTCAAGGCCGATGTCGCTGCGGCCCAGGCCGCCGCCGACGCCAAACTGATTGACTGATTGATTCTGACACCTTCGAAGGACCACACCATGGCCAGCCCCACAGACTCAGACATGACCCGCCGCGGCTTTACCGCCATTTCTGTCGCCACAGGGGCCACGGTCCTGGCTGGCAGCAGCCAGGCCGCTGTCATGGACATGGATATGAAGATCAAGACGCCCGATGGCGTTTGCGACGCCGTTCTCTGTCATCCGACGGAAGACGCGCCTGCCGGCGGCTGGCCAGCCGTCTTGATCTGGACGGACATTATGGGACTGCGCCCGGCCTTCCGCGACATGGGCCGCCGCCTTGCTGCCCAAGGCTATGTGGTCCTGGTGCCCAACCCCTTCTACCGGACCCGCAAGGCCCCCGTCCTGGACGGCCCGATCAACTGGGCGAGCCCGGAGGACCGGGCCAAGCTCATGGCCCTGCGGGCACCCCTGACCCCCGAAGCCGTTGCCCGGGATGCCCAGGCCATGTTCGCCTTTCTGGACAGTCAGCGCATGGTCAATCGCAAGATCAAGGCGGGCGTCCAGGGCTATTGCATGGGAGGCCCCATGACCTTCCAGACGGCCGCCGCCCTGCCGGACCGGATCGGGGCTGTGGGATCCTTCCATGGTGGCGGATTGGTTACGGCAGATGCCGATAGCCCCCACCTGCTAATTGCCAAGTCCTCAGCGGCCTATCTGGTCGCCATTGCCGCCAATGATGACGAAAAGGACCCTGCGGCCAAGGACACCCTCAAGGCGACCTTCGCCGCTCAGAAACGTCCGGCAACCGTCGAGGTTTATGCGGGCGCTCAGCATGGCTGGTGTGTCCCGGGCTCTGCCATCTACAACGAAGCGGCGGCGGAAAAGGCCTGGACGGCCCTTCTGGATCTTTACAAGCGCAACCTGGTCTAGCCCCTAGGCCGTGGGCTTGCGACGGCGGGCCTTGAAGAAGTCTTTGAGCAGGGCAGAGCTTTCCTCGGCCATGACGCCCCCGGTGACGTCGGGCCGCCAGTGACAGGTGGGCTGGTCGAAAAATCTTGGCCCATGAATGACGGCACCGCCCTTTTCATCGGCGGCCCCAAAGACCAGTCTGCCAATTCGGGCATGGCTGATCGCCCCGGCACACATTGCGCAGGGTTCCAAGGTCACCACCAGGGTCAGGCCGGTCAGGCGATAATTTCCACGGATTTGTGCCGCTGCGCGCAGGGCAACAATTTCGGCGTGGGCCGTGGGATCATGGGCTGAAATGGGGGAATTTGAGCCTGTCGCAATGACTTCGCCCGTGGTCGAGTCGACAATGACAGCCCCCACAGGGGTCTCGCCCCGTGCAGCCGCAGCTTGCGCCGCGTCGAGGGCAATGCGCATGGTGTTCTGATCATGATCCACGACCCCAAACGAACCCGGCAGACCCCTCCAGGTCAATCGCAAAATGACTTAAGCGGCGAACGCGTCGCCAAGGCCTTGGCGCGCGCAGGCGTCGCCTCACGTCGCGATGTCGAAAAGCTGATCGAGGCGGGCCGTGTGTCGCTGAACGGTCAAACCCTGACAACGCCTGCGATTAAAGTGACCGAGGGTGACGTCTTGAGCGTCGATGGCGAGGTGGTCAGCGGGGCTGAGCCGGCCCGGCTATTTCGCTATCACAAGCCCGTCGGCCTGGTGACCAGCCACAAGGACCCCCAGGGCCGTCCCACGGTCTTTGATGCCCTTCCGCCCGGCCTGCCGCGTCTGATCTCGGTGGGGCGGCTCGACCTGAATACCGAGGGCCTGCTGCTCCTGACCAATGACGGCGGCCTGGCGCGCGGCCTGGAACTCCCGGCAACGGCCCTGGTGCGTCGCTATCGGGCCCGGGCCCATGGTCGCATTACCCAGGACAGGCTTGACCAGCTCAAGGACGGCATCACCGTTGAGGGTGTGCACTATGGTCCCATTGAAGCCGTCCTCGACAAGGCCAAGGATGGGCCGACGGGGTCAAATCTCTGGATCACCCTGACCCTCGCCGAGGGCAAGAATCGCGAAGTCCGCAGGGTGCTCGAATCCCTGGGCCTGAAGGTCAATCGCCTGATCCGGCTGGCCTACGGTCCCTTCGCCCTGGCGACCCTGCCCATGGGCGCAGTGGAAGAAGTGGGGCCTCGGGTCATTCGCGAACAACTCGCTGCCCATATCGAGCCGGACAAGCTGCCGACGGGCGACAGGGCGCAATGGCGATCGGTTGCCCAGCCGGTGGCGGTTTCGGGCCAGCGTCGCCTCGGCGGCACCCGCACCGTCGCCCATGCCGATCCCGGGCTGGTCACGGAAAAGACCAAGACTGTCTACAAGGCCGGATGGGCCAAGCCGAAACCCAAGACAGGCCATCCGACCAAGTCCCGTCCGGTGAAGCCCGGGCCTGCATCCATCGGTCCCAAACGGTCCTCGGGCCAGAGGCCCCGACCGGCCGGGGCGGCTGAGGGCGGACGAACAGGTGCCGCACCCAAGGGGGCGGGCGCGCATCGACAGGGCAAGCCTGCGGGTCGTGGGCCCAAGGCAAGGACCTAGATCGTCGGTGCCATGGACTTGCCTTGGCCGCGCTCCCGGGTCATCACCCTTCGTCTACATGGAGCCTAGCTCCCTCCGTCTTGGGCAAGATCAGGCACGTCATGCGCATTGTTTCAGGCAGTTTTCGGGGCCGGACCCTGACCACCCCGCCCGGTGAGGGGACCCGACCGACCTCCGACCGGGCGCGTCAGGCTATTTTCAATATTTTGGAGCACGCAGCCTGGGCTCCGGACCTTGCCACGGCGCGCGTCATCGATCTCTTTGCAGGCTCAGGGGCCCTTGGGTTTGAGGCCCTGTCCAGAGGGGCGGCTTTTTGTCTGTTTGTCGAAAATGACGAGGCCGCCCGCGGGGCCATCCGGCAAAATGTCGATGGGTTGAACCTCTTCGGCAAGACCCGTATCCATCGCCGGGATGCCACAGACCTGGGAACTCGCCCCGGCGGCGATGGCCCGGCCTTCGATCTGGCCTTTGTCGACCCGCCCTATAGCAAGGGTCTGGGTGAACTGGCGCTGAAGGGTCTGGCCGAGGGCGGCTGGCTCACCCTTGAGGCCATTGTCGTCCTTGAGCGGGCGACCAGCGAACCCCCGGTTTCCGTGCCGGACTTCGAGGTGCTGGATGTGCGGGACTATGGTGTGGCCCGGGTCCATTTCCTGCGCTGGTCGGGCCCTGCAAAAGGTGCTTGACCCTCACCCTGGGTGATCCCTGAAGGTCCAAAGATCAACCGGGAGCATGACCATGAGTGACCTGACCGTTAGTGAATTGGCCAAGGCTTCGGGAGTCAGTGTCCGGACACTGCATCATTATGACGAGATTGGACTGCTGAAGCCCGAACATGTGGGCCAGAATGGATATCGCTATTACGGCCAGGCGGAACGACTTCGTCTCCAGCAAATCCTGTTTCATCGCGAACTCGGTCTGGGGCTGGAGGAAATTCGCCAGATCCTTGACGCTTCGGACTTTGAGCTTTCAGACGCCTTGCGGCGTCACAGGGCCCGACTCGTCGGCGAGATTTCGCGCTATCGGGACCTGATCAAGACCCTGGATCTCACCCTCACAACCCTGGACGGAAACCTCACCATGAAACCCAAGGCCATGTACCGGGGCTTTGATCCCGCCAAACAAGCCCGCCATAAAGCCGATCTAGTACAGCGCTATGGTCCCGGCATGCAGGGCCAGATCGAGGCGTCCCAAAAGACCCTGGCGACCTGGGGGCAGGGAGATTTCGATGGGGCTCAGGCGGAGCTTGAGTCCCTTGAAGCCGGGTTTGCTGAAGGCCTGGCCTTTGGCCTGCCTGCGGACTCGAGTCATGTGCAGGACCTTACCCGGCGACTTCATACCTGGGTGGCGAGACACTGGAAGGCCCCGCCGACCGCCGATGCCTTCCGGGGGCTGGCGCATCTCTATCAGGACCATGCCGACTTCCGCGCCCGCTATGAGGCCCGGGCAACCGGCCTGACGGATTATCTGGCGGAAGCCATGAACGCCTTTGCCCGCCAGTCCCTCGACAAGACCTGAGCCTATCTTCGCCCAAACAGCCGTTCGATGTCGGCCAGTTTGAGCTCCACATAGGTGGGGCGGCCATGATTGCACTGACCGGAATGCGGGGTCGCCTCCATCTGGCGCAGCAGGGCGTTCATTTCCGGGGCTGTGAGCCTGCGACCGGCCCGGACGGACCCGTGACAGGCCATGGTCGAACACACCTCCTCCAGCCGCTCCTTGAGGGCCAGGGCCTGACCGTTTTCCGCCAGGTCGTCCGCAATGTCGCGCACGAGGCCCTGAACATCGGTCTCGCCCAGGAGGGCCGGGGTCTCACGCACCAGGATCGCGCCGGGACCAAAGGGTTCGACCACCAGGCCCAGACCCCGTAATTCCTCAGCCCGGGCAATCACCCGGTCGGCCTCTGCGGGATCGAGTTCGACCACTTCGGGCAGGAGCAGGACCTGGCGTGCCACACCGCCTTCGGCCATTTCCGCCTTCATGCGTTCATAGACCAGCCGCTCATGGGCCGCATGTTGATCGACGACGATCATGCCGTCGCGGGTCTGGGCCACGATATAGGTCTCATGTACCTGGGCACGGGCCGCACCCAGGGGGAAGTCGACGGGATCAAAGGGCGCAGGGCCGGTTGCGCCGGGCTCGGCCATACCCGTCTGGACCAGATCTTCTGCTCGGGCGGAGACATCGGTCAGGCCCGGCAGGGTCTGGGGCGCATTGGCCTGCCATCCGCCCATGGTCCAGGCCGAAAACCCCTCGGCCCGGGGAGGAGAATAGCCAGAAAAGCCGGGGCGGAAGTGACTCATGGCGTCGTCGGCCGCCGTGGTGGAGGCCCGGTGTCCGGCCCCGGCCAGGGCATGGCGCAGTCCGCCTACGATCAGGCCCCGAACCAGGCTTGGGTCCCGAAAGCGCACTTCGGTCTTGGCGGGGTGAACATTGACATCGACCAGGGCGGGGCTGACCTCGAGGTAAAGGGCCGTGAGGGGATGTCGGTCCCGGGCCAGAAAGTCCGCATAGGCCCCGCGCAAGGCCCCCTGAAGCAACCGATCCCGCACGGGGCGGCCATTGACGAACAGATACTGGTGCGCCGAATTTCCCCGGTTAAAGGTGGGCAGGCCCGCAAAGCCGGTCAGGCGGACACCCTCGCGTTCATAGTCAACCGCCAGGGCATTCTGGGCGAAGTCCCGGCCCATAATGGCCGACAGCCGGGCCAATCGGCCCTCGGGACCTGCGGCCTCAGCAGGCAGGCGCAAGATACGTCGCCCGTCGATATCCAGGGTAAAGCTGACCGCCTCATGCGCCATGGCCTGGCGCTTGATCTCCTCGGCAATGGCCATGGCCTCGGTGCGCTCGCTCTTCATGAACTTCAGGCGGGCCGGGGTCGCATAGAAAAGGTCGCGGATTTCGACCCGGGCACCATGGGGACCGGGAAAGGCCGCCGGGGCGACGGGGTCTACCCTGCCACCGTCCACGCGAATCACATGGGCCTCGGCGTCCCCGGCGACGCGGGCAGTAATGGACAGGCGGGCCACGGAGCCAATCGAGGGCAGGGCCTCTCCCCGAAATCCCAGGGTCGAAATGTTCAGGAGGTCATAGTCGCCCGCAGAGTCCGGACCCAGCTTTGACGTGGCATGCCGCTCGACGGCCAGGGCAAGATCGTCGGCGGACAGGCCAGACCCGTCATCGGCCACCAAAATCCGGGTAAGTCCCCCGCCATCGGCCTGAATCTCCAGGACCCGGGCTCCGGCATCCAGGGCATTTTCCACCAGTTCCTTGACGGCACTGGCCGGACGTTCGACCACCTCTCCCGCAGCAATGCGGTTGACGGTCTCGAGGGGGAGGCGACGAATGGGCATGGGGCCTCGGCGATTGCGGAACACCAGCCTAACCCGATTCCGGACGCGGCGCAGGATTGGCCGGGCAAACACCCGATTCAGGTCATGGAATCGCCGGCGTTCGTCGGATAGTCTTGGTATCCTTGGGTTCGGAGGCTCGACAATGAAGTGCGTGCTCGCCCTGGTGGGGCTCTTGAGCCTCAGCCTGGCCCAGGTCGCCGAGGCCCAGGTGCCACTCGCGCCCGCGGCGGCCGACCCTGATGCCAAGATCGTCGAAGAATTGGTCGTGACGGCCCGCTATCCAGGCCCGGTCTTCTGGAAGGTCTCGGATGGCGATTCGACGGTTTATGTTCTTGGTGTGCCTTCCCTGGCTCCAAGGCGGCAAGTCTGGGACCAGGCCCGATTTGCGCACTATCTGGCCGGGGCCAATGAGGTCATCCTGCCCTTCAATTCGATAAGTGTGAGCCTCTTGGGGGCACCCGGGGCCGCCCTTGGATATTTGCGCCTGCGGAGCAGCAGGCCCTTTGAGGCAGGGCTGGACCCAGCCACCCAGGCCCGGTTTGTCGCAGCCCGTCAGGCGGTTGGTCAGCCCGCCGAGCATTACAAGGTGTCACACCCCCTGGCGGCGGGGCTCATGCTGATTAACGACTTTCGGGAATATCGCCAGCTGACCGCCAATGATCCGGCAAAGCTGATTGGTCTGCTGGCCCGTCGTGACGGGGTCAAGGTCGTCCAGAAGTCCTATGAGGTGGGTCCCTTGCTGGGGGCCATCGTCAAGACCTCACCCGGCGCGGGACGGACCTGCCTAGATGTGGCGATTGAAGAAGCCACATCGGGTCCTGAGAGCATTTTGGCCGCCTCCCGGGCCTGGGCTGAAGGGGATGTGGCAAGTGCCCTGGCCGCCGAGAGAACCTATGAGAAATGCCTGGCAGTTACACCCGGTGCCGCTGCGTTTTTCGAGCGCGTTAAGCGCGACGAAATTGCCCAGATTTCGACCGCCTTGAAGTCGCCAGGCCACGCCATAGCCCTGGTGCCGCTGCGCACCCTTCTGGCCGAGGATGGGGTTCTGGAACGGCTAAAAGCCGCAGGCTATGCGATTGAATAGCCCCCTGTTCCCTCGGGGCCTCACCCGGCTCTAGAGGCCAGGCAGCTTGATCTTGCTGGGCTTTTCGCGCGCGATAATCACAGGCTTTGTGCCGACCAGGGCCTTGATACGAGCCTCTTCACTGGGGGCATCAATCGGTTCCGCCGCCGAATCGGATGCCTTGTTGGCATTCGCCGCCTTGGCATTGTCCTTCTTCCAGAACATGACCGTATCCGCAAAGGACTTGTCCTTGTGCGCCAGGTCCCCGGTCTCGTCATCGATTACAAAGCGGACCAGGGGATCGGCCTTGTCGGCCCCGGTCTTGGCAATCAAGAGGCGCTCACCGTCAGAGCGGGTTTCGGAATTATAGCGTCCAATCAGGGCCGTGCGGGCTGCGCTTTCAGGCTGCAGTTCCTGGGGGCGCGGCTCGCCGGGTGCCGGCGGACGGAGGGCAAAGTCCGGCGGGACCACCAGGGGGGCCTTGGCCACGACCCGGAATTCGTCGGGGGTCACCTTGCTCATCCCCAGGGCCTCACGGCCAGAGGCGCAGCCGGTCAGGCTGGCAGCGCCAAGCAGGGCGGTCGCAATGATCACTTGGTTCAGTCGCATGAACACTCAGGCTCCTATTTGCCGCCCCCGGCGTCGTCTGGATAATCAGATAGCGCAAACGGAAGGGTCCGCCAACGCGCTTTCCGGTCGGCTTGCTTATCGTGGCTTTGAATTGCTGCCCTGGACCATGGAATCGATCAGCAGAAGCACGACCCCAAGGCTGATGGCGCTATCGGCCAGGTTGAAAACCCAGGGGAACATGAGCGCGCTGACATCGATGAAATCGACCACAGCGCCGAACCTCATGCGGTCAATCGCATTGCCAATGGCACCACCTATGACCAGACCAAGGCTGAGAGCCATGGTCCGGCGGGTCGTGTTCGAGACCCAGACCGCCAGTGCGGCTGCAACCGCCAGGGAGAAGCCGGTCAGTAGCCAGCGGGTGAGATCGTTCTGTGCCTGGATGAAGCCGTAGCTAATCCCCCGGTTCCAGACCATGGTCAGGTGCACCGGACCGAAGAAGGGCACGCTTTGCACATAGGGCAGGTTCAAGCTGTAGAGCACCCAGGCCTTGGAGAGCTGATCCAGCCCAGTGACCAGACCCGCCAGCCCCAGGGCCGCACTACCCAGTCGCGAGACAACCGGGCCCTTAGACACGGGCCGCATCCCAGACGGCAACCGCATCGGCGTCGCGCAAGGCCAGATCAGGGTAGCGGGGATCTGTCCCGACCTCTGGCAAGATACGCCAGGATCGGGCGCACTTTTGTCCCTCGGCCCGCAGGGGCTCAACGGTGATTGAGGGCTGCTCGGCCAGCCGGAAGGCCATTTCAGGCCCTTTGCCGATCATGATGGTCGCCTGGCTGGTACGGAAGACCTCGGCGGCGTCGAGGCCGTCAAAAGCCCTGGCCAGGTCCGGATCGTCCAGATGCACCCGGGGGGCCGCTTCAAGAGCCGCGCCCATGCGCTTTTCCCGGCGCTCGACTTCGAGGGCTCCGGTGACCACGGAGGTCACGGTCTGGATCTGCGCCCAGCGTGCCGCCTCCGCAGGATTGGCCCAGCTTGCGGGTGTTTCCGGGAAGGTCCGCAGGCAGTTTGACGTCCGGTCGGGGAACCGGGTCGTCCAGGCCTCTTCCATGGTGAAGGGGATCAGGGGGGCCAGCCAGATGGTCAGGCGCTCGAAGACGGCATCCATCACCGTGCGCGCAGCTCTGCGGCGCAGGCTGTCGGGGCGATCGCAATAGAGGGCGTCCCGGCGAATGTCGAAGAACAGGGATGACAGGTCGTTCTGGCAGAACTCCGTGATCGGCCGGCTGACATCCTGGAACTGGAAATCCTTGTAAGCCAAGCGAACCTGGCCATCCAGAACATGCAGGCGATGCAGTATGTAGCGCTCCAGGGGCGGCATGTCGGCGATGTCGACGCGCTCGGCATCCTCAAAGCCTGCCAGGGCCCCCAGCAGGTAGCGCACGGTATTGCGCAGCTTGCGATAGGCATCCGTGGTGGTGGCCAGGATGGTCTTGCCGATCTTCTGGTCCTCTGAATAGTCGACCATGGAGGCCCAGAGGCGCAGGATTTCCGCCCCTGACTCCTTGATCACGCTCTGGGGGTCCAGGGTGTTGCCCTTGGACTTCGACATCTTCTCGCCGTTCTCATCGACGGTGAAGCCATGGGTCAGGACGGCCTCATAGGGCGCGCGTCCCCGGGTGCCGGAGCTTTCCAGCAGGCTGGACTGGAACCAGCCGCGATGCTGGTCTGAGCCCTCAAGATAGAGGTCGGCGGGCCAATGGGTATTGGCGCGGTTCTCAAGGGTAAAGGCATGGGTCGATCCGGAATCGAACCAGACGTCCAGAATGTCCTCGACCTTCTCGAACCGCTCCGGGTCATGCTCACCGAGGAAGTCGCTGACGGGTCGTGTAAACCAGGCATCTGCCCCTTCAGCCTCGATGAAGTCGAGGATCCTCTGGTTGACCGTGGCATCGACCAGGGGCTGGTTGGTTTCCTTGTCGACAAACATGGCCAGGGGGGCACCCCAGGCACGCTGGCGGCTGATCAGCCAGTCGGGGCGGCCTTCGACCATGGCGCGAATCCGGTTGCGTCCGGCTTCGGGAAAGAAGGTCGTCGCCGAAATCGCTTCCAGGGCGGTCTCCCGCAGGGTGCGGCCCCCGTGCAGTTCGGTGTCGATCGGGGTGTCCATGCGGATGAACCACTGGGGCGTATTCCGGAATATGACCGGAGCCTTGGATCGCCAGGAGTGCGGATAGGAATGTTCCAGCCGTCCCCGGGCCAGGAGGGTTCCGGCTTCGATCAGGCGCTCCATGACCGCCGGATTGGCCGTTCCGAACTTGCCGACCTTCTTGCCCTCGGTTTCCAAAACCTTCAGCCCGGCAAACAGGGCCACATGGGGATAATAGGCTCCGTCCGGGTCGACGGTTTCCGGAATTTCGCGATGGCCATGGGCCAGCCAGACCAGATAGTCGTCAGCCCCGTGTCCCGGTGCCGTATGCACAAAGCCCGTGCCCGCATCATCCGTGACATGGTCGCCCTCAAGCAGGGGAACGGCGAAGTTGTAATGATCATCAAGGCTGGACAGGGGGTGGCCGCAAACCATGCCCTCGGGGTCGATGGCGTCCAGACGCTTCCAGGCGATGATCTTGGCGGCCCTGGCGACATCATCAGCCAGCTTGTCGGCGACGATCAGGCGATCACCGGGTTTGGCCCAGGGCTCGAAGTCCAGTCCGGCCTCCATGGCCTCGACCTCATAAAGGCCATAGGCAATGTCCTTGTTGTAGCTGATCGCCCGGTTGGCCGGGAGGGTCCACGGCGTGGTGGTCCAGATGACAATATACGCCCCCAGGGCCGCATCTGCGCCTTCCAGGACCGGAAACTTCACCCAGACGGTCGGGCTGTTATGGTCATGATATTCAACCTCGGCATCGGCCAGGGCCGTGCGCTCCACCGGGCTCCACATGACGGGTTTCGAGCCCCTGTAGAGCTGGCCCGAGACCACAAACTTGTGGAATTCGCCGACAATCGCCGCCTCGCTGCGATAGTCCATGGTCGCATAGCGGTGTTCCCAGTCCCCCAGAACTCCCAGCCGCTTGAAACCGTCGCGTTGAACATCGATCCACTGGCCCGCATAGGCGCGGCAGCGTTCGCGGAATTCTGCCTTGGATACCTCGTCCTTGCGCCGCCCCTGGGCGCGTAATTCTTCTTCGATCTTCCACTCAATCGGCAGGCCATGGCAGTCCCAGCCTGGAACATAGTCGACGTCAAACCCCAGGGCGAACCGCGAGCGGACGACAAAATCCTTCAGGGTCTTTTGCAGGGCATGACCGATATGGATCGCGCCATTGGCGTAGGGGGGGCCATCATGCAGCACGAACAGGGGCGCGCCCTGGGCTTGCCGGACCCTTCGGATGTCGTGGTAAAGGTCGCCCCACTGCTTCAGGATTTCCGGTTCCTTGGCGGGCAAACCGGCCCGCATGGGGAAGGGGGTGTCAGGAAGGAAGACAGTTTCGCGATAGTCGCGCGAGGCGTGTTCGGCGTCGTCGGCCATGAGACTTTCCAATGGATATTCGGACAATGGGATGGTGCAAACCCGGCGTGCGCTGGAAACCTTCCGGCCGCATCACGCCGGGCGGATAATTCGCGAAACCGTCCGAACCTTAAACATGCTATGGCTTTAGCAGACTGGATTGCGGAACCCAAGCACTGGCCTAGCTCTGGCCCAGCAGCAATTGCCGGGCCTGTTGGGCATCCCCCATGATCTGTTCCGTCATGGCCTCCAGGGAGTCGAACCTGGCTTCGTCCCTCAGGAAGGCGACCAGCTCGGTCTCGATCACCTGATCGTAAATGTCCTCGTCGAAGTCGAAGAGCCAGACTTCCAGACGCGGGGCAATCACCCCGTCGACCGTGGGATTGACCCCGATATTGGCAACGCCAGGCAATATGCGCCCGTCGGGAAGCCGGGTTCGGGTGGCATAAACGCCAAAACGCGGAACGACATAATCCCCAAGCGCCACATTGGCTGTCGGATAGCCAAGCGTCCGGCCGAGCTTTCGGCCGTGTTCCACCATGCCTTCCAGAGCAAAGCCCTGGCCCAGAATGCGGGCGGCATCCTGGGGGCGGCCGTCGCGAAGGGCCTGTCGAACGCCTGTGGAGGAATATTTTTCGCCCCCAGAGCCGACAGCCTCGGCCACCGAGACGCCAAACCCGAATTCGGCCCCATAGCGCTTCATGCTTTCAGGACTGCCGGTCCGGCCCTTGCCGAAGGAAATGTCAAATCCCACGGCCACATGGCGAACGCCCAGGCCCTCATGCAGAACCTCGTCGGCAAAATCCAGGTCAGAGAGGTTCCGCATTTCGCTGTCAAAGGGCAGGACATAGAAAATATCCACGCCAAGCCGGGCCAGGGCGCGGGCCAACTGGTCGGGGCTCATGAGCTGAAAGGCCGGGGCGTCTGGCTGGAAAATGCGTCGTGGATGAGGGGCGAAACTGATGACGCCCAAGGGAATGTTCTGGGTCTTGGCAGCTTGTGCAGCGAGGTTGATCACCGCGCGGTGGCCCATGTGCACGCCGTCGAAATTCCCAAGGGCCACGGCAGCGCCGCGGTCGGATGGAGGCAGGGATTTCCACTCACGCACAATCTTCATCGGTGTCAGCCAGCCTGGTCCGAAGGTTTTTTCGGCACCATGATCAGAGCCTCGCCTTCGACGACTGCTTTTCCCCTGACAAGGCAGGTGGTCGTCAGGCTGACCTGACCCCGTTCCGAATCGAGAGCTTCGATGGTGACCTGGGCCGTGACTTCGTCGCCCGGACGTACAGGTCGCTTGAAGCGGAGGGACTGGGACAAATAGATCGAGCCCGGGCCGGGCAACTGGGTCCCGATCACGGCCGAAATATAAGAGGCCGCCAGCATGCCGTGGGCAATCCGGCCCTTGAAACTGGTGCCTTCGGCGAAGGCATCATCCAGATGAACCGGATTCGTGTCCCCTGAGACCTCGGCAAAGGCCGCGATCACAGCCGAGCTTACGGTCCAGGTGCGTTCAGCAATCTGGCCAAGCTTCAAATCTTCGAAAAACAGTCCAGACACCTCGTCCCCCAATGCGTCGTCGTCGCTCATATCCGGGTTTTTGCTCCAGGCGAAGCCGAACCCCTCGTCATTCGATCCTGCGGGCCGCTGACTTCAGGGGAAAACCTACCAGACCAGGTCGGCCATGGCATAGCGCGCATGCGCCCCGGCTGTCTCAAGCAGCTTGCCGACAGCCGGGGCGTCGAGTCCCTTTGGACCAATGGTCTCCGCACCATGAATGCCGCTGGCAATGAACAGGACGTCCAGACCCTGCTGATTGGCTCCCCTCACATCGGTGGCAATCCCGTCGCCAATGCAAAGCACCCGGGACCGGTCGAGTTTTCGGCCTAGGTGGTATTCGGCCTTGGACAGGGACAGGTCGTAAATGGGGGCATGGGGCTTTCCAGCCATGAGGACCCGGCCCCCCATCTGCTCAAACAGCTGGGCGAGGGCACCGCCGCAATAGATCAGCTTGTCGCCCCTCTGAACCACGATATCCGGATTGGCGCAGATCATGGGCAGGTCTCGCGCCAGGGCGATCTTGAAGCGGTCGCGATAGTCTTCCGGGCTGTCGACCTCGTCATCATATGGCCCTGTCACGGAAATGAAGGCCGAGTCTTCGGGGCCGGCAAAGGTGAGGTCGAGGCCTTCATAAAGGCTGACATCGCGGTCCGGACCAATGGCCCAGGCCGGGCCAGGTGCCCTTTGACCAAGCAGAACGCGGGTGGCATCGCCAGAGGTCACAAAATCCTGCCAGGTCGGGCGGGGAACCCGCAGGTCATCCAGCTGGGGCATGACCGCATGGGCGGGGCGCGGGGCGTTGGAAATCAGGACGACAGGCCCGGAGGCTTGCCCCCACTGCGCCAGGGCGGAACAGGCCCCCGGGAAGCTCTCCCGCCCATTGTGGATGACGCCCCAGACATCAGACAGGATGACGTCATAGCGATCGACGAGGTCAGACAGGCCGGAAATCAGATTGGGTTGGGTCATGATCAGGCGGCGGTAGACGCAGGGCCGCCCCGGGTCAACAGGCGATCTCGATCAGGCTCGCGCCATGGTCCGTTGTTCCCGAATCCGATCCCGCAGGAAGGTCGTCGGCGGATCGGTCTTGGCCAGGATGGTATCGCGAATTGCCCGGGGTTCACCGAAGAGATGGCCCTGACCATAGGTGATGTCGAGCTCCAGACTATCGACCACCTGGCGCTCACTCTCGACCTTTTCAACAATCATTTCGATGCCATAGCGACCTGCTAGGGCCGAATAGTCCTGGGCTGCCAGGTCCGGCAAAAACCGCATGACCGGTCCATCCTGGGTCTCTGCCATCAGATCGTGCATGACCTGGGCGCTGACCTTGAGGAATTTGATGTCCGACCTCGCCAGATCCTGGAAATCCAGATCCAGGTCGGTGATCTTGTCCAGGCTGAAGCGGAAGCCCAGGTCCGCCAGCTTGCCCATATTGCGGGCCTCGGTGGCCCCACGACCTTCATAGGCGGCCTGACCGAGTTCGAAGATCAGGGCTCCGGCCAGGTCCTTATTGTCCGACAACAGGTCAAGGAACTGGGGGAAGAAGCGTTCATCCCCCAGGCTGGTCATGGAAATATTGCAGAATATGCCGATCTTCTTGTCGGTCTTGGCAAGCCTGCGAACAATCTGCACGCAACGGAACAGCAGGAGATTGTCGACGGCCGACATCAGGCCTTCGGGCTCGGCTATGGCCATGAACTCGGCCGGCATAATGATGCGCCCGCTCTCGTCCCGGAGTCGCGAGAAGCCCTCATAGAAGGCAGTCCGGCGCTGGGGCAGGCTGACAATGGGCTGGAGGTAGAGGTCGACCCGGTTTTCCGCCAGGGCTTCGCGAACCGTGTCCAGCAGGACGGCTGATTGGCGGCGCAGAGGTGCAGCTTCAGGGCGATGACGGTGGCTTGTCGGCGTGAACCGGTCTTCGAGGGTCTGGCCCATGCGATGAACCATGTCTTCCAGCCTGTGAATTTCACCGCTGACGTCGTCACTGCGGCGCTGGGCATCCTCCACCACACGGTCCAGCACCTGGGTCATGCGGTCGTCAACCTGCTGGATCTGGACCATCAATATACGATGGGCATCGCGCAGGACTTCAACTTCGCGCTGAAGTTCAGTCTTGGAGAGAACGCCGCTGATCAGGGCGTGGAAGGTGAAGCAAAGCGCCAGGCCACCTGCAAGGGCCGCCACACCCGCACCCCAGCCACCCCCATTGCGCCACAGAAGGATGGCGAATGTCAGTGCCAGCGTGAAATAGCTGCCTGTAAGTAAGAGCGATGTGGCGCGACGCATAATCCTGCCATGACGAATCGCCTTCGATTATCGACTATTCGTTAACCCTAAGTCGAACCTTTATATGCGTTGAGGGCTATTGGCCGGAAAAAGGCTCCTAGCGGGTCGGGACGGGATGCTCGCCGCGATAGTCATAGAAGCCCCGTCCGGTCTTGCGGCCAAGCCAGCCAGCTTCGACATATTTTGTCAGCAGGGGACAGGGGCGGTATTTCGAGTCTGCCAAACCGTCATGCAGGACATTCATGATGGACAGGACGGTATCCAGGCCAATGAAGTCCCCCAGCTCGAGCGGTCCCATGGGGTGGTTGGCCCCCAGCTTGAGCGCCGTATCGATGGCCTCGACCGTGCCCACGCCTTCATAGAGGGTGTAGATAGCCTCATTGATCATGGGGACCAGGACCCGGTTGACGATAAAGGCCGGGAAGTCTTCGGCATTGGCGGTGGTCTTGCCCAGGGACTTGGCAAAATTGACCGCGGTTTCATAGGTCGGCGCGTCGGTCGCAATTCCCCGAATGATCTCGACCAGGTTCATGAGGGGCACGGGGTTCATGAAGTGCAGGCCAATGAACCGCTCCGGCCGGTCGGAGATCGAGGCCAGCCGGGTAATCGAAATCGAAGAGGTATTCGAGGCCAGCAGGGTGTCTGACCCCAGGAAGGGCGTCAGGGCGCGGAAAATGGATTTCTTGACCTCTTCGTCCTCGGTGGCGGCTTCAATGGCGAGGTCTGTGGCCCCAATGTCCTTGAGCTCCGGTGCCGGTTTGATCCGCTTTATGCCCTGGTCCATGGCCGCCTGATCGATGATCCCGCGGACCACCTGGCGCGACATGTTCCGCTCGATTTGTTTCAGCGACGCACTCACCCGGTCAGGGCTCACGTCATGCAAAAAGACGTCATAACCGCCGAGGGCGACCACATGGGCAATGCCCGATCCCATCTGGCCTGCACCGATAATGCCGACTGTCTTGATACTCGCCATGTCGAACTCGCCTATTGTCCGCTACCCGTCTCGGGCCTTTATGACGATTATCTTACATGGCCTTTGCGGCGCACCAAAAGAGAATTGCTGCGACGCAGCGAAATCCTTGGGGTGCAGACAAAGAAAAAGGGGCAGACCTGAGTCTGCCCCTTCCATTCATTGTCCGTTTCCGGCCCTGTCAGACGCCGGCGGCGTTCAGGGCCGTCATAAGGTCTGGAACCGCAGACTTGTAATCTGCCACCAGGCCGAAGTCGGCGACCTGGAAGATCGGCGCATCGCCATCCTTGTTGATGGCCACGATGATCTTGGAGTCCTTCATGCCTGCGAGGTGCTGAATCGCGCCGGAAATCCCGACGGCAATATAAAGCTCCGGCGCGACCACCTTGCCGGTTTGACCGACCTGATAGTCATTCGGCGCATAGCCGGCATCGACCGCGGCGCGGCTGGCTCCGACGGCGGCCCCGAGCTTGTCCGCCAGGGGTTCAATCACCCGCTGGAATTCTTCCGCCGAGCCCATGGCCCGACCGCCGGAGACGACGATCTTGGCCCCGGTCAATTCGGGACGCGCCGACTTGACCAGCTTCTGATCCACAAAGTGGGTCTTTCCTGCGCCAGCCCCGGCATCGATCGTCTCGACCGAAGCCGAGCCGCCCTCTGCGGCGGCCTTAAAGGCCGTGGGGCGTACCGTGATGATCTTCTTGCTGTCGGCGGACTCAACCGTCTCAAGCGCATTGCCGGCATAGATCGGCCGGACAAAGGTCGAGGCGCTGACGACTTCAACGATTTCAGAGATCTGGGCGACGTCCAGCTTGGCCGCAATCCGGGGGCTGAAATTCTTGCCCTGAGAGGTCGCTGGCGTCAGCAGGGCGTCATAGCCCGACATCAGGGGCACGACGAGGGCGGTCACGGCCTCAGCCAGGCCTTGACCCAGGGAATCACTTTCAGCCAGCAGAACCTTGCGTACGCCTGTAATCTTGGCTGCGGCGTCAGCCACCGCCTTCGCCCCCTGGCCCGCGACCAGGATGTCGACATCCGGTGACAGGGCAAGGGCAGCCGTCACCGTCTTGTGGGTGCCGTCTTTCAGCGACGCATTGTCGTGATCGGCGAAAACCAGAACAGCCATCAGAAAACCCCCGCAGTCTTGAGATTGGTGACGAGATCGCCTGCGGTCTCGACCTTGATTCCGGCCGTGCGCTTCGCAGGCTCAGCAACCTTCAGGACCTTAAGGCGCGGGGCCAGGTCGACGCCGAGGCTGGCGGCTTCCTTGATATCCAGCGGCTTTTTCTTGGCCTTCATGATGTTGGGCAGGGAGGCATAACGGGGCTCATTGAGCCGCAGGTCCGCCGTGATGACGGCGGGCAGGGCGACTTCCAGGGTCTGGAGACCGCCATCGACTTCCCGGATGACCTTGGCCGAGGTGCTGGAAATTTCCAGTTCCGACGCAAAGGTTCCCTGAGGCCAGTCAAGCAAGGCCGCCAGCATCTGGCCGGTGGCATTGTTGTCGCCATCAATGGCCTGCTTGCCCATGATAACCAGGTTCGGCGCTTCCTCTGCGATCACCGCCGCGAGGACCTTGGCCACCGCGAGGGGTTCCAGGTCCAGGTCCGTCTGGATCAGTATGGCGCGATCAGCCCCCATGGCCAGGGCCGTCCGCAGGGTTTCCTGGGCCTGAGCCGGGCCGATAGAGACGGCAACCACTTCTGTAATGGTCCCCTTTTCCTTCTGCCGCACGGCTTCTTCCACCGCGATTTCGCAGAATGGATTCATGGACATCTTGACGTTGGCGAGGTCAATGCCGGACTGATCCGCCTTGACCCGTGCCTTCACGTTGTAATCGATAACCCGTTTAACCGGGACCAGAACCTTCATGGCTTGTCTTGCGCCTCAAATTGCATTGCAACAAATTAGACGCGATGGGGCATAACCAATCCCGCGCGCTTTGCAAGGCCACCTCTGTGTCTGTCTTGCATGATTTTTACACCGATCAGGCCCTGGCCTGTCTAGAACTGGACCGGATTCAGACCCATGCACAAGGTTATCGATCGGCTTAAAATATTGGTATTCGGTGCTTTTCTGGTCGCCTCGGCGATTTCTGTTGCCGTCAATTTTATCTGGTTGGCCCCGGGCAAGGCCTGCGAGCAGGCCGGAAATTGGTGGGACTGGCGAACCCGCACCTGTGCCCATCCGATCCTGATCTCCGACATTACCGGCCGGGTCATTTCTGATGAAGCGAGTCACAAGGCTTCAAAAGCCGCCCGGGCTGCACCCCAGACGCCGGCCATTCCCGCACAAAAATAGGCTCTAGCGGGTGGCTCCCGACTGCCAGAAGACTTCTGCCTTGCCATTGTCATTTGCGACACGGGCAGCGACGAACAAGAGATCCGAGAGCCGGTTCAGGTATCGCAGGGCCGGGCCGCCGACCAAGGCCCCGGACTCCACCAGGGCAATCGTTGAGCGTTCAGCCCGTCTGGAGACGGTTCGTGCCAGATGCAGGGCCGCCGCCGCCGGTGTCCCGCCGGGCAGGATGAAGGAGGTCAGGGGCGGCAGGCCAACATTCAGGGAATCGATTTCGGACTCCAGGCGGTCAACCTGGCTGTCGACAATCCGCAGGGCACTCCCAGGCGCTTCATCTGCTGCCGGAGGGGTGGCCAGGTCTGCCCCCAGATCGAAAAGCTCATTCTGCAGCCTGGCCAAAATCAGGTCGAGCACCGTGCCACCTGTATGTAGCCGGGCAAGGCCCAGGCAGGCATTGGTTTCGTCAACATCGCCATAGGCCGCGACCCGCAGGCTGGACTTGCTGACCGGTGCCCCTGTGGCCAGTCGTGTGGTCCCGTCATCCCCCGCGCGGGTATAGATTCTGTTCAGGGTCACCATGAGGCTATCCGCGATGCTTCCACCAGACTGCAGCCACCAAGAGGGCAACGGCAATGGCCTGCATCAGGACCCGCAGGCGCATGAGCTTGTTGGAATAGGACCGACCAAACTCGCCGCCCCGGAAGAGGGCATAGAGCCCCGCAAACAAGGCGAGGATCACGCCAATCAGGGACAGCGGGATCAGTATGTTGAAGACCTGGTTCATGACCCTTGATTTAGGCCCCTAAAGTGAAATTGGGCAGTGGCAAATTGAAGAGGTCGGAAAAAGAATCTGGCTAGTCGGCTTCCCCGCTTCATGCTGTCCTGACGGTCTCGCAATCCCGCGACGGTCCCTTGGAGGCCCCTGATGCTCGTCGTTCACCACCTCAATGATTCCCGGTCCCAACGCGTGCTCTGGCTGCTTGAGGAACTTGAACTGCCCTATGTGATTGCCCAGCATCAGCGCGATGCCGTCACCCGCCTGGCCCCGCCGGAGCTTGCGGCCATTCACCCCCTGGGCAAGTCGCCAGTGGTGGTCGACGGCGACCAGACCATCATTGAGTCCGGCGCGATCATCGACTTCATCATTCGTCGCCATGGCGGAGGCCGACTGCAGCCCGAGGCTTCCAGCCCGGCCTATGACACCTATCAGCAGTGGCTGCATTATGCCGAAGGCTCGGCCATGCTGCCGATCATGCTGGCCATGTATACGGGCCGACTGGGCGAGGCGGCGGCTCCCCTTGTGCCCCGGATCACAAGCGAGCTGGACAACCATCTCGGCTATGTCGAACAGTCCCTGGCCGGCCGGGATTATCTGATTGGGGCGTTTTCTGCCGCCGACGTCCAGATGAGCTTTGTCGGCGAGGCTGCGGCCATGTCCGGCCGTCTTGCCAGCTTGCCGAATATGGCGGCCTGGGTGAAACGGTTCCAGGATCGTCCGGCCTATAGAACCGCGCTGGCCAAGGGTGGCCCCTACAATATGGGCCCGCGCGACTAGGGCCTGTTCCCACCTATCGGAACAGAGACTAACGCCCCCAAGGGTCGTCCTCTATGCCGTCCAGAAAATCGAAGACGGCGGCCTTGGTCAGGCCGTGGGGGATGGCCGAAAAGTGATCGCAGCCCGCAAGAATGGCGGCCTTGCCATAAGGAAAGGCCTGGGCCAGGGCTTCAATGTCCCCCGCGCCCTTGTCGCCCTGGCCAGTGACAATAAGCACGGGCATGGGCAGGCTCCCCATGGCCGCCTGATCCAGGGGCGGGTTTGAGGCTTCCGTGCACGCGGCCAGGGCTTCGCGGTCTTCGCCCTGTTCGTCGGCGAAATGGCGGAAACTCCGGAGCATGGGTTCAGTCAGGCTGTCTGGGTCGGCGGCGCGCATGGCTTCGGCCATGGGATTGCCCGGTGGACGGCTGCGCTCGGCGATCAGGCTCCCGCCAACCCCCCCGAGTATGAGATTGGAAAATCGACCCGGTGCGTCCAGGGCGGCCTGAAGGGCCGTGCGGGCCCCCATGGAATAGCCAAAGAGATCCGCCTGTCCGATGTCCAGATGATCCATCAGGGCCAGAACATCGCCGGCCATGGCTAGCCGGCTATAGGCTGCCGGATCGTGGGGCTTTTCGCTCTGGCCATGGCCTCGCTGGTCGAGGGCAATGCAGCGGATATGACGGCGTTCAAGAGCAGTATACCAGCCGGTCCGACGCCAACCCTCAAGGCGGTTGGACGCAAACCCGTGGACGAGGATCAAGGTTCGCTCTGCCCCGCCAGGCGGGGTCAGATCGTCATAGTCCAGGGTGAGTCCCCCTGAGATAAAACTGGGCATGCCGCCATCCTCCCCCTGAGCCCTGATCCTGACCCGTCCAGGCCGGCTCTAGACCTCGTCGGCGCGCTGTACGATCCGCGAAACCAGGCCGTAGCTGACCGCAGCTTCCGCACTCATCCAGTAATTGCGCTGGGTGTCGGCCAGAACTTTTTCGTAGGTCTGACCCGTCCGGCCCGCGATCATCCGGTTCATGCGCTCACGCATCTTGACGATTTCTTCGGCCTCGATCTGGATGTCCGAGGCCTGGCCCCGCACACCGCCCGAGGGCTGGTGCAGCATGAACCGGGTATTGGGCAGGCAGATGCGGTTTTCAGCCTCGCCGCCCAGGAAGATGCTGACCCCGGCGCTGGCGACCCAGCCCGTGCCGATCATCTTGACCTTGGGGCCACAGAACCGGATCACGTCGTGGATGGTATCGCCGCTCTCCACATGGCCACCCGGGGAATTGATAATCACGCGGATGTCGTCATCGCTGGCGGAAGACAGGGCCAGGAGCTGGGCGGTCACCCGCTCGGCCATGCGCATGTTCACTTCGCCGAAGATCAGTACCGTCCGGGATTTGAACAGGGCGTTCTGAACCGGCCCGGCCGTCATTGGCATGTCGGGCTTGGGTTCGCCCTCGTCCTCGTCCTCTTCAAGCCGCCAGTCGCGCATGATCTCATCACTCCAAAGGGTCTTCCCAGGCAACCTGATGTGTCAGATGCCCGCCCGCAAGGGGTTGAACCGTCCCGGGTCTTACAAGGTCATGGGATTTAGGTCGAGGGTCGTCCGGCGATCAAGGTGCCAGATCAGGAAATCGGTAGCGCGGATCGGGCCTTCGGCTTGACCTTCCGGCCCCCCGCATCGCAAATGGTGGCAAATCAGGCACCAGGATTAGGGCGAGGAAAAATTATGGGCGAATTGTTTGATCTGACAGGCAAGGTGGCGATCATCACTGGATCCTCGCGCGGGATTGGCAAGGCGATTGCCGAGCGCATGGCCGAACACGGGGCCAAGGTCACGATTTCGTCCCGCAAGGCCGGACCTTGTGACGAAGTGGCTGCGGCCATCAATGCCCGCTATCCCGGTGCCGCCATTGCCGTTCCTGCCAATATTTCTTCCAAGGATGACCTGCAGCATCTGGTGGACGAGACCCGCAAGGCCTTTGGCAAGGTCGATATTCTGGTCTGCAATGCGGCATCGAACCCCTATTACGGCCCCATGAGCGGAATCAGCGACGAGGCCTTCCGCAAGATTCTGGAAAACAACATCATCGCCAATAACTGGCTGATCAACATGACGGCCCCTGAAATGCGCGAGCGCAAGGACGGCGCCATCATCATCATCTCGTCCATCGGCGGCCTGCGCGGCACGCCTGTGATCGGGGCCTATGCCATTTCCAAGGCGGCGGACATGCAGCTGGCCCGCAACCTGGCCCAGGAACTCAGCCCGGACAATATTCGTGTGAACTGCATTGCCCCTGGCCTGGTGAAGACCGATTTCGCCAAGGCCCTTTGGGATACACCAGCCGGCGAGGCGCGCGCGTCTTCGGGCACGCCCCTGCGTCGTCTGGGGGAGCCGGATGATATTGCCGGAGCCGCCGTATTCCTGGGCTCCAAGGCGGGCAGCTGGATGACGGGTCAGACCATCGTGGTCGATGGCGGCTCCACCAGCTGAGGCACCGCCTTCAAGGACAGGTCACGGGCCCGGGCGAGGCGGACAATCCCCTCGTCCAGAGTGGCATCAGACTTGGCGAAACATAGTCTGAGTATGTGGGTTACGGGATCGACCTCGTAGAAGGCGGACACCGGTATGCCAGCGACACCGGCTTGGGTCACTGCCCGCAAGGCAAAGGGGCGGTCGGCCTCGTGAATGCCAGAGGCCGCCAGGTCGATAGTCAGGAAATAGGTTCCCTGGGCGGGCAGGACCGCAAACCCGGCCTGACGGAGACCGGAGGTCAGGCGATCCCGGCTGGCCTCAAGGATCGCGGGCATGTCCGAAAACCAGCTTCCCGGCGTGTCTAGTCCAAAGGCCACGGCCGTCTGCAGGTTCGGGGGCGTGGTAAAGGTCAGAAACTGGTGGGCCCGGGCCAGGACCCGGCTCAACCCGGGGGCAGCGCACATATAGCCCACCTTCCAGCCGGTCAGACCAAACATCTTGCCTGCAGAGCCGATCTTGACGGTGCGTTCCGCCATGCCCGGCAGGCCAATGAGGGAGACGTGTTGTCGTCCGTCGAAGATGACTTGCTCCCAGACCTCATCGCAAATGACCGTCAGATTCCTTTCCCGGCATAGGTCGGCAAGCAGGCTCAGGTCCTGACGGGGAATGACGGTGCCTGTGGGGTTGAGAGGCGTGTTCAGTATGACAAGCCGGGTCCGGTCTGTAATGGCCTGGTCGAGCTGGGCCTTGGTAAAGCGCCATTCTGGCGGCTCCAGGCGGACAAAACGCGGGACGCCACCCGCCCGGCGGATCAAGGGCGGGTAGGCATCATAGAAGGGCTGGAAGACCAGGACTTCGTCGCCCGGCTCAATCAGGGCCAGAAAGGCCGCCGCCAGGGCCTCAGTGGCACCAGAGGTAATGGTAATGTCCGTCGCCGGGTCGAAATTCAAGCCCTGGCTGCGGCGATAGTGGCCCGCCACGGCCGCCCGCAGTTCGGGCAGGCCCGCCGAGGGTGGATACTGGTTATATCCGTGCAGGATCGCGTGCGCCGCCTTGGCCCGAATCGCCTCTGGTCCTGGATCGTCCGGAAACCCCTGGCCCAGATTGATGGCATTATGTGCCCGCGAAAGGCCCGACATTTCCTCAAAAATTGTCGTTGGCATGTCCTTGAAGACAGAATGTACCATGGCCCCCCGCTTTGACTTGGCCCAGCTTAGCTTTGGCGGCAGGATCGTCCCATGCAAATCGTCGATTTTGAACCCCGCCACGCGAAAGCCTGGAAAGAGCTCAATGAAGCCTGGATCTCCAAATGGTTCGCCCTCGAGGCCAAGGACCATGAGGTTCTGAGCGATCCGGTAACCCATATTCTGGAAAAGGGCGGGCATATCCTCCTGGCGGAGACGGCCGACGAGGTCCAGGCCTGTGCCGCCCTGCTGGACATGGGCGATGGCGGCTTTGAGCTGGCCAAGATGACCGTGGTCGAGACGGCCCGCGGCCAGGGCCTTGGTCACACCCTGATGCAGGCCTGCATTGCCAGAGCGCGCAGTTTGGGGGCGCGGCGGCTCTATCTGGAAACCAATTCCGCACTCGCCCCCGCTCTGGGGCTTTATGTCGCGTCAGGCTTTGTCTTCCTGCCCCCACAGGCCAGTGGCTATTCCCGGGGGGACACCTGGATGGAGCTGGAGCTGGGAAAGCCTACTCTTCCTTGACGCGACGCTTGCGCATGCTGGGGTTCAGGACCTGCTTGCGCAGACGAATGGACTTGGGCGTGACCTCGACCAGTTCGTCTTCCTCGATATAGGCAATGGCCTGTTCCAGGGTCATGCGGCGGGGAGGCGTCAGTCGAACGGCTTCGTCCTTGCCGGAGGCGCGGACATTGGTCAGCTGCTTGGCCTTCATCGGATTGACATCGAGGTCATCAAGCCGGGAGTTTTCGCCAATGATCATGCCCTGATAGGTCTTCTCGCCGCCGCCGACGAACATGGTCCCGCGCTCTTCCAGGTTCCACAGGGCATAGGCCGCGGTTTCGCCGTCCGAATTGGAGATCAGGACGCCCTTGCGGCCCGCATCAATCGCACCCTTGTAGGGTTCGTAATGGGAGAACACCCGGTTCAGAACCCCGGAGCCGCGGGTATCGGTCAGGAATTCACCCTGATAGCCGATCAGTGACCGTGAGGGCGACATCAGGCTGATACGGGTCTTGCCCGCGCCGGACGGCCCCATGTCCTTCAGTTCGGCCTTACGCGCCGAGAGTTTTTCGATGACAATGCCGGTGAACTCATCATCGACGTCGATCATGACGTCTTCGATGGGCTCCAGGCGCTCGCCGGTGACCTCATCCTTTTGAAACACCACCCGGGGACGGCTGATGGACAGTTCGAAGCCTTCGCGACGCATGCCCTCGATCAGCACGCCAAGCTGGAGTTCGCCCCGGCCTGCGACTTCATAGGCATCCTTGTCTGGCGTTTCGGACACCCGGATCGCCACATTGGACTGGGCTTCCTTCAGGAGGCGGTCGCGAATGACCCGGCTTTGAACCTTGTCGCCTTCGCGGCCAGCCAGGGGGCTGTCATTGACGGAGACGGTCATAGAGATGGTCGGGGGATCAATAGGCTGGGCGGGCAGGGCCTCAGTGACTTCGAGGGCACAGAGTGTGTCGGCCACAGTGGCCTTGGAAAGCCCTGCAATGGCGACAATGTCACCGGCTTCGGCATCTTCAATCGGCTGGCGCTTCAGGCCCCGGAAGGCCAGGACCTTGGTGATCCGGCCGCGTTCGACTTCCTTGCCGTCGTAGGAGAGGGCCTTGATGGCCATACCGGGGACAGCCTTGCCGGCTTCGATACGCCCCGTCAGGAGGCGACCCAGGAAGGGGTCGTTTTCGATCAGGACCGACAGGATCTGGAAGGGTTCATCCCGGCGCGCAATGGCCTTGGGCTCGGGCACGTGGCGCACGATCAGGTCAAACAGCGGGGCCAGGTTGTCGTTCGGCTTGGCCATGTCGAGCGTCGCCCAACCGTTCTTGCCAGAGGCATAGATGTGGGGGAAGTCGAGTTGCTCATCCGTGGCCCCCATGGCCGCGAAGAGGTCGAAGGCTTCGTTCAGGACCCGATCGGGATCGGCGTGGGGCCGGTCGACCTTGTTCAGGCAGAGTATGGGGCGCAGACCCATTTTCAGGGCCTTGCCGAGAACAAACTTGGTCTGGGGCATGACGCCTTCTTCGGCGTCGACCAGCAGGACGCAGCCGTCCACCATGCCCAGGATCCGCTCGACCTCACCACCGAAGTCGGCGTGGCCGGGGGTGTCGATGATATTGACGCGGGTTTCGCCCGCTTCGCCATTCCACAGCACGCTGGTGCACTTCGCCAGGATGGTAATCCCGCGCTCGCGCTCCTGGTCATTGGAGTCCATGGCCCGCTCAACCGTCGCCTCATTGGCTCGGAAGACGCCGGACTGGGCAAGGAGCTGGTCGACGAGCGTGGTCTTGCCATGGTCGACGTGGGCGATGATGGCGATATTACGAAGGGACATTTTTATCTTATCTCTGAGGAGGCGCGCGCTTGTAGTTGACGGGGACGGTTTCGACCAGAGTCTTTCGGCGGAGCCATGGGGGTCATTTGCAGATCATTGTGCACTGCAATATAGGGGCTTGAAGATGGAATTGCACTTAGAATATTGAAAAATATCAAAAAAACCAAAAAAAGCGAAAATTCACCCGTGGGTGTTGCAAATTAAACTTGCATTTTGGTGCGTCGCACTCTAAATGATTAATTGTGAGGCGTCGCTGATGCCTCTGCCCTTCTTGGGCGTTTCCTCCCTAATTCAACTGCCGCGTCCTCGGGCGCGGCTTTTTTTTGGCCTCAGCCTGATTGGACCGGGGCTCTCTTTAGGTCCAACCACGCGTTGGACGCCAGCCGTTTCGTTAAGGTTTCAAGATCTGCCTTCAGGTCGTCAAACCCCGAATTTGGCGTAATGCGGTCTTCATCAAGGTAGAGTGCCCGATTGATCTCGACTTGCAGGGCGTTGATTCCCTGCCCAGGCTTGCCGTAGCGGGCCGTTGTATGGCCTCCGGCATAGGGCAAGTTCCTCTGGACGCGATAGCCCATGGCCTCAAGTTCAGACTCCACAAATCGGGTCAGGCGAATATCACAGGCCATGCCGAAACGGTCTCCCAGAACAAAATCACAGGCTCGACTGGCACTCGGCCCGGCCACAGCCCGAGCCGGCATGGAGTGCCAGTCAATCAGAATTGCACACCTGTGATGCGCAAGGGCCTCGTCAATCAAGGTTTGCAGGGCTGCGTGATACGGCCGGTAGACATAATCAATGCGGGCCTGGGCTTCGGCCAAGGTCAGTTTTCGCGCATAGAGGGCCTGGCCCTGACCCACATGCCGCGCGATGATCCCGAATCCGGCGGCCACATGCGGCGAGGCCTGCACCAACAGATCAGACAGGGGCACCTCGAACATGTCCGGGTCCAGGTCCCGACAATCCCGGTTCACGTCGAGATAGGCTCGTCCCACGTGGGCCTGGATCAGGGGAATCGACAGTCCGGGGGCAGCAGAGATCAACTGGTCCACCAGGGCATCTTCGGACCTGCGAAGATCGAGCCCGTCCACGGCGGCTCGCATATCTGCGGGGTAGAAGCGGCCGGAATGGGGGGACGCGAAGATCACGGGATTGGACCTTCCCACACCTTCACCTTGGCCTCGCATGACCTCAAAGGCGGGCGGTGAGGCGCTTGTGATCTCAAGGTCTTGCAGCATGGGCATCATATCAGCCTGCAAATCGGTCTGGGGTCAAACCTGAGCTTTAAAAGCCTGAACCTTGCAAAATCGCTTCACAGTTTTTCGTCACACCCTCTAGAGGAGGGAATTGAACGGGGCCTCTCAGGATCGAAATGTACCGAATTTTGTTGGCAGAGGATGATGAGTCCCTCCGGGGCTTTCTCAGCCGTTCCTTGCAGCGCGCCGGTTATGAGGTCGCCGCCTGCGCTGACGGCGAGTCGGCCATGCTTCAGCTAGATCAGGCCTGGGACCTGCTGCTCACCGACATTGTCATGCCCGGCATGGACGGTATCGAATTGGCCCGGGCCGCGTCGCTCCGACATCCGCAATTGCGGATCATGTTCATCACGGGTTTCGCTGCGGTGGCCCTGGCTGCGAAGGATGCCGACCTGCCAGACGCGAAGGTTTTGGCCAAGCCCATCCACCTCCGGGACCTGGTGGCTGAAATTGAACGCCTCCTGACCCCTTAAACCCCGCTTGCGCCCAGCGGTTCGCACCGGTATACCCCCGCCTCTCGCTTCCTTAGGGAAGGCCGGTCGGACGTGTAGCTCAGCGGGAGAGCACCTCGTTGACATCGAGGGGGTCACAGGTTCAATCCCTGTCACGTCCACCATTTTCATCCGACCTAAATGACCAAATCCCGCCGGCTTCCGTGGTCCCAGAGCCGCTAGGTTCAGGCGCGGGACCTGTCCGCCTCATTACCGGCTCGAAAAAACTGCTGGATTGATTTCAAACTCCGATCAATGATCGAGTCTCGAACAGTCGGCGTTAGATCGACTTACATATCCTCAGGGAGGAACCGGTATGTCCAAGATAAATTATTTCTGTAGCGGCTCGCTATTGGCCGCAGCCCTTGTTCTTGGGGCGGGGTCAGCTGCCATGGCAGCGGAAGACTCCTCGAAGTCCGCAGCGACAACCGTTGAAGAAGTGGTCGTCACGGGCTCCTTCATTGCCGGAACGCCCGAAACCGGTGCCTTGCCCGTGGACGTGGTCGGGGCCAAGGAGCTCGCCCAGCGCGGCTCTCCCTCCATGGTTCAGTTCATCAAGACCATTCCCTCGTCAGGGGCTGTGATCGGCGAAAACAATCGCTTCGGATCCGGCAGTGGCGGGGCCAGCATCAATCTGCGCAGCCTGAACTCTTCGGTGACCGGGTCGCGAACCCTGGTTCTGTTGAATGGTCGCCGGGTTCCGGTCTCCTCTCAGGTCATCAATAGTGTCGATATCAACCTTCTGCCTGCCGCCGCCATTGGCCGGGTCGAGGTTCTGAAGGACGGTGCCGCCGCCACCTATGGCTCGGACGCCATTGCCGGGGTGGTGAATTTCATTACCCGCACCGACCTGAACGGTTTTGAAGTCAGCGCCAATTATCAGGGCATCAAGAACTCCGACGGCGATTATGACACCTCAATTGCCTGGGGACACAAGGCTGACAATTTTGATGTCATGCTGACCGGCGGCTATCGTCACAGGTCATCCTTGTCGGTCAAGGATCGTCCCTGGGCGCTCCGCACGGGGCCATCTGGCTATCTTGAAAACCCGCTCGGCGGCTGGGCAGCAACCGGCAATCCCGGCCAGTACCAATATGCAGCCTCCGCGCCCGTTGGATCAGCCAATACGGGCTTTACCTCGGGCAGTTTTGCCAGTGGCCTGCCGGATATCGGCTGCGCGGCCAATGGCGGGGCCCCCTATGCCCTGGGCTCCAACATCCTGTCGTCGACCTCGTGTAATTTCCAGTACACCACCTTCGACAACCTGGTCGAAAACGAGGATCACTATCAGATCTATGGCCAGCTCAATGCCGATCTGACCGAGACCATCTCGGCCCATGTCGAAGTTCTGTATGCGGGCCACAATACGCCCCAGCAGAACTGGGCGGTGACGGGACCGAACCAGTACCCGGCCCCGATCCTGGCGTCTGGTGCCTCTGCGGGTGGCGGCGTCTCCCCACTCCCGGCCTCTGGCACCAGTGAACAATCCCGGTTCTATATCCCCAGCACCAATCCGGGCCTTCAGGTCCTGTTGAGCCAGATCAGCAATGCCAACTGCAATGGAACGGTTCTGCCCTATGGTGTGGATGCCGCCAGCTGCGCCACTGGCCTGGCGGTCGCCAAGGCAGGCGTCACCAATGCGGGTCAGTATGGTGTTGCAACCTCCAACACGGCATGGCGGCCCATCGGATTCGCCGGCGATCCGGCGACCTCGGATGGTCACAGCCATTACAGCTACCGCGTCGACACCTGGCGGATCGCGGGCGGCCTGAAGGGCACCTTTGGGGATAATATGGGTCTGCTGAAGGGCATTCACTGGGATGCCTCGGTGACCTACCAGGAGCAGGACTACAATTATAACCTGGAAGACGTGTCGGTGAACCGGCTTCAGCTGGGCCTGCGCGGCTATGGCAGCCGCGGCGGAAATGCTGACCAGTGCACGGCGGCAGAGACATCCAATTACACGACCAATGCAGGTAATGCGTCCCTGGGCTGCTTCTACTTCAACCCCTTTGCCAACGGGATGGCTCAGAGCACCTCAAATGTTGCGGCCAATCCCTATTATGTTGGCAGCTCAACGGTGGCCGGGTTCAATGAAGCCGCCGCTAACCGGGCCGCAGTGGCCGACTGGATGATCCAGAAGCAGTATAACGAAATCCAGTCGCGGCTCGCGGTGGCCGATGTCGTCCTCAGCGGCGATACGGGCATCAAGCTGCTTGGCGAGGATACGATTCGGTGGGCTGCGGGCGGACAGTTCCGTTATGACCGCACCCAACAGACGCCGGACACCCTCTACAGCGCCTATGCAACGCCCTGCGTTGACTCGGCCCCCTTCGGCGACAGTTCCCCGGCTTGCCCGGGAACCTCGAACGGTCCCTTCCTGTTCAACGCCAATCTCCGGCCCTATGACCTCTCGCGGAACATCAGTTCTGGCTTTGTCGAGACCAAGCTGCCCGTAACCGAAGACCTCGAAGTGACCCTCGCCGGTCGCTATGAGTTCTATCAGGGCCAGGGGTCGACCACGAACCCCAAGGTTTCGGTCCGTTGGCAGGCCAATGACTGGCTGGCCCTTCGCGGGTCCTTCGGGACCACCTACCGCGCCCCGCTCGCCATATTCACGGCGAATAACTATACGCGCGGCCTGACCAATGCGAGCGGCACCTACAAGGCCAATGACCTATACGGCAACCCGAACCTGTCAGCTGAAACGGCGACCACCTATGACCTGGGCCTGGTCTTCAAGACCGGTCCGGTTACGGCAACCGTCGATTACTGGAACTTCGACTTCAAGGATGCCCTGACCTCTGAGGCCACGGCGGATCTGGTCAATATGATGTTCCCGACGGGGGCCGCATCACGCTGCGGCGTCGCAGCCTATGCGGCAGTCCAGGCCCGGATGGCATATGATCAGGGCGTCTGCGCCAAGGCCAATATCCTGTCCTACCATACCCAGTACATCAACGGCGGCCCGGTGAAGACGTCTGGCGTCGACTTCCAGCTGAACCTGTCCGCGGGTCAGGTAATTGGTGGGGACCTCACCACGGGTTTCGACGGCACCTACCTGCTGGACTATAATGAAACCCCGTATTCGATTGAGGGTATTCCCACCGCCACCGGCGAAATCCACCGGGCTGGCACCTATCGGGCGTCGATCTTCACCGGGTACAACCGCATCCGGGCGAACTTCTTCATGAACTGGGCCAGTGGGTCCCACAACCTGCGCTGGCAGACACGTTATGTGTCGTCGGTTCGCCAGATTGAAGCGACACCCCTGGCCATTGCCGCCTATGTCAGTGGCCCGACCAAGATCCCGGAATACTGGCAGCATGACGTGACCTACAAGGTCGAACTGCCTTGGGACACCACGGCGACCCTGTCGGTCATGAACCTGCTCGACGAGAAGCCTCCCTTCGCGATCGGCGTGCAATACAACTACGATTTCGGTAGTGGAAACCCCCTTGGACGTGTCTACGCCCTGGGCCTGAAGAAGCGTTTCTAAGGCGTCTCAAGTCAGCTGACTTGTCGGAAAGGGCACCCCTCGCGGGTGCCCTTTTTCGTTGGTCATTTTCGTCCTGCCGTCCTGAAATGCGGGGGGTGCCGTGTCTTCAAATCGTCATATAATTCATCTATCGGTGAAATATGGAACTTAACCTTGCTGTCTCAAGTCTCGGGGCCCTGGCTCATGAGGGCCGACTGTCAGTGTTCCGCCTGCTGGTTCAGGCGGGCCCTTCTGGCCTGCCCGCCGGGGAAGTCGCACGACGGTTGGACATCCGGCCAAACACCCTGTCCGCCAGCCTGAACATTCTCAATCACGCTGGCCTGGTGACCTCGCGCCGCGATGGGCGTTGGATCATCTATGCGGCCAATTTCGGAGCCATGAGCGACCTGCTGACCTTCCTGATGGAGGATTGCTGTGGAGGTGCGCCCGAGGTCTGTGCGCCTTTGATTGCGGTTGCCAGTGCCTGTTGTCTCGCTGCCGATCCTGTTTCCTGAGCGCGTCCATCAAGGGGAAAGCCATGTCCGAGAAGGTCTATAATGTTCTCTTCCTGTGCACGGGGAATTCTGCCCGGTCGGTACTTGCCGAAGCCTTGATGAACAAGGAAGGCAAGGGGCGATTCAAGGCTTATTCCGCCGGGTCCACGCCCACGGGAAGGGTCAATCCAAACGCACTCGTCATCACCCGGGCCCTTGGGTTTGAGGATCAGGACTTTCGGTCCAAGTCCTGGGACGAGTTTGCCCAAACTGACGCGCCGCCCCTCGATTTCATCATTACAGTCTGTGACAATGCGGCCGGCGAGGTGTGTCCGATCTGGCCGGGTCAGCCCATGACGGCCCATTGGGGTCTTCCCGATCCGGCAGCAGCCACCGGAACGCAAGCTGAGATCAGTGCCGCCTTTTCCGAGACGGCCCGGCTGCTGGGCAACCGCATCCGGCTGTTTCTGGCCTTGCCCCTGGCCTCAATCGACACGATGTCCCTGCAAACCCGGCTGGGCGCAATTCACGCCTCTGCCGATCAAGCCATGGAATCTCAATGAAGATCGAGGTCCCGACTGAACCTGCGCCCATGTCGCGGTTTGAACGTTTCCTGACCGTCTGGGTGGGTCTGTGCATTGTGGCCGGGCTTGGACTTGGTCACCTGTTTCCGATGGTGTTTCAGGTCATTGGGTCTGCAGAAATCGCCAAGGTGAATCTGCCCGTTGCCGCCCTCATCTGGTTGATGATCATCCCCATGCTCATGAAGGTGGACTTCGGGGCCATGCGGGCGGTCGGCCAGCACTGGAGGGGAATCGGCGTCACCCTCTTCGTCAACTGGGCGGTAAAGCCCTTTTCCATGGCGGCCCTTGGGGCCTTGTTTATCGGCTATCTGTTTCGCCCCTACCTACCCGCCGGTGAGATCAATAGCTATATGGCCGGTCTGATCCTGCTGGCCGCTGCGCCCTGCACGGCCATGGTGTTTGTCTGGAGCAACCTGACGCGGGGCGATCCGAATTTTACCCTGACCCAGGTCGCCCTGAATGACGCCATCATGGTGGTGGCCTTTGCGCCAGTGGTGGGCCTCCTGCTGGGCCTGTCAGCCATTGCCGTGCCCTGGACGACCCTGCTCCTGTCGGTTGGACTCTATATTGTCGTGCCGGTCATCCTGGCCCAGCTGGCCCGAAGCCTTCTGCTGAGCCGGGGCGGGGCGGTGGCCCTCCAGTCTGTGCTGAGCAAGATCGGCCCGGTGTCCCTGACAGCCCTGTTGACCACCCTGGTCCTGCTGTTCGGATTTCAGGGGGAGCAGATTGTTTCCCAGCCCGGTATTATCGCCATGCTGGCTGTCCCCATCCTGTTCCAGGTCTATTTCAATGCGGCCCTGGCCTATGGTTTGAACCGGGTGTCGGGCGAGACCCACAGCGTTGCCGGTCCCTCGGCCCTGATCGGGGCCAGTAATTTCTTTGAACTGGCCGTCGCCGCCGCCATCAGCCTGTTTGGCTTCAAGTCCGGTGCCGCGCTCGCCACCGTCGTCGGGGTCCTGATTGAGGTCCCGGTCATGCTGACTATTGTGGCGGTGGTTAATCGCTCCAGGGATTGGTATGGCCGCGGCCATGCGGTGCAAAGGCTGGCCGACCGCGTGCGGGACCAATAGGCCGGTGACCTAGGATCTTGAGGGCCGCGTAGCGGGTATGTAGGGCTGGCCCCGACGGCCCGCCCGTTCGGCAAAGCGGGCGGGATCAATAAGTCTGGCCAGGGGGCCGGGCAGGGGCGAGGGCGTTCCGGCGACGAGAGAGGCCACATGGTCCCCCATGAGCGGCCCCCAGGTAAACCCGCGCGAGCCAAGCCCGGTCAGGACAAACAGGCCCGGATGCTCTGTCTCTCCGGCCAGGGGGAGCTGGTCAACGGTTGTCGCCCGAAGCCTTGCACGCCCCTCCAGGTCTGAAGCGGGGCTAAGGCTTGCAACGAGTCCTGGCCGCCCCAGAGCCAGAAGGTCCAGATTGCGCTGATGGTCCTCGGGCCGCAGGTCCGTGCCCGTGTCGCCGCGATCATAGGTTGAACCGAAGAGGTGGCCGTTCCGTGTCGGAATAATATAGCCGCTCCAGGCGGCGGCACCTGGTGGATGCGTCGCCTGGGTCCAGCTGGCCTGGCCGCGGACCGGGGTCAGGTCGGGGCTGTCCCAAATCATCGGGATGTCTGCACCCCCTGCCAGGATTATGGCATCAAACTGACCGAGTAGGGCACGGTCTGCGCCGATCACATGCCAGCGGCCGTCAGAAAACGACAGGTCATGGACCCTCACAACATGGGGCTGGCCAATCCAGGCGTCGAGCACCCGGCGCGGCTCGATGACCAGGGCCTGGTCCTGGAGGAGTCCCCCGACGGTTTGCGGTTCACCAAGATATAGGCTGGTCTCTTCGGGGGCCAAAATATGCAGACTGTCCGGGGCAAAAAGCCCGGCCTCGGCGATCTTCGTAAATCGCCCGAGATCCCCGGGCCCGAAGGCCATCTGCAAGACGCCCTTTGAGATGTGGGCCTCGGGCAGGTCCTGGTAAAGCGCTATGGCGCGTTCAAAGGCCTGAACCGCCAGGTCGGCGACATGCCCCAGTCCGGCATCAAGCCGGGGAGTCACCAGGGCCGCCGGGTTTCCGGAAGCCCCACTTCCGGCGTGGACCGCTTCGAAAATGACGGGGTTATGACCAAGTTCGCGGAGTGCCCTGGCGACAGACGCCCCCGCAATGCCCGCCCCGATAATCGCCACCGTCGTCGACCCGGCCCCCAGAGCCGACCCGGGAAGGCGGGCTTCAAGCCGTTCGCGCTTGCGTCCAAAGCCGGGGACCTTTGCAACCGAAAACCCCACTGACTCCAGAGCGCGGCGAACCGCCCCGGCGACGGTAAAACTGGCAAGACGGGCACCGGGGGCAGACCGCTTTCCAACCAGGTGAATAACCTCGTCCCGCCACATGGCTGGATTGAGGGCTGGAGAAAACCCGTCCAGAAACCAGGCATTCGCCTGGCCCGACCAGTCCTCCAGGGCGGCACCGACCTCCTGAAGGGCAAGATCCAAGGTGACCCCTGTGCCTGGAAATGTCATCCGGTGCCGGCCCTGTCGTCGGGCGGGCCACTGGTCGGTCAAAATCTTGGCGAGATCAGCAAGTTCAGGCCAGACGGCGAGGGCACGCCGTGCCTCGTCTGCGCTGATGAGGTGAGCTTCAATGCTGAAGATTTGCAGGGTCTGGTCCGAGCGGGCAGTCCGCCGCCAGAGATCAACCAGGGCCAGAATGTTCAGACCAGTCCCAAAACCGAGTTCCGCGACGACGAAATGGCTTCGGTCCGTCCAGGCCTCTGGCAAGCCGCAGCCCGCCAGATAGACGGCGCGGGATTCTGCCAGGCCGTCTTCTGCGGAATAATAGACGTCCCCGTAGAGGGTGGAGCGCGGTTGCCCGTCCTCGGTCCAGTCCAGGTCACCCGTGGTGGTCACGATCTAATGGCCAGTCTCGCCGGGCTGGGCGGGCGGCGAGGGGGCATTGGCCACGTCTGTCACCTCGGGCGTATCCGGGGCGGGGGCAGGTTTAGCGGTCCCGTGACTCGGATGACAGCCCGTCAGGCTGAGCCCGAGGCCCAGGGCGACCAGGCCGGGAATAGATCGACGCACAGACATCACCCCAAACCTCCTAGCTCCTTAGCCATCTGACCTAAAAGCATTTAGCACCTATCCTGCCGCGCGTCTGGCAGGCAAGTTTGGGGCTAGTCTCAAAGTCCTAAATTCGGAGCAAGAAGACCCCATGTCAGAGTTTCAGGTCCGCAGTCGCCGGGTAGGTCTTCCATCTCGGGGCGGGGAGAGTGCCCTCCTGGACATCGGCCCCCCCGAGCGTCCGGTCGATCTGGTGTTTTCCCACGCCAATGGGTTCAATGCCCGGACCTACCTCAGCATTCTGGGCCCCCTGGCCGCCACCCGACGGATTCTTATGGTCGACCAGCGTGGACACGGCCAGTCAGGCCTGGCCGCAGACCTGTCGCCGGACCGCGCCTCCTGGCAGGACCTTGCCGATGACCTGATTGCCCTACTGGAAGCTGAAGACCTGCGGAACGTCGTCTTGTCCGGGCATTCCATGGGGGCGGCGATTAGCCTTGTGGCAGCCCCGGATGTCTCGGAGCGGGTGTCTGGGCTCGTCCTGTTCGATCCTGTCATAATGGGCCCTGACTTTAAGCCCGTGACGTCTCCGGAAGCTGGGGAAACCAATCCCATGGTCCAGGCCGCCCTGCGGCGCCGGTCGACGTTTCCGAGCCGGGCCGATGTCATCCAGGCCTATACCGGGCGAGGGGCCTTCCGAAGCTGGACCCCCACCATGCTGGCCGACTACGTCACGGACGGCGTGCGCGAGACCGCGACGGGCGAGGTGGAACTGACCTGTTTGCCCGCGTGGGAAGCCTCGAATTTCAATACGGCAAACCTGGGCCCCTGGTCGGCATTTGCCGGAATCTCGGCCCCGATCCGGCTCTTTAAGGCAGACGTCGGCTCAACCTGCCGGACCGATGGTCATGAAGACAAATTGCTGGCGCGGGGCAATGTGAAGATCGAGACCGTCCACGGGTCCAGTCACTTTCTGCCGATGGAAAGGCCAGACCTGGTCCGGGCGGCCTTGAGCTAAAGCCCCAGTCCTGGAACGGACCGCTTGCGGAATTCGGCCTGTGCCGCCTCGGAAATATCCACCACCTTGCGGGCATCGAGGTCGAAACTGATCACAACAGCCTCCGCACTGGCCCAGGGCCTTCCGCTGACTGGATCAACCACCCAGTGAAAGACGCGCCGGATTCTGGACGTGCAATCGGCAAGCCCCGATAAGACCTCCACGTGATCGCCCCCTCGTGGCCAGGCATGGTAGAGGACGCGATATTCCAGGACGGCTCCGCCGATCCGCAAGGGGGCGTCCCCCTCCGAGATCTCGGGACCCGGGCGGGTTTCGCCAAATAGCCGCGCCACGCCATCTGATATCCGGCCTATGACCATCTCACCGCGCATGCGGCCAAAGACATCCAGCTCCGGGGCCTGAATCGTCCCTAGTCCAATCCGGGTCAGGCCCATGCGCCGCGCGGCATCTGCACTGGCCTGGGTTTTGACAATGGGGCCAAGGTCAAGGCTGCGGGCTGCAGCAAAGTCCGGGACCTGGATCATCAGGCCCTCCGCCGCCTCACGAATGCGCTTTGGCCACGCGAAGGGACGCAGGTCATCGGCGGTGGCATGGCTGACCATCAGGTTGAAGGTCGCGGCGGGGTCGCCATTGGGATGACGCATGACAATCAGGATACGCGCATCTGTCTCGCCCATTGCGATGACGCCGCCCGTGGCCCAGAGGGAAGCCCCCGCCCGGGCTTCCTTGAGAAACCGCATATGGCTTTCCAGCAGCAGGAGGGTTGCGCCGGCAGAGGTGGAAAAGGCCTGGGGCATGCCAAGGGTGGCGGCTAAACTGCCGAGGGCTTCCAGAGCCTTGGCGACCCAAAACCGGACATTCAAATGCCCCATCTCGTCGCATTCCCAGGTATTGACCCCGCCACTCCAGATTTCGATGCCGTCGGTCATAGGTCTCACTCCCTGTATCTTGCATCGGGGACATGGGCAGGCGACACTAGGATCGACCCCTGCCGTTTGGAGGGGCCTCAAAAGGACCCTGCATGACATCCGCTCGGCCGCCTAAAACGGTTCTGGTTCAGCGACATGGCCTTGTGACCCGCATTACGCACGGGATCAACCTTCTGGTCGTGATCGGCCTGCTGATGAGCGGCTTGCAGATCTTCAATGCCCACCCGGCCCTTTACTGGGGCCACAAGTCGACCTTTACCCAGCCCTGGCTTGCGATTCAGGCCCTGGACCAGGGAGATGGCATGGCGGGCTCGACCTGGATCAACGGACATGGTTTCGAAACCACCGGCGTCCTTGGCTATTCCGGGGCCCCGGGTGCGGGGGAAAAGCGGGCCTTTCCGAAATGGGCAACCCTGCCCAGCTATCGGTCTCTGGGGACGGGCCGTCACTGGCACTTCTTTCTGGCCTGGATCTTTGTCGGCAATGGCCTGGTCTATCTGGCGAGCGGACTGATCACGGGTCATGTGCGGCGAGACCTTCTGCCCACCCGGCGTGAACTCGGCCTTAGGCAGATCCTTCAGACCGTCTGGGACCATCTGCGCCTTCGGTTTCCGAGAGGCGAGGCGGCACGATCCTATAACGTCCTTCAAAAGCTGGCTTATCTTGCTGTTGCCTTCATCCTGCTGCCGCTTATGGTTCTCGCAGGCCTTGGCATGTCACCGGGGGTAGATGCGGGCCTTCCGGGGCTGGTCAGCCTGTTTGGTGGCCGTCAGTCTGCCCGCTCAATCCACTTTATATGTGCCAGCCTGATCGTCGGGTTTATCGGCCTGCATGTCCTCATGGTCCTCCTGTCCGGTCCGCTAAACCAGCTCCGGGGCATGATCACAGGGAAATTTCGGCTCGAAGTTCGGGAGGATCGCTGATGGCGCTTGATCGTCGACATTGGCTGAAGGGGGCGCTAGCCACCGTTTCCGGCCTGTGGCTGTCGGCCTGCGAGCGATTGACGGACAGTTCGCTGGTCCAGACGACCCTGGACAAGACCGAGGTCCTCACCCGAAAGGCGCAGAGAGGCCTCATCCCGCCTCAGGCCCTGGCGCGGGAGTTTACTCCGGCAGACATATCCCGGGATTTTCGGGCTAATGGGTCTATCAGTCCCGGCGACGCGGATTATCGGACCCTGCTGCAAGCCGGCTTTGCAGATTACCGGCTGAGGATAGACGGGCTTGTCGATCGGCCCCAGAGCCTGAGCCTTTCCGACATCCGCGCCCTGCCAGCGCGAACCCAGATCACGCGGCATGATTGCGTCGAGGGCTGGTCCTCCATCGGCAAATGGACAGGGGCTCAGCTTGCGCCCCTCCTGGAGCAGGTCGGCCTCAAGCCTGAGGCCAGGTTCCTGGTGTTTCACTGCTTTGATACCCTTGATCCCGAGGCGGGTGCCAAGGGCCGGTATTATGAGAGCATAGACCTGGTTGACGCGCGTCACCCCCAGACCTTGCTGGCCTATGAGATGAATGATGCTGTCCTGCCCGTTGCCCACGGAGCCCCGCTTCGCCTGCGGGTCGAGCGCCAGCTTGGATACAAGCACGCCAAATACATTTCACGTATCGAAGCCGTGGCCGACTTTGCCCACATTGCCGGGGGCAAGGGCGGTTACTGGGAAGACCGGGGCTATGAATGGTATGCCGGAATCTGACCGTCTGGGTCAAATCCGGTAATCGCCAAGGGCTCTAGGCCGCCTTTTCAAACAGCTTGGCCCACCGTGGGCGCGCACGGGTCTTCCAGGATCCGCGATGCCAGGCGTCTGAGGCAATCAGCGGAATGACCGTGGTGGCTTCGGCAAAGACCATCTGTTCCCAGGTCACATCCACCTTGCCCCAGGAGCAGGCTTCCTGAAGGGTCGAGGAGGAACAGGCCCCGTCCCGCACGTCGGCCACGGTGATCTGCACGGCATATTTGTGCATTTCGGCTTCGTGTCCGAGGATTTCGGCACAGACCACGGTATCCTGGGCAAAGTTCTTGGGCACGCCGCCGCCCACCATAAGAAGCCCCGTGGTCCCTGCGGCCAGCTTGACCTCGGTCAGTTCCCGGAAGTCTGCGACGGAATCGATGGTGAGATAGGGCTTGCCCGCCTTCATCCGCTCGACCTGATGCTTGACCAGGCCAAACCCGGCCGAGGAGTCTGAGAAGGCGGGGCAGAAGATGGGCACGCCCTCGTGATAGGCAGTCTCAATCAGGGAGTCCGGCTTGCGCGCATTGCCCGCCGCCAGCCACTTGCCCATTTCCCAGATGAATTCCCGGCTGGAATAGGGCCGCGGCTCCAACAGGCCACACAGCTCATAGATTGTGCTGTCGCAGTTCTGGAGTTCTTCTTCGTCGATATAGGTGTCGTAGATGCGGTCAATATAGAGGTCACGCAGGTCCCGGTCATCGACATTGGACTTGGCCTGATAATGCTTGAAGCCCAGGGCCTCGAAGAAATCCATGTCCACGATTGAGGCCCCGGTGGAGACCACCGCGTCGATCATGCCGTATTTCACCATGTCGCGATAAATGTGCATGCAGCCGCCCGCGCTCGTCGAACCCGCCAGGGTGAGCCAGGTAGAGCAGGTGGGGTCTTCCAGCGACATGGACCAGATGTCTGCAGCCCGGGCCGTGTCGCGGCTGGTGAAGCTCATCTTGCGCATGGCATCAATGATGGGCCGCGCGTCATATTGATCAATGGCCACATGCTCCACCGTCGAGGACAGCAGGTCAGCCTTGCGGTTGGACGTTTCAACCTTAGCGTTCATTCTCTCATAATCCCGGAGTTTGAGCGCCCGTCCGACATGTAAGGGTGTGGCCGGGACGGAGCGACCGGTCACACCAAGCTTTGGTACTGAACCCGCTCGTCCTACCGCCGCCGCCGCTTCTTATTGCGGGCGCGAGACAGTTTGACAACATTCTGGGCTTCCGGTTTCGGCACCGGGATGGATCGACGGGCCAGGCCATACATGGACGCCATGGGCGCATCGTCTGCGCGCACGGTTTCGATGTCGCCAAACCCATTGAACCGGGTGGCCATGGCCACGCCATAGGCCCCCATCATGCCGATCTCGATATAGTCACCCTCGCGAATGTCGTCGGGCAACCAGAAGGGGCCGGGCATGTAGTCGATGGCATCGCAGGTGGGGCCGTAAAAGCGGAAGGGCTTCAGGGGACTGTCCACTTCGAAGGCTTGCCCGTTTTCTTCGCGGATCAGCTTGACCGGGAAGGGCCACTTGGAATGGGCCGCATCAAAGAGGCCACCATAGGCCCCGTCGTTGAGATAGAGGGCGTCGCCCTTGCGAAGGTCCACCTTTGTGATGATCGACGAGGCTTCGGCCACCAGGGCGCGACCGGGCTCACACCAGAGTTCGGTGGTTTCATGCACCATCATTTCGGCAAAGCCGCGCTGGATAGAATCGAAATAGTCGTCGAGGGCCGGGGGCACCATGCCGGGATAGACCGACGGAAATCCGCCGCCGACATCCACCACATCCGCAAACACGCCCGCGCGGACCAAGGCGCGCGAGCCCTGGGTCATGGCGGCCTGATAGGCCGTCGGACGCATGCACTGGCTGCCGACGTGGAAGGACACGCCCATCAGGTCCTGGGTTGCACGACGTGTGGCCAGCAGAAGTTCAGGGGCATTGTGGGTGTCCACGCCAAACTTTCCGGCGAGGGAATAGGCAGCGCCCTCGGCCTGGACGGCCAGGCGCACAATCAGGTTAAGGTCCTTGGCCCCTTCGGTCGCGGCCAGGATCTTGACCAGCTCTTCATGGGTATCGAGGGAAAAGGTTTTGATACCATGATCGAAATAGGCCGAGGCAATGGCCTTGCGGTTCTTGACCGGGTGCATGAAGGCCATGCGTGACCCTGGCGCATGCTGCGCAACCAGTTCGACCTCGGCAATAGAGGCGACGTCGAATGAGGCGACCCCATTTGCGGCCAGGGTTTCGATCACCCATGGCGAAGGGTTCGCCTTAACAGCGTAAAAAATATCGCCCTTGAATTTATCCTGGAACCAGCGCGCCGCTAGAGCCACCACATCCGGACGCGCTATGGCGACTGGATGCTCCGGTGACCGCTCACGGACCAGGTCCAGGGGCGTATGGTACCTGTGCACCTCACGCAACCCCCAACGTATTGTTGAACCCAATCCGGCGTTAGCAGCGCTTTTGAGGACATCGGGTCCGCCGGAGCCGTGCGAAATAGGGACTTCTCTAACCAATGTAAAGCCCTTTGGTTGAAGCGACCCAATTCAGGCCGGGCTGGGACTAGACCGCTGCAAACCCCCGTGTCATGAAGCCAACGCAAGACATTGGAACTTTTTCGTCTTGCCTTGGGCGAGACTGAGGAAATTTCGACATCCATGACTGATGCCGCAGTTCTGTCCGCGCGGGACATCTCAAAGACCTTTGGCGCACGCAAGGCGCTCAAGGGAGTCAGCCTCACGGTCGGCCGTGGGGAGATGATTGCCCTGATCGGCCCGTCGGGCTCGGGCAAGTCCACCCTTCTGAGGTCGATTTCCGGGCTTCAGACCATTGACCCCGGTGTGGGGGTCATCGAAGCCTTTGGCCAGCCTGTCCAGTCTGATGGCCGTATCTCGGGGCGGGTGCGCGACGCCCGCATCCGCATCGGATTCATTTTCCAGCAGTTCAATCTGGTGGGCCGGCTGTCCCTGTTTACGAATGTGGCGCTTGGGTCCCTTGGACGGATTTCCTTTTTGCGCGGCCTGTTCGGAGCCTGGCCCCAGGAAACCCAGCTGGCGGCCATGGCGGCACTGGCCCGGGTTGGCGTGGCGGACTATGCCGCCCAGAGGGCCAATACCCTGTCCGGCGGTCAGCAGCAGCGGGGTGCCATTGCGCGCGCCCTGGTCCAGAAGGCCAAGATCATTCTGGCGGACGAGCCCGTCGCCTCCCTCGATCCGGTTTCGGCGCGCAAGGTCATGGATATCCTTAGGGACCTGAACCGCACGGATGGCCTGACCGTGGTCGTGACCCTGCACCAGGTCGATTATGCCCTGCGGTATTGCGACCGGGTCGTGGCCCTCAAGGCCGGTGAAATTGTCTATGACGGCCCGGCCTCAGGGCTTGAGCACAAGCAGCTTGTCGATATCTACGGACCTGAGTTCGAAGATGTATTCTGGGAGGGAACGCCCAAATGACCGTTGAAAACTTCGCACGTCGAAACTTCATTCTGACCGCTGCCGGTCTGGGGGCTGTCACCCTGGCCGGTTGTAGCAAGCCCGAGCAAGTGGCCTCGGACGGGGCCAAGGGGACCCTGAAATTTTCCATTGTTGCACCGGAAAGTGCCTCCAGCCTCGAAGCCTTCTGGCTGCCGATCATTGCCGACATGGAGAAGGCCACGGGGCTTAAAATCGTTCCCTATATTGGCGCCAACTATACGGCACTGGTCGAGGCCATGCGGTTCAAGCAGACCCATTTTGGCTGGTTCACCAACCTGTCTGGCCTTGAAGCGGTCCGCCGCTCCGGTGGTGAGGTTTTTGCCCGGACCTTCGATCCCAGCGGGGATGATGGCTATAACTCGGTTATACTGGTGCCGGCCAAGAGCAAGCTGACCCTGGACGACCTTCTGAAGTGCGACCGCAGCCTGAATTTTGGCATTGGCGATGCCAAGTCGACCTCGGGAACGCTTGCGCCCAAGGCCTATCTGTTTGGCCCTAAGGGCATTGATATCCAGACCTGCTTCAAGACCGTGAAGTCGGCCAATCACAATGCCAATCTTGTCGGTGTCGCCAGCGGCATGCTGGATGCAGGCACCGGAAATACAACCTCGCTTCGCCTCCAGCGCGAGCGGGATGCCGAGCGCGCCGCCAAGGGGGAGCCCACGATCGGTGACAAGGTCCGCGTCATCTGGACCTCCCCACGCCTGCCGGAAGATCCGATTATCTGGCGCAAGGATCTCGATCCCGCGGTGAAGGAAAAGCTTCGCCAGTTCTTCCTGACCTATGCCCAGGGCGATAGCCCCGAGGCGGACCGCCAGCGCGGCCTACTGGCCAAGATTTCGATTGGGGGCTTCAAGCCTGCCGACGACAACCACCTCCTGCCGGTTCGCCAGATGGAGGCCTCTGAACTTCTCATGGAGGCCAGGTCTGCCAAGGACCCGGCCAAGATCGCAACTGCACAAAAGAGTCTGGATGCGGTCAATGCCGAGGCGGCCGCCCTTCAGGCCAAGACCGGCCAGCCGCTGACAGCACAATAGACCATGACGTCTTCGAGCCCCTCAGCCCCCCTCCTGCCGCCGACCCGGCCCCTGGGACAAAGACTGTTTGATCTGGCCCTCTGGGGCGGGATCATTGTCATGCTGATCGTGTCCTTCGGTCCGGCGGAAATCAGCAAGTTTCCCCTCCTGTTTGCGAATTCCGAAAACATGAGGCAGTTCGCGTCTGGCTTCCTGCATCCGGATTTTTCCGGGTGGCGGGACCTGATTGGCAAGATGTGGCTGACGATTCAAATGGCGCTCTGGGGCACCTCCCTGGCGATTGTCCTGGCCGTGCCCATGGGTCTTCTGGGGGCGCGTAATGTGGCACCGCCCTTTATCCAGTTGCCCGTGCGCCGGGCCATGGACCTTATTCGCTCCGTGCCCGACCTGGTCATTGGTACGGCATTTCTGGTCGCCGTCGGACTGGGTCCGTTTGCCGGGGTCTTGGCCTTGTCGCTGAACACGGGCGGGGTTCTGGCCAAGCTGTTTGCCGAGGCTGTCGAGTCCATCGACCGGGGCCCCGTCGAGGGAGTCCGGGCTACGGGTGCGGCGCCGCTTCAGGAAGTGGTTTGGGGTGTTATCCCTCAGGTGGCGCCCTTGTGGACCTCCTATGCCCTCTACCGTTTCGAATCCAACAGCCGGAGCGCCACCGTCCTGGGCCTGATCGGGGCGGGCGGTATTGGCCAGATCCTGTTCGACAGCATGAATAGCTTCAACTATTCCCTGACGGCGGCCATCTCCATCGTCATCGTCGTGGCGGTGACCCTGATCGACCTGCTGAGCCAGACGATACGATCCAGACTACTCTAGTCCGAAGGACCGCTCACCCGCCGCTTGGGCTTGCGAAAAAGTGTCACAAAACTGGGACAAGAGTGTCCCTTGTTTCTGATTCTGGAGTCCACCATGCGCCCCGTCCTCGTCTGCGCCCTTGCCATTGGTCTGCTCGCAACGGGGGTGCCATCTCATTCAGAAGTGCGACTTCTCGGAATAGGCACGCTGAACGGCAGCAAGGCAGGTCCGGGCATGGACCTTTCAGGGCAGACCTTCACCCTGGAAAACGGTCAGGCTGCAAATCTGTTGGGCGGGATTGGCTCGGGTCTGGACTATGCGGGCAAGGGTGTCTTCCTGGCGCTCCCTGACCGCGGTCCAAATGCCATGCCCTATAATCCGGCTATCAGTGACACAACCAGTTACGTCTCGCGATTCCACACCCTGAATATCCGTCTTTCTCCCCAGAAGACGCAGGGTGAGCTTCCCCTCCGCGTGACCCCGGAGCTCGTGGGCACGACCCTGCTCTACAGTTCTGCCCCGCTGGCCTATAGCCCCGGCGCAGGATCGGTTGGGCGCGGTGAGCCCAATTCAAACCGGACTGACAGGTTCTATTTCTCCGGGCGTGCTGACAATTTCTCGGCCGCGCCCCAGGCACGGCGAGACAAGGATGCGCGATTTGACCCTGAGGCGATCCGCCTGTCCAAGGATGGCCGGAGTGTCTTTATCTCCGACGAATATGGCCCCTATCTGCGGCAGTTTGATCGCGCATCCGGCCGACTGATCAAGACATTCGCCCTGCCGGAAAACCTTGCCGCTAGCACGCTTTCGGCCGTCGCCGATGTCGAGATCCAGGCAAATCGACGTGGCCGGGTGGCGAACAAGGGGATGGAGGGTCTAGCCCTCACGCCAGACGGCAAGGTTTTGGTCGGGGCCATGCAGGCGGCCTTGGAGCAGGACCTGGCGATCCCCGCGACCAAGAAACTCATTCGCCTGAATGTCATCGACATTGCGAGCGGCCGTGTTCATCAATTCGGGTATCTCTTGACCGACGGATCTGGGGTCAGTGAAATCCTGGCCATCAACAGCCATGAATTTCTGGTTCTTGAGCGCGATGGCAGGGGGCTGGGGGAAGATCCCCCGGCCGTTACAAAGAAGCTCTATCGGATCGATTTGGCGAGGGCCGTGGATATTACCCATCTGAGTGGCGAGGCGTCTCTGGCGGCTGTTGTCGACAAGTCACAGGTTCTCGACATTGTTGAGGCCCTGGTCGCAAATGGCACGCCGATCGAAGCGGTCCCGGCCAAGATGGAAGGCCTCTCCTTCGGGCCTGACATCACCCTCAACAAGAGGAAGTTACACACCCTCTTCGTGTCCAATGATAACGACTTCGTCTCAGACAAATCGGGACAAAATAGACTCTACGTATTCGGTTATGATCGGCTGAAGTAATTTTATGAAAAATATTCACAAACAGTAATTATGTCATCGATCTGTCGTAAATATGATTAAAAACTGTGATTTGATAAAAAAGTAACTACGAGCTTCTTGAGCCCCGAACCTTGTTGAGTAGCCGGAACGATTCCGGCGTCTAATTCGGAGCTTAATTTATGGGCATGTCGGACATTTCAGGGACGCGGAAGCGCCAGACCATTTGGATGGCCGGATCTGCCATAACGCTGGCTCTGGCCTGCATGGCCAACTCTAGTCTCGCCGCTGAGGCGAAGTCGGTTCGAATTGACCCTGAAAATCCGGATTATGGTCGTCAGGTTGACGAACTGGTCATTACCGGCTCCGCCGGAGCCACAGCCGCTGCGCCGAGCAAGGCCTCGCTGAAGGCAACCCAGCCCCAGTCGATCATTGACCGCAAGACCATTGATCAATTCATTCCCGTGACAGCGGACTACACCCAGATCGTCAATCTCTCGCCAAGTGTTTCGGGAACCTCGACGAACGGTCCGGGCCTTGGTGAAGCCAAGACAACCCTGAGAGGGTTCAAGGATGGCGAATACAACATTACCTATGATGGAATTCCATGGGGAGATGCCAATGGCCCCACGCACCATTCGACCTCCTTCTTCCCGTCTTCGACCATCGGGGCCGTCGTGGTGGATCGTGGCCCGGGCGGGGCGTCCCAGCTGGGCGTGGCGAGCTTTGGCGGATCGCTAAACCTCTTCTCGCCTGAGGTCAGCGACACCTTCGTTGGTTCTCAGTCCCTGACCGCGGGCTCCTGGAATACCTTCATGTCGGTGACGAAGGTGAGCACGGGCAAGGTTCCGGAGCTCAACGGGGCGCGCTTCCTGTTTAATCTGCAGGAACTGAAAACCGATGGTTATCTGACGCATAATAATGCCGATGCCAATAATCAGCTGGTCCGGGCTGTGTTCCCGCTTTGGGAAAACTGGGATCTGACGGTGCTCGGGACCTGGAACTATACCAAGGTCTACACCAATGACAGCGCAGGCGCGACGCTCACCCAGGTGGGCCTCTACGGCAAGAACTTCGCTTTGACCGATGATCCCAACAGCCCGACCTATTACCGGTACAATGTCGTCACCAAGCACACCTATTTCAACTATGCCAAGCTGACGGGCGAGATCACGCCGACCCTGAAGCTCGAAAATACCCTCTATTCCTACTACTACAAGAATGACACGGAATCGGCCCTCGATCCGACCCTCTCGCCAGCAGATATTGCCGCAAAGAAGGGTCTTCAGATCACCTATGCGCCGGGTGGCAAGCCGGTCGTCAATGGGCATATCCCCGGCTATACCAAGCTAAATGTCTACAAGATTTACGGCAATATCCTGCACCTGGACCAGGACATGCCCTTCGGCAAGATCAAGACCGGGCTCTGGCTGGAAAAGGCCGATACCGGTCCCCGGGCGCGATATGACTATGATGCGACTCTTGGTCTCGGGTTGACGGGATATACGGTCGATTACCGCCAAAAAGTTTTGGCTGGTGTCCCGCAATATCTCGAATATCTGCAGAACTCGGGCTGGGAGCAGTATGAACCCTTTGTCGACGTTGAGTGGAATGTCACGCCAGACCTGACGATTACCCCCGGCGTGAAATATGTCAGTGAAAAAATCACCGTCGATGCGGATGTGAACCAGAGCTCACGCCTTCCCTTCCACGGGTCGAAGACCTTCGCCAAGACGCTCTATTTCCTGACGGCGAACTACAAGCTTCGCGACAATATGTCTGCCTATGCCCAGTACGCCACAGGCTTCCTGCTGCCCGACATCAGCGTGACCCAGAAGGTTAATCCGAACCTCAACGACCTTCACCCGCAGGAATCCACCAACTACCAGTCGGGTATCGTCTATCACGGATCGAAAATTACCTTTGATGCGGATATCTATTACATCAAATTTGTGAACAAAATTCAGACAGCAACTGTACCCCTGTCAACCGGCGGTACTGAAGTGCAGTATTATAACCTCGGCGGTGCCATCTATAAGGGCATTGAGGGGCAGGTGACCTACAACGTCGGCAAGGGGCTGTTTGCCTTTGCCAATGCCTCCTTGAACTCGGCCAAGGCCGAAGGCGGTTCGGCGACGGTGGGGGGCACCTCGGTCGTCCTGACGGGCGGAAAACAAATCGCCAATGCGCCGACATCAACAGCCGCTCTGGGCGCCCTGTTCCAGAATGAGCACTGGTCGGTCTCTCTTGCCGACAAATATACGGGCAAGCAGTGGGCCGCGGAGGGTGAGCCCTCTGCCTATGTCATTAACGGATACCACTCAGTGGACCTGACCCTTGCCTACACCTTTGATCGTTATCGGATTGAAGCGGCCATCTACAACCTGACCGACAGCCAGCAGGTGACGGCGATCAAGCCGAAGAACAGTCCCTATGATCAGTATTACTATCAGCCGGAGCGGAACTTCCAGGTGTCCGCCAAGGTGAATTTCTAAATCTGACCTTGGGGTTGGCGGAGACTGTGCCCACGTGTCTGGGACGGTCTCCGTGAACAATTTGGCCCCTTCCCGACCTGCGCCTGTCACATGGCGTCATAAATTTGCTATCGAACCGGGTCTTTATCTGGACCAAGGTTCGGGACCGCATCTTGATCTGGCAGGTTGAGGGCATCTCTTCCCTGGACTACCTTGGGACGCCTGATGGCCAAGCCCAGCCTGAAGTGCATGGATCAAATCATTCCAAATGTGCTGGCAAATTGGCTTTTAATTCCTGATGAGACCGGAGAGTGTGCCTATGAAACTGATGCCCCAGACCCTGCTCGGATGTTCCGCGGCCTTGGCCCTGTTGTCTGTGACCAGCCCGGCGTTTGCCGCCCGAGACTATGTCTGGGCTGCGGGCTCATCCACCGT
>CANCJJ010000007.1 GCA_947378305.1 Phenylobacterium aquaticum | reverse complement strand
CCCACCACCTGCCAGATCGCGCCGTTCTTCAGCTTGATCACCATGTCGCTCTGGCGTGTGCTGGCGCGCAGGGATCGCGGAAAGGCCTCGTCAATGCGCTTGCGGCCCGAATGGGGATTGATCGCCTCCCAGATCGCCTTCCGGGCCTGACCCGCCTCGGGCAACATGTGCCAGTAGGTGCCAACCCGGTTGACCATCCGGCTCGCCGCCCAGTGCAGGGCGACTTCGTCCTTGCCCCACCGCCGGTGCGCCGCCACATCGGCCCGCAAGCCACCGGCCTGCAAATAGCGCCAAAGGGCCAGCTGATAGGGTCTGGGTTTCCAGATTTGCGGGATACGGGTCAAAACTCCACCACCTCGACATTCACCCCAGCGGGCCAGCCGGACTCGCCGGTCTCGCGGCCCCGCTCCAGGGTCGGACGCGCCGCCAGCTTCACCGCTACCCACTGCCGGGCCGCAATCCGCGTGCGCGACAATTGCAGGGTCTCCGAGGTCGCCTGGTCGGCAATCGTCCGGACCTCGTCCATCAACCGCCCCACCAGCAGCTCCGTCGCATTGCGGTGCATGGCGGCAAATTCCGGGTGCCGCGCCAGCCACCACTGCACATTGGCCAGGGAGGGCTGTCCCTCCGTCTCATAGATCCGGGCCATGTCCTCGCCCCGCGCCAGCCTTTGGCAGAAGGCGGTGCCCAGCTCATGACTGTAAGCCACGGGCGTCTGGCCTGCGGCCATGGCCAGGGCGACCAGATGCGCAAACTCCTCCCGCGTCGCCAGCCATTCCCTCACCCGCACGACGCCGGGGCCTGACCAAGTCCGACACGTCCAGTTCAGGGTCCGCCCGCGGGCAAGATGGTCGCAGATCCAAATCGCAACCTCCCGGGAATAGGTCCGAGGGCGCGCCACGGGCTCCTCGCCCGCCCCGCTATCCGCTGGCATGCCAAAACCTCTTGAAAAATTGGGAAATCTGGCCGGAAGTCACACCCCTCGACCATGGAAAAACACTAGCTGAAACGGCGCGGGAGGTCAAGAACAAAACAAGAACATTTTAGGCGCTCAAAAGATCCAGTGCCACCAGCAGGACCGCCTCCAGCCGCCCGGCCTCGCGTTCTCCGCCCGCCGCCTCCCGGGGGGTCAGCTCCGCCCCGCACACCTGGTCACACGCCGCCACAAGCGCCACCTGCTGACCCAGCTTCTGCCGCATCCGCGCCAGCTGATCCCGGGCCCTGAGCCGCAGTTCTGCCGCGCCGAGAATCCGGGTCATGTCCGGTCCCATGCCCCCGCCACCCGGCCTGACATCCAGCGACGAGGCAGGGGTGAATTCTCCATGGGCGCGACGCCAGACCGCGCCATAGATGGTCCCCGCCCGCTTCTGCGCCGCCGTGATCCGCCCCTGCCGGTCCAGCCAGTCCAGTCCGGCCAGTCGCCGATAGGGGCCACGGCGCGCCCCGGCGGACGGAGCCTCGATCCCGCTCCCGCGCTTCCGGGCCAGCCGAACCGTCTCGGCAATCCCGGCCTCAACCGCGCTGACCCCAGTCCGTTCCTTCAAGACCCGCCCCTTCATGGCCGCCCCCGTGTCGCCACCGCATCGGCCAGCCGGTAGACTGCCTCCCCGGCGGCGGACGCGCCTTCCAGAACCGTCAGCCCCGCCACCGCATGGGCCAGGACATCGCGCAGGAACAGGCCGCGCACCTCCGGCGACTGTTGCCGCAGCCCCTCTGCCACAAGATCACCGGCCCTTGCCGGTCCCGGACTCATGGCCGTCCCTCCGGCGGGATAAGGGGCAGACCCAGCAGGGCCATTCCCCTCCCCACCCGTCGCTCGGACAGGGCCCAGAATCCGCCCTGGGCCATGACAGCGGCGACATGGGCCTCATGGCGGGCAAAGCGCGGTTCCTGCCGGTCCTTGCCGCCCTTCGCCTGCTGGCGTCGGAACAGCCGCTCCAGCCGCCTTGTCTGTCCCGGCGTCAGGCGCAATTCCGCCTGCACCCGCGCGGGCTGCGACCCAATTTGACGTAGGACGGCGTAATCCTGGCCGCTGATGATTTCGGGGGGGCTATCGTGTCTCATGTGATGATCTGTATAAAAAATACAGAACCTGTGCAAGCAAATTTTGTACTTTACATACAGCGGCCAGCCTGTAGCTTCCGGCCATGGAAAAACCCTTCCAGCGACTACGCGCGGCCCGGCTTGCCCAGGGCTTTGAAACGGCGGCGGCAGCGGCGGATGCCTTCGGCTGGAACCGCAATACCTATGCCTCCAACGAAAACGGCAATGCCTCCTTCTCCTGGCGCAAATGCCGTGACTATGCGGCCGCCTTCGAGGTTCGTCCCGAATGGCTCTATGACGGCTCAGGCCCCCGGCGCGCGCCTTCGGCCGACGGGATGGTGCCTGTGATTGGTCGGGTCGGAGCCAATCCCGACGGGTCCGTCTTGTTCGCAACCGGCCAGGATGCAGGCGATCTGGCCCCAATTCCCCCCGGCGGGACGGGCGAGGCCGTCGCCCTCCAGGTGGCGGGCCATTCCATGCGCGGCCTCGCCGATGACGGGGCCCTGATCTATTTCGAGGACCAGCGCAGCCCCCCCACCCCCGACATGCTGGGCCAGATCGTCGTGGTGGAAACCGATACGGATGAGGTCCTGGTCAAGCGCCTGCTTCGGGGCACCACCTCGGGCCGCTATGATCTGGAAAGCGTCGCCGGCCCCACCCGCCAGGACGCCCGCATCCGCTGGGCGGCCCACATCACCGCCATAGTCCCCCCCTGGCAGGCCCGCCGAATTCTGGTCCGGGGCGGCTAGGAGACGCGCACCCTTCACCAGAAACTGTATCCTAAATACAGAATTCAGAGACCCCCTGGCCCGTCGATTTTGCCATCCGCGCCATTCAGGCGCATGAAGGAGGCAATGAGTCGTTAGAGCCCAGCTGAAACATGTCTGCAGAGACCTTGCCCGCGCCCGACAATGCCACCCTCCGGGGCTGGGTCGTTCCGGCCATCATCGGGTCGGCCCTGCTCATGCAGACACTGAATGCGACGGTCCTGACCAATGCCCTGCCCACCATGGCCCGGGCGCTTCACGAAGATCCCCTGCGGCTCAACCTTGCCATCACCATGTACCTGCTGGCCTCGGCGGTCTTCCTGCCGATCAGTGGCTGGGCCGCTGACCGGTTCGGGGCCAAGCGCATCTTCCTCCTGGCCATGATCCTCTATGCCCTGGCCTCGGCCGCCTGTGGTCTGGCGCAAAACCTGATCGGCCTGGTGGTCGCCCGCATCTTCCAGGGCATGGCCGGGGCCATGATGGGACCGGTCGGGCGTCTGGTCCTGCTGCGGACCACTCCCAAGACCGAGCTGGTCGGGGCCATGTCTGTCCTGACCATGCCCGCCCTCCTGGGCCCCGTCATAGGCCCGGTTCTGGGGGGAGCCATCGTCACCTTCGCCGACTGGCGCTGGATCTTCTACATCAACCTGCCCATTGCCCTGGTCGGCGTTCTGATGGTCATCCGCTATGTGCCAAATGTCGCTGAGCAGGATGTCTCGCCGATTGACTGGCCGGGCATACTCCTGACCGGCATCGGCCTCGCCGCCCTGATCTTCGGTTTCGAAAACCTCGGCCGAAATACCATTCCGCCCCTGGCCGTCTTCGCCCTGTTCGCCGTCGGTCTGGGCTGTCTGGCCAGCTACGGCCGCTATGCGAGGAACAATCCCCACGCCATTCTCGACCTCGGCCTGTTTCGCGTCCAGACCTTCACAGCCTCGGTGGTCGGCGGAGGGTTCATGCGCCTGGCCATGGGGGCCACACCCTTCCTGCTGGCCATGCTGCTCCAGATCGGCTTTGGCATGAACCCTTTCCACGCCGGGCTCCTGACCTTCATGAGCGCCGCTGGAGCCCTGGTGATGAAGACCACGGCCCCGCCCATACTGAGGCGCTTCGGCTTTCGCACGGTCCTGTGCGTCAATGCGGTCATTACCGGCATCACCTTCATGGCCTACGGGATCTTCAAGCCCACCACGCCGCACATTGTCATCATGGCAATCCTGCTGGTCGGTGGCTTCTTCCGGTCCCTGCAATTCACCAGCCTGAACGGTCTGGCCTATGCCGATATCGGCATGGATCGCATGAGCCGGGCCTCAACCATGTCCAGCATGGCCCAGCAACTGGTTCAGTCCATCGGCATTGGTCTCGCCGCCATGCTCCTGCACACCTTCATGGTCATGCAGGGCCAGACCCACATGACCCCGGCCTCGATCACACCGGCCTTCATCGTCATAGGGGCCATAACCTTCCTGTCCCTGGCCTTCTATATTCGCTTGCCCAAGACGGCGGGGGACGACATGAACGGTCGGTCCACCTCTCCCGGAGAAGCCCATGTCCCTGCCCCTGCGTCGTCTGGTCGATCTGCCCGGGGTGGCTGACCTGGAATACAAGGCGCTCATGAAGCCGCGCTATGCAGACCCGGGCGCGGAGGCTGAATTTCCGGAGATTGATGCCTGCCTGAAGGCAAATCTGGGCCTCACCGTCGAGGAGGCCGACGCCGTCGAACGCCCCGCCGACTGGGACAGGATCGACACCCGCCCCCTCCGCGATCAGGTCGAGGCCTTCGAGGCCGAGGGCTGGGACGTGACAGACGACAAGCGCCGCCCCTTGCGCCTGCTCGTCCACTTCAGTGCCCCGCTCTGGCTGGCCCTGCGCGGTATTGCCGGCGAGCTGCCCTTCCAGCCGGAACAGACCGATGACACCCTGGCCAACAGCCTGACCGCCGAGGCGGCGCGATTCCGGCGCAACCGCCCCTGACGGCTCTAGGCCAGGGTCAGGACATGGCCTGAGGTCAGGGCGGTCTTGGCAGCCAGTTCCGTCTTGGCCGCTTCATATTCCCGCGCCAGACGGTCCACCAGATCCCCCGCCGTCGGGATGTCCTTGATCGCGCCGATCCCCTGGCCGCAGCCCCAGATATCCTTCCAGGCCTTGGCCTCGGTATTGCCGCCAGAGCCAAAGTTCATCTTCGAGGGGTCCGCCACGGGCAGGTTGTCCGGGTCGAGACCGGCCTTTTCGATCGACGGACGCAGGTAATTGCCATGCACGCCGGTGAACAGATTCGAATAGACAATGTCGTCGCCGGAGCTCTCGACAATCATGTCCTTGTAGCCCTGGACGGCGCGCGCCTCCTGGGTGGCGATAAAGGCCGAGCCGATATAGGCCAGATCCGCTCCCATGGCCTGGGCTCCCAAAATCGCCCGACCATTGGCAATTGCGCCCGACAGGGCGATGGGGCCGTCAAACCACTCCCGCAGTTCCTGGACCAGGGCAAAGGGCGATAGTCCACCGGCATGGCCACCAGCACCGGCCGCCACGGCGATCAGGCCATCTGCGCCCTTTTCAATGGCCTTGTGGGCAAACTTCGAATTGATGATGTCGTGCAGGACAACCCCGCCATGACCATGCATGGCCTGGTTCACGTCTTCCCGGGCTCCCAGGGAGGTGACGGTCACGGGCACCTTGTACTTGACCGCCAGGGCCACGTCCTCGTCCAGCCGGTTATTGGTCTTGTGCACGATCTGGTTGACCGCAAACGGGGCCGACGGGCGGTCCGGATTCTTCCGGTCCCAGTCCGCCAGTTCCTCGGTGATCTGCGCCAGCCATTCATCCAGCTGGCTGACCGGGCGGGCATTCAGGGCCGGGAAGGTGCCAACGATTCCGGCCTTGCACTGGGCAATCACCAGTTCCGGTCCGGAGATAATGAAAAGCGGGGAGGCAATGACCGGGAGACGCAGGCGCTCGGACAGGATGGAAGGCAGGGCCATGAAGGATTCCTCTGGGTTGTCTCTGTTTTTTGCACGGTATTCATAGGCCGGTCCGAAGGCAAGTTGGCATCGCCCCCGGGCAGCGGCTTGACGCCCGCCCCCCGTCCGGCCCATCACTCTGCCCATGAGTGAAGAAATCCAGGTCCCCTCACCCGCCCTCGAATGGCATCGGCTTGTCGAAAAGACCCTCAAGGGCGCACCGCTTGAGAGCCTGAACGGATCGACGCCGGAAGGCTTGGCCTTCAAGCCCCTCTACGATTCGCCCGCCACCGCCCCCGGCCTCGACTTTGCCCCCCGCACCCTGGATCGCCCCTGGGACCTGCGCGCCGCATCGGCCCATCCGGACCCGGCAAGGGCAAATGCCAACCTGCTGGAGGACCTGACGGGCGGGGCCGCCTCCATCTCCCTGACCATCGACCCCACAGGCGAAACCGGCCTGGCCATTGGCTCGGTGGACGATCTGGGACGCGCCCTCCAGGGCGTAATCCTCGACCTGGCCCCGGTCTGCATGGAGGCGGGCTATCTCGCCCCGACCGTCGCTGACTGGCTGGCCACCCTGGCCAAGGGCTCGCCTGCGGCCCCCCTGCATTTCCACATGGACCCCCTGGGCACCCTGGCCCGATCCGGCACCAGTCCCGGCCCCATCGCGGCCCATCTGGCCCAGGCCTCTGCCATCGCCGTCCGTCTCTCAGACATCCATCCCCAGGCGGGCCTCTTCCTGGCCAGTGGTCGTTCGGTCCACGAGGCCGGTGGCGGAGATGCTGGCGAGGTCGCCTTTGCCGCCGCCTCGGCCCTGACCTATGCCCGCGCCCTGGTCGATGCAGGCCTGCCCATGGCCCAGGCCTGGCAGGGGATCCATCTCGGCCTCGCCGCCGACGGGGACTATTTCCTGACCATCGCCAAGCTCCGGGCCGCCCGCGCCCTTTGGGGTCGCATGACCCGGGCCTGCGGCGTGACCCTTCCGGCCCGTATCGAGGTCCGGTCCTCCCGGCGTATGCTCACGGTTCAGGACCCCTGGACCAACATGCTCCGCCTGGGTGCTGCCTGCGCAGGTGCCGCCCTCGGCGGGGCGGATGCCATCATCCTGGGCACCTTTACCGATGCCATGGGCCTGCCCACCCGCTTCGCCCGCCGCCAGAGCCGCAATGCCCAACTGGTCCTCATGGAAGAAGCCCATCTCGGGCGGGTCACCGATCCGGCCGCCGGATCGGGTTATATCGAAGCCCTGACCGACGAAATCGCCCGTGCCGCCTGGGTCCAGGTCCAGGCCATAGAGGCCAAGGGCGGTCTGATCGCGGCCCTCGAAGCCGGAGACATTGCCGCAGAGGTCGCCCGGGTCCATGCGGCCCGGCTGGCCGAAGGCAAGCCGGGCATTGTCGGTGTCACCGCCTTCCCGCCAGAGGCCCAGGCCCCTGTCGAGGTGGACAGCGCGGTCCGTCGCCCGGTCTCCGCGCCAGACCCCCGCCAGCCTGGCCCCGACACCCACTGCCCGCCCCTTGTCCCCGTCCGCCTGGCCCAGATGTGGGAGACGCAGTCATGAGCCTGTTCCCCGATTTCACGACCCTGGACCTGTCCGATGGCCCGGAGCCCCAAACCATTCCCGGCCCCGTCTGGGCCACGCCCGAGGGCATTGACGTCAAGCCGGGCTACGGCCCCCAGGATGTCCGCGACCTGCCCAGCACGGGCTTTCCCGGCCTCGCCCCCTTCACCCGGGGTCCCTACCCCACCATGTACCTGACCAACCCCTGGACCATCCGCCAATATGCGGGATTTTCCACGGCGGAAGACTCCAACGCCTTCTATCGGCGCAACCTCGCGGCAGGCCAGATGGGCCTGTCCATCGCCTTCGATCTGGCCACCCATCGGGGCTATGATTCCGACCATCCCCGCGTTACCGGCGATGTCGGCATGGCGGGCGTGGCGATCGACAGCATCTACGACATGCGCACCCTCTTCGACGGCATCCCCCTCGATAAGATGAGCGTGTCCATGACCATGAATGGCGCGGTCCTGCCCATCCTCGCCCTCTATATTGTCGCGGCGGAGGAACAGGGCGTGAGCCATGCCCAGCTCTCCGGGACCATCCAGAACGACATCCTCAAGGAGTTCCTGGTCCGCAATACCTATATCTACCCACCCGCACCTTCAATGCGGATCATTTCTGACATTTTTTCATATACTTCGAGCGAAATGCCGAAGTTCAATTCCATCTCGATTTCCGGCTATCACATCCAGGAAGCCGGGGCGACCCTGGACCTGGAGCTAGCCTATACCCTGGCCGACGGCATCGAATATGTCCGCGCAGGCGTGGCCGCAGGCATGGACGTGGACGCCTTCGCCCCGCGCCTGTCCTTCTTCTGGAATGCGGGCATGAACCCCTTCATGGAGATAGCCAAACAGCGGGCCGGTCGCCTGCTCTGGGCACAGCTCATGCAGGCGGAATTCGCGCCCAGGGATGCCCGCTCCCTGGCCCTGCGCGCCCATACCCAGACCTCCGGCTGGAGCCTGGCGGCCTCGGATGTCTACAACAATGTCCCCCGCACCCTGATTGAGGCCATGGCGGCCACGGGCGGCCAGACCCAGAGCCTGCACACCAATTCCCTGGACGAGGCCCTGGCCCTGCCCACCGACTTTTCCGCCCGGATCGCGCGCAATACCCAGCTCTTCCTGCAACTTGAAAGCGGCCAGACCCGGGTGATCGATCCCTGGGGCGGGTCCTATTATGTCGAGCGGCTGACCGCCGATTTGGCCAGTCGCGCCCTCACCCACATCGCCGAGGTTGAGGCCCTGGGCGGCATGGCCAAGGCCATCGAAGACGGCCTGCCCAAGCGCCGCATCGAGGAGGCCTCCGCCCGCGCCCAGGCCCGGATCGATTCCGGGCGTCAGAGTGTGGTCGGGGTCAATCGCTACAAGCCCGAAAGCCTGGACATCATTCCCATGCTCAAGGTGGACAATTCCGCCGTGCGCGAGCGCCAGCTGGAAAAGCTGGTCCGCCTCAAGGCCGAGCGCGATCCGGCCGCTGTCGACGCCGCCCTCAGCGCCCTGACCGAAGGCGCGCGCGGATCGGCAAACCTGCTGGAACTCTCCGTCAATGCCGCCCGGGCCAAGGCCACAGTGGGCGAAATTTCCCTGGCCCTCGAACAGGTCTTCGGTCGCCACGCGGCCCGGGCCGATGCCGTTCAGGGCGTCTATCTCCGCGAGGCGGGCGACACCCCTGCCGGGCGGCGCGCCCAGGCCATGACGGCGGAATTTGCCAGTACGGACGGTCGCAAACCCCGCATTCTCGTCGCCAAGATGGGCCAGGACGGCCATGACCGGGGCCAGAAGGTCATTGCCTCGGGCTTCACTGACCTCGGCTTCGACGTCGACATCGGAAACCTCTTCCAGACCCCCGCCGAGGCCGCCGCCCTGGCCGTGCAAAACGGCGTGCATCTGGTCGGCGCAAGCTCCCTGGCCGCCGGTCACCTGACCCTCGTGCCGGAACTCAAGGCCGAACTGGCGAAACTGGGACGGCCAGACATACTGGTGGTGGTCGGCGGGGTCATTCCGCCCGAGGACTTCCAGGCCCTGCGCGATGCAGGCGTCGCCGCCATCTTCACCCCCGGCACGGTTATCCCGGAGGCTGCCATCGAAGTCCTGGATCGCCTCAACGAAGCCCTGGGCTACACCCAGCTGGGCGGAAACAAACCTTAAGCCGCGCCGCGGTCCAGCTCTGCTGCGGCCGAATCCGTCAGAAGGTAAAGTCGCCCCGCCAGGGAATTCAGCAGGTCAGAGACCGCCCGGCCCGACGGGTCCCGCACCACGGCCTTGGCCAGAATATCCTGATAGTCCTGCAGATAGCCCAGGGCCTTGCGGCGCATGCGCTCATCCGACATCAGCCGACGGCTCAACTGACGAACCTCAGCCGGGGCCACCCGTCGCACCACCCTGCGCGCGCCCTCGCCATCCAGCCTTTGCAGACTGGCCGCCGCCTGGTCCACCCGGCTGAAGGGCAGGACTTCAAGCGGATCAATCTGCAAGTCTTCCAGAACCTCCATCAGCAGGTCCTCCACGGCGGCATCATTGGCCGGGGACTCGTCAATCGCGTTCAGCAGGTCCTTCCAGGTCCAGGCCTGTCCTTCCTGCGGCCCCTGCGCGAGGGCCGCACCCCCGGCCTTGACGAAGATGTCGCTGAATTCCTCGTCACTGGCGGTCGGGGTCAGGCGCAGGCGCGGGCGCTCTCCGGACAACAGGTCCAGCGGAGCCTCGGCCTCCGTGGCCGCCCCCATGTCCTTCACCGCCTCGCTCAGCATTTCAAAATTCCGCCGGACCCGGTCCTGCAAATCGGCCTCAGCCGCCGGGGCGGGCGGGGTCTTGGGCGGGGTCGGGGGCGGAGCCGGACGCGCGGTTGCCGCTGCGGCCGCCTTCGGCTCAGGGGTCTTGGCTTCAGGCACCACCGGGCTAACCACCGGCGTTTCGAGCCCTGCCTGGGCTGCCATACGGCTGGACTGCTCGATCAGGGCCCGGGCCTCGGCCAGACGGGCATCAAAAACCTGATTGGCCTTCTGTCCGGCGGTGAAGGCCGCTTCGGACAGGCTCTCGGCCTGGGCGCGGGCCGTGGCGGCCTGATTTTCCGTGGCCTGCCGGGTCTTGTCCGCCGCCTCGCCCAAGGCCAGGATCGATGCCCGGGTCTGGGATTCAATCAGGGCGCGTTCCTTGGCGGCCGCCAGGGAGACCGCCTCAATGGCCCGCACACTGGCCTGCCCCAAGTCTTCCCGCTCCGCCTGGGCCGAGGCCACCAGGTCGCGAAGTCGGGCTTCTGTTTCCGCTATCAAGGCCTGAAGCGCCTCGCCGCCCCGGCTCGCCCAGTCGCGCATCTCGGCGGCTGAGGCATTTATCCGGCCGCTATGGTCGGAAAGTTGGGCGGACTGCCCCAAAATCTGGACCGCCAGGGCCTCCTGCTCGGCCTTGAGACTCCGCCCGGCCTGGACCAGGGCGGCACGCTGCTCGGCGAGATTGCCCTCGGCGTCGGCAAGTTGGCCGGTCACGCGCCGGATGGCGGCTTCCAGTTGCTGGGTCTGTTCGGACAGGTCTTCGCTGGCATGGCGGGCCACATCGCCGGCCAGGGCGGCAGCGGCCGTCATGCCCGCCGAGCGCGCGGCCAGAGAGGCCTCGGCCTCCCGCATCTGGGTTTCGGCCAGGTCTGCGGCATCGGCCACCAGTCGGGCCTGACGATTAATGCTTTCCGTCACAGAGGCGGACTGGGCATCCAGGGTCCGGGCCATCCCGGACATGGCCTCGCGTTCATTGCCCAGGCTTGCGGCCAGATCGCTGGCCACCCGCACGGTTTCAGTCGAGGCCTCGATCAGCCGGGCACTTTCCCCGGCCAGGGCGGCTCGCAGATCGTTCAGGGCGCGGTTGGCCGCCTCGGACGTTTCCGCCGCCGTGGCCAGTTCCGCCTGGAGGGCGCGCACAATCTGGTTGGCATCCAGCGCCGCCGTCAGGGCCGGGGCCACCATCTCGTCGGCCAGCTTCCGAGCCCGCCCCGTCTCATGGCGCAGGACTCGTCCCTGCTGGATGAAATAGGCCCCGATCCAAACCATGGCTGCCGGCCCCAGGGCCATGGCCGCCAACATGGCAATGTCAAACACGCTCAGGCTCATGGCCGCGCCATTGCGCTGATAGCCAAGCGCAAAGGCCAGGGGCCCGCAGGCCCAGACGGCGGAGACAAAACATGCCGCCAAATAGACCGGCCATCCCTCCGGCGCAGGCACCGGTCGGGAACGCGAAGTCATGATCGCACTCATGTCTTCCGAAGGGCCAACCGGCTCACGGGGACCGGCGTCCGTCGTCAGGGATGCGCTCTCGATGGTCATGACATGCCCCGCCAGAAGCCCTCGCCCAGGCATCGAGGCGCGCCTCAACCCAAGGTGAATTCGGTTGTTAGGCTAAAGGCTTATCGGGGAATATGAGGCAGGAAAAGCGCAAACGGGGGCCGGAAGACCGATCCATCGGCGAATCTCCCAGAAGTCAGTGGACAAACGGTGCACAACCTCGACCATCTCTCCCGCATGCGCAGAGACGGGGGGAACGAATGGGCCATTGACCCCTGGGCCTGAGGCGAGCGACACTAGGTCCAGCCGGTCTTGCCGGTTTTCAGGGGAGATAGGGTCTTGAACAGCCAGGCATCCGGTACGACCGCCATTGACATGAGCCTTCTGGGCCAGATTCCCGTGGCCCTCCAGGGCGTCGTCGAGGCAGGCGATCTGTCAGGGTTTGTCACCCTGATCTGGCGCAAGGGTGAGGTGGTCCAATTGAACACCTTGGGCAAGCGCGATCTGGCCTCGGGCCAGCCCATGACCCGAGACACCCTGTTCCGCATCGCCTCCATGACCAAGCCCATCACCTCGGTGGCAACCCTCATGCTGATGGAAGAGGGCCGGCTGAAGCTGGACGACCCCATCACCAAATGGGCCCCTGAATTTTCAAACATGAAGGTTCTGAAGTCCGCGACGGGCCCGCTGGACGAGGTCTATGATGCCCCCCGCGACATCACCATTGAAGACCTGATGACCCACAGGTCCGGCTTGGCCTATGGATTTACCTCCATGGGCCCGATTGCCCACGCCTATCATGAGGTTTTGGGCCCGCCCCTGGGTGGACCGCATGGTCCCGACCAGTGGATGGAGAGACTGGCCACCCTGCCTCTCAGCTATGCGCCGGGGGAAAGATTCCATTACAGCCACGCGACCGATGTTCTGGGTTTTCTGATCGGCCGGATTGCCGGAATGCCCTATCGTGACCTGATCAAGACCCGGATCCTCGATCCCCTGGGCATGACGGACACGGATTTCTGGTGCCCGCCGGAAAAGCGCAATCGCATGGCCAGCCTCTACAAGATCGACCCGGAAACAGACACCTTGAAGGATGTGTCCTTTCCTCATGAAGACGCCTCGCCCGCCTTCTGCGCAGGCGGCGGCGGCCTGATCTCCACGGCAGATGACTATCTGGCCTTTGCCCGACTGATGCTGAACCGGGGAGAACTCAATGGCCTTCGCCTGATCCGCCCGGAGACCTTCGACCTGATGGTGTCCGATCACCTGACCCCGGCCCAGCGCGAAATCCCCTTCATGGGCATCCCCTTCTGGATGGGCCAGACCTTTGGCCTGGGCGTTTCGGTGATTGCGGACCCGGAGAAGCAGGCCTGGATGGGCGCGGGCTCCAAGGGCGCTTTTGGCTGGCCCGGCGCCTTCGGGACCTGGTGGCAGGCCGACCCTGAGGAAGACATGGTCATGATCTACCTGATCCAGAACTCCATGGAGCTTGGTCCCGAGTCCGCCAGCCAGCTTGCGACAGGCCAGCGCATGGGCGGCCGCGCCGCCCTGCCCATGTTCCAGAAACTGACCTATGCCGCCCTTGGCAAGGCCAGCCTTTAGAGTCTAAGTGGCAGGAAGTCGGATAAGGGCCTGAACCATGACAATGTCTGCCATCGCCACAAGCCAGGCGGGACTCCAGGCCGCGACAGCCCGCCTGGATCAGGCTGCCAAGCAGATTTCAAAAATGGCCGATCCGGATTCCAAGGTCGATCTGGCAACGGAAACCGTCAACACCATCGAGGCCAAGATTGCCTTCAAGGCCAATGCGGGCGTGCTGAAGACCGCCGATGACATGATGGGCAGCCTGCTGGACATCAAGGCCTGAGCCCACGGGGTCTTTTGACATTCGGCCAAGGGCGCACTAGCCCATAGGCATGTCCTTGCGCCCGCTATTCGTCACCCAAGTCTATGAAGCCAGCCTGGCTGGCGAAAAGGCCTTTGCCGACTTTAATTCTGAGCTTCAAGAGGCCTGCCAAATGCTGGCCCAGGAAGACCTGGCTGGCCGGGCCTGGTGTCGCGAAAAAGGCTATGGCGGCTATACCTCTTATGCCTCCCTGAATGATCTGCCCCAGCGGGCGAGTGTCTTCGGTCAACTAAAGTCAAAACTGGATCGCCATACCGCAAGATTTGCAGAGGGGCTCCATCTGGACCTGGGCGGACGCCGACTGAAGCTCGATAGCCTCTGGGTCAATATTCTGAAGCCGGGGGCGAGCCACAGCGGCCACATCCACCCCCATAGCGTCCTCTCCGGCACAGTTTACGTCGCCACCCCGCCCGGGGCCAGCGCCCTTCGGCTGGAAGACCCCCGCCTGCCCATGATGATGGCGGCTCCGTCGCGCACGGCAGAGGCCCCCGAACCGGAGCAGACCTTTGTCTATCTCCAGCCGGACCCTGGCACCGTCTTCATGTGGGAGAGTTGGCTGAGGCACGAGGTCCCCGCCAACCAGGCGAAGACCCCGCGAATTTCCATCAGCTTCAACTATGCCTAAGGCAGCCTAGCTGTCGAGGAAGCTGCGCAACTTGCGGCTGCGGCTGGGGTGCTTGAGCTTGCGCAGGGCCTTGGCTTCAATCTGCCGGATCCGCTCACGGGTCACGCTGAACTGTTGGCCGACTTCCTCAAGGGTGTGGTCGGTGTTCATGCCAATGCCGAAACGCATGCGCAGGACCCGCTCTTCCCGGGGCGTCAGGGACGCCAGGACCCGGGTTGTGGTTTCCCGCAGGTTTGACTGAATGGCCGCATCGATGGGCAAGATCGCATTCTTGTCCTCAATGAAGTCACCGAGGTGGGAGTCTTCCTCATCACCGATCGGGGTTTCGAGGCTGATGGGCTCCTTGGCAATCTTCAGGACCTTGCGGACCTTTTCGAGCGGCATGGCCAGTTTCTCGGACAGCTCTTCCGGCGTCGGTTCGCGACCGATCTCATGGAGCATCTGCCGGGAGGTCCGGACGATCTTGTTGATGGTCTCGATCATGTGGACCGGGATCCGGATGGTGCGAGCCTGGTCGGCGATCGAGCGGGTAATGGCCTGACGAATCCACCAGGTGGCATAGGTCGAAAACTTATAGCCACGGCGGTATTCAAACTTGTCCACCGCCTTCATGAGGCCAATATTACCTTCCTGAATAAGATCAAGGAATTGAAGGCCTCTATTCGTGTACTTTTTGGCAATGGAAATAACCAGACGCAGGTTGGCCTCGACCATTTCCTTCTTGGCCTGACGGGCCTCCCGCTCGCCCTTCTGGACGGTGTGGACAATGCGGCGATAGTCATCGATCGGGACGCCGGACTCGGTGGCGAGGGCCGCGATTTCGTTCCGGATAGCCGAGATCTGGACGGCATCATTTTCCGCAAACTTGGTCCAGCGAACGCCCATGGTCTTGACCTGGTCGCTCCAGTTCGGATGCAGCTCGGCTCCGAAATAGGCCTTCAGGAATTCGGAACGGGAAATACCATAGCTGTCCGCCAGACGCAGAAGCCGGCCTTCCAGACCCATGAGACGCTTGTTGATCGCATAGAGCTGTTCAACCAGGGCTTCGATCCGGTTATTGTTCAGCTTCAGGGTCTTCAGATGCTGGACAATCGCGACGCTGGCTGTGGCATGGGCCTCGCGATCGGCGGCGGACAGGTCCTCGCCCTTCAGGCGTTTGCCGACCAGCTTCTCCTGCAGGGCCCGGAAGGAATCGAATTCCAGGGCGATGGCGTCCAGGGTGACCATGACCCCTTCGCGCAATTCACCTTCCATGGCGCTGATGGTGGGGCCCGCGCCGTCATCGAAGTCATCGTCATCATCGGATTCAGACTTGGCGATATTTTCGCCGTCGGCCGTCACCTCGGCATCGACCTCCTCATCCTCCGCAGGCGCATTTGCCAGGGCCTCGGCGGCTGCAGCGGCATTGATACCGCCATAGGTCTGCTCAAGGTCGATGACTTCGCGGAGCAGAATACGGCCGGTACCGAGCTCCTCGCGCCAGACCATAATGGCCTCAAAGGTCAGGGCACTTTCGCAGAGCCCGCGGATCATGGTGTCGCGGCCCGCTTCAATGCGCTTGGCAATGGCGATTTCGCCTTCACGGGACAGGAGTTCCACCGACCCCATTTCCCGCAGATACATCCGCACCGGATCATCGGTGCGGTCATAGGCCGCTTCCTTGGGGGTTTCGACAATGGCGGTTTCTTCGCGCACGACGACATCGCCGCCCTCGGCGTCTTCCTCGGCCTCGACAACATTGACGCCCATTTCGGACAGCATGGCCAGGGTGTCTTCAATGGCCTCGGAGGTCACTTCCTCAGAGGGCAGGACCTTGTTGAGCTCGTCCATGGTGACGTAACCACGGGCCTTGGCCTGTTTGATGAACTTCTTGACGCCCGCATCCGTGAGATCCAGCAGGGGACCGTCGCTGGTGGTGGTTTCCGGGGCTTCTGCTTCTGCCGAGGTGGTCATGTCTGTCTCCGACTCCGGACCAGATCCCCCCAAAGGAATCTGCCGCATAATGTTCAATGGCCACCGAGCCTGAAAAGCTCGATACCCGCCCTATTCGTTCCAATCTCTGATCGTGCGCCGCAGTGCATCCCGCTCGCCTTTCAGGTGCTCGAAGGCTTCCATAGCAGATCGTTCGCCTAGGTTACCCTTGGCGGTCGCTATAGCCTCGTCGAGCGCCGCCAGCCTGGAAAGGCTGTCGAAAGCTTGCGACCACTGTGACCTGGCACCTTCGAGGGAGACATCCGATTTCAGGATGGGCGCGCCCGATATCGCTGCGGCCCGGTCGATGTCTTTCAGAAGGTCGCTAAACCCACAACTTGCCAGATGGCGTGCGAGCCCGGCAGAGTCAAGGTGTTCAGCTTCCAAACGCAGTCGAATGATTTCCCTGACCAAATCCACAAGCGCCTCATCGCCAAGCCCCCGGGCGATCAGGCTGTCTTCCAGATGGCCGTCCAAAACCCCTGGGTCCATGAGCGCATATTTGATCAGGGCAGCAGGGACCAGATCGAGGCCACGGGCCAGTTTCTCGGCTGCAGAGCGCCCCAGGACAGTGGGTGCCGGATCAACCCATTCCCGGAATTTTCCGCCGAACCGGCCCGTCCGCCCCCGCGTCCAGGCCGGGCCCGGGGCGGCCCCATCCTGCCTTTGCGGACGGTTAAGGGCATCAAACCGCTGGAGCAGGTCCTCGCGATAGGCCTGTTGCAGGTCACGATCCGCAATGCTGGCAGCAGCCTGTCGCAGCCTGGCCTTAAACCCGGCCCGCCGCTCGGGCGTATCCAGGACCTCCAGGTCGTGTTCCCGCCGAAACAGGGTTTCCGCAAAGCCGACCGCCTGAGACATCTGGGTCCGAAGGGCTGCCGCCCCCTGCTCGCGCAGGACATCATCGGCGTCCTTTCCCCCGGTCACCCGGCCGAACCCGAAACTCCGACCGGGCTTCAGCAGCGGCAAGGCACGGTCCATGGCGCGAAAGGCGGCTTGCTGGCCGGCACGGTCCCCGTCAAAACAGAGGGTGGGCTCGGGGTGGAAGCGCCAAAGCAATTCCATCTGCTCCTCGGTCAGGGCCGTCCCCAAGGGGGCCACTGCCGCCACGCCAGCCCGCGCACAGGCGATCACGTCCATATAGCCCTCAACCACCACAAGGGGTGGGCGCTCATTGGCAGGGGCAGCGGCCAGGATCTTTCGCGCCTCTGCCAACCCGTAGAGGGTACTCCCCTTGTGAAACAGCGGGCTTTCCGGGCCATTCAGGTATTTTGCCCGGGCCTGGGGGTCCATGGCCCGCCCGCCGAAGGACAGGGTTCGTCCGCGACCGTCGGTAATGGGAAAGATGATCCGATCCCGGAAGCGATCATAGGGCGCACCACCGCCCTCGGGCTCGATCAACAGGCCAGCCTCAATCAGCTCTGCGGGCCGAGCCCCCTGGGCAATCAGATAGTCCTTGAGCCGGGTACGGCCGTCGGGCGCAAAGCCGATACGAAACCGTGCCCAGTCGGAGTCCGGCAATCCGCGCTGTTCAAGATAGGCCCGGGCCGCCTGCCCGGAAGGCCGCCGGAGTTCGGCTTCAAACCATTTCGCCGCGAGGTCCAGCCATTCCGACAGACCCTGACGCTTCTTTTCCGTCTCTGCGGCCCTGGGGTCCTGTTCCGGCAGGGAGAGCCCGGCCTCAGCCGCCAAACGCTCTACGGCCTCGGTAAAGGACAGGCGCTCGGTTTCTTGCAGAAAGGAGATCAGGTCCCCGGTCTTGCCCGAGGAAAAATCAAAGAATTGCCCCTTGTCGTCATTCACATAGAAGGACGGGGTCTTTTCCTTGGTGAAGGGCGACAGGCCGACAAACTCCCGCCCACGCTTCTGCAACTTCACGGTCCGCCCGATCACGTCGGAGGGGCGAAGGCGCGATTTTATCTCATCAAGGAACCGTTCATCGAAACGCACAGGTCTAGACTAAGCCTTCCTGACGCTCAGGCCGAGTCCTTCTGTGAGGTCATCTGTCGGGAAATCCAGTCTGGCAGCTGGGATATGTTCGCGAGTTCGCCAAAACGGGGGTGCCCCACCGGAGCCTCGGCCTCCTCGTGGGCCCAGGTCAAGGGATAGGGCACGTGCGCCGCCCAGGCTCCGGCCTCCAGGGCGGGCAAGATGTCAGACCGCATTGAATTGCCGCACATGAGGGCCTGATCCGCCCCGGTCCCGTGCCGGTCAAAGACCCGGGCATAGGTCTCGGCCCGCTTTTCGCTGACGATTTCGACGGCCACGAACAGATCGCCCAAACCGGAGGCGGCGAGCTTTTCTTCCTGGTGCAGCAAGTCGCCCTTGGTGATCAAAACCAGACGATGGGTTTCAGACAAACGCGCCAGTGTGGCTTCGACGCCCGGCAGGGGCTCGACGGGCTCGGCCAGCATGTCTCGCCCTGCGGCCAGGATTTCCCGGATCACTGAGGTGTCAACTCGACCGGCCGTTAGCTCCATGGCCGTTTCGATCATGGACAGGGTAAAGACCTTCACCCCGTAGCCATAGAGCCGCAGATTGCGCTGCTCCACCTCGGCCAGGCGCGCTGCCGTCACACCTGGCTCCACCTGATCCGCAAGAAGGCTGAAAAATCGGTCCTGGGTCAGTCGGAACAGGGTCTCATTGTGCCAGAGGGTATCGTCGGCATCGAGGCCAATGGTGGTAATGGTCATCCGTCAGCCCTTGACTGGCTACTCCCCGAAACCCTCGCCCGGGTCCACGGGCCAGTGACAGATCAGGCGGGATTCGACCACACCCGCCGTCCGGTGCTTGACCAATTCCTGATATTCCGGGTCCCGGACCATGTCGATAAAGGCCTGGGTGCTGGGATATTCCGCGATGAAGGCAATGTCCCACCGTTCGTCCTGCGGGCCCGTCACCATGACCTGTGGCGCGCCCACCCAGATTTGTCGCCCCCCGACCCGCTTGAAGATGTGGGCGGTCGTTCGGCCATAGGCGCGATAGGCCTCGCGTCCGCTGATGGATGCCCCATGATCGGCGTGACCAACCGGATAGGCCGCGCGTTCCCGCAGCCGGATCAGATTCAGCATGTTGATCGGCTGGTCCCGGGGCAGGGACTTGAAAACTGCCCAGCCTTCCCGGTCGGGATCGATGTAGATGGCGTCCGGCATGATGACCTCCTGTTAGACAGCGCGCATCACGCCGCATTGACCGGCCCCGCGCAAGACATTACCTAACCCCAAAGGTTTGAACGGGCGGGCGGGAGCTATCCTGGCCCGCCTTTTTGTGAGCCCCTACCGCCTGTCCTGAGGAGTCTGCACACCATGAGCGAGTTGCTGCCTGGCGTTACCGGTGTGCTGGTCCTGGCCGATGGCACCGTCCTGCAGGGACTTGGCTGCGGCGCGACGGGCTCCGCAGTGGGCGAGGTTTGCTTTAATACCGCCATGACCGGCTATCAGGAAATCCTGACCGATCCGTCCTACATGGCCCAGTTGATCGCCTTTACCTTTCCGCACATTGGCAATGTCGGCACCAATGTCGAAGACCTCGAACAGGTCTCGGGGGATGCCACGACGGCAGCCCGGGGCGCGATCTTCCGCGACCAGCCGACCTCACCGGCCAACTGGCGGGCCAGTTCCGACCTCGACACCTGGATGAAGCGGCGGGGCGTGATCGGCCTGTCGGGACTCGACACCCGTGCCCTGACCCGCCGAATTCGCGAGCAGGGCATGCCTCATGGGGTCATTGCCCACGCCCCGGAAGGTCAATTTGATCTTGAGGCCCTTCGGCGTCAGGCCGCCGATTGGACCGGCCTTGTCGGACTGGATCTGGCCCAGGAAGCGACCTGCACACAAAGCTTTGTCTTCGGCGAGGGCCTCTATGACTGGCCCGAGGGCTACGCCAAACCGCCCGCGACCCGGTTCAAGGTTGTGGTCATGGATTTCGGGGTCAAGCGCAACATTCTACGCGCCCTGGTTTCAATCGGCGCGGAGGTTCACGTGGTACCCGCCAGCACCTCGGCGGACGCGGTTCTGGCCCTCAGTCCCGACGGTGTCTTGCTGTCCAATGGCCCTGGCGATCCGGAAGCCACCGGCGTCTATGCAGTCCCGGAGATCCGTAAACTCGTCGCCAGCGGCCTGCCCGTCTTCGGTATCTGCCTTGGCCATCAGATGCTGGCCCTGGCGCTCGGCGCGCGCACGGTGAAGATGGATCAGGGGCATCATGGTGCCAATCACCCGGTCAAGGACCTGACCACCGGCAAGGTGGAAATCGTGTCCATGAACCATGGCTTCGCAGTCGACGGCACCAGCCTGCCCGCCGATGTGCAGCAGACCCACATCTCGCTTTTCGACGGCACCAATGCCGGGATCGCCCTGGCAGGTAAGCCTGTATTCTCTGTCCAGCACCACCCCGAGGCCTCACCCGGGCCCACGGATTCCCTCTACCTGTTCGAGCGATTTGCCGGCCTGATGGCCAGTTGATCGCCCTGTAGCCTGCTCCGACGACGGGGAAAGGGCTCTCGGGTGGCTATCGAATATCGCAGGATTCAGAGCCTTGACTTGGGGTCCTGGAGGGTCGTGATTCTCTGGCTTGCCTTTGCCAGAGGTTTGAGCCATGTTAAATTGTCAAACTCGTAGGTTCGGCTGATTTTCGACGCTTCTTCTTGATGCAGCGGACCTGCTCCCGATCCCCTTCGACATTTGATCCCCTTCGGCCGGACTTGGACGTTTGGGGAATATCTATCCAAGGACGAATACCACTATGTCTACCGGCACCGTGAAGTGGTTCAATGGGACCAAGGGCTACGGCTTTATCCAACCTGACGAAGGCGGCGCAGACGTCTTCGTTCATATTTCGGCCGTGGAACGCGCCGGACTTCGTTCGCTGAACGAAGGCCAAAAAGTTACCTACGAGCTTGAGCGCGACAAGCGGAGCGGCAAGATGTCTGCAGGCAACCTGCAGGTCTAGTCGCACCTTCCGGGCACTGTCCCGGGGTGAAATACCAGATGGGTCGGTGGCAACACCGGCCCATTTTTTTATTCTGGGGCCTCGGCCGCGATGTGCCGCCTCTTTGCGAAGGGGAAGTTTTCCAGACCTTTCTGCCTCAGGATTGACCTCCATGCTTGCGCCGGTCCGACTCCCTCTCTAAACCGGCGGCTTAGCCCACAACTTGCCCGGCGCTCGCGCATCCTCTTGCGCGACGTCCTTGCGCGCGACAGGATCCATGCCGAAACGCACAGACATCTCCTCGATCCTGATCATAGGCGCTGGCCCGATCGTCATCGGCCAGGCCTGCGAATTCGACTACTCCGGTGTGCAGGCCTGCAAGGCCCTTCGCGCCGAAGGGTATCGGATTATTCTGGTCAATTCGAACCCCGCCACCATCATGACCGATCCGGACGTGGCGGATGCGACCTATATCGAGCCCATCACCCCGGAAATGGTTGAAAAGATCATTGCCCTGGAGCGGCCGGACGCCCTCCTGCCCACAATGGGGGGCCAGACAGCCCTCAATACCGCCCTGGCCCTCGAAGCCTCCGGAGCCCTGGCCCGCTACGGCGTCGAAATGATCGGGGCCAAGGCCGAAGTCATCGACAAGGCCGAAGATCGCCAGAAGTTCCGCAATGCCATGGACAAGCTGGGTCTCGAGAGCCCCAAGTCCAAGGCGGCCCACACCATGGACGAGGCCCTGGAGGGTCTGACCTTCGTCGGCCTGCCGGCCATTGTGCGCCCCTCCTTCACCCTGGCCGGGACCGGCGGGGGCATTGCCTATAATCTGGAAGAGTTCCGCGAAATCGTCGAGCGTGGCCTCGACCTGTCGCCCACCACCGAGGTGCTGATCGAAGAAAGCGTCCTGGGCTGGAAGGAATACGAGATGGAGGTCGTCCGCGACAAGGCGGACAATTGCATCATCGTCTGTTCGATCGAAAACATCGATCCCATGGGCGTCCATACCGGGGACTCCATCACCGTTGCCCCGGCTATGACCCTGACGGACAAGGAATACCAGATCATGCGCGCGGCCTCGATTGCCGTGCTGCGCGAAATCGGTGTCGAGACGGGGGGATCGAACGTGCAGTTTGCGGTCAATCCCGCAGATGGCCGCATGGTCGTCATCGAGATGAACCCCCGGGTGTCCCGCTCCTCGGCCCTGGCGTCCAAGGCCACCGGCTTTCCCATTGCCAAGGTCGCCGCACGACTGGCCGTGGGCTACACCCTGGACGAACTGATGAACGACATCACCGGGGCGACACCCGCCGCCTTTGAGCCGTCCATCGACTATGTCGTCACCAAGATCCCGCGCTTTGCCTTCGAGAAATACCCGGGCTCGGAGCCCTACCTGACCACCTCCATGAAGTCGGTTGGCGAGGTCATGGCCATTGGCCGGACCTTCAAGGAAAGCCTGCAAAAGGCCCTGCGCGGCCTCGAAACCGGTCTGACCGGGCTGGACGAGGTCGAGATCGTTGGATCTGCAGATCCCGAGACCGGCCATGCCGCCATTGTCCGGGCCCTGGGCAATCCGACCCCCGACCGGCTGCGCGTCATTGCCCAGGCCTTCCGTCACGGCCTGACCGTCGAGGAGGTCAATGCCGCCTGTGCCTACGAGCCCTGGTTTCTGCGCCAGCTTCAGGACCTGGTGCGCGAGGAGGGCCTGATCCGCGCGGGAGGCCTGCCGACCTCGGCCCAGGACTTCAGGGCCATCAAGGCCCAGGGCTTTTCTGATGCCCGTCTGGCCACCCTGACTCGCCGCACCGAAGCCGATGTTCGTGCCAGCCGTCAGGCCCTTGGCGTCCGTCCGGTTTTCAAGCGCATTGATACCTGTGCCGGCGAATTCCGCGCCGATACGCCCTACATGTACTCGACCTATGAAACCGGGTCCCTGGGCCAGGAGCCGGAGTGCGAGAGCGAACCCACCAACCGGCGCAAGGCCATCATCCTGGGTGGTGGTCCCAACCGGATCGGTCAGGGGATCGAGTTTGACTATTGCTGCTGCCACGCCGCCTTCGCCCTGGCCGACATCGGGGTGGAGTCGATCATGGTCAATTGCAACCCTGAGACCGTTTCAACCGACTATGACACCTCCGACCGTCTTTATTTCGAGCCCCTCACGGCCGAAGATGTGCTGGAGCTGATCGCCGTTGAGCAGTCCAAGGGCACCCTCCTGGGCGTCATTGTCCAGTTCGGCGGCCAAACCCCCCTCAAGCTGGCCCAGCCGCTGGAAGATGCGGGAATCCCCATTCTCGGCACCAGCCCCGACGCCATCGACCTGGCCGAGGACCGCGAGCGGTTCCAGCAACTCCTGCACCGGTTAAACATTGCCCAGCCGGTCAATGCCCTGGCCCGCAGCCGGGATGAGGCCTTCGCCGGTGCCCACAGCGTCGGCTATCCCGTCGTTATTCGCCCATCCTATGTTCTCGGCGGCCGAGGCATGGAAATCGTCCGCGATGACGAGCAGCTCGAACGCTATATCACCACAGCCGTCCAGGTTTCCGGCGACAGCCCGGTCCTGATCGACCAGTACCTGTCCCGGGCCACCGAGGTTGATGTGGATGCCCTCTGCGATGGCGAAACCGTCTTCGTTGCGGGAGTCATGGAGCACATTGAGGAAGCCGGAGTTCATTCGGGCGACTCTGCCTGTTCCCTGCCCCCCTTCTCCCTGCGTCCGGAAACCATCGCCGAGATGAAGCGTCAGACCGAGGCCATGGCCTTTGCCCTGAATGTTCGGGGCCTGATGAATGTCCAGTTCGCCATTGAAGAACCCCATTCCGATGCGCCGCGCATCTTCGTCCTGGAGGTCAATCCCCGGGCCAGCCGCACTGTGCCCTTTGTCGCCAAGACCATCGGTCAGCCCCTGGCGGCCATTGCGGCCAAGATCATGGCCGGGGAAAGTCTGGCCAGCTTTGGCCTGACGGAAAAAATCTATGACCACATAGCGGTCAAGGAAGCCGTCTTCCCCTTTGCCCGCTTTGCCGGGGTCGACACCATTCTCGGCCCGGAAATGCGCTCAACCGGCGAAGTCATGGGGCTGGACTGGCGACGCGAGGGCGAGGGGCTGGCTCCGGCCTTTGCCCGCGCCTTTGCCAAGGCCCAGCTCGGCGGCGGCACTGTCTTGCCTGCCACGGGCACAGCCTTTGTCTCGGTCAAGGAATCCGACAAGCCCTGGATTGTCGAACCCGTCCGCCTGCTTCTGGCCCAGGGCTTCCGGGTCCTGGCTACAGCGGGCACCGCGGCCTGTCTCAAGGCCGAAGGCCTGAAGGTCGAACTGGTGAAGAAGGTCCTCGAAGGCCGTCCCCACATTGTCGATGTCATGAAAAATGGCGAGGTCCAGCTGGTCTTCAATACGACCGAGGGCAAACAGTCCCTGGCCGACAGTTATGAGATCCGCCGCACGGCCCTCATGATGAAAATCCCCTATTTCACCACCTCGGCGGGTGCCTTGGCGGCGGCCCAGGCCATCAGCGAAACCGCCCACGGTCCGCTAGAGGTCCGCCCGCTCCAGAGCTACTGACCTCCCACGCTCGCCACGGATAACCGGTTCCCACCTGTCGGGACTTGATCTAGGGATGGAAGTGGGGATTCGCCCCGTGCCGTTCTGGCATAAGGTGATTGGAAAACGCGTGTTTAAGCATAAATCCGCAGGGTCCCAGCCGCATGTCCTGCGACTGGATCCGGCCACCGCCCGTCCGGGACCCTATACAGGTCTGGGGGCGGAAATCGCCCATTGGCTCGGCGCGACCTTTCTGAAACTCATGGGCTGGAAAATTCAGGGCGACTGGCCTGACCTCGACAAGGCCGTTTTGGTGGCAGCCCCCCATACCTCGAACTGGGACGGCCTCTACATGTTTGCCGTCGCGGCCAGATATCGCGTCCGGCTGAGCTGGATGGGCAAGAAAAGCCTCACTGCAGGCCCCTTCGGCTGGGTTGTCAGGGCCGCAGGCTGCGTGCCGATTGACCGGTCCGCCGCCCATGGTGTCGTCGATGCCATGGTCGAGGCCTTTGCCAGCCGAGACCGGCTCATCCTGCTGGTCCCGCCGGAGGGCACCCGTAGCCTGACTCCGGTCTGGAAGACCGGCTTCTATAATATCGCTGCCCAGGCGGGCGTGCCCCTGCTGCTCGCCGTCCCGGATTTCGGCACCAAGACCTTCAGCTTCGCCGCTGTCATCACCCCTACGGGCGACTATGAAACCGACCTGCCCGTGATCCAGAGCTTTTATCAGGGGGTCAAGGGCCTGAGGCCAGACAAGTTCGTGGCAGCCGGCTGACCGCAGCGCCTAGCTAACCCCCAGACCCCGCTTCAGGGCGGCCAGGGCCTCGGCCTTGAACCGCAGGGAAACCGGCGCATTGGGCACAAGCCCGTCAAAGCCATGATAGGCTCCAGGCACCACCAACAGCTCCGTCGGCACTCCGGCAGCCATCAGCCTGCGTGCATAGGCCACGTCCTCATCGGCAAACAGGTCGAGCCCGCCAACGCCGATAAAGGCGGGAGCCAGACCGGAAACATCCGCCAGTCGCGCCGGGACGGCTCCCTTGGGGGTCTTGGCCAATCCCGGGGCCTGGCCCAGCAGAGAGGCCCAGCCATAGCGGTTGGAGTCCGCCTGCCAGAGGAAATGGCCCACATGGGGCGGCGGGGTTAGGGTCGAGCCCGTTCGGTCGTCCAGCATGGGATAGATCAGCAACTGGAAGGCCAGCTTGACCTCCCCCCGGTCCCGGGCAGCAATGGCCAGCATGGCCGCATGTCCGCCGCCCGCACTCTCCCCGCCAATGGCAATACGGGCCGGATCAATGCCCAGATTACCAGCCTGGGCGACCAGCCATTTCAGGGCGGCATAATTGTCCTCAAGGGCCCCGGGGAAAACCGTCTCTGGGGCCTGCCGGTAGTCCACCGACACCACCAGGGCCTGACAGGCCTCGGCAATCTCCTGCAAGTTCGCCGGATTGCTGGCCACCCGGCCAATGACAAATCCACCGCCGTGCATGTGCAGATAGGCCGGACGCCCCTTCTGTCCGCGCGTGCCATCAAACAGGACCAGTCGCACATCCGGAGCCCCTGCCGGGCCGGGAATGGTCTTCAACTGGGCCTGGGGGGCCGGGGCCGGCCGCGCCACGCCCGCAGGTCGCGCCCTCAGGGTCGCCAGGGTATCTGGTCCGATGACATTGTGCGGCAGCATCTTGGCCATGGCCAGCAGGTCGGGATCCACCATGGCAAAGGGGTCGGCCGCAACGGCGGCACCAGCCCAGGCCGATCGCGGAAGTCCCGCGGCCAAGCCCAATCCCAGAATCCCAAGCCCCAGGCCCCGCCGATCCAGTCCCGCCATAATCGCCTCCCGATGACCTGCCCCGGGGCATCCGGACACAGGCGTCTTGTTTGATTTGCCGTTCAGGTTAGGCGGGATTCGGACGGAGGGCTATCGGGAGAAAAGGAACGCTAGAGCCGAGCGTCGGATGGCTCCTAAACCCCCCGGCCCAAGACCAGATCATCATAGTCATTCGCTCCAACCCGGAAGGTCCGCACGCCGACCTGGGTGAAGCCCTGACGCGCATAAAAGCCCAAGGCACCGGTGTTTTCGGCATAGACCCCCAGCAGAAGCCGCTGAAAGCCATCAGCCTTTGCCGCCTCCAGGGCCCGGGCCATCAAGGCGGCCCCCGTCCCTGTGCCCTGGAAGCGGTGCAGGAGGTAGATCCGCTTGAGCTCGACATCCCCCGGCTCAATCGCCACGGGCAGGTCGGGCGGGCAGGTCATGGCAAAGCCCACGGGGGCCCCTGTGGCGGTCTCGGCCAGCCAGAATCGGTAGCCTGGCCGAGCCAGCCATTCGGCATAGAGGGCCGGGCTGTTCTGGGTCTGGCAATGGGCCAGAATATCTGCCCCGGGCAGGACATCGGCATAGGCGTCAAGAAAGGTCGCCTGTCCAATCTGGGCCAGGGCAAGGGCGTCGTCGCGCGAACAGGCACGAAGGGTCGGGATCGGGATTGAGGTCATGAACCGATCAAAGCCCGGCCCCTGCCCCCTGTGCAAGGCCCAAACCTTGGGCTAGGCATTCAGACAGCAAAAAACTCCAGGGAGAGACACACATGGCGGGACGGGTCGAAGGCAAGGTGGCGCTGATCACCGGCGGGTCGAGTGGCATTGGTCGCGGCTGCGCCGAGCGCCTGGCACAGGAAGGGGCCATTATCGTGGTCACCGATGTTCAAGATGCCAAGGGGGCCGAGGTCGTGGCCGTCATCGAAGCTGCGGGCGGCAAGGCCAGCTATCTGCATCATGATGTCACTGACGAACAGGCCTGGATCGACACGGTCGCGGCCGTCAAGGCGCAATACGGTCGCCTGGACATTCTGGTGAACAATGCCGGGATCGGCCTGTCCTCCCCGGTGACCGACATGGCGCTGAGTGACTTCCGGCGACAAATGGCGATCAATGTTGACGGCGTCTTCCTGGGCATGAAGCACAGTCTGCCCTTGATGCGCGAACACCAGTCCGGCTCGATCATCAATATTTCCTCGATTGCCGGCCTCAAGGGCTCGGCCAATATGAGCGGCTATTGCGCCACAAAGGGCGCCGTGCGGCTGATGACCAAGTCGGTCGCCATGGAATGTGCCAATGCCCGGGACGGCGTGCGGGTCAATTCCATGCATCCGGGGATTATCGACACCCCGATCTGGGACACCATAATCGGTACAGGCGGGCCGGGGTCCAATGCCGTCGGGGACCGACCTGCGGCCCTGGATGCCATGAGCGAAACCATCGTGCCCCTGGGCGTCAAGGGCTATCCCCTGGACATTGCCAATGGCGTGCTCTGGCTGGCCTCCGACGAGAGCCGCTATGTCACGGGGGCAGAAATGGTGATCGACGGGGGCCTTACGGTCCGCTAGGTCAAGGCATGAGCGCCATTTTGCATGTTGTTTTCGGACCCTCAGGGGCCGGCAAGTCCACCTATGCCAAGGATCTGGCCCGCCGCACCCCGGCGGTCCACTTTGCCATAGACGACTGGATGGCCCGGCTCTTCGCCGCTGACATGCCGGATCCGGTCGATTTCGAGTGGGTCATGTCCCGGGTGGAACGCTGCGAGGCGCAGATCTGGTCCGTGGCGGCCGGGGTTATGGCGACCGGCACCTCCGTGGTTTTGGACCTGGGCCTCATGCGCCGGACCGACCGGGCGCGGGTAGCCGAGATCGCCGAGGCCTGCGAGCTGGAAACCCAGTTTCATCATGTGACCGCAGATCGTTCCTTGCGTCGCGAACGCGTCCTGGCCCGGAACCAGGTCCAGGGTGAAACCTTCTCCCTGGTCGTCACCCCCCAGATGTTCGACTTCATGGAAGGCGTCTTCGAGCCCCCGGAAGCCGAGGAACTGGCCGGAGCCCTGATCATTCGCACGGACGACTAGATCTCCCGAGGCGGGCCCCTTGAGTTTCAAAGACTAATCGCCTATTCTCTACCCCCCCGAGTCTTGAGGACTCGTGGCTGGAATAGAAACCAAGCGCCAAGACCGGGTCCTGCCTGATATGGAAAAAGTTCCTATGACCGCCGAGGGCTATCACGCGCTCGACGAAGACTTGAAGCGGTTGAAGCACATTGAGCGCCCCTCGGTGATTGCTGCCATTTCGGAAGCGCGCGCCCATGGCGACCTCTCTGAAAATGCGGAATATCATGCCGCCAAAGAGCGTCAGGGCTGGATCGAAGGCCAGATCGCCGACATTGAGGACCGCATGGCCCGCGCCCAGGTCATTGACGTGTCCCGGCTGTCCGGCAGCCAGGTCAAGTTCGGCGCCACCGTCTCCGTGATCGACGAAGATACCGAGGACTCTGCCCGCTATCAAATCGTGGGCGAGCACGAGGCTGACGTAAAGGCAGGCAAGGTGTCCATCACCTCTCCTATCGCCCGGGCCATGATCGGCAAGGAAACCGGTGACGTGGTCGAGGTCAACACCCCCGGCGGCGTAAAGGCCTATGAAATCCTGAAGGTCGAGTGGGTCTAGCCGACCCCACGACGGGTAGCTTGCCCCAGCCGCTCATCATCTGGGCGGTGTCTGACGGTCGGGCCGGAAACGCCGCCCCGGCCCTCGGACTGGCCGAGGCGATTGCCACCCATCGACCCGCCCGGATCATCGTCAAGACAATTGGCTGGCGCGGGGTGCTCGGGCGTTTGCCCTGGTTTTTCAACCTGTTCCCCCGCCTGAGCCTTGTCCCCGGTAGCGCTATCGAGGCCCCCTGGCCCGATATCTGGATTGCCGCCGGCCGGGCCACCCTGCCCCTGTCCATGCACCTGCGCCGATGGTCACAGGCGCGCACCCTGGTTGTTCAGCTTCAGGACCCTCGGGCACCGAAATCTGCCTTTGACCTCATCATCGCCCCCCGGCACGACCAGACCCAGGGGGCCAATGTTTTTCAGATCACCGGATCCCCCCACCGGGTTACGGCAGAGCGCCTGACGACAGACGCCCAGAGGTTTGCAGAGCTGATCGATCCCCTGCCCCATCCGCGCCTGGCGGTCTTGATTGGCGGCCGCTCCAAGGCGCATGACCTTTCCCCGGCCCGGGCGCAGACCATGGCAGACGACATTCGAGCCGCCACCCTCCAGTCCGGGGGCTCGGTCATGGTGACCTTTTCCCGCCGCACCCCGGCACCTGCCCGGGACATCTTGAGCGCCGGCCTGGGCGACCTGCCCGGGGTGATCTGGGACGGGACCGGAGACAACCCCTATTTCGCATTCCTGGCCGGGGCAGACGTCATTCTCGTGACCGAAGACTCCATCAACATGGCGACAGAGGCCGGGGCGACGGGAAAGCCCGTCTACATTCTGCCCATGGACGGCGGCCGGCCGAAATTTGCCCGGTTCCATGCCGATCTGGTCCGCCAGGGTGTGGCGCGGCCCTTTCAGGGGCACCTGGAGGCCTGGCAAGCTGTGCCTCTGAATGAAACCGATCGGGCGGCAAAGGCCGTGCTGGACCGCCTGGGCCGGATCAGCGCATAGTCAGGGCTTCCGATACAACTGATTCAGCCGCACTCAGGCCCCTTCGAATGACCGCAGCGCCGCGCCGAATTGCCTTTATTGCCGATGGGGGCCCCACCGTCGGCGGTGGTCATGTCATGCGCTGCCTGACCCTGGCCCGGGTCCTGCAGATGCAGGGCGTCGACTGTGTCTTCCTGGCCGATCCGGATGTTGAAAAAATCCTGATGACCTTTGCCCCGGACATGCCGCGTCTGGAAGTCCGAAGCATGGAACGCAACAACCTGGCGCCGACCCTGGCCACACTCCCCGTCGAGGCCCTTGTCTTCGATCATTATGGCCTGGGTCGGGTGGATCATCTCGCCCTGGCAGACTCTCGCCCAAGTCTGGTCATTGATGACCTGGCCAATCGCCCCATCGGCGGCGACCTTGTCCTGGACTCTGGTCTGCACCGCCGCCCCTTGGACTATACCCTCCTCACCGATGGCAGCGCCCAGCTCCTGCTCGGGCCGGACTATGCCCCGGTCAGGGCAGAGTTCGCCGCACGCCGGGCCGAGGCCCTGACCCGCCGGAACTCGCCGGTTAAACGCCTGCTTGTCACCCTTGGCCTTATGGATGTTGGTGGGCTCACGGCCCAGATCATCGACCGGATTCGACCGCGCCTGGGGGATATTGCCCTGGATGTGGTTTTGGGCAGTCAGGCACCAAGCTTGAAATCCCTGACCCGCATTGCCACCCACGACCGCCGGATCACCCTGCATGTGGATAGTCCGGACATGGGCCAGCTCATCCAGGATGCCGACCTCGCCATTGCAGCCGCAGGCTCTACCGTCTGGGAAGTCTGTAGCCTCGGCCTGCCCGCCATACTGGTCGTGGTTGCGGAAAATCAGCGTCAGGCCGCCCAGGCCCTCGCCGCACGCGGGGCCGCCCTCCTGGCGGAAGGCACCGGCGACCTGCTTTGGGGCCAGATTGATCGCGCGCTTGTTCGGCTGATGACCGATTCCAGCCTGCGCGCCCAGGTCTCCGAGGCCGCCCAGAGGGTCTGTGATGGCCATGGCGCGGACAGGGTCAGTCAGGCCCTGCTGGACCTGATCGGCAGCCGCGCCCCGATCTAGATATTTTCCTCACGCCCCGTCGCTTCTGGGCGGAATCACCCCTAAATGAGACCCATGTCCGATTCCTCCCCTCGCACGGCACGCTGCATCATTATTGGCTCAGGTCCTGCGGGCTATACCGCAGCCATCTATGCGGCCCGTGCCCTCCTGAACCCGGTCCTGATCCAGGGACTTGAGCCCGGCGGACAGTTGACCATAACGGCGGATGTCGAGAACTATCCGGGCTTTGCCGACGTCATCCAGGGGCCTTGGCTCATGGAGCAAATGCAGGCCCAGGCGGCCCATGTCGGGACTGAAATCGTCAATGACATCGTCCTTAAGGCGGACCTCTCCCGGCGCCCCTTTCGGCTGGAATGTGACAGCGGCCAGGTCTGGCTGGCGGAAACCCTCATCATTGCCACCGGCGCCCAGGCCAAGTGGTTGGGTCTGGAGAGCGAACAGAAATTCCAGGGTTTTGGGGTCTCAGCCTGTGCCACCTGCGACGGATTTTTCTATCGGGGCAAGGAGGTCGTCGTCGTCGGGGGTGGCAATACCGCCGTAGAGGAAGCCCTCTTCCTGACCAGTTTTGCCAGCAAGGTCACTGTGGTGCATCGCCGCGACGGCTTCCGGGCCGAGGCCATTCTGCAAGAGCGTCTGTTTGCCAACCCCAAGGTCGAGGTCATCTGGGATTCGGCCATTGATGAGGTTCTGGGCACCACAGATCCCATGGGGGTGACGGGCGTCCGGCTCAAGAACGTGAAGACGAATGCGGTCCAGGACCTCGCCTGTGACGGGGTTTTCATTGCCATCGGCCATGCCCCCGCCTCCTCCCTCTTCGTGGACCAGCTTGAATTGAACAGTTCCGGCTATCTGCGGGTCACGCCTGGGTCTGCGACCACGGCGATCAAAGGGGTTTTTGCGGCGGGCGACGTCACGGATGATGTCTATCGTCAGGCTGTCACGGCGGCAGGCATGGGCTGCATGGCCGCGCTGGAGGCCGTCCGGCTCCTCGCGGAAGAGGATCATCACAGCAAGTCCGGGGCCCCCGCATGACCAGCCTGATCGTCAATGGCGGTCGGGTCCTGCGCGGGGAGATCACGCCCTCGGCGAACAAGAATGCTGTCTTGCCCATCCTGTGCGCAACCCTCCTGACAGACCAGCCGGTGACCCTGCACCGGGTCCCTGATATTACCGATGTCCGCAAGATATTGGATTTTTTCAGAAACTTGGGCTCTCAGGTGGAGATGAATGACCTGACCGGCACCCTCAAGGTCCGGCACGGCGAGGGACTGGACCCCAAGGCCGCCCACCTGCCCCTGGGCATGCGCTCGACCCTCATGCTGATCCCGCCCCTCCTGCACCGCTTCGGGGCCGCGACCATCGAAGAAGATGCCACGGGCTGCACCCTCGGAGCCCGGGAGATTGATCCCCATATCGAGGTGTTCCAGGCCTTCGGCGCAGTGGTCCGCCGGGAGGTCGACGCCCTGCATATTTCGACCCCGAACGGTTATTCCGCCTCCGATCACTGGCTGGACTATGCCTCGGTCACCACCACCGAAAACTTCATTCTCTGTGCCGCGACTGCAAGGGGGCGCTCCCAGCTGACCAATGCCGCCTGCGAACCCCACGTTCAGGAATTCTGCGATTTTCTGGCCATGATGGGGGCACGGATTGCCGGTGTCGGCGGCTCGCGGATTGTCGTTACAGGGGTGGAGCATCTCTCAGGCGCTGAATTCACCTTTGCCGACGACTTCCACGAAATCGCGACCTTCCTGGCGCTTGGAGCCATGACGGGGGGTGAGGTGGTGGTCCGCAATGGCGCCGTGGACCAGTTTCCCCTGCTGGACCGCACCTTTGCCAAGTTCGGTGTTGAGCTAATCCATCAGGACGGCTGGTCGCGGACCCGGCTGGATGGCCCCCTGAAGGTCCGCGAACCCTTTACCTCCAATATTCTGACCAAGGTGGAAGCCGCCCCCTGGCCCTATGTCCCGGCGGACCTCCTGCCCATATTCATTGCCCTGGGGGTCCGTGCCGAAGGTTCGGTCATGTACTGGAACAAGGTCTATGAAGGGGCGCTCGGCTGGTCATCGGAACTTGGCAAGTTTGGGGCCCACGCCGTGCTCTGCGATCCCCACCGCCTGATTACCTATGGCGGCAAGCCGCTTATGCCCGCCACGGTCGAAAGCCCCTATATCATCCGCGTGGCCATTGCCCTCTTCATGCTGGCGGCCAGCATTGAGGGACGCTCGACAATCCTCAATGCGGCCCCCATCCAGCGCGCCCACCCCAAGTTCGTCGAAAACCTGAACGCCCTGGGTGCCGACGTCGAATGGGTTGCCGGTGACTAGACCTCCTCACATCCTATCATCCGCGAGTCCGTCGCCATGATCCGCTATGCGAAGCCCGCCGACTATCCGGCCATTCGGGTCCTTCTGGACCAGGCCTTTGGTCAGTCCGTCGAGGGCGATATCGTCGATGAGCTGCGGGCCGATGGCGAGGCCATGTTCGAGCTCGTCGCCGAGATTGACGGGCAGATCATGGGCCACATCATGTTCAGCCGCCTTTGGGCGGACAGTGCCAACCTGTATTCAGCCCTGGGTCCCATGGCGGTTCATCCCACCCTGCAGAACACCGGGATTGGCGAGAAACTGGGGAAGACGGGCCTGGCCAATGCGCGGGAATTCGGGGCCCATGCCGTCATCGTCCTCGGCCACCCGGGCTATTATCCACGTTTCGGCTTCACTCCAGAGGCTGCGCAACAGGTGACGAGCCCCTTCTCGGGTAATCCAGCCTTCATGGCCCTGGCCCTGGAGGAAGGTGCGCTTTCAGAGCCCCTCATGATTGCCTATCCGGCAGCCTTCAGGGTTCGTTAGGGCCAGCGGGTGGTCGGGCCGGTTCCTGGCCCCGGACCAACCCGGCTTCCATGGTCGCCAAAGACTCATTGATCCGGCGAATTTCCTCAGGTGTCGGCTTGCGGCGCGGGGCCTGAAGCAGGCCGGGCACGCCCAGACCCGCTGATGCGTCGCCCGCCGGGTCGGTAAAGGTATAGGTTCGCGCCTCCCCGCCGAGGGTCAGTGTGACCTTGCGCAGAGCCGGCGGTGGCGGCGGTCCCGTCAGGCCATCTGTTCGGGGATCAAATCCGCCTAGGACCTCCGGGGACAGCACGGCTTCCGCCCCGGCATAGGTCCCCTGAAAGGCCGGGGGTTCCCCCCAGGGTCCGGTCCAGCGGTAAAAGATGTGAGTTCCAATCCGGGCAATCTTGACCAGGGTCGGGGCCCAGTAGGGGGCGACATAGGTGGCATGATAGTGGGTGGCAGCACCCACCTCCGGCACAACAAACCCTGCCAGCGCCCGGCGTGCGACACCTTCGGCCTGAAGCCATAAGGCGCTCAGAGGCGGCCGGGACAGGGCACCGTCACAGGCAAAGCTGAACTGGCAGCCCGTCGTCCGGGCCGCCCCCTGAAAGACCACCCCACAGACCGACTTCGGATATCCGGGATGGCGCAACCGGTTCAGGATCACCTGGGCAATCGCCGCCTGGCCCTCGGCGGGTTCCGTCGCCGCTTCGAAATAAACCGCCTGGGTCAGACAGGTCAGGGCCCGGGCAGAGTCATCCGGGTTTGCCGCCAGAATAAAGGGCTGCATGGGTCGAATGGGCAGGCTGGACAAGGGCCTCAGCGCATTGATGGTTTCCGCCGTGGTCGCGTCGGGAATGCCAAAGCCCAGATCGGGCGGCGTGTGTAGGTCCAGGCTCGACCAGCCCATGGGGCGTCCCCATAGATCGCGGCGAGGTCCGGGCATGTGGCGTTCCGCAAGGGCGCGCGTGGCGAGACTCAGCTGGCCCTGCTTCTGGACAAGGGCCGCCCGGGAGAGGGCCTGACGCTGGCTGACCGGGTGCCCAGCCCCAAGATCACTGAATTTGCACCCTGTCAAAAGACTGACATTCGCCATCAGGACAACAAGGAGAAAGCGGTGAAGGTTCGGCAAGATCATTCCGTATGAAGCGTCAGCTTGGCCCAAGACGGTCCAGACCTTTGCAGGCCCCTGTCTATCATCCCTGCCGTCATGGCGGAAATGGCCCTTGGCATTCCTCTTGAAGTCGGTATGGTGGCTTATCATCTTATGCTCGAACTGAGCATAAGATAGAAACGCGATCCTGCACCCCTGCGGGACTTTTTAGGGCCTATGTATTGCTCAAAATGAGCATAAGGAGTCGTTCGGCACCATGACCGCCAACCTGGCCTTCACACCCGACGTCGAGCGCCTGACTCAACCCATTTGGGAGAAGGTCAAGGGCCATGTCACGCCCATGGAATGGCGCACCCAGGCCCCGCTGATTGCCGAGATCAACCGGCTGAAGCGCGAGCGAAATGCCGTAATCCTGGCCCACAATTACATGACCCCGGACATATTCCACGGGGTTGGAGACTTCGTCGGCGACAGTCTGGCCCTGGCCCGGGAGGCCGCGCAATCTTCGGCGGCTGTCATTGTCCAGGCGGGGGTTCACTTCATGGCCGAGACCTCGAAAATTCTGTCTCCCGACAAGACGGTTCTGATACCTGACCTTAAGGCCGGATGCAGCCTCGCAGCCTCCATAACCGGGGCCGATGTGCGGCTGATCAAGCAGCGGTTTCCCGGAATTCCCGTGGTCACCTACGTCAACACAACGGCGGACGTTAAGGCCGAGACGGATATCTGCTGCACCAGCGCGAATGCCGTCCAGGTCGTCGAGTCCGTGGCCAAGGCCTGGGGCACGGATCGGGTCATATTGATCCCGGATGAGTTCCTGGCGCGAAATGTGGCCTGTCAGACCAAGGTCGGCATCATCGCCTGGAAGGGCCGTTGCGAGGTTCACGAGCGCTTCAATGCCCAGGACATAAGCGACATGCGCCTGGCCTATCCCGGGGCAGAAATCCTGGCCCATCCGGAATGTCCCGTTGAAGTGCTCGAAGCCTGTGACTTTGCGGGCTCCACAGCGGCCATGAACGACTATGTCCTGAGCCGCAAGCCGCGTCAGGTTGTCCTGATCACCGAATGCTCAATGGCCGGAAATGTTGCCGCGGATGTGGTTGGAACCGAGTTTATTGGCCCCTGCAACCTCTGTCCGCACATGAAGCGCATCACGCTTGAAAACATCCATGACGCCCTGGTCTATAACCGCCATGAGGTGACCGTCGCCCCGGACTTGGCCGAGCGAGCCAGGCTTGCCGTCCAGCGCATGATTGACCTGCCCCCACCGGCCATACCTGCCCGGTATGACCTCGTAAAAGCGCGACATCATGTCGCCGTCGAATTGATCTAGGTGTCCTGGTGAGCCTGCAGGATCCTGATCAGATTGTGGTGGTGGGCGCGGGACTTGCGGGCCTCGCGGCGGCCCTGGCCGCAGCGCCCAGAAAGATCCTGCTGATTGCCGAGGCGCCGCTTGGCGAGGGCTGTTCCTCAGCCTGGGCGCAAGGAGGTATGGCCGCGGCCCTTTCCCCGGGGGATGACCCCGCCTTCCACAGTCGCGATACGATCCAGGCCGGGGCCGGTCTGGTGGATCCAGACCGTGCGATCCTGCTGGCACGCGAAGCCCCCCTTGCCGTGCGTGACTTGGCAGACCTGGGCGCGCCCTTCGACCGCACGCCGGACGGCGGCTTTGCCCAGAGCCTTGAAGCCGCCCACTCTCACGCCCGGGTGGCCCGAATGGGCGGTGACCAGGCGGGACAGGCCATTATGGCGGCGGCTATCCGGGCCGTTCGGGAGGCCTCCCACATCACAGTCTGGACAGGCCCGCGCCTGACGGGCCTGCTGCAAGCCGCCGGATCGCAAGTTTCCGGCGTCATTGTCACTGAGGACGGCCGGGAGACGCAAATCCCCGCCGCTGCGGTTATCCTGGCCACAGGCGGAATTGGCGGGCTCTATGCCGTCACGACGACACCGGCAGGCCTGCTGGGCGACGGCCTGGCCCTGGCAGCCCTGGCAGGGGCCCAGATTGCCGACCCAGAGTTCGTTCAATTCCATCCGACCGCCATGGATCTTGGTCGCGATCCAGCCCCCCTGGCGACAGAGGCCCTGAGGGGGGAAGGGGCTAGGCTGGTGAATGCGTCTGGCCAAGCTTTCATGGCCGGCTATCACCCCCAGGGCGACCTGGCCCCCCGCGACATCGTCGCCCGGGCCATCCATGCCGAGCGGGAGGCTGGGCGTGGCGCGTTTCTCGACGCCAGAGCCGCAATTTGCACGCACTTCCCCGTCATGTTCCCGGCGGTTTTTGCGGCCTGCCAGTCCGCCGGGATCGACCCCCGGATTGAGCCGATACCGGTGGCTCCGGCCTGCCATTACCACATGGGCGGCATCCTGACCGACGCCCAGGGCGCGACCTCCTTGCCGGGCCTGCTTGCAGTCGGAGAGTGTGCCTCGACCGGTATCCACGGGGCCAATCGCCTGGCCTCAAATTCCCTGGTTGAAGCCGCGGTCTTCGGTCGCCGGGCAGGCCGTCTGGCCAGAACCCTGACGCGCGCGCCAACGCCCCTGCAGACAAGCCTCCGGCTCCAACCCCTTGCCCCACAGGGCCTGAGGCAGCTGAGGCAGTCCATGAGCCGCCATGCTGGCGTTATCCGCGACCGCGAGGGACTCACGGCCCTGACCCAGATAATCGACGCCCTGATTCGGTCGGAGGGCCAGGCGGGGGCCCTGGTCACCGCCCGCATGATTGCCCAGTGCGCCCTGGATCGCCTGGAAAGTCGCGGGGCCCATTTCCGCACCGACCACCCAGAGCCTGCCCCTCTGGCATCCCGCACAATCTTCACCCTGAAGGCGGGCGATTTTGCCCGAATGGCTGCATGAAACACCCCCTCCCTGACCTGCTGATCGCCCCGGTGGTCCAGATGGCCCTGGCGGAAGACCTGGGGCGGGCCGGTGACCTCACCTGCCTCGCCTGTATACCCGCAGATGCGCGGCTGGAGGCCGTCTTCGCCACCCGCCAGCCTGGTGTTCTTGCCGGCTTGGACTGCGCACGCCTGGCCCTCACGGCCCTGGACCCCGAGGCGCGGATCGAGGCCCTTCGTCCGGACGGCAGTGCCCTCAGCGCGGGCGAGGTGATTGCCCGGATTTCCGCAAATGCCCGCGCCCTACTCTCGGCAGAACGAACCGCCCTGAACCTGATGGGTCATCTCTCCGGGATTGCCACCCTCACCCGGGCCTATGTCACCCTGATCGAGGGCACGGGGGCCAGGATTACGGACACCCGCAAGACAATGCCGGGCCTGCGTCATCTGGAGAAATATGCGGTGCGATGTGGCGGCGGACGCAATCACCGGTTCGGGCTCGATGATGCCATCCTGATCAAGGACAATCATGTCTTTGCCTGCGGCGGGGTTGGTCCTGCCCTGGAGCGGGCACGCGCCTATGCAGGGCACCTGGTCAAGATCGAGGTCGAGGTCGACGGCCTGGAGCAGCTGAAGGCCGCCCTGCCCCATCGCCCGGATGTGATCATGCTGGATAATTTCAGTCTGGAGGACCTGCGAGCGGCCGTCGCCCTGACCGCGGGCCAGACCGTTCTAGAGGCGTCAGGGGGCGTAAACCTGCAAACCGTGCGGGCCATCGCCGAAACCGGGGTTGATGTCATCAGTGTCGGTGCCCTGACCCATTCGGCCCCGGTCCTCGACATTGGACTTGATGCCGTCTGAGGCAGGTCAGGCGGGCTTGCCGCCGAGGCCTTCCAGCTGTGCCCTTAGCAGGATCAGGGTCTCGTCCTGGCGTGCCAGGAGCTGGAGCATTTGCTCATTCCGCACGGCATCAAGTTTGTCGTGCAGGTGCATGATTTCTAGCTCCGCCCGGAGGTTCACCCGATAGTCATGCTCGGCGGCCTCACGGTCCCGGACAGCCGCCCGGTTCTGGCTCATCATGATGACAGGGGCCTGAATGGCGGCCAGCATGGACAAAAGCAGGTTCAGAAAGATGAAGGGGTAGGGATCGAAGGCCAGGGATGTATGCAGGTTTATCAGGTTCCAACCGATCCAGAGGAACAGTCCCGCCCCGAAACCAAAGATGAAGTTCCAGGACCCGCCTACCTTGGCGACATTGTCTGCCAGGCGATCCCAGAAGGTTCGATCATCGGCTTGCAAGCCCGGGGCCAGCAGGCTCGGGGCCTCCGATGCGATCAGGTCAATGACACTGCGCTGGACCTCGCTCAGGGCCTCATAGGGAATTCCAAGCAGGCCCTCAGAGAGATCTTGAAGCCTCTTCGAATCGGCCATGACCCTCAACCCTTGCAATTTTCGAGTAAGGTCTAGTCCCCCATCGAAACCACGGCAAGCCCGGCTGTCTAGTAACCGCCTACCGGCCCACCGTCGTTCCGGACTGCAGACGTCTGGAGCGGGCGTGTCGACACGGGTCGCAAGGCCTCGGAGCCATCGGAAGCTTCAGGCGTCACCGAAGGCGATCGCGCCGGGACGGCTTCGACCAGTCTGGGGTCTCGACCGGCCTCTGAGGCAACGGGTCCTGGAAGCAGGTCCTCAGGCAGACCCGCCGCGGCATCGAGCCCTACCAGGACCTGATCTGCCGGGGTCAGGTTGTGGCCGATCCGGTAAAAGATATGCATGCCGATCTGGGTCACGCGCAGGAGGCTGCCCTGCCAGTCCGGCTGGACATCAAGCGTATGAAAGTGGGTTGCGTTTCCGACGCCGCTGACCACGGCACCCGACATGGCACGCAAGGCGATTTTTTGCGCGCGCACCCAGGCCAGATGCTCAAGGCCGTGGCGCATGGATCCGTCGCAGGCAAAGGAAAACTGGCAGCCCTGGGTCCGGGCAGCGCCTTGAAAGACAACGCCGCAAACGCTCTTGGGAAAGCCACGGGTCCGCACGCGGTTCAGCACCACCTGGGCCACCGCCGCCTGGCCCGCCGGGGTTTCCCCACGGGCTTCGAAATAAACCGCCTGGGTCAGGCACTCCAGATCCCGGGAACTGTCGAGGACACTGAACTTGCGCAAGGCGGGCACGCGTCCGCCAAAGGCCCCATCGCCCTCCGTCATGGAGGTTCCGGTAAAGGAGGTCAGGCGCACATCCGTGCCCCGGCGATCCACGACAGCCGACCCTGATACGGGATCGTGAGCCTGGGCAATTCTCAGAATTCCAGCATCCAGAAACGCCGGTTGCCTTTGCAGGGCGGTTTCCGAATATTCCCCTTGCGCCTGTTCAGCGAGACGAACAGCGCGGGCGTGGTCGGTTGTGGCGCGCGCCATGCCGCCGGCCAGATAGGCGGACCCGAGGCCCAGACCAATTCCGACACCCAGCAAAACAGCGCTAATGAGTGCACGCCGATCGGCACGCACCTTTAAGGTCTTAAACAAACAGAAAATCCCGTGTGGCGAGGACGAAACGCCCCCAGACATCGTTGTCGCTGAATGCCCCTGCTCTTGCTGGCGGCACCCCCCGACTGACCTGTCCAATACACGTTGAGGATCAGGCGACGGCAAAAGATGAACGCCTTATGAACGGTGCGGGACAGATTCGCAACCTCTATTGCGCGAGATTGGAACAGCACCCACGCGCATTATGAATTGCTCTATCTATTACAGTGACTTGACTTGTCTCTTCTATCGGGCGACCTGAAGCTACCATCACAGGGAAAATTTGTTGTGCGCGCCACCCTTCTCACCCTCGCCCTTTCTGTCTGCCTCGCAGGTCCGGCCCTGGCGGCGACCGCCCCGGATGAAATGGTCATGGGCAGCCCAAAGGCGGCGATCCGGATTGATGAATATGCCTCCATGAGCTGCGTTCACTGCGCGGCCTTCAACAATGATGTCTTTCCTGCCTTCAAGGCAAAATACATCGACACTGGCAAGGTCAGCTATTCGCTGCACGAAGTCCTGACGCCGCCCGAAAGCTTGGCCGCGGCCGTCTTCCTGGTCGCACGATGCGCCGACCGGAAATCCTATTTCACGGTGATCGACGGCTTCTTCCGGCGCCAGGCCGAGGTTTTCCAGTCCCATGATCTTCGCGGTCCCCTGCTGGCGGTCGCCAAGGACGCCGGAATGGACGAGACTGCGGTCAATGCCTGCCTGGCCAACAAGTCCCAACTCGACGGCCTTCAGGCCCGGCTGGAACAAGGCGTCGCCGCGGGCGTCACCTCGACCCCGACCTTCTTCCTCAATGGCGTGAAGCTGAAGGAAGGCGAAATGACCATGGCAGAGCTGGATGCAGCCATCGCAAGGGCTCGCAAAAAGGCGAAATAGCCAGTCAGCTCGTCCGGGAGACTCGCAAATCAAGGCCCGAGGGCTTAGCTAGAAGCCATGTCCCAATCGCCCCCGCCCGGTCTGGCCGATATGTCGGCCAGTTTCGATTACGACCTCGCGGCCCTGCCCATGGCCTGGCAGCCGCATCGTCCTGCCCGGCCGGACAAGTCCGAGGGGGGGCGGCCATTTCGGCTGGTTTCGGACTATGAACCCGCAGGCGATCAGCCCCGGGCAATTGCCGATCTGGTGGCTGGTCTGGAAGGCCAGGAGCATGATCAGGTTCTGCTAGGGGTCACGGGCTCAGGCAAGACCTTCACCATGGCCAAGGTCATCGAGGCCACCCAGCGCCCTGCCCTGATCCTGGCCCCCAACAAGACCCTCGCAGCCCAGCTCTACAGCGAATTCAAGAGCTATTTCCCGGATAATGCCGTCGAGTTTTTCGTCTCCTATTACGACTATTACCAGCCCGAGGCCTATGTCCCGCGCACGGACACCTACATCGAAAAAGACTCCTCGATAAACGAGCAGATCGACCGCATGCGCCACTCGGCCACCCGGGCCATACTGGAGCGGGATGATGTGATTGTGGTGGCCTCCGTCTCCTGCATCTACGGCATAGGCTCGGTAGAGACCTACACCGCCATGACCTTCACCCTGAAGGTTGGAGAGCGGATCGACGAGAAAAAGCTGATGGCCGACCTGGTCGCCCAGCAATACAAGCGCAATGACCAGGCCTTCGAGCGCGGCACCTTCCGGCGTCGGGGCGACACCCTGGAAATCTTCCCGGCACACTATGAAGACCGGGCCTGGCGGATCAGCCTGTTTGGTGACGAAGTCGAGACCATCACCGAATTCGATCCCCTCACGGGCCGGAAGACAGCCGACCTGCCCTCCATCAAGATCTACGCCAACAGCCACTATGTGACCCCCCGCCCCACCCTGAACCAGGCGGTCAGTCAAATCCGCGCCGAGCTCAAGGAAAGGCTCGACTGGATGGTGGCCAATGGGAAACTTCTGGAAGCCCAGAGGCTGGAACAGCGCACCACTTTCGATCTCGAAATGATTCAGGCCACCGGGGCATGCGCGGGTATCGAGAACTATTCCCGCTATTTGACCGGTCGCCAGCCTGGCGAGCCCCCGCCGACCTTCTTTGAATACATTCCCGACAATGCCCTGCTCTTTGTCGATGAAAGCCACCAGACCGTGCCCCAGATCGGCGGCATGTATCGCGGCGACTACCGGCGGAAATTCACCCTGGCCGAGTACGGATTCCGCCTGCCCTCCTGCATCGACAATCGGCCGCTGAAGTTCGAGGAATGGGAGGCCATGCGCCCCGCCACGGTCCACGTCTCGGCCACCCCCGGACCCTGGGAAATGGAAAAGACCGGCGGGGTCTTTGCGGAACAGGTCATTCGCCCGACAGGCCTCATCGACCCGCCGGTTGAAATTCGCCCCGTCTCAAAGGATGGCTTTTCCCAGGTCGACGACGTCATTGACCAGGCGCGACAAATGGCCGCCCGGGGCTATCGCAGCCTGATCACCGTCCTCACCAAGAAAATGGCCGAGGACCTCACCGAATACATGCACGAGCAGGGCCTGCGGGTCCGCTACATGCACTCCGATGTCGACACCCTGGAGCGGATTGAAATCATCCGTGACCTGCGGCTGGGGGCCTTCGACATCCTCATCGGGATCAACCTCCTGCGGGAAGGTCTCGACATTCCCGAGTGCGGTCTTGTCGGCATTCTGGATGCCGACAAGGAGGGCTTCCTGCGCTCTGAGACCAGCCTGATCCAGACGATTGGCCGTGCCGCCCGGAATGTGGATGGGCGGGTCATTCTCTATGCCGACAGGATAACCGGCTCCATGGAACGCGCCATGGCCGAAACCAGCCGACGTCGGGAAAAGCAGGCCGCCTATAACCTGGAACACGGCATCACGCCGGAAAGTGTGCGCAGCCAGATCAAGGACATACTGGCCAGTCCCTACGAGAAGGACCGGGTCACCGTGCCGGTCGGCATGGCGGAAGACGGCACCAAGCCCTTCATGGGGAATAACTTCAAGACCACCCTGCGCGACCTTGAAACCCGCATGCGCGATGCCGCGGCCAATCTCGAATTCGAGACTGCCGCCCGTCTGCGTGACGAGATCAAGCGCCTGAAAATGCTCGACCTGGAATTTGCCGCGGATGCCCTGAGTGCCCCCGGCGAGACGGTAGACCGGGGCTCAATCAAACAGGTCAAGGCTGAGGCCCGGGCCGAGGCTGCGGAACGCTTCCGCAAGGCCCGTCGCTAGAGCAGAAGGTCCCGAAATTCCGGGCTGCGCTGGAGCCAGGTCGCCGCATAGCTACAGATTGCTGTCACCTTCAGGCCCCTGGCCTGAATGTCTGCGGCCAGAGCGGCCATCAACCGCCCCGAAGTGCCCTTGCCCCTGAGAGCGACCGGGCTCTCCACATGATCAATGACGATACGGTCACCCACGCGGCGATAGTCGGCGAAGGCGGTCAGGCCCTGCTCGTTCAGCTCATATCGGTGCCCCGTGTCGCGCAGTCCAGCGGTCATAATGCCTGCCTCAGCCCGGAGAAATCATGTTTTCGGGGCGCACCACGGCATCGAACTCCTCGTTCGTGACATAGCCCCCGCCCACGGCCTCATCGCGCAGGGTGGTGCCGTTCTTGTGCGCCGTCTTGGCGATCTTGGCGGCCGCGTCATAGCCGATCTTGGGGGCCAGGGCGGTGACCAGCATGAGCGAGCGCTCCAGGGCGGCCTTGATATTGTCTTCCCGCGCCTCAATCCCCACCACGCAGTTGTCGGTAAATGAGACCGCAGCATCGGCGATCAGGCGACAGGACTGCAGGAAGTTATAGGCCATGACGGGGTTAAAGACATTCAGCTCAAAATGCCCGGATGCCCCGGCGAAGGTCATGGTGGCATTGTTTCCAAACACCTGGGCACAGACCATGGTCAAGGCTTCGCACTGGGTCGGATTGACCTTGCCGGGCATGATGGACGAGCCCGGCTCATTCTCCGGCAGGGAGAGTTCTCCCAATCCCGAGCGGGGTCCGGACCCCAGGAAGCGAATATCATTGGCGATCTTGAACAGGGAGCCCGCCACTGTATTCAGGGCTCCATGACTGAAGACCATGGCGTCATGGGCAGCCAGGGCTTCAAACTTGTTCGGCGCGGTGATGAAGGGCAGGCCCGTAATGGCCGCAATCTTGGCCGCCACCAGTTCCGCAAAGCCAATTGGCGCATTCAGACCCGTCCCGACTGCGGTACCGCCCTGAGCCAGTTCCAGGAGCCCAGCCTGGGTCTCACGCACACGGCGAAGGCCATTGGCAACCTGCTGGGCATAGCCGGAGAACTCCTGTCCGAGGGTCAGGGGCGTGGCATCCTGGGTATGGGTCCGGCCAATCTTGATAATGTGGGCAAAGGCCAGTTCCTTGGCCCGCAGGGCCTTGAGCAGGTGTTCCAGACCCGGCAGAACATCGTGGGCGACCTGCTCGGCCGCAGCAATGTGCATGGCCGTCGGATAGGTATCGTTCGACGACTGGCTCATATTGACGTGGTCATTCGGATGAACCGGGGTCTTGGAGCCCATGGTTCCGCCCAGCATCTCAATGGCCCGGTTAGAGATCACCTCATTGGCGTTCATGTTGGACTGGGTGCCGGACCCGGTCTGCCAGACGCTCAAGGGGAAGTGGTGGTCCAGCTTGCCGTCGATCACTTCCTGGGCAGCGGCAATAATGACCTTGGCGATCGCGGGGTCCAGGCGTCCCAGTTCGGTATTGGCCTCGGCCGCGGCCCGTTTGACAATGCCCAGCGCCCGGATCACGGGACGAGGCTGCTTTTCCCAGCCAATCTTGAAATTCGCCAGGCTGCGTTCGGCCTGGGCACCCCAGTAAACGTCAGAGGCGACCTCGATCGGGCCGAAGGTGTCGGATTCGGTGCGGGTCTTGCTCATCATGGCCTCCTGGCAGAATTTGCGCCCGGTTTAGCGAAGACACGCGAGACTGCAAGGCACAGGTCGCGTTAAAGAGCCTGATGATGGACGAATGGACCCACCACAACAAGGTACGCGCCCGGGAAGCTGACGGCGTCCTGGAACTTGTCGTTGATGGCCTGACCACCCAGACCCGTTATTACAAACCCCTGATTTATGAGTTTTTCCGCAAGGCCTGGCGCGGGGGTCGGGCGGCCTGGGGGGAGTTTTCCGTCGAGATCACCATGCACTATGTGGGCGACCCGCCCTGGATGGATCTGGATAACCTGGCCAAGGCCCTGCTCGACGCAATCAAGGGCTATGCCTTTCACGATGATGCCCAGGTGGCCCGGCTGCTTGTCGAGCGTCATCCCGGCGAGCGGGAACGGATCACCATCATCGTGCGGAAGTTCGGAAGCGGCGCGGAATTCAGCGCCCGCCGTCCCCACACCCTGCGCTAGGACTTTAGCGGTACTGCTGAATCCGGGTTGTGCGCAGGCCAGCCAGGCCGTGCTGGTCAATCGAGGCCTGCCAGCTGCGAAACTCCTCGCGGGTCAGGTCATAGCGGTCACAGGCCTGGGCTTCGCTCAGGAGACCACCCCGGACAGCCGCCACAACCTCAGCCTTCCGCCGAATAACCCAGCGCCCAATGTCGGCGGGCGGCAGGTCACCCAGGGTCAGGGGCGTCCCCGTCGGGCCCACCACAAAGGCCTCACCCTGGCTGTTCGTCCGCGCGGTTTGTTGTCGTTGAAACATAAACTCAAGCTCTTCTCGTTGTCACTTGTCATTCAATAAATATATTAAATGACATAACGGGCGGTAAAAAATTATAGTAAAAAAAGCTATAATATTCCTACTGCTTAATTATTAATTGGAAACCATAATGCTTTGAGCATGATGACTGCTTCAATTAACTGACGGATTACCTCTTGATACTCAGCAATTCCTCTAGCATCTGATCGGCTGTCGTTATGATCTTGGAAGACGCTGAATAGGCGCGCTGGGTGGTAATCAGGCCCGCAAACTCCACAGAAAGGTCAACGGTAGAGGTCTCAAGGGTGGAAGAACTCACCTGGCCAATACCCGCCTTGCCAGGAATACCGATGGAGACATCGCCTGAAGCCGACGTCGCCTCATAGGCCCCCTTGATAGTGCCCTTCAACCCGTCTGGGTTGGTCACCGAAGCCAGACCGATCTGGGCAATGGTTCGCACAAGGGAGTTATCGAACACCCCCTGAACAAAGCCGTTGGCTTCCACCTTGATCGCCGCAAGATTGCCAACCGTGGCGCCATTGGCGTTTGTTTTGACGAAGTTATCGGCTGACAACTGGGTAACACTGGTCATGTTGACATCAATGGCCGAGCCATAGATCCCGAGTCCAAACGCCCACCTGATGCCTTGCAGCTCCTCGGACGACCCTATGCTTATGTGTGGCTTATTGCCCTTGGTAATCCCCTGGTTCGTGGTCGTTCCATAAAGGGTGGACAAATCCTGGTTGAAACTACCGTCAGAATTAAACTTCAGGGTTCCGGCCAGGATCTGACCTGCAGGATTAGTACCATCCAAATCAGTGGCCGGTTTTGCATAGATTTCCGCGTGCCACTGGTTGGTCTCACCTGAGGTCGAGTCCTTCAGGAGTGCAAAGGTCAGGCTACGGGTGCCGCCAGTGGAGTCGACAATGGCAACATCGAACTTGAAGTCCGGTTTTGTGCCCGTCGTATTGTCCGCCGCATAGGCGGTCATTGAGGTGGCTGTAGCATCGTAGGCCGCATCCCCCGCCGAGCCTAAGATGGCTCGTTTATCGAAGTTCGCATTCAATGTGATTTCGGTTGTCGGCAGGACGCTGGCCCCCAGGTTCGACACATTGATCGGCTTCATGATCGCCAGGTTCGATGGGTCGGGGGTAATTTCGCCGTTGATGTCGGCGATCCAGGCCTGCAGGAACTGGCCCTGGCTATTTACCAGATACCCATCCCCGTTTACCGAGAATGACCCGGCCCGGGTGAAGAAGCGGGGATCAGACTCACTAATATCCCCGCCCTTGTCCGCGACAACGAACATACCGCTTCCAAGAATGGCAAGGTCGGTGGTGGAGTTGGTCGATTGGGTCGTTCCCTGTTGGGCGACATACTGGTGTACCGAGCTGTGAACGCCGCCGGCATTATAGAGGCCGCTTTCCGACTGACTGGTCACCACATTCGAGAAATTGACCGACTTCCGCTTGTAGGCGGTCGTGTTCACATTGGCGATATTGTCAGAGATCGCAGCCAGGGAAGATGCATTCGAGACCAGGCCGGAGACGCCCGCGTTCATCGCGCTATTGATACTCATTGTCTTTCCTCTTCTTCACGACTTGGGGGACGTTCAAATCCGATCAGGATCATGAGCGTCAGGCAGGGGTTGAACTCTTCGGAATGCTGACAGCGGTCACAGAGGCCCAGGGGACACTTGCGCCGTTAATGGTAAGGACAGGCTTGCCGGCGACTTGCTCGACACCGCTCACCAGCCCCCTGACGAAGACGGATGAGGCGACGGAGCCCGCGCTGGAGTCGGTTGCGACGACATTCAGTTTGTAGGGGCCGCCATCGGGGAGTTGCCGGCCCTGGAGGTCGGAGCCGCTCCAGGTCAGGGACTGCTCTCCGGCCGGAAGGTTCGACTTGGTCTCGACATGGACAATCCGGCCCTGGGAATCGAGAACTTCGAGCCGGACACTCGCCGCGGCCTGTTTTAGATTATAGCCCCAGTTGGCCTTGCCGCCGGAGATATTGGTGGTCGACATATCCGCCCGGGCTTCCTTGCCGATGACCGAAACCGCATCAGAAATGCCGCTACCGGTGTTCGACACCAGCTGCTTGAGCAGGTCGTTCGAATAAAGCTGCTGTTGAACGCCCGTCATCTGCACGAGCTGCTGGGTGAACTGGTTGGAATCCAGGGGTGACATCGGGTCCTGATTTTGCAGCTGAGTGGTCAGGAGCTTCAGGAAGGTGTCGTAGCTGGTCGAGAGCTGGGTCTGGCCAAGCGTGGCCGCATCTGTTCCGGACGAGGTTGAGCTTGCGGATGTTACGGCGACGGTCATGCCTAGATCCTTATGTCATAGCCGGAGCGAGCCCGGCTCTGATAGGCCTGCAAAGCTCCATCCAGGGCCAAATTGCGGGACTCATCGGCGAGGCTCATGGCTTGGTCAAAGGCCCGGCCCCTCTGGGTCTGGCTGAGTTCGGGGGCGTTCTGGCGCGACTGCCCCTGACCCTGCCCCCGGTCGCTGGCGACATCAAAGGACAGGCCACCGGACATGTCGAAGCCTGCGTCTTGCAAGGACCGGGTCAGTTCGTCAGCCCGGCTGCGCAGCTCGGCAGCCGCCTGGGGGGTATCAAAGGACATGGTCCCGGAGATCCGGCCGTCGGCCATGATTTCAAGGTGGACATCCACCCGCCCCAGATCGGCCGGGTGCAACTGAACATCAAACCGGGCGACCTTGTCCGCCAGGCGGGAGATCAGGTGACTGGTGAGGCTTGGCACCGTCTCCATGGTCGCCTTGGCAAGGGCGGCGGGGATATGGGTGGCGGGCTGGAAGAGGGGGGCCGCCTGCAAGGCCTGCTGGGCCTCGACGTCCGCTTTTTCCGCCGGTAGGGCCTGAGCGAGGTCGGGCTCCCGTCTCGCCTCACCTTCAGGTCGGACCTGGACACTGGTGACCTTGGTGACGATGGCGGGGGCTGAGACGGCCTGCGCGCCATCAGATGGAGCCAAGTCCGTCCCCGAAAGGCTGGGTTCGGCACCCCTAATGGACTCTTGCCCGCGCGCGATTGCGGCGCTGCGTGCCGGGATCCGGTCGCCCGAGACCTGGACAGGGGCCTGGGGCTGCGGTGTCGAGACGGCCATAACCTCGGCCTGAACGAGGCCAGAGTCCGCCGGGGGTTTTGCCTCAGGCGCGACAGCGATCATTTGGGAGACTTGAACCCGCGCGGGTTCAGCGGGATTTTGGCCAGAAATGACCGGTCGAGCGGGCGGCTTGGCTTCGGCGAGTTTTGACTGACCGTCAGGTGCTGCGGCAGGCGTCGGGGCAGGCGTCGGGGCAGGCGTCGGGGCAGGCGAGACGTCCCGGTCCTTGGGTGCCTGCGCGACAAAGGGCAGGCCTTCCGCGACTTCGGATTGGACTGGGGTCTGGACTGGGGTCTGGACTGGGGTCTGGACTGGAGCCGGCGTTTCTGTTGATGCGAGCGACGGGACCCCAATCGGCATGACCTGGGCCTTTGGTGCACCAAGCTGACGCCCATCTGTTGCAGACTCTGCCGAAGCAATCTGTCCCAGCGCAACCGGCGCAGACGCGGCACCGGGCGTCTTTGTGCCGTTCGATACGGACGTCGGTCGTTCAGATGGCTGAAGTGGCCTTTGCATCATCAGGCCAGCGAGAAGCTGGGCGGCCTGGTTATCCGGACTTGCTCCAATGGGCTCTGCAAGGGCGAGGTCGTCTTCAGCAAGACGGGTCGGCACTGTCTCGGCCGACGCAGCCTCATCGGGCATCAGCGCCGTGAGCAGGCTTGTGATCGCCACGGGAGGGATTGAAATCTTGACTTCAGGCGGCTCAGCGCCATCGAGAACGATCTCTGAGGAAACAGGAGGCAAAATGGCCACAGGGGCCGGTGCCGCCGAGACCCTTGCCGGAACAGAAACGACCGTATCCGTCAGGACGGGACTTGCCGGGGACGTGACCAGCCCCTCGGCCACCGGGGCGGAGGCTTCAGGCAGCACAATCTGGGCAATACCTTCCGGCACCTCCATCTGCGCGGGCGCGGGACAGTCGAGGGATGGCATCAAATCCATCTGAGGGACTTGAAGCGCTGGCATTGCCGGTGCCGGTAAGACCCCAAGGTCTGGCCCCGCCTTCCCATCGACCTGACTGATCAGGCTGGCAAAGTTGACGCCGGTCAAGGGACCACCCTGCGACCCCATCGACGAGCCTTGCGCATTACCGGAGGGTGATGCGGTCAGGGTCGATGCAATAAGGTTTAGAATGGCGTCCATGAGTACCAAGGTCCGACAAGGTGCCGAGGCGACTTGTCTAGGGGGGCGCGTGCTGCGCTGAACATATTCGAACCCCACTACGCAACCTCCGCGCCAACTCATGAAATTGCGGTATTTTACTGAATTAATGAGATAAAATTTTTCGTCGCGATCTCGACGCCATATCCCCACAGGCGTTTTTTGCCGGGCGATTGTGGGTCAGATAGGCCGGACCTGCCGCCCTGTCTTTTGGGCAAAATCACTTGGCATCTGTCTTGCGCCGTTAATTATGTTTCCCGGTCGCGGCAGAAGTCGTGATCTTGAAAAGAAAGGGTTTTTTCGGAACCCTTGTGTGGGCTGTCTATATTCTCCCCGGCAGAAATGGCCGGGACTACGCAAGGCTTGCCGATTTAGGGGGTCATCCCGTGTCGCTAACCAGTGTCCTGAATAATGCCACATCGGGCATGCTTGCGGCTCAGGCGAACCTGCGGGCGACGGCGGACAATATCGCCAACGTCAACACCCCGTCCTATGTCCGGAAGGTCGCGGTTCAAGCGCCCCATCTGGCCAGCGGCACCAGCGGCGGCGTCGACATAATTGCCATTGAACGGGTGACGGACCAGTTCCTCCAGTCCACCAGCCTTACGGCGACAGCCAATGCCAATCGTTGGTCGACAGTGTCAAACACGGTCGACATGGCCCAAACCCTGTTCGGCGACCCGTCCGGCACCAATTACTATTTCGACCGCCTCGATAATATTTCGGCTGCCTTCTCGGCCTCTGCCCAGGACCCGACATCAGGCCAGCTTCGCGCCCAGGCCCTGTCGAGCGTCCAGGACTTTCTGATTGAAACCCATCGTATCAGTGGTGAGATTGCGCGCCTGAGGACATCAGCGGACAGCCGAATCTCAGGCAACGTTCAGACCATCAACGATCTGCTCACGCAAATCTCTACCCTCAATACGGATATCAGCAGGGCCAATGTCATGTCGGGGGACTCCTCCGGCCCGGCCAATCGTCAGGCCCAGCTCATTGATGACCTGTCCAAGCTGATCGATGTTCAGGTTCAGGCCCGCAGTCTCGGCGGGGTAACTGTTCGATCTGTGGACAATTTTGAGCTTGTCGGAACCGGTAACGCGACCCTGAGTTACCAGCGAAACGAGGGAACGCCAGGCTACCTTACCCTCACCTCCGCCAATGGGGCCATCGTCAATCAGCCCATAAAGGTTGCGGGCGGCGAGATTCGGGGCCTCATGGACCTGCGGGACAACATACTGCCCGGCATGGCCGACCAACTTGGTGAATGGTCAGGTCGGGTCACCCAGCAGATCAATGCCGCGCATAACGCCTCGACGACCCTGCCCGCCCCAACAAGCCTGACGGGCCGCAATACTGGGCTCGACCTGCCCTCAGCCGTCTCGCATTTTACTGGGGCCACGACGGTTGCCATCGTCAATGCCCAGGGCATTGTGCAGAATACCGCGACGATCGATTTCGACGCCCAGACCATGTCTGACGGCACAAACACCTTGGCTTTCACGCCTGCGACCTTCCTGTCCCAGTTGAATACAACCCTCGGCGGAAATGCGACGGCGAGCTTTGCCAACGGCACATTGAGTTTGGCGACCACATCCCCAAACGGCCTGGCCATCGATGAGGGCACGTCGGCCAAGTCCGGACTCGGATTTTCGCATTTCTTCGGCCTGAATGACCTGGTCCGGCAAAACGGATTCACCCCCTATGAAACAGGCCTTACGCCCACCGACAACCACGGGTTTACGGCGGGCCAGTCCGTGACCTTTCAGGTCTCCCAGGCGGATGGCATACCCCAGGCTGACATCAAGGTTACCATTCCTTCGGGGACCACCATGCAGGACCTGCTGGACGCCTTGAACTCGAGCACGACGGGTCTGGGGCTCTATGGCACCATGTCTCTGGACGCCAAGGGACAGATGAAGTTCGCGGCCAACGACCCCGCCGCAACCCGTCTATCGGTCAAGGAAGACACGACCCAGCGCGGCGCGGGTGGCCCCTTCATGTCGCAACTGTTTGGTCTCGATCAGTCAGAGCGCCTGACCCGGGCCAGTCGTCTATATCTGGATAATACAATCGCCGCGAGCCCGTCGAAACTCGCCATGAATACCCTCGATCTCTCCGTGGCCCAGGGGAAACCATCAATCCGGCCCGGAGATGGCGGCGGGGCCCTGGCCATGGCAAACGCGCTGTCGGCCCGGACCAGCTTTCAGGCGGCTGGCAATATCGGTAGCACCACGACGACCCTGGGCGACTACGCCGCACAGTTCGCCTCCGACATTGGCCGCAGGGCCGCAACCGCGGACTCCAACACCCAGTCCAATGCTGCCATCCAGGCCGAAGCCACAGCCCGGCGCGAGTCCAAGGAAGGCGTCAACCTGGATGAGGAACTGGTCCGCATGACCACCTATCAGCAAGCCTTCAACGCCTCGGCCCGCATGATCCAGGCGAGCAAGGAACTCTTCGATGCCTTGCTTGGCATAATCTAGGAACGCCCGGATGACCCGCATCTCCACAGCTGGCAGCTATAACCACATCCTCAGCAACATTCTTACCGCTCAGGAACGCCAGAACGAGGCTGGCCAGCGCACCTCGACCCAGAAAAATGGCAGCGACCTGAAGGGCTATGCCCGCAATGCCGAGGTCCTGACCGCCATGAAGTCCATCGATGGGCGCCTGGATCACTATACCGAGCAGAACAAGATCGTCGGCTTCAAGCTCGAAACCCAAAATCTGGCCCTGACCCAGGTGTCCGATGCCGCAGACAGCGCCCGCAAGGCCATTTCCGAAGCCCTGGCCAATAATCGCGCCGATGGCCTGATGTCCTCGCTCCAGACCTTTTTCAAGTCGGCGGCCGGAGGCCTGAACACCAAGTTCGACGGCAAATACCTGTTTGCGGGGGCTGTCGCCGATACGGCACCCCTGTCCGCTAAGGAACTGTCGGACCTGTCTGGCGGCACGACCGCAAGCTTCTTCCAAAACGACACCTACATCGCCCAGGCGAAGATCGACGACAACACCACCCTGACCACGGGCCAGCTTGCCGACGACATAGGCACAGACCTGGTCGCGGCCTTCAAATCCATTCAGGACTTCAACGGAACCGCCGCCGGTCCCTTTGCGGGCACCCTGACAGACACCCAGCGCATATTCCTGGAAAACCAGCTTGCGACCTGGTCGTCGGTCTCGAAGAACCTGGTCAATTCCGTTGCCAAGAATGGCTCTGCCCAGGCCCAGCTTGACACCACCAATGCGGCCATCACCAATCAGCAGACCAGCGTCAAAACCATGCTGGGCGACATTACCGACGCCAACATGGCTGAAGCGGCGACCCAGCTCAGTCAGGCCCAGATTGCCGTTCAGGCGGCCAGCCAGACCTTCATCTCCCTGCAGAACTCGTCCCTGCTCAATTTCCTGAAATAAAAGACCGGCCTCGCAAAACCGCGCCTGGCTGGTTACATAGCCATCATGAGTGTCAGTGGAATTGCAGATGCCGCGGTCGAAGCCGCACGCCGGGCCGTAGGTCTGCCCGCAGGCTCGCGCGTCATTGCCGCCATGTCCGGCGGAGTAGACTCCACCGTAACCGCCGCCCTTCTGGCTCGGGCCGGGTATGATGTCGTGGGCGTGACCCTCCAGCTCTATGACCACGGGGCCGCCATTCAGAAAAAGGGGGCCTGTTGCGCCGGACAGGACATTCACGACGCCCGAACGGCGGCGGACTCCATCGGCATTCCCCATTATGTCCTCGATTATGAAAGCCGCTTTCGCCAGCAGGTGATTGACGAATTCGCCGATGCCTATCTGCGCGGGGAAACCCCGGTGCCCTGCATCCGCTGCAATCAGACGGTAAAGTTCCGCGACCTGGTCGATGTGGCCCGGGATCTCGGGGCCGTGGCCATGGCCACCGGTCACTATGTGCGTCGGGCAGAGAGATCGGGCGCGCCGCAACTCCTGCGTGCCGTGGATGCCAGCCGCGACCAAAGCTATTTCCTGTTTGCCACCACCCCAGACCAGCTGGACTATCTGCGCTTCCCCCTGGGCGATCTGCCAAAGTCAGAAGTGCGCCGGGTGGCCGCAGAGCTGGGCCTGGCCATTGCCGAAAAGCCCGATAGCCAGGACATCTGTTTCGTTCCCGAAGGCCGCTATACCACCGTCATTGACCGCCTGCGCCCCCAAGGGGCAGTTCCCGGCGATATCGTCCATATGGATGGCCGCGTTCTCGGCCAGCACGAGGGCGTCACCCGCTACACCATCGGCCAGAGACGGGGCTTGAATGTCGCGGTCGGCGATCCTCTGTTTGTTGTCCGGATAGATGCCGAAACGCGCCAGGTGGTGGTTGGGCCCCGGGAAGCCCTCATGACCACCGCTGTGGCGCTAAAGGAAACCAACTGGCTGGGGGGCGACGCCTCCCTGGCAGAGGCGGCCGCACGCCGCAGACCTGTTCTGGCCCGGGTCCGCTCGACGGCTGAGCCGGTGCCCGCCCATCTGGCCCTGGACGCCCAGGACATTCGGGTGGTCTTCGATGAACCGGAATACGGTGTGTCTCCCGGCCAGGCCTGCGTGCTCTATGCCACCGAGACTCCGGACCAGGTCCTGGGGGGCGGCTTTATTTCCCGGGCGATGCGGGCCGCAGACTAACCGGATAGGCCACCTCATTGCGGCGCATGGCGGGCATGGTCCAGGGCGGATCATAGAACCAGGACACCGGCGCACCGGCCGCCTGCCAGCGGCCTGTCGCCAGGGCCGCGTCCAGCTCCCGCGTCTTGCGCACAACCATATCCGCTGAGCGTGACCCGCTGAATCTCAGGACAGCATAGTCCTGGGCCGGAACCTCAACCACACGAACCCGCGGATCATTGGGCACCGGGAGGGTCTCGCGGGTATATTTCGCGGGCATGATGAACTGGATCGCCCAGCCCTCGCCGGCCGTCGGGGACTGAACGACCGGGGCCGTCATGGCGATGGATTCCGACCGGCCCCGGGCCCCCTGCACCACGGGTGCCGTCATGGCCACCGAGGTGCGGCTGGCATTCCCGCCGAAGATATATCCGGCAATCCGCCGAAACCCTTCATTGCGCGCCGTTTCAGAGGACCCCGTGACAAGGGTCTCCGCCGCAAGCCGGGGGCCATAGTGACGGATCTCCACCGGACCCACCTGCTCGACAACGACGAACTTTGGCTCCTCGGTCCCCGTCCGAACCCCAACAATCTGGCCTACGCCCGACAACAAGGTGACAAGAATCTCACCAACACCCATGACACTTCCCTCCGCACTTGGCATGAATATGTGTGTTTCGAGCCCCGGAGGCTAGGGCTATAGTTTCGGCATGACCCAATCAGACCCCATCGTCATCGCCGCCTATGCCCGTACCCCCATGGGGGCCTTTCAGGGCATGTTCTCCGCCGCCAGCGCCACGGACCTGGGGGCTGCAGCCGTCCGGGCTGCCGTCGAGCGGGCCGGGCTCAAGCCTGAACTGGCCCAGCAGATCATTATGGGCTGCGTCCTGCCCGCGGGACTAGGCCAGGCACCTGCCCGTCAGGCGGCCCTTGGCGCAGGCCTTCCCCAGTCCTGCGAGGCGACCACGGTCAACAAGATGTGCGGCTCGGGCATGCAGGCCGCCATCCTCGCCCACGACGCCCTGGCGGCGGGGTCTGCGGATGTCATCATTGCCGGGGGCATGGAGAGCATGACCAATGCCCCCTACCTCCTGACCCGGCACCGGGCAGGTGCGCGCATCGGCCACGACAAGGTGCAGGATTCCATGTATCTCGATGGCCTGGAGGATGCCTATGACCCCGGCCGCCTCATGGGCAGCTTCGCCGAGGATACGGCCCGCGCCTTTCAGTTCAGCCGTCAGGACATGGATGCCTTTGCCATTTCCTCCCTCACCCGTGCCCGCGCCGCCATAGAGAGCGGAGCCTTTGCCCGGGAGATCGTTCCCGTCGAGGTCGCCGGTCGCAAGGGCACCGAGACCTTTTCCACCGACGAACAACCCTTAAAGGCTGACCTGGCCCGAATTCCCACCCTCAAGCCTGCCTTTGCCAAGGACGGCACCATCACGGCGGCAAATTCGAGCTCGATTTCCGACGGGGCCGCCGCCCTGGTCCTGACCCGGGCCTCCGTGGCCGACCGTCTGGGGCTCAAGGTCGTGGCCCGGATCGTCAGCCACGCCGCCCACGCCCACGCGCCCGGACTCTTCACCACAGCCCCGGTCCCGGCCATGCAAAAGGCCCTGGCCCGCGCGGGCTGGACCGTCGACGATGTGGACCTGTTCGAGGTCAATGAAGCCTTTGCCGTCGTCGCCATGATTGCCGAGCGCGATCTGGCCATTCCCCGGGAAAAGCTCAACGTCAATGGGGGAGCTTGTGCCCTGGGCCATCCCATTGGGGCCTCCGGCGCTCGCATTCTGGCCACCCTCCTGTCCGCACTCCAGACCCGGGGCGCACGCCGGGGCCTGGCCAGTCTCTGCATTGGCGGCGGCGAGGCCACCGCCATGGCCGTGGAGTTGATCTGATGGGACCGCCTGCCCCCTTGGTCATTCAGGAAGCCGATGTCCCGCTGGAAGGCTGGGACGATCCCGTCCGGGGCGTGGTCACCTGGCGCACCCTGATCAGTGCAGATCGCACCCCGACCGAAGCCCTGACCCTCGGCGTGGCGGAAGTCACCGAACACGCAGGCCACGACGCCAAATTGCATCGCCATGCCCAGCCGGAAATCTATTACATCCTGTCAGGGCGCGGGATTATCAATATCGAGGGTGTCGAAACGCCCCTGGAACCCGGCACCACCGCCTTCATCCCCGGCGGGGCCTGGCATGCGGCCCGGGGCATGGGACCAGAGCCGCTGAAGCTGCTCTATGCCTTTGCGACCGGGTCCTTCGAAGACGTGATCTATGAATTCCCGGAGCCGCCGGGTCAGGCCTGACGCGCCACCGCAAAGTCCACCAGGTCTTCCAGGGCAGGTCGCCAGACCCGCTCGCCGGCAAATTCGCCCAGGGCCCGCTTGGCCCCCTCGGCATAGTCCCGCGCCAGGGCCAGGGTTGCCGCCCCGGAGCCCGTCTCCACCACCAGGGCACGGGCGCGTTCAAAGTCCGCCTCGGTCTGGTCATGCCGTTCCAGGGTCCGCTCCCAGAAGGCCTTTTCGGCAGGGCCGGTCCGGGCAATGGTCAGGAGCAGGGGCAGGGTTACCTTGCCTTCGCGGAAGTCATCACCTGGATTCTTGCCCAGGGTGTCACTGGCCCCGGAATAGTCCAGGGCATCATCCACCAGCTGGAAGGCGAGACCCAGATTCTGTCCGTAGGTGCGCAGGGCCAGACACCGGGCCGCACTGGCCCCGGCCGACACAGCCCCGGCCTCGGCGGCTGCGGCAAACAGCTCTGCCGTCTTGGCCCCGATAATTTCCAGATAGGTTTCCTGGGCCAGATCAAGGTCGTGGGCGCGGGTCAGTTGCAGAACCTCGCCCTCGGCGATGACCCGGCTGGCCCGGGCCAGGATTTCCAGGGCTTGCAGGGACCCGGCCTCGACCATCAGCTCAAAGGCCCGGGCAAACAGGAAATCGCCCACCAGCACACTGGCCGGCGCGCCCCAGATCAGATGGGCCGCCACCTTGCCCCGGCGAAGTTCAGACGAATCCACCACATCATCATGCAGCAGGGTCGCGGTATGGATAAATTCCACAGCGGCGGCCAGTTTCAGGCAGCCATCCTCCTGCCCCCCAGCCAGCCGCGCCGCCGCCAGGGTCAAGAGCGGCCGTAACCGCTTGGCAGAGCCGCCGATCAGGTGTTCGGCCAGGGCTGGAATCACCGGCACGGAGCTCTGCATCCGGTCGCGGATGAGGCCATCCACACCGGCCATGTCCGGGCGGGCCAGGGCCAAAAGTCCATCAATCGAAACGGGCCTTTGGTCGACCGGGGCGTGGGCTGCGTCCACAAGGACTCCTGTGTGCCATGATGGCGCAAATCAGGGCCATCAATTGCGGGGGACAATGGTCACGCGATAAGGCACGGTCAAGGACTGCACAATGCCCCGCAGACGATTGGTGAAAACATATGCCGAATGAGCCGGCTTCGGCCCCCCTTCCCCCGGATGCGCGAATGGATGCCCTTCTGGGGGGGCGGGTCCGTTTGCGTCAGTCGGTCCGGGGCTATCGGGCGGGCATGGATGCTGCCCTTCTCGCGGCGGCCTGTGATGCCCCTGAGGGCGCGCGGGTGCTGGAGGCGGGCTGTGGCCCCGGGGCTGTCCTGCTTTGCGCCGCCCTTCGCCGCCCGGGCCTTGATTTCACCGGACTGGAACGCGACCCGGAGGCCCTGGCCCTGGCGGTCGAGAATATCCGCACCAATGACTTGGGGTCGCGGGTTCGGGTCATGGCCGGGGATGTCTGCCTGCCCTTTTCCGCCACGGGCCTGAGCCCCTTTGACGCTGTGCTCGCCAATCCGCCCTATTTCGACAATCCCAAGACCCTGCGCGCGCCTGCCCCGGAAAAACAGCAGGCCTGGATGGCCGAGGGCGGCCTCGCGGCCTGGACCGGCTTCCTGCTCAAGGCTGTGCGACAAGGCGGCAGCCTCACCCTGATTCACCGGGCCGACCGGCTGGCCGATCTTCTGGCCCTGCTCGGCGAAAAGGCGGGCAGTTTCCAGATTCGCCCCATCCACCCCCACGCCGACGCCCCGGCCAGCCGGGTCCTGATCCGCGCCCTAAAGTCCGGCAAGGCCCCCTTGCGCCTCCTCCCCGCCCTCGTCCTGCACCCCCGAGAAGGCAGCAAACACACCCCGCAAGCCGAAGCGATCCTGCGGGGCGAGGCGGGTTTGGGGTGGAGTTAGGGCCGCGGTCGGCTCGCGAATGACAGGATTTGGCCTTCCAACCTCAGGCACAAAAAAAGCCGGACATCCGCCCGGCTCTTTCCGTTTCTGATTTTTCGTAAGGCCCGCGCCTAGTTCCGAGCTGTATCGACCAGCTTGTTCTTGGTGATCCAGGGCATCATGGCGCGCAGGCGTGCACCGACTTCCTCGATCTGGTGTTCCGAGCCACGACGGCGGGTGGCCTTGAAGCTGGGCTGACCAGCCTGGTTTTCCAGCATGAAGTCGCGCACAAAGCGGCCGGACTGGATGTCTTCCAGAACCCGCTTCATCTCCGCCTTGGTGTCCGGTGTCACAATGCGCGGACCGGTGACGTATTCGCCATATTCTGCGGTGTTGGAGATGGAATAGTTCATATTGGCAATGCCGCCCTCATAGATGAGGTCAACAATCAGCTTCACCTCGTGCAGGCACTCAAAATAGGCCATTTCCGGCGCATAGCCCGCCTCGACCAGGGTTTCAAAGCCCGCCCGGATCAGCTCGACCAGACCACCGCACAGCACGGCCTGTTCGCCGAACAGGTCGGTTTCGCATTCTTCGCGGAAGGTGGTCTCGATCACGCCCGAGCGCCCGCCGCCAATGGCCGAGGCATAGGCCAGGCCGAGTTCATGGGCCGTGCCCGTGGGGTTCTGGTGGATGGCGATCAGGCAGGGCACGCCGCCGCCCTTCTCGTATTCGCCGCGCACCGTATGGCCGGGGCCCTTGGGCGCGATCATCAGCACGTCAATGCCGGGCGCGGGCTCGATCAGGTTGAAATGCACGTTCAGGCCGTGGGCAAACAACAGGGCCGCGCCGTCGCGGATGTTGGGGGCGATTTCCGAGTTGTAAATGCCGCGCTGCAATTCGTCGGGGGCCAGAACCATCAGGGCATCGGCCCACTTGGCGGCATCGGCCACGGTCATGACCTTCAGGCCATCGGCTTCCACCTTGCGGGCGGTGGCCGAGTCGGGACGGAGGGCAACGACGACGTTCTTTACGCCGGAGTCCTTGAGGTTCAGGGCATGGGCCCGGCCCTGGGAGCCGTAGCCGACAATGGCGATCTTCTTGTCCAGGATGCGGGCGAGGTCAGCGTCGCGGTCATAATAAACGCGCATGGGGAATCTCCTGAGGGCAAGACGCACCGCAGGCCCGCGCAGGCACACAGCGGCGAAGGCCGCGTATGGAGGCGAAAATTCCCGCCACGTCAAGTCTTGGCGGTGGTTTTAGAACCCGACCGCCCTCACCAGAACAGGTTGGGGATGACGTCCATCACCCTTAGTCGGGACAGATCAACCAGCAGTGCGTCATGTCCAACCTGCACCCAGACCTGACCCTTGCCCGGAGTTGGCAGGCGATAGGTGGAATAGGGCGCAATGCGATAACGGCCAGCCGCCCAGCCGGGGGGCAGCTTGTCCCCTTGGGCCCACTGCCGGACATAATATCCCCGGGGCGGAGTATATTTCGGGGCCTTGTAGCGCGGTCTTTCGGCCTCGACCCAGCGCTCATGCCCCCGGGCGACGACCGGCGGTGGCTGGACCCACGGGCGCTCATAGACCCGGGGCGCAGCCTTTCCGGGGGTGCCGGGCAAGGCGGGCGAAGGCGACGGCACCTTTTCATGCTCCCGGTCGTCGTCGCGCTTGCCCTGGGACGATCCCCAGCCCTGGGCCAGGGCACTTCCCGCCAGGGTCAGGGCCAGTCCGGACACAAGGACCTTGGTCATAAGGCGTTTCATGGCGCGTATCTCCGATGGTGTGCCCAGCACAGAGCCCGATCCCGCACCCAATCCGGACGGCACGCTACGACATGGATCATGATCTTGAATCCCGCCGGGCCATGCGGCATCTAGGCAAGACCGGAATCGGAGACGCCCATGCCCGCCCAACCCCAGGACATTATCGGCTTCTGGCGCAGTGCAGGGCCGGCCAAGTGGTTTGCCAAGAACGCCAACTTCGATGACGTCATCCGCCTGAAATTCGAAGCCGTGCATCACGCCGCCGCCCGGGGGCAGTATGACGACTGGTGCGCTGACCCGGAGGGGGCCCTGGCCCTGATCCTCCTGCTCGACCAATTTCCCCGCAATCTCTACCGCAAGTCCGCCCATGCCCTGGCGACCGATCCCATGGCCCTGAAGGTCGCGCGACAGGCCGTGGCGCGCGGGTTTGATGTCCAGATCGAGGCCGGGCTTCGGGCCTTCGTCTACATGCCCCTGGAACATTCCGAGGACCTGGAAGACCAGGAGGCCTGCGTCCAGCTGATGACCCGCCTGGAAGCCGAGACCGGCGACGGCGAACCCCTGCGCTATGCCATGGTCCACCTGGACGTGATTGCCAGGTTTGGCCGCTTCCCCCACCGCAACCCGGCGCTTGCACGGGAGACCACCCCGGCGGAACGCGCTTTTCTCGAGGATGGCGGGTTTTCCGGGTGAGGCAGATAGTCCACTGTGTCGGCCTGCGGCAAGTCCGCGACTCAGTGTCTGAACCGTGCCAGAAAGCCTCATGACCGCCGCCGCCACCGATCACCCAGAGCAGCAATATCTCGACCTGCTGGCCGACATTCTGGAAAACGGCGTCCAGCGCGGGGACCGCACCGGCACGGGCACCCTGGGCGTCTTCGGACGGCAGATGCGCTTTGACCTGTCGCGGGGCTTTCCCCTGCTGACCACCAAGAAGCTGCATCGCAAGTCCATCATTCTGGAACTGCTCTGGTTCCTGCGCGGCGACACCAATGTCCGCTGGCTTCAGGAACGCGGCGTCAGCATTTGGGACGAATGGGCCGATGAAGCCGGGGAACTGGGCCCCGTCTATGGCAAACAGTGGCGCTCCTGGGCGGCCCCGAACGGCCAGACCATCGACCAGATCACCCAGGTGGTGGCCAGCCTCAAGGCCAACCCCGACAGCCGACGCCATATTGTGTCTGCCTGGAACCCGGCTGAGGTCGAGGACATGGCCCTGCCGCCCTGTCACTGCCTGTTCCAGTTCTATGTGGCGGAGGGACGGCTCTCCTGCCAGCTCTACCAGAGGTCGGCAGATGTGTTTCTGGGGGTGCCCTTCAACATTGCCTCATATGCCCTGCTGACTGCCATGATGGCCCGTGTGCTGGGGCTGGAGCCCGGGGACTTTGTTCACACCCTGGGCGATGCCCACCTCTATCTGAACCATGTTGATCAGGCCCGCGAGCAGCTGACCCGTCGCCCCCTGCCCCTGCCCACCCTGGAAATCGCCGACCGTCCCGACCTGTTCAGCTTTGAATACGAGGACTTCAAGCTCCGGGGCTACAAGGCCCACGAGCGCATTGCAGCGCCAATTGCAGTCTGAGTGCGGACATGACCACTCCCATCCTCACCGCGGGCCCGATTGCCCGGTCCCGCAATGGCGTCATTGGCCGAGGCGGCGACCTGCCCTGGCGACTCAAGACCGACCTGGCCAACTTCCGGGCCGTGACCATGGGCAAGCCCGTCATCATGGGTCGCAAGACCTGGGAAAGCCTGCCCAAGGCCCCCTTGGTTGGTCGCACCAACATCGTCTTGTCCCGGGACGGAGCCTTCGCCCCTCCGGGCTGTGTCGTCTGCGAAGACCTTTCCGAAGCCATCGCCATTGGTCGGGAACAAGCCGAGGAAGACGGGCGCGATGAGGTCTGCGTCATTGGCGGGGCCTCCCTCTTCGAAGCCGCCCTGCCCCGCGCCCGCCGGATCTACCTGACCGAGGTCCATGCCGACATAGACGGCGACGTTCACCTCAAGGGCTTTGACGAATCCAAGTGGCAGGAGGTCCGGGCCCAGGACTATCCCGCCGGTGAGGGCGACGACTTCCCCTTCACCATCCGGGTCCTCGAACGCCGCTGAGAATTAGCTCTGGTCAGGCCGGAAAAGGTTTGCCCATAATCGCCCAATAAGAAACCGCCGGAGGACATTGCCATGGACATCCAACTCGTCGCCGAGGACTTCCAGTTCCCGGAAGGCCCCATCGCCATGAACGACGGCTCCATTATCCTCACCGAGATCAAACGCCAGACCCTGACCCGGGTGCGCCCGGACGGCTCCAAGGAAATTCTGGTCAATACCGGCGGCGGGCCCAACGGGGCGGCAATCGGACCCGACGGGGCCATCTACATCACCAATAACGGGGGAGCCTTCGAGTGGCTCGACAACCAGGGCATGACCATTCCCGGTCCCACCCCGGCCAGTCATACCGGCGGCATGATCCAGCGCTTCGACCTGAAGACCGGGGCCCTGACCACCCTCTATACCGAGTGTAACGGAACCCCTCTGGTGGGGCCGAATGACCTGGTATTCGACAAGAGCGGTGGCTTTTGGTTCTCTGACCACGGCTGCACCACGCCAGATGGCCGTCGCTACGGGGGCATTTTCTACGCGAAAATCGATGGCAGCCACATCAGCTGTCAGAGAAACCACCTGATTTCCCCAAATGGCATTGGCCTGTCGCCTGACGAGACCGTGGTCTATCTGGCCGACACAAACCTGGGCCGACTATGGGCATTTGACGTGGCCGAGCCCGGCGTCCTGGCGCCGCCCCCTGGCTTTGCCCCGGGCCGGGTCATCGCAAACCTTCCGGGTTACCAGTTGCTGGACAGTCTGGCCGTCGAGGCTGGCGGCAAGGTCTGTGTGGCCACCATTATCAATGGCGGGATCACGGCCTTCGACCCGGACGGCTCGACCGAGCACTATCCCTTCCCGGACCTGATCGTGACCAATATCTGCTTTGGCGGTCCGGACATGAAGACTGCCTGGATCACCGCATCGGCCACCGGAAAGCTCTACAAGGCCACCTGGCCGCGCCCGGGTCTGAAGTTGAACTTCAATGCCTGAGCAGGCCCAGCAGGTTCATCTTGCCCTTGAACTGGCGTCCGAGGCGGTCGAGGACTTGACGCCCTTGGTCTATGCCCGACTCTTCGCGGCCCATCCGGACATGGAACCCCTGTTCTGGCGGGACACGAACCACCAGATCAAGGGCGAGATGCTGTCGCAGGTTTTTCGCGCCATTCTGGACTTCGTCGGTGACCGGCAATACGCCGCACGCTTGATCCAGTGCGAGGTCGTGACCCATGCGGGCTATGACGTGCCACCGGAGGTGTTCAGGGTCTTTTTCGGAACCGTCCGCGACACCTTGCGCGAGGTCATCGCGGGAAACTGGACCCCGGACATGGACACAGCCTGGTCCAAGCTCCTGACAGATCTCGACTATTACGTCCTGAATACGGACCAGAGCCAGACGGTCGACGCCGCCTGACCCTGGCTTTTCCCGTCTAGTAGAGCTTGCCCATAGCGGCACGTTCAAAGCTCAGGAGCTCGTCGGTCCGGCCTTCATGGACCTTCTTGGCCCACTCCGGGTCCTGCAACAGGGCCCGGCCCACGCCCACCAGATCGAACTCCTCCCGATCCAGGCGGCGCAGCAATTCATCCAGCGACGCCGGTTGGGAGGCTTCCCCGCCATAGGCACCGATGAAGTCGCCAGACAGGCCCACAGACCCCACCGTAATGGTCGGCACGCCGGTGAGCTTCTTTGCCCAACCAGCGAAGTTCAGATCAGAGCCTTCGAATTCGGGTTCCCAGAACCGGCGCTGGGAGCAGTGCAGAATATCGGCACCGGCATCGGTCAGGGCGGTCAGCCAGGCTTCAAGCGCCTTGGGCGTTTCCGCCATTTTGACGGTGAAGTCCTGCTGCTTCCACTGGCTGATCCGGATGATGACCGGATAGTCCGGCCCCACCGCTGCGCGCACCGCCCGCAGAATATCCGCCGCGAAACGGGCACGCCCGGGCAGGTCCTTCGACCCATAGGCGTCTTCCCGCTCATTGGTGCCTTCCCAGAAGAACTGGTCGATCAGGTAGCCATGGGCTCCGTGCAGTTCGATGGACTCAAACCCGAGGGCCTTGGCCGCGGCCGCAGCGGTGGCAAAGGCTTGAATGGCGTCCGCCACATCTTCCTCGCTCATGCCCTCGCCGAACTGATGTCCTGGGCTCGACAGGCCCGAGGGGCTGTCATAGCCGCCTTCCGGGTTCCAGGCCGGGTCCCGCGACCGCACAGCCCCCACATGCCAGAGCTGGGGAGCCATGACCCCGTCAGCCTCGTGGACGGCCTCAATCACGCGCTTCCAGCCCGCCAGCTCTTTTTCACCATGAAAACGTGGCACATTGGCATCATTCAGTGATGCGGGACGCCCAACGCCTGTGCCTTCAGACACGATCAGCCCGACTTCGGCGGCAGCCCGGCGCTTGTAATACTGGGCTACCTCTTCGGTCACGACGCCGCCGGGTGAAAACGAGCGCGTCATGGGGGCCATGACAATCCGGTTCTTGAGATGCAAACCCTTGAAATCAAAAGGGCGGAAAAGAGTTTCAGCGGCCATGGGGTCCCCACAAAAATGAAATAGCTCTGCCTTTTCTAAAGCACGTTCAGCGCCAGGCGTCAGGTGAGAAATACTTCAAGTGGATCAAAGATATTTTCGCACCCGCCGACTAGAGGCTTGCCATGAAATCCTTCCTCAGACAGTAATCTGAACAATGCCAACATTGGGCAAGAGCCCGCCCCAAATCAGGAGTTTCCGATGAGTGATGGTTCCGTCGATCTGAAGGCTGAAGCCCGGGCTCGTGCCTATGCCATGCCCCTGGACGAGATCAATCTGGCGGACCCGGACCTGTTCCTGACCGACACCATCTGGCCCTATTTCGAGCGGCTGAGGAAGGAAGACCCGGTCCACCATCATCCTGCCCATCTGCATGAGGACGGGGCCTATTGGTCAGTGACCAAGTTCGACGACATCATGGCGGTGGATACCAACCACGGCGTGTTTTCCTCGGAACCTGCGATTACCATCTTTGATCCCAAGGATGACTTCACCCTGCCCATGTTCATCGCCATGGACCAGCCGAAGCACGATGTGCAGCGCAAGACGGTCAGCCCGATCGTTTCGCCTCACAACCTGCACGTCATGGAACCCCTCATTCGTGGCCGGATTCAGAAGACCCTGGATAGCCTGCCCATCGGCGAGCCCTTTGACTGGGTCGACAAGGTGTCGATCGAGCTCACCACCCAGATGCTGGCCACCCTGTTCGACTTCCCCTGGGAAGACCGCCGCAAGCTGACCTTCTGGTCGGACATCACCACGGCGGATGCGACCTCGCACTACTTCACGACCGAAGACCCCGAGATGGAGCGGCGGATGCATTTGTTTGAATGCGTCGACTATTTCACCCGGCTCTGGAACGAGCGGGTCAATGCACCGCCCAAGGGTGACCTTATCTCCATGCTGGCCCATGGCGAGGCCACACGGAACATGGATCGCATGGAATATCTCGGAAACCTGATCCTGCTGATCGTCGGTGGCAATGACACGACCCGCAACACCATGACGGGCTCAGTCCTGGCCATGAACCAGAACCCGGATCAGCTGGCCAAGCTCCGCGCCAATCCGTCGCTCATCCCCTCCATGGTCTCTGAAACCATTCGCTGGCAGACCCCGCTTGCCCACATGCGTCGCACGGCCCTTCAGGACGTAGAGCTTGGCGGCAAGATGATCAAGAAGGGTGACAAGGTCGTCATGTGGTATGCCTCAGGCAACCGCGATGAAGACGTCATCGACAACCCCAACGCCTACATCATCGACCGGCCCAACCCCCGGCACCACATGTCCTTCGGCTTTGGTATCCACCGCTGCGTTGGCAACCGCCTGGCGGAACTTCAGCTGAACATACTCTGGGAAGAGATCCTCACCCGGTTCCCGGAAATCAAGGTTGTCGAGGAAGTGACTCGCGTGAAGTCTGCCTTCGTGAAGGGCTACGAGAAGATGATGGTGGTCATCCCGAGCCGTCTCTAAAAACGGCCCCGGTCCAGCTCAGGCTGGACCGGGCGGCTTTTCCAATAGGGCCTCGGACTTAGAGCCCGAGCACCATCTTGGCCATGATATTGTGCTGGATTTCATTTGAACCGGCATAGATCGACGTCTTCCGGTAATTGAAATAGTGCGGGGCCAGGGTCGCTGCGTAGTCGGGACCGGCGCGGGGCTCATTCCGCTCGCCCTTGATTTCGGCCCAGGTGTCCTGGACGAAGGGCTGGCCGTAGATCCCCACCGCTTCCAGGGCGAGCTCGGTGATCGCCTGTTGGGCCTGGCTCCCCTCAAGCTTGAACATGGACGAGACCGCACCCATCGACTCCCCGGTGGTGCGGCTGCCGAAGACCCGCAGTTCGGTGGCGTTGAGAACATCAACCTTGATCTGCATCTCCGCCAGTTTCCGGCGGAAATCGGGGTCTTGAATCATGGCCTGGCCGTTGTCGCCTGTCTGCAATCGGGCAATCTGCTTGACCCGTTCCAGCTGATTGGTGAGACCGGGCGCATAGGGATTGCCCCGCTCGAACTGGAGCAGGTACTTGGCATAGGTCCAGCCCTGACCTTCCTCACCAATGCGGTTGGCCACCGGCACGCGCACATTGTCGAAGAAGACCTGATTGATTTCCTGCTCCCCGGTGGCCGGGCCATCGAGGGTCGGCAGGGGAACGATATTGATGCCAGGCGTCTTCATGTCGAGCAGCAGGAAGCTGATCCCGACCTGACGAATAGGCTCCTGGCTGGTCCGCACCAGACAGAACATCCAGTCGGCCCACTGGGCATAGGTGGTCCAGATCTTCGACCCGTTCAGAACATAATGATCCCCATCCCGCTCGGCCTTCATGGACAGGGACGCCAGATCGGACCCGGAGCCGGGCTCCGAATACCCCTGGCACCACCAGACGTCCGTCGACAGGATTTTCGGCAGGTGCTGGGCCTTTTGCTCAGGAGTCCCGAAGGCCATCACCACCGGTGCACACATGGTAATGCCCATGTTCGAGGTCGACGGGGCCCCGGCCAGGGCCATTTCCATCTCGAAAATATACTTCCGGCTATGGTTCCAGCCCGTACCGCCATATTCGACGGGCCAGTCCGGGGCGATCCACCCCTTGTCATTGAGCCGTTTCAGCCAACGGACCTGGCCGGCCTTGTCGATGTGGGCATTCTTTGACTGGGCCGCATGGGCCCGCATGTCGTCATCAAAGGCCTCAGCGATGAAGGCTCGGACTTCGTCACGGAAGGCGAGATCTTCGCGCGTGAATTCCAGGTCCATGACCAATCCCCCTCTTAAACGCCGTCGAGATATTCGATTTCAGGACGGCCACCCATGGTCGGTCCCATCTTCGGGCCGGCAGCCTTGAAATATTCGGTTTGCCCGTGATGGGTCAGGGCATCCTGGTCCTTGTAGAGCTCAAGCACCTTGTAGACTTGGGGATTCGAACGGCTGCGGGTCAGCTGATAGGCGATATTGCCAGGCTCATTGGCCCGAACTTCCTTGGAAAGGGCCGTGAAAATGGCCTCAAATTCCGCATTCTTGCCTTCGGCAACGGTTAGGGTCGCGATGACGCCGATCATTTTGTTCTCTCCCAAAAACGATTTGAGACAGAACGGTAGAGGCGGGCGCTAAAAGCGGCAAGCCTAACTTGTAGGCCAAGGGCGAGTTCAGTGAGAGTCTTTCCATCCGTAGGCGACCCAGGTGTGGCCGCCAAGATTGCGGGCCTCGATGAGTCCATCGTCTCCGGGAACTCCAGCGCGACGCCTGGCCCGGCCGGCAAGTCCCGCAAGCCCAATCATCAGCGAGGATACCAAGCCAATCACCAGAACCGTAAAGGTTGCAATCACGGCAAGGACCGCGCCGAGGACAATGGCCGCCACGGTTGCGACAAGCCCCCCTATCACGGCGATGGCGTCAAGGATCGGGGATCGGGACGGCGGGCTGTCAGTAAACATTTCGACCTCGACTGGCTCAGGGACGGAGCCGTTTCTTTAATGTTGGGCCGCCACGACCTAAGGTCAACACCCCAGAGGCCGAAATCCAGCAAAGACGAGACCCTCAAGCCGTCCCTGAGAGACCCATAGCCCGCCGCTCGCGCATAATTGTGTCGAAGGCGGCATTAATTACGGCCGACTTGGACTCGGCCACCTCGACAAACTCAGGAGGCAGGCCCCGTGCCCGTGCCCGATCCGGGTGGGTCTCGGTCAGGAGTTGCTTCCAGACATACCGGACCTGGTCATCGGGAGCATCCGGAGCAACCGCCAGAATGGCATAGGGATCATCCTTGGAAAGGCCCAGGTGGGTCGCCTTGATCCGCCGGAAGGCCAGGGGAGACAGTCCGAAAACCGTACTTACAGTCTCCAGATAGACCAGCTCGTCCCGCGTGATGGCCCCGTCTGCATGGGCGATGTGAAACAGCCCGTCCAGAACGTCTTCCAATAGGCCAGGACAGTTGCGATAGCGTTTGGCCAGTCGCCGGGCGTAACTTTCAAAGCCGTGGGTGGTCTGGCGGGCCAGATCATAGAGCTTGTGGATGTTGTCCTGAGACGCCGGATGGCTCTGGAACACTTCGGAAAAGGCATCGAATTCGGTGATATCCGAACGGCCATCCGCCTTGGTCAGCTTGGCACCCAGGGCTGTCACGGCGGTTGAAAAGGCCGGATCGGCCCCGGGCAGTCCCGGCGGGCAGTCGCAGTCCTCGCCACCATCTGGACGGCGCACGGCGCGACCTGCAATTTTTCTCCAGAAATTCATCGGGGCCTGAATAGGGTTTTCACTTGATGCACCTTATCGGAGGGCACCGGGAAAGTCAGCCTCGCAGCAAGGTTCTCCCGGCACCTTGATTTCGCGCATTTGATCCTTTGTCTAAGCCCCGTTAAGACCGCAAGACAGGCCTGTGAGAAGGCTGGTGGATTTTAACCCTGGGTGACCTGCATGCCGATCGTGCTCTACCTGCTCGCCCTGGCAACGACCCAGGACAGTGCCCTGGACCTGGCCAAGGACATTATGGCCCCTTCCAGTCCCGCGCCCGTGTCTCAACCGGCAGCGAAGCCTGTGACCGAGGACGTTCGCTGGCCTGTGGGCGCGCCCAGGGACGACTATGGGCTGGTCGGCTGGTGCACCGGCTTGCTGGGCGGATATGTCGACCTCTATGACCGGGTCCTTCCCGACGTGACGCGGATCGAGAACGCTTTTCGCAAACCGGGAACCACCCTGGCCGAGGACATGAAGGTCTACACAGACCTGCAAGTGGAAAGCCGCAGCAACCTTGCCCTGTTTGGACGGGCCATGAGCGCTGCCGAACAAGCCAGCCTGCAACCTATCCGGCCAAGGGGAGATCAGGCCATTCAGAAGGGGCGGCAGGCCTGGGCTGTGGCGGCAAACCTGCCTATTCGAACCGTCGCCCAGCAGTGGATGGGTTGGGTCTTGCCTGATATCTGCGTTCAGACGGCGGTACGCTTGGAATCGAACTCACGGCTTATGGGAGCCGCCCTGAAGACTCCACAGCCTGGGGGTTCCGCAGAGACTCAAGCCCCTGAGAAACCGCAATTGCGAACACGCGATCAGCCCTGAACCCTGCCTTTCAAGTCGACGGACAGTCCCCATCATGAATGAACCGCACCTGATCTATTTCGCCGATCCCATGTGCTCATGGTGTTACGGATTTTCGCCCGTCATCACCGAGATCCGCCGCCAGTTTGGGCGGGCCCTGCCCATCCAGCTGGTCATGGGCGGCCTGCGTCCGGGCACGGATACGCCCATGGAAGAAGCTGCACGGGAAACCCTGAAGGGCCACTGGGGCCATGTGCATGAGGCCACGGGCCTGCCCTTCGACGGCCGGGTTCTTGATCGCCCGGGATTCTGCTATGATTCAGACCCGGGGGCGCGGGCGGTGGTTCGGGTCCGACGTGACGATCCTGAACTGGCCCTGAGCTTCCTGACGCGGCTACAGTCTGCCTTCTACGCAGAAAACCTCGACATTACGGACCTGGATGTCCTGGCCGACCTTGGGGCTGAAGCCGGTTTCGAGCGGGATGCCTTCCGCGAGGATCTGGACTCCCCCTCCCTCAAGAATGAAACTTGGCGTGATTACGGGACATCCCAAAGGGCTGGGGTCACGGGATTTCCGACCCTGGTCGCGGGCCCTGACGGACAGGGAGCCTATGGGGTCGTGACGCGCGGCTTCCAGCCGGGCGACCAGATCCTGGCCATTCTCAACCACTGGATGGATTTACCCCAGGTTCAGGCCTGAGGTCGGCGCGATGAAAAACCCCGCTCCTGAGGGCTCGCCGGAGAGGGCAAGATCGCCTAAATCTAGGCCATGAGAACAGATACCCCCCAGCCGATTCAGCTCGCCGATTATCAGGCCCCCGACTTTCTGATTGATGAGGTGGTTCTGACCTTTGATCTCCACCCGTCGGCAACTCGGGTTCGGGCGCACCTGACGGTTCGTCGCAATGGGGACCATGACCGGCCTTTGGTGTTCAACGGGGAAAGGTTGACGCCCATTTCCGTCCGGGTGGACGGCCAAACCCTGGCGGACACGGCCTATCAGGTCACACCCGAATTCCTGACCATCCCCAAGCTCAGCAATGCCTTCATCCTGGAGACCGAGGTCGAGATCGATCCCGCCGCCAACAAGGCCCTGGATGGCCTTTACATGTCGGGTGGGCGGTTCTGCACCCAGTGCGAATCCGAAGGGTTCCGCAAGATCACCTGGTTCCCGGACCGGCCCGATGTGCTGGCGCGATTTACCGTGCGCATTGAAGCGGCCAACGCCTTTGTTCACCTGCTGTCGAACGGCAATCTTCTGGAAAAGGGCCGGTTGGGCGACGGTCGCCACTTTGCGGTCTGGAACGACCCCTTCCCAAAGCCCTGCTACCTCTTCGCCCTGGTCGCCGGCGAGCTTGACGTCCTGAGCGACACCCTGGTGACCATGAGTGGCCGGACCGTCGACCTGAAGATCTATGTGGACCCCGGCATGGCCCACCGCGCCAGCTATGCGATGGACGCCCTCAAACGCTCAATGATCTGGGACGAGGAGAGCTTTGGCCGGGAGTATGATCTCGACCTCTTCATGATTGTCGCCGTAAGGGACTTCAACTTCGGGGCCATGGAAAACAAGGGGCTGAATATCTTCAACAGCTCACTCCTCCTGGCCGATCCCGAGACCGCAACCGACCTCGATTATGAGCGGATCGAAAGCGTCGTTGCCCACGAGTATTTTCATAACTGGACAGGTAACCGGATCACCTGTCGCGACTGGTTCCAGCTCTGCCTGAAGGAAGGCCTGACCGTCTTTCGGGACCAGAGCTTCTCGGCCGACATGCGGGGCGAGGCGGTTCAGAGGATCAAGGACGTCAAGGCGCTCCGGGCCCGCCAGTTTTCAGAGGACCAAGGCCCGCTGGCCCATGCCGTCCGGCCCTCTAGCTATCTGAAGATCGACAACTTCTACACGGCAACCATCTATGAAAAGGGCGCGGAAGTTATCCGCATGCTCAAGGCGATCCTGGGGGACGAAACCTTCCGGCGCGGCATGGATCTCTATTTCGACCGCTGGGATGGACATGCCACAACTGTGGAAGCCTTCATTGCCTGTTTTGCGGAAGTCTCCGGGCTGAACCTGGACAATTTCTTTGCCTGGTACGAGCAGGCGGGCACGCCGAAACTGTCGCTAAACCACACCTATGATCCGGACACCAAGACCCTGGTCCTCAACCTTGCTCAGGACACGCCCACAACGCCCGGCCAGCCGGACAAGCGCGCCTTGCCAATCCCGGTGAAGCTGGGCCTGCTGGACGGCGACGGTCGTACCCTGGCCTTTGAACGCGATGGCCTTGCCATGGACGAAACCCTGCTGGTCCTGGAGACGGCAAGGGCGAGCCTGACCCTGACCGGTGTCGACAGCCCCCCGGTCATCTCGGCCCTGCGGGGGTTTTCGGCTCCCATCCTGCTGACCCAGGATTCCCGGCCAAAGGATCGCTATCTGCAACTGGCGGGCGATCCGGACCTCTTCAACCGCTGGGAGGCTGGCCAAGACCTTGCGCGCGACCTGATCCTGGCGCGGGCAAGTGGACATCCAGATGAGGTCGGTGAAGAACGCTATAGCGAAGCCATGGCGCGCGCCCTGTCCGATCAGGCCTCGGCCCCCGCCTTCAAGGCCCTGCTTCTCGGACTTCCCTCAGAGACAGACCTGACCCTGGCGCTTCAGCCCGCAGATCCTGCCGCCATTCACCAGGCAAGGAACGCGCTGCGCACTCGCCTGGGTGTCCATCTGGAATCAGACCTCACGCGCATCTATTTCGGGCTTCAGGACGGCGGGGACTTCTCACCGGATTCTGCAAGCGCAGGCCGTCGCGCCCTGCGCAATGCCGCCCTGGACCTCATGGCCACACGACCTTCGTCGGATGTCAGTCAGCTGGCCCTCGATCATTTCCATGGATCGCGAAACATGACCGACACCATGGGGGCCCTGAACGCCCTCATGACCATGGGGGGGCAGGCCTTTGAAGACGCGCTTGTCGCCTTCTATGCGCGTTGGGAGTCCGAGCCCCTGGTCATAGACAAGTGGTTCGGCCTGCAGGGGCGTGATCCCGGGCCGGGCGCCTTGGACCGGGTGATGGCCCTGACCCGCCATCCGGCCTTTGATGCCCAAAACCCCAACCGGCTTCGAGCGCTGATCCTGGGCTTTGCGACGGGCAATCCTGCACGCTTCCACGCAGCCGACGGTCGGGGCTATGAGTTCCTGGCCGATCAGATCCTGGCCGTGGATCGGTTCAACCCCATGACCGCAGCAAGGCTGATGGAGCCCCTGGGCGGGTGGCGCAGATACACTCCCCATCTGGCCAGCCAGATGAAGCAGGCCCTGACCCGGGTGATCTCAACGCCTAGCTTGTCGAAAAATGTCTATGAGCTGGCGAGCAAGGCCCTGCAGGACTGACCATGACGGGCAGGGTCGAGCAGCTTCAGCAGGAAAACGCGGACCTTCGTCGGCGCATTGAAAGCCTCGAAGCCACCCATCAGGCGAGGGGCGAATTTCTGGCGACCCTCAGTCACGAACTGCGAACCCCCCTGAATGCCATTATCGGGTTCTCCGAGGTCATGGCCAAGGCCATGCTGGGGCCCCTGGGAACCCCCGCCTATCAGGGCTATGCGCAGGACATCCATGCCTCAGGCGAGCACCTTCTGAGCATAATCAATGACCTGCTCGATCTGGCCCAGATCGATGCCGGAAGGCAGCCCCTTGAGCTCCAGCCGATTCATCTGCATGAGACCGTCGCACGGGTCCTTCGCATGCTCCCAGGCCGACCCGAGACCCAAGGGCTCAGCCTGACCATCAGGGTACCTGAAGACCTGCCGCCCGTGATGGCGGATGATCGGGCGATAAGGCAAATCCTGCTCAACCTTCTGGCCAACGCGCTCAAGTTCACGCCCAAAGGCCGGGAGGTTCGAATTCTGGCGGACCTCACCCCTTCCGGAGAGCACATCCTCATCCGTGTGCAAGATACGGGGATGGGCATGGCCTCAGAAGACCTGGCTCGCCTCACCCTGCCCTTCGAACAGGCCCGACCGACCACGCGGTCACCACAGGACGGCTTGGGCTTGGGGCTGGCGATTGTGCGAGCCCTGGTCGAAGGCCACGGTGCAAGTCTGATCCTGGAGAGCCAACCAGACCAAGGCACCACAATCAGCTTTCACCTGGCGGTTTCAGCCGCCGCCTGACCCAGGCAGCGCCTATTCACGCCCTGGCTTCGGCCCGCCTTCAGCCGATCGAGTCCCTCGGCGGGTCAACCCCTCGGCCAGAATTGCGCGATCGGCTCTCGGCAAGGTGAGGGCATAGCTGACAATGCCTTGCTCGATCCGGGTCCGGGCCTGAATTTCGAGGTCGCGCGCCGCGTTGAGGTCACGCTCTATCGCCACCGTATCGACCGTATCGGCATCCAGAGCGGCCCAGCCCCGGTTTCGGGCATCCCGGGCCCGACGCACATCAGCCTGTGCCTGGGGCGCATGGTCGCGCAGAACTTGACGGAAAGCCTCGCGCTCAGGCTCTGATAGCCCCTCACTCGCACGGATCAGCCCCCGCCCAGGCAACTGCCCCATGGCCCCGGCGTGTCTCGCGCCAAGGCCGTGGCGGGCTATGATCGTCCCGACCAAAGCCCCGGCTGCAAAGAGGTTCAGGGCCACAGAGGCAACCAGACCGAATATCAGGTGACGTTTGATCACAGGAAAACCTCCCCGGAGTCCGTCGGAACCTGATAGCCCGTCATGACGGATGTCACGGGTTCGTCTGTTGTTTGTATCTGAAGCTGGCCGGACATAATGACCCCGAGAACCAATCCGGCGGCACAGGTCGCAGCGAGCCCAAATCCGACCCCTGCACCCCAAAGCCAGCGAAGCCCTGATCTGATCTGAGCAGGCACGGCAAGGGCGATGACGCGTTCACGAAGGGCGTGACTGACAACGGGGGGCCGCACAGTATCCAGCACGCTGTCCAGCCTTGCCGCGCGTCCGAGAACCTCACCCGCCTGGTCGGGATTCCTGGCTACCCAGGCCCGGGCCGCATCGCGGACGTCTGTCGGCCACAGCTCAACCCGGCTTCCATAGGCTTCGGACAAGACTTCAAACCGATCCGGCGTCATGGGCGACCTCCCGCATCTTCGACCAGGTCGACCAGACTTGCTCTCAAGGCTCGACGGCCGCGTGAGAGCAGGCTTTCAAGGGCATCGACACTCACCCCCATGACGGCCGCGGCTTCAATGTTCGAAAGCTCCTGATAGTGACAAAGCGTGACGGCTTCACGCTGGCGATCGGGCAAGCCTTGCAGGGCGGCGTGAACACGGCGTCCTGTGTCCCGGGCTTCAAGGCCGCGATCCGGGGCTGGCCCCTCATCCACCAGGTCAGGTAACTCGGCGACGAGGACTTCTCGACCTCGTCGAAGCTGATCATAGCATAGGTTCAAGGTCACGCGGTGCAACCAGGTGTCAAACCGGGCAAGTCCCGGTTTCCATTTCGGGGCCTGACGCCAGGCCCGGATCATGGCTTCCTGAGCGACATCTTCGGCATCTGCAACCCGCCCGAGCATACGGGTGGCAAGGGTCAGAACCCTGGGCAATTTGCGCGCGGTCAGGGCGCGAATGGCGGCAGCATCGCCCTCAGCAACCCGCTGCAAAAGATCAAGGTCCGGGTCCGGGCCGGGGTTCCTCACACGCACGTCCCCCCGCCTCACAGCTATCCCCATGCCAGGTGTGTTAAGCGTCTGGGCGGACATGGTCAGCATGCCTGGAGTGATCGCACGACAAATGGCTCACCTTCAACATTACCTCTTCGGACCAAGCCCGGCTTGATCCCTTGGGGCTTGAACGTTCAAGGGCCGGCACTCCGTCGAACTCAGTTTGGAATCACGTCTTCAAAGACCGCCTTAACAGCAGTCTGTGCCCTTTTGACAGCCTTCGGTAGGCCCTTAGGGTCTCGAATACCTGCGGCCCGGGCCAAGATTCTGCGAAAAGCCAAAGGCTGGGACAGGGGATCATCCACCTGGGTCAGGGCCAGTTTGAGCACCTGGGTAAGGTCCTGCTGGAGCCGCAAGGCCTGTCGAAGGGCCTCAAACTGGTCAGGGCTGATCGTGTCAGCCTGGGCCATGGCCTCGAGGGACTTCAGGGTATTGACGTTCAAGGGGCCACCCGACGCGGCGAACCTTAGTTGCAGAAACTGGGCGATAAACTCGATATCCATAAGTCCGCCCGTCGACAGTTTGAGATCCCACGGCCCGCTCGGTGGCCGTTCCTGCGCGACGAGCACCCGCATTTCCCGCACGTCCCGCGCCAGATTTCGAATGTCGCGGGGGCGGCGGAGGGCGGTTTCGATGGCGGCCCCTGCAACATCCTCGAAGTCCGGGCTATTGGACCAGACGACCCGGGCACGGGTCAAGGACATCAATTCCCAGGTCTCGGCCTCCTGGCTGTAATAGTCCTCAAAGGCCGCGAGGCTTACGGCAACCGGCCCCTGGGTTCCCGAAGGTCGAAGCTGCATGTCGACCTCATAGAGCCCGCCTTCACGAGTGGGCAGGGACAGGGCCGCGATCAGTCTCTGGGTAAACCGGCCATAGACGGCGGCAGGGCTCCATCCCTTGAGAGCAGACACCTTGTCCGGGTCCTGCACCCGATAGAGGGTCATCAGGTCCAGGTCCGACCCCGCATTCATTTCCCGGGACCCGCAGCGTCCCAGAGCCACAACCGCCACCTCGCCCTCGAAGGCCCCGCCGGTGCGTTCGACATCGGCCAGGGCCACTGGGGCCAGGGCCTGGAGGCAGATATCGGCCAGCTTGGCAAAGGCCAGTCCTGCCAGTTCGGCATCGGCGCGACCGCTCATCACCTGCACCCCCACCCGGAAGCTCTGTTCCCGATGAAAACGCCGCACGACATCCATGGCCGTCTCGAAGTCTGCCGACTCCGCCAGGGCACGGGACAGGGTCGCCCGATCCGCAGCCGGGTCCACCTCGGTCAGAAACTGGCCATCCAGCATGGCGTCAATCGCAGCCGGTTGGCGGGCCAGGGTGTCGGCCAGCCTGGGGGCATAGGCCATGACTTGAACCAGCAAGTTGAAGAGCACCGGCTGGGCCAGAAACAGGGACTGCAACTGAACGGCTGACGACAGGCGTCCGAAAAAGGCTCCAAACCGAATAAAGGCCAGGTCCGGGGCACCGGCAAAATGACAGGCCTCCAGCAATCGGGGGGCAAGTCGGGTAAACAACTCCCGGCCGCGCTCCGGGCGGGTCGCGGCAATGCGGCCGTGATGCCAGGCGCGGATGGTTTCAGAGACCTGGGACGGATTGGAAAATCCCATTCGGGCGAGGGTTTCGAGGGTTTGGGGATCGTCCTCAACCCCGGTAAAAATCAGGCTGCCAAACCGGGAGGACAGCGGTTCCTCGCCCGCAAACAGCTCGCCATAGCGGCGGTTGACCGTTCGCAATATGCGAATGACCGCCGCATCAAAGCTACCAAGCCGGTCAAAGCCCGACAGGGCCGCGACCTTTTTCCGCTCATTGGCAGACTCAGGAAGCCTGTGGGTCTGTTCATCGGCCAGCATCTGGATGCGATGCTCCAGGGCCCGCAACTGCTCATAGGCCTCGGTCAGCTCCGTTTTCACGGCGCTGGAGACATGTCCCGCCTGACACAGGGCCGCAAGCCCATCCAGTGTCCGGGGCGACCTCAACTCCGGATGCCGCCCGCCCAGGATTAACTGCTGGGTCTGGACGAAGAATTCAATCTCGCGAATCCCGCCCCGACCGAGCTTGAGGTCCATGCCGCCAGCGGTCAGGCGATCATCCACCTTGTGAATGTGTATCTGGCGCTTGATCGAATGGATGTCACTGATGGCCGCAAAATCGAGGTTCCGCCGCCAGATAAAGGGTTGAAGCGCGTCCAGGAAAGCCTCGCCAAGGGGCAGGTCCCCTGCACAGGCCCGGGCCTTGATGAAGGCTGCACGCTCCCAGTTCTGTCCGACGCTTTCATAATATTCCAGGGCCGCCGCCAGCGAGACCGCAATGGGCGTTGACGCCGGATCGGGACGGAGCCGCAAATCCATCCGGAAGACATATCCGTCCGCCGTTCGGGCCTGCATGATTTCGCTAAGCCCCTGGGCAAGCCGGACGGCAAACCCCTGGACCTCCACGCCCTCGCTCAGCGGCAAGGCGTCGGGATCATAAAAGATCGAGACATCAATATCGCTGGAATAGTTGAGTTCGAAACTCCCCTGCTTGCCCATGGCAATGCAGGAGAAACCCGGGATTGGGCCTGTGGCACCGGCCCCGATCTGGCGCAAACGCCCGGCATCAAACTCGACCCGGGCAAGCGCCCCAAGTGCCGTCTGGAGGGCAGCGTCGGCAAAGCGGGTCAGGGCGGCGGTCACCTGATCCAGGTTCCAGACCTGGCCCAGGTCTGCCAGGGCGATCAGAAGGTGGGCTTCTGCCTTCAGGAGCCGCAAGCCCTGGCGCACGGCATCAAGGTCAGAGACATCCAGCCTAGCCGTTCGGTCGAGCAGGCCTTCAAGCCTGTCGCCAGGGTCCGCGCCAATCAGGGCCAGGAGCAGGTCTGGATGGCGACGGGCCAGGCCGGACAGATACCCGGAAGCCCCGAAAATAGGTGCAAGAGCCGCTTCAGCCGCCCTCAGGGACAGGTCGGCCCCAGGGGCGGACGCCTTGGTCCGCAGGAGGTCTAGCGTGCGTCGGGCGGCCCGTTCGTCGAGGACGGGACCGCAAGGTTTGAGGATCTCTGCAAGCGGTGTCACACGTCTGCCGGAAGAATGAGGGCCGCCCATAGCCCCGGACCATGATCGCCGATCTTGCCGGGTCCCTCCGCAAGCTCAAGCCGTCCTCCATGGGCGTTTGCCACGGCGGCAACCAGGGATAGCCCCAGGCCGGCCCCAGGCGCATTTCGGCTGCCTTCCAGGCGTACAAAGCGTTCGACAATCCGCGAGCGGTCCGCATCCGGCACACCCGGCCCTGTATCCGTGACGGAAAACTCAAGATCTCCGGAGGCCCGGCTCCTCAGCCGCAACATGATTCCCCCGCCGGAGGGCGTATACTTGACCGCATTATCCACGAGATTGGCCAGGGCCTGGGCAATGAACTCCTGGTTACCCCGCAAGGTTAGGCCTTCCGCGACCTGGGAGGCCAACTGAACCCCCTTGTCCTCACAAAGCGGCTCATAGAGATCTGCAATGTCGGACACCAGCGGCGCCGGATCGAAGGCCATTGCACTGGGAACATCCCCCTCAGACTGGAGCCGCGCAATCGCCAGAACGGTCGAGAAGGTCTTGAGAACCGCATCGGTGTCTTCAAGGGCCTGGCTCAAGGCCTGCTCGGGATTTCCCTGTCCCGCCTCAAGATCACAGAGGGCGACCTCAAGTCTTGCCCGAAGTCGGGTCAGGGGCGATCTCAGGTCATGGGCAATGGCATCACCGGCATGGCGATGGGCCGCCATTGAGCGCTCCAGCCGGTCGAGCATCTGATTGAGCCCCTTAGCCAGGTCATGAAATTCGTCGGGGCTTCCTTCCACCCCGGCGCGCGCGGACAGATTCCCATTTCGCACGGTCGCAACGACATTCGTCAGGCCCACCAGATGCTGGGAAACATTACGACTGAGCTGCAACCCGGCCGCCAGCCCAAGGGCCAGAACCAGGGCACCCGCCCCCCAGAGGGCATGGACAATCTTCAGAATGAAGGCCTGATCATCTCCGACATCAAAGCCGACAAACAGCACCTCGCCGCCACTCAAGGTCTGTTGCAATCCACGCACGGGACGGCCAGGGCTATTGCCCGCCATGCCGGGGCTAACCAGGGAAAAATTCAGCCAGGTGGGCGTTGGCTTCGCAGATCCAGCAGGCGGACTATCAATTGAGCCGACTACTTTTTGCCCGTTCGGGGCGGTCAGGACATAGATGAAGGCCCGGTTCCGCTCTGCACGGTCGACGAGACGGGCGCTGACGGCCTCTGGGCCAGACCGCCTGTACAGATTGACGATATTTTCAGCCTCACGGGCGATCACCTGATCTGTCCGACGACGCTCCTCAACAACCGTGGCGACATAGATGTAAGACAGGAATGCGCTTGCAGCCAGGGCACAAATCGCCAGGGAAATTACCGTAAAGCGAAAGGTCGTCGTGCGGAAAATCCGCCGCCAGCCTGGCCGTATGGGGCGCGTATCAGGCATCCAGACGATAACCAGCGCCCCGGACGGTCTGGAGCATGGGACGTTCAAAACCCTTGTCGATCTTGGATCGAAGCCTGGAGACGTGGACGTCAATCACATTGGTCTGAGGGTCGAAATGGTAGGCCCAGACCTTTTCCAAAAGCATGGTCCGGGTCACAGCCTGACCGGCATGCCGCATCATGAATTCGAGCAACTGGAACTCCCGGTGCTGGAGGTCGATCTCTTGCCCCTGGCGTTGCACCGTGCGGCCGATCAGGTCCATTTCCAGGTCGCCGACCTTCAACTGGGTCACAACCGAGCCCATGTCGCCCCGCCTTGACAGGGCTTCAACCCGGGCGATCAATTCGGCAAAAGCATAGGGCTTGACCAGATAGTCGTCGCCACCGGCCTTCAAGCCGCTGACCCGATCGTGGATCTCGCCCAGGGCCGACAGGAACAGGACCGGGGTCTGGTCACCTTCCCGACGGAGGGTTTCCACAAGATCGATCCCCAGGATTTTGGGAAGCATTCGGTCGACAATAATAACGTCGAAATCCTGGGCCCGGGCCGTGGCCAGACCTGACTCCCCATCCGGAGCGTGGACGCAGGCATGACCTCCGTCCATCAGGCCCCGCGCCATGGCCTCTGCCGCCGGAATGTCATCCTCGATGATCAGGATGTTCATGGGAGGTGCCTGGGTGTCCCTAGCCTGCGACCTTCAAGGGCAGGAAGATGGTCCGACCGCCCCTGTAGACGCCGATCAATATGCTCTTGCGATCGGCCTTCTTGGCGCTCTCAATCACTGCGGAAAGATCCGATGCAGCGGTGACCGGGCGGTCACCGGCGCGCACCAGCAGGTCATTGGGCTGCAAGCCCTTTTCCGCGGCGTCTGAATTTCGCTCAATCGCTGTGATCACCATGCCGCGCGCGGAGGCATCAACACCGATCTTGCGGCGTGTTGCCTCGTCAAGCGGGGCCAGAGTCATGCCCAGATAGACCGAGGCCTTGGGTGTCGAGCCCGGCCCGGAGGAATTTTCATTCCCGCCACGATTGTCATTGGCGGCAATCTGCTGCTCGCTCGGCCGCAGGCCCGAGGTAATGTCCAGGGTCCGGGGCTTGCCCTCACGGATAATGGCAAGGCGCAGGGTGGCTCCGGGGCTCGCCTTTACGACTTCGCGGGTAAGTTCCGAGGAGCTCTTCACGCGGATACCATTCACCGAGAGCACAATATCGCCAGGCACCAGGCCTGCCTTTTGCGCAGGTCCGCCGGGCACCAGGTCTGCGACGATCGCGGCCTTCTGGCCTGCCATGCCCTGGGCTTCGGCCATGTCAGAATCAAAGTTCTGGATCGTGGCACCGATATAGCCACGCTTGATCTTTCCACCGGCAATCAGCTGGCGCGTGATCGGGTCTGCAACATCGGCCGGAATGGCAAATCCGATCCCGACCGAGCCGCCCGAAGGCGAAAAGATTGCGGTATTGACGCCGATCACCCGGCCATACACATCAAAGGTAGGGCCGCCGGAATTGCCGCGATTGATGGGCGCATCAATCTGAATGTAATCGACGAACTTCTCCCCGATATCCCGACCATAGGCCGAGACGATGCCGGCGGTTGCCGTTCCACCGAGTCCAAAGGGGTTACCGACCGTAAAGACCCAGTCGCCCACGCGCGGACGGGCGGCGTTCTCAAAACTGACAAAGGCAAAGTTCGAGCCCTTGACCTTCAGGACAGCCAGGTCCGTGCCTTCATCCCGGCCGATCACGACCGCGTCCAGCTCGGTCTCGTCCTTGAGTACGACCTTGATGGTGTCCGCATTCTCGACCACATGGTTGTTGGTCACAATGTAGCCGTCCGCCGAAATAAAGAAGCCGGACCCTGCCGACTGCTGGGTCGGCCCCCCCTTGGGGGACTTGCCCTTCGGCGCCGCGCCATCACCCTCTTCGTCCGGCTGGCCCTGACGGGGGATAATGTCGAAGGGCAGGCCCGGAATTTGGCGACGAAGTTGCTCAGGATCGACCTTGGACGTCACATTGATCGACACCACAGCCGGGGAAACGGTCTCGAAAATGTCGGCAAATGACAAGGGCGCGCCCGGCGGGGGCGCAAAAATCGGAGCCGTCGAGGCCTTGATATATTGCTCAGACATGCCGGGATTGGCTCGCGACGCCCTTGGATCCACGCCGGCCATGGCCCCCGTGACAATCACCGCACCGACGAGGGCACTGACAAGGTAGCGCGTCTTGTTGGAAGTCATTGGTCTCAAATTCCTCGTGGAACTGGCAAATGTGGGCATCACGTCAAGCAGGTCAGAGTGAAAACGGGTTTGGAAGTCCGTCAAGCCCCAACCTGATTGGACCCAAATCTCCGCTCGGAGATATCAGGCCCGTGCATGTAAGCGCGTCAAAACGACCATTCTGAGGCGTAAACCTGTCAGGAGTCTCTTACGTCTGAAAGGCGCGATAGGCGAGCCAACTCTTCTGGCGAAAGGTCCTCAGGGTCGGGGCGAGCCTTCAGGTTGCGGGCAAGCAGGAAACCGCCCAACCCCAGCACCAGGAAGGGTGCGGTCCAGAGCAGGCTATTGCCTACGGAAAACGACGGCTTCAGCAGGACAAATTCGCCGTATCGAGATACGAGATAGCTGCGAACGCTGGCATCAGATTTTCCACTGCGAATCTGGTCCCGGACCAGAAGCCGCAGGTCAGAGGCGAGATCAGCCTGGGAATCATCGATCGACTCGTTTTGGCAGACGAGACACCGGACTTCGCGAAAAATCGCCCGGGCACGCGCTTCCTGGGCCGGGTCCGGCAGTCGGTCGGCAGGATCGGCTGCGGCGGCCAGACAAAATAGGGCCCCGACTATGGCAAGAAGCCGTCTCACTTGGCGGCTCCCGCCCGACGCCCCGCCGCCAGACGCAGGCGACGGTCTGACAAGGAGACCAGTCCGCCGAGGGCCATGATCAACGGGCCGATGAAGATCAACAAGGCCAGGGGATTCCAGTAGGCGCGCACCAGCCAAACCCCGGCGTCCGCCGTTCCCCGGCGTTCTCCCATGACCACATAAAGATGGCTGAGGCCAATCGTGCAAATGGCGACCTCAGACGTCGTCTGACGACCTGCGGGATAGAAACGACGTTCTGGCTGAGGGGTGCAGACCACACGACCTGACCGGACAGCTGTGAGACTGGCCCGATCGGCATCGAAATTGGCCCCTTCAACCGTCTCGACCTTGTTCAGGGTCAGTTCATAGGCTCCAACCCGAAGTTGCTGCCCCAGGGCCAGGGTTTCCGCCGCCTCGACCTTCCAGCCTGTTTCAAAACACGCGCCCAGCACGAAAATACCCAGGCCCAGATGCGCAAGGGTCATGCCCCAGCTGCCCATTGGCGCAGCCAGAATCCGGCGCCAGCTCTCGGCAACAGAGCCTCGAAACAGCCTCACGCGGGTCACCAGTTCCGACAAGGTCCCGGTAATGAGCCAGGCCGCGACAGCCAGTCCTGCACTGGCAATGCCCTTCCTGGGCGAGATGAGGATCAGGGCCAAAACGCCACAGGCCATGGAAATCCCGGCGGCCAACATCAGGCGTTGCCCAACCCCAATGGCATCCCCCCGCTTCCAGGCCAGCAAGGGTCCAGCGGGCAACAAGATCAGCAAGGCTCCCATGAGCGGTAAAAAGGTCAGGTTGAAATAGGGCGGGCCCACCGAAATGGCATCCCCGGTCATCGCTTCCCGGATCAAGGGATAGAGCGTGCCCAAAAGGACAGTCACGGTGGCGGCTGCCAGAAGGATATTGTTGAGAACCAGGGCGCTTTCACGGCTGATCGGCGCAAAGAGCCCGCCCGGGGCCAGGCGCGGGGCCCTCCAGGCAAAGAGGGCGAAGCCAGACCCGGCGGTCAAACCCAGGATCGCCAGAAGAAGGACGCCCCGCTTGGGGTCCACGGCGAAGGCGTGAACCGAGGTCAGGACGCCGGATCGGACGAGGAAGGCTCCGAGCATGGAGAAGGTGAAGGCTGCAAGGGCCAGGAAGACTGTCCAGCCTGGCAAGGCGGCGCGTTTTTCAGTGACGATCGCCGAATGCAGAAGGGCTGAGGCCACGAGCCAGGGCATGAAACTGGCATTCTCCACCGGGTCCCAGAACCACCAGCCACCCCAGCCAAGTTCATAATAGGCCCAGAAGGCCCCGAGCATGATGCCGATGGTCAGCAGGCTCCAGGCCGCCAGGGTCCAGGGGCGCACCCACCGCGCCCAGGCTGCATCCACGCGCCCCTCGATCAGGGCCGCAACGGCAAAGGAAAAAACCACCGACAGGCCAACATAGCCCGCATAGAGAAATGGCGGATGGATGGCGAGGGCGGGATCCTGGAGCAGGGGATTCAAGGACCGGCCTTCGACCGGGATTTCGGTCAGTCGCAGGAAGGGATTTGAGGCGAAGACCGTGTAAGCCAGGAAAACCGAACCCAGTATGCCCTGGGTCATGACCACCAGGGCCTTGAGGCCGCGCGGCAGGTCCCGACCAAGGCCGGCAATGGCGGCACCAAACCCCGTCAGGGCAAGGCACCAGAGCAACATGGAGCCCTCATGGCTGCCCCAGGTTCCGGCAATCTTGTAGAGCAGCGGCTTTTCCGTGTGGGAATTGGCCGCCACGTTCATCACGGAAAAATCCGAGACGATGAAGGCGTGCATAAGCCCGGCAAACGCCACGGCCACAGCGACAAAAGCTCCCAGGGCCGCGCCTTCCCCAGCACCGATCAGGGTCAGGGATCGCTTCCACCGCCCCAGACCTGAAAGTCCGAACTGGGCGAAGGACAGGCAGAGGGCCAGAACCAGGGCAAAGGCCGAAAATTCAATCATCATTGGGTGGGCCCCGCCCGATCATAGGCCGCAACGGCCCCGTCGCCCCGCCACTCGCCCTGGGCTTTCAGGGCCTTGGTGATTTCTTTGGGCATGTAGCGTTCATCATGTTTGGCCAGCACCTGACGGGCCTCGAAATGCCCGTCCTTCGCAAAACTGCCCGTTGCGACTATGCCCTGGCCTTCCCGGAACAGGTCGGGGAGGTCGCCCTGATAGCGAACCAGATCTGACGCTTTCTGATCACGGACGGTGAACTCAACCCGGCCATCTGAATATTTCCGAACGCTTCCCACGCTCACCAGTCCGCCCAGTTGGACCGACCGGCCAGGAGGCGGATTGGCCGCGGCAGCCTGGCTCGGCGTATAGAAAAACGAGATCGAATCCGAAAGCCCCCAGAGGGTCAGGCCGACAGCCACGGCGAGGATTGGCGCGATTGCTGCCAACAGCATCAGCCTGCGTCGGGCCTTGGGAGACCTTGGCAACCACCCGCTCATTGCATGGGCTCCGTGCGGCTTGCCTCATCCAGCTGATTGAGAACATCCGGCTGGGCGCGATAGCGGAGCTTGGCATCGGCCAGGGCCGCATCCCGCGCCTTGGTATCCCCAAGCACGGCATAGGACCGGACCAGTCGAACCCAACCCTGAGGGTCATCCGGGTTTGTTTTCAAGCGCGCAGCCAGGCCTTGCACCATGCCACGGACCATGCCGGCCTGGGGCCCCAGAGGGCTTTCGCCTTGCTGGCCAGGCTTGGCGCGGGCTTCCGAAAGGGCACGATCAAGCGCACTACGACGCGGGTCATTTGGCGACAGGCTGGCTTGCAAGGCTTCAAGGCCGCGAACGGCCCCGGCCTGATCGCCGGACTGGGCCAGGGCGCGGGCAAGATGGAACCTTGGAACGACAGCCCCCGGATCAAGCTCAAGGGTCCGCTGGAAGGCGGCCACGGCATCGGCCTGGACCTCTCCATTCGCCTGCTCGACCAGATTGGTCCCCAGCAGTTCCCATAAATCTGCCCGCTGCGGTGCAAGCGCCAAGGCCTTGCGCGTGGCCCGGATAGCGGCTGACGGATTATTGGACTGGCTCTCGGCCAGGGCCAGGAATCGATAGCCCTCGGGATCAGGCCGGAGGCGGGTTTCCCTTTGCAGCACGGCGGCAAGTTGGGGAGCCGTCAACTGGCTCAGGTCCGAACCGCGCCAGGTCTGAATCCGGGTCGCCATGGGCTGGTCGGAATAGCCGGGCCGCCCGGTCACTTGGTAGACAACAAGGGCTAAAAGAGCCGCGAGGCCTGCAATCACGAGGACAATTTGTCGATGATTGGAGGAGGCCGACCAGGGCTCTGCCACATTCTCCGAGGCCTTGAGCAGCCGACGGGCCGCCTCTGCATAAGCTGCCTTTTGCTCTTCGCCATTCATCAGCCCACGGGCCGCGAGATCATCCAGCTCGCCGAGCTGACGTTGGTAAACCGACAGGGTCGGGTCTGCCGCAGCAGAGGTCCGTCCCGCGCGTGCGGAAAAAAACAGGACAAGACCTGCAGCCAGAACCGACAGCAAACCTGCCATAACCCATAAGGCGATCATGCCTGCCCTTTAGCGGGTTTGAGGGCCCAGTGCGAGGGGAAGGAGTCCCCGTTCACCGGAAATCTCATGTGGAGACTATTTTCGACGGGTCGGCGTATAGGGACGCTCCGCCCGCCACCGAGTGGCAAAGGTTTCCAGAGCGGCATCGGGTTGATCTGGCAAGGTGGGCACGAGGCGGGCAATCAGGTCGCCCCGACGCCCCTGGGCATCGCTGAGCCCCTTCCCCTTCAGGCGCAAGGACTGGCCCGCATTTGCCCCCTTTGGCAGTGTGAGCGTCACGGCACCGTCCGGGGTCGGGGCCTGAACCTTCCCGCCGAGCACAGCATCCGGAATCGAAATGGGCAGGTCCATGACCAGACCGTCATTCTCCTTCCGGAAAATCGGATGGACCCGGATGGTCAATTCGATCAGGGCGTCGCCCGGCCCGGCCGGGCCGGGTTCACCATGCCCCTTGACCCTGAGGGTCTGGCCTTCCTCGGCGCCCTTGGGAATGGTCACGTCCAGGGTCCGGCCTCCAGCGAGGGAAACCCGCTTCTTGGCCCCATGAATGGCCTCTTCGAGATCAATATGAAGGCGCGCCTTGATATCTGACCCACGCGGTGAAAAGCCGCCACCAGCGCGCCCGCGGCCACGCCCCAGTATGTCGCCAAAAATGTCGCTGAGGTCGACATCGTCAAACCTAGCCCCCCTGTGACCGCCGCCGGGACCGCCGCCACCGCCGCCAAAGCCTCGAAAAGTCTCGCGCCCGTCAGCATCGATCTCGCCTGCGTCGAATTTCCGCCTCTTCTCCGGGTCCCCAAGTATGTCGAAGGCCGCACTGACGACCTTGAACCGGTCCTCGGCTGCCTTGTTTCCGGGATTGGTGTCGGGATGATGTTGTTTGGCCAGCTTGCGGAAGGCCTTGCGGATATCGTCGGCACCGGCGCTGCGCGGCACACCAAGTTCCAGATAGGGATCGCGCGCCAAGGACGTTACCTTTCTACCAGCCGATGAACCGGCCTAGGACCCAATTAGGGTCTGGTCCGAAGTCCACAAGCCCCCTTTAGGGGTATTTCCAAGTTTAATATCCTTAAGTTCCGCGTTCGGCGATCAGATCCGGTGCGAGCAGGGTCAGGGCGTCATCCGGATCCGGCAGGTCTGCCTCATTGACCGTCTCGCCCCGCACAGACACCCCTGCCCTGTGCACACTTTCCGGATCGCCACTGATCAGGGGATGCCAGTCTGCGAGACCTCGCCCCTCATGTATGCGTCGGTAGGCACAAGACTTCGGCATCCAGGGCAGGGACTTGATGTTCTGGGGCGTCAACTTGATGCAGTCCGGCACAATGGCCTTGCGGCCCGCATAATCAGAACACTGGCAGGTCTGCGCATCCAGCAGGCGGCAATGAACCCGCGCGGGCAGGATTTCCCCTGTGTCTGCGTCCTCGAACCGCAAGAGACAACAGAGCCCGCAGCCATCACACAGGCTTTCCCATTCACGGGGGGTCATCTTGTTGAGAGGGGTCGTCTCCCAGAACCTTGGCTTGATCATGGGGGCGATACTAGCCTGAAACCCACCTTGCGACCACTCATCCGCACCGAAGGTTGCCGTAACGCGAACATCCCCCTTGGTAAGCCGACCGGGCGGGGCTATGTCCCCCCCATGAAGCCTCCCGTCATTGCCCTAAAACAAGTCCGTCTCGCAGACGGGCCGAAAATGCTGTTCGACGGTGTCGATCTCGCCCTCGATGGCCGCAACCGGGCCTGTCTGGTCGGGCGAAACGGCGCGGGCAAGACGACCCTCCTCAAGATCATGGCCGGTCAGATCGACGCCGATGATGGCGAACGGGTCATCACCCCGGGCACCCGGATCATCTATGTCCCCCAGGAACCGGAAATCTCCGGGCCGACCATCCTGGACCATGCCACGGCCGGGGGTGCCGAGCCCTATCAGGCGGAAGCCGTACTTGAGCGATTTGGCGTTGATCCTTCACGGTCCAGCCAGGGTCTGTCAGGGGGCGAAATCCGCCGGGTGGCGCTTGCGCGGGCCTTTGCCGAAGACCCCGATGTCCTGCTCTTGGATGAGCCAACAAACCACCTGGACATTCTGGCCATCGAGACCCTGGAGGCCGAACTGAAGTCCAGCCGGGCGGCCATGCTGATCGTCAGCCACGACCGGGCCTTTCTGGAACGAACGACGGGCCGGTGCTTCTGGCTGGAACACCGAATGGTCCGCAGACTCGACAAGGGCTTTGCCGCCTTCGATCCCTGGGTCGAACAAATCCTCGCCGCTGAGGCCGAGGAAGGTCGTCGCCTCGACAAGCAACTGGAGCGCGAGGAATACTGGCTTCAGCGCGGCGTCACCGGTCGGCGAGCGCGAAACGAAGGCCGGCGGCGCGCCCTCATGGACCTGCGCCAGACCCGCGCAGACCGGCTTCGCGAGGTGCGCGGTGAGATGACCGTCGGACTGGCCTCATCCGGCATGTCTGGCCAGAGGGTGATCGAGGCCAAGGGTATCAGCAAGGCCTATGGCGGACGGACGCTCCTTCGGGACTTTTCAACCCGGATTTTGCGGGGCGACAGGGTCGCGATTGTCGGCCCCAATGGCGCGGGCAAGACCACCCTGCTCAAGCTCCTCCTCGGACAGATTGAGCCGGACAGCGGTTCGGTGAAACTCGGGGCCAACCTGGAGATTGGCTATGTCGACCAGGCGCGCGCCGATCTCAAACCCGACATGATGCTGAGAGATGTGCTGACGCCCCTGGGCGGCGATCAGGTCATGGTGCGGGGCATGCCGCGGCACGTCATATCCTATGCCAAGGACTTTCTCTTCACCGATGCCCAGATCCGCCAGCCGGTAAAGAGCCTCTCCGGCGGGGAACGCAATCGCTTGCTGCTGGCCCGGGCCATGGCCACGCCCGCCAACCTCATGATCCTTGATGAGCCGACCAATGACCTGGACATGGACACCCTGGACCTACTGGAGGACGTACTTGCCGACTATGAAGGCACCCTGATCCTGGTCAGCCACGACCGGGATTTTATCGACCGCCTGGCCACCTCGACAATTGCCCTCAATGGGCGCGGTGATGTGGTGGAAACGCCCGGCGGATGGCAGGACTTCCAGCGACAAAACCCCGGCTTCTTCTCGGCCTCGCCCCTGGCTCCGGCCGCACCGCGTGCGACCTCGCCTGCCCCGCCCCCTGTCCCTGAGCGGGCTCCCAAGCCCGTCAAGCTGACCTTCAAGGACCAAAGGCGGCTTCAGGAAATTGAGGCGGCCATTGAGGCCATTCCCCATCGGATAAAGGCTCTGGAGACAGACCTGGCCGATCCGGGCCTCTATGCCCGCAATCCGGATCGCTTTGCCAATCTGACCAGGGATCTGGACGCGGCCCGCGCCGAACTCTCGAAAATCGAGGGCGAGTGGCTGGAGCTTGAGGCCAGACGCGAAGGCGGCCATTGATGCCTGTGCAAAATTTTTAGTCTCTGTTTTAAAAAAGATTTTAGAGATTATTCACGACGATCTACCGCTTGATCCCCAACTTCTGGGCCCTCGATCCACAGGCGGGCAGACCGCGCGGCTTGCTGGGCTCGAAATTTGGTGAAAACCTCCATTTGTCGATTGGGACTTCGACTTGGCCGGAACGGGAAACCGGGTCGGGGAACGAGAAGGAGGTCTCACGCGGTTCGAAAATGGGGCGACCCATGGCCGGGCCGGGAGGGACACCAGACGGGGCGGGACCAAGGGGAAACCCGGACGTCAGACCCGGCTGACCAGACGATGCAGATCTCCCAACGGATCTGGAAGAGGGCGGGGTTTCGGGAAACTGAGGCCCCGCCCTCTTGCCGTTTGGGCCCTGGGGGGCGCACCCTGCCCAGGTCAGGCCGGAATCTGGCCTCGGGGTGCAAAGTCATATTGCCTTCCCGTCAAACCCTTCTACCTTCCGCCTACGACCGGATAGGGGAAGTCTCATGAAAGCCTTGCGTGCGCTCGCCCTGCTGGGATTGACCACGGTGCTGGCGGCGTGTTCGCCCGGCAAGTCGGCCGCGCCTCAGGCGGAGTCCGGGTCAAATGTGATCCGGTTTGCCACAGATTGGCGAGCCCAGGCCGAACAGGGCGGCTTTTACGAAGCTCTGGCGAATGACGAATATGCAAAACGCGGGTTGAAGGTCCAGATTGTCCAGGGCGGCCCCGGCGTCAATGTGCCCCAGCTGCTGGCGGCCGGCGCGGTCGAAGCCGGCATGGGCTCGAACAGTTTCATCGCCCTGAACCTCGCCAATGAGGGCGTCCCGGTCCGCGCCGTGGCCGCAATGATGCAGAAGGACCCTCAGGTCCTCATCGCCCACCCCGGTCAGGGCATCGAAAGGATCGAAGACCTGAAGGGCCATCCGATCCTGCTCTCGGATGCTTCGGTCTCGGCCTTCTGGGTCTGGCTAAGGTCGAAATACGGATTTACCGATGCCCAGGTCCACAAATACACCTTCAATTCGGCCCCCTTCCTGGCAGACACCTCGGTGGCCCAGCAGGGCTATGCCACCAGCGAGCCCTACACGATTGAAAAGGCCTCGGGCCTCAAGGCCAAGGTCTTCCTCCTCGCCGATAATGGCTATCCCAGCTACGCCACCATGATCCTCTTCCCCCAGGCCCAGATCGACAAGAATCCGGCCATGGTGCGGGCCTTTGTCGAGGCGAGTGCAAAAGGCTGGCACGATTATCTCTATGGCGACCCGGCCCCGGCGGATGCCTTGATCCGCAAGGATAACCCGGAAATGACCCAGGACGTTCTGGATCAGGCGCGCGAAAAAATGCGCAGCTTCGGCATTGTCGACGGCGGCGATGCCAAGGTCGCAGGCATTGGCACCATGAATGACACCCGCTGGGAGGCCTTTGCGACCATGGCCATATCCCAGGGCGTCTACCCCAAGGGGCTGGATTACAAGAAGGCCTATACCCTGCAATTCGTAACCCCGGCAAAGCCCTAGGCATGGCACCCGTCGCGGCCCTCATAGACGTCGAGGTTGACTATCCTCGCCGGGGCCGGGCTCTCGGCCCCTTCAGCCTGTCCTTGGGCGCAGGTGAGATCGTGGCCCTGGTGGGTCCCTCGGGGTGCGGCAAGTCCACGGCGCTCAGGCTCCTGGCCGGGCTGGAACCGGCCCATCGCGGCCAGGTCATTCGGGCGGCGGGCAAGGGGGAAACCTCCGTCGTCTTTCAGGCCCCCACCCTGGCCCCCTGGTTGAGCGCCGAAGCCAATGTCGCCCTCCCCCTGGAACTCACCGGCATGGAGAAGACCCAGGCCCGGCGTCTGGCGGTTGGGGCCCTGGGTCGCGTGGGTCTTGCGGGCGCGGAATCGGCAAGACCCGCCCAGCTCTCCGGCGGCATGGCCATGCGTGCCTCCCTGGCCCGGGCCCTGGTCACAAACCCGCGTCTCTTGCTCCTCGATGAGCCCTTTGCCGCCCTTGACGAAATTACCCGACGGGCCCTGGCGGATGATGTCCATGCCCTTTGGGCGCAAACCCGTCCGGCCATTGTCTTCGTGACCCACAATGTCGAGGAAGCGGCCTATATGGCGGACCGGGTCGTGGTGGTCAGCCGCGGCCCCGGCCAGGTCGTCGACGAAATTCGTATCGAAGCCCCGGTTCCCCGGCCCCATGGCTTTCGGGGCATGGACGCCTTCCGAACGGCGACCGAGGCGATTTCCACCGCTCTGGCCAAGGGATCGGGGGTTGCGGCATGACCCGCCTTGTCAACGCCCTGGCCCCCCTGACCCTGCTCCTGGTCTTGCTCCTGGGATGGGAGTTGGCCTGTCGCCTCATGCAGGTTCCGGCCTATTTCCTGCCGCCCCCCTCCGCCGTGGCAAGGGCCGTGATGGATGACCTGCCGGCCCTGGTTCTGGCCTCCTGGAACACCCTGGCGGTTGCCCTGGTCGCCCTGCTCCTGGCCAGCCTTGCCGCCCAGGGCATTGCCCTGATTGTCGGTATGAGCCCCCTGCTTGAGCGCGCCGTTCGTCCCCTCGCCTCAGCCCTGCAGGTCACGCCCGTCGTGGCCATTGCGCCCCTGGTGCTGATCTGGGCGGGCATTGATCATCCGGAACGGGCCGTGATTTTCCTGGCCGTGCTGGTGGCCTTTTTCCCGATCTTTTCCGGCGCGGTGACAGGCCTCCGGTCCGCCGACCCGGACCTTGAACGGCTCTTCGATCTCTATGGGGCCAACCGCCTGCAACGCGTGCTTCGTCTCCGCCTGCCCTCGGCGGTGCCCTTCCTGCTCGAAGGCCACAAGGTGGGCGCGGGCCTGGCCATTATCGGCGCCGTGGTGGCCGAATTTGCCGCAGGCTCAGGCGGCATTCGCGGCCTGGCCTGGCGCATACTGGATGCGGGCAACAAGCTCCAGACCGCCAAGATGATCGCCGCCCTGGTCGTGCTGGGGGTCATGGGGGTCGTCCTGCATGCCCTGCTCAACCAGATTGAGCGCCTGGGCATGGCCTGGTGGCGCGGGCGCTAGACCCGGAAGATCGCGTCCACGTCCTCAGACCCGAGCAATCTCCAGGCCCCGGGGGCAAGGTCGTGGGGCAAGGCAAGGCAACCAATCTGGTCCCGGTGCAGGCTCACCACATGATTGCCCACGGCGGCAAACATGCGCCGCACCTGATGGTATCGCCCCTCGGTGATGGTCAAACGGGCCAGGTTTGGTTCCAGAATTTCCAGCTGGGCGGGGGCCAGGGGCGTGGTCTCGCCCTCCAGCATCAGGGTGCCTGCGGCGAAGGTCTCGACTTCCGTGCCGGACATTGGGCGGTCCAGGGTCGCTAGGTAGCGCTTGGCGACATGGTGGCGGGGGGAAATGACCCTGTGCAGAAAGGGCCCGTCGTCGGTAATCAGCAATAGACCGGAGGTGTCCTTGTCCAGCCGGCCTACGGTGGACAGGGCCGGCATGCGGGCGCGCCAGCGCACGGGGAGAAGCTCATAGACGCTTCGGCCCGCCTCGCGGTGGGAACAGACAACCCCCAAGGGCTTGTGCATCATAAGCGTCATGGGCGCGGGCGGGTCGACCGGCGTTCCAGATACCGTCATGCGCGTGGGCAGGTCAGAGGTAATTTCGATCCGTGCGCCGGAGTCCCTGAGCACAGCGCCATCCAGAACAACCCGTCCAGCCCGGACCAGATCATTGACCTCCCGGCGCGATCCATAGCCCAGATTGGCGAGCAGCCGGTCGAGCCGCGCCACCATGGCCTTGGCCGGTTTCACTTGCGGGCCTCATAGACCTTGTAACCACCCCGGTCAGCCTTGAGGGTGACCTGGGCGAAGGCGTCTGACAGGGGGGCCTCATAGGGCAGGTGGCGGTTGGCGGTGATCCAGCACACCCCGCCGCGCCTCAGCATGGCGGCCGCCGCGCGAATGAAGGCCGCGCCCAGGGACCGGTCCTCAGTGCCCCCGTCATGGAAGGGGGGATTCATCGCAACGAAATCCAGATCCTTCAGGGCCAGATCGGGCTGGCGCACATCCTGCCAGAGGAACTGAACCCGGGGATCATCAAGGTTACGCCGCGCGCAGTCCAGGGCCCGACGGTCCAGCTCGACAAGCCAAAGGCTTTGCACGGCCGGAGAGGCCAGAACCCGACTGGCCAATATGCCAATGCCACCGCCAAGGTCGGCACCGGTTCCGGTAAATGTCGGCATTTCCTCCAGCAGCAGGGCCGATCCGGGGTCAAGCCGGTCCCAGCTGAAGACGCCGGGCTGGGTCCAGAGGCCGAGGTCGGACAGGCGGCGCGGTGCCCCTGCGGCCAGGACGGGCGCAAGATCACGCAAGGATTCCGGGCGGCGCAGATGGCAGAATCTGTGATGGCGGCGGGCGTCTTCCGTCACCTGACAGCCGAATTGCTCCAGGGCCTTGCGAAGCCGGGCTCCGCCCCGGGACTTGGGAGCCAGGACCCAGAGGTCGCCGCCGGGTTTCAGGACCCGCAGGACCTGGGCCAGGACATAATCCCGCTCCTGCGTCCCCGGCGGGGCCAGGACCACCGCATGGTCGACGGACTGGTCAGCCAGGGTCACAAGATCCGTGGAGCCCGGGACCAGGGGCGAGACCTGAACCGCGCCCGGCGGAGGCGTGATCAGGTCCGGGGCAGGTTGGCCATAAAGGATTGCGCTAGCCACGTTCACGGGTGCGCTGGAAGCTGAGATTGTCATAGCGCTCCGAAACATAGCCAATTTCCCACGCAGACTTGGCGAGGAAGACGGCCTGATTGTCGATATCCGTGGCCATGGCACTCTTGTGGGTGTCCACAAAGGCCTCGACCTCTGAAGGCGCGCCGCCGATCCAGCGGGCCTCGGCAAAGGGGCTGGGCTCGAACAGGACGTCCAGCTGATACTCGTTGGCCAACCGGTCCGCCATGACTTCAAACTGCAGCTGGCCCACGGCACCGACGATAAAGTCCGACCCCATTTGCGGCCGGAACAGCTGGGTCACCCCTTCTTCCGCCAGACCTTCCAGAGCCTTCTTCAAGTGCTTGGCCTTCAGGGGGTCCTTGACCCGCACGCGTTGCAGGATTTCCGGGGCAAAGTTTGGCAGACCCGCAAATCTCAGCAGGCCTGCCTCCGAAAGACTGTCTCCGACGCGCAGAACGCCGTGGTTTGGAATGCCGATGACATCCCCGGCGAAGGCTTCTTCCGCAAGTTCCCGATCCGAGGCGAAGAACATGATGGGCGCGTTTACGGAAATCTGGCGGCCGGTATTCTGCACCTTGAGCTTCATGCCCCGCTGGAAGCGGCCCGAGCAGAGTCTGAGGAAGGCAATCCGGTCCCTGTGGTTCGGATCCATATTGGCCTGGACCTTGAAGACAAAGCCGCTGACCTCGGACTCGCCGGGCTCGACATGGATTTCCGCCCCGGACTTGTGGGCCAGGACAGACTTGGGCGGTGGCGCATAGGCCCCCAAGCCTGCCAGGAGTTGATCAATCCCGAAATGCCGCAAGGCGGACCCGAAAAAGACCGGGGTCATGTGCCCCTCAAGAAATGCAGCAGGATTGAAGGGTTTTGACGCTTCCTGGATCAGGAGTGCCCCCTCTTCCAGTTCCGTCAGTTCCGTCGGGTCGAGAAAGCGGCTGATCGCCCCATCGGCGAGACCGAGGGCTTCAGGATGGCCTTCGTCCTTATTGTCCGCCGTGCGCTTGGCAAAGGGCAGGAATTGCTGGCTGCGAAGGTCCAGCATCCCCTTGAACCGTCCGCCCGATCCCGCAGGCCAGAAGAGCGGGGCCGGGTCCAGGGCCAGCTTGGAGGCGATCTCGTCCAGGAGTTCGATCGGGTCCTGGGCCTCCCGGTCCATCTTGTTGATGAAGGTGACAATGGGAATGTCCCGCAGGCGGCAGACCTCGAAAAGCTTGAGAGTCTGGGGCTCAATGCCCTTGGCCGCGTCCAGCACCATGACGGCGGCATCGGCGGCGGTGAGGGTCCGGTAGGTGTCTTCCGAGAAATCCTCGTGGCCTGGCGTGTCCAGCAGGTTGAACATCAGACCCTCGTGATCAAAGGTCATGACACTGGCGGAAACGGAAATGCCCCGTTCGCGCTCGATTTTCATCCAGTCCGAACGTGTCCGGCGGTTCTCGCCGCGCGCGCGCACCTGACCGGCGGCCCGGATGGCACCACCCGCCAGAAGCAGGTTTTCGGTCAGGGTCGTCTTGCCCGCATCAGGATGGGAGATGATGGCGAAGGTCCGCCTGCGGGCCGCTTCAAGGGTGGGGGACTGGCTCATGCGCTGCAGGTAGCGCGAGACGGTGCTCCAGGCAAACCTATCAGGATTTTTGACTCAATTTGTTCCAGACTTCCTGATTGGCCCAATTTCCGTGCCCGTGAGCCTTTTCCAGGTTCAAGAGCTGGCCCAGGAGGAAATAGTCCACCTGACAATACCGAACGATCACGTCCTTCGGCTGGCAGTTGTGGGTCGGTGCAAAGAACAGGGCCGCATTTACGGATGGTTGCTTGGCCACAAGAAGGTTGGCCAGCAAGTGCGCATGTTGCGGATTTTTCCGATGCAGATCAGGGTCCTTGGCAAACATTTCCTGGCCCAGGTTCAGGGTGGAGATGAAGGTCAGACGCTGACCTTCGACTGACTTTGCGGCAAGCGTCGCCCCCTTGGGGTCCAGTTGCAGGACATGATCATTCATCAAAAAAAGCATGGGGAACTTGATCCAAACCGGAAGAGCCGGGACATGCGCCCGTATAGATTAAATTCAATTGAAAGCGCAATATTGATTATAGAATGAAGGCGTTGGAGACTCGGGAGCCTAGTCTGGTTCGACAGTTTCGGTCAGGAAATGACGTCCCGCGCGATCTTCGATTTCCACCACCCATAAATCCGGGTCAATTCGGGCCGCCCGGCTGATATATTGGTCCAGCTCCGCCTCATCCGCAGACACGGCGGGCCGCATCCAGACCTGTTCCCCATCGCCCCGCGTCGCCTCTGCATAGAGTTTTGCGGACCCGTCGCTGCGATTGAGGACCTTGACCAGAACGCTCCCCGCTCGGGCATCCCCCTTGCGTGCAACCACCGCAAAGCCCCCGCCGAGCTCAACCCGACGGATCAGGGCGGCGACCCAGATATCAGTGGAAAATATCATAAGAAGTTTTCAGCCTAGTTGTTGCCAGGGTCAGGATTTTACTTGCTTGTAGGTCTTTTCTGAAACCTATCAAAGCAACACTGAGTGCGCGCGCGCCATCTCCCGACCGGTTTGGGGATGACCAAGGGCTTGGTCTGGATCGAGATCGGACATGAAGAACGGCCACGGTCGCACCACCGACAAAGTCCATGGCATCCCGAAACGGCTGGGCCACACCCTGGCCCTGGTCGCGCTCGTCTCGACTCTTTCAGGCCCCTCCCTCGCCGCAGGACTGGATCTTCTGTTTGAGCGCACACTGATGATGACGGCGGATCAGGGCTGCAACCTTTTCACCCCCGAAGTTTCTTCAACCCTGGATGCCGCCAGGGCCCAAGCGCGCAACGCTGGCCTGCGCTCCGGTGTCAGCCGCGCGGACATAGAGGCCACGGAGGGCCGGGCGCGGGACAAGGCCCTGCAGACGCCCTGCAAATCCCCCGACCTGGCCATAGCGGCGGCCCGCGTTCGCCAGGCATTTCGAAGCGACAGCCAGACACTCAAACACGTTTATTCCGGCGATCATGCCAGCTGGATTGCCAGCCGTGTGTCCCGGGCAGGGACCATCTCCTGGCAAGTCAGCCAGGATATTCAGCAAGCTGGCAACCACATGGTCCTTGGACTGGCGGGGCACCCGAACGTCCATCATCTGATCGGACTCATAGAAACCACCGGGCGGGAGAGCCCCTATGGCGCGCGCCTGATCCTGCGCGATGACACCGTCACCCTTGGCCCCTATCTGGATGTCCGCAGCCAATCCCTGGCCCAGACCTCATTAAGCCGCCTATTTCCGCCTGAGGCTGGGCAAATTGGCTATGTCGCAGTCGCGCGAAGCCGGGCTGGCCGGGACTTGCTCAAACCCGGCATGACAGGAGGATGGGCCTTTCGCTTTCCCCCTGAAGCCATTCCCCTCATGGCCAATCTTGATCCCCGAGAGGCCTTTGCGGTGGATCTCCTGTTTCCCGAGGGGGCGGCTCACCGGATCTATTTTGAGGTCGGCGACTTTGCGGCAGGTCGCGCCTTTGTCACCCAGAAGCCGCGTTGACAGGTCACAATCACCCTTCAGGCTTGGGCTTGTGTCCAGGGGCAAGGACCAGTACTTCCCGCACCTTATGAAACCAATTCAAGCCAAGCTGACGGAACTCGTTGAGACCTTTGACCTTCTGGGCGATTGGGAGGAACGTTATCGCTATGTCATCGAGCTGGGGCGGGACTTAAAACCTCTCAGCGATGTAGAGCGCAGCCAGGCCAACAAGGTCCTTGGATGTGCCAGTCAAGTATGGCTGGTCACGGAGCGCATGCCCGACGGGACCCTGGTCTTCCGGGGCGATTCCGACGCACATATTGTGAAGGGCCTGATCGCTGTCCTCCTCCACCTGGTCTCTGATCAAACCCCTGCAGCCATCCTGGAGTTTGACGCGAAGGCTGGATTTGATCGACTAGGCCTCGCCGGGCATCTGTCTGCCCAGCGTTCCAATGGCCTGGCTTCCATGGTGGCGCGAATTCGTCGGGATGCCGGAGCGAGCGCCCCCTGAGTTTTTTCGGAGCAGACAGCAAATCGCCCGATGATCCTGAAATCACCGGGCGAATAACGCGTCCTGGGCCGCTAACGGCGCAGTCGCTGCTTTAATCTATCGTCGCTTAGGCCTTGCCGCGCTTGCGGGGGGCCTGCCGGCCGCCCTGGCCCAAGCCCATTTGCTTGGCAAGATCAGAGCGAGCCTTGGCATAATTCGGGGCGACCATGGGGTAATCCTTGGGCAGGTTCCACTTGGCGCGGTATTCTTCGGGGCTGATATTGTACTTCGTCCGCAGGTGACGCTTCAGGGACTTGAACTTGCGTCCGTCCTCAAGGCAGATCAGATAGTCCGGAGTAATCGAACGCCGAACAGGAACGGCAGGATCCTTCGGAGCCACTTCAACAGTTTCTGAGCCCGCCGTGATACCGGCAAGGGCACGGTGAACGCTCTGGATAAGGCTGGGCAAGTCCGTAGCCGAAACGGAATTGTTTCCAACATAGGCAGATACAATATCTGCCGTCATTTCGATGACTTCTGACTTCGTGTCCATGACGTAACATCCGCGGTTTCAGTTTAAAACATGGGGCATTTCTGACCTAAAGATCAGGCGTGAGGTCAGTACACAACAATAGGATTGCCCACAAGCTGAGAAATCAAACCTTATTTTAAAATAAAGCCATTGGTTGAAAAAATTTGAAATCCACTTTCAGATAAAAATTAGGTCTAGAGTCAAATCGACCATAGACCTGCGGCTAACGCGCGAAACACAACCATCAGCGAAAGAGCTGCTGCGATCCTCACAAACTGCAGCAGCCCTTATAAAATTCGTTAGAGAAACTCAGGGGCCTGCCACTGGGGCCAAATATCCGGGAGATCCGAGGAAACCTTGTCCGGATAAACGGGGGGGCGTTTCTCAAGGAATGAGGTCACACCTTCCCGAGCATCCGCCATTCGACCGCGCGCCTCAATTCCACGACTGTCCGCCCTGTGCGCTTCCATAGGATGACTTGCACCCGCCATTCGCCAGATCAGTTGACGGGTCAAGGCAATGGACACCGGCGCTGTATTGTCCGCAATCTCGCGAGCCAATAACCGGGCGGCAGGCAAGAGATCCTCCGGGGCATGCAGGGAGCGAACCAGCCCCTTGTCTAGGGCTTCCTGGGCCGGGAAGACGCGGCCTGTATAGCACCATTCCAGCGCCGTCTGGACGCCGACGAGCTTGGGCAGGAACCAGGACGAACAGGCTTCAGGATTGAGCCCCCGGCGGGCAAAGACCAGACCGAATCGCGCTTCGGTCGAGGCCAGGCGGATATCCATGGCCAGCTGCATGGTAACCCCGATCCCGACAGCGGGACCATTCACGGCGGCGATGACCGGCTTGAGGCTGTCATAGATGCGCAGGGTCACCAGGCCCCCGCCGTCCCGACTCACGCCGTCCTGCTTGACCGCCGCCTGCGCCTGGCCCGCACGGCTTGAATAATCGAAGGTCTGTGCCCCGGCGGAGAGGTCTGCCCCGGCACAAAAGCCTCGCCCGGCCCCGGTCACAATGACCGCACGCACAGCGTCTTCCGCATCCGTGAAGTCAAACGCGGCAATCAAGTCGCGCATCATCTGGGTGGTAAAGGCATTGAGCTTGTCGGGCCGGTTCAGGGTGATCAGCGCCACGCCCTCCTCGACCTCCAGGGTGATGGTTTCGAATGTCGGTGCAGCCATGTTGAAAAATCCTCCGAGAAAATGTCTTTCCATTCGAGCCAGCTTGACGGACGGTCCGTCAAGGCCCGCATATGGGTTCCAACAACCATAAGGCGTAAAGCGACGGGCCGTCAGGCCCGGCGTGTACTCGGAGGACACAAGATGCATCCCGCAACCCACGCAAAAAACCATCCGGATCGCCTGGCCTTTGTCATGGCCGGAAGCGGCGAGAGCGTCACCTACCGGGAGCTCAATGATCGCTCCAACCAGGGCGCACAGTTTTTCCGGTCACTGGGTCTGAAGGCCGGGGATGTCATCGCCCTCCTGCTGGATAATCACCCGCGCTTTTTCGAGATCGCCTGGGCCGCCCAGCGCTCGGGGCTCTATTTCACCTGTATCTCCTCAAAGCTCTCCGTCAGCGAAATCGAATATATTATGGCGGATTGCGAGGCGAAGATCCTGATCACCTCGGCCGGCGTTGGCCCTGTCGTTGATGAACTTCCCGCTGTGTTGGGCGACGTCAACCTGTTCATGGCGGGCAGCCCCCGCGCGCCCTATCAAAGCTATGAGGCCGCGATTGCGGCCATGCCTGCCGAACCCATCGCAGATGAATCCGCCGGAACCGACATGCTCTATTCCTCCGGCACCACCGGCCGGCCCAAGGGAATCAAGCCCCGCCTGACCGGGGCTGCGATCGATGAGCCCAATGCCCTGGCCAACATGGCCCAGGGCCTGTTCGGGTTCCGCAGCGACAGTGTCTACCTCTCACCTGCCCCCCTCTACCATGCAGCGCCCCTGCGCTGGTCCATGAGCGTGCAACGGCTTGGCGGGACCGTCGTTGTGATGGAAAAATTCGATCCCGAGACCGCCCTTGGCCTGATCGAAACCTATCAGATCGATGTGGGACAGTTTGTTCCCACCCACTTTGTTCGCATGCTGAAACTCGCCCCGGAGATCCGGTCGAAATACAATGTGTCGTCCATGCGGTCGGCCGTTCACGCGGCGGCCCCCTGCCCCATCCCGGTCAAGGAGCAGATGATGGCCTGGTGGGGCCCGGTTATCCACGAATATTATGCGGGGTCCGAGGGGAATGGTTTTTGCTATATCAGCCCTCAGGACTGGCTGACCCACAAGGGTTCCGTCGGACGCGGCATTACCGCCGAGGTCAAGATTGTGGGCGAGGATGGCGAGGCCCTTCCCCCCAGATCCGAGGGCACGGTCTATTTCGCCAACGGGGCCCCTTTGGCCTACCACAATGCGCCTGAAAAGGTGGCCGAGAATACCAATTCCCAAGGCTGGACCACCCTGGGCGATGTGGGCTGGATGGATGAGGAGGGCTTTCTCTACCTCACCGATCGCAAGAGCTTCATGATCATTTCCGGGGGCGTGAACATCTATCCGCAGGAACTCGAAAACCTGCTGATCACCCATCCCAAGGTCGCCGACGCGGCCGTGGTCGGGGCGCCTCACGAAGAAATGGGCGAACAGGTGGCCGCCGTCATTCAACCCATGGACTGGTCCGACGCTGGCGAGGATCTAAAGGCCGAACTCATGGCCTTCTGCCGGGCCAATCTAAGCCACGTGAAGTCGCCCCGCATTCTGGATTTCATGCAGGAACTGCCGCGCCATCCGACCGGCAAGCTCTACAAGCGGCTGATCCGGGACGCCTATTGGGGCAAGGAAGGCTCCAAGATCGTCTGAGGTCAATCGGCGGCGGGCTAACCCCGCCGCCATGCCTAATAGGACCGTCCGATCAGGACCTCTTCAACCCCGGGACGTCCGGTGAAGATACAGGTCCCGAAACGTGTCGGCTGGTCCATGGGCGCATTTCGGATGGTCAGCTTGCGGGCCTTGAGGGTCTGCTCGACCGCCTCCAGCTCAGCACCTGTCGGACGAGACCAGGCAACCCGGACCCATCCCTTGAAGGCCAGGGTATCTTCGTCATTCTCGGCGGCAGCCCCGAAATATGCATTCAGCTCGTCGAGGCTGGTAATATCCCGGCGAATATTGGCATCGAGCCTCTGCTTGGCCTCATTGAAGAGGTTTTGCTGAATCTCGGCCAGAAGCCCGGGCACAGCCGCCAGGAAGTCCTCTTGCGACAGGGCCTGGGAACGGACCTTTTCGCCGTCGCGCAGATCATCCCGGCGCATGAAGCTCACCATGCCAGCTGCCACGTCCCGGGGACCAAGCTCAACGATGAGCGGGGCACCTCTGCGAACCCAGTTCCAGCGTTTCTCGGAGGACTTCTGGTCCTTGGTATCCAAAAGGGCGCGCACGGGCTCACCCAGGGCAACGAGCGGGTTCAAGGCCTTGATCAGGCCCGCCCCGAAGGCCAGAACCGCCTCATCTTCGGGCTTTCCGCGCAACATGGGCACGATAACGATCTGTCTCGGCGCAATGGCGGGCGGCAGGCGCAGGCCATCGTCATCGCCGTGGGTCATGATCACGCCGCCAATGAGCCGGGTCGACACCCCCCAGCTCGTCGTGTGGCAATAAACCAGCTCGCCCGCGTCATTCTGAAAGCGAATGTTCTGGGCCTTGGCAAAGTGGGTGCCCAGATCGTGGGATGTTCCGGCCTGGAGCGCCTTGCCATCCTGCATCATGGCCTCAATGGAATAGGTCTTGTCCGCGCCGGGGAAGCGCTCATTCTCAGGCTTCTCGCCAGCCACCACCGGCATGGCCAGGACCGTTTCCGAAAACTCACGGTAGACTTCCAGCATTTTCAGGGTCTCTTCGCGCCCTTCATCTGCCGTGGCATGGGCCGTGTGCCCCTCCTGCCAGAGGAATTCCGAGGTCCGCAGGAACAAGCGTGTGCGCATTTCCCAGCGCACCACATTGGCCCACTGGTTGATCAGGACGGGCAGGTCGCGGTGGCTCTTGATCCAGCGGGAAAAGGCGTCGCCGATAATGGTCTCGGACGTGGGCCGCACAATGAGGGGTTCTTCCAGCCTGGCCTCGGGATCAGGCCCCAGCTTGCCGTCCACCATCTTCAGCCGGTGATGGGTGACCACGGCCATTTCCTTGGCAAAGCCCTCCACATGCTCGGCCTCCTTGGCGAAGAAGGAGAGCGGAATGAAGAGCGGGAAATAACAGTTGTCATGCCCGGTTTCCTTGATCCGCCGGTCAAGGGTCTGCTGAATCCGTTCCCAGACCCCATAGCCCCAGGGCTTGATGATCATGGCCCCCCGGGTCGGCGAGACCTCGGCCATGTCGGCCTCCCGCACAATCGCCTGATACCAGTCAGGGAAGGTGAGGCGATTGTCGGTGGTGCGGCTGACGCTAAGCGCACGTTGCATTACAGGTCTCCTGGGTGGGCCGTCTTCCATAGAGCCTAGCGGTCGTCTGGCAAAGCCTGCTTGCAAGCCTGCGGGCGGATGCTATCGCTAGTCATTCAAGTCGCAACATTAAAGGGAGCAAGACATGAACCCCGTAGAATTCAAGGATCTGCCTGGCCTGGTCGGTCAGGAAGTTGGCGTCTCGGACTGGGTCGAAATCAGTCAGGAACGCGTCAACCAATTTGCAGAAGCGACCGGCGACCATCAGTGGATTCACGTCGATGTTGAGCGCGCGACCCGTGAAATCGGCGGCCCCATCGCCCACGGCTATCTGACCCTCTCGCTGATTCCCTTCCTGGGCGCAGGCATGTTGCCGGTCAAGGGCGTGAGCCGGGGCATCAATTACGGCTCGGACAAGGTTCGTTTCATCAACATGGTCCGGGTCGGCAAGCGCGTCCGCATGCGCCAGAAGCTGATCGGCGTCGAGGCCAAGGCTGGCGGGATGCAGATCAAGAACGAATGCACCATCGAGATCGAAGGCGAAGCCAAGCCCGCCTGCATCGCAGAGACCATGTCGATCCTCTACGGCGCTTAAGGGACTTAAAGGGGGGTGGACCGGTGATCTGGTCCGCCCTCACTCACAGCGTGAGTTCTGCCTTCAGGAGCCGCTCCGGATGGACCGTCGCCAGTTTCTCACCCAGGCCGCCGCTCTTTCGGGCCTCGCATCAGCCCTCCTGCCAGGGAATTCCATGTCCGCATCCAGGTCTAAAGCCCTCCCCATGGCCCCCGTTGCCCGGAAGGTGCCCCAGACACAGACTCAACTGGGCCGGACGCGGATCGATGACTATGCCTGGATGAAGGACGACAACTGGCAAAAGGTCCTGCGGGACCCGTCCCTCATCAAGCCGGATGTGCGCGACCATTTGCTGGCTGAGAATGCCTATACAAAGGCCATGCTGGCCCCGACGGAGGCCTTGCAGACCACCCTCTTCGAGGAAATGAAGGGCCGCATCAAACAGGACGATGCCTCCGTCCCCATGACCGACGGCCCCTGGGCCTATGCCTCGCGCTATCAGACCGGAGCCCAGCACCCCATCCATGTCCGCACACCGCGCAACGGCGGCCCGGAGGAAATCCTTCTGGACGAGGAGGCGGAGTCTCAGGGTCAGGGCTTCTATGAAGTGGGGGCCGCCCGACATGCGCCAAACCACAAGCTCTATGCCTGGGCGGTCGATAACCAGGGGTCTGAGGTCTACAAGATCTTCATCCGCGACCTGGCGACCGGCAAGGTGCTGGCCAGCCCCGTCGAGAGTTCGACAGGGGACTTCTGCTTCTCTCCAGACAGCGCCTGGCTATTCTGGACCTATCGCGACGACAATGGCCGACCCTCCAAGATCTACCGCCGCCCCGTGCGGGGGACCTCGGCAGATGATGTGCTGATCTATGATGAACCCGACGAGGGCTTCTTCATTGGCGTCGATACCCTGTCATCCGACCGGTACATTGCCATTAGCTGCGGCAATCAGGAGACCAGCGAAGTCCTGCTGATCCCCGCCGAAGATCCGACGGCCAAACCGAGGATTGTCCAGTCCAGGGAGTCCGGCCTGCGCTATGAGGTCGATCACTGGAATGACCACTTCGTCATTCGCACCAATGCCGACGGCGCGGTCGACTGGAAACTGGTCACGGCCCCGGAAGCCACGCCCGGGCGGGCACATTGGCAGGACTGGTGCCCCCACCAGCCAGGTCGCCTCATTGTGGGCACGTCCATCTACAAGGACTATCTGGTCCGTCTCGAAAAGGTCGATGCCCTCAACCGCATCGTCATCACGGGCCGGGATGGCCAGGAGCATGACATTGCCTTTGACGAGGCTGCCTTTGCCCTGAATCTGGAAGGCGGCTTCGAGTACGACACCCGCACATTGAGGTTCGTCTACACCTCCATGACCACGCCCCGGCAGTGGATCGACTACGACATGGCCACGGGGGCCAGAACCCTGCGCAAGACCCAGGAAGTGCCCTCCGGCCACGAGCCCTCCCAGTATGAGACCCGCCGGTTGAACGCCCGGGCCTCGGACGGAACGGACGTCCCGATTTTCGTTCTAATGAAGAAGGGAACACCCCTGGATGGGTCGGCCCCGCTCTTGCTCTACGGCTACGGCTCCTACGGCATTCCCATGGAGCCCAGCTTTTCCATCCGCAACCTCAGTCTGGTGGATCGGGGCTGGATCTGGGCGACAGCCTGTCCGCGAGGGGGATCGGAAAAGGGTTGGAGCTGGTTCCTGGAGGGGCGGAAATTCAAGAAGAAAAACACCTTCACCGACTTCATCGCCTGTGCCGAGCACCTGCACGGCGCGGGTTACGGAAAGCCAGGCAATACCGTTGCCTATGGGGGCTCCGCTGGTGGCCTGCTGATGGGGGCGATCACCAATATGCGGCCTGACCTGTTTGCCGGGATCATTGCCGCTGTGCCCTTTGTCGATGTCATCAACACCATGAGCGATACGAGCCTGCCGCTGACGCCTCCGGAATGGCCGGAATGGGGCAATCCGCTCCAGGACGCCGCCGCCTATGACTATATCGCGAGCTATAGCCCCTACGACAATGTCGCCCCCCGGCCCTATCCTGCCATCCTGGCGACAGGCGGGCTCTCCGACCCCCGCGTCACCTACTGGGAACCTGAGAAATGGGTGGCCAAACTGCGGCCCGCCTCCACGAGCGGCAAGCCCGTGCTTCTCAAGATCAATATGGAGGCTGGCCATGGCGGAGCCTCTGGCCGATTTGATTTTCTGAAGGAGATCGCCCTGGATTATGCCTTTGCCATCTGGGCCATAGAGTCCGGCTGGACGTCAGCTTGACCCGCTATGGCCTAATTCCCGCCATGCTGGCCGCCCTGGCCACCCAGGCGGCGGCCCAGGGCATGCCGAGCGCCCTGGGGGACTATACCTCCGCCCGTGATGGCTCCGGGACCTCCTGGCAACCCGACCTCAGTCCCCATTCCGGGATTCACACCATGGGTCAGACCTGGATGACCATGACCCATGGCCTGCTGAACCTGACCTATGATCGACAGGGCGGGCCGCGCGGGGGAAGCGGCACCTATCTCACCGGCATGGGCATGCTCATGGCGCAAAGGTCTCTGGGGCCAGGCACACTCGGCTTGAAGGCCATGATCAGCCCCGATCCCCAGATGGGGAAGTCCGGCTATCCCCTGCTCCTGGCCAGTGGCGAAACTGCCGACGGCAAGACCCTGCTCGTGGATCGCCAGCATCCCCACGACCTCTTCATGGAACTGGCCGCCACCTACAGCCTTTCGGTGGGCAAGAGATCCAGCCTGTTTGTCTATGGCGGTCTGCCCGGGGAACCGGCCTTTGGTCCCCCCGCCTTCATGCACCGGACATCCACCCTGGACAGTCCCGAGGCCCCCATCAGCCACCACTGGCTCGACTCGACCCACATTACCTTTGGCGTTGTGACGGCGGGCTGGGTGCAGGATGCCTGGAAGGTCGAGGCCTCCGCCTTCCGGGGTCGCGAACCGGATCAGAAACGCTATGACATCGAGACAGGAGCCCTCGACAGCAGGTCCTTGCGGGTTTCGTGGAACCCCAACCGGTCCTGGGCCCTGCAATCCAGCTGGGCCTGGATCAAGAGCCCCGAGGCCCTGGAGGCGGATATCGACCAGCAACGCTTTACGGCCAGTGCCCTCTATACCCGCAGGCTTCAGACCGGTGGAACCTGGGCCTCCACCCTGGCGGTCGGGCGCAAGGACATGGTGCCCGGCGACGCGGTCTGGGCAGGCCTGGCGGAAACGGCCTTTCTGCCCGATGACCACTGGACCTATTTTGCCCGGGCCGAGCGGGTGGAGCAGGCAGAACTGGGTGGGCACCATGGGGACATCGTGCCCGTGGCGAAACTTTCCGCTGGCGTGATCTATGACACGCCGATCGCAGATCACCTGAAACTGGGTGTGGGAGCCCTGGTGTCGGGCTATGACATTCGCCAGCCCCTTTCCGCCAGCTATGGCAGCCCCACCTCGCAAATGGTCTTTCTGCGCCTGAAGATCGGATAGGCTCTGGCGGACGCAGACTGGCGGGACCGGGGCGGATCAGGCTATCTTGGCAATTCCTGATTTAGGGCAGATTGCATGACCCCGGACCCTTCCCCCCTGGCCGACGTCCAGCGAGCCCTGGCTCAACGGGACACGACCACCGCACTGGCCCTGCTGCGACAGGCCGAACTCGACGCGCCCATGGACATCGACGTCAAGCTACAGAAGGCCATGGCCCTGCGGCTGGTCGGCAATCTGGACGGGGCGATTGCAACCCTCGACCAGGCCCTGGCGATCGAGCCCTATCATTTCATCGCCCTGCTCTCGAAGGGCTCTTTGGTGGAACGCCGGGATGGACCGCGCCGGGCCGCCCAGATCTACACCAATGCCCTGCAAATCGTCCCAGACCCGGTGCCCGCCTATTTGCAGGCCCCCATTGACCATGCCCGCCAGGTCATTGCCGACACCACCGACGCCCTGGAGGCCTATCTGGTCTCCAGAACCGCCAGGGCCAGGCACCTGACAGACCCCGCCGTCCGGGCACGCTTTGAAGAGGGTCGCCAGATTTTTGCCGGCAAGACCAAGCCCTATGTCTCCGACGGGATCTTGCTGACCTATCCCCGGCTGCCGGCCATTCCATTTTTTGACCGGACCCTGTTTCCCTGGCTGCCGCGGCTCGAAGCCGCAACGGACATGATCCGCGCCGAACTTGAGGCCGCCCTTGAGGTCCAGAAGTCGTCATTTGCTCCCTATATCGCCTATCCCCCCGGCGCACCGGTCAACCAGTGGGAGGAGCTCAACCACTCCCCGCGCTGGAGTTCCTACTTCCTCTGGAAGGACGGTACCCGCCAGGCGGAGGCCTGTGCCCAGTGCCCCGGAACGGCGGCCCTGCTGGACAGTCTGCCCCTGTCGCGCCAGCCGGGCTTTGCCCCGACCGTCGTGTTCTCCGCCCTGGACGCCCACACCCATATTCCGCCCCATACGGGATCAACAAACGTCCGGCTTCTGGTGCATCTGCCCCTGATCCTGCCCGGTCCGGCGCGGTTCCGGGTCGGCAATGAGGAGCGGACCTGGAAGATGGGCGAGGCCTGGGTCTTCGATGACACGATTGAACATGAAGCCTGGAATGATGCCGACGCCTTGCGCGTGATCATGATCCTGGACGTCTGGAACCCCTATCTAAATGAAGAAGAACGGGACCTTGTCTCAACCCTCATGCTCGCCCGGAGCGAGTTTTACAGCGGATCGTGAAGACCCATGTCCCAGGCTGAACTGAACCGTGCCATTACCCTGCTCGAAAAGGGGGCTCTGGATGACGCCCTGCTGATCTCCATGCGACTGGCCGCCGAGCCCAGGGCAGATCACCTGACCCTCGCGACCCATTCCCAGGTCCTGAAACTGCTGCACCGGCTTCCGGAAGCCCTGGCGGTCGACCAGATCGCCGCAGGTCGGTTTCCGAAAAGCGGCGTGGCCTGGCACAATCTTGCGGCCACCCTCGATGACATGGGCCGTGGCGAGGCGGCCCTTGAGGCCATGAACCGTGGCGTGGCACTGGGACTTGATGGCCCGGAAAGCTGGGGCGTCATGGCGCGCATACTCATGACCCTCGGAGACCACGAGAAGGCTGAGCAGGCCTATGTGGAGGCGCGCAGGCGAGCGCCAGCCGATGTGCGATTGACCACGGAATATGCCAACCTCGTCTGGATGCGCCGGGGGGACCTCAATCTCGCCCAGGCGGCCATGGACACCGCCTTCCATGCGGGGGCGGCACCGGGTGAACCCCTTATCGCCAAGGCCCAGCTTTATGAGACCGCCGGTCAGGGCGAAATGGCCACGGACCTGCTTCTGAAGGCTGCCGAAAAACTTCCACGCGACATTCCGGTCGTGCTGGCTGCGGCCCAGTCTGCCCTGACCCGGGGACGTCTCGCCGAGGCCGAGGCTCTGGCCCGGTCCGCCGAGGTCCTGGCCCCGAAGGCCGCCAATATCCTGACCCAGATGGCCATCATCCACCTGGCCAAGGGCCAGCCCGACCTCGCCCTCGAAAAGGCGCTTCAGGGGCTCAAGGAGGCCCCGACTGACCAGTCCCTGCTCGGATGGGCGGCGACGGCCGCCCGGGCCGTCCAGGACCCTCTCTACGCCACCCTGTGCGACTATGACCACATGGTCAGCACCCACGACATCGAAACGCCCGCCAACTGGCCAAGCCTGGAGGCCTATCTCGCCGACCTGGCCGAAACCCTGCGTCGGCTGCACACCTATCAGCAGCATCCCTATAACCAGTCGGTTCGGGGCGGTGCCCAGACCTTGCAGAACCTCACCGGCTCAAGCGATCCCGTCCTGCAGGCCTTCTTCAAGGCCATAGATGCCCCGGTCCGCGCGCACATGGCCCGGCTCGGCAAGGGGCCTGATGCCCACAGGCGGCGGAATACTGGCGACTATCGCATCCAGGGGGCCTGGTCCGTTCGCCTGCGCCCCGGCGGCTTCCATCAGGACCACTTTCATCCCGAAGGCTGGATTTCCTCAGCCTTCTATGTGGAGACACCCACAACGGCGCTGGATCACCCAGACCGGCAGGGCTGGCTCCGGTTTGGCCAGCCGCCCTTCCGCACCGATCCGCCACTGGCTCCCGACCACCATGTTCGCCCCCAGCCGGGTCGTCTGGCCCTGTTTCCGTCCTATATGTGGCACGGCACCGTCCCCTTCCACACGGATGAGCCGCGCATGAGCATCGCCTTCGACATTGTTCCCATCTAGGCCCGCGAGATGACGACATGAAGCCTGCGCCCCCTCGTCCTTCCTGGTTCAAGCGATTGGGGCCGGGACTGATCACCGGGGCGGCGGATGACGATCCTAGCGGGATCGCGACCTATTCCCAGGCGGGCGCTCGGTTTGGCGTCAACATGCTCTGGACCGTGGTCCTGACCTTTCCCCTCATGGCCGCCATTCAGGCCATCTGTGCCCGGATTGGCCGGGTGACCGGAAAGGGACTGGCCGCCAATATGGCCGGCATCCTGCCGCGCTGGCTGGTCCATATGATTGTGCTGCTGCTGTTCGTCGCAAACACCGTCAATATCGGGGCAGACATCGCCGCAATGGGCGCTGCAGCCAGACTGGTGACCGGCGGTAGCGGAACCTTGTTCGCCCTAGCCTTTGCCATAGCCTCCCTCCTCCTGCAGGTCTTCACGCCCTACCACCGCTATGTGCACGTCCTGAAGTGGCTGACCCTGGCCCTGTTTGCCTATGTCGGCGTTCTGTTTACCGTCCAGATCAACTGGGCGGACGTCCTGCGCGGTACGGTCTGGCCAAGTGTGACCTGGAGCCAGGGTGCCTTCACCACGGTGGTCGCTGTCTTCGGCACGACCATCAGCCCCTACCTGTTCTTTTGGCAGAGCGCCGAGGAGGTCGAGGACGAAGAGCTGGAGGGGGCAGGCTCCCTGCTCGCCCATCCGGAAAATGCCCCCCGCGAACTCAGCCGCCTCAGCCTCGATACCTATGTCGGCATGGCCTTTTCAAACCTGATTGCCTTTTTCATTATCCTGACGACGGCGGTCACCCTGCATAAGTCCGGGATTACCAACATCACCACCTCTGCCGAGGCGGCCCAGGCCCTGCGGCCGATTGCAGGCGAGTTCGCCTTCCTGCTCTTCAGCCTGGGGATCATCGGCACGGGTCTGCTGGCCCTGCCCGTGCTCGCGGGGTCAGCCGCCTATGCCATAGGCGAGCTGCGCGGCTGGCCGGTGGGCCTTGAGAAAAAGCCCGCCCAGGCCAAGGCCTTCTATGGCGTCATTGCCCTGGCCTTTGGACTGGGGCTGCTCATGCTGTTCCTGCCGATTGACCCCATCAAGGCTTTGTTCTGGAGCGCTGTCCTGAACGGACTGATCGCCGTCCCACTGATGATTGCCACCATGATCGTGGTGTCGAGTCGCCGACAGTTGGGGGCCTTTGTCGCGCCAAGGGGGCTCAAAATCGTGGGCTGGGCCGCTACGGCCGTCATGGCCCTGGCAGGACTGGCCATGTTTGTGCTTTGATATCACAGGAAAAAGAAGTGGCTGGGGAACTAGGACTCGAACCTAGAACGACGGTACCAAAAACCGCTGTGTTACCATTACACCATTCCCCAGCAGGAACTGCGACGGAGCAAGCTCCGCGCAAGGGCGTCGGGATAGCGCAAGGACGGCACAGATGCAACGTCTCGTCGGTCGCTTGCGGGCAAGAAGCGCATCCTCTATAAGCGCGCTTCCGAGCCGAGGCGCGGATAGTCGGAGTGTGGCTCAGTCTGGTAGAGCACCGCGTTCGGGACGCGGGGGTCGCAGGTTCAAATCCTGCCACTCCGACCATTTT